>DATLJS010000075.1:0-1912 GCA_035538795.1 Candidatus Sulfotelmatobacter sp. | reverse complement strand
TAAACGTCGAATGGTAACGATTGCGGGCCTATTTAGCGGCCGAGGAGGTTGCGAAGCCGATGGGCTCTTCCGTTTTTAAGCGCCAGCTCCTGCGAATAGTGCTTTGAACCCCGCGACCAACGAGCGGGCTCCTTCGATTGTTCGGCCGATCAGCCGCTTCCCCCAGTTCAGGTCCAAGATCAGCCGCGTCCACAGGCTGCCCGCCGTCTTCAACCCGTAGCTCCGTTTGACGATCACCCGCGCCTTGTTGTTGATCCCCTCCACCGCCGCGCTCGTCTGCCGCCGGTCGAAATACGCCAGGATCTCGTCCTGCCAACGGTCGTAGGTGCGGAAGAAGGCGCTCAGGTCCAGCCCCGCGTCCAGGGCGTCCACCTCCAGCGCGCACAGCCGATATGCCGCCCGGCGCCGGTCCTTGGCCGTGTCGAAGATCCGCTTGAACCGCCCCTTGATCTCGTACAGCCGCCGTAACTCCGGCACCCGCACGAACAGGCCCTCTAATCGCTGCCGCTCCTGGCCCGTCAGCGAGGCCGCGTCGCGCCGGAACTCCCACATCAGGGCGCGGAACTCCTTGCGCTGCTTCCGCGTCAGCTTCGCCTTGTGCCGCCGGGTGATTTTTTTCGCAGCCCGTCCACGGCCTCATGGAACTTCTGGGCCACGTGGAAGCGATCGACCACCGCCTGGCTGTTGGGCAGCAGCGCCTTGCAGGCGGCGTTGAACGGCGCCCCCATGTCCACCCGATGCGTCCGCACCCGCTCCCGTTGGGATTGGGTCAACTGCCCCAGGCACGCCCGCGCGGCCGCCTCGTCCTTGCCCTTGGCCACGGCGAGCACTTCCGGCCGGTCGGGGTCGCTCAGGTCGGTGAGGAGGGCCACGTAGAGCTTGTGCCGCTTCTTCAGACTCAGCTCGTCGATGCCGACGTCGGTGATGACCCGGTCGGGGTCGATCGGCTTGGCCGCGGCCGTCTGGTTGCGGACGATGAGGGCGACCATCTCGGCGGAGACGCCCAGCCGGCGGGCTACCTCCTCCTCGTTGCTGCCGATGAGCAGCCCCAGGACGTGCCGCTCGAAGCGGTAGGTGTACGAGACGTCCTTGCGCTTGAACGGCGGGATGAGGTGCTGGCGGCGGTGGCAGCGCGAGCAGCGGTGGAAGGCGGCGGTGTAGATCCAGCAGGAGGGTTGGCCGAGGATGTCGAGGTCGCGGATCACCTGGGGGTTCGCGGGGCGCTCCAGGTGGACGGGCTCGTCGAGGTGGCAGCGGTCGCAGGCGGAGCGTTCCGGCAGCGGCCAGGCGATCTCCAGGCCGTGGGCGTCGCCGTGGCGGCGGTAGCGGAGGACGGAGACGCCTTCGGGGAGATCGAGGTCCAGGGTGACGCTGGCCATGGCACGTCCTTGGCGAACGAGGTCCGGGGGAATGCCTTGCCCGTCGGCGGACAGGGCGGAGAATAGGGTAGGAAGAGCGGTGGTCAGGGCAACGTGGAATCGCTCACCTTGCGCTTATCAACGGAAGAGCCACCATGCCGCTGAACAGCCGGCTCGTTACGGGGTCTGGTGGCCCTCACGCCTCATCCCCGGCCGCCCAGGTCATCCCTCCCCGGCCGCCGGCAGCCTCCTCAGCTCGACCCGGATGGGCGGCGGGTCCACTGTACCGCAGGACCGCCCAGGCCCGCAAGGAGGCACCCCGGCATCTCACCCAGGAGGGCTGCTCTGGAACCGTGACGGGGTCGGCCTGGCGTCGGTGAAGAAGGCCCACGGGCGGCAGGAATGACGGACGAGCGGGATAGGTGAAGGGGGAGCAGCGGCCTCGACCTGCAACAGGGCCCGCAGACCAGGCGGGAGGTTGTGCCGGCGCTTCAAGGACAACGCGGCGTGGCTGCAGCTGTTCGCCCTGGCGTACAACCTGGCCAAATTCCTGC
>DATLJS010000074.1:0-29720 GCA_035538795.1 Candidatus Sulfotelmatobacter sp. | reverse complement strand
TTCCCGGTCTCCATTGGTGCACCCCGCCCAACGTGCCCGTGCGTGACCACGGTCGATGGCAAGGTCTCCTGGCTTGCGGGTCTTTGCCTTGCGTCGCCTTCCCGGTTTCCCAGTGGCATATCTGACGCTTGGCTCGCCGCTTACAGTTGCGGGGGCAGCCGCAGCTTAAGGCCCGAAGGCCGGCACTGCGTTCCCTTTTAATCCTCGATGAGGAACCATCGCCGGTTAACTAGTCAGAGAACGATTGTTGCGTCAAGGCGAATCAATAGCCCCCACATCCTGTTGACAACGCCCCCAGGCGCGGCTTATCCCTGAAACCGCGTGATGGTTTCCCCGGGGCCGAATATGTCCTGGGGATTAAAAGGGAACACGGTGAGATACCCATTGGGAGGACAACCCAATCGGGGCCGAAACCGTGGCTGCCCCCGCAACTGTAAGCGGCGAGCTTTCATCCACGAAACGCCACTGGGACAACCCGGGAAGGCAGGATGATGGTGAAGACCCGCGAGCCAGGAGACCTGCCTCACGCCGTCGCCCATCCGACCGAGCGGGGTGCATCGGCGGTCCGGAATCTCTTCCGAACGTGGTGACGTTGTGTTTTTGGACGGTCCGCCAGGAGTCCGGCTTTCGCCCGGCCTTGCCGCGACCTCCAGAAGTCATGGCTGCAACCGTCCCCTGGCGGTTGACCGGTCGCGTTCGGTCAGGAGAAGCGGGTCATGGATCTCGCCAAAACATATTCGGAAATCATCGACGACCCAGGCATGGGGCGAATGGAACTGTTCACCCTGTCCACCGACGAACAGGTCCTGTTCGCCCTGCTGAAAGACCTGTTCACCAATCATTGGGATAAACTGGTGTTCGGCTCGCTGGTGCAAGGCGCTGTTTTCGAGATTCGCGCCCCCAACGCCCCGCAGAAGGTGTCTATGTTCGACGGCTATCTGACCGTCGATTTCGGTGCCTGGCATTTTCATGTCTGCATCGGCCAGCACAAGGGAACACCCCGCTTTCCGGTGGCGCCGGAACTGGCCCATCATCGCCGCACCGCCCGCGCCGAATTGGTCCGCCTGCTCAATTCCGATGGCACGCCGCGGTCGTGGATGCTGCGTCTGGCCAACGGCAAAGACGAACAGCAGATGACGGTGTTTCTTCCCAATCCGTTCCTCGACGGCGAAAAGATCGTCAAGACTCCCGACTGGGCGCGGCTGTCCTTGTGGGATGAACTCCGCGCCCGCTATCTGGGGCTGCCGCCCGATCCGCTGGACCGCGCCGGAGAGAAGTTCCGATGCGGCGGGCACTAATCATCGCCGGACTGCTGGTCTTGGTGGCGCTCTGCCCCTCGGCACGGGCGGAAGACAGGGTGGCATCGCTCAATCTCTGCTCTGATCAGGCGGTGATGGCGCTGCTGCCGCGCCAGCGCATCGTCGGACTCTCGCGCTGGGCCGCCGATCCTCATCTGTCGGCGGTGGCAGTGCAGGCACAAGGCATCCCGACGCTTTCCGCCTCGGCTGAAAGCGTGTTGTTGAGCAACGCCACCACGGTCGTCACAGGCACCTATGGCGACGGCAAAACCCTGGCCCTGTTGCAAAAGCTTGGGGTCCGCGTCATCCGCGTGCCCGCCGCCGACAGTTTCCCCGAAGTGATGACCGCGCTGCGCGCCGCCGCCAATGACCTTGGCGATCCGGCGCGCGGCGAGGCTCTGACCGTCGAGTTGCAAGGCCGTATCGACCGGCTGGCGGCGCAATCGCCCGAGCACCGTCCGCTGGCGGCCTATTACCGTCCTGACGGCGGCACCGCCGGGCGCGGAACCTCGGTCGATACCGCCATGACCGCCGCCGGCTATCGCAATCTGGCCGCCGAGTTGGGCAAGCAAGGCTGGACCGGCCTCGATCTGGAAACGCTGCTGCTGCATCCGCCCGAAGTCATCATCACCAGCTTCTTCGATGGCCGCCCCTGGTCCCTGCATAACGGCTTCGCCCATCATCCAGTGTTCCGTGCCGCCCTTGATCGGACCCGCATCGTCGATATTCCCGGACGGCTGTGGTCCTGCGGCGGCTGGCCGCTGGTCGATGCCGCCGAAACCCTGGCCACCGCCCGCGAGGGAAACACCACGCCATGACCCGTTTTTCCCTGCCGATCATTCTGCTGACTGCTTTGGGCGCCGCTCTGTTGCTGTCCATCAGCATCGGCCCCGCATCCTTGACCAGCCATCAAATCGTCCGGGCCTTGGCTGGCTTCGGCGACGATCCCCGACTGGTGCTGATCATCCAGGATATTCGCCTGCCCCGCGCCCTGTTGGGGGCCATTGTCGGCGCATCCCTGGGTCTGTCTGGCGCGGTGCTGCAAGGCTTGCTGCGCAATCCCCTGGCCGAGCCCGGGCTGACCGGCACCTCGGCCAGCGCCGGGTTGGGGGCCGTGGTGGCGCTGTATTTCGGCTGGTCGGCGGTCTTTCCCCTGGCCTTGCCGCTGGCCGCCATGGGCAGCGCCGCCATCGGCACCCTGTTGCTGCTGCTGATCGCCGGGCGTAATGCCGGAACCCTGACGCTGATCCTGACCGGAGTGGCGCTGTCCAGTCTGGCCGTTGCCCTGACCTCTTTGGCGATGAACCTGTCGCCCAACCCTTACGCCCTGAGCGAGATGGTGATGTGGCTGCTGGGCTCGCTGCATGACCGCAGCCTTGATGACGTTACGTTGGCCCTGCCCTTCGCCGCCGTTGGCTGGCTGATCATGGCCGGAACCGGGCGCGGGTTGGATGCCCTTAGTTTGGGGGAAGAGGCGGCGGCCAGCCTGGGAATTCGGGTGGGGCGGCTGCGCCTGTGGGCGGTGCTGGGAACGGCCCTGGCGGTGGGAGCGTCGGTGGCGGTCGCCGGATCGGTCGGTTTCGTCGGTCTGGTGGTGCCGCATCTGCTCCGTCCGCTGGTTCGTTCCCAACCGTCCCGCCTGCTGCTGCCCAGCGCCCTGGGCGGCGCCTTGCTGGTCACCTTGGCCGATATGGCGGTACGGCTGATCCCCGCCAGCAGTGAACTGATGCTGGGGGTTCTGACCTCGCTGGTCGGCATTCCGTTCTTCCTGGGACTGATCCTGAAAATGCAGGGAGCCGAGCAATGACCATTCTGGCAGGGGAAAATATCGACGTGTCCCTGAAAGGCCGAAAGGTTCTACACGGCGTCACCGTCGCAGCGGCCCGAGGCGAGATGCTGGGGCTGCTGGGGCCGAATGGCGCGGGCAAAACCACCTTGTTGAAAACCCTGGCCGGTCTGTTGCCCTGTTCCGGGCAGGTCACCTTCGAAGGACGGCCCGTCGCCGCGCTGCCGCCAACCGAACGGGCGCGGCGCATCGCCTATCTGCCTCAGGGAGCCCAGGCCCATTGGGCCATGCCGGTGGAAGAAGTGGTGGCCCTGGGGCGGCTGCCGCACCGAGAGCGTTTCGCCACGTTGGATGACGCCGACCGCATCGCCATCGCACGGGCCATGGAGGAAGCCGATGTCGGCGACCTGACCGGCCGCCCGCTGAATGCCCTGTCGGGGGGCGAGCGGGCACGAGTGCTGCTGGCCCGCGCCCTGGCCGTCGAGGCCCCTGTCCTGCTGGCGGACGAACCGATTTCCCATCTTGATCCAGGGCATCAATTGTCGGTTCTCGATCTGCTGCGCCGCCGCGCCGAACAAGGCGACGCCGTGGTCGTGGTGCTGCACGACCTTGCTCTGGCGGCACGAAGCTGCCACCGGATCTGCGTCTTGGATCAGGGCCATCTGGTGGCCGATGGAAACCCCGCCGCCATTCTCGACGATGGTTTGCTGGAGCGGGTCTATGGCATCCGGGCCATTCGCGGCACCCATCACGCCTCTTCCTATCTGCTGCCGTGGGAGAGAACGCGATGACCCTGCTCGGTCCCTTCGCCCGCCTGCCCCGGCCCGAGCTGCGCGATCCCTGGCTGACGCTGGATCTCGGCAACCGCTTTCAAATACTGGGCTGGCCGGTGGTCGGGCCGTCCCTGGGCGCGGCGCGCCATATCGCCTGGCTGCAGGTTTGCGACGCCGATCTGCCGCAGGGCGAAGACCCCGCCGACCTGTTCCGCCGCCGCGCCCTGGCCGATGGCGTCGAGGCCGAGGTCGGTCTGATGACGGCGGCTGAAGTACGCCGCTTCGCGCATCTTCAACGGCGGTCACCCGCCGGAGCGATCAGCGTCACCGCCACATCGGGGTTGGGCAACGGCGAAAGCGTACTGCCGCGACCGGCTTCGGTCGAAGTCCGCCGTCCTGCGGAACACATCGGCACCATCAACGTCGTCGCCGTTTTATCGGCGCCGCTGTCGTTTGCGGCCGCATTGGAGGCTCTGTCCATCGTCGCCCAGGCCCGCACCGCCGCCGTCATGCAGTTGGGACTGACCCTGCCGCAAGATGGCCGCCCGGTTACCGGCACCGGCACCGACTGCATCCTGATCGCCTCGCCCCTGGCCAACCAATGCACCAATCATTGCGGCCTGCACACCGGCATCGGACGTCTCCTTGGCGAAACCGCCTATGCGGCGGTCTTGGAAACCAGCACGGCATGGCTCGGCGCCCAAACCCGCTAAGCGGCGAAGGCCGTCTTCGCTCCCGGACGGCGATGGGTCTGTCCTTACTGCTGCATGGCCTGGTCCTGGGCGCAGCAATGGCCGCCTCTATCGGGCATGGGCTCCCCGACGAGACCGTCGTGCCGATCACGCTGAGCATGGTGGAGGAACCGGCGAGCCTTCAGCCGGAACCGAAGGCCCAACCTCCTCGCCCTGAATCAGCCCCACAGCCCCCAGCGGCTCCCCCAACGCCGCGCCCAATCAAGCCGCCGACGATCCGGCACGCAGACGTACCATCCCCCGCCCCTTCGCCGGAGAATGACAAAACAGCCGACGCCGTCAGTGACGCCGCTTCACTATCCATTCCGTCTTCAGCTTCTGGATCTGGCGACGCCTCCACCGCTTCGGACGAACCCGCCGCATTCCAGCCCGCCGCCTATCATCTGGGACAAGCGGAAACGCCAGTCCCGACCTATCCCATGAGCGCCCGACGGAAAGGGCATGAGGGAACCGTGGTGGTACGTCTGTCGGTGAATGAGGATGGATCGCCCGAATCGGTCGCGGTGATCGGCAGCAGCGGCGACACGGCGCTCGACGAAGCGGCCGTGGAAACATTGAAGCGCTGGCGATTGAAGCCGGCGCGACGCCACGGATTGCCGACAGAATCCAGTATCGACGTTCCGATCCGCTTTATTCTGAACTGATCTTGCCCGTGAGAAGAGGCAACATGCCCTCTCACTCCACCGTGACACGGCCCCGCATGCCGGCTTGATAATGTCCCGGCATATTGCAGTCGTACTCGAAATTACCCGGACGCGAGAAGGTCCAGATCAGCACCCTGCGTTCATGGGCCGGAACGTGGATGGAATTGGCGTAATGATAGTGAGCGTGCTCACCGGGAGAGGCATAAGCCTGCTCCATTTCCTTGCGGTGGATCGTCTGCGCAACGGCGTCGCCAATGGTAAAATCATGTTCGACGTCGCTGGCGTTGGTCAGCACGAAACGAATGCTTTCGCCTGTTTTCACTTTGATGCTGGCCGGATCGAAACTCATGTCGCGCATGGAAACCTTGATGGTGCGCGTCATCACCGCGTAATCCCCAGGCTCGCCAAAGGAAAACACACGGGGAGCATCCGCCGGCGTATGGCAGATTTCGACATGAGCTGAGACCGGCCCGCTCATGCAGGTCAGCAGCAGCAAGGCCAAAACGGCGCGGTGCGGAAATGGGGGGGGCATCTGTGGTCTGCCTCGGCATGGGGAGAGGCCCCCATGCCGAGGTTCAGCCTTAGGCGGAGTGGCCAGCCAATGCCGGTTTGCCCGGTTTCGCTTGCCCATGTGCCAGACTGCGTTCGGTCAGGAAACCAAACAGCAGCCCCATGGTTCCCCACAGCACGGCCTGGATGCCCAGCGAGGCGACGCGGAACTGCCACAGGACGACGGCGGGAAACTCGGCCGGTACTTCGTTGATATCCGGCAGAAACGCCTGCACGATGCCGATGACTACCACAAACGCCAGCCCGGCGATCAGGCTGGCATTCCAGCCGCCGAAACGGGGAGCAAGGCGACGGCCAAGGGTGACGGCGAACCCCATGGCGACGATCGAAAACGCCACCATGAAGAAATACAGCCCCGTGCGATAACCGATGGTTTCCGGCGCGCCGACCGAAGGCGGGTTAGCCGGGTATTTCAGATCGGGAACCAGATAGACGGCCAGGAAGGCGGCGCCGGCCAACAAGGCAGCTATGGTGCGGGGACGCAGATGCCCGACCCGGCCCTGAGCAAAAGCGAAAACCAGGGCGAACAGCCCGCCGACACCCGTGCCGAAAACCACCACACCGGTCAGCAGACCGATGGTGCTCTGTACTTCTCGGCTGACCAATTCGGGTTCGGGGGTCTCGCCCTTTTCCTGGGAAAGCTGGTCTTCGAAGGCAATCGCCCTATCGACCTGAGGCTCACCGGCCACTTTGGCGAAGCCAAACGCCAGCAATCCCGCGACAATGCCGACCAGCATGCCGCGCAGCAGTATTTTTCCAACCATGTGAATGAGCCTCCCGGCTTAGTGGCAGGGGAAACCCAAAAGATGGCGGCCGTCATGCACGAATTCGTGAACGTACATCCCCGAGAAAATCGAGGTCGCGCCCTGTTCGGCTCCGACGAAATAGACCATCAGGAGGAACATGACGCCTCCGAAGATAGCCCAGGGAACCAGTTCGCGCAGAGGAATGGTGACCGGCTCGAAAACCGGAGCGGCGACGTGTTGATGCGCCATGATGTCTCCTTGGGATTATGCGTCCCGTTTGAGTGCGATATGTGCTACGAAAACAGGTCTGACTTTTTGGCGTTCAGCCATTCACAGTGGCGCAACCGTGCCGGATTCACACCGGCTTCCGCCTTCGTAAGCAGGGCTCACCTTACAGGTCTTGATCCGACAGGGTCAATAACCATCCTAAAATCATTCTCAGGAACAAGCCTCGCTATGACCATCAGGCTATCTTTCATTTCCCATGGTCCAACCAGCGCCCTGCGTACGGCGGCTTTTCCTTTGGATGAACCTCTTTCATCTCCAGCTACCATGCCCCCGCCCTCCTTGATTCGGGCGGATCAATGCTGGTGTGGGCCTGAATTGCGCACGCGGCAGACGGCAACCCAACTGGGCTTGGAAGCATCGGTCGATCTGGCCATAAGCGATTGCGATTACGGGCGCTGGCGGGGAAACACCATGGCGGATATCCAGGCCAGCGAACCTGACGCTATCGGCCAATGGCTCACGGATCCGGCGGCAGCTCCCCATGGCGGCGAATCCATTCACGATCTGCTGGCGCGGATTGGCAATTGGATGGATGCTTTGCACCCCCACCCTGAACGGCGCGGCTCGACCTATGTCGTTGCCGTCACCCATCCGGCGGTGATCCGGGCGGGCATCGTCCACGCCCTTCAGGCCACACCAGCCTCATTTTGGCGCATCGACGTGTCGCCGCTATCGCAGGTCGATCTGGTCGGTCGGAACGGGCGATGGACTCTCACCTCCATGGCATGCCAGCCCCCTCCTCCGGCTTGAAGGGGAAACCGTAGAGAAACGCTACGCCTCACGCCGCCTTAGTCCCATAGCCGAAGCGTTCATTCAGTTTTTTCAGCAGACCCTCCGCCGCCTCACTGATCACCGTCCCAGGCGGAAAGATGGCGGTGGCACCGGCCGCATAAAGCGCATCCCAATCCTGAGGCGGAATAACGCCGCCAACGACAATCATCATGTCTTCCGCCCCCAGCTTGGCCAGCTCTTCCTTCAACTGCGGCACCAGGGTCAGATGACCGGCGGCCAGAGAACTGGCGCCGATGATGTGGCAGTCGTTCTCCACCGCCTGGCGGGCAGCCTCGGCCGGGGTCTGGAACAGCGGCCCGACATCCACGTCGAAACCCAGATCCGCGAAGGCGGTGGCGATCACTTTCTGCCCACGATCGTGACCATCCTGCCCCATCTTGGCGACCATGATGCGGGGACGCCGGCCATCGTGCTGGCGAAACTCCTCGACCATGGACAAAACTTTGTCGATGCGATCAGACCCGCGACTAACCTCGCTGGCATAAACGCCGGAGATGGTGCGAATCTCGGCTTTGTGACGGCCATAGACCTTCTCCAGGGCAAAGGAGATTTCGCCGACCGTGGCGCGGGCCCGGATGGCGTCTACCGACAGGGCCAGCAGGTTGCCCTCGCCGGTTTCCGCCGCCTTGGTCAGGGCGTCCAGGGTCTGCTGGCAACGAACGCCGTCGCGCTCGGATCGTATCTTTTCCAACTGGGCGATCTGCTGGGCACGCACGGCGGTATTGTCCACCTTCAGCACGTCGATGGGCTGCTCGTCCTCGACCTTGTACTTGTTGACGCCGACCACCGTCTGCCGTCCGGAATCGATGCGGGCCTGGGTGCGGGCGGCGGCTTCTTCGATACGCATCTTGGGGATGCCGGTCTCGATGGCCTTGGCCATGCCGCCGCTCTGCTCCACTTCCTGGATATGCTCCCAGGCACGAGCGGCCAGTTCGCGGGTCAAACGCTCAACGTAATAGCTGCCGCCCCAGGGATCGATGACCCGGCAGGTGCCGCTTTCCTGCTGCAGGAATAGCTGGGTGTTGCGGGCGATGCGGGCCGAGAAGTCAGTGGGCAGGGCCAACGCCTCGTCCAGCGCATTGGTATGCAGCGACTGGGTATGGCCCTGGGTCGAGGCCATGGCCTCGATGCAGGTGCGGGTGACGTTGTTGAAAACGTCCTGCGCCGTCAGGCTCCAGCCCGATGTCTGGGAATGGGTGCGTAAGCTGAGCGATTTGGTGCTCTGGGGCTCGAACTGCTTAATCAGCTTGGCCCACAACATGCGCCCGGCCCGCATCTTGGCGACTTCCATGAAGAAGTTCATGCCGATGGCCCAGAAGAACGACAGTCGCGGCGCAAATTGATCAATGGTCATGCCGGTGGCCAAGCCGGCGCGGGCATATTCGACGCCGTCGGCCAGGGTGTAGGCCAGCTCCAGATCGGCGGTGGCCCCGGCCTCCTGCAAATGGTAGCCCGAGATCGAGATGCTGTTGAACTTCGGCATATGCTGCGCCGTGAAGGCGAAGATGTCGGAGATGATCCGCATACTCGGCTTCGGCGGGTAGATATAAGTGTTGCGGACCATGAACTCTTTGAGAATGTCGTTCTGGATGGTCCCTGACAGCTTGTCGGGCGAAACGCCCTGTTCCTCGGCTGCGACAATATAACCGGCCAGCACCGGCAACACGGCGCCGTTCATGGTCATGGAAACCGACATCTGATCCAGCGGAATGCCGTCGAACAGCGTCTTCATGTCCAGAATGGAATCGATGGCCACCCCGGCCATGCCGACGTCGCCGGGCACGCGCGGGTGATCGGAATCATAGCCGCGATGGGTCGCCAGATCGAACGCCACCGACAGGCCCTTCTGGCCCGCCGCCAGATTGCGGCGATAGAAAGCGTTGGATTCCTGAGCGGTGGAGAAGCCGGCATACTGGCGCACCGTCCAGGGCTGGTTGACATACATTGTGGGATAGGGACCACGCAGGAAGGGCGGCAGCCCCGGCAGAGTCTCAAGGTGGTCCAGCCCAGCCAAATCCGCCGCCGTATAGAGCGGCTTGACGCCCAGCATCTCCGGGGTCTGCCACAGCGCCTCGGCAGGCGCCTGGCCCAGGGCGGCAGCGAAATCATGCTCCCAACGACCGAGGTTAGTGCCGGAGATCTCGTTACCCAGGGGCAGTTTGGTGAAGTCGGGAAAGGCGGTCATCACAGGTCAACTCCCAAACGGCCCAGAGTGGCGCGCAACACGGACAGCACATCGGCGCCCACGGAAATGAAGGCGTCGATGCCGGCGGCCTGATAGGCGTCTTTGTGCTCGCCAGGATTTCCGGCCAGGAACAGATAGTCGGCACCCGCCGCTTTCAGCGCCTGGGCGAAGGGCTCGGCCATGCTCTCATACTGCAGATCAGCGCCACACAGCACGGCGATGCGGGCACCGCTGGCCTTGAAGGCTTCGACGCAGGCCTCGGCGGAGGAGAAGCCGCTGTTAGACAGGGTCTGGATACCGCCAGCCTCGAAGAAATTCTTGGCGTAGGTGGCTCGCCCCGTATGCTGCGCCACCTTGCCCAGATTGGCGAGGAACAGCACCGGCCACGATCCGGTCCGGTCCTTGTAACGGTCGGCAGCGTCGCGCAAAGCTTCGAAGGATTCCGGCAGGCGATGGCGCGGCAGCGGCGGAATGGACACGCCTTCCCCATCGGCCAGGGATGACGCCAGAGCCGCGATGGAATAGCCTTGTTCCGCCGCTTCGACTCGGTCCTCTTGGCTGGCTAGGCGGGACAGCGGCGGCAGTTCATTCCGCGCTGGCGCCAGTCGCTGGGCCGCAGCCTGACGTAGCCCCACGAAATCGGGATGCGGACGTTCCACCGCCTGCTCCAGGATGTTGGGAAACTCATTGATGCCGGTCAGAGGCACCCGACGGCGGGCGATGTCGGCCTCGCGCTTGGCCCAAGCTTCCGCAATCTCGGCGGCGAAACTGCCGTCCAGCAGAACAGCCGCCATGCCGCCACGCCGCTCGATGTCCTGAAAAGCGGTCCAAGCCACCTCGGCCAGCTCGGCAGTCAGAGTCTCGACATACCAGGAGCCGCCCGCTGGATCGATGACCTTGGACAGGGACGATTCCTCCAGCAGAAGAATCTGCGTATTGCGGGCAATGCGGCGGGCGAACCCATCCGACGGGCCCAGGACATGATCGAAAGGCAGCACCGCCACGCTGTCGGCCCCGCCCAACCCTGCCGCAAAACCGGCCACGGTGGTCCGCAGCATGTTCACCCAAGGATCACGCTGCGACATCATTCGCCGGGCGGTGCGAGCATGGATGCGCATGGCCCGTGCCGGCTCGGCGGCGCCGCAAGCCTCGGTGATACGGGCCCACAGCCGACGCGCCGCCCTGAGCTTGGCGATGGACAGGAACTGGTCGCAGCCGACCGAGAAGGTAAAGCGAATCTGACGGCAGGCGGTGTCGATGTCCAACCCGGCGGCGGTCAGCGCCCGCAGGTAAGCCAACCCAGTGGACATCGCCGCCGCCAGATCCTGGCTCTCGGTCGCACCGGCGTCGGAATAGGCGCTGGTATCCACTCCCATCGCCACCGCCACCGGCCAATATTCGGCGGTCCAGCGCGCCAGTTCGGTGGCTTGGCGTAGCGAACTGTTCAGAGTGGCGGGCAGATGCCCATCGGTAGCCAGCGTTCCCAGCGGATCGGCATTGAAAAAGCCCCGAGCCTGCGCCGGCTGAATGCCACGCGCCCGCCAGATTCCGGCCAACATGGCGGCAGCCGTGGCGGCTTGCGTTCCCGCCTCCAGGGAGATCGGCACGAGGTCCAGAAACACATCTTTGAAGGCGAGGTCCAGGTCATCAATGGAATAGACCATGGTGCCATCCCGGCCTGCCAAGCCGACGGCAGCGGCGGCGTCCCCATCGAGACCGGCCCGGGCAGCGGCGTCGAAGCGAATCAGAACCGAGGTCGCCCCACGATACAGATCGTCGAGGATTGCGGCGTTAACAACCTTCGCTTCCGCCGCCTGCTGCTCGGTACAGACCTCCCATCCCTGATCCCGACCGGCGACAGCGCCTCGGGTGAAGGGCATCTGCCCCGGCAGGCCGGAAACGTCAGAGGGTTCACCTCCCTCCGCCTTCGTGTAGATCGGCTGAACGGCAATGCCTTCATAGAGACGCGTCACCAGCTTCTTGTCGAAGGGAGCCCCCTTCAAAGCCTTGTCCACCAACCCAAGCCATTGCTCTGTGGTGGCGGCAGGAAACTCATCAGCCAGCTTCAGCGGTTCCACAACATCCCCCCATCTCAGATTTTAGGAGTTATGTTCGCAATTTACGCATAAACACGACTATATTCAGGTGGAAAGATGTGGATTTCGTCGGCATTCAATGGGTAGTTTTGCGAAATTTGCGAAGAACCGGGAGGTCATCCATGCGCAAAGCCTATATGGGCGTCCGACTGCGGCGGCTGCGAGAAGAGCGGCGGCTTACCCAGGCCGCGCTGGCCCAGGCCCTTGGCCTTTCCACCAGTTACCTCAATCAGTTGGAGCACAACCAAAGGCCGGTCACGGTATCGGTTCTCCTTCGCATCAACGAAGTCTTCGGAGCAGGCATCCAATTTGCCGAAGACGACGAAGCACGGATGATCGGTGATCTACGTGACGTGCTTTCCGATCCGACCGTGACCGGAGAAAGCATCGCCTTGGCCGAAGTCCGCGAACTCGCCGCCAATATGCCGGCGGTGGGGCGGGCTTTGCTAACCCTGCATCGCCGCTACCGTCAAAGCTGGGAGAGACTGGATGCTTTGGCCGCCAGCCTGGGTGGCGACCGCGGCGCACCGGACCTGGGACAGCCCCCCATGCCCCACGAAGAGGTTCGAGACTTTTTCTACGACCACCACAATCATTTCGCCGAGGTGGACGAAGCGGCAGAGCGGCTGTTTGTTCGGGAAAAGCTGGAAATCGGCGCCATGGACCGGGGGTTGGAGAACCTCCTGGTTTCCCGCCATCGGATTCAGGTGATCCGTGACAATGGAGAAGAGACGGTTGGCGAGCATCGGCGTTTTGACGCTGCCAAAGGGCGATTGCATTTGCCCGCCAGCCGAAGTCCAACCCAGCAAGCCTTTCAAATGGCCACCCAACTGGCCTTCCTGGAATTGGGCGACCTGCTGACGAGTCTGACCCGCAAGGGCCGCTTCTCCAGCGACGAGGCACGATCATTGGCTCGTATCGGACTAGCCAATTATTTCGCTGGAGCCCTGATTCTACCCTACGCCCCGTTTTTGGAAGCGGCCGAACGCTTGCGGTACGACATTGAACGATTGGAGACCCGGTTCGGCGTCGGCTACGAGTCCATCTGCCATCGCCTATCCACCTTGCAGCGACCCGATGCCCGCGGCGTGCCATTCTTTTTCGTTCGGGTCGATCGCGCTGGCAATATCTCCAAGCGCCAGTCGGCGACCGATTTCCATTTCTCGCGGGTTGGCGGCACATGCCCATTATGGAACGTCTACGAGGCTTTTTCCTCGCCCGGCCGCATCCTCACCCAAGCAGCTCGCATGCCCGATGACCGCACCTATCTGTGGGTCGCCCGCACCGTCACTCATGGCGCCGGAGGATATGGCCTTCCCGGCAAGACGTTCGCAGTCGGTTTGGGCTGCGACATTCGCCACGCGCCTCGGCTGGTTTACTCGAAAGGCCTTGATCTCGGCGATCCCAGTGCCGCCACGCCCATCGGTGGAGGCTGCAAGATCTGCGAGCGTCAAACCTGCCCGCAACGAGCTTTTCCGCCTGCCGGGCGGGCATTGCTGATCGATGAGAACAGCCGCCGATTCGATCCTTATCCGGCAGCCGACACTTGACTCCCATCGGCCGCCTCCCCTACCGTGATCTCAGGTTACGGTTCCTCGGACGTTTAAAATCCGGGGCTAAGAGGGAAGTCGGTGGAATACCGACGCTGCCCCCGCAACTGTGAGCGGCGAGCCGCTGTCGATGCGTGTCACTGGTCCTTTGGGACCGGGAAGGCCAGACAGACGGTTACGACCCGCGAGCCAGGAGACCTGCCGCAACCTATGAAACGTTCTCGGGCGGGGTGTCCCGACAGGTTGCTTGCCGGGATCGTCTCTTCCGCCTTTCCCGGCATGCCGTCCGTCTCCCACAACCCGCAGTCTCGTAGCTATGGGACCGCGCATGCTTGTTCTTCATACCGATTTCCGCTTCCGGCCTTTCTTTCGTGAGGCCTGCATATGAGCGGCAACGTCATTCACCTCACCTTCCGCTCCCGCCCGATGGAACAACCGAAAGCGGCAGCGCCCATCTCCTTCATTCTGGAAGGCGCTGCCGGACGTTGGTCCCTACGGCCGGAAGATGCCGCCATGAGCCCGGCGGAACTGGTCGCCACCGCCGACAGCCTGCGTGAAATCGCCCGCAGCCTGACCGAGATGGCCCAAGCACAAGCTGGACTGCCCGCAAACCCCTGTCTTGCCGAGTTCGTCCTTTACGAGGCAGGAGGAATCGACCATTGGGTATCACCCGACGCCAATACCGCCGGTGACCGCTTCCGCCTAAAGCTCGGGTTACGCAATGCCATCAGCAGCATTCGCGAATGACAACACAACACCTGCAGAAGGCGGCAGGGAAAAGAGCGCCGCCAGATGGATGAGAATGGCGACAAAGCAGCTTCTCGCCCACACACTCCGGCCGACCGACGTTCTTCTCCACTGGGATCGCGCATCCCTTTGATCGCGTTGTTACAGGCGCTGACGGTCGCGGAATACCTGAATTTTCGGCACGCGGCGGCAGCAATGGGCGTCAGCCAGTCGGTCGTGAGCCTACGTATCAAGAAACTGGAACAAGACCTGGGCATCCTGCTGTTCGAACGGCGTCATCGTGGCGTGCGCCTAACCGAAGCCGGACGTCACTTCCTTGGACAAGTAGCGATCGGCGTCGAACATCTCGACCACGCCGTCAAAACAGCAGGAATGATTGCCCGAGGGGAACAGGGACGCCTCCGTGTCGGATTACATTCATCGATCGCCGATGGATTCCTCCCAGATCTTTTGAACCGCTACCGTGACCGGCATCCCAGCGTAGAGATCGAGATCGTTGAAGCCCGCACTCGCGACATCATCCGGCTTGTCCGCGAAGAGAGGCTCGATGTGGCCTTCGTTCTCGGCACCCCGAGCATTGAAGATTGCCATTCGAAGCCACTTTGGTCAGAAGCCCTTGTTGTGGCTCTACCGAGAAAACACATCCTGGCACAGGCTGAAAACATTCATTGGATAGACCTTGCTACCGAGACATTTCTTGTCAGACATGGCGGGGGCGGCCCACAGATCTATGATCATATAGTGCTTCGCTTGGCTGAACACTGGCTCCAACCATCCATTCGCCGTCTTGATATCGGGCGGGACACCCTGATGTCGATGGTTGCGCAGGGGTATGGCATCACACTGACCAGCCAAGCGATGACGAAGGTCTCGTTTCCCGATGTGGTGTTTCGCCCCATTCGTGATGAACCGGAACCAATCGTTTTCAGCGCAGTATGGTCGCCGTTCAATCAAGGACAAACCTTGCGGAATTTCCTCGCCCTTGCCCAACAAAAATCCCGCGAATTCGCCAAGGCTACGAACGAGGCGGCGGCGATGCACGCCGCGCCTTCGCAAACGCCCGATCGGTCGCCATGAAACGCTGGATCATCGGCACAATCAGCTTGACCGGCTCGGGCGCGGCCTGCCCACTTTCCCGACCAATCACCTCGGCATAGGCGGTCAGATCGCGATACACGGCGGCTGGCAATTCGATGGTGAGTTTCATCGCCTTATCATCGGGAATGGCGCTGAGCTTCAGCTTGGTCATGACTCACTCTCCATAGGGTTCCAGAACAAGATCGCGGGTAACGATGACGCGGACCGGGAAGCCCGGCCGGATGGTCAGCGTTGGCTGGATGTTGAGCTGGCGTTGGATGATCTGCTGGCCGGTCTGGCTGACGCTGTTGGAGGCTCCCTGACGCAGGGCCTGGACGATGGCGTCATCCTGGCCGGACGATCCGGCTTGAGCGCCGACACTCAGGATCGTTGAGAGCAGCGCCCCCTTGAGCAGCGATCCCCAGTGGTAATCGACGTCATCCTCCAGCCCGGCATAGCCTTCGGTATCGGCGCCGGGCTGGCGCTCCAGCACGATGGATTTGCCGTCGGGCATGATCAGGCGGTTCCACACCAGCAACACCCGGCTTTGCCCGAAGGCCACCGAACTGTCGTATTGGCCGATCAGCCGGGCCCCTTGCGGGATCAGCAGGTAATGGCCGCTGGGGCTGTCATAGACCGGTTCGCTGACCTGGGCGGTGATCTGGCCGGGCAGGTCGGAGCGGAGACCGGTGATCAACGCCGCCGGGATCACGGTGCCGGCCTGGACGATATAGGGCGAGGCCGGGTCGGCCAGCCGGTCGGGGGCGACGGTGCGGCGATCCACGGCGCCGTTGACAAAGGCGGTCTTGCGGTCCTGCATGTTCTGGGCGGCCCCGGCATCGACGGGCGGAGTGGTTTCCGGCGCCGTGGCGGTCGTGCGTGGCATGGCGGAAACCGCATTGGCGGGCGGCTGACCGGTTTGGCTAAACAGCCGGCTGACCCGGGCCGCCTCGGTTTCCTGGACCAGACGCTGCTCGGCCTGACCCTGGCCCGGCGCCATCACCGGCTTGCCCTGGTTCTGGGCATTGAGGATCGGTTTGCCGAGATCGCCGGGCAAGGCGGGCCCGAGCTTCGGGATCCCGCTGTAATCCTGGGGCAGTCCGCTCAGTCCTTCGGCGGCGGGACGGCTGTCGATGCCCAGCAGTTCCCGGGGAGCTTCGCCGCCTTTGCGGGTTTGCAGGCCGTACCCCAGCGCGGCGGCGATAGCCAGGGCCGAGATGCCACCGAGGGCGATCAGCACCCGGCGCGACAGCCGGGTGACGCGGGGATGCTCCGGGCGCAAACGGAAAGGTCCGGGGACCGGGGTGTCGGAGGGCTCGCTCATGACCCTGGCCCTTCGCTTACGCTCCGGGCGTTCGTCGCTTGCGAAGCTCCACCGGAGCTTCGCATTCCTGAAGAGGAACCGCTCCTTACTCCATCAGTCCGGCTGATGCGGACATGCCGGGCACTGTCGGCATCGCCCATGCGCAGCTCGGCGGCGGCGAACAGCCGGTCGACGATCATGTAATTGTGCCGCACCCGGTAATTGACCAGCTCGGAGCCGCCGGCCGGGCCGACTACGAACAGCGGCGGCATTTCGCCTTGGGCGATGCCGGAGGGAAACTCGATATAGACCTTGGCACCGTCGTCGAAGGCCCGCACAGGCCTCCACGGCACGGCGTCGCCCTCGATGGCATAGCGGAAGCGCAGGGCTTCGAGATCGATGCCGCTGGCCAGCGGCGTGATCGCTTCGGCCTCCTTGTTCTGACGGCGCAGCGCGATGAGCTGATCCTCGGGGTATTGCCAGGAGACCGAAGCCATGTAGGTCCTGGCGGTGGCGCGAAGCTCCAACAGATAGGTGCGGCGATCGGTGTTGATCACCAGGTTGGTGCGCAAGGGCGAGCGGGTCGGCTTGATCAGGATGTGGGTCTTCTTGGCAGCCCCTGTACCGCTCTCGGTGGTGCCGATGATCCAGCGCACGGTGTCGCCGGCGGCGACCGGGCCGGAGCCGACCAACTGCTCGCCCTCCTGCAGGGCGATGTCGGTGATCTCGCCGGGGGCGGCATAGACCTGATAGAGCGCCCCGGCGGAATAGGGATAGACCTGCACGGCATTGAGGAAGCCGTCGTGCTCGGGCTCGACGCGGGCGGCGGCGTTGGCCTGGTTGACGCGGATGGCGGGATTGGCCGGGGCCTTTGCAGGCTTGGGCTCGGTCAGAGGCTGCAACTGGCCGGGCAGCGGCAAAGGCTCCGGCACCGCCACCACGGTCACCGGGGCGGGCGGATCGGCCGTATGTACGGCGGGCGTGGCGTCATCATACTGGATCTGGGGCGGCGGGGCCTTGACAGCGCAGGCCGACAGCAGGCAGGCGGAAATCATCAGAGCCGGAATTCCGGCGGCGCGGACAGGTCTCATTGTCCCAACTCCTTGGACCAGTTGATGGCGGTGACGGCGATGCCGAGCGGGTTCTTGCGCAAATGGTCGGCATCGTGGGGCGTCTGGATCAGCACGGACAGGATGGCCGACCAGCGCGAGGTCTCGGCCAGAGCGCCGTCCTGATAGCGGCGCTGGACCCAGGCGATGCGGAAGCTTGAGGGCGAAGCGCGGATGACGCTGGAAACATCGACGGCGATCTGCTGACGGCCGACCTTGGCGAAGGGATCGTCGGCGCGGGCATATTCGTTGAGCGCGGCAGCGCCGGAAGTGGTGGTGAAGTCGTAAGCGCGCAGCCAGTTCGCCCGCACGATGACCGGATCGGCGGGCAGACCGCGCACATCCTCGATGAAGCGGGCGAGATACCAGGCGATCTGAGCATCGGAAGGCTGATAGTCGGCCTGAGCCGGGGCGACGGCCTGGGCCTCGCCCAGCTTATCGGTCTGCACTACCCAGGGCACCACGGTGCCGCGCGCCGACTGCCAGATCAGCCCGCCGGCGAGACCGGCGGACAGCAGCAGGGAACCGAAGGCCATCAGTCGCCAGTTCTTCGCCTGGACCCGGGCCGAGCCGATACGCTCGTCCCAGGCCTGAGCGGCTTTCTGATACGGAGTTTCGGGTTCCGGCGTACGGCCATAGCGCACCGAGGCACGTTGAAAAAGCGGCATCAGGAATTCCTTTCGGAGAGATCGACGGAAGGACCGCCGCCGGCGCTGTCGCCGGAGCGGACGGCATGGGCGGCAGTGGCGGCGCCATGGCTCATGGCCTGATTGCGGCGCATGCGTTGGGCCCAGGCCGGCGGCGAGGAGGTACCGGAACCACCAGAGGTTTCGCCACCGGCGGCTTCGCCGGCCATGGTCGAGGAGCCGCCGGTGGCGGCGAAGGCGGAGCGGGCACCGGATTGAAAGCGTTCCTTGAGGCTGTCAGCGGCACCTTTTGCCGCCTGTTTAGCCGATCCGGTTGTCGCCTTGCCCGCCGCTTTGGCAACGCCAGCCAGTCCGGAGGCGACACCGGACGCTCCGCTTTGCCCCGCCGAGGCGAGGCTGTAGGCGGTCGAAGCGGCTCCGGCCATGTGGGCGCCACCGCGAGCGGCGGCAGCGGTGGCCCGACCGGCACCGGCCAATGCCGCCCCACCGCCACTGACGAGGGCTCCGGCTCCCATGGCGGCGCCGACTCCCAGACCGGCGGCGGCCAGACCGGTGCCGACGGCAGCCCCGGCGCCAAGCTGCGGCGCACCCGATACCAATCCAGTGGCGATGCCCGGCCCGAAAATGCCGAGGCCCAGCAGGGCCAGGGCGGCGAGAACCACGGACAGGGCCTGCTCGACGGTCGGCTGGGTGGAGCCGAAGCCGGCGGTGAACTGGCTGAACAATCCGCTGCCGATGCCGACGATGACCGCCAGCACCATCACCTTGATGCCCGAGGCGACGATGTTGCCCAGCACCTTCTCGGCCAGGAAGGCAGTGCGGTTGAACAGGGCGAAGGGCACCAGCACGAAACCGGCCAGGGTGGTCAGCTTGAATTCGATCAGGGTGACGAACAACTGGACCGCCAGGATGAAGAAGGCCACCAGCACGATCAGCCAGGACACCATCAGTACGGCGATCTGCACGAAGTTGGCGAAGAAGGCGGTGAAGCCCATCATCTTGCTGGCGGCGTCGAGCAACGGCTGGCCGGCATCGAGGCCGACCTGGGCCAACCGCCCGGGACGCAAGAACTCGGCGGCGGAAATGGTTGAGCCGCCGGCCAGCAGACCGAGGCCGGCGAAGCTGTTGAACAGCACCTTGGCCAGCCCATTGAAGTTGCCGATGACAAAGGCGAAGAAGCCGATGGACAGCGTCTTCTTGACCAGCCGCTGCACCACGTCCTCGTCCGAGCCCCAGGCCCAGAACAGCCCGGCCAGGGTGATGTCGATGACGATCAGGGTGGAGGAGAGATAGGCGACCTCGCCCTTCAGCAGGCCGAAGCCGCTGTCGATATAGGTGGTGAAGGTGTTGAGGAAGGTGTCGATGACCCCCACGTTACTCATGGCGTTGCCCATGGCGTATCACTCCCCGAACATGCCGACGTCGTGGGGGACGTAGCCGCTTCTGGTCGAAAACCGGCGGTACTGCTCCTGGCCTTGGGATTCGGTGGCGGCATTGCGCGCCTGCTCCAGGGCATCGGCTCGGCTCTTGGCGGCAACCAGCGCCGTCAAATCGGACAATTGTTCGGATTGCAGGGCGAGCAGTTGGTTGCCGGCCTGGGCGGCCTGAAGGGCGCCGCTCGACGATTGGCTGGCGGACACCAGCGACGACATAGCGGAACTGTTGGCGGAGATATTGCCGACCACCCCGGCCTGGGTCTTGAGGCTATCCTCGAAGGCACCAACCGAGGTCTGCCAACGTGTTTGGGCCGTCGCCACCAAGGTGGCGTCCGACGCCGTGGTCGAGGCAGCGCCATAGGTACTGGAGTATGCGCTCTCGACCTGCTGGACGTCGTAGGCGATGTTCTGGGCCTGAGCCAGCAGGGTCTGGGTCTGCTGCACCGAGGACTGCAGTTGAGACAGTGTCGACAGCGGCAGGCTTTCGAGGTTCCGGGCCTGATTGACCAGCATCTGGGCTTCGTTGGTCAGGCTCTGAATCTCATTGTCGATCTGCTCCAGCTCACGCGCCGCAGTCAGAATGTTCTGCGAGTAGTTGGCGGCATCAAACACCGCCCACTGCGCTCGAGCCGAAGTGACGGCCAGCAGAGTGACGAGCGCCAAAGCAACCGGGGTTCGGGGCCTCAAGGCCCCGAGCAGGCGCGGGCGGCAGCCCGCCATATCGCTGGTCATGGCACAGTCTCCAAATTGGTCAGATCGGGGATCAGATCAGCGGCCCAGCCAAGCCCACGCTTGCGCAACCAGGCTGCCGCGAAATCACCCCGCCTGCCCTCGCTGAGGGTCTCGCTGATGGCAGCATGGTCGGCCTTGGAGGAGGCGGCGCAGAAGGCCAGGGCGACAGGCCCCAGGCCCAACTCGAACAGCCGGTTGCCGCGCCGCGACTGGCAGTAGTAGTCGCGCTTCGGCGTGGCCCGGGCGATGATCTCGATCTGGCGGTCGTTGAGGCCGAAACGGCGGTAGAGGACGGTGATCTGCGGCTCGATGGCCCGCTCGTTGGGCAGGAAGATGCGGGTCGGGCAGCTTTCGACGATGGCCGGGGCGATGGCGCTGTCGGCGATGTCGGACAGGCTCTGAGTGGCGAAGATCACCGAAGCGTTCTTCTTCCGGAGGGTTTTGAGCCATTCACGTAGTTGGCCGGCGAAGGCGGTGTCGTCCAGGACCAGCCAGCCCTCGTCGATGATCAGCAGGGTCGGCCGCCCGTCGAGCCGGCCCTCGATGCGGTGGAACAGATAGCTCAGCACGGCGGAGGCGGCTCCGGAGCCGATCAGCCCTTCGGTTTCGAAGGCCTGGACATCGGCCTGGCCCAGATGCTCGGCCTCGGCGTCGAGCAGCCGCCCGAACGGCCCGCCGACGCAATAAGGCTGCAGGGCCTGTTTCAGAGGGGCCGATTGCAGCAGCACGGCAAGGCCGGTGATGGTGCGCTCATGGACCGGCGAGGAGGCGAGGGAGGCCAGCGCCGACCACAGATGCTCCTTGACGGCGGAATCCACCGTCACCCCTTCCCGGGACAAGATCCCCGCTACCCACTCAGCCGCCCAGGCTCGCTCGGCGGGATCGTCGATCCGTGCCAAGGGCTGCAGAGAGACGGAGCCGTTGCCGCCCAGATCGTGCCAGTCGCCTTTCATGGCCAGCGCGGCGGCGCGGATCGAGCCGCCGAAATCGAAGGCGAAGATCTGGGATTTGCGGTAACGGCGGAACTGCAACGCCATCAGGGCCAGCAGCACCGACTTGCCGGCGCCGGTGGGCCCGGCGATCAGCAGGTGGCCGACATCGCCGACGTGGAGTGAGAAGCGGAACGGCGTCGAGCCCTCGGTCTTGGCGAAGAACAGGGGCGGGGCCTCGAAATGCTCATCCCGTTCCGGCCCGGCCCAGACGGCGGAGAGCGGGATCATGTGGGCGAGATTGAGGGCGCTGACAGGCGGCTGGCGGACATTGGCGTAGGCATGGCCGGGCAGCGAGCCCAACCAGGCTTCCACCGCATTGAGGCTTTCGGTCATGCAGGTGAAGTCGCGGCCCTGGATGACCTTCTCGACCTGCCGCAATTTCTCGGCAGCAAGGCCGGCATCCTCGTCCCAGACGGTAACGGTGGCGGTGATGAAGACCTCGCCGACATCGTCGGCGCCCAACTCCTGCAGGGCCAGATCGGCATCGGCGGCCTTGTTGGCGGCGTCGGTGTCCAGCAGGGTCGAGGCCTCGTTGGTCATGACCTCCTTGAGGATGGCGGCGACCGACTTGCGCTTGGCGAACCACTGGCGGCGGATTTTGGTGAGAAGTTTGGTGGCGTCGGTCTTGTCGAGCAGGATGGCCCGGGTCGACCAGCGATAGGGAAAAGCCAGGCGGTTGAGGTCGTCGAGGATGCCGGGATGGCTGGCGGTAGGGAACCCGACCACTGTCAAGGTGCGCAGATGATCGTCGCCCAGCTTCGGCTCCAGCCCGCCGGTCAAGGGCTGATCGGTCAGCAGCACGTCGAGATACATCGGGACTTCCGGTGGGCGGACGCGCTGGATCCTGGTGGAGATGCAGGAATGCAGGGCGGTCAGGGTCTCGCCGTCATCCAGCCAGGCCACTTCCGGCACGAAGCCTTCGACCAATTGTAGGATGCGGTCGGTGCGGTCGATGAAGCCGCGCAGCAGCTCCCAGGGATCGATGCCGGTTTTTGATCTGCCCTCATAGAGCCAGCCTTCCATCCGACTGACTTCCTCGGAGGGCGGCAACCATAGGAAGGTCAGGAAATAGCGGCTTTCGAAATGCACACCGGCCTGCTCGAAACCGTCCTGGCGTTCCAGGTCGACCAGGGCCGAAGCCGGATCGGGAAAGCGGCTTTCGGGGTAATCGGTGGAGGGCTGGCGCTGGGCTTCGACGAAGATCGCCCAGCCTGAGCCCAATCGACGCAGGGCGCTGTTGAGGCGGGCGGTGACGCCGATCAGTTCCGAAGGCGTAGCGGAATCGAGGTCGGGGCCGCGGAAGCGGGCGGTGCGCTGGAACGAGCCGTCCTTGTTGAGCACCACGCCCGGCGCCACCAGGGCCGCCCAGGGCAGGAAGTCGGCGAGGCCGGCAGGATGATGGCGGTATTCGGCAAGGTTGAGCATCGCTCACACTCCGAGAAAGGCGGGGATGCGGAGATGGCGGCGCACCACCTCGACGAACTGGGCGTCATGCTTGGCGGCCCAGACGGCGGCGGCATGGCCGAGCAGCCACAGGGCTAGACCGGGAATCCACAGGCGCAGGCCCAGCGCAATGGCCGCCGCCAGGGTGCCGTTGGCGATGGCGACGGTGCGCGGCGCCCCGCCCAGCAGGATGGGATCGGTCAACGACCGGTGAACCGGGACGGAAAACCCGGCGATGGGATCATGGCCGGTCATCACACCAGCGCCCCGCCGGAGAACGAAAAGAACGACAGGAAGAACGAACTGGCGGCGAAGGCGATGGAGAGTCCGAAGACGATCTGGATCATCCGGCGGAAGCCGCCCGAGGTGTCGCCGAACGCCAAGGTCAGGCCGGTGACG
Source organism: Candidatus Sulfotelmatobacter sp. (assembly GCA_035538795.1). Lineage (GTDB taxonomy): Bacteria > Pseudomonadota > Alphaproteobacteria > Rhodospirillales > Magnetospirillaceae > JAJZGK01. Next base: position 6,355 of record DATLJS010000074.1, on the reverse strand, counting down.
GTGATGATGATCACCGAGATGATCTTGGCCACCGGGCCCTGGACGGATTCGAGGATTTGCTGGAGCGGGGTTTCCCACGGCATCGATGAGCCGGAGGCGTAAGCGGTGGAGACCTGCATTAGAACGGTCAGGCCGGTGGTGCCGGCCAGCGCCAGGGGGCGGTGGATGGAACGGATCATGCTGTTTCTCCTGCGGGGTGTATGCGGTAATCGCCGGTGACGGGATCGAGGCCGTCGACTTCGGCGAGTTCGGCCAGACGGCGTTGCCGTCCCCGGCCGCTGAGAACGGCCACCATGTCGATGGTTTCGGCGATCAGGGCCTTGGGGACGGTGACGACGGCTTCCTGGATGAGCTGTTCGAGACGGCGCAGCGCGCCGATGCCGGAACCGGCATGGATGGTGCCGACGCCGCCGGGATGGCCGGTGCCCCAGGCCTTCAGAAGGTCGAGGGCTTCCGCCCCGCGCACCTCGCCGATGGGGATGCGATCGGGGCGCAGGCGAAGCGAGGAGCGGACCAGATCGGACAAGGTGACCACGCCGTCCTTGGTGCGCAGCGCCACCAGATTGGGGGCCTTGCACTGCAGCTCGCGGGTGTCTTCGATCAGCACCACGCGGTCGGAGGTCTTGGCGACTTCGGCCAGCAGGGCGTTGGTCAGGGTGGTTTTGCCGGTCGAGGTGCCGCCGGCGACTAGGATGTTCTTGCGGGCGGCGACGGCCCGGCGTAGCGCCTCGGCCTGGCCGGTGGTCATGATGCCGGCGGCCGCATAGTCGTCGAGGGTGAATACCGCCACCGCCGGTTTGCGGATGGCGAAGGCCGGGGCCGCCACCACCGGCGGCAGCAGGCCCTCGAAGCGCTCCCCCGTTTCGGGGAGTTCGGCGGAGACGCGGGGCGATCCAGCATGGACTTCGGCACCGACATGATGGGCGACCAACCGGACGATGCGCTCGCCATCGGCGGGCGACAGGGTGGCGCCGGTATCCTCCAACCCACCCGACAGCCGATCCACCCATAGCCGGCCGTCGGGGTTGAGCATCACCTCGACGATGGCGGGGTCTTCCAGGAAGGCGGCGATGGCCGGTCCCAGCGCCGTGCGCAGCATGCGGGCACTGCGGGCGAAGGATTCTGAGTGGCGGGAAATGCCCGGCATGATCATCCCCAGGAAGAGCCGACGCACCACGCGACCGGCGATGGGGATGATTAGAAAAGGCAGAAAATCGGGCGGATCAACAAGGCTGTGAGGGGTGTCGGGCCATGGCGTAGAAAAGGCGGCGATTGGCGGAACCGCCGCCTTTTCAGGGTGACTGGCCTTCGTTCCTCGCCCCCTCCCCGACATCCCCTGCCCCGACAACATCGCGGGAGCGTTCTTTGAGGAAACGATCCCCCACCGCAAGCCGCCGCCCCAGCGCTTCGACAAACCCTTCGAACCGCTCGGCTCCCTTCGCCTTGGCCGAGGCTTGTGCGCTGTCGGGCAACGGTGGGGTGATGGTCAGCCAGAATCGGATGAACAACGAAACCGTTTCCCCCAGGATAGACAGATCCTCGTCCAGCCCATCAATCTGCCGACCCAACTTGTCCATGCGGCGGGTGAAGGCCGCCTCACGCCGGTCAGCGGAATCTTCCGACAGGAAGGATGCCACCGCCGCCTCAATGACGGCGGATTTGGAAACATCGCGGCGAAGCGCCAGCGCTTCGACCTTGCGCAACAGATCCGGCTCGAAATAGACGTTCATGCGGCTCTTGCTCTGCATGATGCCCTCCTACAAGTCCAAACCATCAGCGGGATCCATGGTCGCCTGCCTGGCAACGGAACGCAGATTCTGGCGCATCTGGCGGGCCTTGATCGCCTCGCCATCCGGTTCGTCATCGAGAATGTCAAACTCGCGATCAGGGGGGCGGTCCTCCGGCACGATTTCCTCATGCTCGGGTAAGTCGGGTTCACGGCGAATACCGCCATTGGCCGGATCATCGTCGTTGGGTGTGGCGCTGGACGCCGCTTTAGCCCGGCGGACCTTGGGTATCGGCAGGGTTCGCCAATCATCGACGGAGGTCTGTTCGTTCGATCGATCTCCTGTCAGAACCGGCGGCGGCAACACCCGCTCCGTAAAACGACAATCCTTGTAATAGCGCGCCTTCTTTGCCCGAACCGGAGGGCTGCCGGACAGCAGCAACAGTTCGTCACTGGGCGGAAGCTGCATGACCTCACCCGGCGTCAGCAGCGGTCGCGCCGTCTCCTGTCGGCTGACCATCAGATGGCCGAGCCAGGGCGACAGCCGGTGCCCGGCATAGTTGGTTGAATCGCGCATCTCGGTGGCGGTGCCCAGCGCATCCGACACCCGCTTGGCGGTCCGCTCATCATTGGTGGCGAAGGCGACCCGGACATGGCAGTTGTCCAGCACGGAATTGTTGGAACCGTAAGCTTTTTCGATCTGGTTGAGGCTCTGGGCGATCAGGAAGCTCTTGATGCCATAACCAGCCATGAAGGCGAGCGCGGACTCGAAAAAATCCAGCCGCCCCAACGCCGGGAACTCATCAAGCATCAGCAACAGACGGTGCCGACGGTTCTTATCGTGCAAGTCCTCGGTCAAGCGGCGGCCGATCTGATTGAGCACCAACCGGATCAGCGGCTTGGTACGGTTGATGTCGGAGGGCGGCACCACGAGGTAGAGGCTGACCGGTTTCCGCTCGGCAACCAGATCGGCGATGCGCCAGTCGCAACGGGCCGTCACCTTGGCCACCACAGGATCTCGGTACAGGCCAAGAAAGGACATGGCGGTGGACAGCACGCCGGAGCGTTCGTTGTCGGATTTGTTCAGCAGTTCGCGGGCGGCGGAGGCGACGACGGGATGAACACCAACGTCACCCAGATGCGGTGTGGTCATCATGGCCCGCAGCGTGGATTCGATCGGGCGCTTCGGATCCGACAGAAAATTGGCGACGCCGGCCAGCGTTTTGTCCGGCTCGGCATACAACACATGCAGGATGGTGCCGACCAGCAGCGCATGGCTGGTTTTTTCCCAATGGTTTCGCCGATCAAGCGCCCCTTCCGGATCGACCAGGATATCGGCGATGTTCTGGACATCACGGACCTCCTTGTCGCCACGGCGGACTTCCAGCAACGGATTATAGGTGGCGGAGTCCGGATTGGTCGGGTCAAACAGAAGCACCCGGCCATGTCGAGCCCGGAAGCCCGCCGTGATCTGCCAATTCTCACCCTTGATGTCGTGGACGATAACCGATCCCGGCCAGGTCAGTAGGGTCGGCACCACCAAGCCGACGCCCTTGCCGCTGCGCGTCGGGGCGAAGCACAGCACATGCTCCGGTCCATCATGACGGAGATAATCCTGCTCATACCTGCCGAGCACCACGCCATCTGGCTTCAGCAGACCTGCGGCACGGATTTCCTCTTCACTGGCCCAGCGCGCCGAGCCATAGGTGGCGATGTTTTTCGCCTCACGGGCCCGCCACACCGACAGACCGATGGCGACGATGATCGATATAATTCCGCCGGATGCGGCGATAACGCCGCCCTCGACGAAAATATGCGGGGCATAGGCGTCATAGGCATACCACCACCAATAGAACGCCGGTGGCCAATAGAGCGGGATACCCATCAGTTCGAACCAGGGCGATCCAAGCTCGGGCTGATAGCCGAGCCGCCATGCCGTCCACTGGGTCGCACCCCAGGTCGCAGCCAGCACGATCAGAAAAATGATGAGAACCTGCCCCCAGAGGATACGGGTGGCGGACATGACGGGCTCCGTTTACCGATAGAAACGGGCCTATCAGGAGGGACGCCGGGTCATGGATCACAACGGAAAAATCGGTCCATCGCACCAGCGGATAACATGGCGCGTAATTCGGTCGGGTCTATTATCGGGGAAAAGTATCCTGGCCGGTCTCGGCCACGGCTTGTTCGAGCAACCGGCGGTAACCCTGTGTGGTCATCCATCGTGCCCGCGCCAGATGCGACACCCAGCATCGTCTGGTTTGCATCGGATCGATGGTCGGGTCACGATGCAGCACGATGCGGGCAACCTCTTTCCAATCGGCACCCTCCGCCTCGGCGTCGAGAAGCCGCAGATAGGTCACGAAGTGCGCCTCATCGTACAGAGTGATGTCCGAACCATCGGGCGCCTCGTCATCCACATCAGGATCAAGCTGGGGTTTCACACGCATCTCGCGCTCTCCCGTGGGAAGGGCTTCAAGCAGCTTATCGCCGTTGTGTGACAACAATAGCATCGGACAAGACGATTCGGAATGATCGTTCCTGGAACTATCGTTCCGCTCACGGTCCCATTCCGCCATGGACCTCAAGGAGGTCATGGCGGGCAACTTGCGTCGAATACGCCATGATCAAAAACTGACGCAGGAAGAACTGGCAGACCGTGCGGGCCTGAGCGCCCGCTATGTCGGCGCCATCGAACGCGGCGATGTTTCCGCCAGCGTGACCGTCCTTGGACAGATCGCTGAAGCGCTGGGGATTGAACCGGGAATATTGCTCAAAAATCCCCAGAGGTAATTTTAATCTTTCTCAACCCCACAGAAAATGCTTCAAAAGATCGTCTCAACTCCCATTCAGCGTCGATCGGATAAGCAGCATGGCGGAGCGAGCAGATCTAATCTCAAATAAAATTACAGAAACCCAGAAGTGGTTTATGCAAGCAATTCTGATTGTAGGATCGATTTCACTCGCAATATTCCTCCTTGTGATTCGCCAAAGCCTGACCCCTTCTGATCCCGAATTTTCGGAACGTCTTTATCGATCAGAACTTATCGATGCGGAAAAACTCTCAGGACTGCAGAAAAATATACAGCACCACCACGTCATCGTCGAAAATTTCATCTCAGACATGAATAGATACAAAGACATAGAAGAGGCAGCGGCACAGAAATCGCGTAAAAGATGCGGGGAATGCACCGATGCATCATTTAAAAATGAACACATCCTCCTTAAAGAACAACGATTTCAAGCAATCATATTATGGACAGGTATTTTGCAATTGGACCCCATTGGGGCCATCGACTTTAAAGTTGCGTCACGCGCTCTTCATGCGCTTCGCAATCCAGACGACCCAACCTGGGGAGATCACGCAGGAGCTCCCCCAGAATCCGCGAGCGATCGGCTCATACTCGCATCTCAATACGCAGGAATACAGACCGCAACTACAAATAATTCACCTGAATTTTCACTCATATCCCGCATCAGAAACTCACAAAATAGTGATGATGATGATGACACTTTAGGTGAAGTTAATCTCAACAGGCTCCAGATCGCACTTCAAACGCTAGGCTCATACTGCGACCAATTCGGTCTAGGATCCTGTGATCGCACCACAATTGAAACCTCTTTGAATGACAACTATAAAAACCCAACTTCATTTAAAACTCCAATTTTTGAAGCCGCTTTCGATGCGAAGGTACTCCTTATAACATTGCCCCTGGCACTCATTCCTATGATGCTTCTTGCATCAGCCCTACTCACGCGCCTCAGCGGCCTTCATCTTCTCGGAAGGCAGGCTGGTCTCGACCCGGATCTTATCTGGCATCCGCTTGACCCGTACTCACAAAGAAACAGCAATGACAAATTGTATAACATTCCACAAACCCTGACATTGTCCGCCACACACGCTATAACAGCCCTATTGTGCGCCGCACCGTCACTCGTTGACTATATGGCAATAAACACAACAGAGCATTTCATTGCATGGACACGGAGCCCACTTGACAGAATTTTATCCGGATTTGTTCGAGGATATGGCCCTCGGGTCATTCTTGCCATTATATGTGTACTTTCATTTTACATGGTAAGCACAACACTTTCCCCAAGAACAAAATATGTATCTCGCCATTTTTTTAAAAATCCCCGTCATCGGCAGCGATGATCAGTATTAGACATACCTACCCTCAGAATATCTACAAACCTAGTCCGCGCTTGCGGCCAAGCCGCCACGATACCGCCCCGCCCTGGACGATGCCCATGACCTCGCGGCCCAATCGATCTTCGATCACCGGTCGCCACGGAACCAAGGTGAACTCCTGGGCATTTTCGATCAGGGCGAACTTGCCGCTTGAAAGTTGAATGGTCCGTTTGAAAGTACCCTGCACCGTCTCACCATCTCCAACGATCCGAAATGGTGCTGCCTGGGACACGGCCAGTTCGGCTCCGGCCCGGGCAACATCCCGTTGCTCAAGGGTGGCAAGCAGATTACGCCGATAGAAGATCCGGCCATCGGCATGGCGGGTGGCGTCGCCTTGTTCGATCAGATGCTCGCGCCGCCGCTCCATGGCCTGCTGAACCTCCTGGCCGAAACCGGCTTGAGACAGATCGGACGGACCGCGCCCAACCAAACGGTGA
>DATLJS010000073.1:0-2956 GCA_035538795.1 Candidatus Sulfotelmatobacter sp. | reverse complement strand
CAATTCGCCGCCAAGGCGTAGATCTCTTCCAAAAGAGAGCCCCTAAAGCTCGCGACAATTTCCGCGTGTTTCTCGCGAATTACGAAACACCCAAACTATGGCGTACCTCCACCCAAGCGGCTGACTTCATCCTCGCCGGGCAGCCCAAAGGAAAACAGCGTGCCCGTGGCCTTGGTCGGACCTAAGAAAGCGGCGTCGGGAAGGACGATGTTTCCCGTGCCGACGTAGACGCGGCCGCGGGACACGGCGGGGCCGGACCACACGGGGGGAAGACCGATCTCGCGCAGCTGCTTGCCGGTCGACGCGTCGAGGGCCACCAGCTTCGAGCTCATCAGCGTCGTGAAATAGACGACGCCGTTGGCGACGGCGATACCAGACGCCACCGGATCGCCGCCATTCTTGAAGACGGGCTTGGGGGGCGGGCCGCCCACGGTCGCCATCTTGGGCCGATCGTGGCGCCAGTACTCCGTTTTGGTATCCAGGCTAATCGCCACGGCGCGCCCGCCAGTCGGTGGAAAGCTTGTGGTGCCCGATTCCTGAGTCCCAAGCCCGATGGCGTCGATACCGTTCGTATACACTCGTTTGCCGTCGGTCGCACAGCCGGTCTGCAGGCCGCCGATGAGGCCGGGCAGAGCCAAAGTGCGCTTGTCGGGCGGGGGGTTGAGCGGGTTCGTCGGCGGGCCGTTGTAGAGCGGTGTGTGGGCCAGGATCATGCCATCCGAGGCGCGCACGATGTAGAACCCGCCGTTCTTGCAACCAAACCCGATCACCAGGGTCGGCATTCCGTTCCACATGATCGTAAAAACTCTGGGCGTATCGCCGATCGACAGGTCCAGGTAGCGGCCAGCCTCGGGGTCGTAGGCCCTCATCCGGCCGTTCCAAACGTCGCCACGGTTGATTTGCGTCACCCATTTCTCCGAGCCATCGCCCGCGTCAATGGCGATCACAGCGCAGGCATAGCGGGTGTCGAGACGTGGATCGTCCGGAGTGGGCCGCCGCGGCGCGTTGTTCGTGTCGGTGCCGAAGAAAATCGTCCGCGAAGCCGCATGATACGACGGCGTGGACCAAACCGTGCTTGTTGCGGGACCGAATTGGAAGACGTGCTCTCCCCAGGCATCCTTGATCTTGATGGGCGGGTCCAGGCGCTCGGGCTTGGGCCCGACGTCGTACTTCCAGGCGATACGCCCCGATTGCGGCTCCAGGGCCACGACGAAGCCGCGACCGGTGAAACCTTCGTACTTGGGGAAAAGGAGCCTGATGCCCTGTTCGAGGGCCCCGCCCGCGACCACGATTTTGCCGCCGGCCAGGATGGGCGAGGCGTATGTTCCGTTGAGCGGGTGAGCACCTGGGAATGTCTTCGACCGCATATCCACGCGCCACTTTTCCTTGCCGGTATTCGCGTCCAGCGCATAGACGAAGCCGGCAAGCGTGGCGAAATACACGGCGTCCTCGGTCACCAGCGCAGAACTATAAATACCGTTGTTGAACAGGTCGATGAAGCGGTCATCACGCATGTTCAGGCGAAAGGACCATTTCATCTTGCCGTCGGGGGTCAGCTTGTAAAACGCCGCCTTGTTTACGGTCCCGAAGTAGACGTAGCCACCCACGACGGCCGGCGTGGCATGGATGACGCCGATCTTGAAGTCGGCCCCTTCGGGAGGAAAGCGCCATTTCTCCTCCAGCGCGCCGACATTGGCGCTGGACAGAGTGGTTTCTCCCGCATTATGGCGCCAACCCAGGACATCGCAGTTATACGTCGGCCAATCCTTGGCCGTAGCTGCGGTGCCCTGAGGCGACGATACTGCCTGAGCGCTCGGTTCTGAGGACGCCAATGGAGCTGGCGCGCTGCTAAACGCAATCATAGCGATCAGGACGGCGGGTGGAAAAAGCCGCTGCACCATGATGTTCATGTCCTCTCCCACGTTGTCGATGTTGATGGAACTACATCCCAATTACTTCGATGGCGCTTCGCCAATATTGAGCGCGATACCTTTCGCCTTCAGCGCCTGCTCGGCTTCACGGCGGTGCGCCTCGGCGAGGTACCAGCGCTGATAGCCCTCCCCCAGATCGCGCGGCATTTCTTCCGTGGGATAGGGTCCAAGGTGTTTGAGTCCGTCCGCATAGGCCCGCCGTGCTTCGTCAGCCCGACTCTGCTGGGCCAGGGCAAGCGCGCTCCGGAAAGCGATGAGCGAACGGCGGAAATCTGACTTGCTGATGCGCGCGACAATGGGCGAAGTCGGCGTCGGTAGCGTGGTGGACTTGGGCCAGAGCGCCGTGGCCCCGGCCGGGCGCCCCTGGCGAAACTCAAGCCATTCGCGAGTGCCCACGGCCCATTCCCTGGAGAAATCCCGCGCTTGTTCGACGCGCTTGACCAACTCGTCGGCCGCCTGGGTGACCACCGTATCTTGAGGCGCCCCCAGCAACATGTCCGTCAGGCCCAAGGCGCCAATTCCCTCGGCTCCGGCGGCGAAGCGGGCCAGACCCAGAGCGCACAGCTGACGATACCGGTCCAGGTCGCCGGACCCGAGGGCCACGAACGCCGCGTCCGCACAATCCGATGCCGTGCCCAGCGCGCTGGTCGCCACCGACATCAGGACGGGCAGCGCCTCGGACGCCTTCCCCGCGCGTGCCAGGACGTGGCCGGATTCCTTCTGAAGGGCGACGAGAACGCGCGGCGGACAGCCTGTGGCGGCCAACTCGCGCCCGTGTGTTTGGAGCAACGACTCGGCCTCAGCAAAGCGTGTTTGACGACACAGCGCGCCGGTGATTTCGTGGAGCATAAAGTAATGGAGGTAAACCTGGTCGGGCGTCACTTTCGACGTCACTATCGAGGGAGGCAACAAGCCTGCGCGCGCGACCTTCTCGGCCTCGGTCCAGGCCCCCCGGTCCGAGAGTGCCTGGGCGAGGTAGCCGCGGACGAAGTAGTTGAGCAAGATGCCGTCCTGGTCAGCCGGGC
>DATLJS010000072.1:0-2173 GCA_035538795.1 Candidatus Sulfotelmatobacter sp. | reverse complement strand
CCTTTCTTACTTGGGACGAGCCGCCGGCTCGTCACCGTCGAGGCCATGAGAAGTATCCAGGCGCTGCAGCAGACCGGCGGGGCATGACGGCTTTCTCAGATGTGTAGGCTCCCCAGCCCCGCCGGCTGCTGAGCTGTGTCGACTATGAAGCCGTGGGGACCGTCAAGTCAGAACCTACGCGATTTCCACATTGGACCTTAACATAGTTCCTCCCGGCAACAGAGAAGATGGCTAGCCCTTAAACAAGCGAGGTTTCCAACCCCGGCAGGGCATCCCAACGTGCGTCGGACGGAAGGCACCGCGACCTCGCTGCTCCACAAAGCAGTTGGTTTCAGTTCGACTTAGGCTTGATCCATGCTGCACGTTCCTTCCTGCGGGGTCGCACTTGCTGCCGTGGCGGATCGGAGCATCCGGACTCCGACTTCGGGGCCTGGGTCGTCAGCACCGCAGCACCGACAGCAGCCGGAAGAAGATCGGTTGCTGCGGGTTCCACGCCAGCAACCGGTACACCAGCTGGCGACCGGTCCGCACCACTTGGCACGCCTGACGCACGAAGGCGTTCACGAAGGTCTTGAACTCGATCCGCAACAACCACAGCTTCTCGGCCCGGTACTTGGCCTGCCAGCGGCCCGGCTCCTCCGGCAGCGTCAACGCCCACCAGGCCTTCAGGTTCCAGGCCAACCCGGTCATCACCATGTACGCCCAGTTGCTCACCAGGTTGTCCACCGGCGCCGTCAGCGCCCGCACGCCGCCGCGCAACTGGGCCAGCAGGTTCTCCTGATCGCAGCGGTCGTTGGCCTCGAAGACGATCTCGTTGGCCTCGGGGCCCCAGTCGTTGGTGAGGTAGAAGAAGTAGACGATTTGATCGAACAACGCCTGCTCGCCCTTCTCGACCGAGATGTTCTTGCGGACCACGACCATGCGGTAGCTGTTCTGGCAAGCTGCCGGCCGGTAGTCGAACTCGGCCACTTCCTCCGACTGCAAGCGCTGGTTGTCGAACAGCCGGGCCAGCACGACCTGCTCCTTGACCCGATCGGGCCGGCGCCGCGGCTCGGTGCGGACGGTGTAGCGCGGCGGCCGCTCCAGTTTCCGCCAGGCCCGCTCCGGCAGGGCCTCGGCGATGGCCCGCAGGTTGGGCATACTGTCGTAGCCGAAGATGAAGGTGATGCGGCCGTCGGCGTTCCAGCGGTCGAGGTGTTCGGTCTGCGAGAAGTCGGTGTCGCCGCGGAGCCGCACCCGCCGGAAGCCGCCCTGAAAGCAGACGGCCAGGGCCCGGTCCACCTGCGCCGCCGCCCCCTCGTGCGACGGCCGATTCCCCGAGCGATTGACGATGCGCAGCACTTCGTGGGTGTTGGCCAGGCTCAGCACCAAGGGGTGGTAGCCCCAGGTGCCGTCGTAGGCGATGTCCATGCCGCGCTTGCACTCCCCGGTGGTGGCCACCAGGGTGCCGTCCATGTCGATGGTGGCCTGGGCGAAGAAGGCGTCCGGCTGGCCGGCCCAGACGCGGATGCGGACGTCGTCGAAGATGTCCTGCAGTGCCTGCACGTCGGCCGCGCCGAAGCGGCGGCAGAAGTCGCCGGCGGTGGTGGGGTCGGGGCTGCGGCGGGCGCCCAGGGCGTCGAGGAAGACTTCGTCGTTGCGGCGCAGCTCCATGTCCTGCAGGCAGGTGCCGTCGCACAGGGCGTTGTAGGCGAAGTTGAGGACATGGTCCGATTCATGGAAGGGCAAATGGATCTTGAGCAGGTGCAAGCGCTCGTCAATGGCGTCGATCAAACCGAGTTGCCGGACCAGGAGATGGATGGCCCCGAGGCCGCCGTGGGCGATCCCACGGCAGCGGTCGCCGATTTCATAACGGATGTTGCGTGCGCTGAACATCGGTCGGCTGCAGTCACCGAGCTTGGTTTTGTCGAGGCGGCGGGCGATACGGCGCTTGCTGTTGTGCAGCTTCCGGGCTACTGTAGGTTTCACTCGAAATCCCTCCTGGTTTCGGGGGTAGGAGGAGCGTGTTCACCCTCTTAGACCCCGGAACTCTCGGGAGATTTCGAGCTTTTTCCCTGGAATCCTGCCGCCGGCGGTTGGCGGCTACGCTTACTTAAGGACTAGTCGGCGATGCGGCCGACTATCACGGGAAACTGCCGACTATCACGGCATTCGGACGTTCCTGGCTTGCTCG
>DATLJS010000071.1:0-15187 GCA_035538795.1 Candidatus Sulfotelmatobacter sp. | reverse complement strand
ATAGGCTGCTGACCTGGGTGCTGGTCAGCACCTGGGCCTGGGTGGTGGTCAGGCTGACCATCTGGTTGGCGGTCAGCCCCGACAATTGGGCGTTGGACAGGGCCGACAGATCGTCGGTGGTGATGGACTGGATGACGCCGGTGGACAGGCCGCGCAATTGCAGCGAGCTGAGCGCGCGAATCTGCGTGGTGGTCAGGACGGCGAAATTGGTGGTGTCCAGCCCGTTCAGCTGCTGAGTGGTCAGGGCCACCAGTTGGGTGGTGGTCAGCGCCTGGGCCTGGGAGGTGGATAGCGAGACCAACTGCTGGGTGGTCAGTCCGCTTACCTGATTGGCGGTCAGCGCGGCCACCTGGGTGGTGGTCAGGCTGTCCAGATTCGTTGTGGTCAACGCCCGCACCAGAACCGATGACAGGCCGGTCATCTGCGTGGTGGTCAGGGCCGACAGGTCGGTGGTCGACAGAGCGTTCAAATCGTTGGCGGTCAGACCGGCCAATTGGTTGGCGGTCAGGCCGCTGACCTCGGTGGTGGTCAACACGCCGATGTTGGTGGTGTCGAGGCCGTTCAACTGCACGGTGGACAGGCTGCCGATCTGGGTGCTGGTCAGCGCCTGGGCCTGAGTACTGGTCAGGGCGACCATTTGGGCGGCGCTCAGTCCGGACAACTGGGCGTTGGACAAGGCCGCGATATCGTCGCTGGTGATGGCGTCCAGATTGTCCGACGTCAGGCCGCTCAGTTGCTGCGAACTCAGCGCCCGGATCTGGGTGGTGGACAGGGCGGCGATGTTCGAGGTGCTCAGTCCGTTCAGTTGCACGGTGGTCAATGCCACCAGCTGGGTGGTGGTCAGCGCCTGGGCCTGGGTGGTCGAGATGGCGCCCAATTGCTGGCTGGTCAGCCCGGCCACCTGGGCGGCGGTCAGGGCCGACAGCTGGGTGGTGGTGAACGCCGTCAGATTGGTGGTGGTCAGACTGCCCAACTGCCGCGAGGTCAGCGCCACCACCTGAGTCGTCGTCAGAACCGACAAATCGGTGGTGGTCAAGGCGTTCAGGTCGATGGTGGTCAGTCCAGCCAATTGATTGCCCGACAAGGCGCCGATTTCGGTGCTGGTCAGCGCCGCCAGATTGATGGTTCCCAACCCGTTCAGTTGCAGGGTCGACAAAGCGGACATCTGGGTGGTGGTCAGGGCTTGAGTCTGGGTCGTGCTCAAAGCCGCCAGCTGCGTCACGCTCAGGGCCGAAACCTGGGCGTTGGACAGGGCTGAGACGTCGTCGGCGGTCAGCGCCTGGACGTTGGCGGTGGATAAGGCGGCGATCTGGGCGGCGCTTAGGGATTTGACCTGAGTGGTGGTCAGCGCCGCCATGTTGACGGTGTCCAGGCCGTTGATCTGGGTGCTGGTCATGGCCGTCAGCTGGGTGGTGGTCAGCGCCTGGGCCAGAGTGCTGGACATGGCCGCCAGTTGAGTGGCCGTGAAGCCTTGAGCCTGGGCGGCGCTGAGGGCTGACAGCAGCGTGCCCGACAGGGCGTTGATGTCGGAGGTGGTCAGGTTGGCGATCTGGGCGCTGGTCAGGCCGGCGATCTGCGTGGTGGTCAATGACCCGATATCGGCGGCGCTCAAGGCGGCGATCTGGACGGTGCTCAGGGCCGACAGGCGATTCGCGGCCAATCCGGCGATCTGGGTCGAGCTCATGACCGACAGATCCGAGATGGTCAGGGCGGCCACCTGGGCGGCGCTGAGTACGGCGATCTGAGACGAGGTCAGGGCGGAAAACTGATCGGATGTCAGGGTGGCGATGGCCGTGGTGGACCAGGACGCAATTTCGGTCGTCGTCAGTGCCGCCACTTGGGTCGACGACAGCGCGGTGATCTGCGTGATGGTCAAAGTCATGTTCGGCCCTACGGTTCTCTGAAAAATCAGATTAAAGACGCCCCGCCGCCCGCGGCATGGCACACACCACCCCACGATACAACAGAACCCTAATCTGTCCCTTGCGGGGGCAGGCGTCTGTGATCGCGCTCACACCCGGCCGTATTTTATAAACACAGTCTCAGGTTGAGCATACAGTGAAGCACGGAAGGCTCGCCCATATCCAGTGACATGACGGGGATGAAATCCAAAGAATTGAAAAGATTGCAGGGGCCTTGGCGTCGCTGGCATCGGTCCTGCCCAAGATCCGATGAAGAAAAGGGGCCAAAGGAAAGCCTTTGGCCCCAGAAAGTTTCAAATCTGTTTGACGCTGCTCAGGAAAGTTTCCACATGGCGCCCCAGACTGGCGCCGGATTCTTCGAGCGACTCTGCTACTTGGTACATGGTCGAGGCTATTTCGCCCGTGGCGCGAGCGGCCGAGGACACTTCGGTAATGTTATGCGTCACCTCATGATTGCCGTCGGCCGATTGCTGGACGTTGCGGACGATTTCCTGGGTGGCGGCGTTCTGCTCCTCGACGGCGGCGGCAATGGACGAGACGACCTCGTCGACGCGGCTGATGGCGGCGCCCACGGCCTTGATGGCGTTGACGGCGTTCTGGGTCGAGTTCTGGATGCCGGCCACCTGTTCGGCGATTTCGCTGGTGGCTTTGCCGGTTTGCGTGGCCAGGGTCTTGACCTCGCCGGCAACGACGGCGAAGCCCTTACCGGCTTCGCCGGCGCGGGCGGCCTCGATGGTGGCGTTGAGCGCCAGAAGATTGGTTTGTGCCGCGATATCATTGATCAGGCTGACGATTTCGCCGATTTTCTGAGCGCCGGTGGATAGGCCGTCGACAATTTCATCGGCGGTTTTCACGCCTTTGACGGCGTCCTGGGTGATGCGGGTGGTGTCTTGAACCCGGCGGCTGATTTCGATGGTGGACGAGCCCAGTTCCTCGGCGGCGCTGGCCACGGTCTGCATGTTTTGCGACGTCTCCTCGGCGACGGTGGCGACGGCGGCGCTCTGGCGGCTGGTCTGCTCGGCGGCGGCGTGCAGGCTGGTCGAAGTGGAGTGAACGCTCTGCACGGTGCTGTTCACTTTGGCGATGACGCGGCGGATCATCACGTCGAAGTCGGCGGTCAGCAGTTCGCGCTTGCGGCCGCGGGCCAGTTCCTTTTCCTGCTCGGCGCGGGCCTGGGCCTCAAGCTGTTCGGCGCGGATCATGTTTTCCTTGAACACCAGAACCGACCGGGCCATCTCGCCGATTTCATCCTGATTCTCGGTGGCGGGAACCTGTACGGCGCGGTCTCCCGAGGCCAGGGCGGTCATGGTGCCGGTCATGGCGACCACGGGGCGGATGATACTGCCCGAAATGGTGGCGGCCAGGGCCAGGCCGATGGCCAAAGCGGCCAGAGCCACTACGATGGCGCCTTTGATGGCCTTGGACATGCTATCCAAGGTTTCGGCCGATAGACTGGACAGATCGTCCTTCTGGACGTTGCGGGCGTCCTGGGCCAGATCGGCGATGGCCTTGGCCTGGTCGGGCATGATCTTATAGGTCAGGTTGTCCAGCGCCAGGCTGGCGGTGGCCATCTGTTCGAAAGCGGCGGCGTATTTGGTGGCAAGATCGAGAGTCTCGGCCGCCAGCTTGCGATACTCCCCGTCATGCAGCAGGGCGTTCAGCTTCAGGTTCGAATCGCGCATGGCCGCCAGTTCGACCTTGGCCGTTTCCAGGAACTGGGGGTCGGGATTGGAAACGTAGCGGGCGGCGGACAGGCGGGCCTTCATCATGTGATTCAGGGTGATGCCGGCGACGGCGGCGGATTCCGTGTCGTGTTCTGCGAGAGAGCCCTGGATGATGGTTTCGTAATTCTTTTCCGCCTGGGGGCCGTAGACGGCCAATTGCTGATTGAACAGGTCGTCCTTGGCTTTCCGCTGTTCCACCAGCTTCGTCAGGCTTCCTTCATAGGCGTCGACCTGGCCGAGGATGCCTTGCAGATCGTCCTTGCTTTTGGGATTGGTCGTCACGGGCAACGAGGCCGTCAGGTCCTGGCGGACCTTGGCGAAGATGTCGCGGGCCTTGTTCAGGGCGGTCTGGTCGCCGTTGCTGATGTAGGTGCGGATCAGCAGCCGCGCTTCCGTGACATTCCCGGCGATCAGCGCCACGCGCAGAGTGTTGTCGCTGACAGTGATATAGGTTCCGGTTCGGTCGGAAGCGGAATTCAGGCTGCTGCTGCCGATGATCGAAACAAGCGCCATCAGGGCCAGGACGAGACCGAAGCCGACATAAATGCGCGCCTTGACCGACAGGTGCGACAAGAGACGAGAAATGCCCATGAGTTATCCCCTTATACTTGCGGTTTCCGGGCTGGAAACAGCAAGAATTTTCCCTGGTTGGAATAAAATCCCCGTTCTTGCCGTAAAGAATCCGGCGGACCGAGGGTTTCTGCGTTGGACCTTAACCTCATTCCAGTAAATTTGATGACAGATCAAGGTGCAATATGGCTAGGGCATGGTTCCGTGGTGCCTTAGGGGGTGTGGCGCCATAAACTTAAATATAGGAAGTGTGAACGTTTTAATATTGAGGCGAGGGTTTGCGGCCTTTCGCATCTATTACCTGGAGGGGGTATGCCCTTGCGGCTGGAGCATTTTGTTTTCTACCGGCGTTTTTATTTTTGATTGCATCCTTTTAGTTGTGCTCGTTTTTCCCATTGGAAACCCTGGGAATATCTGCGGTGAATGTCGTGTAAACGGTTCCGGGTGTTCGGAAAAATTACATGCAATTTGCTATAAATTTGTGGTCTTGTTCCTGAGGTCGGGCATATTGTCGGCCGGGGGCGCGAGGAACGAGAGCGAACGTGGCGGCGGGTATGGGGGAACAACATTCGGCGCTGGCGGTTCTGTCGTCGGGCGGCGCCCAGCGGGAGTTCGACGAGGCGGTGAATTTGCACCGGCAGGGGAAACTGCCGCAGGCTGTGCAATTGTATCGCCGTATCATCGAAAAGGGGTCGCTGCACCCTGAGCCGTTTCTCAATTTGGCTTTGGCGGAAGAAGGGCTGGGCAACCAGGCCGAGGCGATGCGCGTCCTACGCCAGTTGACGGCGGCTCATCCCTCCTACAAGCGCGGTCTGTGGGCCTTGGCCCGGCTGCTGGAAAACGAACGCCGTTCCGTGCTGCAGGCCATCGTTCGCCAGGACCGCGAAGATGTCGAGGCATGGCGGGCGCTCAGCCATGTTTATCCAGACGAACCTTCGGTTTTACAGGGGTTGGCCGAGGCATTGTGGCGCCAGCGCCGCATGGACGAGGCCGCGCCGGTGGCGCGTCGGGTTATCGAGCTTCGCCCGGACGCGGTCGAGGCCTGGGTTCTGCTGGGATCGGCTTTGAAGCGCCAGGGCTTTTTCGTTGAAGCGGAACAGGCTTTCCGCAAGGCGATCGCGCTACAGCCCGGCGGCGCCGTGGCGCACTGGAACCTGTCTCTGATCCGCCTGCTGTTCGAGGATTACGAAGAAGGCTGGCGCGAGTTCGAGTGGCGCTGGCAGGTGGACGGGTTGCCCACGCCGCGCCGTGATTTCGGCATTCCCGCATGGCAGGGGGAAGATCCGGCCGGCAAACGTGTCCTGGTCTATTGGGAACAGGGCTTTGGCGATACCATTCAGATGCTGCGTTATGTCCCCGAGCTCAAAGCCAGGGGCGCCGTGGTGGTGTTCGAGGCGCAACCCAATCTGGTGCGCCTGTTGGAGCCTTTGCCCTGGATCGACGAAGTGGTGGCTTACCGCCAGCCAATTCCTCCCTGCGATCTGCATGTGCCGCTGATGAGCCTGCCGCGGTTGCTGGGCGTCGATCCCGATCCAGCTCGGACGACGACGCCTTATCTGGCCGCCGACCCGGCGTTGGTCGAGCAATGGCGCCGCCGTTTGGCGCATTGCCAAGGACTGAAGGTCGGGCTGGTGTGGGCGGGCAACCCGCAGTTCGACGCCGCCCAGTTCCGTTCGCCGGGGCTGGAGCGATTTCTGCGGTTGTTCGAGGTGGAGGGGGTGACGTTTCTCTCCCTGCAAGTGGGCGAGGCGCGGCAGGACTTGCAGCGGCATGGCGGTTTTCCCTGGCCTTTGCAGGATCTGGGCGGGCAGCTGCGCGATTTCTCCGATACGGCGGCGGCGGTGGCCAACCTCGATCTGGTGATTTCGTCGGATACCGGCGTGGTTCATCTCTGCGGTGCCATGGGGACGCCGACCTGGGCGATGATTTCCTATCCGGCCGATTGGCGCTGGGGAATCGAGGGGGACCGCAGCAAATGGTATCAATCGTTAAGGTTGTTCCGCCAGCGGGCTTGGCGAGACGATTGGATAGAACCTTTCGACGACGTCAGAATTAAGCTGAATGGCTGGAAATCCGGCGGTTTTGACTATGTTGCGCAAAATCTGTAAGCGGCCTGCTGATTATATCCAAAGTATTAGGTATGGCTAATTTTCAGTACATACTGAAGCTTGCATCACTATGGGCATTTTTATAGAACTAAAACCTCAAATGAGGGGATCGCGGAAAAGATGGCGTTTGACAAGACGGTGGGGAGCGTCCCCTTCAAGGCGAGGGTGAGCTTGGCGTGCGCGATTGCCGGTGCGGCCATGATGGTGGCCCCTCTGATGGCGGTGCAGGCTCAGGAGCCTCCGCAGCCGAATTCCGCCCCGCGCGGCGCCGTCGAGAAGGGGCCCCAGGTCAAGAAGGGCGACATCCCTCCGGCCAAGGACGTTCCGGCCAAGGAGCTTGAGGCCAAACCGGCCGATGCCCCTGCCGGCGCCGATGGCGGCGACGTTGAGGCGGGGACCCGAAAGGGCTCGACCCTGGTCCGCGGCAAGCAGCGCGCCGATCTGCTCAAGAAGCTGATGGGCGACGGCGACGTGACTTTGGAAAAAGACGAGGGGAATCCCCCTTCGGTGGTCGAGCCTTTGACCATGCCGGAAGCGGTGGCCTTCGCCCTGAAGAACAATTACGGCGTGCAGGCCGCCCACGCCACCTCCAACGCGTCCAAGTGGGACAAGGTCGCTGCCTATGGCAGCTATCTGCCGACGGTCAATCTGGAATACAAGGACGGCAAGGAAGAGAACAAGCCGGCCAGCTATCAGGTTTACAACAGCACCTATTCCACGGGTGTCACGGTTAAGGACGACACCCATCATGCGTGGTCCAACAGCCTTACCGTGACGCAGCCGGTGATCGACCCTCTGCTGATCGCCACCATTTTGCAGCGTTCGGACACTATGGACGCCGTCGAGGCGGACGAACTCAGCACCCGCGAAAAGACGGCCTACGACGCTCTGGTCAGTTTTCTGCGGGTGACGCGCTCGCGCCTGACCATCGGCTTTGCCGAAAATTATAAGCGCAATCTGGATAAGCTGGCTCAGCGCATGAGAGACCGCGTTAGCGGCGGCGGCGCGCCGGGCGTCGAACTGGACCGCATCACCGCCCGCTCGGTCACGGCCAGTTCGGCCATTATTCAAGCGCATTCCGAATATCAAGCGGCGATTACCGAGTTCCGGCGGCTGACCGGCGTTTCGCCCATCAAGTTGCGGCTGCCCGACATTCTGATGCCGACGGTGCCGGGCAATTTGGAAGAAGTGCTGACGCGCACCCTGAAGAACAATCCGGATTTCCGGGCGGCCAACAAGCGGGCCGACGCGGCGATCGGCGACATGAACGCTTCGTTCGCCAATCTTTTGCCACGTTTCAATGTTGAATTCAGCGATACGCGCACCTGGAACGTTGGCGGCGTGGCCAAGACCGACATCAAGACCTGCCCCAGCCAAGGCAGCGTCTATTACAACTGTATCGAACCGTACACCCACAATACGACCTTGATGGGCGTGTTCACCTGGACCTTGAACGGCGGCTACGATTTTTCGACCGGCATGGGCAACCGCTCCCGCGCCGAGGCTGCCTCTTTCAATGCCAACGACACCCGCCAGAAGCTGGAGGAGGCCGTACGCAACGGTTATGACGCCATGAACGCCGCGAACGACCAGATCGACGCCGACGGCCGGGCCGTGGAGGCGAACAGCAAGGTGGCGGTGGCTTTCGAGGAACAATATCTGGCCGGCAGCCGGCAATTGCTGGACCTGCTGGACGCCTACGAACGCCTTTACACGTCTCAGAACGAGCTGACCAGCCTGCTGGTGGCCGAGGCCCAGGCGGCCTATCTGCTGCGCAACAAGATGGGCGAACTCCAAGGGGCGATCTTGTCGCCCGACCAGCCGGAATAGGGGGTAGGCCATGGCGGGCGGGGGTGACGGAAAAGAGATGAACTACTGGCCGGGGTTCGTGGACGCGCTCAGCAACGTGGTGCTGACGCTGGTCTTCGTGCTGGTGGTGTTCGTGTTCGCCCTGATGATCACGTCGGGCAAGGTGCAGCAGAAGGCGAACCAGGCCGCCGAGGAAAAGGCCGCCCAGGAGCGCATCACCGGCAAGGCCGAGGCCGAGCTGAAGCAGGAATTGCAGGACGCCCAGCAGGCCAAGGAAAAGATGGCGGGCCAGTTGGCCGTGGCCAAGCAGGATCTGCAAAAGGCCCAGCAGGACATGCAGGCGGCCAAAAAGCAGCTCGACGAGATCAAGGCCCAGCAGGAGGCCAAGGAACTGGCCGTGACGCCCAGCGTCATCGACCAGCGGGTCGAAACCACTGTCGACAGCCAGACGCCCCCCGACCGTGATCGCCCGCCGGCCACCGTGGTGTCGAAGAACGTCATTGTCATCAAGTTTCCGCGCAACGTCGTGCAGTTGAACGACCGCGCCAAGGCCGATCTGGCCAAAGTGCTCGATGCCCACAAGGCGCAGATTCTGGGCACCAAGGTGGTGCTGGATGCCTTCGTCGGTCTGGAAACCTACAGCGAAGGCCGGCGCCTGGCCTATTATCGGGCGATGGATATTCGAAACTTCTTGATGGACAAAGGGGCGGGCACCCGTCAAAGCGTGGAAATCAACACCAAGGTCAGCAAGGAACAGGGCGATGCCCGGGTCGAAATCCGCTTCGTCCGGGAGTGACGGCGAGGTGGCGTTGAGCCCCGAGGCCGCCGCGCAGCCCGCGACCCCCGAACTGCTTGCCGAAGTCCGCGGCGAGTTGGTCGACGTGTTGCGCGTGCTGCGCCGCCTGATGGAGGGACCGCAGCTGTTTCTGTGGGCGATCGCGGCGATCATGGCGCTTACCGTGACCTGGGCGCTGATCGCCCAGGTTGACCGCGTGGTCCGGGTCGAGGGCCATATTATTCCGGCCGGCCGCGCCCAAAGCATTCAGCATCTGGAAGGCGGCATCGTCGCCGCCATCAATGTGCAGGAAGGCGCCGTGGTGCATAAGGGCGAAGTTCTGCTGGACATCGACGACACCAGCGCCCAGGCGAGTCTGACCGACAGCAAGAGCAAGCTGGAAGGACAGCGCATCCGCGCCATCCGCCTGGAGGCCGAGGCCAAGGGGCAGGAAAACATGGTGGTGCCCGAGGAATTGCAGGGCAATCGGGATGTGCTGGACAGCGAATTGCAGCTGTTTCGCGCCCGTCGCCAGAAGCTGGAGCAGGAACGCCGCATCTTCGAAGAGCAGATTCGCCAGCATAATGCCGAAATGCTGGAGGTGCAGTCCCGCCGCCAGCGTCTGACCGGCGAATTAAACACGGCCAAGGAGCGTTCCAAGCTGATGGCCAACATGGCTTTGCATTCGGCGGCCTCGCATCTTGAAGTGCTGGAGGCCCAGGCCCGTGAGCAGCGGCTGGTGACCGAATTGGGCGATGCCGAGGCGGCCTTGCCGAAATTGCAGGGCGCCATCGCCGAGGCGCAGGCCCGCAGCGAAGAGTCGAAAGCCCGCTATCGCGCCGAAGCCCAGGGCGATCTGTCCACGACGTTGCAGGAAATCGAGCGGCTGGAAAACGCCATCACCGCCCAGAACGACCGCTTCACCCGCACGGAAGTTCGTGCGCCCGTGGATGGCATCGTCAACCGTATCAACGTCAACACCGTTGGCGGCGTGGTGAAGCCCGGCGACACCATCATCGAATTGACGCCGACCACGGACAAGGTGCTGATCGAGGCCAAGGCACGGCCCAGCGACCGCGGCGAATTGCGCACGGGCCTGCCGGCCAAGGTGCGCGTCAGCGCCTATGACGTGGGCGAGTTGGGCATTCTGACCGGACACGTTACCGAGGTCAGTGCCGACACGGTTCAAGAACAGCGCGGCGATCCTTATTACCGCGTGGTGATCCAGGTGGACGATCTGCCGGAAAGCTATGCGGGCAAGCAGATCGTGCCGGGCATGACCATCACGGGGGATGTGGTGATCGGCCGCCGGACGGTGATGAAATACATCATCTCTCCGTTTGCTAAATTTACGTACAATGCCTTCCGGGATGCCCGGTAAAGATCGGTGGTGGGACGATGAAGAAGAATAGATACGAGGTCTTTCTGGCTCAGGCGCTGGCGCCTTTTATCCTCGTGCTGTTGACTGCGCTGACCCATCTGGACTTTGTCCTTATGGCCATCGCCGGCAATACGTTCCTCAATGCCAGTATCATCGTCGTTGGAGCTTTGGGCTCCACTTTGATGATCCTGCGGATTTGGGACATGCACCGCGAGCGCAAAGTGCTGTTCCGTTTCCAGACCGAGACCCGGGGCGGCGCCGACATGAAGGGCTTGCTGGAAGCTCCGTGGCTGTCCGGTCGGGTCATGCACCGCTATCTCGACAACATCGCCCAGACCGGCGGCGAGCTGTCTTCGGCCCTGGATCAGCAGGCCATCGAAACCGAACTGCATGATCTGCAGGGCGAATTCGATTCGCGCATGGAATTCCCCGGTTTCCTGGTCGGCTTCATGATCGCCATGGGCCTGTTGGGCACTTTCATCGGTCTGTTGGAGACCCTGACCGGCATCAGTTCGATGCTGGACGGCATGGTCAACAGTCCCGCCAACGATTCGGTGGAGGCCGAGTTCCTGAAACTGGTGGGGCAGTTGCGCAAGCCGCTGGCCGGCATGGGCGTGGCTTTTTCGGCTTCCATGTTCGGTTTGGTGGGCAGTCTGGTGCTGGGCCTGATTCAGGTGACGGTGCGCCGCTACACCAAAGTGGTGATGAGCGATGCCCGCGACCTGTTGCACGAACTGACCGAGCGCGTGCGCGGGGTCGCTGTCGCGACCCAGGGCGCCGCCGCCGGCCAGCCGACCAGCACCCATGGCGGCGTCAGCCAGGAATTCCTGTCCGACTTCCTGGCCGAACTGATCGGCAACATGAATTCTCTGATGGAGCTGTTCAATCGCTCTCAGGATGCCGCGCTGGCTCAGACGGGCCGTATCGACAGCCTGTCCACCCGCATGGAAGAAGTGGCCGGGGCCATCGACAACAATGTGGAAGCCGCCAAGCGGACCAACGATCTGCTGGGCTTCGGTCCGCGCATGAAGGAAACCAACGAGGCCGTTCTGACGGAAATCCGTTCCTTGTTGACCAGCGGCCAGGAGCAGCAGAAAGCCTTGGTGCGCGCCGTCGACACCTTGTCGTCCATCGACCAGAAGCTGGCCAATTCCAATGACGGTTCGCGGAACCATTATGAAACCATTGGCCAGTTGAATACCCAGAGTCTGGCCAAGCTGGACGAGGCCGTGGGGATTCTGCACGACGTCAACGACCGCACGTCGGACAGCGAAACCAAGATGGACCGCAAGCTGCAAGGCCTGAACGCGACGGCCAACAGCATCGCCGTCGCCCTGCAGGGCCTGTCGCAAAAGTTGAGCGAGGTGGCGACCGTCAGTCAGTCGCAACTGACCAACCAGGGCTCGACCCAGGTGCTCTTCCGCGACGCTTCCTCGGAAGTTCAGGGCATGCTGAAGGAATTGCAGGACAAAATTCAGAAGCTACAAGAAGTGGAAATTGGCGCGACGCGCCATCTTTATGGTATCAAGGAATCGTTCGACAATTTGGGTGGGGCACTGGAATCGCTCAAGGGGCTATCGCAGGGCGTTGCGAAGCAGACCTCTCTCTTGGAGGCGACGTTGGAGGAAATGCGAACCTCGCAGCGTAACTTTGCGCGTGAATTGCGCGCCGAACTTCGTGAATTGGCCCGCGAACAGCGGCAGACGGCGTAAGGCTCTTAAATGGCTGACCAAACGGTCAAGATTCTTGGCGAGGACGCCAACGGGCAATTCAAACTCGACCTGCCCCAGGCTTCCGTTGCCCGCGTTGATGTTGTCGATATTGATTTCGTCATCACGACCAAGGATGGTCAGCGCCTGATTCTGCCCGGCGCGGCGCTTGACGCCACCTCGGATCATCCCCCGAGTCTCAGCTTCAAGGACGGCGTCGTCCGCGCCGATAAGCTTTTTGCCAAGGTCGACAAGGTTCAGACGCCGGAAACGTCGGTGCCGGCCATTGCCAGCATTCTCAAGGATACGCCGCCCAAGGAGCATCCCGACCAGACCAACGAGAACGACGCCCAGAACAATCAGCAAAGCAACCAGACGGATGTCGCGCCCCTGAGCATGCCCCAGGACAGCACCGTCGCCAAGCTGCTGGAACAGGCCGAAAAGGTTTCCGCCAGTACGGGTGTAAATAATCACCAGTACGACAAGGCGCCGACTCCGCCCAACCACAACACCAGCGTCGCTTCCGCCACCACGGCGGCGTCCGCCGCCGCGCCGAAGACCGTGGCGGTGCCGCCCGTGATGGAGGTCAGCTGGGGTAACGTGGTGGAGGTGACGCAGACTACCACCGTCATCAACGGCGTGACGCACAACCTCTATTTGGGCTCCGGCGGCGGTACCGGATCGGCGGCGACCAATAATATCGGCGTCCAGTCCGCGGCTCAGCTGACGACGCAGACCATCATCGGCGACAACGGCGGCGACGTCATCGTCGCCAACGGCAATTTCGCCAGCGGCACGTTCGAAAAACAGTTGGAAATCCTACTGGCGGGGTCGTTCCGCAGCCTGAGCAGCATCGCCATTTCCGGCTATCCGTCGGATTCCCTTCACAGCATTTCCGGCGCCACCTATGTGTCGGACAATCTGTGGACGGTCGCCCTCTCCGGCTCGTCGCTGAGCGCCTCGCTGCTGGACATCGTGTATCCGCTGAACGCCGTCGGCGAAAGCTATACTCTGACCATCACGGTCAATGCGATCGATTCCACCGGCGCCACCGTGACGTTGTCGGAAGTTCTGGTGCTGAAGGAAATCAGCGTCGACGGCGCGTCCGATCTTTTACTGACCGACAGCGCCGGAACCGTCTATGTGCTGCCGGCCAACGGCATCGGCAATTATCTGGCCGGCGGTTCAGGCGACGACACCATCTATGGCGGCTACGGCAAGAACACCATTTTGGGCGGCGCCGGCGACGACACCCTGATCGGCGGCGCCAGCCGCGACACCTTCTTGGGCGGCGCCGGGGCCGACACCATGATCGGCAACGGCGGAACCGGCGATCTGGTTTCCTACGCCGACAGCAGCACCGGCCTGATCATCGATTTGGGCACAGGAACCTCGACCACGGTTTCCGGCGTGCTGACCATCGCGTTGGGCAGCCATTCCACCGGCAACGCCAGCGGCGACGTTATTGAAGGCATCGCCACTCTGATCGGCACGACGGCGGGCGACACCTTCATCGGCGGTTCGGCCGCCGGATCGCCGGTCATGGACGGCAGCGGCGGCAACAACTACATCGACTACGAATATTCCGCCACCGGCGTCACGGTCAATCTGTCGGCGACCAATACGGCCGGTCAGGTCACTGTCGGCAACGATGTTTTCACCAACATAGAAAACGTTATCGGCAGCACCGGCAACGATACGCTGATCGGCGATTCTCACGTCAACACGTTCCTGGCCGGTTCGGGCAACGACGTCATCGAGGTGGGGACGGCCAGCGGCAATTATTACGACGGCGGTGCCGGCATCGACACCATCAGCTTCGCCAACGAAACGGCCGGGCTGACCATCGATCTGACGGGCGGCAGCCACGGCAGCTCCGTGGGAACCGGCGACACCATCATCAACATCGAAATCGTCCAGGGTACCAATTACGACGATACCTTCATCGGCGGCATGACCTCGGGCGTGACGCTCGACGGCGGTGCGGGCAACAACTGGATCGACTACGCCTATTCCTCGGTGTCCGAGACGGTGAACCTGTCCACCGGCGTCAACAGCGGCGGAGCGGTCAGCGATCATCTGCTGAACATCGAAAACATTTACGGCGGCAACAAGGGCGATCTGCTGATCGGCGACACGGTGGTCAACACCATCGTCGGCGGCACCGGCAACGACACCATCATCGGCGGCGGTACCGGCGGCGACGTGCTGTACGGTGGTTTGGGCAACGACACCCTGATCGGCACCGGCAGCACGGCGGCGGACACCCTTTACGGCGGCGCCGGCAACGACACCATGATCGGCGGTTCGGGCGCCGACGTGTTCGACGGCGGCGCCGGCACGGACATCGTCACCTATCAGAACGAAGCCGCCGGAACGGCCATCCTACAGACCAGCGGCGTGACCTCGACCGCCGGTCTGATCATCGACCCCAACGGTTCCAACGGCACCGGCACGGCCTCGAACGATACGTTCATCAATGTCGAGGAACTGGTCGGCACCAATTACGACGACACCTTCCTGGGCGGCGAAGTCAATTATGCGCTGACCTATGACGGCGGCACCGGCAACAACTGGATCGATTACAGCAATTCCAGCGGCGTCACTATCAATCTGAACACCAAGATCAACACCGGCTACGCCAAGTCCGACGTGCTGATCAATATCGACAACATCACCGGCAGCTCGGACAACGACGTCATCACCGGCAGTTCCCTGGTCGGCACCGGGGCATACAGCCTGAGCTCGGGCGGATTCACCCAGGCCACCCTCATGGGCGGCGGTGGCGACGATACCCTGAGCAGCGGCGGCGGCAATTACTGGCTGGACGGCGGGGCCGGCAACGACCGTCTAATCGGCACCGGCAGCACGTTCGCCGTGGCCGATTACGCCGATTCCTCGGCCGCGGTGACGGTGACGCTGAAAGGCACTTCGACGGGTACGGCGATCGGGACGGCGACCGGCACCGACAGCCTGATCAACATTGAGAACGTCTACGGCTCCAGTCTGAACGACGTTCTGGTCGGCGACTACAAGGCGAACACGCTTTGGGGCGCGTCCGGCAACGACACGATCATCGGCGGCGGCGGCGGGGACTATCTTGACGGCGGCGCCGGGACGGACCTTCTGAGCTACGCGTCGGTGACGGCGGGGATGACCATCGACATGTCGGCGGGGACGGCGCTCGGA
>DATLJS010000070.1:0-2164 GCA_035538795.1 Candidatus Sulfotelmatobacter sp. | reverse complement strand
CCGCCCAGGGCGACCAGCATGCTGAAGGTCAGCAGCTCGCGCATGGGCAGATCGAGGCCGGTTCTGGTCAGGGTGTCGCCGAAGCAGTTGGCCGACAGGTAATGCTGAAAATGCAGCAGGTCCTCGGGCGATGTGGCGTATAAGCTATCGACCACTTCGTCGCCGATGATCTGCTTTTGCACCGCCAGCCCTTTCTCCATGCGGGTTTCGGGCGTGGTCGTCGATTGACTGGGCAAGGGCAGCGAGACGCCGCGTTCACTCAGCACCTCGTTGGTAGCGTGCAGAAAGTCGACGACCTTGGCGATCCCTACATAAGGGACGGCCTGATAGACGACTTCCTTGGCCTCGACCGGGGTGACGCCGACGGTCAGGGCGGCGGCCAGCATGACGCGATATTCCCGCACGGCCTGGCTGGCGATGAGCGCCGCCAACTGCACCATCAGGCGGGTCCGCTGATCCTGGTTGCCATGGCGCAAAACTTCGTCGAAGGCGAAGTTGTCGAAGGTTTCCACCAAATCCGGGTCGGTGACGGCCAGGGTGGAGACTTGGTCGGGAAACAGTTCGTCATGCTTGCGTCGGGCAGCGTCGTTCGGTGCCATCTTTTTTCTCCTTGTCTGGCCTTACAGGTCCAGGTTGCTCCATTCACCGCCCGGTCATGACCAGCGCGCTTTCCGGCAGGCGGGCGCCCTGCAACGGGATTTTGGCGGCGGCCTGATTGATGTCGTTCAAGTCATCCGCCGTCAGCTCCACGCTTACGGCCCCCAGATTTTCTTCCAGCCGATGCCGCTTGGTGGTTCCCGGAATCGGCACGATCCAGGGCTTTTGAGCCAGCAGCCAGGCCAAGGCGATTTGCGCCGGGGCCGCCTTCTTGCGCTGAGCCACATCCCGCAGCAGATCGACCAGAGCCATGTTCGCCGCCAGGGCATCCGGGGTGAAACGGGGTACGATGCGGCGGAAATCGCTGCTGTCAAACTGGGTCGTCTGATCGATCTTGCCGGTCAGGAAGCCGGCCCCCAGCGGACTGAAGGGGACGAAGCCGATGCCCAGCTCTTCCAGAACCGGCAAGACCTCGGCTTCCGGCCCGCGATACCACAGGGAATATTCGCTTTGCAGGGCCGTCACCGGCTGCACCGCATGGGCGCGGCGGATGGTTCCGACGCCGGCCTCGGACAGGCCGAAATGCCTGACCTTGCCTTCGGCGATCAGATCCTTGACGGCCCCGGCAACATCCTCGATCGGCACGGCTGGATCGACGCGATGCTGGTAGAAAAGATCGATGACATCGGTCCGCAGACGCTTCAGCGATGCCTCCGCCACCTGCCGGATATGCTCTGGCCGGCTGTCCAGACCGCCGGTCCGTTCGCCGGTTTGATAGTTGATCCCGAAGCCGAACTTGGTGGCGATCACCACCTTGTCGCGGAGCGGGGCCAGGGCTTCGCCGACCAGTTCCTCGTTGGCGAACGGGCCATAGACCTCGGCGGTGTCGAAGAAAGTCACGCCCAGCTCGACAGCGGCGCGCATCAATTTGACCATCTCGGCCTTGCCGGCGGCGGGGCCATAACCGGAACTCATGCCCATGCAGCCCAGGCCGAGGGCCGAGACCTCAAGGCCGCTTTTTCCAAGAAGACGCTTTTGCATGATGATGCTCCTGCTTCAATTCATTTCGGGGCCAATTCGCCGAACCAGTAGGAAGCGGTGACGCCGCCATCCATCAGGAAATCGCTGCCGGTGATGAAGGCGCCGTCGGGCCCCATCAGCAGAGCGCCCACCGTGCCGATCTCGTCCGGCGTCGCCGCCCGGCCCACCGGGCACAGCTCGATCATGCGGCGATATCCTTCGCCACGAGGCCCGGTCAGTTCATCCTTGGCCAGCGGCGTGATGACGATACCGGGGCTGATGGTGTTGACGCGCGCCCCCCGCTTGCCCCAACGCACGGCCTCGGCCATGACGCGCAGCGCATTGCCACGCTTCGACAACTGATAGGCATGCAGCGGATCCGTCACCTGATCCGGCTGAAGCATGGGCAGCGCCAGCAGTTCCTCGGTCGGCGTCAAGGCCAGTGCCGCATTCTGCTCAGCGCTCAAGGCCCCCAGCCGGTGCCCGGACTGCGAGGCGATGACGACGGCGGAGCCGCCGGGCGCGATCACAGTGCCGAACTCTTCCA
>DATLJS010000069.1:0-199495 GCA_035538795.1 Candidatus Sulfotelmatobacter sp. | reverse complement strand
TGGCCGGACCGGCGTCGAGGATCATGCGACCCTCCGGCACCGCATTCACCGGGACCACCTGATTGGGGGCGTTCTCGGCGAACTCGGTCGCCACCACCACATCGACCGGCAGGACGATATGGCAATGAGCGGCCTTGGCCTTCTCGATGATCTCACGCGCGGTGTCGGCCAGTTCCTTCTCGCACAGCGACTTGCCGACCTGCACGCCCTGGGCAAACAGGAAGGTGTTGGCCATGCCGCCGCCGATGATCAGGTAATCCACCTTGGCCACCAGATTGCCCAGCAAGTCCAACTTGGTGGAAACCTTGGCGCCGCCGACCACGGCGGCCACCGGCTTCTCGGGGCTTTCCAGCGCCTTGCCCAGGGCTTCCAGCTCGGCCTGCATCAGA
Source organism: Candidatus Sulfotelmatobacter sp. (assembly GCA_035538795.1). Lineage (GTDB taxonomy): Bacteria > Pseudomonadota > Alphaproteobacteria > Rhodospirillales > Magnetospirillaceae > JAJZGK01. The sequence goes on along the minus strand of DATLJS010000069.1, from coordinate 199,106 downwards.
CGGCCGGCATAGGCCGGGATCAGACGGGCGATGGCTTCGGTGGAAGCATGGGCGCGGTGCGCGGTCGAGAAGGCGTCGTTGACATAAACGTCGCCCAGATCGGCCAGAGCACGGGCGAAGGTGGCGTCGTTCTTTTCCTCCTCGGGATGGAAACGCACGTTTTCCATCAGCAGGATATCGCCATCCTTCATCGCCTTGACGGCTTCGACGGCATCGATGCCGATGACATCGTCGGCCCAGGCGACGCTACGGCCCACGGCCTTGGCCAGGGGCTCCAGCAGCAGCTTCTGGCTGTACTTTTCCTCGCGGCCCTTGGGGCGGCCGAAATGGGTCAGGATGATGACCTTGCCGCCCTTCCCGGCCAACTCACGGATGGTGGCGGCCGAGCGGTCGATACGGGTGGTGTCGGTGACCTTGCCGTCCTTCGCGGGGACGTTCAGGTCGGCCCGAAGGACCACCCGCTTGCCGCGGGGGTCCAACTGGTCGAGGGTGCGGAACATGCTCTGTTCTCCCCTGATGCCTGACTTACTTCGCGCCGGCGACGTGACGGACGAAGCGCAGCATGTTGACGGTGTAGCCGTATTCGTTGTCGTACCAGGACACGACCTTGACGAAGGTCTCGTCCAACTGAATGCCGGCTTCGGCGTCGAAAATCGAGGGCAGCGGATAGCCGACGAAGTCAGTCGAAACCACCTTCTCGTTGGTGAAGCCGAGAACCCCCTTCAGAGCTCCTTCCGAAGCAGCCTTCATGGCGGCGACGATGTCGGCATACTTGGCGGGCTTCTCCAGCTCGACGGTCAGATCGACCACCGAGACGTCGGAGGTGGGCACGCGGAACGACATACCGGTCAGTTTCTTGTTCAACTCGGGCAGAACCACGCCCACGGCCTTGGCGGCGCCGGTCGACGACGGGATGATGTTCTCCAGGATGCCGCGGCCGCCGCGCCAATCCTTCGAGGACGGACCGTCGACGGTCTTCTGGGTGGCGGTGGCGGCGTGGACGGTGGTCATCAAACCGCGCTTCACGCCCCAGTTGTCGTTCAGCACCTTGGCCACCGGAGCCAGGCAGTTGGTGGTGCAGGAAGCGGCCGAGACGATGGTCTGGCCGGTATATTTCTGGTGGTTGACGCCATAGACGAACATCGGGGTGTCGTCCTTGGACGGAGCCGACATCACCACCTTCTTGGCGCCGGCGACGACATGCTTCTCGGCGGCTTCCTTGGTCAGGAACAGGCCGGTGGATTCGATCACCACGTCGGCGTTGACCTCGCCCCACTTCAGTTCGGCGGGATCCTTCACCTGGGTCAGGCGGATCGTCTTGCCGTTGACCACCAGGGCGCCGTTGGCCACCGAGATTTCACCAGGGAAGCGGCCGTGGACGGAGTCGTACTTCAGCATGTAGGCCAGGTATTCCGGATCCAGCAGATCGTTGATGGCAACGATCTCGATGTCCGAAAATTCCTTGGTGGCAGCGCGGAACACCATGCGGCCGATACGGCCGAAACCATTGATGGCGACGCGAACAGTCATTCTCTCCTCCAATCGGCTTTTTAACGTGGGCGGCCTTCGTGGCTACCCCATGACGCGCCGGACACGCCCGCCTTGTGATGCGTGGCGGCCGGGATGAAAAAGAACAGGCGAAAGGTTTGTCACAGTCCGTTCCAACAATCCAGTGGGAAACAGACAAGTCACCATTGCTTCACGCCGGGACGACATATTCCCGCCGAACGGCTAACCCTCCAGCCGCTTGCGCAGCCGGTCGCAGACGGTGCGCAGGATCTTGATGCGGGCATAGTTCTTGTCGTTACCCTCGACCAGGACCCAGGGGGCATGGCTGGTGCTGGTCCGTTCGACCATTTCGTGGACGGCGGCCTCGTACTGATCCCACTTGGCGCGGTTGCGCCAATCCTCGTCCGTCAGCTTCCACTTCTTGTACGAGATGCTTTCCCGCTCTTTGAAGCGGCGGTATTGCTCGTCCTTGGTGATCTGGACCCAGAACTTGACCAGCACAGTGCCTTCCTGCGCCAGTTGCTCCTCGAAATCGTTGATCTCGGCATAGGCCCGCATCCATTCCGCCGCCGTGGCGAAGCCTTCGATACGCTCCACCAGCACGCGGCCGTACCATGTGCGATCGAAAACCGTGACCCGTCCGGCCCGCGGCAAATGCCGCCAGAAGCGCCACAGATAATGCTGGGCGCGCTCTTCGTCGGTCGGAGCCGCCACCGGGATGACGCGGTAGTCGCGTGCGTCCAGGGCGGCGGTCAGACGACGGATCGAACCGCCTTTGCCGGCGGCGTCCACGCCTTCGAAAGCCACCAGGGTGGAGATGTTCTTTTCCTTGGCCTTGCGGCACAGCATGGCCAGTTCGGCGCGGGCCTGCTTGAGCGCCAGATTGTATTCGTCCTTGGCCAGCGTCTGGGTCATGTCCAGGCTGTCCAGAACCGTCAGCGCCTTCAGGTCGCCCTCCGGCGTCAACTTGACCGTCGAGGATTTGCGTCCCGACGGTCTGCTCTTGGCTTCTTCCTCGGCCTGCTGCTGCAAAGCCGCCACTTCGCCATGCAGCTTTTCCATCTCGGCGGAACGCTGGGCGGCGCTGGCGGCCTTGACCTCGCGGATCACCTTCAGCCGGGCTTCGCGGTCGATCATGTGCTTGCGGATGGCGTCGCGCAGTTCGTTCAGCACCGCCAGACTGCGGTAGCGGGCATCCTCGCCTTCGACGATGACCCAGCGGGTCTGGCCGGTATCGGTGCGGCGCACAGTCCGTTCGGCGGTGGCGATGAATCTGTCGTAAAGCTTCCAGTTCTTCCAATCGGTCTTGGATACCCGCCAGCTTTGCAGCGGATCCTTTTCCAAGGCCTTCAGGCGACGCTTCTGGGCGTCCTTGCCCAGGTGCATCCAGAACTTCAGGATCAAGGCGCCGTCGTCGGCCAGCATCTTCTCGAACGAGGCGACTCGCTCAAGCTGCTTGTCGAATTCATGGGTCGGCAGAACGCCGTTGACGTGGTCGAGAATCGGACGGGAATACCAGCAACTGAGAAACAGACCGATCTGCCCCTTGGGAGGCAGATCCCGCCAATAGCGCCAATAGGTCGGGCGCTCGCGCTCTTCATCCGAAGGCTCGCCATAGGCGCGGGTGATGATCCAGCGCGGGTCCATCCATTCGTTGATCAGGTTGACCGATTCGCCTTTGCCCGCGCCGTCGACACCGGCGAAAACCACCACCACAGGGAAGTCGGCCGTGCGCAAATCCTGCTGAAGCGCCAGAAGTTCGGTGCGCAGAGTGTCGGCGACCTTATCGAAATCCTCGCGCGAGACGCTTTGTCCCAGTTCCGCCGTCTGAAACATGCCAGCTCCCTTCAAACGGAGTACGGAAATATATCCGTCACAGCATCAACCCGCGTGACGGCCCTGGCAAGGGCGGTCACGTTGATTTTACTGAAAATATCCTAAAATCCGAGGGATCAGCGGCGGCGCCCCAAGGCGCCGCGGGTCTTGGCGGCCTCGGCGGCCAGCATGGCTTCGACATGGCGGCCCTGGAACAAGGTGACGCCCACGGACTGCCCCCATTCGATGGCGTCCTGGGCGTCGCAGCGGCACAGAATGGCCCGCGAAGGCCCGCAACGGCGCATATAGCTTTCCAGACTGTCGCCATTGGGCAGTTCGCCGGCGATCATCGCCGGATCCCACACGATCTTCACCAGATCGATGCCCAAACGTTCGCGGTCGACGAACGGCAGGCTTTCCATGTTCACGCCGTCGATACAGATGCGATAGCCCCTGTCATGGGCGAAATCGCGGGCGAACAGAAAAGCCCCTAGATCGGCGAAGACGTCGACCTTTTGCAATTCCAGCACGATGGTGCCGCGCATGCTGGCCTTCAGATTATCGTCGAAGGCCAGAAATTCCGGGGCCAGAAGAGTCTGAACGTTCAGATTGACGCTGATGTCGCCCGCCACGGTGCGGTCGTCGTGCTTGTTCAGCAACGACAGCACCCGCTTGTCCAGAACCTCGGTCAGTTGCTGGAACAGCCAGGGGCTGGAGGCCAAATTGACGTTGGGCAGAATGGTCTCGCGCAAATCGGCGATGGAAATGAACAGCTCGTTATAGACCGGCTGGGGCGGAGCCTTGCCGACGATGGCGCAGATCGCCTGACGGCGCATCATGTTGGCCAGATCGGCGCGCACCAAAGCATCCTCGATCTTGGACAAAATCTGCGGGCTCAAAGGATCGCCGCGCCCCAGGGTGCGGGTGGATTGCTGGGCCACCAGGGACTTGGTCAATTCCTGGGATTTACGCTGCTGCTCTTCGGTCGAAGCGTTCAGGGCATATTGCAGCAAAGCGTCGTAATCGCGCTCCAGCAGATACCAGTCCATGAAGGTCGGCTTGCCGGCGAAACCTTCGTCGGCCAACAGCGGATCGTCGCTGAATAGGAAACGCAGCTTGACCAGCGCCGCTTCCACTTCGTCGATGGCCGTATCCTTGAAAATGAATACGATGTCCGTGTTAGACAGCGAGAAAATCTGGCCCTTCAACTGCTTGACCAGCTGCTCGAAGCTGTTCAGGGCGATGCGCACATGATGTTCGCGCCGGTTCACCGCCTGCAACCCGGACAGGCGCACCACCACGGCCCGGCGGCCCTTGCGGTGGCGTTCCAGCTTCTGGACATAATCGACCAGCAGGCTTTCCTGGCCGACTAGACGCTGGGCGATAGCGCGTTGCTGGGAATTGGTGGGGCGTTCCTCGCGGGGGGGCAGCATGGCCTCAGGCCTCCTTCGCGCGGGCTTTGGGAGCACGCATCACCGGCGAGCCGTCCAACATGGAATGATCGCCGCACTGCAAGCGCAACGGCCCCGACACCACACCGTGGCGGGCGATGCATTGCTGCAAAGTGCAGGCAGAAGCCTTGGGACAACCGGCCATGGTATAGGCCGCCAGCATGGCGTCCACGTAACGCCCTTGGAAACGTTGGATGCCGCGGTCCATGCCCCACTGAATGGCCGCCTCGGAATCGCAGCGGGCCAACACCACCTTGCGCACGCCCAGAATGGCCAGCGCGGCGCCGACGGTGTCGCCATGCTCGCCGTCGCGCATTTCCGGACTCCAGGCCACCTTATAAAGATCGGCCTCGAACTGGGCGACATCCATGAACTGCAAGGTCAATTCGTTCAAACCGTCGATGATCACCGGATGACCTTTGGCCGCCAGCTTCTCGCGGGCGGCGTAATAGCCCCGGCTATCGGCGAGAACGTCGAGAACCTGAAGCTCGACCGAGATGTCGGCTTTTTTCCCCGCATTGGCCTCGAACTGCTCGAAGGATTTCGACAGCACGGTGGAAAGGTTGAGATTCAGACTGTAGCAGTTGGGCACCTCGGTCAGCGGCGCGACGGTCAAGGCCCCCAGCACGCGCTTGTCCAACGTCTGACTCAAATGTTGGAACAACCAACGATTGGCCAGCAGGTTGACGTCTGGGGCCAAGGCCTTCTGCAACTCGGAAATCGAGACGTAGAATTCCTGAAACAGCACCGTCGCCGTGTTCGAAGCATCGCTCATGACAATGGCCGATTGGCGCGACATGATCGGCGAAACGTCGAAACTATTCAGTTTTTCAAGAATAACGCCCAGGGACTTGGCGTCCATGGGCTGGGCCGGCGCCTTGGCCGCTCCCTTCTCGCGGGTACGCTTGCGGGCCTGCTCGGTAACCTGGCGGGCCATGTCCAGGAAGCTGTCGTAATCGCTGCCGCCCAGATCGAACCACGAGCAGAAATGATCGACGCCGTCGCCGGAATCGGCAAAAGTCAGCGGATCCTTGGAGAACAAAGCCCGCAGCTTGTAGATCATATTCTCGACGTCGACCGGATTGGGATCCTTGAGCATGAAAACGATGTCGGAATTGCCCAACAGGAACATCTGGCCGCGATAGGCGTTGACCATCGGCTCCAGCATGCGCAGCGCGATGCGGATATGCCCGTCCTGGCGATTTTGCGGGCGAAGGCGGGACAGAAACACCTGCACGGCCAAGCGTCCCGCGCGGATACGGCCAATGCGCTCCGCCGCCCCCAGGAGCAGACTCTCCTGCGTGACGATTTCAGGACCGGCTGCGTCCGGCACCGGCAGATTCATTCCCAATCCTTTCGGCATAACTGGAGCCCAATCGCGAAAAGCGTTCGAGCCCTGATTAAGAAATAGCATCGCCCCTGCCCCACAACCAGAGGATAAATCTCCAATTTTCGTCAAAGAGACCCTACCCTTTGGCGTTACGGCTCTTGCATGCGGACCGCTGTTGGGTTAGCCAAACCATCAGCCAACCGTTGAAACGGATGATCATGACCGACCTTGCCGACCTTGCCGCCCGCGTACCCTCCTTGAAGAACGTCGATGTTCTTTGCGTTGGCGACGTCATGCTGGATGTTTTCGTCTATGGCGAGGTGGAACGCATCTCGCCGGAAGCCCCCATTCCCGTCATGCGCGTCACCCGCGACGCCGCCATGCTGGGCGGCGCGGGAAACGTGGTGCGCAATCTGGTTTCGCTGGGAGCCCGCCCGCATTTCCTGTCGGTGGTGGGCGACGACCATGCCGGCAACGACGTTACGGCTTTGCTGGGAGAACATGAATCCGTCGACCCGGTGCTGGTGGTCGAGAACGACCGCCAGACCACCATCAAGACCCGCTTCGTCGCCGGCACCCAGCAGTTGCTGCGCGCCGACCGGGAAACCTCCACCGCCTTGAATGAGCACAGCCGTCAGCGTCTGCTGGACGGCGCAGCCGGCTTGGTGGATAAGGTGGGCGTGGTCGTCTTGTCGGATTACGGCAAGGGCGTTTTGAGCCCGGAGGTGACCCGCGCCCTGATCGATGCCGCCCGCAGTGCCGGAAAACCGGTGATCGTCGACCCCAAAGGCAGCGATTATTCCGTCTATTCCGGCGCCACGGTGGTCACGCCGAACCGGAAGGAACTGCACGACGCCACTAAAATGCCGGTCGGCAACGACGAGGAAGTGGTCGCCGCCGCCCGGCATCTGATCGCCTCCTGCGGCATCCAGCATGTTCTGGCGACCCGCAGCCAGGACGGCATGAGCCTGATTTCCGCCGATGGCGGCGTGGTGCATCTTCCCGCCGAGGCCCGCGAAGTGTTCGACGTTTCCGGCGCCGGCGACACGGTGGTCGCCACCTTGGCCACCTGTCTGGCGGCCGGCATTCCCTTGGACCATTCGTCCAAGCTGGCCAACGTCGCCGCCGGCATCGTGGTCGGCAAGGTCGGCACCGCCGTCGTCTACGCCTCGGACCTGATCGCGGCCTTGCATCATTCCGACATCGCCGCCGGCGAAACCAAGGTTCTGGACCGTACCGCCGCCGCCGACCTGATCAGCCGCTGGAAACACAAGAACCTGAAAGTCGGTTTCACCAACGGCTGCTTCGACCTGATCCATCCCGGCCACGTCTCGCTGCTGACCCAGGCCCGCGGGGCCTGCGACCGGCTGGTGGTCGGCTTGAACAGCGATGCCTCCGTCAAGCGGCTGAAGGGACCGACCCGGCCGGTGCAGTCGGAAGCCTCCCGCGCCACCGTGCTGGCCTCCATGACCAGCGTTGATCTGGTGGTGATCTTCGACGAGGATACCCCTTACGAGGTGATCTCGCTGCTGAAGCCCGACGTTCTGGTCAAGGGCGCCGATTATACCGTCGACAAAGTGGTCGGCGCGGAACTGGTGCAAAGCTGGGGCGGCAAGGTCTTTCTGGCCGATCTGGTCAACGGCCAAAGTACCACCGCCACCATCGCCCGAATGGCGAAATGACCATCGAGATGCGATGAAAAAGGCGGGGAAGAACCCCGCCTTTTTTGTCTTACGCCGCCTGCTGCAAGGCCCTGGTCCGGCTTTGCATTTTTTTCCAGGCCCAATCGGTCACCTTCCGCCCCAGCCAGCCATGGGGCTTCAGCCCCGTCGCCTTGAAAATCATGCCCACCGCCCGCTGGGCGTGGTGGAAGCCGTACATGCGATAAGCCCTGGCGGCATAGGCGCTGTTACAGCGGCCATGGTCATAAGCCAGCCCAGGCTCGTTGCCGCAGTGATAGGCGAAGGCCAGCTCATCGTCCTCCGTTTCCTTCAGGCGGTCGATGGTCACCCTAAGACGGCTCAAGAAGCTGACTTTTTCCAGCTCCTGATATTTCTTCACGCCATCCAGAAACAGGCGGTAATGACGGAATTCGTCGGCGGCGATGCGCCGGCAAATCTCTCGCAGCACCGGCTCCTCAGTCGCTTCGGCCATCGCCGAATAGAAGCTGCTGGTGCCGGTCTCGACGATGCAGCGCGACTGCAATTCGCCCACCCGCGATCCCCGGATAGATTCCTGCATATCGATGGGAATCACATAGCCTTCGGTGAACGCCTTGAAGGTCGCCTCAAAATCATAACCAGGATCGGCCAGTTCAGCGTAGCGGCCCAGCATTCTGCCGTGCTGCTCTTCCTCCAGCTGCCAGTCGCCGACGATCGCCTGGAACTCGGCATCGCCGTGGAAAACGTTACGCAGGTATTTCGTGTAATGACCGGAATTGTATTCCGTCAGCCCGGCCGCCTTGACCAACGCCAGAAGATCAGCATCCAGCTTGCTGCGGTCGAACTGATCCCAGGGAATATCATCCGGTGTCCAACGTGGCATAATCTCGGGCCTCATGGCTGTCGCGACAGAATGGCTGGGCGATTATAACGGCTTATCCGACGGACCGGGCAAGCGGAATCAATGCCCGCCCTCAAGTGCTTCTTTCCCTTGTCCCTACAAGGAAAAAGGCCGGAGTTTCCTCCGGCCTTTCCTGATCAGGTGCTTTTGCTCAAACCGCTCAGTGAGCGACCGGAGCGTGCAGGGCGGCCTGCAAGGCGCGGGCGACCCCGAGAGAACGCTGGGCCTGCGCCTTGGTAAGGTCGGTATCGGCCTCTTCCAAAGCCTCTTCGGCCAGACGCAGACGGTTGGCAACCGCTTCGGCGTTGAGATCGGCAACCTTGATGGCCTCTTCGGCCAACACGGTGACGCGGGTCTCGTTGACCTCGGCGAAGCCCCCGGCGACAAAGATGCGCTCGCGCACCTTGCCGTCCTCATAGACGTCGATGATGCCCGGACGAACCGAGGTGATCATCGGAGCATGGCGGGCCAGGGCGCCGAAGTCGCCTTCCGAACCCGGCACGACGACCATGTCGACGGGCTCGGAGACGAGCAGACGTTCAGGCGAGACCAGCTCGAATTCGATCTTCTCAGCCATGGTTCACCTTTCTTAGGCGGCTTCAGCCGCCATCTTCTTGGCTTTTTCGATGGCTTCGTCGATACCGCCGACCATGTAGAAGGCGGCTTCGGGAAGATGATCGTAGTCGCCGGCGCAGATGCCCTTGAAGCCCTTCACAGTGTCTTCCAGAGCCACCAGCTTGCCGGGGCTGCCGGTGAACACTTCGGCCACATGGAACGGCTGCGACAGGAAGCGCTGGATCTTACGGGCGCGGGCCACGACCAGCTTGTCTTCTTCCGACAGTTCGTCCATGCCCAGGATGGCGATGATGTCCTGCAGGGACTTGTAGGTTTGCAGGATGCGCTGCACGTCGCGGGCGACCTTGTAGTGCACGTCACCGACAACCTTGGGGTCCAGAACGCGCGAAGTGGAGTCCAGCGGATCGACGGCCGGGTAGATGCCCAGCTCGGCAATGGCGCGATTCAGCACGGTGGTGGCGTCCAGGTGGGCGAACGACGTGGCCGGAGCCGGGTCGGTCAAGTCGTCGGCGGGCACGTAAATGGCCTGCACCGAGGTGATCGAGCCCTTCTTGGTCGAGGTGATGCGTTCCTGCATCTGGCCCATTTCGGTAGCCAGGGTGGGCTGATAACCCACGGCCGACGGAATACGGCCCAGCAAAGCGGACACTTCCGAACCGGCCTGGGTGAAGCGGAAGATGTTGTCCACGAAGAACAGCACGTCCTGGCCTTCTTCGTCGCGGAAATATTCGGCCAGGGTCAGACCCGACAGAGCGACGCGGGCGCGGGCGCCCGGGGGCTCGTTCATCTGACCGTAAACCAGGGCCACCTTGGAACCCGGGCCGTCCAGCTTGATAACGTTCGACTCGATCATTTCGTGATAGAGGTCGTTACCTTCGCGGGTACGCTCGCCGACGCCGGCGAACACCGAGTAACCGCCGTGGGCCTTGGCGATGTTGTTGATCAGTTCCATGATCAGCACCGTCTTGCCCACGCCGGCGCCGCCGAACAGACCGATCTTGCCGCCTTTGGCGTACGGAGCCAGCAGGTCGATGACCTTGATGCCGGTGACCAGGATTTCGGTTTCGGTCGACTGCTCGACGAACTCCGGGGCCGAACGGTGGATCGGCAGGGTCTTGGTGGTGCCGATGTCACCACGCTCGTCGATCGGCTCGCCGATCACGTTGATGATGCGGCCCAGGCATTCCGGACCGACCGGCACGGAAATCGGGGCGCCGGTATCGGCGACCTGCTGACCGCGGGTTAGACCGTCGGTCGAGTCCATGGCGATGGTACGGACAGCGTTCTCGCCGAGATGCTGAGCCACTTCCAGCACCAGGGTCTTGCCCTGGTTCTCGGTGTGCAGAGCCGAGAGGATGGCGGGCAGTTCGGCGTCGAAGCGCACGTCCACGACAGCGCCCAGAACCTGGGTGATGGTGCCGACATTGTTCTTCGTCATAAGAGCGTGCTCCTGATGGACCGTCACAGCGCTTCGGCGCCGGAAATGATTTCGATGAGTTCCTTGGTGATCTGGGCCTGACGGCTACGGTTGTAGCGGATGGTCAGGCTGTTGATCATGTCGCCGGCGTTGCGCGTGGCATTATCCATGGCCGTCATGCGCGCGCCCTGCTCCGAGGCGTTGCTTTCAAGCAGCGAACGGAAAATCTGCACCGCCAGATTGCGCGGCAGCAGATCGGCCAGAATGGCTTCCTCCGACGGCTCGAATTCGTAAAGGGCTTTGTCCGACGGATCGGCGTCGTCCTTCACTTCCGGCACCGGGAAGGGAACCAGCTGCTGGCGGGTCACCACCTGGGCGATCGCCGACTGGAAGCGGTTGTAGACAACGGTGCAGACGTCGAATTCCCCGGCTTCGAACATGGCGGTGATCTTGTCCGCGATGTTGTCGGCTTCGGAGAAAGTCACGCCCTTGCGGCCGATGCCTTCATAAGTTTCCACGTACAGGTGGCCGAATTCGCGGCGCAGCTGGTCGCGACCCTTGCGGCCCACGGTGATCAGCTTGACGGTCTTGCCCTTGGCCTGCAGTTCAGCGACCAAAAGGCGGACGTTGCGAACGATGGAGCCGTTGAAACCGCCGCACAGGCCGCGGTCCGAGGTGGTCACGACCACCAGATGGACATCGTCCTTGCCGGTTCCGGACAGCAGCTTGGGCGCACCCGACTGGCCGGCGAGGCTGGAGGCCAAGGCGCCCAGCATCCGTTCCATGCGTTCGGCGTACGGACGAGCCGCTTCGGCCGAAGACTGGGCGCGGCGCAACTTCGACGCCGCGACCATCTTCATGGCAGACGTGATCTTCCGCGTCGATTTGACGCTGACGATCCGTAGCCGTAGGTCCTTGAGGCTGGGCATCTGCCTGGCTTCCCGCTCTTAAGCGAAGGTCTTGGCGAAAGCGTCCAGGAAAGCCTTGAGCTTTTCCTCGGTCGCAGCGCTGATGGCCTTCTCGGTGACGATCGCCTGCAGAATTTCCGGCTGCTTGGCCTTCAGTTCCGACAGCAACGAGGACTCGAAGCGGCCGACGTCGCCGACGGGCAGCTTGTCCAGGTAACCACGCACGCCGGCGTAGATCGAGATGACCTCTTCCTCGGTGGACAGCGGCGAGAACTGGGGCTGCTTCAGCAGCTCGGTCAGGCGGGCGCCGCGGTTCAACAGCTTCTGGGTCGCCGGATCGAGATCCGAGGCGAACTGGGCGAAGGCGGCCATTTCACGATACTGAGCCAATTCCAGCTTGATCGAGCCGGCAACCTGCTTCATCGCCTTGATCTGGGCGGCGGAGCCGACGCGCGACACCGACAGACCGACGTTCACGGCGGGGCGGATGCCCTTATAGAACAGTTCGGTTTCCAGGAATATCTGGCCATCGGTGATGGAAATCACGTTGGTCGGAATGAAGGCCGAGACGTCGTTGCCCTGGGTTTCGATCACCGGCAGGGCGGTCAGCGAACCGGCGCCATGGGCGTCGCCCAACTTGGCGGCGCGCTCCAGCAGACGGGAGTGCAGGTAGAACACGTCGCCCGGATAGGCTTCGCGGCCCGGCGGACGGCGCAGCAGCAGCGACATCTGACGGTAAGCGACGGCCTGCTTGGACAGATCGTCATAGACGATCAGGGCATGCATGCCGTTGTCGCGGAAGAACTCGCCCATGGCGCAACCGGCGTAAGGAGCCAGGAACTGCAGCGGAGCGGGTTCGGAAGCGGTGGCGGCGACGACGATGGAATATTCCATGGCGCCGTTGTCCGTCAGGGTCTTGACCAGCTGGGCGACGGTCGAACGCTTCTGACCGATGGCGACGTAGATGCAGTAAAGCTTCTGCGACTCGTCGTTGCCCTGGTTGATCTTCTTCTGATTGATGATGGTGTCGATCAGAATGGCGGTCTTGCCGGTCTGACGGTCACCGATCACCAGTTCACGCTGGCCGCGGCCGACGGGGATCAGAGCGTCGATGGCCTTGATGCCGGTCGACATCGGCTCGTGCACCGACTTACGGGGAATGATGCCGGGAGCCTTGACGTCAACGCGAGCGCGCTTGTCGGCCTGGATCGGACCCTTGCCGTCGATCGGGTTGCCCAGAGCGTCGACGACGCGGCCCAGCAGGCCCTTGCCCACCGGAACATCGACGATGGCGCCGGTCCGCTTGACAGTGTCGCCTTCCTTAATGGTGCGGTCGTCGCCGAAAATCACGACGCCGACATTGTCGGTTTCCAGGTTCAGGGCCATGCCCTTGATGCCGCCGGGGAATTCGACCAACTCACCGGCCTGAACCTTGTCCAGACCATAGACGCGGGCGATACCGTCACCGACGGAGAGAACCTGACCCACCTCGGCGACTTCTGCCTCGGTGCCGAAACTGGCGATCTGTTCCTTGAGGATAGCGGAGATTTCCGCGGCGCGGATTTCCATCACCCGACCCCTTTCATAGCGAGCTGAAGATGTTGCAGCTTGGTCCTGAGCGAGCCATCCACCATACGGGAACCGACCTTGACCACAAGCCCGCCAAGCAGAGCCGGATCAACAGACAGGTCCAAGGTGACATTGCTGCCGACGACCTTCTTCAGGGCGGCGCTGATGGCGCCGACCTGGGTTTCGTTGAGCGCGACGGCGGAGGAAACCGTCGCCGTCACTTCGCCGCGCTTGGCGGCCAGACGGTTCAGGTAAGCCTCGATCACGCCGTCCAGCGCGAAGAGTCGGCGGTTTTGCGCCACCAACCCAAGGAATTTCTGGGTAAGGCCGTTGAACCCAGCCTTGACGGCGAGCACGCCCACCGCTTTTTGCTGGTCCCGGCGGCTGACCACCGGGCTGCGCAGCAGACGGCGCAGGTCGGGGCTTTCAGCCACCATGGCCTTGAGGGTTTTCAGATCCGCGGCGACAGCGTCCAGAGCGGACTGCTGTTCGGCAAGCTCGAACAGAGCGGCGGAGTAACGGTCGGCGATCGCGCCATTGGCTTCCGATGACACTTGGACAGTCCCTTAAGATTGCCGATACGAACGCGGGCTTTTATGAAAACACTTTGAAACTAAACAAATTTTTGGCATCCGCTGAGCAGGTCTGCCTGCGGTGCGTGGGTTAACTAGCATATCGAGCCCCCTCATGCAAGACGACTCGGGCCAAAAAAGCCCTGAAGACCGCGTTTTTCGTGTGGACTTATCAGGCGGCCCGAATGCGGTTTCCCACCCGCCCTCATGTGAAGGAATAAGGATCGACGTCGATCTGGACCCGGACCCCCTTCGGCAGATTCAGCGGAGCCAGCCAATCCTTGAGCATGGCCTGCACGGCAACGGGGCGCGGGGCGCGAAAAAGCAACCTTCGGCGGTGCTTGCCCCGCAACAGCGCCAGAGGCGCCGGAGCAGGTCCCAGCACCATGATTCCCTCGCCTTGCGGCGCGCAGCGGGCGACCAGCGTCGCCGCCTTGTCCACCATGGCGGCATCTTCACCGGAAATGATCAGCGCCACCAGCTTGCCATACGGGGGCATGCCAACGTCGGAGCGGGCCCGCGCTTCCTCGGCGTAGAATTTCCCGCCGTCGCCGCTGATCAGCGCCCCCATCACCGGATGATCGGGCTGATAGGTTTGCAGCAGCACCCGGCCGGGATGTTCGGCGCGGCCGGCGCGGCCGGCGACCTGATTGAGCAACTGGAAGGTTCGTTCCGCCGCCCGCAAGTCGCCGCCGGCCAGCCCCAGATCGGCATCCACCACCCCCACCAGGGTCAGCAAGGGAAAATGGTGCCCCTTGGCCACCACCTGGGTGCCGATCAGCAGGTCTATCTCGCGCCGGGCCATGCGATCGACCATTTCGGCGGCGGCGCTGGGGCCGCTCAAGGTGTCCGAGGCCATCACCGCCACACGGGCGTCGGGAAACTTCGCCTCGACCTCCTCGGCCAGCCGCTCGACGCCGGGACCGCAGGCGCGGAAACTGTCCTCGGCGTCGCAGGACGGACAGCGTTCGGGCAAGGCTGACCAATAGCCGCAATGATGGCATTGCAGCTTGCCCTGAGCCCGATGCTCCACCAGCCAGGCGGTGCAATGGGGGCATTGCAGGCGATGGCCGCAGCTGTTGCACAAAGTCAGCGGCGCGTAGCCCCGGCGATTGAGGAACAGCAGAACCTGCTCTCCGGCCGTCAGGGTTTCCTGGACCGCGGTCACCAGAACCGGCGACAGCCAACTGCGGCGGGGCGGCGGATAACGGCGCAAGTCCACTAAGACCAGATCCGGCAGTTCCGCGCCGCCGTGGCGGTTGGGCAGATGCAGCTTACGATAACGCCCCGCCTGGACGTTGGCCTGGGTTTCCAATGACGGCGTGGCCGACGCCAAGACGATGGGCACGGCTCCGACCCTGGCCCGGACCACCGCCATGTCGCGGGCATGGTAGATGACGCCCTCTTCCTGCTTGAACGAGGCGTCGTGCTCTTCGTCCACCACGATCAGCCCCAATTCGGGATAGGGCAGGAACAGCGCCGAACGCGCCCCGACGACCACACGGGCGCGGCCGTCGGCCACCGCCTTCCACGTCTCGCGCCGGGCCGTGTCGGACAAGTCGGAATGCCATTCCAGGGGTTTCGTGCCGAAACGCCGGGCGAAACGCTCCAGCCATTGCGCCGACAAGGCGATTTCCGGCAACAGCACGAGAACCTGCTTTCCCTGTTCCAGGGCTTCGGCCACCGCCTCGAAATATACTTCTGTTTTGCCTGAGCCGGTAACGCCTTCCAGCAAAGTCACCTCGAACCCCGCTCCCACCGAGGCCCGCATCTGCCTTGCCACCTCGGCCTGTTCTTCCGACAAGGTGGGGCCGGCCCGCTTCCAATCGGGATCGGCGGGCGGCTTGAAGCGGGGCAGCGGCACCGGCAGCAGAGCCTTGGCGTCGGCCAATCCCTTGATCACCGCCGGACTGACTCCGGCCAGCCGGGCCAGGTCCGCCGCCTGGTGCGGAGCCCAGGCGGCTTCCAGCACGCGAATCCGCGCCTCGGTCATCTTCAGTCCATCCGGACGCTCCGCCGCCGCCACGTAACCGACGGGAGACTTCGGCGGCGGCTCCAAGGCGGACGGCACGCTCATGCACATCTTCAGCACCGCGCCTGGAGCCGACAGGGTATAGCCCGCCACCCAATCCACCAGCCTGCGCGACGGCTCGGGCAGCGGCGGCACGTCCAGACGCTCCAGCACCGCCCGGCATTTGGCGGCGGCAACGTCCCCGACCCCCGCGCCCCACACCACGCCGACGGCGCGCCGCCCCCCCAGCGGCACCCGCACGAAATCGCCGGGATGCAGCTCCATTCCGTCGCCCACCACATAATCATAGGCTCCGGCCAGCGGCAGAGGCAGCAAGACGGCCACCCGCCGCCCCGCCGCAAAGGGCTGGGGCGACTTATTAATGTCGCACGCTTGGGAATTGGCTTCGGACGAGAGCATGGTCTACACTCTAGCCGCCTCGCCGCCGGGCCGCCAGCGGCGAGGACAAAAGATTTGTCCGCAAAGCCCGGAAAGCAGACCCGACCATGAAGTTCTTCATCGACACCGCCGACATCGCCGAAATCCGCGATCTGGCCGCCACCGGCCTAGTGGACGGCGTCACCACCAATCCGTCGCTGATCGCCAAGAGCGGCCGCAAATTCCTGGACGTGGTGGCGGAAATCTGCAGCGTCGTCTCGGGTCCGGTCAGCGCCGAAGTGGCCGCCACCGACTTCGCCACCATGCTGAAGGAAGGCCGCAGGCTGGCCCGCATCGCCGACAACGTCGCGGTCAAGGTGCCACTGACGGTCGACGGCCTGAAGACCTGCAAGGCCCTGTCCGACGAAGGCACCATGGTCAATGTCACCCTGTGCTTCTCGGCCGCCCAGGCTCTGCTGGCCGCCAAGGCCGGCGCCGCCTTCATCTCTCCCTTCGTCGGCCGTCTGGACGACATCGGCCAGGACGGCATGGAACTGATCGGCGACATCGTCGGCATCTATGACCAATATCCGCTGTTGCAGACCGAAGTGCTGGTGGCCTCGATCCGCCATCCCATGCATGTGGTCGACGCCGCCAAGCTGGGCGCCCACGTGGCGACCATCCCGCCGAAGGTGCTGCGTCAGCTTTACGAGCATCCGCTGACCGACAAGGGTCTGGCCGCCTTCATGGAAGACTGGCGCAAGACCGGCCAATCGATTCTGGAGGACTGAGCGTCATGGCGAAGAGTGGCGAATCCACAGCCGAAGGCCGGGCGCAGGCCGTAACCGAGGATCAGGTGGTGACCTTCCTCAAGGATCATCCCGAATTCCTCTCCCGCCATCCCGAGCTGATCGCCAAGATGGCTCCGCCGACCCGTTTCGACGGCGGGCCGGTGGTGGACCTGCAGCAATACATGATCAGCCGCCTGCACGACGAGTTGGACCAGATGCGCGGCTGCGCCGAACATCTGATCACCACCTCGCGCAGCAACATGTCGGTGCAAAGCCGCACCATCGAGGCGGTCCTGACCACGCTGGACGCCGCCGACATGGAAGGGCTGGCCCAGATCATGACTGAGGACTATCCGGCGCTGCTGGACGTGGACGTCTGCTGCCTGGGCTTCGAGACCGGCGAGCACGCCGCCATTCTGCCCGGCATCATGCCGCTGCCGCCCGGCCTGTTGGATCAGGTGATCGGCCCCAACGAAGTGATGCTGCGCGGTAACACCTCGGGCGACCCGGTGATCTTCGGCGACGCCGCCAGCCTAGTGACTTCGTTCGCCCTGGTGCGCCTGGACCCCGCCGGCTGCCCGCCCGGCCTGCTGGCTCTGGGGTCGCGCAACGAACGGACTTTCCAATCCAGCCAGGGCACCGAGCTTCTCTCGTTCGTCGCCCGCGTGCTGGAGGACTGCGTGTCGCGCTGGTGGCCGCAGGTCTGATTCCCTTTCTCGGTGGCCCTCGCCTGAGGGCCGCCGTCGATTCCTGGCGGGCCTGGCTCGCCGAGGAGCGTCGCGCCTCGGCCCATACCCTGGACGGCTATTCCCGCGACCTGTCGGCGTTTCTGTCGTTTCTGATGGAACATCTGGGCGGCGAAGCGGAACTGGACGATCTGTCCAAATTGTCCCCCGCCGATTTCCGCAGTTTCATGGCCCGACGCGGCGGCGAAGGATTGGGGCGCACCTCCATGGCCCGTACCATGTCGTCCTTGCGCAGTTTCTTCCGCTATCTCGACCGCAACGGATTGGCCCACAACGCCGCCCTGGGCGCCGTGCGGTCTCCCCGACCGCCCCGCTCCATTCCCAAGCCACTCAGTTCCGACGACGCCCTGGCCGCCCTGTCGTCCGCCGCCGAGTTGCAGGACGAACCCTGGATGGCCGCCCGCGACATGGCCCTGCTGACCTTGCTCTATGGCTGCGGCCTGCGCCTGGGCGAGGCGCTGGGCCTGAATCGCGGCCAGCGCCCCAAAGGCGAGGTCATGGTCATCACCGGCAAGGGCAATAAACAACGTCTGGTTCCCCTGCTGCCCGCCGTGGTCGAGGCAGTGGACGATTATCTCGGCCAATGCCCATGGAAGGGCGGAAGTGATTTTCCGCTGTTCGTCGGCGCCCGGGGCAGACGCCTCAATCCCGGCGTCGTGCAGCGGCAGGTGCGCCGCCTGCGCGGTCTGCTGGGCTTGCCGGAAACCGCCACCCCCCATGCCCTACGCCATTCCTTCGCCACCCACCTGCTGGCCGGCGGCGGCGATCTGCGCACCATCCAGGAATTGCTGGGCCACGCCTCGCTGAGCACCACCCAGCGTTATACCGACGTCGACGCCGCCCGCCTGACCGCCGTCTATCAGGACGCCCACCCCAGAGCCCGCAAGGACGGCTGACGGGCAATCCGCGCCCGGGCCGCGGGCTTACGCCTCGGGATCGCTCTTCTCGATGAAGTCGCGCATCTGGGACGGCAGGCGATGCTTGGCATGATTGAGCCCGCGCGAGAACAAAGGGACGCGGCGACGCAAATGCTTGATCGAACGCCGGGCGGTACGCGACCCCTTGGCCATCATGAACAGCCCCATGGCGAACAATACGAAGCCGATGGGCACTGGCGACGGCACCGAGACGATTCCCAGCAGGATCAGGGACGCGCCCGACCCCACCAGCGAAACGCGGCGTAGAATCACCTTGCGCTGGCGCATGCGGCTATGGCGGCTGATGCCGTGGGGCGTTCTCATCTTGCCGCCCGCCCCCAACGCAAGGCCAATGGCCCCAGCAGGCCGATGCCGCCCATGACGGCGAAGGCGACGGCCCAAGAGGTGACGGTGCGACCATGGCCGGTGGCGTCCAGGATGGCGCCCTGAAGCAGCGGCCCAAAAAAGGCGGCGCCGAACCCCAGCAGGGAATGCAGGGCGACCGTCGCCCCCCGCCGTTCCGGCTCGGCGGCCATCATGGCTCCGGTGGTCAGAGCGGCGGAGTCCAATTGGACCAGCCCGGTATAGAGCACCGAGGCGATGCAGGCGGCGGCATAGGACCAGGCGGAGAAGCCCAGAAGCAGCCCCGTGCCTCCCGAAGCGATCATGGCGGCGGCGCACAATTTACGCCGGTCGAAACGGATGGCCAGATCGGCTCCGCCGATGCTGGCGGCCATGGCCATGGCCGAACTGATGGTGGCGACCGTGGTCGGAGACCAGCCGGCCTGGGCTCCGGCCTGTCCCTGCGCGAACACCAGAAAGGCGACGATCCAGGCGCGCACCGTGAACAGTTCCCACATATGGCAGACATAGCCCAAAACATAGCCCATGGCGGCGCGGTTCTTCAGGACCGGAGCGAAATCCAGCAGCTTGCCGGGTTCTCCTCCGCGCACGGGCTTAACGCCGTTCAGAGCCAACCCCAGAACCGCCGCCACCAAACCGCAACCTGCCGCCAGCCAGAAGGCTCCGCGCCAACCGACAATCAGTTCGGCCTCGCCGGTGACGGCAAAGGACAGCATGGTGCCCAGGGAGAAACAGGCCGTGTAATAGGACATGGCGCGCGCCTGCCCCGGCCCCTGCACCCGGTCCACCAAAGCTTTCAGCCCCGGCATGTAGATGCCCGCCAGACCGACCCCGCCGAAGAAGCGGAAAACCATGGCGCTGGCGGCTCCTTCGGCCCACAGGGCGAACCCGGCCGAGGAAAGCAGACAGGTCAGAATGCCGCCGAGGAACACCAGCTTGGCGTCGATGCGGTCGGTCAGGCTGCTGAGAACCGGCACCGCCAGGGCATAACCCAGAAAATAGATGCCGGCGATCCACCCGGCCTGCACGTTGGTCAGCGCCCATTCGCCCTTCAGCACCGGCACCAGGGCCGGGAAGGCAAAGACGCCGATCAAGCTCAATCCCAAGCCGCCGCAAAGGGTCAGCACAGGTCGCAGCGTCGAGGCGGACGGAGGAGCGGCAGGCGGCAATGGACGGGACTCGGCTCAAGGGTCTTGATGGAAAAATAGAGACGCCCCGGCGGAATGTCGAGGCGCAAGGACGAAGATAATCTATTGCCAAAGCAAAGGTATAAGCGCTTCACTCGCCAGGTATTCAGGAGCATCAGACATGTACAGTGAGGGCGACCTTTCCGCAGCGGTGACCGCAGGCGTGCTGACCGAGGAATCGGTGGCGGCTTTCCGCGCCTTCATCGCCAAGCGCCGGGCCACATCGGCGGTGGATGAAGAACATTTCCGCCTGTTGACCGGCTTCAACGACATTTTCGTGTCCATCGCCTGCGCCTTGATCCTGTGGCCCCTGGGCTATCTGGGCCACCGTCTGTCGCCAGTCCTGGGCAGTCTGGGCGTCGTCGCCGCCAGTTGGGCGCTGGCCGAATTCTTCACTCGCAACCGGCGGATGGCCCTGCCCAGCATCATCCTGCTGCTGACGTTCGTCACTTCGCTGTATGGCGTCGCCGGGTCGCTGCTGACCAGCCAGGGAGACAGCCCCGCCATGGGCCAGATGGTTCTGGCCGCCAGCGCCGGCGCGGCAGCGTTCGGGGCCGGACTGCATTGGTGGCGCTTCCGCGTTCCCATTACCGTGGCGGCAGGCACCGGCGCCGCCATCGCCGTCATCGTCGCCGGGCTGTCGGCCTTGGTTCCCGACTTCTTTCCCCAATGGGGCAGACCGACGCTGCTCATGGCGGGACTGGCCACTTTCGCCATGGCCGTCCGCTGGGATTCCAGCGACCGGGCGCGAGTCACCCGCCGCTCGGACGTGGCGTTCTGGCTGCATCTTTTAGCCGCGCCGCTGATCGTGCATCCCGCCTTCTGGTCGCTGGGATTGCTGGGGGAAACCAACCCGACCGTTCTGCACACCGCCAGCGCCATCGCCCTCTATCTGGCCTTGGGCCTTGTCGCCGTGCTGGTCGACCGCCGGGCGCTGCTGGTTTCGGCCTTGGCCTACGTCATCTACGCCCTGAGTCATTTGGTCAGCCAGAACGCTTCCATCAGCGAAGGCCTGGCGGTCACCGCCCTGATCGTCGGCACCGCCCTGACCGTTCTGTCCGCTTTCTGGCACAACACCCGGATGTTCGTTCTGAGCCGCCTGCCCGGCAATCTCCGCCGCCTGCTGCCCAATGCCTGAGAAGCCATGCCGGCCCCGCGACCGGGGCCGGCATGCCGATGTTTTTCCGATCAGTCCTTCAGAGTGGCGATATCGATGACGAAACGATAGCGCACATCGCTTTTTTGCATCCGCTCGTAAGCCTCGTTGATGTTCTTGATATCGAGCATCTCGATATCGCAGGTCACGCCGGTCTTGGCGCAAAAATCGAGCATCTCCTGGGTTTCGGCGATGCCACCGATGGCCGACCCCACCACCGAACGGCGGCCCAGGATCAGCGGCACGGTGCTCAAGGTCGGCTCCAACGCCCCGATCAGCCCGACCAGCACCAAAGTACCGTCCAGACGCAGGCTCATGACGTAGGGGTTCAGGTCGTGCTGATTCGGCACCGTGTCCAGGATCAGCTCGAACTTGCCCGACACCGCCTGCATCTGTGCCGGGTCGGTGGACAGCACCACGTGGTCGGCCCCCAGACGGCGGGCCTCGGCTTCCTTACCCGGAGAACGGGTGAACAAGGTGACCTCGGCGCCCATGGCCTTGGCGAGCTTCAGGCCCATATGGCCCAAGCCGCCCAGGCCGACCACCGCCACCTTCATGCCCGGCCCGACTTTCCAGTGACGCAGCGGCGAATAGGTGGTGATGCCGGCGCACAGCAGCGGCGCCGCGGTCTTGGGATCCAGACCGTCGGGAATCTTCACCACGAACTTGCCGGAGGACACGATCTTTTCCGAATAGCCGCCGAAGGTCGGCAGGTGATCGTGACGATCCAGGCCGTTATAGGTCAGGGTCGGGCCTTCGATGCAATATTGCTCCAAGCCATGTTCGCACGGCTCGCAATGCTGACAGGAATCGACCATACAGCCGACACCCACCAGATCGCCGATCTTAAAATCGCCCGCCTCCGGCCCGACATGGGAGATGCGGCCGATGATTTCGTGCCCCGGAACCATCGGATAGATGCTGTTGCCCCAGTCGTTGCGAGCCTGGTGCAGATCGGAATGACAGACGCCGCAATACAGGATGTCGATCACCACGTCGTTGGGACGGGGATCACGGCGGGTAAAGTGGTGAGGGGCCAGCGGCGTGGTGGCGTTCTGGGCGGCATAGCCGTAAACCGACATGCTCATGACTGTCTCCAGGAGATCGAGAATATGACGGGGCCAAGAGTGCGCCCACACCGATCGCATGCGGTAGCCCGATCCTGCAAAATTCTTGCATGATTCTCCGTCATCTCCAGATTCGCTTTGTCGCCGCGAAAGCGGCGGGGCTAGAGTTACGCCTGCCCTTCTCAATGGAAATGATGACAAGTCATGGACAAAGGTGCTGCAGCCCCGTTACAGACCAAGGCCGAATTGGCCGGATTGATTGAACGATTCACCGGCAAGGATGGCGCATTGACCACCGCCATTCCCACCTTGCATTTTTTCCGCCAGACGGCCCCGACCGAGCCGCAATATTGCGTCTTCCCTCCCAGCCTGATCCTGGTGGTTCAGGGCGCCAAACAGGCGACCTTGAACGACGAGACATATCATTACGGTCCCGGCAATTACCTGCTGAACGCGGTCGATCTGCCGGTAGTCTGCAACGTCACCAAGGCCAGCCCGGACGAGCCCTATCTTTCCACGAGCATGGTTCTCAACCGCCCGCTGATGGCCTCTTTGCTGAGCGAGCCCCTGCCCGAACCGACTTGGCCCGACAGTCACGAGCGCGGGATGTCGGTCACTCCCCTGCCGGCCTCGCTGCAGGACGCGGTCATCCGCTTGATCCGCCTGCTGGACAGCCCGCAAGACATTCCCATGCTCTATCCCCTGGTGGAGCGGGAGATTCTTTATCGTCTGCTGACCGGCGACCAGGGCCATCGCCTGCGCCGCATCGCCATGACCGACAGCCAGCCCCATCAGATCAGCCGCGCCATCGACTGGCTGCGCGAGAATTTCACCAGTCCCTTGCGCATCGACGATCTGGCCCGGCGGGTGAACATGAGCAGTTCGTCGCTGCACCATCACTTCAAGGCCATCACCGCCATGAGCCCGCTTCAGTACCAGAAGCAGTTGCGGCTTCAGGAAGCCCGGCGCTTGATGCTGGTGCATCAGCTTGACGCCGCTTCGGCCAGCCATCAGGTCGGGTATGAAAGCCCGTCCCAATTCAGCCGGGAATACAGCCGTCTATACGGGGCGCCGCCCCGTCAGGACGTCATGCGGCTGCGATGATTCTTTAATCCGTCAAAGCCAGCCGAACGCCCAGCAGGGCGAAAGCGCTGGCGAAGCCGCGGCGCATCCAGGCCAGAACCACCGGACGGCGGTGGATGGTGCCGCGCACCGAAGCCGCGAACCAGCCATAGATCGAGAACACCACCTGGCTCATCACCATGAACACGCCGCTGAGTTCCAGCATGTGCAGGATCGGCTGAGAATCGTTGTTCTCGATGAACTGGGGCAGAAAGGCCAGAAAGAAAATCGACAGCTTGGGATTCAGCAGATTAATCAGGATGCTGCGGCTGATGATGGCGGCGGCCTTGTCCTGACGCGGCGTTTCGTCCGGCTGAAAGGCGCTTTTGTCCCGCAAGGTCATCCAGGCCATATACAGCAGATAAACGACGCCGGCATATTTCAGGGTCTGGAAAGCCAGGGCGCTGGCGTGCAGCAAGGCCGCCACACCGAAAATAGCCGCCAGCAGATGCGGGATGATTCCCAGCGTGCAGCCGAACGCCGCAACCTGACTGGCCTTTTTTCCCTGCGACAAGCCGGCCGAAATGGTGAACAGCACGCCGGTCCCCGGCGAAACCACCACCAGCAGGCAGGTCAGCAAAAATTGCGTGGTCATGTCGGGCCATCCCCAAAAAAGAAAGTGCGGCATCGCTGCCGCACTTTCCTACGTTCCGGCCTGTGGCGGCAAATCAAATATGCAGCGCCCGTCCGTCGACCGCCAGGCAGGCTTCCTTGACCGCCTCACCCAGGGCCGGGTGGGCGTGGCAGGTGCGGGCGATGTCTTCCGCGGCAGCCGCGAACTCCATGCCCAGCACCACTTCGGCGATCAGGTCGCCGGCACAAGGCCCGATGATGTGGGCTCCCAGCACGCGGTCGGTCTTGGCATCGGCCAAAATCTTCACGAAGCCGTCGATGTCGCCCATGGCGCGGGCACGGCCGTTGGCGGTAAAGGGGAACTTGCCGACCTTGTAAGCCACGCCGGCAGCCTTCAGCTGTTCCTCGGTCTGGCCGACATTGGCCACTTCCGGCCAGGTGTAGACCACGCCGGGAATGGCGTCGTAGTTCACATGCCCATGCTGGCCGGCCAGAATCTCGGCCAGGGCGACACCTTCTTCCTCGGCCTTGTGGGCCAGCATGGCGCCGCCGATGACGTCGCCGATGGCGAAGATACCCTTGACGGCGGTCTGAAAGTGCTTGTCCACCTCGATGAAACCGCGCTTGTCGATGCCGACACCAACCTCCTTGGCGCCCAAGGCATCGGTATAGGGACGGCGGCCGATGGCCACCAGCACGGCGTCGGCCTTCAGCTCTTCCGCAGCGCCGCCGGCAGCGGGTTCCAGGGTCAGAGTGGCGTTACCTTTGGCGACCTTGGCGCCGGTGACCTTGGTGGACAGCTTGAACTTCAGTCCCTGCTTTTCCAGGATGCGCTGCATCTGCTTGGAAATTTCGCCGTCATGCAGCGGCAGGGCGCGGTCGAGGAATTCGACCACGGTGACGTCCGCGCCCAGGCGGCGCCACACCGAACCCAGTTCCAGGCCGATGACGCCGGCGCCGATCACCACCAGATGCTTCGGCACCGCCGACAGCTCCAGAGCGCCGGTCGAGGAAATGATGGTCTTCTCGTCGATTTCGACGCCCGGCAGCGGCGTGACGTCGGAGCCGGTGGCGATGACGATGTTCTTGGCGGTCAGCTTGGTGACCTTGCCGTCCTTGTCGGTGGCCTCCACTTGACCGGGAGCAACGATCTTGCCCGCGCCGATCACATAGGTGACCTTGTTCTTCTTGAAAAGGAACTCGATACCCTTGGTATTGTCGCCCACCACCTTGGCCTTGCGGGCCATCATGGCCGCCAAATCCAGTTCGATCTTGCCGACCTTGATGCCGTGCTCGGCGAAGTGATGGCTGACTTCCTGGTAATGGTGCGAGGACGTCAGCAACGCCTTCGAGGGAATACAGCCGACGTTCAGGCAGGTGCCGCCCAGGGAGCCGCGCTTTTCGACGCAGGCGACCTTCAGGCCCAGTTGAGAGGCGCGGATGGCGGCGACGTAACCGCCGGGACCGCCGCCGATGACGACGACGTCAAAAGTGTTCTCGCTCATGGAAGCCCCACGAATTTCTTCATTGCACAGAGAAAATCGGCCCCTCCCGCAAGGGGAGGAGCCGGTTTCAGATTACATGTCCAACAGGATGCGCTGCGGATCCTCGATGCATTCCTTGACGCGCACCAGGAACGACACCGCCTCGCGGCCGTCGATGATGCGGTGATCATAGGACAGCGCCAGATACATCATTGGACGGGCCTCGATCTTGCCGTCGGGCATCACCATCGGACGCAGCATGGTCTTGTGCATGCCGAGAATGGCCGACTGCGGCGCATTCAGGATCGGCGTGCTCATCAGCGAACCGTAGACACCGCCGTTGGAGATGGTGAAGGTGCCGCCGGTCATCTCGTCCATGGTCAGCTTGCCGTCGCGGGCCTTCTTGCCGTAACCGGCGATCGCCGATTCGACACCGGCGAAAGACAGCTTGTCGGCGTCGCGCACCACGGGAACCACCAGACCGTTCGGCGTGCCGACGGCGACGCCGATGTCGTAGAAGTTCTTGTAGATGATCTCTTCCGGAGTGAATTCGGCGTTGACCGCCGGCCATTCCTTCAGAGCGGTGACGCAGGCCTTCACGAAGAAGGACATGAAGCCCAGCTTGGTGCCGTGCTTCTTTTCAAAAGCGTCCTTGTACTGGGCGCGCAGGCTGTTCAGGGCCGTCATGTCCACTTCGTTGAAAGTGGTCAGCATGGCGGCGGTATTCTGCGCTTCCTTCAGACGGTTAGCGATCGTCTTGCGCAGGCGGGTCAGCTTGACGCGCTGCTCTCGCGGGTCTTCGGCGCGCGGGGCCGCGGGAGCGGCGGCGGCCGGAGCGGCCAGGGCGCCCAGAACGTCACCCTTGGTGATACGTCCATCCTTGCCCGAACCGGCAATGGCGGCGGCGTTCAGATTGTTGTCGGCGATCAGCTTGGCGGCCGACGGAGCCGGATGACCGGCAGCCGAAGCGGCGGCGGGAGCCGGAGCGGCAACAGGGGCAGCCGCCGGAGCGGCGGCGGCGGGCTTGGCCTTGGCCGGAGCGGCCCCGGCGGCGCCCAGAACGCCGAGAATGGCGCCGACGGCGACGGTTTCACCGGCGGCGACCAGGATGTCGGTCAAAGTACCGGCGGCCGGAGCCGGGACTTCCACGGTGACCTTGTCGGTTTCCAGTTCGACCAACGGCTCATCGGCGGCAACGGCGTCGCCGACATTTTTGAACCACTTGGCGATGGTCGCCTCGGTCACGGATTCGCCCAGAGTGGGCACCACGATGTTCGTGCTCATGGGGTGTTCCCTCGCCTCGCCTTACTTCGGAGTCTGCATCTTGGACATCTTGGTGACCCGCCGGAAAGGCTGGGCCAGGGTGAACAGAGCGCCGGACAGCGCCTGATCGACCAAGAGGGCCTGTTCATACACGTGATTCTTGTTGAGACCGGTGGCCGGAGACGCCGCCGCCTTGCGGCCCACATAGGTGGGCTTGCGGGATTTGTGCTCCAGTTCCTCGAGAATGAACTCGATGCGCCGGTCCACGAAAGTCCAGGGGCCCATGTTGGCGGGCTCTTCCTGGCACCACACCACTTCGGCGTTGGCGTAACGGCCCAGTTCCTTCATGACCGTTTCCTTCGGCCACGGATAGATCTGTTCGACGCGCACGATGGCGACGTCGTCCAGACCGCGCTTGGCCCGTTCCTCGAACAGGTCGTAATAGACCTTGCCCGAGCACAGGATGACGCGGCGGATCTGATCGTCGGCCTTCAAGGCTTCGGTCTCGGGCAGAACGCGGCGGAAGCGCGAACCGGGGCCGAATTCTTCCAGCTTGCTGACCGCCAGCTTATGGCGCAGCAGCGACTTCGGAGTCATCACCACCAGCGGCTTGCGGAAGTTCCGGCGAACCTGACGGCGCAGGGCGTGGAAATAGTTGGCCGGAGACGTGAAGTTGCAGACCTGCCAGTTGTCCTCACCGCACAACTGCAGATAACGCTCCCACCGGGCCGAACTATGTTCGGGTCCCTGGCCTTCATAGCCGTGGGGCAGCAGCATCACCAGACCGGACATGCGCATCCACTTCACTTCGCCGGACGAGATGAACTGGTCGATGATAACCTGGGCGCCGTTGGCGAAATCGCCGAACTGGCCTTCCCAGATGGTCAGGCCGTTGGGTTCCGACAGCGAATAGCCGTATTCGAAGCCCAGCACGCCCTCTTCCGACAGCAGCGAGTCGATGACCTCGTAATGGGCCTGGCCTTCGCGGATGTGGTTCAGGGGAACGTAACGCTCCTCGGTTTCCTGATCGACCAGCACCGAATGGCGCTGCGAGAAGGTGCCGCGGCCGCAATCCTGGCCGGACAGACGCACGCGGGTGTTCTCGACGCACAGGGTGCCGAAAGCCAAGGCCTCGGCGGTGGCCCAATCGATGCCTTCGCCGGTCTTCATCATCTGCTGCTTGGCCTCAAGCTGGCGGACGATCTTGCGGTTGACGTTGATGCCTTCCGGCACCTTCGAAATGGCCTGGCCGACTTCCTGCAACAGCTCGGCAGAGACATCGGTGCGCTCGTCGCGCATCTCTTCTTCGTCGTCCAGCAGACCCAGACCGGCCCACTTGCCTTCGAGCCAGTCGGCCTTGTTGACCTTATAGGACTTGGCCGCTTCGAAGTCGGCTTCCAGATGGGCTTGGAAGTCGGCGACCATCTGGGTGCTTTCCTCTTCGGTCAGTACCTTCTCCGCGATCAGCTTCTGAGCGTAAAGCAGACGGGTGGTCGGGTGCGACGCGATCTTGCGGTACATCAGCGGCTGGGTGAAGGCCGGCTCGTCGCTTTCGTTGTGACCATGACGGCGGTAGCACACCAGATCGATGACCACGTCGGCCTTGAACTCCTGGCGGAATTCGGTGGCGATGCGAGCGGCATGCACCACGGCTTCTGGATCGTCGCCGTTGACGTGGAAAATCGGAGCCTGAACCATCTTCGCCACGTCGGTGCAATATGGACCTGAACGGGAATATTGCGGCGCGGTGGTGAAGCCGATCTGGTTGTTGATCACCACGTGGACGGTGCCGCCGGTGGTGTAGCCCTTGATTTGGCTCATGGCGAAACATTCGTGGACCACGCCCTGACCGGCGAAAGCCGCGTCGCCGTGGATCAGAATGCCCATGACGTCGCTGCGGTCGACGTCGCCGCGCTGGGTCTGCTTGGCGCGCACCTTGCCCAGCACCACCGGGTCGACCACTTCCAGGTGGGAAGGATTGGCGGTCAGGGACAGATGCACGACGTTGCCGTCGAAATCACGATCGGACGAAGTCCCCAGATGGTACTTTACGTCGCCGGAACCCTGAAAATCCTCGCGGGTGGCCGGATTGCCCTGGAATTCCGAAAACAGAGCAGCAAACGGCTTTTTCAGGAAATTGGTCAGCACGTTCAGGCGGCCGCGGTGGGCCATGCCCAGAACCACGTCATCGAGCCCGAGCTGGCTGCCGCGCTTGAGGATCTGTTCCAAAGCGGGGATGACCGACTCGCCGCCCTCAAGGCCGAAGCGCTTGGTGCCGGTGTACTTCATCTGCAGGAAGCGCTCCAACCCCTCGGCCTCGGTCAGACGCTCCAGAATGGCCTTCTTGCCGCGCTCGGTGAATTCGGTGTGGTTGTGGATGCTTTCGATGCGCTTCTGGATCCAGCTCTTCTGGTCGGGATCCTGAATATGCATGAACTCGACGCCGATATGGCCGCAATAGGTCTCGCGCAGGATGCGGATGATCGTGCGCAGAGTGGCCGTTTCCAGCCCCAGCATGTTGTCGATGAAGATTTCACGGTCGAGATCCGCTTCGACGAAGCCGTAGGTCCGGTAATCCAGTTCCGGGTGCGGCTCGGGCGTATGCAGCCCCAACGGATCCAGCGACGCTTCCAGATGACCGCGCACGCGATAGACACGAACCATCATCAGGGCGCGGATCGAGTCGAGGATGACCTTGCGCAGTTCCTCGGGCGAGGGGCCAGCGGCGGCGGGCTTGCCGCCCTTGCCGTCCTTTTTGGCCGCAGGGACCTCCTCGGCGGGTGCGCCGATGACCTTGTTGGCGTTCTTGTTCCAGGGGGCGCCCCGAAGCTCGGCCAGAATGGCGCGGCCGTCTTCGTTCAGCTCGTTGAAGAACGCGGCCCAGCCGGCGTCCACCGAAGACGGATCCTCGGCAAAGCGGGCATAGAGCTCGGAAACGTAGGTGGCGTTGGCCCCCGTCAGGAAGGACATCTGGTTTTGTTGCATCCGATGCGGTGGGCGCGGCTCTCGCCGCGCCCTCTCCCTAGTTGCCGTTCAAGCGAACGGCCTGATGTTGCTCCGCCTGACGGCGGATGTCGTTGTTAAATTGGTACTCTCAGCCGCCGATCAACCGTTCAGCAGCTTCAACATCGTGGTACCGAGCGAAGCCGGGCTGTCGGCAACGGCGATGCCGGCCGAACGCATGGCTTCGATCTTGAAGTCGGCGGTGTCGTTGCCGCCCGAGATCACCGCGCCGGCATGACCCATGCGGCGGCCCGGAGGAGCGGTGCGGCCGGCGATGAAACCGACGGTCGGCTTCTTCACCTTCGAGGACCTCAGCAGTTCGGCGCCCTGCACCTCGGCATCGCCGCCGATCTCGCCGATCATGATGATCGCCTGGGTCTCCGGATCGGCCAGGAACATTTCCAGGCTGTCCACGAAGTTGGTGCCGTTGATGGGATCGCCGCCGATGCCGATGCAGGTGGTCTGACCCAGGCCGGCGGCGGTGGTCTGCGCGACGGCTTCATAGGTCAGGGTGCCCGAACGGGAAACGATGCCGATCTTGCCGCGCTGGTGAATGTGACCGGGCATGATGCCGATCTTGCACTCGCCGGGGGTGATGACACCCGGGCAATTCGGACCGATGAGGCGGGTCTTAGAGCCCTGCAGGGCGCGCTTGACGGCCAGCATGTCAGCCACCGGAATGCCTTCGGTGATACAGACGGCCAGCTCGATCTCGGCGTCGATGGCCTCCAGGATGGCGTCGGCGGCGAACGGCGGCGGGACATAGATCACGCTGGCGTTGCAGCCGGTCACATGCTTGGCCTCGGCGACGGTGTTGAACACCGGCAGGTCGAGATGCTTGGTACCGCCCTTGCCGGGGGTCACGCCGCCGACCATCTTGGTGCCATAGGCAATGGCCTGCTCGGAGTGGAAGGTGCCCTGCGCGCCGGTGAAGCCCTGGCAGATGACCTTGGTGTTGCTGTTAACGAGAACGGCCATGTTATGCAGCCTCCTTCACGGCCTTGACCACCTTTTCGGCGGCGTCCGCCAGGTTGTCGGCGGCGATAATGGGCAGGCCCGACTGAGCCATGATCTTCTTGCCGAGTTCCACGTTGGTGCCTTCCAGGCGAACCACCAGCGGAACGTTCAGGCTGACTTCACGAGCGGCGGCGACAACGCCTTCGGCGATGACGTCGCAACGCATGATGCCGCCGAAGATGTTGACCAGAATGCCTTCGACATTCGGGTCCGACAGGATCAGCTTGAAGGCGGTGGTGACGCGTTCCTTGGTGGCGCCGCCGCCGACGTCGAGGAAGTTGGCGGGCTCGGCGCCATAGAGCTTGATGATGTCCATGGTGGCCATGGCCAGGCCGGCGCCATTGACCATGCAGCCGATCTGACCATCCAGCTTGATGTAATTCAAAGCGTGGCGGGCGGCTTCCAACTCGGACGGATCTTCTTCCGATTCGTCGCGCAGCTCTTCGATATCGGTGTGACGGAAGAGAGCGTTGTCGTCGAAGTTGACCTTCGCGTCCAGGGCCAGGATGTCACCGGCACCGGTCACGACCAGCGGGTTGATCTCGACGATGGAGCAGTCCAGATCCATGAACGCCTTGTACAGGGCGCCGATGAACTTGACGGCGGTCCCGATCTGCTTGCCTTCCAGGCCCAGGCCGAAGGCGATCTGCCGACCGTGGTACTGCTGGAAACCCTGCACGGGGTCGATGGCGACCTTCAGAATCTTTTCGGGATGCTTGGCCGCAACCTCTTCGATCTCCATGCCGCCCTCGGTCGAGGCCATGATGGTGACGCAGCTGGTGGCGCGGTCGATCAGCATGCCCAGATACAGCTCGCGCTTGATGTCGCAGCCTTCCTCGATATAGAGGCGCTTGACTTCCTTGCCCGAGGGGCCGGTCTGGTGGGTAACCAGAACCTGGCCCAGCATGGCGGCGGCATTGTCGCGGACATCGTCGACGGACTTGACGACGCGCACGCCGCCACCTTCGTTTTCCTTGCCCTTGAACTTGCCCTTGCCGCGGCCGCCGGCATGGATCTGAGACTTAACCACCCACACCGGGCCGCCCAGTTCCTTGGCGACCTGTTCGGCTTCCGCCGGGGTGTAGGCGACGCCGCCGCGAAGCACAGCGACGCCGTACTTCGACAGCAGCTTTTTAGCTTGGTATTCGTGAATGTTCATGTGTGAAGCCTCCCAGAGCTTTACAGCAGTTCTTTGGCGATCTTGACGAGCGTACGAACGGCGTCGGCCGACTTGTCAAACGCGGCCTGTTCTTCTGCATTCAGTTCGATTTCGACAAGACGCTCCACGCCGCCTTCGCCGATCACGACCGGCACGCCGACATAGATGTCATCCTTCTGACCATACTGGCCGGCTTTGACCAAGGAAGCGACGGGCAGAACGCGCTTCTTGTCCTTCAGATAGGCCTCGGCCATGGCGATGCCCGAAGCGGCCGGAGCGTAGAAGGCCGAACCGGTCTTCAGCAGGCCGACGATCTCGGCGCCGCCGTCACGGGTGCGCTGAATGATCTGGTCGAGCTTTTCCTGGGTGGTCCAGCCCATCTTCACCAGATCCGGCAGCGGAATGCCGGCAACGGTGGAGTAACGGGGCAGCGGCACCATGGTGTCGCCATGGCCGCCCAGCACGAAGGCGGTGACGTCTTCCGGCGAAACGTTGAATTCTTCAGCCAGGAAATGACGGAAGCGGGCCGAGTCCAGCACGCCGGCCATGCCGACGACCTTGTTGGCCGGCAGGCCGGAAGCCTGCTGCAGCACCCACACCATCACGTCCAGCGGGTTGGTGATGACGATGACGAAAGCGTTCGGGCAGTTGTCGCGAATGCCGTGGCCGACCTGGGTCATGACCTTGGTGTTGATGCCGATCAGATCGTCGCGGCTCATGCCGGGCTTGCGCGGCACGCCGGCGGTGACGATCACGACGTCGGCACCCTTGATGACCGAGTAGTCGTTGCCGCCGGCATAGCGGGCGTTGACGCCCTCGACCGGAGTGGACTCGGCGATATCCAGGCCCTTGCCCTGCGGAATGCCTTCGGCGATGTCGAACAGGACGACGTCGCCCAGCTCTTTCAGGCCGATCAGATGAGCCAGGGTGCCGCCGATATTACCGGCGCCAACGAGAGCGATTTTTTTGCGTGCCATGGGAATTTGCCTCTCGGACGGTTTGGTGGGTCGAACAGACTGCTGCCGTGTTTAGCCGCAGCATGAACCAATGGGCGGCTTTTGGTAGCGCGATTTCCGCTGCAGGGCAAGGGGAATGGGCTGCCTGAGCCCCCTCCAACCTGCGAAAAATTCGGTTATTTCCCCTGTACTTAACGGTTCTTTCGCACGCCGTTTCCGCTAACGCTTTGACTCCGCTAATGAATACCTACCCGGGGTAGGTTGCCACTACTCTTTAGGCCAGGTTGCCGACCAATCCATAGGCTGACAGGGTCGCGCAGGCGTCAGGTCAGATGTTCGCGCCCCAGATATTCAGCCGATTGCATTTCCATCAGCCGACTCACGGTGCGCTGGAACTCGAACGCTCCGTCGCCCGATGGATAGAGGGTTTGCGGCGGCGCTTCCGCCGAACAGACGAAGGTCACTTTGTGCTCGTAGAGAGCGTCGATCAACGTGACGAAACGCTTGGCTGCATCGCGATTCGCTGGAGACAGGGTCGGCACTCCGGAAACGATGACCGTATGATAGAGAGTCGCCAGTTCCAGATAGTCCGACGCCCCCAGCGCCTTGCGGCACAGATCGTCGAAATGAAACCAGGCCACGCCGTCGGCGGCTTTCGGCACCGTCCAGATGCGGCCGTTGACGTGAATCTCATCCTCGGCCGCCGGCACGCCGCCGGTCAGCCTGCCGAAACACCGCACCAGTTCGGCATCGGATTCCGGACAAAGCGGGCTGTGATAGACCCGCATCCCTCTTTTCCGGCCCAGGCGGTAATCACGCTCGGAATTCAGTTCCAGCACATCGAGGCGACTTTTGATCTCGGCGATGAAGGGGAGAAAACGTTCTCGCTGAAGGCCGTCTTTGTAAAGGTCGTCGGGATGACGGTTGGAAGTCGTCACCACCACCACCCCGAGACTGAACAATTGATCGAACAGTCGGCCCAGGATCATGGCGTCGCCGATATCGCTGACCTGTAGTTCGTCGAAGCAAAGCAGCCAGGATTTGCGTGCAATTTCGCGCGCCAGCGGCGGGATCGGGTCGGACTCCTTGCGGCTTTTGTCCTGACGCCAGCGATGGATCGAGGCATGGACGTCGCGCATGAATTCGTGGAAATGCACCCGCAGCTTGGCATCCACCGGCGCCGCCGCGAAGAACAGGTCCATCAGCATGGACTTGCCGCGCCCGACGTCACCGTAAATATACAGCCCCTGCTTAGGCGCGGAATTGACGCAGTCCCCGGCTTGCCATTGCAGCGTGACCGGCATTTTCTGACCGATGCCGAAACGGGCCAACCAGCCGCTTTCGCCCTGTTGGGGCTTATAAGAGGAAAGCGCCTTATGCAGGCTTTCGAATTTCTCCACCGCCATAGCCTGGGCCACATCCGGTCGGATGGAGCCGTCGGCAAGGGCGGCGCGATATGCGGCGAGCGGTGTCATCGCGCGACACTTTAAGGCTAAACCTTTGCCGCGCCAAGCGGGCAGGAGGTTTTACAACCTCTTGCCCTGCCCAGGAAAATCATCTTATCGGCTAGCCGTCGGCGGTGATCTTGGCGATCAGCTCGTTCAGGCTTTCCTCCCACTTGTCGTTGCCGACCTGGCAGGTGCCGGCGTTCTCGTGGCCGCCGCCGCCGTACTGCAGCATCAGCGGGCCGACATTGGTCTTCGACGTGCGGTTCAGGATCGACTTGCCGCAGGCGAAAACGGTGTTCTGCTGTTTCAGCCCCCACAGCACATGGATCGAAATGTTGCATTCGGGGTACAGGGCGTAAATCATGAAGCGGTTGCCCACATAGATGGTTTCCTCGTTCCGAAGATCGAGAACCACCAGATTTTTGTGGACTGAGGAGCAGCGGCGCAGCTGTTCCTTGAACAGTTCCTCATGCTCGAAATAAAGCTCGACCCGTTCCTTGACGTCGGGAAGCTGAAGAATCTCGTCAATGCGGTGCGTGGCGCAGTAATCGATAAGGTCCATCATCAGCTGATAGTTGGACACGCGGAACTCGCGGAACCGCCCCAAGCCGGTGCGGGCGTCCATCAGGAAATTCAGCAAGGGCCAGCCGGTCGGATGCAAAATTTCGGCCCGCGAGAAACGGGCGGCATCTCCCTGGTCGACGGCGGCCATCATGGAATCGAAAAATTCCGGAAAAGCGTTGCAGCCACCGTAATAGTTATAGACCACGCGGGCGGCCGAAGGCGCGTCGGCCTCGATGATGTGGTTGTCGTGCAGGCCGGTGCGCAGTGTCTCGGACAGATGATGGTCGAAGGCCAGATGCACTCCGTCCACATAAGGCAGGTTCGTCGTGATGTCGTTGCTGGAAATCTCGATCAGTCCGTCCTGCATGTCTTTGGGATGCACGAACTTGATGTCGGCGATCATATCCAGGTGCTTCAGCAGGACGGCGCAGACCAAGCCGTCGAAGTCGCTGCGCGTCACCAGTCGAAACTTCTTATTCTCCGCCATATTTCCCTCCTGAGGGCCCCCGTGCCCAGGCCAAACCATGTGCAGACGCACAACGAAAGACAGATCCCCCCTTATGTGGCGCAAAGCCGTCGGCCGCACAAGGTTCTTTCTCAAGCCCACAGGCTGCGTTAAACAGAGAAGGTTCGAAGAGAGGCTGAAACCATGTCGTCCCCATTCCGCTCCGGCCTGCCCCGCCCCGCTTTCGCCGGCCTTGCCCTGCTGGTCGCCGCCTCGCTCGGCGCCTGCACCGAAAAGCCGTACGTCTATTCCGACTACCGCATGAATCAGCAGGGCGAAGTGCGTGTCTGTTTCGACCCCAGCAGCAGCACCCCCGAAGAGGTGGCGGCCCTGGCCGAACAGACCTGCAACCGCTATCACCGCACGGCCAAGCTGTGGGTGACCCAGAAAAGCCAATGCACCTGGACCACGCCGGACATTTCCACCTTTTATTGCGCCGCCCGCCCCGGCGAGACGCCGCCGCCCCTCATCGACAAGAAGTCGCCTTTGCGGCAGAGCGAAACGACCTACTGAAGGGTCCATGAAAAAAGGCCGCCGGATCGCTCCGGCGGCCTTTTTCATTGGGTCTCACCAATCGGCTACAGACGCTCGGCCAGCAGTTCCTTGATGCTGGCGATGGCCTTGGCCGGATTCAGCCCCTTCGGGCAGGTCTTGGTGCAGTTCATGATGGTGTGGCAGCGATACAGGCGGAAGGGATCTTCCAGAGCGTCCAGGCGTTCGCCCTGGAACTCGTCGCGGGTATCGTGAATCCAACGGGCCGCCTGCAGCAGGACCGCCGGGCCAAGATAGCGGTCGCCGTTCCACCAGTAGCTGGGGCACGACGTCTGGCAGCAGAAGCACAGGATGCATTCCCACAGCCCATCCAGCTTGGCGCGCTCCTCGGGGCTTTGCAGCACCTCGCGGTCCGGCGGCTGGGGAGACTGGGTCTGCATCCAGGGCTTGATGGACGCCAACTGGGCATAGGGCACCGACAGATCGGGAACCAAGTCCTTCACCACCGGCATATGCGGCAACGGCGAGATCACCGCTTCTCCCTTGATGTCCTCGATGGGCTTCAAGCAGGCCAAGGTGTTGGTGCCGTCGATGTTCATGGCGCAGGAACCGCAAATGCCTTCACGGCACGAGCGGCGCAGCGTCAGAGTGCTGTCGATCTCGTTCTTGATCTTCAGCAGGGCGTCCAGAACCATCGGACCGCAATCGTCCAGATCGATCTCGAACGTATCCCAACGGGGATTGGCCCCGGTGTCGGGATCATAACGGTAGACCTTGAAGTTCTTAACCTTCTTGGCACCAGCCGGAGCCTTGTGGCTCTTTCCCGGCTGGACCTTCGAATTAGCGGGCAACGCGAATTCAACCATGATCGTTCCTCTGTCTTCTAGAGGTGCGCCTTAGTAGACGCGCGCCTTGGGCTCGATGTACTGGATTTCGTCGGTCAGGGTGTAGGTATGCACCGGACGGTAGTCCAGGCTGACCTTACCCTTGGAATCGACCCAGGCCAGACTGTGTTTCATCCAATTGGCGTCATCGCGCTCGGAGAAGTCTTCGCGGGCGTGAGCGCCGCGGCTTTCCTTGCGGGCTTCCGCCGAATTGATGGTCGCCTTGGCGCAGTCGAGGAGGTTCTCCAGTTCCAGAGCCTCCATGAGATCCGAGTTCCACACCAGCGAACGATCGGCGATCTTCAACTGGGGCAGGGTATCGTAAATCTCGTCGATCTTCTTGACGCCGTCCTCAAGCGACGACTGGGTGCGGAACACGGCGGCGTCGCTCTGCATGGTCTTCTGCATGGCCAGACGGATTTCGCTGGTCTTCAAAGAACCGTTGGCATGACGGACGCGGTCCAGACGCGACAGGGCCAGTTCGCCGGCATCGGCGGGCAGCGGCTTGTGCGCGACGCCGGTCTTCAGGGTTTCCTGAGCCCGCAGAGCGGCGGCACGGCCGAACACCACGATATCCAGCAGCGAGTTGGTGCCCAGGCGGTTGGCGCCGTGCACCGACACGCAGGCCGCTTCGCCGATGGCCATCAAGCCTTCGACGGTGGCGTCCGGGTTGTCCTTGGTCGGACGCAGGACTTCGCCGTGAATGTTGGTGGGAATGCCGCCCATGTTGTAGTGGACAGTCGGCAGCACCGGGATCGGCTCCTTGGTGACATCGACGCCGGCGAAAATCTTCGCCGTCTCGGAGATGCCCGGCAAGCGCAGTTCCAGGGTCTCGGCCCCCAGATGCTCCAGATGCAGATAAATGTGGTCGTTGTTCTTGCCGACGCCGCGGCCTTCGCGGATTTCCACGGTCATGGCGCGGGAGACGACGTCACGCGAAGCCAGATCCTTGGCGGTTGGGGCATAACGCTCCATGAAGCGTTCGCCGGCGGAGTTGGTGACGTAACCGCCTTCGCCGCGGGCGCCCTCGGTGATCAGACAGCCGGAGCCGTAGATGCCGGTGGGATGGAACTGCACGAACTCCATGTCCTGCAGCGGCAGACCGGCGCGGGACACCAGACCATGGCCGTCGCCGGTGCAGGTGTGGGCCGAGGTGCAGGAGAAGTAGGCGCGGCCGTAACCGCCGGTGGCCAGAACCACCTTGTGGGCGCGGAAGCGATGGATCGAGCCGTCGTCCATGTTCAGGGCGACCAGGCCGCGGCAGTTGCCGTCCTGGTCCATGATCAGGTCGATGGCGAAATATTCCACGTAGAACTCGGCATTGTGCTTCAGGCACTGCGAGTACAGCGTATGCAGAATGGCGTGGCCGGTACGGTCGGCGGCGGCGCAGGCGCGCTGCACCGGGGCTTCGCCGAAGTTGCGCATATGGCCGCCGAAGGGACGCTGATAAATCTTGCCCTCGTCGGTGCGCGAGAATGGCACGCCGAAGTGCTCCAGTTCGTAAACAGCGGGAACGGCCTCGCGGCACATATATTCGATGGCGTCTTGGTCGCCGAGCCAGTCGGAGCCCTTGACGGTGTCGTACATATGCCACTTCCAGTTATCTTCGGCCATGTTGCCGAGGGAAGCGCCAATGCCGCCCTGAGCCGCCACGGTGTGGCTGCGGGTCGGGAAAACCTTGGTCACGCAGGCGGTCTTGAAGCCGGCAGCACCCATACCCAGGGTGGCGCGCAGGCCGGCGCCGCCGGCGCCGACGACCACCACGTCATAGGTGTGGTCAATGATCTTATAGGCAGCCATCGGACTTAAACTCCAGCAAAGGCGGCGCGCAGCACCGACACGGCGGCGTAAACGCACACCAGGGTCGTGGCGAATTTGACGGCGATCATGGTCCAGGCCTTGGCGCAGCCATGCACATAGTCGTCGACCACCATCTGAATGCCCAGCTGGGCATGGACGGCGGCGACGGCCAGCAGAACCAGCAGCAGCGAGGTGGTGCAGGGCGAAACCAGCCAAGCATGCATGGTTTCATAGCTGGCGCCGACATGGGACACCAGGGCGATCACCAGCCACAGGCACAGGGGAACCAGCGCCAAAGCAGTCAGGCGCTGCATGGCGCCCTGAGCGGTGCCGTTCTTGGCCGAACCGTGGCCGCGCACGCGGCCGAGCGTAGTACGCAGGGACATCCGTTCCTCCTCAGATCGAAAGGCCGATGGCCCAGGTCACGACGGTCAGGGCGGCGGTGGCCACCAGCACGACATAACCGGACTTGTAAGCCTGCGGAATCTCGAAGCCCCAGCCGGCATCCCACAGCAGATGGCGGATGCCGTTGCTGAGATGGTAATAGAGGGCGACGGTAAACCCGAACAATACGAGATAACCGATCGGAGAACCGATCAGAGCGGCGGCGGTGGCATAAGCAGCGGGACCGTAAGCGGCCGCGGCCAACCAATAAGCCAGCAGCAGGAGGCCGATCGACAGGACCACGCCGGTGGCGCGGTGGGTGATCGACATCAAAGCCAGCAGGGGCAGGCGGTAAATCTGCAGATGCGGAGAGAGTGGCCTAGTGCGCGACGTCATGGGGAGCCTCTCAAGGATTGTCCCTCGGGACCTTATTATGGCAATGCGGGTTCGGTTTAACCGCTGAACCGCATGGAGTCAACGCTAAGACCGGGCATGGAATGACGATTCTGCCCGGTCCCGACGCAATTTACTTACGCGGCAGCAGCACCGTGTAGTCGAAATCCAGCACGATGCTGGGATC
The DNA here is from genome assembly GCA_035538795.1 of Candidatus Sulfotelmatobacter sp. GTDB lineage: Bacteria > Pseudomonadota > Alphaproteobacteria > Rhodospirillales > Magnetospirillaceae > JAJZGK01. The sequence goes on along the minus strand of DATLJS010000069.1, from coordinate 159,547 downwards.
GTATTCCTTGCCGTCTTCCTGCTTGAAGGGAAAACCGGCGCAGGCCTGATTTTTCGCGGCCAAGGTCCGCAGGCGCAAGGCGCCCACATCCTTGCGTCCGGGAATCTCCAGCGTCTCCTCGACCCGGGTCCAGGCATAGATGGTGTCGCCGGCAAAGGTCGGCGCGACGTGACGGCCGCCGTTGATGGCCACCAGCTTAAAGGCGTTGGACAGGCCGTTGAACGACAGCGACCGGGCCAGACTGATGATGTGGCCGCCATAGATCAGGCGGCGGCCGAAACGTCCCTGGCCTTCGGTATGCTGGTTGAAATGGACCTTGGCGGTATTCTGGTAAAGACGGGTCGCCGACATATGTTCGGCTTCCTCGATGGTCATGCCGTCCACATGGTCGATGGATTCGCCAGCCTCGTAGTCGTCCCAGAAATACGGAGAACCGGCGAGAACCGAGTCGTAGCCCGCCAAATTCAAACCGGCGGGCAGAATCAGATCGGCCGCGTCCACCTTGTCGGCGGTTTTGGGAACGATCTCCTCGGCTACCGGAGCGTCCGGGTTACGCTTCCTCACCATCACCCAGCGGACGTATTCGACCACCATCTCGTCCCGCTGGTTGTAGCCGGTGGAGCGAACATAGACGACACCGGTCTGACGGTTGGAGTTTTCTTTCAGGCCGATCACTTTGGAAACCGCCCGCAGGGTGTCGCCGGGATAAACCGGCACGCCGAAACGGCCTTCGGCATAACCCAGATTGGCCACGGCATTCAGCGAAATGTCGGGGACGGTCTTGCCGAACACCACATGGAAGGCGAGAAGATCGTCCACCGGCGCCTGAATGAAACCGGCCTTGCGGGCAAACTCGTCGGACGACTGCACGGCGAAGCGGCCACCGTAGAGGGCGCAATACAGCGCCAGATCGCCCTGGGTCACAGTGCGCGGCGTGGCGTGGTGAATGTCCTGGCCCAGGCGGAAGTCTTCGAAATAGTTGCCCGGATTGGTCTTTGTCACACTCATGGCGATCTCCTCAGGCGCTCAGTTCGGCAGCCATCACGGCAATCTGCTCGGCCAGGGCGACGACCCGGCGGGCGTTGGCGACATGCAGGTTTTCCACCAGACGGCCGTCGACCACGACCACCCCTTTACCGGCGGCGGCGGCGGCGGCATGAGCGGCGATGATTTTGCGGGACCATTCCACCTCCTTCTCCGAGGGAGCGAAGGCCTGGTTGGCGGCGTCGATGGTCTTGGGATGGATCAAGGTCTTGCCGTCGAAACCCAGTTCGACGCCCTGCCGACAGGAATAGGCGAAACCTTCGTCGTCGTTCAGGTCCAGATGCACGCCGTCCAGGATCGCCAGACCATAGGCGCGGGCCGCCAGCAGGCAAATCCCCAGCGAGGTGATCATCGGCTGGCGCTCGCGGGTATGGGAGCAATGCAGATCCTTGGCCAGATCCGAGGTTCCCATGACGAATCCCCCCAAGCGCGGGCTGGCTCCAGCGATTTCTTCCGCCTTCAGGATGCCGCGCGGGGTTTCCATCATGCACCAGATGGCCAGATCGTCGGGGGCGCCGTTGGCGGTCAGGATGGCTTCGGCCTGGCGCACCATGTCGCCGCTTTCCACCTTGGGCAACAGCACCGCATGGGCGCCCGACGCGGCGGCGGCGGCCAGATCGCTTTGCCCCCAGGGCGTGTTGAGGCCGTTGGAACGCACCAGAATCTCGCGCTGGCCATAACCGCCGCCCTTCACCGCCTCGACCACCAAACGGCGGGCCTCTTCCTTGGCGTCGGGCGCGACGGCGTCTTCCAGATCGAAGATCAGGCCGTCGGCGGCCAAGGTCTTGGCCTTGTCCAAGGCGCGGGCGTTGGAGCCGGGCATATAGAGCACGCTGCGGCGCGGACGGGCGGTCGTGGCCATGATCTCAATTTCCCCTTTGAGAATTTTTGCAGTGCGGCACACTAGCAAGAGCATACGGCGGCTGGCAAGGCCTCCGCGCAACTTTCGATCTTATTTCGACGGAAAACATGAATATTCTTTCCATCCAGTCTTCAGTCGCGTTCGGCCATGTGGGCAATTCGGCGGCGGTTTTTCCCCTGCAGCGACTGGGCCATGAAGTCTGGCCCATCAACACCGTGCAGTTCTCCAACCACACCGGCTACGGCGTTTGGACCGGACAGGTCTTTCCCGCCGCCCATCTGTCGGATTTGCTGAACGGCATCCAGGAACGGAACGCGTTGCCCGGCTGCCACGGCCTGCTGACCGGCTATATGGGCGACGCCTCCATCGGCGAAGTGGTTCTCGACGCCCTGGCCCGCCTGCGTACCGCCAATCCACAGGCGCTCTATTGCTGCGACCCGGTGATGGGAGACGAGGGACGCGGCATTTTCGTGCGCCCCGACATTCCAGCTTTCTTCGCCGAGCGCCTGCTGCCCCGCGCCGACATTCTGACGCCCAACCAGTTCGAGCTGGAACTGTTGAGCCAACGCAAAGTGGCCTCGCGGCAAGACGCCGTCGATGCCGCCCGCAGCCTGATCAGCCGCGGCCCGCGTCTGGTCTGCGTCACCAGCCTGCGCCCGCCCGCCCTGACCGAGGGCACCATCGGCACATTGCTGGTCTCCGCCGATCATGCCTGGCTGGCCTCGACCCCGCTGCTGGACTTTCCCATCGCCCCCAACGGCGCCGGCGACGTTTTCGCCGCCCTGTTCCTGGGGCACCTGCTGAAAGGCGCCGAACCGCCCAAGGCATTGGAACAGACCGTCGGCGGCTTGTTCGCCCTGCTGAAGACGACCTTGTCGCTGAAACAGCGTGAGCTTGCCCTGGTGGCGGCCCAGGCTGACCTGATCCAGCCACCCGGCGGCGTCACGGTCGCGCCGGTCGATTAAAACCTTCGTTCTATCCCTCTTGTCCTCATCGCGAATGGCTCTCATGTGCCAGAACGATGGGATTTGGGATGGGGATATCAACGATGACCGACCCTGTGAACGCGCTCAGCGTTCTGATCGTTGACGACAACGAGCATGTCCGCAAGCTGGTGAAGGTGATCCTGCGCAGCATCGGCGTCAATCGGACGGCCGAAGCCGAAAACGGGCGGCAAGCCCTCAACATCATGCGGGAAGCCGTGCCCGACATCGTCCTCACCGACTGGGAAATGGAGGGTATGGACGGATTGCAACTGACCCGCCACATCCGCCGCTCGACGCACAGCCCGAACGTCTTCTTGCCGGTGATCGTCATGACCGGACAGGCCGACATGGAGCGGGTGCTGGCCGCCCGCGACGCCGGCGTCAATGAATTTGTCATCAAACCCCTATCGGGCAGCGCGTTGTTGAGCCGTATCCGCGCCATTTTGGACACGCCCCGGCCGTTCATCAGCGGCGGCGATTTCTTCGGCCCCGACCGCCGTCGGCGCACCAAGCCTTGGGACGGCGAGGAACGGCGCGGCAAAGCGCCCGCCACCCAGGTCGCCTCGCCGTCCTGCAACGCCATGCCCGAAATCGCCCAGCAGGCCGTCAACACCATGATGAACCAGGGCCGTTAAGCCCGTTCGGTGGATTTTTCCTTTGCGGCGACGGGCGCTTGGCCTATCACTGGAGCGCCCACAGTCGAGTGGAGTTCATGCAGTCGTTTCATTTCCTGCGCGGTCTGGCCATCGGTTTCGCCTTGGCCGCGCCCGTCGGCCCGGTGGGGATTCTGTGCATTCGCCGGGCCTTGGCCGATGGCCGCTACGCCGCCTTCATCGCCGGGCTGGGAGCCGCCTTCGCCGACACCTTCTATGGCGCCGTCGCCGGGCTTGGCATCACAGTCATCAGCGGCTTCCTGCTGGCGCACGCCACCATCCTGCGGGTGGTTGGCGGCATCTTCCTGCTGGTGCTGGGGGCAATGACCTGGCGCGCCCCACCCAAACTGGCGCCGGAGCCGGGAAGCGGCCCCGGTCTGCTGCGCGATTTTATTTCGACGTTCCTCATCACCTTGTCCAATCCAGGGACCATTCTGGCGTCGATGGGCGTTTTCGCCGCCTTCGGCGCCTTGGGTAACGACAAGCCCGCCGAAGCCAGCGTTCTGATTTTCGGCGTGTTCGCGGGCTCCACCCTATGGTGGCTGGTGCTGTCGGCCATGGCCGGAGCCATCCGCTCGAAGCTGACCGACGGCTGGATGACAAAACTGAACCACGTCTCGGGCGGCGCCTTGCTGGTCTTCGGCGCCGCCATTCTGCTCAGTCTTGCCTGGCCCCTCTGACCAGCCGCCCGGCACGTTGCCGGCTCTAACCCCGGCGAATGGTGGCGATGAAGCTGTCGACCTGCTGCGACAACTCAGTGGCCTGGCGTCCCAGTTCTCCGGCCGCCGACAGAACCTCGTTGGCGGCCTTTCCGGCTTCTCCGGCAGCCTGATTGACACCGACGATGTTGGACGACACCTCCTGGGTGCCGGCCGCCGCCTGATCGACGTTGCGGGCGATTTCCTGGGTCGCCGCCCCCTGCTCCTCCACCGCCGAGGCGATGGTGGAATTGATTTCGCTGATGCGGTTGATGATGGTGGTAATCTGGCCGATGGCGATCACCGCCTTGCCGGTGGAGTCCTGCACGGCGCCGATCTGCCCGGAAATTTCGTCGGTGGCCTTGGCGGTCTGATTAGCCAGATGCTTGACCTCGTTGGCCACCACCGCGAAGCCCTTGCCGGCGTCGCCGGCCCGCGCCGCTTCGATGGTGGCGTTCAGGGCCAGCAGATTGGTCTGCGAAGCGATGTCGTTGATCAGGTTGACCACTTCGCCGATACGGGCGGTGGCCTCGTCCAAGCCGTGCATGACGCCGTTGGCGACATCGGCCACGGTCACCGCCTCGGCGGAAACGTCGGAAGCCTGGGACACCTGCTGGCTGATCTCCGAGATGGAAGCCGACAATTCCTCGGCGGCGGCCGCCACCGTCTGGACGTTGTTGGCGGCCTGCTCGGACGCGGCGGCCACGGCGGTCGACTGGCGGCTTGCCTCCTCGGCCACCGAAGCCATCGCCTGCGACGTGGACTGCATCTGGGTGGCGGCGGCCGTCACCGCGTCCACCACATGCTTGACGTTGGATTCGAAATCGTCGGCCATTTTCAGCATGACGGCGCGGCGGTCCGCCTCGGCCCGGCGCTTCATTTCTTCCTGCTCGGCCTGAAGCTTTTCCACGCGGATGGCGTTTTCCTTGAAGACCTGAACCGCGCGGGCCATGGCGCCGATCTCGTCGTGGTTGTCCAGACCGGGAACCAGCACGGTTTTATCGCCGCTGGCCAGCAAGCCCATGATGTCGGTCATGGAACGGACCGGCACGACGATGCTGCGGGCAACGAAGAAGGCGAAGGCCAAGCCGGCGATCACCGCCGCCAGGGTCAGGGTCAGAGCCGAATTGCTGGAAGAGTTCAGAGTGCCCTGCGACTGGCTCATGGTATCGGCCAGAATCTGGCTTTGCAGACTATTGGCCTCGGTGCTGATCTTGCCGAAATCCTCGGCCTGGGCCGGCAACGTCACCGCCACCATCTGGGTGATGTCGTTGGCTGCCGAGGTTAATTCCTGCAGCGCCTTGGAATAGTCCGCCACCAGCGTTCCCACCGCATGGGTACGGTCTTTGCGGGCGCCGGCGCCTTGATGATCCGCCAGATCTGAAAGCAGCCGTCCCACTTCGTCCAATTTCTTCGCCCCGGCCTCGGCGGCGGCGGGGTCTCCCTTCAGCAGGAACTGATAGAAATTGATGCGGGCGTTCAGCAGGGTGCTCTGGGCGCGCCCCGCCAAGACGGCGCTATGGAATTCCTGGTCGGCTTCGGCGTTCGAGACCACTTCGGCCAAACCGTCCACCGCCTTGTTGCCGACGTCGATCATCAGAGCCAACGCAGCGTCGCGGCGCTGCCGGAACTGCACCAGTTTTTCGAGGCTGACCGAATATTGATCCAAAACGACTTTGGCCCCGTCGATCTTGGCCGCCAAATCCGGCTGGCCAGCGTCCGACTTGGCCTCGGCCAAAGTCTTCCTCAACTGGGTGATGCCGTCCCGCACCTTGGTCAAAGCCCCTTGATCGCCGCTGGTGGCGAACGAAAGAACGTTGCGGCGCATATTACCAACATCGCGGTCAATGCCCAGCATGCGGATCTCGTCGGAGGCGCTGTTGGAATAAATATCGAACGTGCTCAAAGCATGGCGAATGCTGCCGATTCCGATTGCCCCGACAGCCACCAGAAGCACCAGCACCACAGCAAAGCCGGCATAAATGCGCGTCCGAACGCTGACCCGACCCGCTACGTTCCCAACAGACATACCGGCCTCCAAGCCTGATTTATTTGAGATGCTTAAGATACCCCGCACACACAATATGGTATGCACAATGCTCCGAGTGTGATTAAAGCCTTTCAGCGATTTGTTTTGCAATTGAAATTTTGCATTTCGCAATATCCCAAAAAGCAAACCCCCGACTGATGTCTATCAGCCGGGGGTTATATTGCAGTGCGGGAATGTAATTACTTCTTCAAATAATCACGCGCCAAAACTTCGGCAATCTGCACCGCGTTCAAGGCCGCGCCCTTGCGCAGATTGTCCGACACGCACCAGAACGACAGACCGTTCTTGATGGTGGGATCGCGGCGGATGCGGCTGACATAGACGGCGTCCTCGCCGGTGGCTTCCACCGGGGTGACGTAGCCTTCGTTGGCGCGGTGATCGACGACGACCACGCCCGGGAAGTTCGACAACGCCTCGCGGGCGGCGGCTTCGTCCACCGGCTTCTCGAACTCGACGTTCACCGCTTCGGAATGGCTGACGAACACCGGTACGCGCACGCAGGTGGCGTGAACGGCGACGTTGGGATCAAGGATCTTGCGAGTCTCGACGGTCATCTTCCACTCTTCCTTGGTCGCGCCGTCATCCATGAAGACGTCGATATGGGGAATGCAGTTGAAGGCGATCTGCTTGGTGAACTTCTCGGGCTTGACCGGGTCGTTCACATAGATGGCGCGGGTCTGGTTGAACAGTTCGTCCATGGCTTCCTTGCCGGCACCCGAGACGGACTGATAAGTGGCGACCACCACGCGCTTGATCTTGAACAGATCGTGCAGCGGCTTCAGCGCCACCACCATCTGAATGGTCGAGCAGTTGGGGTTGGCGATGATGCCGCGCTTCTTGTACCCGGCGATGGCTTCCGGGTTTACTTCCGGCACCACCAGCGGCACATCGGGGTCCATGCGGAAATGCGAGATGTTGTCGACCACCACGCAGCCGGCGGCGGCGGCACGGGGGCTGTGGATGGCCGAAACCTTGGCACCCGGAGACGACAGAGCGATGTCGCAGCCCTTGAAGTCGAACTTCTCCAGATCCTGAACCTTCAGCACCTTGTCGTCACCATAGGAGACTTCACGCCCGACCGAGCGCGAGGAGGCCAATGCAACCACTTCGTCAGCCGGAAAATTCCGGTCGACCAGCGTTTGAAGAATTTCACGGCCCACATTGCCCGTGGCGCCGATCACCGCAACCTTGTAACCCATCTTCCAGTCCTTCTTCGCTGTTAGGCCCTTGGGAGGTTTCGGGGAGAACCCACCGGCCCTAACGAAAAGGCCCGCCGGGTGTTCCCGCGGGCCTTGGGATAAATTTGGTATGAACCGACCAGCCCGCCTTACGCCAGGGTCTTCTTAGTAGTGCTGGTTTTGGTGGTGGCCGCAACGAAGCGCCCCGCTGCCGCAAAGGCCGGGGTCGGGACAGTCTGGCTGCAAGCGCGCTGCGACATGCTCTGTCTCTCCGTTGAACTGACTACACTTACCCGAGCACGTCCAGAGACGCAAGCAGGAATGGCCGTGGCGGAAAAAGGGCGGCGGTTCCCGCCGCCCCTCAACCCTTTTAGCTGGACAGCTTGTCCAGCTCGCGGACGATGCTTTCGCCCATGACGGTGGTCGACACCTTGGCCTTGCCCGGCTGCATGATGTCGCCGGTGCGCAAGCCGCCGTCCAGCACGTTCTTCACGGCTTGATCCAGCAGATCGGCTTCGGCGAACATGTCGAAGCTGTAGCGCAGCATCATGCCGAACGACAGCAGGGTGGCCAGCGGGTTGGCCAGATCCTTGCCGGCAATGTCCGGAGCCGAACCGTGAACCGGCTCGTAGACGGCCTTGCGGTTGCCCTTGGCATCGGCGGCGCCCAGGCTGGCCGAAGGCAGCATGCCCAGCGAGCCGGTCAGCATGGCGGCACAGTCGGACAGCAGATCGCCGAACAGGTTGTCGGTGACGATGACGTCGAACTGCTTGGGATTGCGCACCAGCTGCATGGCGCAGTTGTCGGCGTACATGTGCTGCAGTTCAATATTCTGGAACTTGGCGTCGTGCAGCTTGGTGACTTCCTCGCGCCAAAGCAGGCCGGATTCCATTACGTTGGCCTTTTCGACCGAATGGACCTTCTTGCCGCGCTTGTTGGCCAGATCGAAAGCCACTTCGGCAATACGCACGATTTCCGAGGTGGTGTAGACCTGGGTGTTCAACCCCTGACGCTCGCCGTTGGCCAGGGTGCTGATGCCGCGGGGCTGGCCGAAATAGATGCCGCCGGTCAGTTCGCGCACGATCATGATGTCCAGGCCCTTGACCAGTTCGGTCTTCAGCGAGGAAGCTTCGGCCAGAGCGTCGAAAACGAAGGCCGGACGCAGGTTGGCGAACAATTCCAGATCCTTGCGCAGGCGCAGCAGGCCGCGCTCGGGCTTCACTTCGAACGGCAGGTTGTCCCACTTCGGACCACCCACGGCGCCCAGCAGCACGGCGTCAGCGGCAAAGGCGTCGGCCATGGTTTCATCGGTCAGCGGATGACCGAACTTGTCATAGGAAGCGCCGCCGATCAGACCTTCGCTCAGATCGAACTTGATGTTGCGCTTCTTGGCCATCCAGTCGATGACACGACGCACCTGGGCCATCACTTCGGGGCCGATGCCGTCGCCGGCGAGGATGAGCAGCTTCTTGTTGGACATGAGGGATTTCCTTCGGGAATGAAAGGGCGAAGCCGCCGCCCCCATCAGGAAGCGGCGGCCCGGCCTCGGAAAGTCACAGCCAGGGGAAGCTCTGGCTGCGCTGGCTTTCAAAGCCGGCGATCTTGTCCTGCTTCTGCAAGGTCAGGCCGATGTCGTCCAGACCGTTGAGCAGGCAATACTTGCGGAAGGCATCCAGCTCGAACTTGACGCAACCGCCGTCCGGACCGGTGATCTCCTGCTTTTCCAGGTCGATGGTCACGGTGGCGTTGGCGCCGCGCTGCGCATCGTCCATCAGCTTGTCCACGTCGGTCTGAGGCAGCTTGATGGGCAGGATGCCGTTCTTGAAGCAGTTGTTGTAGAAGATGTCGGCGAAGCTGGGGGCGATGACGCAGCGGATGCCGAAATCCAGCAGAGCCCACGGAGCATGCTCGCGCGAGCTGCCGCAGCCGAAATTCGCGCCCGCCACCAGAATGGTGGCCTGGCGATAAGCCGGCTTATTCAGGACGAAATCCGCAACTTCCTTGCCGTCCTGGGTATAACGCATCTCGTCGAACAGGTTCTTGCCGAGACCGGTCCGCTTGATCGTTTTCAAGAACTGCTTCGGAATGATCATGTCGGTGTCGACATTGAGGATCGGCAGCGGAGCGGCGACGCCGGTGAGCTTGGTGAACTTATCCATGTCCCGTCTCCTGCTTACAGCTTGCGCCAGTCGGTCAGCTTGCCGGTCACGGCCGCGGCGGCGGCCATGGTCGGACTAACCAGATGGGTACGACCGCCACGACCCTGACGACCCTCGAAATTGCGGTTCGAGGTCGAAGCGGAGCGTTCGCCTTCCTTCAATTGGTCGGCGTTCATGGCCAGACACATGGAACAGCCCGGCTCGCGCCATTCGGCGCCGGCTTCGATGAAGATCTTGTCCAAACCTTCTTCCTCGGCCTGTTCCTTGACCAGCCCCGAGCCGGGAACGGCCAGGAAGCGCACACCGGCGGCAATCTTGCGGCCCTTGAGCACAGCGGCGGCTTCGCGGAAATCCTCGATGCGGCCGTTGGTGCAGGACCCCAGGAAGACGGTGTCCACCTTGATCTCAGTCAGCGGCATACCGGCAGTCAGGCCCATATAGGCCAGGGCGCGCTCGACGGCGACCTTCTTGGCCGGATCGGCCACATCGGCGGGATTCGGCACATTGGCCGAAATCGGCAGCACGTCCTCGGGGCTGGTGCCCCAGGTCACCATCGGCTCCAGCTTGGCGGCGTCGATGATGATTTCGGCGTCGTACTTGGCGCCCTCGTCGGTGGTCAGGGTCTTCCAATAGGCCAGGGCGGCTTCGAAAGCGGCAGCCTTCGGAGCGCGGGGCTTGCCCTTGATGTATTCGAAAGTCACTTCGTCAGGCGCAATCAGACCGGCGCGGGCACCGGCTTCAATGGTCATGTTGCAGACCGTCATACGGCCTTCCATCGACAGCGAGCGAATGGCTTCGCCGGCATATTCGATGACATAGCCGGTACCGCCGGCGGTGCCCAGGCGGCCGATAATGGCCAGCACCAGATCCTTGGCGGAAACACCGGCCGGCAGCTTGCCGTCAACGCGCACCAGCATGTTCTTGGCGGGCTTCTGCACCAGGGTCTGGGTCGCCAGCACGTGCTCGACTTCCGAAGTGCCGATGCCGAAGGCCAGCGAACCGAACGCGCCGTGGGTCGAAGTATGGCTGTCGCCGCAGACGATGGTCGTGCCGGGCAGGGTGAAGCCCTGTTCCGGGCCAACGATATGCACGACGCCCTGGCGGATGTCGTCCATGGCCAGATATTCAACACCGAAGTTCTTGGCGTTGGCTTCCAGGGTTTCCACCTGGATGCGCGATTCCTCGTTCTCGATGCCTTTGGAGCGGTCGGTGGTCGGCACGTTGTGGTCGGCCACGGCCAGAGTGGCCTCGGGATGGCGGACCTTGCGGCCGGCATTGCGCAGTCCCTCGAACGCCTGGGGACTGGTCACTTCGTGAACCAGATGGCGGTCGATATAGATCAGGCAGGTGCCGTCGTCCTGGACGTCAACAAGGTGACTGTCCCAGATCTTTTCGAACAGGGTGCGGGGTTTGGCCATGGCGTTCTACGCTGCTCCACGCTTCGAGATGAGCGAGAGGCAGGATAGCCGGAAGCCGAACCTCAGTCGGTTCCATCCCGCCCCACGCCGAAAATAGCCATGCCAAGGGGCGGAGTCCCTAGATCAAGGACTCCGCCCCGGCATGGGTGAGAGAGGTTGCGGTGAGGCCGTCGAGCCTTACTGCTTGCTCTTCTTCTCAGCCGCGGCGGCCTCGCGGTCGGCGGCGGCCAGCTTGGCCGAGAAACCGGTGGTCTGCTCGGCGATGCGGGCCGACTTGCCGCGACGGTCGCGCAGATAGTACAGCTTGGCGCGACGGACGTCGCCGCGACGGATCACTTCGATCTCGGCCACGTTGGGGGAGTAGAGCGGGAAAATACGCTCGACGCCTTCGCCGTAGGAGATCTTGCGGACGGTGAACGAGCTGTTCAGGCCGTCGTTCTTGCGGGCGATGACGACGCCCTCGTAAGCCTGCAGACGCTCGCGGCTGCCTTCGACCACCTTCACGCTGACCTTGACGGTGTCGCCCGGAGCAAAAGCCGGGATGGACTTGCCGGACGTCAGCTTTTCGATCTGCTCGTTTTCCAGAGCCTGAATAATGTTGACCATGGCTGAACCCTTCTCATTTAGCCTTGCCGGCGGCGACGTACCGATCCCACAGATCGGGGCGGCGCTGCCTGGTTACCTCTTCCGCCTGACGTTTCCGCCAGTTGCGAATGTTCTCGTGGTGACCGGAAAGCAGAACCTCCGGCACCGCCCGGCCATCCCATTGCTGAGGCCGGGTATAGTGGGGATACTCCAGGAGCCCCCACTCGAAACTCTCTTCCGTCAGCGACTCCTGGTTCCCGGTCACCCCGGGCAGGAGACGCACGACGGCGTCCATCAGCATCAGAGCCGCAGGCTCGCCGCCCGACAGCACGAAATCGCCAAGGCTGATTTCCTCGGCCTGGTGGGCGTCCAGCACGCGCTGGTCGACCCCTTCGAAGCGTCCGCACAGGATGGTGACGCCCGGTCCGGCCGCCAGTTCCCGGACACGCTGCTGATCCAGCAGCTTGCCGCGCGGCGTCAGGTAGATGAACGGTCCGACGCGGGGAACCGACCGAATGGCCGTATCCAACACGTCGGGGCGCATCACCATGCCCGCCCCGCCGCCAAAGGGGGTATCGTCGACGGAACGGTGTTTGTCGCGGGCGAAGCCGCGAATATCCACCGCATCCAGGGACCATACTCCCTCGGCCAAAGCCCGACCGGCCAACGAATGGCCGAGCGGACCCGGGAACATCTCGGGGAAGAGGGTCAGAATGTTCGCCGACCAGACGGCCTTGCGTTCACTCTGCATCAACCCCACCATCCTCTTCGGCGCTCGTCGGAGCATCCGGCTTATCTCCGCCCTCGATTTCCTCGGGGGGTTCGACCACCAGACGGCCGCCGGCGATATCCACCAGCGGCACCGCCGCACGGGTGAAGGGCAACATCAGCCCTCCTTCGGGACCGGAAATTTCGATGACATCGCCGCCGCCGAAATCAAAGACCCCTTTTACCCGACCTACTTCCGTACCATCGGCCAGTTCGGCCCGCAGCCCCACCAGATCGGAGTAGTAGAACTCCTCTTCGTCCGGCGGAGGCAGAGCGGACCGCTCGACCCACAGCTTCATGCCCTTCAGGGCTTCGGCGGCGTTCCGATCGGAAACGCCTTCCAGCCCCGCCAGCACCACTCCCTTGCTTTCGCCCAGGAGCTTGAGCCGGTAGCGCAGTTTTCCCGTTTCGTCGCTCACCGGACCGTAGGCCGCCAGATCGGCGGGAACGACGGTGAAGCTCTTGATACGGACCGCGCCGCGCACCCCATGCGCGCCCACAACGACGCCGACGCACATCAGGTTGGACATGACTTATTCGCCCGCAGCGGCCTCGGCGGCGGCGGCGGCGGCGGCCTCGGCAGCCTTAGCCTGCTCCTTCAGACGCTCCTGAGCCTTCGCCTTCGGCTGGGGCTGCTTGGTCTGCTCGGCGCGCGGCTTGGCGGCGATGTAGCCGGCCTGGGCGAAGAACTTCACCACGCGGTCGGTCGGCTGAGCACCGACGGACAGCCAATGCTTGATGCGCTCTTCCTTCAGGGTCAGGCGCTCGGCGTGGTCGTGCGGCAGCATCGGGTTGTAGGTGCCCAGCTTCTCCAGGAACTTGCCGTCGCGCGGGCTGCGCGAGTCAGCCAGAACGATCTTGTAGAAGGGGCGCTTCTTGGAACCGCCACGGGACAGACGAATCTTCAGCGACATGTAATTCCTCGTCGTTGACTGTTTAATCAAAACCCGGCGCCGCAAACGGCTCCGGAACCTCTTTGGGAAACCGGGAAAGGCGAACCTTTCCTAGCCTCCAAACTTTCCACCGGGGCCGAAACCGCCACCGCCGCCAAGCAGGTTTCCCAGCCCGGCGCGCATCAGGCCTTTCTTGCCCATCTTGCTGACCTTTTTCATGACGTCGGACATCTGCTGGTAATTCTTCAGCAGCTTGTTAACGTCCTGGACGCTCACCCCGGCGCCGGCGGCGATACGACGCTTGCGGCTGGCCTTGATGAGGTCGGGATTCTTACGTTCCGCCTTGGTCATCGACAGGATGATGCCTTCCTGGCGGTTGATCAGGCGCGGGTCGATGTTGGCGTTGTCGATCTGCTGCTTCATCTTGCCCATGCCGGGCAGCATGCCGATGACGCCCTTCAGATCGCCCATCTTCTTCATCTGACGGAACTGAGAGGCCATGTCGTCCAGGTCGAACTTGCCCTTGGCCATCTTGGCGGCAAGCTTTTCCGCCTCGTCCTGCTCGAAGTTCTCCATGGCCTTCTCGACCAAGGAAACCACGTCGCCCATGTCGAGGATGCGGCCCGCCACGCGGTCGGGATGGAAAACCTCAAGCGCGTCCAACTTCTCGCCGGCACCCAGGAACTTGATCGGGCGACCGGTGACGGCGCGCATGGACAGGGCGGCGCCGCCACGGGCGTCGCCGTCGACGCGAGTCAGCACCATGCCGGTGACGCCGACCTTCTCATTGAATTCGCGAGCGACGTTGACGGCGTCCTGGCCGGTCATGGCGTCGACCACCAGCAGCGTTTCCGCCGGGTTGACGGCGTCGCGCACGGCGGCCACTTCGGCCATCAGCTCTTCGTCGATATGCAGGCGGCCGGCGGTGTCGAGGATGACCACGTCGTAGCCTTCGCGGCGCCCCACATCCATGGCCCGCTTGGCGATGGCCACCGGCTTTTCGCCGAAAACGATGGGCAAGCTGCCGACATCGGCCTGCTTGGCGAGAATTTCCAGCTGCTGCTGGGCGGCGGGACGATAAACGTCGAGGGACGCCAACAGAACCTTTTTACGATCCTTGGCCTTCAGACGCAGGGCGATCTTGCCCGAGGTGGTGGTCTTGCCCGACCCCTGCAGGCCGACCATCAGCACGGGAACCGGCGGCGCGGCGATCAGGCTGATTTCTTCCGCCTGACCCAAGGTGTCGACCAGAACGTCGTGGACGATCTTCACCACCATCTGGCCGGGGGTGATGCTGCGCACCACTTCCTGGCCGATAGCCCGTTCCTTGACCTTGGCGATGAAATCCTTGACCACCGGCAGAGCCACGTCGGCCTCAAGCAAGGCCACGCGAACTTCACGCAGGGCCTCGGAGACATCGGCCTCGGTCAGAGCGCCGCGCTTTTTCAGCCGCTCGAAAACCTCGCCAAGACGTGAACTCAAACTCTCGAACATGAACCGGCTACCGCCTTATGATCCGCGCACAAAAAACGACGGGCCGGTGCGCGAACCTTCGCGGACCAGCCGGCCTCCTCGGAGGCAAACTCTTTCCCAGAGACACTGAGAGGCTAGGCTTGTACGACGAGCCGGGGGACGGAGTCAATCATTGAGTCATGCGATGGGGGCGAAGAAATGACATGACGGGAACGAAAGTCGAGCGCCATTTTTGACGCATGCTTCGGGAAAAACTGGATATTGAACCCGCTTCTTCTCATCCCCCGATGGGCGCCAGATAGCTGACGAATTCGCTGACCACCCGGTCCCAGCCGAATTTCTGGGCATAGGCCCGGCAGTCGGCGGGATTGAACGTGATCGCCCTGGCGGCGGCGGCAACCAGGTCTTCATCCAACACGCCCACGGGATGATCCGGGTCTTGTTCCGCCAGCACGTCCTGCGGTCCCGGCACCGGAAAAGCCGCCACCGGCACGCCCGAAGCCATAGCCTCCAGCATCACCAGCCCGAAGGTGTCGGTACGGCTGGGAAAGACGAAAACGTCGCCCGCCGAAAAATAGGACGATAGCTGCTCGTCTCCCTGGGCGATGATGAAATAGGCGTCGGGATAGCGCTTCATCAGTTCTTCGCGCTGCGGCCCGGATCCCACCACCACCTTGCTGCCGGGCAGTTTGAGATCGAGGAAGGCCGGCAGATTTTTCTCCACCGTCACCCGACCGACATAGAGATGAATCGGGCGGGGAACGTCGAAAGCATCCTTGCCCTGGGGATAAAACACCTCGGTATCGACACCGTGGGACCAGGGTTTGACGTTGGTGAAGCCCCAGTGGGTCAGTTCTTCGTACACCGAATGCGACGGCACCATCACCGCCGAGGACGGCGCGTGGAAACGGCGGATGGCGGCGTACAGCATGGGCAGCGGCAGCTTGGTCCGGGCGTGAATATATTGCGGGAACTTGGTGTGATAGGCGGTGGTGAAGGGATGTTTCTTCTTCAGACACCAGCGCCGCGCCGCCCAGCCCAGCGGACCTTCGGTAGCGATATGCACCGCCTGGGGACGAAAAAGCTCCAGCCGCCGCGCCACGCCCATATAAGGAAACAGCGCCAGGGGAATTTCCGAATAGGTCGGGCAGGGAATGCAGGTAAACAGATCCGGCGACAGCACCATCACCTCGTGCCCGGCGGCCAGAAGCCGCTCATGCAAAGAGCCCAGCACGCGGACCACGCCGTTGGGCTGGGGATGCCAGGCGTCGGAAACGATGGCGATGCGCATGGGACTTCTCTCCGTACTGAAGGATGTTCATGCGGGGGTAAGCCCTGACGGGGCGACAGACAAGGGACACTCTTATGACAACACTTCCCTTGACTCCTTGGTCAAGCTCCCTTAGCTCCCGCCTTATGAGCTACGCCGTCAAAGAACTGTTCCTGACCTTGCAGGGCGAAGGCGCCCAGGCCGGACGCGCCGCCGTGTTCTGCCGCTTCGCCGGCTGCAATCTGTGGTCGGGGCGCGAAGAAGACCGGGCGGACGCCGTCTGTCGTTTCTGCGACACCGACTTCGTCGGAGCCGACGCCGGGAAATTCGCCGACGCCGACGATCTGGCGCGGGCGATCGCCGCCTTGTGGCCGAAGGGTAAGCCGGGGCGACCTTATGTCATCTTCACCGGCGGCGAGCCGCTGTTGCAGTTGGACGAGGCATTGACCAGCGCCATGCATGTCTTGGGTTTTGAGGTCGGAGTGGAAACCAACGGCACGCAGTCCCGCCCGCCGGGCATCAACTGGCTGTGCGTCAGCCCCAAGGCCGGCGCTCCGCTACTGCTGACCGAGGGCGACGAGTTGAAGCTGATCTACCCTCAGGACGGCGCCGAACCCGAACTTTATACCGGCATGGCCTTCCGCAACTTCTTTCTCCAGGCCATGGACGGCCCCCGGCAAACCGAGAACATTCGCGCCGCCGCCGCCTATTGCCAGGAAAATCCTCTGTGGCGCTTCTCCTTGCAAATGCATAAGGTCGTTGGCCTGAGATAACGGGATTCCCAAATGACGTCTTTCACGGTTTCGCGGCAGATTTACATCGACGCCGGCCATCGGGTGCTGACCCACGGCTCGAAATGCCGCAACCTGCACGGCCACCGTTACATGATCGAGGCCGTGTGCGAAGCCGGGCGTCTTCAGGACGTCGGCGAGCAATCGGACATGGTGCTGGATTTCGGCTTCCTGAAAGAAGAGATGATGGCCGTCATCGACGCGCCTTGCGATCACGGCTTTCTTGCCCATGTGCAGGACGACCAGCTCTTGTCGATGTTCCGCCCCGACGGAGCCGCCGCCGATTGGCTTGCCCAGGTAAAGGATACCGTCGCCCGCGACGGCTTCTATCTGACCACCGACACGCGGATGAACAGCAAGCTCTACGTGCTGGACGCCAATCCCACCGCCGAGCAACTGGCTAGGCATTGGTATTTCCGCCTGAAGCCGGTCGTGGCGGCGCGCAGCGGCGGACTGGCCCGTCTGGCCGAGATGGTGGTGTGGGAAACCCCCAACTGCCGGGCAACCTTCTCCGAACCGTGATCAGGCTTCCCGCCTACTCCGGCGGCCTGCCCATCGAGGAGGCCCTGCCGTCCCTGCTTTCCGCCCTGCGGAACAGTTCTTGCGCCGTCTTGCAGGCTCCGCCCGGCGCCGGCAAAACCACCTTGGTTCCCCTGGCTCTGCTCGATCAGCCCTGGCGCGGTGACAACCGCATCATCATGCTGGAGCCCCGCCGCCTAGCCGCCCGCGCCGCCGCCCGGCGCATGGCGGCGATGCTGGGCGAAGCCGTCGGCGAAACGGTCGGCTACCGCATCCGCCTGGACAGCAAGGTCGGCCCCAAGACCCGCATCGAAGTGGTGACCGAAGGCATTCTGACCCGCATGCTCCAGGACGACCCGGAATTGTCGGGCATCGCCGCCGTGCTGTTCGACGAATTCCACGAACGCAGTCTGAACGCCGACCTTGGCTTGGCGCTGTGTCTGGAATCCCAAGGCTCAATCCGCGACGATCTGCGCATTCTGGTGATGTCGGCCACGCTGGACGGCGGTCCGGTGGCGGAATTGATGGGAGACTGCCCCATCGTCACCAGCGAGGGCCGCAGCTTCCCAGTCGATATCCGCTGGCAGGACAAGCCCTATTCCGGCCGTTTCGACGATACCGTGGCCGCCCTGGTCGGCCGCGCCATATCCGAGGAGCCTGCAGGCGATCTACTGGTTTTTCTGCCCGGCCAGGGCGAAATCCGTCGAGTCCAGGCCCAGCTTGAAACAAGATTTCCCGACATTCTCGTTGCGCCGCTGTATGGCGACCTGTCGCAGGAAGCCCAGGACGCCGCCTTGAGACCTCAAGCCGGACGACGCAAGGTGGTACTGGCCACCAGCATCGCCGAGACATCTCTGACCATCGAAGGCATCCGTATCGTCGTCGATGGCGGCCAGATGCGCCTGCCGCGCTTTGATCCCAACGGCGGCATGACCAAACTGGTCACGGTGCCGGTGTCGAAAGCGTCCGCCGAGCAACGCCGGGGCCGCGCCGGACGGCTGGGACCGGGCATCTGTTATCGCCTGTGGTCGGAGGCGGCGCATCGCGCCCTGCCCGGCTTTACCGCACCGGAAATCGCCGATGCCGATCTGGCGCCGCTGGCCCTGGAACTGGCCCGTTGGGGCGTCTCCGATCCCGCCGCCATGGCCTGGCTCGAGCCGCCGCCCGCCGCCGCTTACGCCCAGGCCGTCGATCTGTTGAAGCGTTTGGGCGGACTGGACGACGCCGGACGCATCACCGCCCATGGCCGGGCCATGGCGGCTTTGCCGCTGCATCCGCGTCTGGCGCATATGGCGTTGAAAGCGGAGGGTTTGGGGCTGGGGTCGTTGGCCTGCGATCTGGCGGCGCTGCTGTCCGAACGCGATATTTTGCGCAATGCCCGAGATGCCGATCTGCGCCTGCGCCTGGAAGCCCTGGCCGATCCCCGCGCCGGCAACGCCGATCGTGGCGGCGTACAAAGAGTGCGCGAAGCAGCAAAGCAGCTGCGCCGCGGCTTGCGCGTTTCCCAATCCGAGGATTCCGTGGAGGATGCTGGACTGCTGCTGGCTTTCGCCTATCCCGACCGCATCGCCCAACGGCGCGGCGCCCACGGCCTGCAATACCGCCTGAGCAACGGACGCGGCGCATTCTTTCCCGAACCGGAATCCCTGGCCACCGAAGATATGCTGGTGGTGGCCGATCTGGACGGCGACAAGCGCGACGCCCGTATCTTTCTGGGCGCACCCGTCAGCCAAGGCGAGATCGAAGATCAGTTCGCCGAGATGATCATCACCACCGAAGCGGTCGCCTGGGACAGCCGGGAACAAGTGGTGACGGCGCGGCGACAACGCAAATTGGGCGAACTGGTGCTGAAGGACGAAGCCCTGCCCAAGCCGTCACGGGAAGCCTTGACCGCCGCCATGCTGGCCGGCGTGCGGGATATGGGCCTGGGCTGCCTTCCCTGGAACGGCGGCGCCCGCAAGCTTCAGGCCCGGATCGCCTTTCTGCGCCGCATCGAAGGACTGCAATGGCCGGATCTGTCGGACGCGGCATTGCTGGAAACCTTGGACGGCTGGCTGCCGCCCTGGCTGGATGGCATCAGCCGCAAGTCCCACCTGGACCGCCTGGACATGCTGGGCATTCTGGAATCGGCTTTGCCCTGGGAACAGAAGCGCGCCTTGGACGACGCCGCGCCGACCCATGTCGGCGTGCCCTCGGGCAGCCGCCTGCCCATCGACTATGAAACCGGCGAAATGCCGGTATTGGCGGTGCGCCTTCAGGAAATGTTCGGTCTGGCCGACACGCCCACCCTGGCCCACGGCCGGGTGAAACTGATGCTGCATCTTCTGTCGCCCGCCCGGCGACCTGTGCAGGTGACCCAGGATCTGGCCAGTTTCTGGACCAACACCTACAAGCAGGTCAAGGCGGACCTCAAGGGGCAGTACCCCAAGCATTACTGGCCGGACGATCCCATGCAGGCGGAACCGACGGCCCGGGCCAAGCCCAGGAAATAACCTTAGAGCTGGCTGAAACCGTAGACGCAAAGCGCACTGTAGACCGCCAGGGTACCCAGCAGCATGGCGCCCACCGGAGGCTCGAAGCGGCGGTCGGCCAAACGGCCGAGAACGTGATCCATCAGGATGCGGAAAGAGGTGTACATGGTCGGCCTCACGGGAGTTCGTGGTCATGGGGTTCGTTGTCTTGAAAACTAAACTACTCAGTTCAAGTTTCAAGCCCATGTCGGCCGAAAGCCATATTGGTAACAGATGGTTTCAGATGGTTTTCAGCTTGGAAAGCACCGGCTCCAGCACCTTGCGCAACGCCTCTTCGTCGTCCCAAACCACCGAGACGGTCAGCACGCCGACCTGTTCCTGAAGGTGTTTGGGCAGGCGCACGAAATCCTTGGACGTGGTGATCAGGGCCGCCGCGTGGGTTTCCGCTTCGGCCAGCATCTCGCCGATTTCGGTGGGGTGATAGGGATGGTGGTCGGGAAAAGCGTAAGCGCCGACCAGCTTCGCGCCCTTGGATTCCAGGGTATCGAAGAATTTTTCCGGACGCCCGATGCCGGCGAAGGCGATCACCGGCTCGTCTTGCAGGGATTCCGCCTCCAGCTCGGTTTCCAGACGGGCTTTCAGCACCGGCAATGCGGGAGCCAGCCGTCCGACCAGAGCCTCCGCCTCGGCTTTGTCCTCCCCCAGGATCACCACGGCGTCGGCGCGGGCAAGCCCCTTTCCGACCGGCTCGCGCAATGGCCCCGCCGGAATGCAGCGGCCGTTGCCGAATCCCACCGCGCCGTCGACCACCAGCAGCGACAGATCCTTGGCCAGGATCGGGTTCTGGAAACCGTCGTCCATCACCAGACAGGACGCCCCGAAATGCATGGCCGCCTTAGCCCCGGCCAGACGGTTCTTCGCCACCCAGCACGGCGCCGTCTCGGACAGCAGCAACGGCTCGTCGCCGACCATGGAAAAGGTGTGGTGATGCGGGTCGACCAAAACCGGCCCTTCCAGCTTGCCGCCATAACCGCGGGACAAATAGTTCAGACCCGGCAGGAAATCGGCCAGCGACAGGGCCACCGGCGTCTTGCCGGCTCCTCCGGCGACCAGATTGCCGACGCAGACCACCGGCACCTTGGCGTGATGGGAACGGATTTTGGCATATTTGCGCTCGGCCAGCTTGGCCCACAACAGCCCCAGCGGCGCAAGAAGCTCGCCCCACACTCCGCCGCTGTACCAAAAGCCTGGCGCCTTCATCGCGTCCGTCCCGCCACCGTCAACCAGGGCTCAAGTTCCGTCAGCACCGCGTCGAGAACGCCGGCCTCGGCATTGGCGAAACGCTCCGCCAGCAGACCTTCGGCGTTCCTGCGCGCCGGATCGCCCAGCCGTTGGGACAAAGCCTCGGCCAAGGCCGCTTCGTCGGCCACCGGAACCGCCGCTCCGGCCTCGATCATACGCCGGGCGATGTCCGAGAAATTGTCCATGTACGGCCCCAGGAACACCGCCGCCCGCAGACGCGCCGGCTCCAGAGGATTCTGGCCGCCTTTGCCGATCAGGCTTTTGCCCATCATCACCAGAGGCGACAGGCGCATGAACAGTCCCATCTCACCCAAGGTGTCGGCCAACAATATATGGGTATCCGGCCCGATTG
Organism: Candidatus Sulfotelmatobacter sp.; assembly: GCA_035538795.1. Classification (GTDB taxonomy): domain Bacteria; phylum Pseudomonadota; class Alphaproteobacteria; order Rhodospirillales; family Magnetospirillaceae; genus JAJZGK01. The sequence continues at coordinate 138,075 of DATLJS010000069.1, read as the reverse complement.
TTTCATCGGCCGAACGTCGAGCCACCGTCAGGCCTAGGGCCCGCAGATCCTCGGCGATAGCCTCGCCCCGCCCGGGATGGCGCGGCACGATGATCGTCAAAAGACCGGGATGCCGGTCGGCCAGCATCTGATGGACCCGGCCGGCCATGACTTCCTCGCCGGGGTGGCTGCTGGCCAGCAGCCAGCGGGGACGATCGCCCAGTTCCGTCCGAAGATCGGCCAAAACCGTTTCATCCACCGGCAAGGGCGGGGTGGCGAATTTCAGGTTGCCTCGGCACACCACGCGGCCGCCGCCGAGTTGCGACAGCCGTTCGGCATCCTCGGCGCTTTGAGCCAGACACAGGCGGAAGCAGGACAGCAGCCGGCGGATCAAACGGGGATGCTTGCGCCAGCGGGCGAAGCTGCGGTCGGACATGCGGCCGTTGAGCAGAACCAGCGGCACATCCCGTTCAGCAGTTTCCACCAGCAGATTGGGCCAGAACTCGGATTCGCACCACAACGCCAGATCCGGCCGCCAGTGATCGAGAAAGCGCCGCACCCAGGGCAGGCGGTCGACGGGAATATATTGATGCAGGGCGCCGGGCGGCAGCCGCTCGGCCATCAATTGCGCCGAAGTGACCGTGCCCGACGTCACCAGAACCGACAAGCCGGGACGCTTGATCAAACGATCAACCAAGGGCAGCAGCGACAAGGTTTCACCGACCGATGCGCCGTGGATCCAAACCAGCCGGCCATTGGGCCGCGGGCGTCCCGGCACGCCCTGGCGTTCCGAGAAACGCCGGGAATCTTCCTTGCCGCGCTCCAGGCGGCGGCGCAGATAGACGTCGATCAGCGGCGCGCCCAATCCGGTCAGGCCGCGATAGAGGCTTAGGAGCATGGAGCGGGCTCCACCGGCTCGTGCCCCATCAGCGAATCGGCGCGGGCGGAAATGGCGTTCAGTTCGTCCTCGACGCGGGTCAGCAAAGCGGCCTGTTCCTCCGAGGTCGCCTTGGCCGGGACCTCGATGGGATCGCCCCAGACGAAGACGCCGCGGCTGAAGGGAAGAGCCACCACGAAGCGGTCCCAACTGCCGAGAAGTTTCCGTTTCTCCGAGGAAAAGCTGCAGGGAATGACCGGCACGCCGGACATGCGGGCCACCTGCACCACCCCTTCCGACGCCCGCATGCGCGGTCCGCGCGGCCCGTCGGGAGTGATGCCGACGCATTCGCCCGCCTTCAGGGCCTTCAACATCGAGCGCAAAGCCGCCGAACCGCCCTTGGACGACGAACCGGCCACCGTCTGAATGCCGAAATGGCTGACAGTGCGGGCGATGATCTGGCCGTCGCGGTGCTGCGAGATCAGCATGTGGATGGGAACCGCGCGGGACCAGCAATAGGGCATCATCAGAATCCGTCCATGCCAGAAAGCCAGGATGAACGGCTTGCCTTCGGCCCAGCGTCGGCGGGCTTCCTCGCCGCCCTCGACACTCCAGCGACCGGTCAGATGCACCAGCCGGATATATTGCGCGCCAAGCCAGCACAAAAAGATGCGCAGGCCATCGCTTTTGAGAAACCGTTTGAACATGCCCTAGGCTCCCGCCGCCTCGGCCGAAACATCTTCGGCGAATTGCAGGGCATGCAGGCGGGCATAGATGCCGCCCTTGGCCAGAAGCTCGCCGTGGCCGCCGGATTCGGCCAGCCGCCCCCGATCGATGACATGGATCAGATCGGCTTCGACCACCGTGGACAGGCGATGGGCGACAACGACAGTGGTGCGGCCCTTCATCAATTTTTCCAGAGCGTCCTGCACTTGGCGTTCGGATTCGGTATCAAGCGCCGACGTCGCTTCGTCCAGCAGCAGAATGGGCGCGTTCTTCAGCATCGCCCGAGCGATGGACAGGCGCTGGCGCTGGCCGCCCGACAGTTTCACCCCCTGTTCGCCGACCATGGTGTCGTACCCGTCGGGCAGCGCCATGATGAAGTCGTGGGCCGCGGCATGACGGGCCGCCGCTACGATCTCGTCCTGCGAAGCACCGAAACGGCCATAGGCGATGTTGGCGCGGATGGTGTCGTCGAACAGCGCCACCTCCTGGCTGACCAAAGCGATGTTGGCGCGCAGCGAGGCCATGGTGATCGAGCGCACGTCCTGACCGTCGATGGTGATGGCCCCCGCCGCCACGTCGTAGAAGCGCGGGATCAGATTGAGGATGGTCGACTTGCCGCCACCCGACGACCCAACCAGGGCCACGGTCTTGCCGGCCGGCACGTCCAGCGACAGGGTGTCCAGCGCCTTGCGTTCGCCGTCATAGGTGAAGTCTACGCCGTCGAAGCGGACATGGCCGCCCGACACTGTCAACGGCTTGGCCTCGGGAGCATCGACGATTTCCGGATGCAGATCCAAAAGATGGAACACCCGCTGCGAGGCCGCCAATCCTTCCTGAAGGTTGGTGTTCAGATTGGCCAGCCGCTTCATCGGCTCGTAGGCCATCAGCAGCGCGGTGATGAAGGCGAAGAAGGCGCCCGGCGTGGTGGCATCGGAAATCACCCGGTGTCCGCCATAGATGATCACCACCGCCACGGCGACGCCGCCCAGGGTTTCCATGATCGGACTGGAGGCGGCACGCACCCGGCTGGCCTTGTAGACCAGATTGCAGATGGTCTCGGAAATGGCCTCGATCTTGGATTGCTCGTAGCCTTCCATGCCGTAGGCCTTGACCATCCGCACTCCCTGGAAGCTCTGCTCCAGCAAGGTGTTGAACGCACCCATCTGCTCCTGGGTGTTGGCCGTCACCTTGCGCATGCGCTTGCCTAGTTTCGAGATGGGCAGAATGGCGATGGGAAAGACAAAGAACGACACCGCCGCCAGCGCCCAATCCTGCCAGAACATCACCGCCACCAGGATCACCGCCGTCAGCGTATCGCGTCCCAGTCCCACCAGAGCGTTGGAAACGGCGGCCCGCATCAGGTTGATGTCCACCGTGAAGCGCGACACCAGCACACCGGTGGATTCCCCGTGGAAAAAGGCCAGGTCCATATTGGTCAGATGGGCGAACAGCCGGTTCTGCATGTCGGCGATGATGCGCAGTCCGTACCACGAGGTCAGGTTGGATTGCAGATACGTCGACAGCCCCTTGATCAGGAACGTGGCGATCACCGCCGCCGCGATGGGCAGCAGCATATCGGCGTTCTTGCTCATGAAGACGTCGTTGACCACCGGTTTCATCAGCCAAGCCGACAGCCCCGTCGCGCCCGAGGCAACCGCCATGCACAGCAACGACGCCCAGACATGCTTGCGATAGGGCTTCAGGCCCTCGCGCATCAGGCGGCGAACCAGAACGAATGTGGAGTGATCGAGCTTGATCTTCTGCTTGCTGGCCAAAACCCGTGCCGCCTTGCTGTTCTTTAGGCGGCGCACCATAGCACGGGGCGTCAGGCCGGCCAAGCAGGGCCCCGCCCAGACGCCATCCCCGCTTTACCGCGCCAGAACCTGGGCGGCGTCTTTGGTTTTGCCGATGGCGTTTTCGGCGTGGCCCACGGCGGAAACGATGCCGGTAATGTTGTGGGAGATGGCCTCCACTCCCGAGGCGGCATTTTGCATGTTCATGGACATGTCCCGCGTTACCGCGCTTTGCTCCTCCACCGCCGATGCGGTGGCGGCGACATATTCACGGACATTGTCGATGGAAGAGCGGATACCGCCCAAAGACGCCACCACCTCGCCCGAGATGGATTGCACACCTTCGATTTCCTTGGTGATCTGGTCGGTGGCTTTGGCCGCCTGATTGGCCAGATTCTTGACCTCGTTGGCCACCACGGCGAACCCTTTCCCGGCCTCGCCGGCGCGGGCCGATTCAATGGTGGCGTTGAGCGCCAGCAAATTGATTTGGCCGGCAATGTTCTGGATCATGCCGACGATGCCGCCCATGGCCACGGCAGCCTCCGACAGACGCTGAGTGGCCTGCCCAGCCGAAACTACCTGATCGAAGGCTTCGTCGGTGGCGGCCTGGGACTTGGACATGCTGGCGGAAATTTCGGTGATGGACGCCGCCAGTTCCTCGGAGCTGGCGGCCACCGTCTGCACGTTGGACGAAGTCTCGCCAGCCGCCTTGGCCGCAGAATCCGCCTGACCGTTGGTCTGATGCATGGCGGCGTCGATTTCAGCAAAGTTAATGTCGATCAACGACTTCAGATCGGTCAGCAAGTTCACCTGACGGGTCACGTCGATGGCGAATTTCACCACCTTGAACGCCTTGCCGTTCAAATCGAAAATCGGATTGTACGACGCCTCGATCCAGACTTCCTTGCCGCCCTTGCCGATACGCTTGTACTGGGCACTCTGGAATTCTCCGGCGCGTAACTTGTCCCAGAACTGGCGGTATGCCGCGCTGTCGCGCTCGGACGCACCGACGAACATGGAGTGATGCTTGCCTTGTATCTCAGACAAGCCATAACCCATGGCATCCAGAAAGTTCTGGTTGGCGGTGATGATGGTGCCGTCGAGATTGAATTCAATCACCGCCTGGCTGCGCAGGATGGCGTTCACTTTTCCCAGCAGATCGGCATATTCCAGCTTGGTGGCGGTTACGTCCGTGGCGTATTTCACCACCTTTATGAACTGGCCGTCCTTTCCCATGACCGGGTTGTAGGAAGCCTCGATCCAGACTTCCTTGCCGCCTTTGCCGATACGCTTGAACTGCGCCTGCTGGAATTGGCCGGCCCGCAGCTTTTCCCAGAACTGCCGGTAATCGTCGCTGTTGCGATAGTCAGGTTCGATGAACAGGGCATGGTTCTTTCCCAGGATTTCGGAAAGCTCGTAGCCCATAAGGTTCAGAAAATTCTGGTTGGCCGTCAGAATTTTGCCATCCAGGTCAAATTCGATAACAGCCTGAGATTTGCTCAGGGCGTCCAGCACCCCGAAAGCCATCTGTGAACGAACCGAATCGCCGAAGAACCCCATCGCAAACTCCGTAGATTATAGTTATTCTTATTTGCATAAGTGATAGTTATGCTCTTGGGCATAAGTTCGCAAGATCATCTTAGGTATAAGTTCTCAGTGCAATCTATTTACAAACCAGCGGGATTTCCGACCACCACAAAAGAAAGGGCCTTCGAGTCCAAAAGGCTTTTCGCCACTCTTTTGACATCGTCGGCGCTGACCCTCTGGATGAAAGCCGCACGACGGTCGAGATAATCGAGCCCCAGCTGATCCATTTGAATCGCCACTAGAATTCCGGCTATGGAGGCGGTGCTGTCCATTTGCAGCGGGTAGGAGCCGATCAAATAGGTCTTGGCGTCGGCCAGTTCCTGATCGGTCACGCCGCCGTCGGCCATCTTCTGCCATTCCTCGCGGATCAGAGCGATGGTCTGGGCCGTTTTCTCGTTACGGCTGGCCGTGCCGCCGTCCAACAATGCGCCGTGCTGGTAAGGCGACAGGCCGCTGCTGACGCCATAGGCCAAGCCGCGCTTGACCCGCACCTCGGTCATCAGGCGCGACGAGAAGCCGCCGCCGCCCAGGATGTAATTCATGACGTAAGCCGTGTACCAATCGGGGTCCGTGCGCTTCAGCCCCTGTTCGCCGAACAGCACCACGCTTTGCGGAATCTGGCGGCGGATCACTTCGACCCGGCCGGTGGCGTTGGCTTTGACCTCGGGCACCTCGATGGGATCAGCCTTATCCGGCAGCGCGCCGAAGGTGGAATCCAGCAGCGGCTTCAACTGATCGGCCGTAATGTCGCCCACTACGCCGATGAGCAAACGGTCGCGGCCGAGGCGATGGGGCACATAGTCTTTCAGATCCGCCGCCGTGATGGCCTTGACCGTGTCCTCCACGCCTTCGGTGGCCCGCCCGTAGGGATGGTCGGGATAGAGCGCCTTGGCCAAAGCCCGCCCGGCGATGGCCTGCGGATCCTGCTGCTGACGGGCCAAATCGGCCAGAATCTGACCACGGATGCGTTCGATGGCGTCGGCATCGAAACGCGGCTTCGTCAGCGACAGAGCCAGCATCGAGAACGCCGTGTCGCGGTTGTCGGTGATGGTCTTCAAATGGCCGTGCACCGCATCGTCACCGGCACCGTAGCCCAGGGAAATCCCCAGATCCTCCAGCTTGCCCTGATAGGTTTGGCTGTCCATGTCGCCGGCGCCTTCATCCAACAGGCTGACCGCCATGTTCGACAATCCGGCCTTGGCTTCCGGATCCATGGCCGCGCCGCCCTTGAAGGCGAAGTTCATGGCGATGATGGGATTGGCGTGATCCTCGATCAGCCAGGCTTCGATGCCGCCATCGCTGGTGACCCGCTGAATATTGAAGGCCTGTACCGGGGCGAAAGCGCCCAGCAGCACCAAAGCCGCAGCCGCCAGGATCGTGCGTCCGGTGAACATGGCGCGGCTCATCGCATTTCCCTCCCAAAGGCGCCCAGGGACCGCTGGGCTCGGGCTTCCTCGGACGGCGCGGGGTCGCCGGGGCGGGCGGGCAGCAACTGCCCCGTCACCGACTGGCGCTCTTGCAGCACGGCCTTGGCCGCCGCCGACACCTGCTCGGCCGTCACGGCTGCGATCCGCTGAGGCCAGGCCTCGACATCGGCAGCCGTTTCTCCGGTGGTCAGGGCCGCCCCCAGCACGCGGGGGCCGGTATGGAAAGAGTCCTTGGCGTACGAAACGCTGACCTTCAGGCGCTGCTTGGCGCGGGCTACCTCTTCCTCGGTCACGCCGCTGTCGGCCAGCGCCTTGAGTTCATCCTCGACGGCCGGAATCAACTGCTCCATCGAGACGCCGGGGGCCGGCGTCACCTCGACGTCGAAACTGCTCAACCCCACCGCCTGGGCGTTGTAGCCGGCATCGGCCGAGGCGGCCAGCTTGCGCTCCACCACCAACGCCTTATAGAGGCGGCTGGTGTTGCCGCCGCCGACGATCTCGGCCAGCAACTGCAAGGGATAGGCCTGAGCGGTATCGCCCTGATGATAGCTGGGAGCCAGATAGGAACGGATCCAGTCTGGCTGATGCACGTCCGGATCGCGCAGTTCCAGGCTGCGGCCGGCAACCTGTTCGGGTTCGGCCTCGCGGACGCGCGGCGGCACCGGCCGGGCGGGAATGACGCCATAATATTTTTCGGCCAGCGGCCTGACCTGCGCGGCGGTGACGTCGCCCGACAGGATCAGCACGGCATTGTTGGGCGCGTACCAGCGTTTATGAAAATCGACGATGTCGGCAAGCTTGTAGCCCTCGATCTCGGGGCGCCAGCCGATCACCGGGTGATGATAGGGACTGACCAGGAACAAGGACGCCGTCATCTGTTCCTGCAGCAACGCCTCGGGCTCGTTCTCGATGCGCATGCGGCGCTCTTCCAGCACCACCTGCCGCTCGGGCTGAAAGTCCTTGTCGTCCAGCTTCAGATTGGCCATGCGGTCGGCTTCCAGCTTCATCACCAGATCCAGCTTGTCCACCGATACGTTCTGATAGAACGCCGTGTAGTCGGCCGTGGTGAAGGCGTTGTCACGTCCGCCGTTCTGGGCGACGATCTTCGAGAAGGCTCCCGCCGGCACCGTCTTGGTGCCCTTGAACATCATATGTTCGACCATGTGGGCCAAGCCGGTCTTACCCGGCTGCTCGTCGCCCGATCCCACCTTGTACCACAGCATATGGCTGACCACCGGCACCCGATGATTCGGGATCACCACGACCTGCAAGCCGTTTTTCAGGGTGAAGGTTTCGGGATTGAACATCTGGGCCTGAGCATTGCCGCCAGCCATCAGAAAGATGGAACCGGCAACAACGGCGAAACGGCGAAGAGGGGACATTATGCCTCCCGGCAATAAGGACTGTTCCGCGATATAAGCCGAATCGGGGCATTGGCAAGCGCGGCGGACGAGATAGGACAGGAACGCGGGCATGAAAAAGGGGCCGCGGACGGGCCCCTTTCCCAGGATTGACGAAGGTCCGGCTTAGAAGATACCTTCCAGCCAACCTTTCTTGGTGCGGACGATCTGGGGCGTCTCGCCATCGGTGGCGGGCTTGCCCAAAGCGCTGTTCTGACGCAGACGGTCGCTTTCCTGCTGAGCGTCGACGGCTTCGCCCGGCGGCGGCTTGTCCTGCCAGAACAGAATCTTGTCTGTAAAGCTCTTGTCCGCTTCGATCAGCGAGGTGGTTTCCTCGTTCACCGTCTTGCGGATGTCGGGCAGAGCCTTGTCGGCGCCGGCCTTGGCCAGCAGCGTCTGCTCGCCCGGACTGCGGCCGGCGAACATCGCGCTGTTGGTCGAACGCGCGGTGCCCGACAGCAGAACCTGCCTGGCCTGATCCCGCACGCTGCCGTCCTGGGGACGCGGCGCGCCCGGTGTCGGCGGACGCAGCGAATAATCCGGCGGCTGGCTCAGGGGAGCACGGGACACCACGGTGAATTCGTCGGGAGGAGCCTTGTCGTAGCCCAGGGCGCGGCGGGTTTCCCCACAACCGGACAAGGCAAGGCAAGCTAACATGGCGACAAGCGCGGCGCGGGCGAGCATGGTCATTTCTGGCTGTGGTGAAATCATGGCCTATTCTTATGCGAAAGACGCTCGGCAAACAAGGAGTCGAACACCATCAGCGCCGCCCCCGTGCAAATCGCCGAATCCGCCAGGTTGAAGTTCGGCCACCAATCAAAGGCGCCGACATGCACATAAAGGAAATCGACCACTGCGCCGTAATGCAGGCGGTCGATGACGTTACCCAAGGCTCCGCCCAGCACAAACCCTTGAGCTGCCAACAGAATCCCCCCCTTCGACGTCGCCATCCAGCGCAGCAGAAAGGCGGCGACAACCGCGGCCAGCAGAGTGAACAGCAAGACGTTCCAGTCGCCGTGCGTGTTGCCCAAGCCGAACGACACGCCGCTGTTCCAACTCAGGCTCAGGTCCAGAAACGGCCCCACCGATATCATGCCCTGGCCGAGGAAGGGAGTCCCCTCCACTCCTGGCGGACGCATGACGTCGAGGATGGCCGCCTTCGACGCCTGATCCGCCGCCGTCACCAACAGGGCCAGGACGAAGCCGATGCCGAGGCGTTTCCGCTCCATGCTCTTAGACGCCCATGCGGTCGACGGCGTCGGCGCAGCGGACGCACAAACCGTCGTGGCCATGCTTGCCGACTTCCGGCAGCACTTTCCAGCACCGCTGGCATTTCTCGCCTGCGGCCGTCTTGAAGACCACTCCCACGCCCGGAACGTCCGGCAGGGTGAAGGCGCCGGACGGCACCTCTCCCACCGTGACGGCGACATCCGAGGTGATGGCGATCTCGGCCATCTCCAGGCCCAGGAACAGGGCCGCCTGCTCGGCGGTGATGGTCACTTCGGGTGCGGCTTGCAGGTTCGAGCCGATGCGCTTGGCGGCGCGCTCGATCTCCAAAGCGCCGGTAACGACGCGGCGGACGTCACGGATGGCGTCCCAACGCTTGGCCAGGGCCTCGTCGCGCCAGTCGGCGGGCATGTCGGGGAAGGCTTCCAGATGCACGCTGCCCGCCGTGCCGGGATGGCGGGCCAGATAGGCTTCCTCGGCGGTGAAGCACAGGAAGGGAGCCAGCCAGCGGGTCAGGCAGGTGAACAGGATATCCATCACCGTGCGGACGGCGCGGCGGCGGCTGTCCGCCGGATGGTCGCAGTACAGCGAATCCTTGCGGATGTCGAAATAGAAGGCCGACAGATCGACGGCGCAGAAGTTATGCAGCTCGGTGAACAGAGCGTGGAACTGGAAATCGTGACAGGCTTGGCGCACCTGGCCGTCCAGCTGATGCAGACGGTGCAGCACCCAGCGCTCCAGCTGCGGCATCTCGTGCACCGGCACCCGCTCGGACTCGCTGAAGCCGTCCAGCGCCCCCAGCAGATAGCGCAGCGTGTTGCGCAGGCGGCGATAGATGTCGACCTGGGTCTTGATGATCTCGTCGCCGATGCGCAGGTCCTCGGAATAATCCGAACCGATCACCCACAGACGCAGAATGTCGGCGCCGTATTTGGCCACCACCTCCTGCGGCGAGACCACGTTGCCCAGCGACTTGGACATTTTGCGGCCCTGCTCGTCCAGCACGAAGCCGTGGGTCAGCACGCTGTCGTAGGGCGCCCGGCCGCGGGTGCCGCAGCTTTCCAGCAGCGACGAATGGAACCAGCCGCGATGCTGGTCCGAGCCTTCGAGATAAAGCGACGCCGGCCATTGCAGCCCCCAGGGGCCGTTTTCCAGCACGAAGCTGTGGGTGCATCCCGAATCGAACCAGACGTCCAGAATGTCGAACACCTGCTCGAAATCTTCGGCCTTGTAGCTGTTGCCCAGGAAGCGCTCCGGCTTGGCGGTGAACCAGGCGTCGGCGCCCTCGGCTTCGACGGCGGCGGCGATGCGGTCGATCACCTTTTGATCGCGCAGGACTTCGCCGGTGGCCTTGTTGACGAACACGGTGATCGGTACGCCCCAGGCGCGCTGGCGCGACACGCACCAGTCGGGGCGGCTTTCCACCATGGAATAGATGCGGTTGCGCCCCTGGGCCGGAACGAAGCGGGTGTTGTCGATGGCCTTCAGCGCCTTGGCACGCAGATCGTTGCGCTCCATGCTGATAAACCATTGCGGCGTGGTGCGGAAGATCAGCGGAGCCTTCGAACGCCAGGAATGCGGATAGCTGTGTTCGATCTTGCCGTGATGCAGCAAGGCGCCGACCGACTTCATGGCTTCGATGACCGGCTTGGCCACCGGCGAGTAATATTTGCCATTCTTACCCTGGGCCAGAACCTGCTGGCCGGCGAAGATCGGAATGCTGGGGTGATAGGTGCCGTCGGGCTGCACCGTCTCGGGCACCGGAATGCCGTGCTGACGGCCCAGATGCCAATCGTCCTCGCCGTGGCCCGGAGCGATGTGGACGAAGCCGGTGCCGGCGTCGTTGGTCACGAAGTCGCCCGGCAGCAGCGGCACGAAGTAGGCGAAGCCGCCATTGGCCTCGGCATGGGTCTTCAAGGGATGGTGCGCCACGGTGCCGGCCAGATCGGCGCCTTTCAGTTCGGCCACCACGGAATGGCCGGTGATCTTGGCGTCGGCCAGCACCTGGGGCGCCAGCTCCTTGTTCAGCACGATCACTTCGCCGACCTTGGCCAGACTGTCGCCGGCCACGGCTTCGACGCGGATCACCTGATAATCCATCTCGGGGCCATAGGCGATGGCGCGGTTGGCCGGCATGGTCCAGGGCGTGGTGGTCCAGATCACCACCGAAGCGCCTGCCAGTTCGGGACGGCTGGCGGTGACCACCGGGAACTTCACCCAGATAGTGATCGAGGTATGGTCGTGATATTCAATTTCGGCCTCGGCCAGGGCGGTCTTCTCGACGACCGACCACATCACCGGCTTGGAGCCCTTGATCAGGCCGCCGTTCATGATGAACTTGCCCAGCTCGCGCACGATCTGCGCTTCCGCCGGATAGGCCATGGTGGTGTAGGGCTTGTCCCAGTCGCCGGTCACGCCCAGGCGCTTGAACTCCTCGCGCTGGATGTCAATCCAGCCGGCTGCGAATTCACGGCATTCGCGGCGGAACTCGACGGGATCGACCTCGTCCTTGTCCTTGCCGGCCTCGCGGTATTTTTCTTCGATCTTCCATTCGATGGGCAGGCCGTGGCAGTCCCAGCCGGGAACGTAATGAGCGTCCTTGCCCTGCATCTGCTGGGTGCGGTTGATCACGTCCTTGAGAATTTTGTTCAGCGCGTGGCCGATATGCAGATGGCCGTTGGCATAGGGCGGGCCGTCATGCAGCACGAACTTCGGGCGGGCCTTGCCCTGATCCCGCAGCTTGCCGAACAGGTCGATCTGGTTCCAGCGGGCCAGCAGCTTCGGCTCAAGGTCCGGCAGACCGGCCTTCATCGGGAAGTCGGTCTTGGGCAGAAAGACGGTCGTTTTATAGTCCACGCTCATGGCACGCTCTCATGGTCCCCGCCGCGCCGCAAGAATGCGGCGGGCGTTTTGGCTGTCTTCAACAATCTGGTTTTTCAGGGCCTCCAGGCTGTCGAACTTGCGCTCGTCGCGCAAGTGGGACACCAGGGCGACCCTGAGATGACGGCCATATAAATCGCCGTCGAAATCGAACAGATGCACTTCCAGCAGATGGCCGTCCTTATCGAAGGTCGGGCGGCTGCCGAAATTGGCGACGCCGGGACGCCATTCGGTGCGGCCAGCCTGGTCGATGCCGGCGAAAACCGCATAGACGCCCCGCGCCGGATGCAGATAGTCGGCCATCTCGACATTGGCCGTGGGAAAGCCGATGGTGCGGCCGCGGGCGTCGCCGTGCTCGACGCGGCCCTCGATTTCCCAGAATCGGCCGAGAATGGCGGCGGCATCTTCGGCCCGGCCCTCGGACAGGGCATGACGGATGGCGGTCGAGGAATAGACGGCGCCGCCATCGGCGCTGATCGGCTCGACCAGCGTCGCCTCGAAGCCGCGCCGGGCGGCCATCTGCTTCAGCAGTTCGCCGTGGCCGCTGCGGCCCTTGCCGAATTCGTAGTCGTAGCCCACCACCACATGGCGCACGCCCAAGCCGCCCACCAGCGCCTGATCGACGAAGTCCTCGGCCGTATGCGAGGCGAAGGCCAGATCAAAATGCTGCATGACCAGAAAATCCAGGCCCATGCCCTCGATCAGCCGCGCCTTGACGCGGAACGGCGTCAGGCGGAAGGGCGGGCGGTCCGGCTTGAACACCGAACGGGGATGCGGCTCGAAGCTCATCACGCCGCAGGCCAGGCTCTGCTCACGGGCCAAAGCCTGAGCCCGGCCGATCACCGCCTGATGCCCCAAATGCACGCCGTCGAAATTGCCAAGCGCCACCACGCCCCCGCGCACATCGGCAGGCAGTTCGGTGTAGTGACGGAAAAGGCGCATGGATTCCCTGAAGGCCCGTTTTTGGAAACGGTAAGGGGTATTCGATTGCGCCAAGATAAGCAATAGGAACCGGCCTTTTATATCACGCCCGGCCGAGGGAATCTGTCATAGGGGCGCAACTTGTGGTGAGGATGGGCCTTGCGTATAATCCTTCCGCCGTCGTCTCCGGCAGCGGAGACGCGGATGAAATCCTCTCGTGAAGAATGGACCAAGCCATGAGCGATTTGCAGGGATATTATTTCGAAGACCTCCAGGTCGGCCAGACCGCCACCTACGCCAAGACCGTGACCGAGGCCGACATCGTCCTGTTCGCCGGCATTTCGGGTGATACCAACCCTGTCCATCTGAACGAGGAATTCGCCAGCACCACCATGTTCAAGGGCCGCATCGCCCACGGCATGCTGTCGGCCGGTTTCATCTCCACCGTGTTCGGCACCAAGCTGCCCGGCCCGGGCTGCATCTATCTGTCCCAGAGCCTGAAGTTCAAGGCTCCGGTGAAGATCGGCGACACCGTAGTGGCCAAGGTCGAACTGGTCGAACTGTTCCCGGAAAAGAAGCGGGCCAGCTTCAAGACCACCGTCACCGTCGGCTCGACCGTCGTCATCGACGGCGATGCCAGCCTGATGATTCCGTCCAAGGGCTGATCGCAACCCGGTTTTATCGAGAACCCCGCCTTCGGCACTGGAGGCGGGGTTTTTCTTTTAGTATGGTCGCGCCCGTAACGCTTTCCCATCGGACTAAGACATCATGTTCCGTCGCCTGACCGCCCCGCTTGTCGCCATCGCCGCCTTTGCCACCCTGACCGCCTGCGCCGGCGAAGTTCCCTGGGTCAACCCCAATCTGCCCCGCAAGATGGCCGAGCACGATTACATGGATTGCCGCCATTATGCGGACTCCGAAGTCGGCACCGGCGCCGGCGGCGGCTATTTCGACGACGAACGCAGCAGCGATCCCATGTCCATGGCCGACCGCGCCGTTACCCGCAGGCAGATGGACGGCATCATCAACGCCTGCATGCGCGACAAAGGCTATTTTCCAAAAAAATAGCGCGTTTGGGATTCTTTAACCCCTGAGCGCTATCCTACAGACTGGCGCTCAAGGGAGACGACTTCCATGAAAGAGACGGACAACACCCCCGTCCAGCTTGTTCCCGTTCAGACGGAACGGCAGCAAGCCGCCAATCGCATGGCCGGGCACATCCAGCAGGCCAGCCGCAATACCGGCATCAGCTTCAGCTATCTGATGGCCCAGGCCGGCAAGGAAAGCGACTTTCAGAGCAATTCCTCTTCGCGCGCCTCGTCGGCCGCCGGGCTTTACCAGTTCACCAAGGGCACCTGGATGCAGCTGGTCAAGCTGCACGGCGCCAGCCACGGCCTGGGCGACCTGGCCGACAAGATCACCAAGAACAGCCACGGCGAATACAGCGTTTCCGACGCCGCCGCCCGCCAGCAGATTCTCGACCTGCGCCGCGACCCCAAGCTGTCGGCCATGATGGCCGGCGAATACGCCAAGGACAACAAGGCCTGGCTGGAGCGCACCCTGGGGCGTCCGGTCAGCTCGACCGACCTTTATATGGCCCATTTCCTGGGCCCGGGCGGCGCCGCCAAGGTGCTGAAGGCCCGCGACCAGAACCCCCAGCAGAGCGCCGCCGCCCTGGTGCCGCAGGCCGCCCGCAAAAATCCCACGGTATTCTACGACGCCAACCACAGCGCCCAGAGCGTCGCCGCCGTCTATGACAAGATCAACCACGCCATCGAACGGCCCATGCGGCAATACGCCAAGATGGAAGACCAGCCCACGGTCAGCGCCTCTCCCGACGGCGCCTCGTCCGGCAATGCCTTGGTGGGCGGCGTCGATCTGGCGGCGGCTGCCGAGAATTCGGCCAGGATCGCCTCGTCGAAGCGGCATTCCGCGTCCCAGGTGGCTCATTACGAGCAGACCAACAAGACCGTTCTGGCCGCCCTAACCGCCAAGGGAGCCAAGACCGCCGACCCGTCTTGGCCGTTCGAGCAATCCCACTGGCCCCCCGCCTACGTGCCGCCGGTCAATCCCTCGGCCCTGGCGGCCGCCACCATTGTCGATCATACCGATCAAGTGGCCTATACGGATTCCGCCGCCAGCGCCGATCAGATTTCCGCCCCCATGCCGCCGGCTCCCGGCCTCAGCCCTCAGGATCTCGACGGCCTACAGACGCAGAAAGCCGGCCTGGGCAAGCTGCTGACCACGGTGCGCAAGGGCCTGTTCGGCTAAGGCTGCTTGATTTCAGTCCGAAGCAACCGCTAGAACTGCGCTCAAGTTTTCCCCGAACAGCCGGAGCGCCGTCCCATGATCCGCTACAGCGTGCAATGCAGCCAGGGCCATGCCTTCGAGGAATGGTTCTCGAATTCCTCCGATTACGACGAAAAAGCCGCCGCCAACGCCATCACCTGTCCCGAATGCGGCGACGTTCACATCAGCAAGTCGATCATGGCTCCCAGCGTCGCCAAGGCCAAAAGCGCCCCGGCTCCCATGCCGTCCTGCGCCACCGGCGGCGGCTGCATGGGCGGCGGCTGCGCCTTCGCCAATTCCTGATTGACGCCGCCAGGCCGCCTGGCCTGACGCAAGCCCCTTGGGCCAAGCGTTCTTGGGACGCTTGGCCGCCGCTTTCCCGGCGGCTGGAAAAGAGCGGATAGAAACTTGGCCGACACCCCCACCACGTCACCTGTTCGAGAGCTTCCCGGCGAACCGTCCGGCGGCACCGCCTATCTGGCGGCCGAAGGGTACGAAGCCGATCTGCTGCATGAATTGGGCGACATCCGCGCTCAATACGGCCGGCTGATCCTGGCCGACGGTCCGCCGCGTCCGGCCGCCTGGGCCCAGAACGTCTGGTTCGAGCCCCGCATCATCGCCGTCGAGTCCATCGGCGACGCCGCCCGCGCCCTGAAGTCGATCCAGCGCAACTGGGCTGCTTATGCCTTCCATCTGCACCGGCGCACCAATCTGGTGGTGGAAAAGCTGCCCCCCGTTTCCGCCAGGCCGCTGACCTTCGGCCAAACGCCGCCCATTTCGCCGCTGGGTTCGTGGTGCTTTCTCGACGAGAAGACGGTTCTGGCCGCACCCGCCTGCTCCAGCCCCTTCGCCAATGGCGAGGTGCATTTCGTCGAGGACAAAACCAGCCCGCCCAACCGCGCCTATCTGAAGCTGTGGGATGCCTTCACCGTCACCGGCATTGCCCCGAAACCAGGCGAGCTGTGCCTGGACCTGGGCGCGTCGCCCGGCGGCTGGACCTGGGTGATCCAGGGCCTGGGCGCCAAAGTCATCAGCGTCGACAAAGCGCCCCTGGCCCCGCACATCGCTTCGCTGCCCGGCGTCACCGCCTTGCGCCAAAGCGCCTTCGCCGTCGAACCCCGCGAAACCGGGCCGGTGGACTGGCTGTTCTCGGACGTCATCTGCTATCCCAGCCGCCTGTTCACCTTCGTCGAGAAGTGGCGGCTTTCGGGTCAGGTCAAGGCGATGCTGTGCACCCTGAAGTTTCAAGGCGACACCGACCATGAAACCGCAGCCCGATTCGCCGCCGTTCCAGGATCGCGGCTGTTCCATCTGGCCCACAACAAGCATGAATTGACTTGGCTGTGGCAAAGGTCCGAACAGGCTACTCCTTAAAAAAGGTTGACCCGTTCCGGTAATGGAGTGATTTTTACCCCGCATCCGCTTGGGATTTCAGGATTATGCCGCTACCGCAACTGCCGCCTGCCGTCGAAATGACTTCTGAACAGAAGAAAGGAATCATCGACGGTGTCAAACGGTCAATGGAGGCCCTTCAGGGGGCTGGCTTCCTGCCCGAAAGCGTGACCTATCAGGACCTGATCCACGATCCCGACACCCTTTACGGCTTCATCCAGTCGTTCAAGGCCCATCCGGAAATCCTGGAAACCATCGCCGTCGACGACGAAGGCCGCGGCGTCAGCCAGCCCGAAGACGTTTTGTCCTGCGGCATTACCTTGGCCCAGGTGCAGCAGCTTCTGATCAAGACCTGCGCCCGTTATTTCCTGGAACAGGCGACCAAGGACGTGGAGGAAAGCACCGTCACCGAGACCCGCACCACGACCCGCTTCATCTTCTTCAAGAAGACCGAGCAGTTCGAGCGCAAGGTCGGCGGCGGTTTCGACGAGCGCAAAGTGCGCGAGCTGTGCAAATACATGGCCTTCGACTGGCAGCTGCCGCTGTTGCAGCATTATGCCGCCATGAGCACCGTCCAGGTGCTGGAATTGGAAGACGCCATCCTGGCCCTGCATACTCCCGAGGCGATCCATACCGTTTGCCAGTTCGATCAAGGCACCTTCAAGAAGGCCAAGCAATTGGCCGGCGACGAATTCAAGGACGCCGTCACCGCCTATCCCGGTTCCGTCGGCGGCATCGCCCAGTGGTCGCCGGACATGTACAACTTCTACCGCAAGACCCTGGGCGACAAGGCCTGGCGCTTCTTCTCGCGCGATAAAGCCTTTTTCATGAGCTGCGCCGCTCTCGACAAGCCCTTGGCCAGCGTCTACGGCGACGTTCTATGCTATATCTCGGCCGAGAGCCTCGAGGAAATGCAACGCCTGAACATCGACAAGGCCGACGTGCTGCTGGAAGCCATGAAGAAAGCTTTCGGCAACAAGGCCGAAGCCGTGCTGGCGCACCCCAATTTCGCCAAGGATGTGCTGCGCAAGCTGGTGGAAAGCATGCTGCACATCAGCCAGGAAAAGAAGCAGTTGGCCATTTCGGCTCAACTGACCTGCAAATCCATCGCCGCTCAGGTCATGGACTGGCTGACGAAGCAGCCGCCGATCAAGATCAACTGAGACGGTCCTGCCGCCGTTTTCAGAATGGCGGCAGATCCGGACGGCTGTCGCGGCTGATCGCCACGCCCTCCACCTCGACCAGCCATTCGGGCCGGCAAACGGCCCCCTGCACCAACAGGGCCGGAACCATCGGCAGCCGCTGTTTCAGGCTGCGCCGGACCTCGGCGGCGTCGGCCGGATCGCGCAGATAGACCAACAGATACATCATGTCGGTCAAAGCCGCCCCGCCCGGTCGCAGAATGGCCTCCACATTGTCCAGCGCCCGGCCCAATTGAGGTCCGACCCGGCCTTCGTTCATCACTTGTCCCTGGGCGTCGATGCTGGCCGTGCCGGAGATAAAATGGTGAGCGCGGTCGGCATAGCCGATGCGGGTTCCCCGCTCGAAGGTCACGCCGTAATCGCGGGTCGGGCACATGGCCGAAAAGTCGTTAAGGAACGACATCTGGGCGGGCTGCAAATCCAGCACCGAATAGGCGTCCATGGACACCAGATCCCAGCGGTGGGAACAAGCGCCTTCGATGCCGGTGCTGGCTAGATAATGGCTGTCCTGGGTCAGCCCGTGGGCTGAGAAATGCCGAGTGCGCGCCTCGACCATGCCCTGATAGAACAAATCGACGTCGCGCAGATAAATCCAGGTGCGCACGCAGTGATCGCGCAAATTTCCGCCCTGGCATTCCAGGGCGCGCCTGAATCCTTCGAAAATCTGCGTCGTCTGGTCATAGGCCGACAGACCCGGCCCATCCATGCCGCAGCACATGCGGGTGCTCCACAGGTGCTGCTGTCCGCCCTTGGCGACCAGCAGATGATGGCGCGACAGGCGGAGCTTCTCCAAAGGCTGCGGCGCCTCGATGTGATAAGCCAGCAATGCCAGCTTGCGCCCCGACAGCGGCGCCTGCTGCACCACCGAAACCGCCACCTTTTCGTCCAGCAGGCCGCTGGCCGGCAGCAGGGCGGCCTGGTTTTGCAGATCGCTGCAGAAGACCCGGCGGAACACCGCGCTGTCCGTCCCCAGAGCCAGACGCTTCAGCGCCTGCTCATAGCGCGCCTCCAGTCCCCGGCGCTGGGCGTCGAAGCCGTCGGCGTCGGGGGCCTCGACCAGGATGAAATGCTCGCTGCCGGCAGGACCGCCAAAGCTGCGGATCGCCACGCCGCCGCCATGCTGGGCGGTCATCGCACAGTCACCGGACGATCGGGGAAGCATAGCTGCTCCTTGTCCCGCCAGCTGGGATGCACGTAATTGATTTCCAGCAGCCGGCGGATGCCGATGATCTTGCGCTTCTCGAAGCCGTGCCAGGTATTCTCACCGGGGATGAAGATGCTGCCGGAATTGAAGATGCCCGACGAACGCCCCACCCATTTGCGTTCGGCGTCGTAAATGTCGGTCCCCCACTCGGCGCAATCAGGGCCGGTGCAAAGATAAATGACGATGGAGCACAGCTTTTCCGGCACGTCGTGATGCGGCTCCAGCCAGGCGCCGTCCACGTCTTGGATATATTCCATGCGCAGGAAACTGCCCTCGGCTTGGAAACCGCATGTCTCGGCGGTCAGTCTGGCGACATCCGGACGCTGCATGGCTTCGGCAAAATGGGCAAAGACGGGATGACGGCTTTGCTGGCGCGGCGTCATGAAGCAGCGGATACCGTTGTCCAGATCGCGCACGCCGCCGCAATCGTCCAGACGCTGCGGCGCGATAGGCAGACTGATCAGCCCCAGGCACAGGCTTTCCGGCAGGGTGTCCACCAGGGTCCAATGGCGATAGGGAGTCTCGTTGCGGCGCGAATCCAGCAAGGCCCGGCGGAAATGACGGGCAATCTCTTCGACGTCGGGCAGAAGGTCGATGGTCATGGAAGTGAACTCCAGAGAACTGCGACGGCCGCCATATGAGCCAAGCCTTCCGGGCATTACCTTGATTGCCGCCAAGGATTCGCCATTAAACCTCCGGCTCTCATCCCAGAGCAGGCTTGCGTTGAAAAGCCCGCACGGGCATTCTCCGCCCCCATGTCGTCGATTCTCTATAAGACAGCCCTGGTCACAGGCGCCGCCCACCGCATCGGACGGGCCGTCGCCCTGCGTTTGGCGCGGGACGGCTGGGCCGTGGCCGTGCATTACAACCGCTCGGCCGAGGCCGCTCTGTCCCTGACCGACGAGATCGTCGCCCTGGGCGCGCAGGCCATTGCCTTGCAGGCCGATCTGGCGTCCGAGGACGACGTGCTGACCCTGGTGCCACGCGCTGTCGAAGCCTTGGGGCCG
Source organism: Candidatus Sulfotelmatobacter sp. (assembly GCA_035538795.1). Taxonomy (GTDB): domain Bacteria; phylum Pseudomonadota; class Alphaproteobacteria; order Rhodospirillales; family Magnetospirillaceae; genus JAJZGK01. The sequence continues at coordinate 118,164 of DATLJS010000069.1, read as the reverse complement.
CTGGGCTGCCTGATCAATAACGCCTCGCTGTTCGAGCACGACTCGGCCCTGACCGCCACCCGCGCCTCGTGGGACGCGCACATGGAAACCAACCTGCGCGCGCCCTTTGTGCTGACCCAATCCTTCGCCGCGCAGTTGCCCGAGGATTCCGAGGGACTGGTGGTCAACCTGATCGACCAGCGGGTGTGGAATCTGACGCCCCATTTCACCACTTATACCCTGAGCAAGGCCGGCCTGTGGGCGTTGACCCAGACCCTGGCCCTGGCCCTGGCGCCGCGCATCCGCGTCAACGCCATCGCCCCCGGCCCCACCCTGCCCAGCCCCCGCCAGACCCAGGAACAGTTCGACCAGCAATGCGCCTCGATGCCGCTCAAGCGCGGCACTTCGCCCGACGAGATCGCCGAGGCCGTGCATTTCACCATTTCTTCCGGTTCCATGACCGGCCAACTCATCGCCCTCGACGGCGGCCAGCATCTCTGCTGGGCCCCCGCGGGCACCACTCCTGAGGAGTAATCATGTCTCAGGCCAAAGTCGTCCAGCCTCCGCAGTTCGCCGACGCCCGCAACGCCCTGCGTCATGTTTTCGTCCACGACCTGACGCTTCAGGCCAGCATCGGCGTCTATCACCACGAAAAGCTGGACAAGCAACGCATCCGCATCAACCTTGATCTGGCCGTGCGCGAAGGCGACGCCAGCAATGTCGACGACGATATCAACAACGTCGTCTGCTACGAGGAAGTGGTCACCAGCATCCGCGCCCTGATCGAAGCCGGTCACGTCAATCTGGTGGAAACCCTGGCGGAACGCATCGCCGCCCTGTGCCTGAACGACCGCCGGGTGCGCGTCGCGCGGGTGCGGGTGGAAAAGTTGGACGTCTTTCCCGACGCCACCAGCGTCGGCGTCGAAATTGAACGTGTGTCGACCCTGCCGTAAAAGGGCCGCGTGTCGATGCTTGCCCGTCGCAGTTCCGTCACCACTCTGACATTGTGCCGCAACCTTTGGATCCGGCTGCCTTTTCACGACCTGTTCTCGTGATCAGTTGTGCACATCGGCGGCGCGGCTGCCAAATCGCCGGAAGAGAGTCAAGATTGGAATCATATTTTTTCTTCCAGACTCTCTCTTGACAACGATCAACTAATTGAAAAACAATAATATTTAGTTTTCATGCCTTTTTTTTAGGCAAAGGGGTAAAACCCTTGGAGTCCCTTGGGGCGGACCTTGTGCCCCACAGCTTGCGCACAGACTTATCCACAGAGTCCGTGGATATCGCCGTCCCCCTGACGAAGGTTCAGGGTTCTCCACAGGCGATGGACAGGACATTATGACAGGCATCCTATTCCCTCTCTCAAATCTCTGGCCATGACCTCCGAGAACCCGCCGCCAGCCCCCAGCCCCACACCTCACACGCCCGGCAGTTTCGCCGCCGGAGCCGCCGTGATCGAGGACTACCTGAAGACCATGCCCTCCGCGCCGGGGGTCTATCGCATGCTTGACAAGGCTGGCGGGATTCTTTACGTCGGCAAGGCTAAGAATCTGAAAAAGCGGGTTGTCGCCTACACCAAGCCCGAACGCATTCCCATCCGCATCCAGCGCATGGTGTCGCAGACCGTCAGCATGGAGATCGTCACCACCCACACCGAGGTGGAGGCGCTGCTGCTGGAGGCCAATCTGATCAAGCGGCTGATGCCGCGCTACAACATCCTTTTGAAGGACGACAAGTCCTTTCCCTACATCCTGATCACCGGCGATCACGCCTGGCCGCAACTGATCAAGCATCGCGGCGCCCGCGGCCGCAAGGGCGAGTATTTCGGCCCCTTCGCCTCGGCCAACTCGGTCAACCAGACCCTGGGTTTCCTGCAGCGAGCCTTCCTGCTGCGCTCCTGCACCGACGCCGTCTTCCAGAGCCGTTCGCGCCCTTGCCTGCTATACCAAATCAAGCGCTGCAGCGCCCCTTGCGTCGACCGCATCAGCCCCGACGACTATGCCCAGCTGGTGGAGCAGGCCCGATCCTTCCTATCCGGCCAAAGCCAGGCCATCCAGCAGAGTCTGGCCCAGCACATGGAAGATGCAGCCGAACGGCTGGCCTACGAGGAAGCCGCCCTGTTCCGCGACCGCATCCGCGCCCTGACCCGCATCCAGGCGCATCAGGACATCAATCCCCAGGATGTCGAGGAAGCCGACGTCGTCGCCTTGCATCAGGCCGGAGGCGCCGCCTGCATCCAGGTATTCTTCTTCCGCTCGGGCTGCAATTTCGGCAACCGCAGCTTTTTCCCCGCCCAAACCCAGGACGAACCGCCCGAGGACGTGCTGGCCGCCTTTCTGGGACAGTTCTACGACGACAAGCCGCCCCCCCGCGAGATCATGCTCAGCCATCCGCTGACCGACGCCGACGCAGCCCTGTTGACCGAGGCGCTTTCACAAAAGGCCGGACGCAAGGTCAGCATCAGCGCCCCCCGCCGAGGCGACCGGCGCAAGATGATCGAGCACGCCTACGACAATGCCCGCGAAGCCCTTGGCCGACGCATGGCGGAAAGCTCGGCGCAGCGCAAATTGCTGGAGGGGCTGGCGGAGCTGTTCGGTCTGGACCAAATGCCCGAGCGGATCGAGGTCTACGACAACAGCCATATCCAGGGCACCAACGCCGTCGGCGGCATGATCGTCGCCGGTCCCGACGGCTTCATGAAGAACGAGTACCGCAAGTTCAACATCCAATCCGAAGACGTCACCCCCGGCGACGACTTCGCCATGATGCGCGAGGTGCTGACCCGACGCTTCAAGCGGGCGCAGAAAGAAGATCCCGACCGCGACAAAGGCGCTTGGCCGGATCTGGTGCTGATCGACGGCGGACGCGGCCAGTTGAACATCGCCCTGGAGGTGTTCGCCGATCTGGGCGTCGAGGAGGTCACCCTGGTCGGCGTTTCGAAAGGCCCGGACCGCAATGCCGGACGGGAACGCTTCCACATGGAAGGCCGCGACAGCTTCACCCTGCCGCTCAACGATCCGGTGATGTATTTCCTCCAGCGGCTGCGCGACGAGGCCCACCGCTTCGCCATCGGCAGCCACCGCGCCCGCCGTTCCAAGGCCATTGGCGCGTCGCCCCTGGACGAGCTGGCCGGTATCGGCCCCCGCCGCAAAAAGGCCCTGCTGCATCATTTCGGTTCGGCCAAGGGCGTTTCCGAGGCCGGTCTGGCCGATCTGGAAGCGGTGGAAGGAATCAGCGGCGCCTTGGCGAAAAAGATCTACGCTCATTTCCATCCGGCCGGATAGCCTCCATGCTGCCGAAAGCCCGAGAACGGGTATTGCCATCGTCTAGCCGCCCAAGGCGCAACGCCGGTTAAGAACGCCAAACCATTGCGCGGGGCTGTTTACGCTTGGGGGGCGGATGCACTAGAATACCGGCTTGCGCCCGCCCCTTGCTTCCTGGATGAAATGTTCACCAGCCTTCCCAATCTTTTGACCCTGTCGCGGATCGTGGCGATTCCGCTGCTGGTCGGCACCTTCTATCTGGATGGCCCTTTGTGGCGCTGGGTGGCCTGTGCCCTGTTCGTGGCCGCGGCCATCACCGATTACTTCGATGGCTACTTCGCCCGGCGGGACAACATCGTTTCCAGCTTCGGACGCTTTCTCGACCCCATCGCCGACAAGCTGCTGGTCTCCGCCGTTCTGCTGATGCTGACCGCCTTTGACCGGCTGGACAAATGGAGCGTGCTGCCGGCTCTGGTCATCCTGCTGCGCGAAATTCTGGTGTCCGGCCTGCGCGAATATCTGGCCGAGCTGAAGGTGGGCGTGCCGGTCAGCCGTCTGGCCAAATGGAAGACCGGCATCCAGATGACGGCTCTGCCGGTTCTGCTGGTGGGTGATGCCGCGCCGTCCTGGATTCCCGCGTTGCCCATCGGCGTGTTGTGCCTGTGGGTCGCCGCCGTCCTGACCCTGATCACCGGCTGGGATTATCTGCAATCCGGCCTGAAGCACATGTCGGGCGCCGCGAAATGAGTCCCGCGGACAAGGGACTGTTGAGCGTCGACGACGCCATCGCCGCCATGCAGGATTATGTTTCGCCAGTCGCCGGGGAAGAAGTACTGCCGCTGTCCGAAGCTTTGGGCCGCGTTCTCGCCGTCGATCAGTTTTCGCCCATCGACGTTCCCGGTTTCGACAATTCGGCCATGGACGGCTGGGCGGTGTTCCGAGACGACCTGTCGCCCGACGCCCCGTCCAGCCTGCCGGTGGGCGGGCGCATCGCCGCCGGGCATCCCCTGCCCGAAGCGGCCCAGCGCGGCAAGGTCTACCGCATTTTCACCGGCGCTCCGGTGCCGCCCGGCCCCGACGCCGTGATCATGCAGGAGCAATGTTCACAACAGGACGGCATCGTCACCGTGCCGAAGCGCCCCAAAGCCTTCGACAATATCCGCAAGGCCGGAGAATCCGTCGCCCGGGGCGGCATGCCCCTGAAGGCCGGCACCCGCCTGGGGCCGCAGCATCTGGGGGTAGCCGCCACCATCGGCCTATCGGCCTTGCCGGTGGTCCGCCGTTTGCGCGTCGCCGTTTTTTCCAGCGGCGACGAGGTACGTGAACCCGGCCGCCCGCTGCCTGCCGGCGCCATCTACGACGCCAACCGCCACAGCCTGCGAGCTTTGCTTCAGACCTTTGGCGCCGAAGTCAGCGACCTGGGCATTCTGCCCGACCGTTTGGACGTGATCCAATCCACCCTGGCCCACGCCGCCAAGGATCACGACCTGATCGTCACGTCGGGCGGCGTTTCGGTGGGCGAGGAAGATCACATCAAAGCCGCCGTTTCCGCCCTGGGCGAGCTGCATTTGTGGCGTCTGGCCCTGAAGCCCGGCAAGCCGTTGGCTCTGGGCCGCGTTTCCGGCGTGCCGTTCCTGGGGCTGCCGGGCAACCCCGTGGCGGTGATGGTGGCCTTTCTGCTGTTCGGTCGGCCGCTGCTGGACCGCCTGTCGGGCGCCGCCCACATCAGTCCGCGCCGCTACCCCTTGCCTGCCGGCTTCGCCTTGAGCAAGAAGCCGGGCCGCCGGGAGTTTCCCCGCGCCCGCGTCACCTATACCGCCTTCGGGCCGGTGGTCGAGCTGCACGCCAGCGATTCCTCCGGCGTGCTGACGTCGATGACCGCCAGCGACGGCCTGCTGGATCTGGCCGCCGAAGGCATCGACATCAAGCCCGGCGATCTGGTGCCTTTCATTCCTTTCGGCGAGCTGCTGGCATGAAAATTCTCTATTTCGCCTGGCTGCGCTCCAGAATCGGCTGCGGCGAGGAAGACGTGACACCGCCGGCCGACGTGGTCACCGTCGGCCAGATCATGGCTTGGCTGTCCACCCGCAGCCCCGGCCATGCCGAGGCTTTCGCCAAACCCGCCCTGATCCGCGCCGCCGTCAACCAGGACTTCGCCACCGCCGATCAAACGGTGGGAGCGAAGGACGAGCTGGCGTTCTTCCCGCCCGTCACCGGAGGCTGAGGCGTGATCCGCATTCAAGCCGAGGATTTCGATCCCGGCGCCGAAATCGCCCGTCTGTCGGCCGGTAACACCGCCGCCGGCGCTGTCGCCAGCTTCGTCGGGCTGGTGCGCGGCGATGACGACTTGCAGGCCATGACCCTGGAACATTATCCGGGCATGACCGAACGCCAACTGGCCGCCATCGAGAACGAAGCCCGCAATCGCTGGCGGCTTCTCGATGTCGTCATCGTTCACCGTTACGGCCGTCTGCTGCCCGGTGACCGCATCGTGCTGGTGGCGGCGGCGTCCAGTCATCGCGGCGACGCCTTCGCGGCCTGCGAGTTCCTGATGGACTGGCTGAAGACCAAGGCGCCGTTCTGGAAAATGGAAGAACGCGCCGGACGGCAGGATTGGGTCGAGGCCAAGAGCGAAGACGACTCTCGGGCCGAACGATGGTAATGTCCTGATTGCCAAGGCTGGGAAGGTTCACACGGTGCAGGATAACGGGCCAGACGAATTCGGCTCATCCGGAGACGGCCAGGACGACTCCGTAAAGCAGGAGCTTGCCGTTCATCCCCGCAAGAACCTGGCTCTGTTCGAATATCTGATCACCACCTTCCAATCCATGCTGCCACCGGAAAAGGCGGCGCAGTTCTCTCAGATTTCAGCCGATCTGCTGAAAGCGGTCGAAGAGAACTGCTCGGCCTGCCAAACCGCCAGCCAGCAGATCGTCACCGCTCAGCGCGATCCGCGCCGCAGCCGTTTCCTGTTGCGGCTGGTAGTCGGCAAGGTTTCGCACCTGTTCACCGGCCCGCGCCCGATGATGCCGCGCACCCTGATCGAAGGCTTGGACCGCTATCTGAAAAAAGCCTTCGGACCAATGATCTATGAGGAATTGAACGCCGAGGCCGATCAGTTGCTGTATCGGCTGAACTGTGACGACGACAAGGAGATGTGGCAGCGCATCCGCGAAAACCCCGACTGGGCCCGCTTCGTCGACACCGTGTTCATCCGCATCCTGTTCCGCTTCGAGAATTTCCCCCACGGCAAAAAGATTTTCATGGCGATCCTGGACGCCACCATGTTGGAAGTATCCAAGGTCACCTTTACCGACGACCATTTTTCCTCGGTGTTCGAGGCGCTGTTCTCGGATCTCTACGAACATATGGAACAGGAGGAGCAGCGCCTGCGCTGGGACTTCCACTTCGGCGACGGCACCTGCAAACGCATCGGCGGCATCCTCGAACAGGGTCTGGCGCGCTATCTGAAGAAGCGCAACACCCGCATGCTGGGTTCGGGCCGCGTCGTCCCCGTCGACAAGCCGGCGCCAAAAAAATAAGGCCGGCCCAATCGGACCGGCCTTATTCCCCGCGCGCCCGTCAGGCGGGAACGGCGACCCGCCCCACCAGGGCGTCGTAATCGCTGATCAGCGCCGCCGTGATCGGGCCGGGGGTGAAGCGATATTCCGCGATCTCGCCCACCGGCGTGACTTCGGCGGCGGTGCCGGTCAGAAAGACCTCTTGCGCCTTGGTCAGTTCCTCGGGACGGATACGCCGCTCAACCACCTTGAAACCGCGCTTGCGGGCCAGATCGATCACCGTGCGGCGGGTGATGCCGTCCAGGAAGCAATCGGGAATCGGCGTATGGATTTCGCCGCCGATCACCAGGAACAGATTGGCCCCGGTGGCTTCCGCCAGGTTGCCTTGCCAGTCCAGCATCAGGCTGTCGGAATAGCCCTGAGCCTCGGCGTCATGCTTGGACAGGGTGCCGATCATGTACAGCCCGGCGGCCTTGGATTGGGTCGGCGCCGTTTCCGGATGCGGCCGCTTCCACCTGGAAATATTCAGGCGGATACCCTTCTTGCGCAGTTCCGGCGGAAAATAGGACGGCCAGACCCAGGTGGCGATAGCCATATGGATCTTGGTTTCCTGGGCGGCGACGCCCATCTGTTCGGCCCCGCGCCAGGCGATGGGACGCACATAGCCGTCGACGATGTTGTTGGCGGCCACGGTAGCTCGGGTCGCCTCGTCGATTTCAGCCGCCGACCAAGGGATGTCGAAACCCAGAATTCGGCCCGAATGGATCAAGCGTTCGGAATGTTCGGTCAGTTTGAACACTTTGCCCTGATAAACCCGTTCGCCCTCGAACACGGCGGAGGCATAATGCAGCGCATGGGTCAGTACATGCACCTTGGCCTCGCGCCAGGGAGTCAGCTTGCCGTCGAACCAGATGTTTCCGTCGCGGTCATCGAAGGGGACCAGAGACATGGTGATGTTCCTCGATATGAGTTAAAACCGTCCGGCGTTATAAAATTACCGAACGAGCTTGCTATAGGTAACATTTCTAAGGCATATACGTCAACATGACTGACATAAAATCCGGCGTGAACCTACTTTTTCTCCGTGAGGAGGAACTGCGCCAAGGCATCGAGCTGCTGTTTTTCGCCTATCGGGACTTCACCGCCGAGCCCGACGCCATCCTGGCCGAGTTCGGTTTCGGCCGCGCCCATCACCGGGTGATCTATTTCGTCGGGCGCAATCCCGGCATCACCGTGAGCGAACTGCTGGCCACCCTGCGCATCACCAAGCAAAGCCTGTCGCGGGTCCTGTCGCAATTGATCAAGGACGGTTTCATCGTCCAGCGCACCGGCCCCCGTGACCGCCGCCAGCGGCTGCTGGAACTGACCGAGAAAGGCGTCGACCTGGAACGCCAGCTGACCGAGAAGCAGCGCGCCCGCATCGCCCGTGCCTATCGCGAAGCCGGCGCCGAAGCGGTCGAAGGCTATCGCAAGGTTCTGGTGGGACTGATCGACGAAAGCGAGCGCCGCCGCATCACGGCGGGCCCGGCCAAACCCCGCGTCTGAAACCAGGGAGACTGTGACGGAGATGGAGGACAAATCTCATATCCTGGTGGTGGACGACGATACCCGTCTGCGCGGATTGCTGCGAAAATACCTCAGCGACAACGGCTATGTGGTTTCGGCCGCCGCCGACGCCGCCGAAGCCCGCCAGCAGCTGGAGGCCATCGCCTTCGATCTGGTCGTCCTGGATGTGATGATGCCCGGTGAAACCGGCCTGGAGCTGACCAAGGCCTTGCGCCAGAACGGCTGCCATCTGCCGATCCTGCTGCTGACCGCCATGGGAGAAACATCCGACCGCATCGGCGGTTTCGAGTCCGGCGCCGACGATTACCTGACCAAGCCTTTCGACCCCCGCGAACTGCTGCTGCGCATCGGCTCGATCCTGCGCCGCACCGCCCGCGACGAGGCTCCGCCCGCCCCCAGGGAATGCCGCTTCGGCAGCTTCACCTTCGATCTCGCCCGCGGCGAATTGCGCCAGGACGGCGACATGGTGCATCTGACATCGGCCGAATCCGCACTGCTGGCCGTTCTCGCCGGCCAGCCCGGCGAAACCCTAAGCCGCGAGGAATTGGGAGCCGCCACCGGCAACAGCGGCAATTTGCGCACCGTCGACGTTCAGGTCACACGCCTGCGCAAGAAGATCGAGGATGACCCCCGACTGCCCCGCTATCTGCAAACCATGCGCGGACGCGGCTATGTTTTATGGCCCGACGCATGAGCTTCTCCATCCGCGCCGCCGTCAAATCCATATTGCCCAAGGGCCTGCTGGCCCGGTCGCTGCTGATTCTCGTTTCGCCGCTGGTGCTGCTGCAACTGGTTTCCGCCTATGTTTTCTATGGCACCCACTGGGACATGGTGACACGGCGGATGTCGGCCAGTCTGGCCGGCGACGTCGCCACCGTCGCCGAACTGATGCGCGCCTATCCCGGCCCCGAAAACCGCGCCATCATCTTCGCCACCGCCGGCTGGCCCATGGATCTGGACTTCACCATGGAGGACGGCGGCATCCTGGACCGTACCGGCATCCTCAATCCGCAATCCGGCCTGGCCTCGGCCACCACCGGCATCAACATGGAGGACAATCTTTACCGCGCCCTTCAGGACCGGCTGGGGCGGCCATTGTTCCTCGACACCAACACCTATGACAAAGGCATCCTGATCCAGGTCCAGCTGACCGAAGGCGTGCTGTCGGTCAAGACGACCCGCAAACGGCTTTACAGCCCCACCACCACCATCTTCGTACTGTGGATGGTCGGCACCTCGATGTTGCTGTTCGGCATCGCCACCATTTTCATGCGCAATCAGGTGCGGGCCGTCCGCCGCCTTGCCGCCGCCGTCGACAATTTCGGCAAAGGCCGCGACGTTCCCAATTTCCATCCGGAAGGCGCGGCGGAAGTGCGTCAAGCCGCCGCCGCCTTCGCCCTGATGCAAGAGCGCATCAAACGGCAGGTCACTCAGCGCACCGAAATGCTGGCCGGCGTCTCCCACGACCTGCGCACCCCCTTGACCCGCATGAAGCTGCAATTGGCGATGATGCAGGGCGAAGGCGTCGCCGAACTGGAAGAGGACGTCGTCGAAATGGAGCGCATGGTCGAAGGCTATCTGGCTTTCGCCCGCGGCGAGGGGACGGAAAAGGCCAAGACCAGCGATCTGGTGGCTTTGCTGGAGGAGATCGTCGGCAAGCTGCGCCGAGAAGGCGCCGCCATCGATCTGCATTGCGAAGAAGAGCTGAGCCTGCTTTGCCGCCCCATGGCCTTGTCCCGGTCCTTGATGAATCTGGCCGGCAACGCCGTCCGCTACGGCAACCATGTGGCGATTCGCGCCGGCCGCCGGGCCGACGGCATCGAAGTCACCATCGACGACGACGGCCCCGGAATCCCCCCCCAGAAACGCGAGGAGGTGTTCAAGGCTTTCGTCCGCCTGGAAAGCTCGCGCAATCCCAAGACCGGCGGCGTCGGTCTGGGCCTGACCATCGCCCGCGATCTGGTGCGCAGCCATGGCGGCGACCTGTTGCTGGAAGACAGCCCGCTCGGCGGTCTGCGGGTCAGGGTGCGGCTGCCACTGTAACCGTCCGTCACCAAGCCGTCGTTGCAGATTTCATAATGTGGTTTATCCTGCCGGATATAAACTAATAAGGTCGTTTCTATGAGCACGCCCGACAGCCCTGATGCTCTTGCCCGCCGCGAGGTCAGCCGCGTCCTGAAGCAGGAAGTCGCCGAAAAATTCCGGCAGTTGCTGCCGCCTCTCGCCCCGGTGCCCGACGCCTATAAGGCGATCATGGAAAGCCCCGAGCTTCTGGACGGCTGTTTCCAGATTTTCCGCGCCAAGCGCGACCTGTTCGCCAACCTTCTGGTCGACGCCGACGGCAACCCCGTTCATGACGACGTCACCCGTCTGAAGTGCGGACGCTCGGTGGATGAAGTCATCGGCATGGTGGTGCGCACCGGCATGCGCAGCTTCGCCGAAAATCATTTCGGCGAGCCCATCGATCCAGCCAAGGCCAAAACCAAGACTGCCGCCGCCCAGAAAAAGCCGCCACAGCAATCTCCGTTGCTGCGGCTGGTCAATGTGGCGAAGCTGTCGGAGCTGTTCCGCCGCAACCACGGCCAGGACCGCCCGCCGCCGGCGGGACAAAGCGGCTCGGGCCGCTTCTACGCCTCGATCAAGGACCATCTGGACTTTGAGTGGCAGGTGCGCTTTTTCCCCATTTACGTCGAGATTCCTGCCCACGTCTTCAACAAGCTGGGCATCGGCATCACCCGCATGGACACCGAGGAACGCTTGCAGAAGCTGGCCCAATTGGCCATGGCCGATCTGCAAAAGGCCGAACAGGTGCTGAAGGATCCGGCTTTGATCCGGGAAATGCTCGAGCACAACGTGCTGGCCTCCAGCACCGTCAGCGAACTGGGCGAAGCCGGCTTCGACACCGTCCACGGCGCCTTGTCCGGAGTCGACGCAAAAAAGAAGTGGGACGTTCTGGCCAACAAGGACACCGCCAAGAAGCTGGTGGAAGACAACCGAATCAGCCAGCACGACATCGCCGCCCTGGCCGATTATCTGGACGTGCTGAACGAATATGCCCTGGACGCCATGCTGGAACTGCATCTGAACCGCGACCAGATGCAGATGTTCCTCAAGACCGCCGAGGAGCATCTGGGACGCTCGCTGTTCCTGTCGCTGTTCGGCCCCGTCTACGGCATCGTCCCCGACGATATGGACGAACAGATGAAGCTGCGCAAATATCAAAGCTTCTGCCAAAAAGCTTTGCGCGACCTCGTCACCGCCGTCAAACAGCTTGAGGAGCAGAACCGCCGCTCCGGCAACGAAGTCGACGAGCAGGAATGTCTGGCCACCGTTTGCCGGTCGCGCCGCATCGATCTGGAAAAAGAATTGAAAAAACTGGTTCCGGCCTGCGTCGTCAACAACCAGCCGCATCATCGCTAAACGGAACGGACGGCGGATTGGATCGCTCCCTGGAGTCCAATCGCAATCGCCTTGCTCCGGATGACGGCCGGAATGGGACGGCTATTGGCCGCCACCACCCTGTTCGTCGTGCAAATTGCTTTCGGAAATCGGAATGACTGTGCGGGAGAGCTCCCTGCACAGCATCCAGCCGGGGCGTTCCTTGGCTTCGCATGACGCCGACCTGAGGCGAACAGCCAGATCCTTGGTCAAGGGACGATCCCAGTTGTAGATGACGCAGCGTTCTCCCGAGGGACCGCGCATCTCGCCGTCCATACGGGCGGCATAGTTGCCGTACTGGCTACCGACGCCGTTACCGACGCTCAAAGGAAGATCCGCCGACGGCGGAGACGAAGACGCACAGCCCGACAACGCCAGAACAACCGCCGCGCGGCAAATTGCCAGCCTCATTCCCGGATCCCCCCTGAACGCTTTTATGATCCAGCGTGAGAAAGGAATGCGACGATTTTATGGTGCAAGGCCCGGGAAATTTTCCGCCGGAAAACCGGAGGCCGGCATAAAAAAGGCCGCCTGGCGAACCGGGCGGCCTTTTCAGATCGGTGAAGCTTACTTCGCCTTGATCTTGGAAACGGTCTCCTTGACCTCGTCCAGCAGCTGAACATAGCGCTTGTTCAGCAGGTCGATGGCCTGGGAGTTGGACTTGGTGATGATCTCGGACAGTTCGCGGGCGTTGGCCACGCCGCGCTCGAAGGCTTCCTTGGCCAGTTCGGTCTGACGGGTGATCTTTTCCTGCGGCGAAACGCCTTCCACCAATTCCTTGGTGACGGTGGCGGCTTCTTCCAGAGTCTGGCGCAGAATCTCGATCTCACGCTTGACCGCAGCCTGAACCCCGTCAAAAGCCAGCTTGTTGGCCTGGGTCAGGGCTTCGATGTTCTTGCGCTGAGACGCAACCAGGGCATCGAGATCAAAACCGGGAACCTTGAACTCGCCGATGTACTTAGTGACATCGAAATCGAAAATGGTTTCGGGCTGCTTGGCCATGAGCGTGTTCCTCCGAAGGAGAGAGCTATTTTGGAAGCCCACAGCCTATGTGTGGAAAACCGCACACGTCAACAGTTTTGTTGCGTCGCAACAAAACTGTTAGCTTTCCTTACACACTCAGATAATCGCCTCTAGACGTTGGTCATGAGGCCAGTTCTTTCGACCTCTGACTTGCGGCAGCCACGGCTTTCGTCAGAAGCGGCTCCATGCCGTCGCCGGCCATCAGCACCTGAAGCGCGGCAAAGGTGGTGCCGCCGGGGCTGGTGACGTTCTGACGCAACTGGGCGGCGCTTTCCGGAGATTTATTGAGCAGTTCTCCGGCGCCGGAAACAGTGGCGCGGGCCAGACGGGCGGCAAGGTCGCCGGGCAGGCCGGCAGCCACGCCCGCCTGTGCCAAGACTTCGGCCATCAGGAAAACATAGGCAGGACCGCTGCCCGACACCGCGGTGACGGCGTCCATCAAATCTTCGTTGTCGACCCAGGCGACGTCACCCACCGAAGACAGCAGCGCCTCGGCCTTGCCGCGCTGATCAAGCGTCACCTTGGCATTGGGCACGGCCACGGTCATGCCGCGCCGCACCGCCGCCGGGGTGTTGGGCATGGCGCGCACCACCGCCACCTTACCCAGCTTGGCCGCGAAATAGGCCAGGGTCTTGCCGGCGGCGATGGAAAGAAACAGCGAATCCGAAAAACGGGCATAGGCCGGCAAAGCGCCGTCCATCATCTGTGGCTTGACCGCCAATACCACGATGTCGGGAGAAAAACCGGCGGGAATTCCGCCGGCATCCTTGACCACCACGATGCCGGAACGTCCGATCTCGCCCGACGGCTCGACCACCACCACGTCCTTGATCGCCACACCCTGGTCGAGCCAGCCATCCAGCATGGCTCCACCCATCTTTCCACAACCCACCAAAAGAATCTTGGTCACGCTTCACCCACGGTATCGAGCAGGGCGGCGGAAATGGCTTCCTGCGCGGTCTTGCCGCCCCAAATGACGAATTGGAACGCCGGATAGAACCGCTCGCACTCGGCCAGGGCGATCTCCATCAGGTCTTCGATCTGTTCCATGCTGGCGCCGTCCTGGCCCCGAAGCAGAATGGAATGGCGGAACATGGGAACGCCTTCATCGGCCCAGATGCCGAAATGCCCAAGCCACAGGCGCTCGTTGATGCAGGCCAGCAGCTCGTAGACCTGGCCTCGCTTCGTGCCCTGCACCTTCATATCGAAGGCACAGGTGAAATGCAGGGCACCGATGTCCTCGCGCCAGGCGAAATAAAGGCTGTAATCACACCAGCGGCCGGGAACCTCGACCGCCATCTCGTCATCGCTGCGGCGATCGAACGCCCATTCGTTAGCGGTGACGAACTGCTCGACGATATCGAGCGGGTTGGCTGCGGCTTCTTCTTCCAGAGTCATGGAGGAGTAGGTCATGCCGGAAATCTCCTTAGCCTGCCATCGGGCGCGGAATCGAACAGGACAATTTCTTGTATGTCCGACCCCGGGTGCCACAAGCGGTAGCCTATCGGCGGGATTCCACTGATGCAACAATAATCGCCGGATTAGACTAAGGGATATGTGGATAAATCTATCCATAGACAGCAAAAGCGCGGCATTCCTTAGGGAATACCGCGCCTTCGGCACTATAGATTGTGTGACTATTCGGAGACGGACTTGCCCTTTAGGGTAGCCAGCTCGGCTTCAACGGCGGCCAAGCGGGCGGCCAAAGCCTCCTGCTCGTCGCGGGCCTTGGCGGCCAAGGCCTGCACGGTCTCGAATTCCTCGCGGCTCACCAGATTCATGTTGCCCAGGAACTGTTCCATCTGCTGGCGGAACATGGCTTCCATTTCGGTCTTCAGGCCGGTCAGGGCGTTCAGCGCGCCGCCCGCCATGCGGGTCATGTCGTCGAAGAAACGGTTGTCGGTCTGCATGATCTGCCTTTCAGTGCTGCGCTGGCGTCATTATGGGCGGCGGCGCCCAAAGGCGCAACATCGCGGTGCAACAAGCCGCCACTCATCCTTCCCGCCACTTGGCAGCGGCGCCGGCCAAGCCTATAAGGGGATCAGGCTAGACCATCCAAGGAATCTCGTCATGTATGTAGTCACTGGCGGCGCCGGCTTCATCGGCTCAAATCTGCTGGCGGCGCTTGAGAAGCGTGGGCTCGGCCCCCTGGTGGTCTGCGACCGATTGGGCGACGGCGACAAGTGGCGCAATATCAGCAAGCGCGAACTGTCCGACATCGTGCATCCGGAACAGATCTTCGACTTCCTGGAAGCCAACAAGAAGCGCATCACCTGCCTGTTCCACATGGGCGCCATCTCGGCGACCACCGAAACCAACGCCGACCTGATCACGGCCAACAACTTCAATCTGACCACGGCGCTGTTCGCCTGGTGCACCCACAACAACGTGCGGATCATCTACGCTTCGTCGGCAGCCACCTACGGCGACGGCGAACATGGCTTCGATGACGAATTGTCAGTGAACGCCCTGGCCAGGCTGCAGCCCCTGAACGCCTATGGCTGGAGCAAGCATCTGTTCGACCGCCGCGTGGCCCGCAAGATCGCCGAGAACAAGCCCTTGCCGCCCCAATGGGCCGGGCTGAAGTTCTTCAACGTTTACGGTCCCAACGAATATCACAAAGGCGGCCAGCAGAGCGTGGTGGCTCACATCTTCCCGCACGCCGCCCAAGGCGCGTCGGCGACCCTGTTCAAGTCCCACAATCCCGATTACCCCGACGGCGGACAGAAACGCGATTTCGTCTGGGTCGGCGACGTGGTCGACGTCATGCTGTGGCTGCTGGACAATCCCAAGGTCAGCGGTCTGTTCAATCTAGGCACCGGACAGGCCCGCACCTTCAAGGATCTGGCCGCCGCCGTCTACCATGCCCTGGGCAAGGAGCCGCGCATCAAGTATGTCGACACGCCGGTGAACATTCGCGACAAATACCAATATTTCACCGAGGCCAACATGGACCGCCTGCGGGCCGCCGGTTACGGCAAGCCCTTCACCTCGCTGGAGGACGGCGTGACCGCTTATGTGCAAAAGCATCTGACCGCCGAAGACAAGTATCTTTGATCATGGCCATCGCTTTCCCCGACATCGACCCGGTGGCCATCAAGCTGGGGCCGCTGGCCATCCGTTGGTACGCCCTGGCCTATATTTCAGGCCTGCTGGGCGGCTGGGGCTATCTGCGCCGCCTGATCCGCAAGGCCCCTCATGCCATGACCGAACTGCAGGTGGACGACTTCATCGTCTGGGCCACCCTGGGGGTGGTGTTGGGCGGCCGCATCGGTTTCGTGCTGTTCTACAAACCGTCCTTTTACCTGGAGAATCCCATCGAGATTTTCTCGGTGTGGAAAGGTGGCATGTCGTTCCATGGCGGCGCATTGGGCGTCATCACCGCCATCATCCTGTTCTCGCGCCGCCATGGCCTGAACCTGTTCGCCGTCGGCGATCTGATCTGCGTCGCCCAGCCCCTGGGCCAGCTCTTCGGGCGCATCGCCAACTTCATCAACGGCGAATTGTTCGGCCGTCCGACCGACGGCGATCTGCCCTGGGCCATGATCTTTCCCACCGACGAACTTCAGGTGCCCCGCCACCCCAGCCAGCTTTACGAAGCGGGGCTGGAGGGGCTCGCTCTGCTGATCGTCCTGCATCTGTTGTGGCGCGTCGAAGCGGTGCGCATGAAGCCGGGCACCCTGGCCGGTCTGTTCCTGGCCGGGTACGGTCTGGCCCGCATCGTCTGCGAATTCTTCCGCGAGCCGGACAGCTATCTGGGCTTTCTGTGGGGCGGCGCCACCATGGGCCAGCTGCTGTCGATTCCATTGGTGATCGTCGGCATTTCGTTGGCCGTCTTCGCCCAGAAACGCCACCAGAGCCCCGCGTGATTTCACCCCTGGCAGAAACCCTGCGCCGCCGCATCGAGACGGACGGCCCTTTGACGGTGGCCCAGTTCATGGACGCCGCCCTGGGCCATCCCGAGCACGGCTATTACCGCAAGCAAGACCCGCTGGGAGCCGAGGGCGATTTCACCACCGCTCCGGAAATCAGCCAGATGTTCGGAGAAATGATCGGCCTGTGGCTGGCTGTGGTCTGGCAAAGCCTGGGATCACCCGCCCGCGTCATCCTGGCCGAGACCGGACCGGGGCGGGGCACCCTGATGGCCGACATTCTGCGGGCCGCGGCCATGGTGCCCGGCTTCCGTCAGGCCGCCGCCGTCCATCTGGTGGAAACCAGCCTCGCCCTGCGGGCCAGACAGGCCGCGGTCCTCAGGGACGCCGCCCCCGTCTGGCACGACGATCTGTCGGATCTGCCCGCCGACGCGCCGTTGCTGCTGGTGGCCAACGAATTTCTCGATGCCCTGCCCATCCATCAATATGTCCGCGGCGCGGGCGCCTGGAGTGAGCGCATGGTGACGGTGGAGGGCGACGCCTTCGTCTTCGCTCCCGGCCCGGCAGCCGATATCGAGGCTCCTCCGGCGTCCGACGGCGATATTTTCGAAATCGGACGGGCCGCCCGCATGGTATCCGCCGAGATCGGCGGGAAATTGGCGGCACAGGGCGGAGCCGCGCTGCTGATCGACTACGGCCACGACCATACGGCCGTCGGCGACACCTTGCAGGCTGTAAGAAAACATGCCTATGCTCCTGTCCTCGAAGCTCCCGGCGAGGCGGATCTGACCGCCCACGTCGACTTTCAGGCCGTCGCCGAAGCCGCCGCTCCGGCCCGAGCCCAGCCGATTGTCACCCAGGGCCGCTTTCTGCGCTGTCTGGGCATCGAATTAAGGGCCGAAAGACTGTGCCGCGCCCAGCCGGACAAGGCCGAAGACATCGTCCGCGCATGCCGACGCTTGATCCATGCGTCGGAAATGGGCACTTTATTTAAGGTGATTTGCTTGACCCACCCTGATCTGCCCCCTCCTCCGGGATTTTCCGCCCATGACTCCTGAGATGATCACTGTATCGACGCTGAACGAGGTGCTGCGCATCCGTCACGGCTTCTTCACCCGTCAGGGCGGAGTCTCGGAAGGGCTTTACGCGTCGCTCAACTGCGGCTTCGGTTCCCAGGACAACCCCGAGCATGTGACGGCCAACCGCAATCTGGCCATGTCCACCCTGGATGTGCCGCCTCAATGTCTGGCGACCGTTTACCAGCAGCACACAACCAAGGTCAGCATTATCGGCGACGACTGGGCTCCGGGACAGGAACCCCAAGTGGCCGACGCCATGGTGACCAATCGTCCCGGCATCGCGCTGGGCATCCTGACCGCCGACTGCGCCCCCGTGCTGCTGGCCGACCGCAAGGCCAACGTCGTTGCCGCCGTTCATGCCGGCTGGCGCGGCGCCCTGGGCGGCATTCTCGACAACGCCGTGCAGGCCATGGTGTCGCTGGGCGCCAAGACCAACCGCATCGTCGCCTCGGTCGGCCCTTGCATCGCCCAACGCTCCTATGAAGTTGGGCCGGAATTTCCCATCCCCTTCCTGGAACAGGACGGCGACAACCATTTCTTCTTCACCGCCGCCCAGCGTGAAGGCCATTACTTCTTCGACCTGCCCGGATACGTCGCCCGCCGTCTGGCCAAAGCCTCGGTTTCGGAAGTGGCCCGCACGCCCTGCGACACCTTCCGCGAGGAAAGCCGATTCTTCAGCTATCGCCGCTCGGTCCTGAAAGGCGAAGGCGATTACGGCCGCAATCTGTCGGCCATCGTTCTGGAACGCTGATCCATGCCTTACATCTGGCTGCTGGCCGCCTTTTCCCTGGTGGCGTTGGTGGCGGGATGCATGGTGTTTTGAGAAAGCTCGCCCTTCCCGCCCTGGCGCTGCTGCTGTCGGCCTGCGGGCCGCTGCCGCACCCCTTCGAGCAAGACGCTCCCAACGCCTTGATCGAGGACCGGCAGGCGCTGTCGACCATCAGCATCGCCCCGGTCGAAGGCGCTCCCGGCCTGGATAAGGCTCTGATCACCGGCTTCGAGACGGAAGACATTCCCGCCAGCACCCAGCCCCCCGGCCCCGGCGGCCTGTGGCTGCGGGGCAGCCGCAACGGCGGCCAGATCACCTGGACCCTGGAAGATGCCCAGGGAGGCATGATCGGCACCGTCGCCACGGCCATGCCGCCGAAAGCCACCCCGGCGGAAATCGCCGCCGCCGTCGGCCATGTCTTGCGGGGCGAAGACCCCAACGCCGTCGCCGACGAACGCCCTCATGTGGTTCTGGCGCCGCTGAAAGCGCCGAAAACGTTCGACGCCGAAGGCCTGCGCAACGCCCTGGGCCGCGCCCTGTTGCGCGAAGGCTATGCCGTGGGCGAAGCCAAGGGCGCCGCCGCCGTCATCCAGGGCGAAGTCCACATCACTCCGCCACCGCCCAGCATGACCAAGGGTCAGGACATGCTCGACATCGCCTGGACCATCAAGGCTCCCGATGGCAAGGAATTGGGCAAGGTCGCCCAGGGCAACCCGGTGGACCATATCCTGCTGACCGGCTATCTGGGACCGTTGGGCCGCGCCATCGCCGAAGCCGCCGCACCCGGTATCGCCGAAGTCCTGCACAAGCAGACCAACCCTTGATGGACGCTCGGAGGATGGCTCTTAGCCCTCCGCATAAGCTCAGCCAATAGGCGTTGCCTTCTTATTAGGCCGCTGTTACATTCCGCCCGCCGCCTTATTCCTGTCGTATTCACGACTCTTCGGCCATCCCCGAAGGATTGAAGCCTATGAAAATTCTTTCCTGCAACAGCAACCGTCCGCTCGCCGAAGCCATCGGCAGCTATCTGAACATCGCGCTCACCTCGGCCACCGTCCGGCGTTTCTCCGACATGGAAGTGTTCGTCGAGATCCACGAGAACGTGCGCGGCGAGGACGTCTTCGTGGTTCAGTCCACCAGCGCGCCGGCCAATGATCATCTGATGGAGCTGCTGGTCACGCTCGACGCCCTGCGTCGCGGATCGGCCCGCCGCATCACCGCCGTCGTCCCTTACTTCGGCTATGCCCGCCAGGACCGCAAGTCCGGCCCGCGCACCCCGATTTCGGCCAAGCTGGTCGCCAATCTGATCACCACCGCCGGTGCCGACCGCGTGGTCACCATTGACCTGCATTCCGGTCAGATCCAGGGCTTCTTCGACATTCCGCTGGATAACCTGTACGCCGCCCCGGTGTTCACCAACGACATCCAGAACCGCTACGGCAACGAAAACCTGATGATCGTGTCGCCGGACGTCGGCGGCGTGGTGCGCGCCCGCATCATCGCCCGCCGCCTGGACGCTCCGCTGGCCATCATCGACAAGCGCCGTGAACGCGCCGGCGTTTCCGAGGTGATGAACATCATCGGCGACGTTTCCGGCCGTCACTGTGTTCTGGTCGATGACATCGTCGATTCCGCCGGCACCCTGTGCAATGCCGCCGAAGCCCTGATGAAGGCCGGCGCCACCGCCGTGTCGGCCTATGTCACCCACGGCGTTCTGTCGGGCGGCGCTGTGGCCCGCGTGACGGGTTCGCCGCTGGAAAGCCTGGTCACCACCGATTCCATCATGGCGACCGAGGCGGTCCAGCACGCCCACAACATCCGCCATATCTCCATCGCTCCCCTGATGGCCGAGTCGATCCTGCGCATCAGCGAAGAGCGCAGCGTCTCCAGCCTGTTTGACTAAGGGAACGACACAATGAGCACCGTCACCCGCATCGGCGCCGGCAACCGCATGAGCGAAGCCACGGCTTTCAACGGTCTGGTCTATCTGGCCGGCCAGATTGCCGAAGACAATCCCGGCGCCCCCGTCGGCGTGCAGATGGCCGAAGTGGTCAAGCGCATCGACGATCTGCTGGCCAAGGCCGGCAGCGACAAGACCCGCATTCTGTCGGCGACCATCTATCTGGCCGACATCCGCGACTTCACCGAAATGAACAAGGTGTGGGACGCCTGGGTAGTTCCCGGCCAGACCCCGGCCCGCGCTACCGTCGAGGCCAAGCTGGCCACTCCCGACTTCGTGGTCGAAGTTCAGGTGGTCGCCGCTCAGGCCTGAGGCCCAACGCGCAGACCCATAAAAAAACGCCCCCGTTCGACGGGGGTGTTTTTTTATGCCTTGCACGGTTTCAGATGCCGCCGCCCGGTTCGTCCTCTCCGTGGCGATGATCCAGCCGCCCGCCGCAATGAGGACAGTGGGTGGGAGCGCGCACGGCTTTTTCCAGCATATACGACGCCTCGTCGTGGGACAGGCCCAGGCGTTGACGGGTTTCTTCGAGACGGCGGCGGGCCCGGCGGGGAATCTGGCCGCCGCTCATGACCTTTTCCACGGATTCCAGATAAGCCTCGCGGCGGATGCGCACCTGCTCGGAAAAGCCCGAGGCGAGAACACCGGCCGGCAAGGCGATCATGCCCACGCCGATGACGGCGGTGCAGGCGCCGATGACCCGGCCCAACGGCGTGACCGGCACCATATCGCCGTACCCCAGCGTGGTCATGGTCACCACCGCCCACCACATGGCCGATGGAATATCGGCGAAAACGCGGGGCTGAGCCAAATGCTCCAGCAGATACATCAGGCTGGAAACGAAGGTCAGGATCACCACGAAGACGAACAGCAGCGCGCCGATGGCTCGCGCCTCCTGGCGCAACACGGCGATCATGATGGTCATGGCCTGGGAATAGCGGGTCAGCTTGAAGACGCGCAGCAGACGCAGCACCCGCATGGCCCGCAGGTCGACCTCGAAGAAGATGCCCAGATAGAACGGCGCGATGGCGATCAAATCGACGATGGCCATGGGCGTGAACAGATAACGCAGTCGGCCCATCAGCGGATGATGGAAACGCGTATCGTCCATCTCGACCGCCGTCCAGACCCGCAGCAGATATTCGATGGAAAAGACGATCACCGAGAATTTGTCGAAGGCGCGGAAAATATGGCCGTGCATGATCGATAAATGCTCGACGGATTCCAGAATCGAGAAAACGCAGTTGATGCAGATCAGCGTCACCAGGGCATAGTCCAGGATCTTGACGACCGTTTCGTCGTGACCTTCGCCACCCAGCATGTGATAGGTGCGGCGGCGCAAATGCCGATAAGCGGAGTGCCGTCCCGTGTGGGATTTGGCGGTGGTAATCATCGTCTGCCCATAAACCGGAGATTTCCCGGCACTGTACCTGCCCAATCGACATGACAAAAGAGACAATGGCAGAAAAAACCCCTCAATCCGTGGATTGAGGGGCCTTTCGTAAAGACTTACGCTTTTTTCCAGCGCAAGACCGGCGTTCGGGCCGCCGTGGTCTCGTCCATACGGCGACGCGGAGTGAACTGCGGCGCGGCCTTGAAGCCGTCGGCTTCGCCGGCCTTGGCCCGTCGCGCCAACCCGCGCACGGTGGCGATGAAACCGTCCAGGGTGGCCTTGCTCTCGGTCTCGGTGGGCTCCATCAGCAGAGCGCCATGCACCACCAGCGGGAAGTACATGGTCATGGGATGAAAGCCCTCGTCGATCAGGGCCTTGGCGAAATCCAAGGTGGAAACGCCGCTGTCCTTGAGGAAACGATCGTCGAACAGGGCTTCGTGCATGCACGGTCCCTCGAACGAAGCCGACAGATCGGAGGACAGTTGAGCCAACAGATAGTTGGCGTTCAGCACGGCATCGGTGGAAGCCTGCCGCAGGCCGTCGGCGCCCATGCTCATCATATAGGCCAAAGCCCGAACGAAGACGCCGAACTGGCCGTGATACCCCTTGA
The DNA here is from genome assembly GCA_035538795.1 of Candidatus Sulfotelmatobacter sp. Classification (GTDB taxonomy): domain Bacteria; phylum Pseudomonadota; class Alphaproteobacteria; order Rhodospirillales; family Magnetospirillaceae; genus JAJZGK01. The sequence continues at coordinate 95,688 of DATLJS010000069.1, read as the reverse complement.
TGCGCCCCACCGGCTTGTTGTCACCCGCCTGCGCGGCGTGTTCGACCAGACGGAAGCCCTTGTCGTCGTGGACCACATAGGGCAACGGAGCGTAGGCGGCCAAAGCCGCGGACAGAACGGTGGGGCCGGCGCCGGGACCGCCGCCGCCATGCGGCGTCGAGAAGGTCTTGTGCAGGTTGATATGCATACAGTCGACGCCCAGATCGGCAATACGGACGCGACCGACGATGGCGTTGTAGTTGGCGCCGTCGCAATAGAAATAACCGCCCGCCCCATGGATGGCCTCGGCGATTTCCAGGATTTCATCCTCGAACAGGCCGCAGGTATTGGGGTTGGTCAGCATCAGACCGGCGACGTCGTCGCCCAGCTTGGCCTTCAGCGCCGCCAGATCGACCCGCCCGCGCGCGGTGGCAGGAATGGGGTCCACCGAAAAGCCGCAGGCGGCGGCGCTGGCCGGGTTGGTGCCGTGGGCCGATTCCGGCACCAGCATGCGGGTGCGCCGGGTCTGGCCGTTGGCGTCATGAGCGGCGCGAATGGTCATCAGACCGCAGAATTCGCCGTGAGCGCCGGCCGCCGGGCTCATGGCGATGGCCGGCATGCCGGTCAGGGTCTTCAGCCAATGGGCGCAACTGTCGATCAGTTCCAGCGCGCCCTGCACCGTGCTTTCCGGCTGGAAAGGATGCAGATCGGCCAGACCCGGCAGGCGGGCCAGCTTTTCGTTCAGGCGAGGATTGTGCTTCATGGTGCACGACCCCAACGGATAGAACACCGAATCGATGCCGACGTTCTTCTGCGACAGGCGGGTATAGTGGCGCACCACGGTAGGTTCGGCCAGACCGGGCAGACCGATCGGATTTTTACGCTCCAAACCGCCCAGCCGTTCGACGACCGGCGCCGGTTCCGGCAGATCGACGCCGCACTGGCCCGGGGTGTTCTGTTCGAAGATCAACGGCTCTTCGATGACCATGCCGTGGTTACCGCTGATGGACTCGGTCATCACAGCACCTCGTTCAGAGCTTGGACGAGGCTGGCGATATCGGCCTCGCTGTTGGTTTCGGTGGCGGCGACGAGCAGAACCTCGGCCAATTCGGGATAGCTGGGATAGAAGCGCGAAGCGGGAACGCCGGCCAGAATGCCCTTGGCGGCCAATGCCTCGGCCGCCTCGGCCGCCGGCTTGGGCAGCAGGATGGCAAATTCGTTGAAGAACACCTGGGACAGAACCTTGACGCCCTTCACCTTGCCCAAGGCTTCGGCCAGTTGCACGGCCTTGGAATGGTTCAGGCGGGCCAGCTTGGTGAAGCCCTCTTCGCCCAGCAGGGTCATATGGATGGAAAAGGCCAGAGCGCACAGGCCGGAATTGGTGCAAATGTTGCTGGTGGCCTTCTCGCGGCGGATATGCTGCTCGCGGGTGGAAAGAGTCAGAACCCATCCGCGCCGGCCATCGGCGTCCACCGTCTGACCGGCCAGACGGCCCGGCATCTGGCGCAGGTATTTCTCGCGAGTGGCGAACAGGCCAAGACCGGGACCGCCAAAATTCAGGGCGTTGCCGATGGCCTGGCCTTCGGCCACGACGATGTCCGCGCCCATTTCACCCGGCGAGGCGATCAGACCCAGCGACACCGGCTCGGCCACGGCCACCACCAGCAAGGCTCCCTCGGCATGACATTCGTCGGCCAGGGCCTTCAGATCCTTCAGACGGCCGAAGAAACTGGGGTTTTGCACGATGACGCAGGCGGTGGAGCCGTTGACGCGGCCGATCAGGTCTTCGATGCCCATGGGATCGGGATCCAGGCATTCGACCTCGATGTCGGTATATTGCAGGGTGCTGGCGGTGACACTGCGGTAATGGGGATGCAGATCGCCCGACAGGATCACCTTCTTGCGTTTGGTGACGCGGGCGGCCATGGCCGCCGCTTCGGCACAGGCGGTGGCGCAGTCGTACATGGAGGCGTTGGCCACTTCCATGCCGGTGATCAGCGCCACCTGGGTCTGAAACTCGAACAGATATTGCAGCGTGCCTTGGCTGACCTCCGGCTGATACGGGGTATAGGAGGTCAGGAACTCGCCGCGCTGGATCAACGCATCCACCGCCGCCGGAACATGGTGCCGATAGGCGCCGGCCCCAAGGAAGAACGGCGCGCAACCGGCAGATAGGTTCTTGTTGGCCATGGCGGTGAAGCGGGCTTCGACCTCCATCTCGCTGGCGTGATAGGGCAAGTCCACCGGCGCATCGCGCCGGGCGGCCTTGGGCACATCGCGGAACAGAGCGTCGACATCCTTCACACCGATGGCGGCAAGCATCGCTTGCCGATCGGCCTCGGTCAGCGGCAGATAACGCATGGGGTCTTACTCCAGGCCCTTCACGAAGGCGTCGTAGGCGTCGCGATCCATCAGGCCGTCCAGTTCGGAGGCATTGGACAGGCGGACCTTGAAGAACCAGCCGCTATCTTCGGGCGCTTCGTTGACCAGACCCGGCTGGTCGGCGACGGCGGCGTTGGCGGCGATGACTTCGCCGGTGACCGGCGAATAGACGTCGGACGCGGCCTTGACCGATTCCACCACGGCGATTTCCTTGCCCTTGACGGCGGCAGCGCCAAGAGCCGGCAGTTCGGCGAACACGATGTCGCCCAGTGCATGCTGGGCATAGTCGGTGATGCCGACGGTGCCGACGTCGCCGTCGACGGAAATCCATTCATGATCTTCGGTGAAATAGAGCTTGGTCATTTTCGCAAATCCCCTGTTGGTCAGTTCTTGAAATAGCGGTGCGGCGCGAACGGCATGGCGGTGACATGGGCCGGACGCGGCGTGCCGCGCACCACCAGACGCACTTCCGTGCCGTCCTTGGCGAAGGCCGACGAAACATAGCCCATGGCGAGCGGGCCGTTCACCGTGGGGCCAAAACCGCCGCTGGTGACTTCGCCGATCACGTTGCCGTCGACATCGGTAATCTGGGTGTGAGCGCGGGCGGGAGCCTTGTCCACCGGCTTGATGCCGACGCGCAGGCGCGCCGGGCCGTCGGCCAGATGCGCCTGGACCACAGCCGCGCCGGGAAAACCGCCCTCGGCGCGGCGGCGCTTGGACATGGTCCAGTTCAGATTGGCCTCGACCGGCGTGGTGGTCACGTCCAGATCGGCCCCGTACAGACAAAGCCCAGCCTCCAGACGCAGGGAATCGCGGGCGCCTAGACCGATGGCGGCGACTTCCGGTTCGGCCAGCAGCTTGCGGGCCAGATCCTCGGCACGGTCATTGGGCACCGAAATCTCGAAGCCGTCCTCGCCGGTATAGCCCGAGCGGCTGACGAAGCAGGAAATTCCGGCCACGTCGATGACCTTCCAGCTCATGAATCCCATGCCTTGGCTGGCCGGAGCTAAACGGGCGAAGACTTCCGCCGCTTTCGGCCCCTGCAACGCCAACAGAGCGCGGCCGGTCAGCTCGGCGACCTCGGCCTTGCCGGCAAGCCCCGCCGTCAGGTGGGCGATGTCCTGTTCTTTGCAGGCGGCGTTAACCACCAGGAACAGATGGTCGCCGGCGTTGGTCACCATCAGGTCGTCGAGAATGCCGCCCCGGTCGTTGGTGAACATGGTGTAGCGGATGCGGCCTTCCGCCAGCGCCTGAATATCGCCGGGCACCAGGCTTTCCAGGGCCGCGGCGCGGTCTTTGCCGCGGATCACCACCTGACCCATGTGCGACACATCGAACAGGCCGGCCTGGGTGCGGGTATGGTTGTGCTCGGCCAGCACGCCCATGGGATATTGAACCGGCATGGCATAACCGGCGAAGGGAACGATCTTGGCCCCCAGCTCTTCGTGCAGGGCCAGAAGGGGCGTCGTCAAAAGGGTTGGATCAAGGCTCACGGCAAGGCTCTCCCTGGACAGTTTGCGCCTTCGAACACCGAAAGCGGTCTGCCCCCCTCTGTCTTTGAGACCTGAAAGATTCGCGGCCCCACAGGGCCGCTTTCATCTTCGGTGAGGCGACGGGATCAAATCCCGGCGTCTGCTTTCCAGAGAGCCATCACCCCGCGGTCCTTTTGCCTGAGAGTTTCCAGGGGCGGTTGCTCCTTCGGCGCCGGCATCGGCCGGTCTCTCCCACGGGGATCATCTGTATGTGGCCGGGATAGTACCGACGACTCGCCCCCTTGTCCAGACGCCCGGAAGAAGGGGGAAGGGCTAATACCGGCGGCAGGCCATTCCCCCAGGCAGAACCTGGGGGAACGCTGAAACACGGGATCACTGGCTGATGCGCAGATTGCTCAACCGTGCGCCGATGGTCGAGAACGCCGCCGTCAGCTGGGTCTGGTTGGTGGCGTACAGCGTATAAGGCGAGTAATCGAAAGTGCTGCCGTTTATCGTCGCGGGATGCCCCGCCGTCGAGGACGGGCCGCTGCAATAGCCGATGGCCGGGCCGGGACTGCTGCCGTCGTTGAAGAACAGGGTATAGATGGTGACGCCGTGGGATTTCAGGGCGTCGCACACCGCCATTTCCTGCATTTCGATCATCTTGTTGTAGGCCACGCCCGAGAAGCTGTAGCTGCCATAGGTGGTGGCGCCGGTGGTGTTGTAATTGCCGTAGGCGCTCGAATAGGGGCCGTAGCCGGTATATTGCTTGGAATAGAAGGTGTTGGCCCCGTCGGTCATCAGCACCACGGCTTTCTTCCACAAGGTGGCGTTCCAGTCGCTGCTGGTGGACACGCCGGAATAGAGCCCGCTGTTGGAACTGGGCTCCAGCACCCGGTAAGCCCAGGCCAGACCCAGCGAGCCGGTGGTGCCGCCCTGATGCCAGTCCAGCAGTCCCGAGGTGTTGGAGGCTGTGGCCGTGCCGCCGCTGACCGTCACGCCCAGTTCCGTCACCAGTTGGGCCGAATTGCTGGTCAGGGGCACCACGGGCGTGGGCGGGCAAGACTGGTTGGGACCGTAATCCGATCCCTGGCCGCTGTTGGAACCGTCGTCGTTGCCCGAATACCAGGCGGACATGGAGGATTTGGTGCCGGTGGTGGTCTTGGGCGGCCAGGAATAGGTGTCGGCGCAAACGCCGTCGGTGAGAACCGCCCCCGCCGAGCCGCCGTCGTTGGTGAACGGCCACGTGGATCCCACGGTGCAGGTGCCGGTCCGCGAGGTGTATGTGGTGGGAACACGGATGTACTGATAGGCCGAAGCGCTGGTCGACGTCTTGTTCAGTGCGCCTTCCAGCGACGACACGCTCAGACCGGAATAGCTGTAGGAACTGTAGCTGGATGAAGCCGAGGACACGGCGGCGAAAGTGGTGGCGTGATCCTCGATGACGCAGCCCCACCATTTGGTGGGATCTCCCTGCCCGAAGGCCAGCGGATTCGGCTGGGTGTTGGATCCGTAGCTTGATCCGATCAGCTTAGCGATGATGGCGCTCTGGCCGCCGCTGGAAACGTCGGCGCTGGTGGCCGGAACGGCGTTGACCGAAGCGACATAAGGCACCAGCCCAACCCGCACCGTGGTGCTGGAAGTATTCAGCGTGCCGCTGGTCGTGCCGAACAATTGCTGCAGCAAGGAATAGGCCGCCGTTTTCAGAGTATCGATGTTCGACAGCCCCATGGAGCCAGTGTTGTCCAGCACCAGCACGGCCTCGACGCCGCTGACGGTCAACTGCACCTGAGTGCTGGCCGATACCGTCAAAGTGTTGATGCCGATCAGTTCCAGAAAGGCGGTGGGCACCGTGGCAGTGGCGTTCATGCCGATCTGATTGGCCGTCGCCGCGTCATAGCTGAGCGCGCCCAGGGTCGAACCGTTGCTAGTGACGAAATTGGCGGCCATGTACTTTGCCGCCAAGGCTTCTTTCTGGGCGGTCGTCAGGCCGGTGTTGGCTCCCATGGCCAAAGCCGCCGCATCCAAGGCGGCGCTCAGGTTCGAGCGCACCGAATAGGCCCGCATCAGGTCGGTCGAAACGCCGGTGCCGATAACCATGGTGGAAACCACCGCCGCCGACATCAGGGCCACATTGCCGCCTTTGCCCGCGGCCAGGGCGAGAAGTTTACGCAACATCTTGCTGATCTCCATGGAGGACTTTCAGCACGGCTTGGCCGGCAAGCCGCCCAGCCGGGACGTGTTCAGGCTGGTGGCGGTGAAGGTCTGTGCTCCGAGAATTCCGCCTGTAATAGTAGGCGTGTAGCTATATTTCACAGTGACCATGATCACGCCCTGGCCGGAAGATCCCAATCCGACGGCCGAAGCGAGCGAAACGCCGGTCGCCAGACCGGACGGGCTTGAGCAGCGCCAGGATTGGCTGGCGACGCCGCTGCTGTCGTAGCTGATGCCCACCATGTCGATGGTCAGCACCGACGTGGTGGCGGGAAGCGGCGACAGAATCTGCTGGGCGGCGGCGACAAGATCGGTCAAGGCCGGCGTGGTCTTCTGGGTCGACAAATCTGATAGGGACTGGGCGACCATGTGTGTTTTGGCCGAGGCCTCGGTCAACTGCGCCAACTGGGCCATGCCCAGCCAGCCCAGCACCAGCAACGGCAGAATCAAGGCGAATTCGGTGGCAGCGATGCCGCCCGTTCCGGCCCAGAAGCGGAGAACCGGCAGAGGCGCGCGCATCAATAGGGCTCGTTCTGGAAAACGACGGTATAGACCAGATTGACGGTCTGCCCGGCGCTGCTGCCCAGAAAATAGCTCAGCCCCGGCGTCAGGAAGCTGTAGGGATAAATGACCCGTGCCGTCACCACGTCGGCGGCGCCGGACGCGGAGGAAGACGAGCCGGTGCTGTAGCTGGCCCCACTCGTGCCGCCGCTGGCGTCCGGCACCGGGATGGAAATAGCCGAAAAGCTCGAAAAGCTGCGCAAATCGAACACCAGCTTGGAGCAATCGGCCAAACCATAAAGCTGATTGCACACCGCCGTCGAAAAGGCCGAAGCTCCCGAACTTCCCAGCACGGCCGTCTGTCCGGTACGCACCATGCGGGCAGTATTAGCGACGGCGGCCTGCAGCACGGCATCGGTAAAGGCCAGCACCGTGGTTTCAATGATGGCCATGGTCAGGGCCAGGAACGGCACCATCACCAGAGCGAATTCCAGCGCCGCCGCGCCCTCGCGGTTTTTGATCAGACGGAAAAGAAACGAAGGGCGGCGCATCGCTGATCTCCATCCCCGCCCGCCGGAATGGGAGCAAAGGATGGGATCAGTCTAAGGCCGCAGGGACCGCCGCCTCTATGACAGGTGTCACAGAGAGATCAGCGGCCGGCCTTCTGGGAACGGTTGTATTCCAGCTCGTCCTCGGGCAATTGCAGACCGACGAAAATTTCATAGCCGGCAAGATCGCGCAGCTTCTTGATGGGAATGGTCATCTGCACTTCGTCGTCGGTATAGCGCACGCGGTCGCTGTTGTCCGGGAAGGCCAAAGCCACCGGCACGACGATCTTGGCTTCCGGCTTGGGATAGAAGGCGGGAATGGCCACGAAGTACGACAGATCGGCCTTGCGCCCCTGAGCCGCCGGCCCCCGCTTGGCGTCGATGCCGATCTGCATGATGACACTCATTTCCTGCTTGTCGAAATCATAGAAGCACGAGCCCTTGTAATTGGCGATCTGGGCTTCCAGCTCGACGTCCGTCAGATCATGCCCCTTGCCAGCGCGGAAACGGGTTTCCTGGGCGGCGTCGGCCAGCACGGACACCCGCGGGCAAGGCGGCTGGTCGGGCTTCTTCGCTTCAAACAGCGAACAGCCGCCGGTCGCCAGCAGGGCCATGCCGGTCAGCAGGCCCAGCCCGAGGCGCTTCACGCTTCGGGCGGAAGAGGAGACAACCATCGGCTCGTTCATGACTTCACCTTTTGCCAACGCGGTAATTCTGCTATTGCTGGCGACTGTAGAGAACAGCGGCCCCGGGCACAAGACACCGCTTGCGCCGCACCGCCTCCCGGAGCGATAACGCCGGAACCATGACGAAAGCTCCGCTCACCATCCTTCTTGCCAGTCCGCGCGGCTTCTGCGCCGGGGTGGACCGCGCCATTCAGATCGTCGAGACCGCCCTGGCCAAGTACGGCCGCCCGGTTTATGTGCGCCACGAGATCGTGCATAACCGCTATGTGGTTTCGTCGCTTGAAGCCAAAGGCGCCGTGTTCGTCGACGAATTAGAGGAAATTCCCGCCGACCGTCCGGTGGTGTTCTCGGCCCACGGCGTCCCCAAGTCGGTTCCCGCCGCCGCCGAGGCCCGCGGCATGTTCTATCTGGACGCCACCTGTCCACTGGTCACCAAGGTTCATCACGAGGCCGAGCGCCACGCCGCCGAAGACCGCCAGATCATCATGATCGGCCATGCCGGCCACCCTGAAGTCGTCGGCACCATGGGACAGGTCGAGCCGGGCCGGGTGCTGCTGGTGGAAAACATTGAACAGGCTGAAACCATTCAGCCTGACCGCCCCGATCACCTAGCCTTCATCACCCAGACCACCTTGTCGGTGGACGATACGGCTCAGATCGTCGCCGTGCTGGAGCGCCGCTTCCCGGCCATCAGCGGACCGAAGAAGGAAGACATCTGTTTCGCCACCACCAACCGCCAGCAGGCGGTAAAGGCCATCGCCCCCGGCTGCGACGCCGTGATGGTGATCGGCGCGCCCAATTCCTCCAATTCGAAACGTCTGGTGGAAGTGGCCGCCCGCGCCGGCTGTAGCCACGCCATCCTGGTACAGCGGGCCGCCGACATCGACTGGCCGGCGCTGGCCGACATCCGCCGCCTGGGCGTCTCGGCCGGAGCGTCGGCCCCCGAAGTGCTGGTGGATGAAGTCATCGAGGCCTGCCGCGAACGTTTCAACGTCACCATCGAAGAGGTGGCGGTCACCCGCGAGACCGTCACCTTCAAACTCCCCGCCGTGCTGACGGAAGCTTAAAAGCCATGGCCGTTTATACCGAAGTCTCCGACGAAGAGCTGGAAGCCTTTGTCGCCGAATATGATATCGGCGCCGTGCTGGGCTGCAAAGGCATCGCCGAAGGGGTGGAGAACTCCAACTATCTTTTGCAGACCGATCAGGGCAGCTTCATCCTGACCTTGTATGAAAAGCGGGTGAATCCCGACGATCTGCCGTTCTTCATCGAATTGATGGAGCATCTAGCCCATAAGGGACTGGCCTGCCCCACGCCGCTGGCCGGACGCGACGGCGTCACCCTGCGGTCCTTGTGCGGCCGCCCGGCCGCCATCATCAGCTTTCTTCAGGGACTGTGGCCCCGTCGGATCAGCGCCTCCCACTGCGCGCCGCTGGGGCGGGCCATGGCCGAGATGCATCTGGCCGGGCTGTCTTTCGGCAGAAGCCGCGCCAACACCCTGGGCCAGCCCGATTGGCGCCCGCTGTTCGAAATGGAGCGTCACCGCGCCGACGACGTCAAACCCGGCCTGTCCGCCCAACTGGACGCCGAGCTGACGCATTTGGAGCAGGAATGGCCCCGCGGTCTGCCCAGCGGCATCATTCACGCCGACCTGTTTCCCGACAACGTCTTCTTCAAGGGAGACGCGGTGTCCGGCCTGATCGACTTTTATTTCGCCTGCACCGATTTTCTCGCCTACGACATCGCCATCTGCCTGAACGCCTGGTGCTTTGAACCGGGCGGCGATTTCAACGCCACCAAGGCCCGCAATCTGCTGACCGGTTATCAGCAGGTCCGCCCGCTGTCCAAGGCCGAATTCGAGGCGCTGCCCGTATTATGCCGAGGCGCCGCCATGCGCTTCCTGCTGACCCGCCTGTACGATTGGCTGAACACGCCGGCCGGAGCCTTCGTCAAGCGCAAGGATCCGCTGGAATACGAAAGGAAGCTGCGTTTCCACACTCAGGTTCCAGGCCCCGGCGCCTATGGCCTGGAATGGGCCGGAGCATGAGCGAGGTTCCCGCCCCGGCTTCCCAGGCTCCTTCCCTTCGCGTCGAGATTTACGGCGACGGCGCCTGCTCCGGCAATCCCGGTCCCGGCGGCTGGGGCTGCATCCTGCGCTGGAAGGGCGCCGAAAAGGAATTGTGGGGCGGCGAACCGCACACCACCAACAACCGCATGGAGCTGGCCGCCGTCATCAACGGCCTGAACGCCCTGAAACGCTCCTGCGATATCGACGTTTACACCGACAGCCAATATGTCCAGAAGGGTATCAGCGAATGGCTGCGCGGCTGGAAGTTCCGCGGCTGGAAAACCGCCGACAACAAGCCGGTGAAGAACGACGATTTGTGGAAGGAACTGGACCAGGCGCAAAGCCGCCACAAGGTCAAATGGCACTGGGTCAAGGGGCATGCCGGCCATCCCGAGAACGAACGCGCCGACGCCCTGGCCCGCGAAGGCCTGAAAGATTCCAAAGACGCCGGCGAGGCGGTCAGATCCGAGCGCATGGTTCAGCCCGTCTCCGTTCCCACCGCCGACTAGACAACACGTCATCAAGCTGTCACTGGAGGCATCGGTCCCGGCTGGCATACTGCCATCTTCCAATTCCAAACTGGGGGATCGCATGACCGCCGCCCGCTTGCTCGCCACCGCCTCAGTCCTGGCCCTGATGGCCGGCGCTTCAGCCCAGGCCGCCGCGCCGAAAGGCCTGCAGAAGATCGACCATGTGGTGGTCATCTATCTGGAGAACCACAGCTTCGACAACCTGTACGGCCAATTCCCCGGCGCCGACGGCATCGCCAAAGGCAAATGGGCGTCCCAGGTCGGCAAGGACGGACAGGTTCTGGACACCCTGCCGCCGGTGATGGATACCGACGGCAAGCCGCCGGGCCCCGACGCCCGCTTTCCGCTGAAAATGATCAACGCCCCGTTCCTGATCGACCAGTATGTGCCCCAGAACGCCATGGTTCCCGATCTGGTGCACCGTTATTATCAGAATCAGGTCCAGATCGACGGCGGCAGGAACGATAAATTCGCCAGCTATTCCGACGCCGGCGGATTGGTGATGGGCTTTTACGACGCCCGCAACACCAAACTGTGGGAATACGCCAGCCGCTATACTCTGGCCGACCATTTCTTCCAGGGAGCCTTCGGTGGCTCGTTCCTCAATCACTTCTGGCTGGTCTGCGCCTGCACGCCCCGTTACGACGGCGCCCCCGAAGCCATCACCGCCAAGCTGGACGACAAGGGCGTCATGCTGAAGGACGGAGCCGTCACCCCCGACGGCTACGCGGTCAACACCATCCACACGGTGTTCCAGCCCCATTCCGCCAAGATCACCGACAAGGCCAGACTGTTGCCGCCGGTGGAGCTGCCCAATATCGGCGACCGCCTGTCGGACAAAAACATTTCCTGGGCCTGGTACTCGGGCGGCTGGAACGACGCTTTGGCCGGGCATCCCGATCCCAGCTTCCAGTACCATCACCAGCCCTTCGCCTATTTCGCCAAGCTTGGCGACGGCACCGAGGCGCGCAAGGAACACCTGAAGGACGAGGCCGACTTCGTCGCCGCCATCGACGCCGGCACCCTGCCCGCCGTGGCGTTCTACAAGCCGATCGGCATCGAAAACCAGCATCCCGGCTACGCCACCATCACCAACGCCGATCTCAAAGCCGCCAACCTGATCACCAAGATCGAAAACGGACCGCAGTGGAAGTCCACCGCCATCATCGTCACCTATGACGAGAACGGCGGTTTCTGGGATCATGTGGCCCCGCCCAAGGCCGACCGCTGGGGCCCCGGCACCCGCGTACCGACCTTGGTCATCTCGCCCTATGCCAGGAAGCATTACGTCGACCACACGGTCTACGACACCACCTCGATCCTGAAACTGATCGAGACCCGCTGGCAGTTGGCGCCGCTCGGCAGCCGCGACGCCAAGGCCAACGACATGACCAAGGCTTTCGATTTCGGGAAATAGAGGAAAAAGCCCCATGGCCGGAAACGGCCATGGGGCTGAAGCCTTTACGGCTGAGGATGCACGACCACCTGATTGCTGGCGACGATGGTCGCCACCGAACGGACGTTCAGGCGCGCGGCGTCGAAAGCTTCAAGACCGTTGGCGCGCATGATGGAGCGCAATTCCTGGACATATTCGTCGCCGCGCTCGGAATAACGATGCAGCGTCGACGCCAGGCTGTAGGAATCCAGTTCGCCCTGGGTGCGGCGCATCTGGGAACGGGCCTGACGGTATTCCTTGTAGGCGCGATGCGTATTGAGGTTATGGGCATAAGCCTGAACCGCTTCGGTCAAGGTCGAGAAATCCCGATAATCCCACTGACCGCTTTCGTCCTGGCCGAACTGGCCGAACAGAGCGTTCTGCTGGCGGGCGATGCGTGACGTGCCCCAACCGCTTTCCTCGATGGCTTGCGCCAGGGTCAGCGACGGGGGAATGACGTCGACCTTCCGCACCAGGGCGTCCAGGTTGGCTTCCGGCTCGTCATAGCTGTCGGCCAGGGACATCACCCAGCGCACATCGTCGTCGGACAAGGTCTGTCCGGCTTTGACCTGGCGGCGGACGTCGAGAAGACGGGCGCGTTCGCGTCCGATCTGGTCGTTGACTTCCAGAACCACCGGCAGCAGGGCGCGCAGGAACAGCGCCTTGCGGGCGTCGGGGGCGTCGATGCTGTCCAGGTCCTCGGGCAGCGAAGCCAAAAGCACGCGGGGAACCGAGATGTAACCCGCCGCCACCGAATCGAGATCGAAGCCGATGCGGTCGAAAGCGGCCTGCAATTGGCCGGCGTTGCGGGTTTCAGACAGACGGATGGCGTAAGTCGCCGGCGGCACGGAGCCGTGAGCGACAGAGGAGACCTGGGTTTGCTGGGATGCAAGGCGCGGCAGAGGGTGGCCGCTCGAAACCAGGGCGATCAGTCCGACGGTGACGGACCCCAAAAGGGTCAAAAGAAAGCCGTCGCGCAACGAGGTTCGAGTTCTCTGATTCATTAATCCATTCGCTCAGCAGTTGATCCTAGCACCCCCAAGAATGCCCCTGTGTTTCGGCGACCCTAACAACAACGGATCGCGCAGTGCAACCATTTTCGTTGCACTGCACAACAAGCATTTGATTTTATTAAATTTTATTCGACCGCTTCGACGGCCTGAACTTCGGGAACGTAATAGCGCAGCATGTTTTCGATGCCGTGCTTCAAGGTTGCGGTCGAGCTGGGGCAACCCGAGCAGGCGCCCTGCATGTGCAGGTAGACGACGCCGTCTTCGAAGGCGCGGAAGATGATGTCGCCGCCATCGTTGGCCACGGCCGGACGCACGCGGGTGTCCAGCAGTTCCTTGATCTGGGTGACGATCGGGCTGTCTTCTTCCGAGCTTTTCTTCACTTCGGCATTGGCGTCGATCAGAACGTCGCCGGCGGTGTAGTGATCCATGATGGCGCCCAGCACAGCGGGCTTGAGCACCGGCCAATCGACGCCTTCGCTCTTGGTCACGGAGATGAAATCAGAGCCCAGAAATACGCCGGTCACACCGCCCAGATTGAACAGGCGGCTGGCCAGGGGCGAAGCCTTGGCCATCTCGGCGTCCGAAAACGACGCGGTGGTGTTGCCCAGAACATCGCAGCCCGGCAGGAACTTCAGGGTGTTGGGATTGGGGGTGGGTTCGGTCTGAATGAACATGGCGTTCTTGCGTCCTCTATGGGCAGATGAGGGGTGTGCTTGTGCGCAGAGATGGGGGATCAGGTCAAATTAGTCAAGTCCGGCAGTCGGGTAATTGCCGTTCATCAAGCGCGGAAAACGGCGGAAAGGATGGCTCGGCCTAGGGCATGTCGTCCAGAGAAAACCATACTGGAACCGAGCGCGGCCCCGGCCCGACCATGCCCGGAGGCACGGGGATCGGCTGGATTTCCCGCAAGGTGCGGTAAAAATTCATCAGCGCCGTATAGCGGGGATCATTGGGAGGAATCTGGTTCAGGCCCGACAGCGCCGCCTCGGGATTCCAGGGCATGTCGGCGGCGAAGGGCGGACCGAACATGCCGTTGGGCAGAAGATCGATGACGAAGTGAATCTGAGCGCCGCGTCCGCGCAATTGCGGCGGCGGGCTCCATAGCTGCGACACCCGGCTCAAGATCAGATCGCTGAGAGAGCGGGTCGCGGGGTCGAGACTGCTGCGGGCCTTGTCCGCCAGTTCCTTATCGGTCGGAGCCGTCCGGGAGGATTTTTCCGCCACCTTGTCCTGGCTCAGATTGGGTTTGGGCGGCGCCGCCTTGAACGCCTCGGCCTTTGGCGCGGCCGGCTTGGCCGGAGGCGGCGGAACCGGTTCCACCTCGGGTTTCGGTAAAGCTTTCACTTCAGGCTTTGGTTCCGGCTTCGGCTGGGCTTTGACCTCCGGTTTCGGTTCGGGCTTCGGCTCGGCCTTGACTTCAGGCTTCGGCAGCGGCGTTTCCGGCGGCTTGACCTCGGGAGCCTGAACCAGCGAAACGGTCACCGCGGTTTCCTCGTCGTCCTTGCGGCTCCACGGCAGATCGTGGGTCAGCAGATAGACCATCACAAGATGGACGAGCAAAGACACCGCCAAGGCGGCGGCCCAAATCTTTTGTCCCGGGCGAGCAGGCTCGGCCAGGCGCAGTTCCATGTCGGCAGCGGTCATGATCAGGTCAGGGCGTCGATGGCTTCATCGGTCAGGGTTCCCGGCACGATCGTCAAGGGCGTGCGCAGCCGGTTGACGTACTTGCCGGTCAAGGCGGAAACCAGCGGCCCCGGACCTTCCGGCCCGGTTCCGGCGGCCAGCACCAGAATGGAAATGGAGGGTTCTTCGTTGATCAGATCCAACAGCTCGTCGCGGGCCACGCCTTCGCGCACATAGAGCATTGGCAGCTCGCCCGACGTTTCGTTGACTTCGGCGGCCAGCTTGTTCAGCAGCGCCTCGGCGGCATCGCGGGCTTCTTCGCGCATCAGATCGGCGATCGAGGCGAAATGCTGGAATTCGGCGGGCTCCACCACCCGCAGCAGCGCCACGCGGCCGCCAGAATTGCGGGCGCGGCGGCAGGCGTAGCGCAGAGCGGCCCGCATCTCCTCGGAATCGTCCACCACCACCAGAAAGGTGCGGCCGTTCTTTTTCGGTGGTTGGCGGCGATCCGGGATCACGTCGGTCATGGCTTCAGGCTCCTCACGACTTCCTGAAAGCGACGGCGGCCAGCCATCCGGCGGCGACGGCCAGAATGACCGCCATCAGCCCATACAGTGCCGCCTGCCGGTTAGCGAAGTCAAAGACTTCGGCGCCGATGCCGATCTTGCCGACGATCAGCGGCGTGGTCTGGGCCGTCACCACTTCGCCGCTCTTGAACAGGTAGACCTCGACCTGATAGGTGCCGGTCGGCACGTTGGCGGGAAAATCCATCTCGGTGCGGAACAGACGTCCGGCCATCACCGCCACCTGCCCCGTCTCAGCGCCGTACAGCCCGGCCTTGGCCTTCAGCCGCAGAAGGGCGGCACGATAATCCTGGTCTTCAACCGCCTTGTCCTTGCGCCGCACCGTCAGCTTCAGATGGTCGAGCCCGATCTGCTGGCGGTCCAGCACCGCCGCCGCCGCGATCTCGTCCAGCGGCTTGGTGGAGGCCACGCGGTAATAGACCGGCGCGTCGTTGACCACGGCCTGAGCCTTGTTGATCCAGATGCCCAGAAAGCGCTCCTTGCGCCGGATCACCTCCGGTTCGGCGGGACCGCGCACCACCACCACCACGTCGCCGTCATCCTCGACGGCACCGAACAACAGCACGGACGCGCCGGCAAAGCCGGTGGTGATGGCCAAAAGATGGTTGGACAGATCCGCCACCAGCGGCACGCCCGCCCGGACAGGCGAAGCCGTCAGCAGGAACAAACCGGCCAGAAGCGGGGCAAGAAGCCGTTTCAGCGCAGGGACTCCGCGATCTGGCTCAACTGGGCGCGCGCCCGCAGCAGGCGGAAGCCTTCATTGGCCAGATGGTTGGGCAGCATCAGGGAATCATCGGCGCCGTTGGTCACGAACCACGGACGCGGCGCGGCGGCCGCCTGAATTTCCGCCAGCATGGCCTGCCACGCGTCGGCCTGACCGTGGGCCGACAGCACTTCGGCGTAATCGGCCCCCAACCCGCGCAAGACCATGAATTGGGCATAGGCGTGGCCTTTGGCCTGCCAGAACACCCGGTCGGTCCGCCAAACCTCGGCCTTGTCCAGCGGCTTGGACAAATGGGCGGCGGCGGTATCCAGGTCTTGGATCAGGCGGTCCAGCATCAGCCGCAGGGCGTTGGCCGTCAGCGGCATGGTGGCGCCGTCCACCGCCAGACGGCGGTTGAAGTTTTCCAACGCCCAGCCGCCATTGCGGTATTGCTTGTCCGACGACGGCACCGTCTTCAGCATGGAATTGGGATCAACCCGCCAGATGTCGGCGGGATAACGCAGCAAAGTCACGGCGCGGTCCAGTTCGGGGTCCGCCACCGGCGGCTCGCTGCCGGTCTGCACCGCCTCGCCGAGGCCCAGCGTATAGCGGGCGATGGCCGTCTCCATGCCGATCTGATAATTTGGCATGTCGTCCAGAATGGCGGCGGGCATGAAGAAAGGCTTGTTGGCGATCCAGCCGTGCACATCCACCTCGCGGTGCAGCAAGGCGGCGGCCACCGCCACCGCCACACTTTGGCCGCTGTGGTAGGACGGCGCGAAATTCACATCGTCGTCGATGACGTGGGTCCGCCAGGCGCCGACAGGGTAATAAAGCAACACCGCCAGCAGAACGCCCGCGGCTCCCAGCACCGGCAGCCGCCGAACCTGACCGCGCAGAAATTGCGGCAGACCTTGCGGTTGAGCGTCCTCGGACAGAGGGGCGGTCGCAGTCCCGGAATCGGGCTGATCGGCAGATATGGGCGGGACGACAGGCGCGTCATCCCCCTCCGTCACGGCCTGAGGGCCGGCGGAAAATTCGGGGGCGGAATGGGCACTGGGCTCGTCGGACATGGCGCGCTCCGTGACGGGATTGGCCTATTACCTACGCCCAGCGCCCTTTTCAATCAAGGTGCGATAGCGAAATGAGGAAAACTCGCCCTCTCTTCAGCCTTTCAGAAAGCCGACGATGTCCTTGACCTCATCCATGATGGGCGAAGACACGGCGCGGGCGCGCTCGCCGCCCTCCTTCAGAATGACGTCGATCTGAGCCGGATCGGCCAGATACCGCTTCATCTCGGAATTGATGGGAGCCAGCACGGTCACGGCCAGATCGGTCAGTTCCTTCTTGAACTCCGAGAACTGACGGCCGCCGAACCGGGCCAAAGCCTCGTCGCGGGTGCCGTCGGACAAGGCCGCCCAGATGCCCAGCAGGTTGGCGGCTTCGGGGCGGCCTTCCAAACCTTCGGCATTTTCCGGAATCGGGAACAGGTCGGTCTTGGCCTTGCGGAACTTCAGGGCGATGGTGTCGGCGTCGTCGGTCATGTTGATGCGCGAATAATCGGATTCGTCCGACTTGCTCATCTTCTTCGAGCCGTCGCGCAGGCTCATCACGCGGGTGCCGGCACCCAGGATCAGAGGCTCGGGCTGCGGAAAGAATTCGACGCCGTAATCGTTGTTGAATTTCTGGGCGGTGTCGCGAGCCAGTTCCAGATGCTGCTTCTGGTCTTCGCCCACCGGCACATGGGTGGCCTTGTAGACCAGAATGTCCGCGCTCATCAGGTTCGGATAAGCATAAAGACCGACCGAAGCGTTTTCGCGGTTCTTGCCGGCCTTGTCCTTGAACTGGGTCATGCGGTTCAGCCAGCCGATGCGGGCGACGCAATTGAAGATCCAAGCCAGTTCGGCATGGTTAGGGTTGGCGCTTTGATTGAACAGAATATGCTTCTTGGCGTCCACTCCGGCGGCCAGCATGGCGGCGGCCACTTCACGGGTATGGGCGCGCAGGGCTGCGGGGTCCTGCCACAGGGTAATGGCGTGCATGTCCACGAGACAGAAGATGCATTCGTACTGGTCCTGCAGGCGCACCCAGTTGCGCACGGCGCCCAGATAGTTGCCGAGATGCAGGTTTCCGGTCGGCTGAACGCCGGAGAAAATGCGGTTCATGGACTCCACACTCCTGGAGGAAGAAAGATCGCCCAGAAAAGCCTGGGGAAACGACTGGCTGGGCGTACTCCAATCGGCGCATCAGGTCAAGACGACCGACGCCGTCCCCGGATCACGACGATGCGGTATCGGGAAGGTAAACCGTCACCCTGGCGCCGCCATCGTCGCCGTCGCCGATTTCGGCATGACCGCCCAGCCGCTGCACGATCTTGCGCACCATGGCCAACCCGATGCCGGTGCCGTTCTGACTGGTTTGGGGATGCAGCCGTTCAAAGACGTTGAACACCCGGTCGCGATAGGCTTCGGGAATGCCGATGCCGTTGTCGATCACCGAAAACCACACCCACCCGGTTTTGTCCCGCCCGCCTTCGATGCGAATCACCAGCATCCGGTCGGGGCTGCGATATTCCAGGGAATTGTCGAGCAAGGCCAGCATCATCAGGCTGAACGGCTTGTCGTTCAGCGGAACCACCGGCATCTCGCCAATGGCCATCTGCGCCCCCGCCTCGCGGATTTTGCCGTCCAGATGCTGGAGAATTTGCGACAGCACGGCTTCGGCATCGCAGCTTTGCACGGCCCCGTTCAGCATGTCGTCCAGCGTCAGATAGGTGCGCACGTCCCGCAGCAGGGCCCGCAGCCTGGAGGCGCCCCGGAGAACGTGATCCAGGGACACCGCCGCCTCGTGAGGCAGGGGGGCGGGCAGCAAAGTCTTCAGTTGCTGGGCGAAAATATACTGAATGCGCACCGGCTCCTGAAGGTGATGGGCCAGGATTTCGGAAAAGCGTTCCTTGTCGGCCAGCATCTGACGCAGGCTTTCGTGGGCCTCCATTCTCTGTTTCCAGATGCGGGAAATGACGGCACCGCCCGACAGGGTCAGCAACAGGAAAGCCGCCATGCCGGCAATCAGCGGCATGGCTCCACGCCGCCACGCCGCCATGACGTCCGATGTCGCCAGCCCGACCACCACGTAAACCGCGCGATCGCCGATCTTGTGATAGGACAAGGAGCGTTCGATGCCGTCGATTCCCGCCTTGGCGAAATAATTGCCGGCCCGCGGATTGTTCTGCACGGCCTCCTGCAATTCCTTCGACACCGCCGTCTTTCCCACCGCCGCACTGTTGCCGACGGTTTCCGGATAGCGGGTCATCACCGACAAATCGCCGGCAGCACGCAAAGCAACCGCTCCGTCGCGCCCCAGATGCAGCGACGAGAACATCGCCGCCACATTGCCGATCGGCAAGGTCGCCATGACCACTCCGGCGAAAGCGCCGTCGGCGGTGCTGACGCGCCGGGCCAGGATCAGCACCCATTGCTGCGTGACGCGCCCCACCACCGGCCTGGTGATGACCAGCCCCGATCCACCATCCCGCAGTTGAATGAAATAATCGCGGTCGGTCACGTCGGTTTCCGCCTGGGCTGGAATCGGACGGCCCGAATGGCGGATCTGGCCGTCGGACCCAACGACCCAGAAATCCTCGATCTCGGGCACTCGGCGGCGCCAGCCGGACAACAATGCGTGAAGTTCTTCCGGCGCCGCCCGGTTCTGACCGGCGTTCTGACCGAGAAAATCGGAGATGCCCAGCAAAGCAAAGTCGATGCGGTCGAACAGACCGCCAACTCCCTCCGACAGCGTCATCGACAGGTCTTCCGCCGATTGCGTCGCCCGGTCGCGGGCCTGATGGTAGCTGTCCACCAACGCCAGGCCGCCAAGAATCAGGATGAAGGCGTTCAGCAGGCCGATCATCAGCAAAGCCTGCCGGGACGGCAGCAGTCGGCGCAAACGCTTGCCCAGAGAACCGGCCATGAATCACCGTCCTCCTGGACAGCACGAAAAACAGGTTTCTATATGAACGGAAACAGCGGCTTCGACAGAATTGGCCCGAGCACCGCAACTCATTACGGCGAACCGGAAAAAGCGCGAAGATCATCCTTATAGTATGCACGGTTACAAACGGCGTCAACCGCCGCCCGGCCCAGAAACATCAAGGAATTCCCGGCATTCCGCCACGGCTTGGGCCAGCCCGACACGGCGAACCTCCACCCCTGGCGGAAAGGCTCCGGCAAGGCGCGACGGCATCAGCGGATCCAGCAGCACGAACAGCCCCCGGTCGCCGTCACGGCGCACCAGCCGTCCAAAAGCCTGCTTCAGCCGCAGACGGGTGATCATGTCGTCGTAAGCCTTGCCGCCGAACCAGGCCCGGCGGGCTTTGTGCAGAATATCGGGACGCGGCCAGGGCACGCGGTCGAAGACGATCAGGCGCAACGACCGGCCCGGCACGTCGACGCCGTCGCGCACGGCATCGGTGCCCAGTAGACAGGCGTCCTCCTCGGCGCGGAAGATATCGACGACGGTCGAGGTGTCCATGCCGTCGACATGCTGGGCCAGAAGATCGATGCCCGCCTGATCCAGGGCGGTGGCGATACGTTTGTGCACCGCCTTCAGACGACTGACCGCCGTGAACAGCCCCAATCCGCCGCCGCCGGCAGCCAGGAACAATTCGCGGTATGCCGCTGCAACCTGATCCATATCGTCCTTGCGAACGTCGTTCACCACCAACACGCGGGTGGCGTTGGGATAGTCGAAAGGCGACGGCAAAGCCGCCCGTACCGCCGGCAACGGCAGGTGCGCCGCCCCGGTGCGCTTTTCCGCCGCCGCCCAGTCGGATTCGACATCGCCCGAACCGTCCCGCAACGTCGCCGACGTGATCAAGAGACCGTGGGCCGGTTCCGCCACGAATTTGGCGAAAGGTGCGGACGGATCCACCCAATGGCGGTGAAAGCCGATGTCGATATCGCGGCCCTCGATACGCTCGGCGGAAAACCAGTCGATGAATTCGGCCCGGCGCTCGGCGTCCAGACCGCCCAGCATATCGCGCCAGGCGGCGATGGGAGTCAGGGCGCGGCGATCGATGCTGCGCGCGATGGCTTCGATACGCTGGCGGGTGGCGGTTTCCAGCTCCGCCGCCTCGTCGGACAGGAGATCGGTCAGGGTTTTCGCCAAGGTGCGCAGCGGGCGGGCCAAACGCTCCAGGGCGATGTCCAGCTCCAGTGCCGCCTCCGGCAATCCCGGCAGCGGCGGACGGGGTTCGCATTCCAGGCTATAGGGGTTGTCCTGGCCGCCGACGCGGGCATAGACCTGTTGACGGACCAGGGAGAGGAAACTTTCGCATACCCCTTGCGCCTGTCCGTCGGCAAGACGCTGATGCCAGCCCGGACCGGGAAGCGAGCGGGCGGCGCGCAAAGCCTCGTCCAGCGCCTCGGCGGCTTCCGGACTGCCGCCCACCAGATCCTCGCAGCGGCGGCGCAGACCGCGGGCGCGGCTTTTCTGTCCCTCGGCCTCGGCGCCCAGCAGCCAGCGACGCAATTCCGCCGCCTCCAATCCCGACAGAGCCGCCGAGAAGGCGCTGTCCGCCGCCTCGAATACATGATGACCTTCGTCGAAGACGTAGCGGGTGGGCAACACGCCATCGTCCAGGCCGCCGAAAGCCGCCTGCATCATCACCAAGGCATGATTGGCCACGACGATATCGGCCCGCTTGGCCTTACGCACCGCCCGCTCGATGAAGCATTTGCGGAAATGCGGGCAAGCGGAATAGATGCATTCCCCCCGGCGGTCAGCCAATCCGATCGTGCGGGTCTTACCCATCAGGTCGGCCAGCCAGCCCGGCAAATCGCCGCCCACCATATCGCCGTCGCGGGTCGCCCCCGCCCAGCGGACCATCAAGCCCAAAGCCGCCGCCTCGCCCGGCCGCGCGCCTTCTCCGCCGCGCGGCAGCAGGCGCATCACCGCCTCTTCCAGGTTCAGCAGGCAAAGATAGTTTTCGCGTCCCTTGCGAATCACCACCTTGCGGGCCTTGACGGCGGGATCGGGATAAAGGCGGTCCAATTCGCCGTCCAGCTGACGCTGAAGATTGCGGGTATAAGTGCTGATCCAGACCGGCCCCAGATTTTTTTCCGCCCACAGGCTGGCCGGAGCGATATAGCCCAGTGTCTTGCCGGTGCCGGTGCCGGCTTCGGCCAGCACCAGATTGGGGGCGCCGGCCATTTCGCGCGGCGCGAAGGCTAAGGCGGCGGCCGAGGCATAATCGGCCTGGCTGGGCCGCTGTTCCGCCCCGTCTCCCAGAATCTGCGCCAGCCGGGCGCGGGCTTCCGCCGGCTCGACCGGCTGGGTGCCGGGAGACGGCTCGGGCGCGTGTTCGCTCCATTCCCCCAGCCGGTCCCACACCTTCATGCCGCCCGAACCCCGGCCCTGATCGTTTTCGGCGGCCATCGCCGCCAGCACCGAAGGCGCCCAAATCCAGCCGCCTTTGGCCATCACCCAGGCGATCCCCTTGAGATCCGACTGCTTGGCCGGATGCAGGCGGGGAAACCGGGCGGCCAATTCCTCCAGCAGCAGACGGGCGGCATCGGGCAACAGGGCCGCTTCGTCTTCATGATCTTGCGGCGACGGCAAATTCAGGGCCTCGGCCAAACCGCGCGGCGTCGGCACGCAGAACTGCGCCGGGCGGATGAAGGCATACAGCTCCAACAGATCGAAAGCGGGAAAGGCTTCGGTCTTCAGCTTGGCGGCCACCGCCAGCCGATGGCAGACCATGGGCGGTTCGTCACCCCGCACTCTGCGTACCGCTTCGGACAGTGAAAGCTTTTCCACCTCACCGTCGGGCGTCAACAGGACGGCCCCCCCAGGCGCGGCGGCCAGGGCGGGGACAGGGGGAAGCATCAGGCGGGGAGAGGCGACGGACATTGCCGCAGTATAGGGAGCCGCCGCCGCCGAGGCCAGAGCCCGCGACGGCCCCGCTATGGCAAAGCGAGGAGAACGTGACAACCGAAAGGTTTTTACCCCTATCGTCCTTACGAGTACTTGGCCGGTTTCGCCTGCCGGTTTACAATCCCTTCGTGACCGATCAGCCACAGGGGGCGCGATCCCAAGGGCTGGAATCTGGAATGAAGAAGGGGAGTCCCATGCGTAAAGTTGTTCTGTCTGTTCTGGCCGCCTGCGCCGCTTTGGCCGCCGCGACCGGTGCCGGCGCCGCCACCAAGAAGCCCTCTGTGAGTTATGCCGAAGACGTTGCTCCGATCCTGCAGTCCCGCTGTGTGTCCTGCCATCAGACCGGCGGCGAAGGCTTCGAGAAAAGCGGCCTGGACCTGACCTCTTACGAGGGGCTGATCAAGGGCACCAAGTTCGGCCCCATCATCGTTCCCGGCGACACCCAGACCAGCAACCTGGTGGTGCTGCTGGACGGCCGCGCCGACAAAAGCATCCAGATGCCCCACGGCACCAAAAAGAAGCTGTCGACCTGCGACCGCGATACCATCCGCACCTGGATCCACGAAGGCGCCAAGAACAACTGAACGCCGTTCAGCTCTTGATCTGGCATGACAAAGGCCGCTGGGTCGCCCAGCGGCCTTTTTTCTGACTCACAACAGGCTTTCCAGCCCCTCCCGATAGCTGGGATAGGTCAATTCGACTCCCAACTCCTCGTGCAGAAGACGGTTTCCCACCCGTTTGTTATCTGCCCAGAAACTTTGCGCCATGGGCGACAGGGCAGCCTGTTCGAAGGGAACCTCCGGCGGCGGGTCGACACCCAAAAGCCGGCAGGCGTAGGCCACCACGTCCTGGGGCGGAGCCGCCTCGTCGTCGCAGACATTATAGATCGCGCCTGGACGCGGCCGGCCCATCGACGCCTCCAGCACCGTAGCGATGTCTTCCACATGGATGCGGCTGAACACCTGGCCCGGCTTGACGATGCATTGGGCGGTTCCGCGCCGCACGTCGTCCAATACGCTGCGTCCCGGACCATAGATACCGGCCAGACGGAAAACCTGCGCCCCCAATGCCAACCAGCGGCTTTCGGCTTCGGCCCGTCGGCGCGAACGAAGCGACGCCGGGGACACCGGCGTCTGTTCATCGACCCAGCCGCCCTGATGATCGCCGTACACCCCGGTGGTCGAAAGGTAGCCGATCCATTGCGGAGCCGCCGCCTTGATCCGGTCAGCGACCCGATCCAGCACAGGGTCGCCGTCTTCGTCGGGCGGCACCGAAATCAACAGATGCGTCGCCCCGTCGAGGGCTTCGAACGGCAGATCGTGGTTGCGGTCGAAGCGATAGGCCTGCACGTCGGCATCGCGCAAAGCCTTCACCCGCGCCGGTTCCCGCGCCGTGCCGGCCACCTGCCACCCTTTGGCCAGACAGCGGCGGGCCAGGATTCCGGCGCTGAAACCCAGCCCGAAGCAGAACAGGCGCTCGTTCATGGCTATTGCTTCACCTTTTCCACATCCAGCATCTCGATATTCCGCCGCGCCGTGTCGGCCGATACAGAATTGGGGGCGATCTCCAGCAGCTTCAACCAATCCTGGCGGGCTCCGGCGTCGTCGCCTTTCAGGCGTTTGATCATCCCGCTCTCCAGCCAGGCGTCCTGATAAAGCGGATCCAGTTTCTTGGCCGCCTCCAAATCCGCCTCGGCTCCGGCCAGATCGTCGAGAAAACGCTTGGCGCTGGCACGGAAAACCAGAGCGTCGACGCGCTTCGGGTCGGCCTGCACCGCCTTGTCCAGATCGGCCAGGGCGTCGCGGTAATTCTTGGCCTCGGCCAGGGACTGGGCGCGGTCCACCAGCAAGTCCGGCGCCCCCGGAACCAAATCCAGCGCCGCCGACTGAGCGGCATAGGCTTTCTCCGGCATCTTGGCCAAAAGCCAGGCCTGCCCGGCCTGGGCCAGCATCCCGGCCCGCAGGCGGGCGGCGCTGTGGCTATCACGGGCCAGAGCCTCCAGACGGGTCGCGCCTTCTTCGTACTGCTTCAGACCGATCAGGGCGATGGCGGCGCAGTGGCGGGCCGGCTCGCCGCCGCCCAAACTGGTCCAGGCCAAAGCCTCCTCCCAGCCGTCATCCGGCTTCTGGCGAGCCAACTGGATGCAATGCTTGTATTCGCGGGCGTCATCGATCACTTCGCCGGAAGGCTGAGCCTGCGGCGAACCTTGCGTCTGGGCCGGCGCCGCCGGCTGGGTCTGCGAATCCTGGCCCGCGGATTTGGACTTCGCCGGCTTGTCGGCGGCCAGGGCCGGAAAAGCCAACAGCAGGCCGCACAGCAGCATACTCACACGCAAGCGCATCGTCTTATCCATCATCCATATCGTTCCGCCCTTGGTGGGCTACAGTTGAACGGAATTCCCAGGAATGCAAGACCCGCCCGGCCCGACTCGACCGTTACCGCACCCGCAAACAATCCTTGACAGGCTGGCACCCGGTCCCTAGCTATCGTTGCCTCACCTCTTCAGGGGTTCGGACCGACAGATGAGCGACAATCACAGCCTCCAAGACCTGGGCGACGACCTGCCCGGCCAGCGGCTGGTGCTGGGCCAGGATGCGCCCTTGCATCTGGACTGCGGCATTGATCTGGCGCCGGTGACCATCGCCTATCAGACCTATGGCCGGCTGAACGCCGACAAATCCAACGCCATCCTGATCTGCCACGCCTTCACCGCCGATCAGTACGTGGCCGAAACGCATCCCGTCACCGGCAAGCCCGGCTGGTGGGAGGAACTGGTGGGTCCGGGCCGCATCCTGGATACCGACCGTTATTTTCTGATCTGCTCGAACGTCTTGGGCGGCTGCATGGGCAGCACCGGCCCGCAGGACGTCAACCCGGCCACCGGCCAGCCCTGGTGCCTGAACTTTCCGGTCATCACCATCGCCGACATGGTGCGTGCCCAGGTGCGCCTGATCGACCATCTGGGTATCGACCAATTGTTCTGCGTCATCGGCGGCTCCATGGGCGGCATGCAGGTGTTGGAGTGGGCGTCGCATTACCCGCACCGGGTCTTTTCGGCCGTTCCCATCGCCACCGCCGCCCGCCATTCATCCCAGAACATCGCCTTCGCCGAAGTGGGCCGCCAGGCCATCCTGACCGATCCCGACTTCATGGACGGCGATTATCCGCTGCACGGCGTCAAACCGAAGCGCGGTCTGGCCGTCGCCCGCATGGCGGCGCACATCACCTACCTGTCCGAGACGGCCCTGCAACGCAAGTTCGGCCGCAACCTTCAGGGCCGCGACACCATCACCTACGGCTTCGGCGCCGATTTCCAGGTGGAAAGCTATCTGCGGCACCAGGGCAACAGCTTCGTCGACCGCTTCGACGCCAATTCCTATCTTTATATCACGCGGGCCATGGATTATTTCGATCTGGCTGGCGACCATGGCGGACAGCTGGCCAACGCCTTCCGCGGCACCAAGGTGCGATTCTGCGTGATCTCTTTCACCAGCGACTGGCTTTTCCCGACGCCGGAAAGCCGGGCAGTCGTTCATGCCCTGAACGCCGTGGCCGCCAACGTCAGCTTCGTCGAAGTGGAAAGCGACAAGGGTCACGACGCCTTCCTGCTGGACGAGCCGGAATTCCACGCCACCCTGTCGGGCTTTCTGGAAGGCGCCGCCGAACATCGCGGCCTGCCCCGCAAAAAGGAGGCGAAATGAGCCCCCACCGCACCGCCGCTCCCATCCGCGTCGATCTTCAGCTGATCGCCGACATGGTCGAGCCGGGATCGCGCGTGCTGGATATCGGCTGCGGCGAAGGTGTCTTGCTGGACTACCTCAACCGCTTCAAGCAGACCGACGGCCGCGGCATCGAATTGTCCATGGCCGGAGTGCGCACCGCCGTCGGCCAAGGGCTGTCCGTCATCCAAGGCGACGCCGACACCGACCTGAAGGACTATCCCAGCGGCGCGTTCGACTACGTGATCCTGAGCCAGACGCTGCAGGCCACCCGCAACCCCAAGCTGGTGCTGCGCGATCTTTTGCGCATCGGACGGCGGGCCATCGTCAGCTTTCCCAATTTCGGTTTCTGGCGCGTGCGCATGGGTCTGTTCTTCGGCGGGCGCATGCCGATGACCAAAAGCCTGACCTATCAGTGGTACGACACCCCCAACATCCACTTCTGCACCATCGCCGACTTCTTCGCCCTGTGCGCCGAAGAAGGCATCGAGGTGGAGCGGTCGGTATCTCTGGATTCCAAGGGATTGGTCCGCTTCGACGCCGGTGGGCGGCTGGCCAATCTGCTGGGCGAACAGGCGGTATTTTTACTCCGCCGCCCCTAAGGGCCGCTTCACCAGCACCACTGGAACGTCCAGCATGCGTGCCGCCGCCAGCTTCGCTTCGGTAGCCGGTCCGCCGCTGGCCTTGCTCACCAGCAGATCGACCGAGAACCGGCGCATCAGCGCCACTTCGTCCTTCAGAGTGAACGGCCCCCGGCCCAAAACGATGGCGGCCCGGCGAAAGCCCAAGCTGGCCTTGGGCGGATCAATCAGACGAATGACGTAATCCGGTCCACCATGCCTGGCGAAGGGAGCCAACGGCCCCTTGCCCACGGTCAGCAGCACCCGTCGGCCCAACGCCGCCGCCATGCGCGCCGCCATGCCCATATCATCGGCCCAATGCCAGCGGTCGCCGGGATGGCGGCACCACTGCGGACGCTCGACCCGTTGGAGCGGAATGCCCAAAGCGGCGCAAGCCTGGGCGGCATGGGCGGAAATGGCGGCGGCGAAGGGATGGGTCGCGTCAATGACGCGGGTGATTCCTTCGGCCCGCAGAAAGTCGCGCAGACCTTCGGCGCCGCCGAACCCTCCGACCCGCACCCGGCCCGGCAGATCGGGCAAAGCGGCGACCCGCCCGGCCAGCGAGACGATCAGCTCGACCGAAGGATCGACGGCCAGCCGCCGGCTTAGAAGCGCGGCCTCCAGCGTTCCGCCCAGAAGGAGAACCTTATCCGGCATGGCCCACCGTCTTTCCGGCGCGGTCGAACAGGACCACATCCACGGACACCCCGCCC
Source organism: Candidatus Sulfotelmatobacter sp. (assembly GCA_035538795.1). Taxonomy (GTDB): domain Bacteria; phylum Pseudomonadota; class Alphaproteobacteria; order Rhodospirillales; family Magnetospirillaceae; genus JAJZGK01. Next base: position 67,965 of record DATLJS010000069.1, on the reverse strand, counting down.
GCCAGCACCGCCAAGGCGGTTTCCCGCGCCCGCCGGGCCACCAGATCGCCCAGCGGGATATCTCCGGCGATTTTCAGGATTTGCGCCGCCGTGACAGCCTGGTCCGCCTGTTCGCGCAAAAGCGGATCGGCGGTCAGTTCCGCCAGCAATCGGCGCAGCAGCGTCAAGTCCATCGCCGCCGCCTTGGAATGCAGATCCATCTCGCCCGCCGCCAGCTTGGCCAGTTTGGCGAAACCGCCGCCGATGGTCAGACGCGGCACCGGATGGTTGCGCAGATATTTGAGCAAGGCGCCGGCGAAGCCGCCCATGTCGATCATCGCCCGCTCGTCCAGCCCATGCAGGCGGCGCACGGCGTCTTCGGATGTCTTGCCGGTGCAGCCGGCCAGATGTTCCAGCCCGCAAGCCCGCGCCACGTCCACCCCACGATGAATGGAATGGATCCAGGCGGCGCAGCTATAGGGCATGACGATGCCCGTCGTGCCCAGCACCGACAGTCCGCCCACGATTCCCAGGCGTGGATTCATCGTTTGCCGGGCCAGTTTGTCGCCGCCGGGAATCGAGACGGTCACGACCGCGTCCACCGGCTCGGCCACCGCCCGCATATTGTCGAGAATCTGCGCCCGGGGACCGGGATTGATGGCCGGTTCGCCCACCGCCAGGGGCAGGCCCGGCAAGGTGACGCGCCCCACCCCTTCGCCCGCCCGGAAGAGCAACCCGGACCCGGCGGCGGCGGCCTCGACCCGTACGACGATTTCCGCGCCGTGGGTGATGTCGGGATCGTCGCCAGCATCCTTGATCACCCCGGCGATGGCGGCGTCGCCGTCACGCTCGGCTCGGGACAGGGCGAAGCTGGGACAATCGCCCCGGGGCAGAGCGATGGTCACCGGATCGGCGAAACCGCCCAGCCGCAACGCCCGCCAGGCCGAAGCGGCGGCGGCGGCGGCGCAAGCGCCGGTGGTCCAGCCTTTTCGCAATGGTTTTTCCATGCCGCCAAACTAGCCTTACAAAACGATTGCGAAAAGCCCTGACCATCGCCACCGGAAAAAGCTATAGTCCGGCCATCATGAATGGATTGCCCTTTTCCCTTCCCGATTTCCACCCCGGCCATGTGTGGCTGGTGGGCGCCGGCCCCGGCGACCCCGGTCTTCTCTCTCTGCTGGCGGTGCATGCCTTGCAGAATTGCGACGTGCTGGTTTACGACGCCCTGGTGGACGAGCGCATCATCGCCCTGGCCCGCCCGGACGCGGACAAGGAATATGCCGGCAAGCGCGGCGGCAAGCCGTCGCCTTTGCAACGGGATATTTCCAACCGTCTGGTGGAATTGGCCAGAGAAGGCAAACGGGTGCTGCGCCTGAAAGGCGGCGATCCCTTCGTTTTCGGACGCGGTGCCGAAGAAGCCCAGGTGCTGGTCAAATCGGGCGTGCCCTTCCGCGTGGTTCCGGGCATTACCTCGGGCGTCGGCGGCTTGGCCTATGCGGGCATTCCCGCCACCTCCCGCGAATGCAATTCGGCGGTGGCCTTCGTCACCGGCCACGACGCCAACGGCCAGGTGCCGGACACCATCGACTGGGCCAGCCTGGCCAAGGCCGTGCCGGTGCTGGTGTTCTACATGGCTCTGAAGCATCTGGACCGCATCTCGGCCAAACTGATCGAGAACGGACGCGATCCCGACGAGCCGGCGGCCGTCATCGCCCGCGCCAGCACCCCGGCCCAACAGGTGGTGGCGGCGACGCTCTCGACCCTACACGACGCCGTGCGAAACAGCGGTATCGAACCTCCGGCTCTGATCGTGGTGGGAGAGGTGGTGCGGCTGCGCGAACAGCTCGACTGGCTTTCCGCCCTGGCGCAGGAGAAATAAGCGCATGGACGAGCAATCCGCCCTGCTGGCCCTGATGCATTCGGGCATCGCCCAATGCCAGGTGGTGATTTCGGGAAACGGCAGCCTGCTGGCCAGTCTGTTCCTGGCCGGTCTGGTGGGCGGCGTCAGTCACTGCGCCGGCATGTGCGGCCCGTTCGTCCTGTCCCAGGTGGCGGCCCGCCTCGAATCCACCTCGATCCGCCAGATGAGCGAATGGCACCGGCTGGCCGGCGCCGCCGCTTTGCCCTATCACCTGGGCCGCGCCAGCACCTATGCCCTGCTGGGCGCCGTCGGCGCCCTGATCGCCGGATCGCTGAACGATCTGTCCGGCCTGCATTGGCTGTCTGCCGGACTTCTGGTCTTCGCCGCCCTGTTCATGCTGGCCATGGCCGTGCCCGCCCTGAAACGCCTGATCTCCGGCAGTTCGGGTCAGGAAAGCTGGTGGAGCCGCAAGATCGGCGGCGTCGCCCGCCCGCTCTTCGCCACCCCTACCGGCTGGAAAGGCTATCTGCTGGGTATTCTGCTGGGCTTCATTCCCTGCGGCCTGCTGTACGGCGCCGTTGCCGCCGCGTCGGCCACCGGCAATCTGCTGGCCGGACTGTTCGGCATGCTGACCTTCGCCATCGGAACCGCCCCCACCCTTGTCGCCGTCGGTCTGGTCGGCCATATGGCCGGTCAGCATTGGCGTGAAGGCCTGCTGCGGTGGGCCCCTTTGCTTCTCGTCCTCAATGCCGGCGTGCTGACCATGCTCGCCTGGCGCCATGTCGCGTGAGTTGCCATGAGCGAAAAGAACACCAAGCCAGCCGCTAAGACCCCCCGTTTCCTGGCCGCCACCGTCGCCGCCGTGATCGTCTTGATCCTGGGGCTGGCATGGCGCATGGATTGGCTGGCGCCGGCGCCAGCGGCCACCGTCGGCGGCCCCTTCACCCTGGTGGACGGCAACGGCAAAAGCGTCAGCGACACGGATTTTCGCGGCAAGCTGATGCTGATCTATTTCGGCTACACCTTTTGCCCGGACATCTGCCCGACCACCTTGGGCACGGTCGCCCGCGCCTTCGAGCAGTTGGACGCCGATCAGCGCAAGCAGATCCAGCCGATTTTCATCACCGTCGATCCCGAACGCGATACCGCCGATCAGATGGGCCAATATGTCGGCAATTTCATGCCCGACCTGATCGGCCTGACCGGCAGCCCCGACCAGATTCAGAAGGTGATGATCGAATTCCGCGTCTATGCCCGCAAGGCGGAACAGAACGGCCCCAATTACAGCGTCGATCACAGTTCGGTGCTGTATCTGATTGGCCGCGACGGCAAATTCGTCCGTCCCTTCTCGGGCAGCATTTCTGCCGACGATCTGGCCGCCGCCTTGAAAAAGGCTCTCTGACCCCATGGCCAAGCCGGGTCTGGTGATCGCCGCGCCCTCGTCGGGCAGCGGCAAAACGGTCTTTACCCTGGGGTTGTTGCGGGCCTTGGCCCGACGCGGCGTGGCCGTGGCCTCGGCCAAGGTGGGACCGGACTATATCGACCCCGCCTTTCACGCCGCCGCCAGCGGACGCCCCTGCCTGAACCTGGACGCCTGGGCCATGCGCCCGCGCACCATCGCCTCCCTGACCGCCGAATTGTCGCAGGAATCCTCGCTGATCGTCTGCGAAGGCGTGATGGGTCTGTTCGACGGCGCCGACCTGCCCCCCGGCGACCCCTGCGGCTCCACCGCCGACGTGGCCGCGACCACCGGCTGGCCGGTGGTGCTGCTGGTGGACGTGCGCGGACAGGCCGCCTCGGTGGCGGCGCTGATCCACGGCTTCCTTCGCCACCGCCAGGATGTGCCGGTGGCGGGCGTCGTCTTCAACCGGGTCAACAGTCCGGCCCATCGCTCGATGATCGAGCGGGCCTGCGCCGCCTCGCTGCCCAGTCTGCCGCTGTTGGGCTGGCTGCCCCGGGAAAGCGCTTTGTCGTTGCCGGAACGCCACCTGGGTCTGGTGCAGGCCCGCGAGCACGCCGCCCTGGACGCCCAGTTGGACGAAGCCGCCGCCGTCATCGAGTCCAATCTCGACATGGACCGGCTGGTCGCCCTGGCCCGTCCGTCGCCGCTGCCGCTCGAAACCGAAAAATCGTCCCAGATTCCGCCGTTGGGCCAGCGCATCGCCGTCGCCCGCGACGACGCCTTCGCCTTCATCTATCCGTCGCTGCTGTCGGGCTGGCGGCGGGCCGGCGCCGAATTGAGTTTCTTTTCGCCCCTGGCCGACCAAGCCCCGCCCGCCGACGCCGACGCCGTCTATCTGCCGGGCGGCTATCCGGAATTGCACGGCGGCGCCTTGGCCGCCGCCTCCGACTTCCTGGCCGGCCTGCGGCAGGCCGCGGGACGCGGGGCGAACATCTTCGGCGAATGCGGCGGCTATATGACCCTGGGCGAAAGCCTTGAAGACGCCGACGGCAACCGCCACATGCTGGCAGGGTTGCTGCCGCTGTCCACCAGTTTCGCTAAACGCAGGCTACATCTGGGCTACCGCCGAGCCACCCTGCTGGCCGACGGGCCGCTGGGCCGCAAGGGCCGCATCTTTCGCGGCCACGAGTTCCATTACGCCGTCGTCATGGCCGAGGGCCAAGGCGAAAACGGAGCACGGCGCCTGTTTTCGCTGACCGACGCCGCCGGGCGCCCCCTGGCCGAGGCCGGTCTGGCCATGGGCGCGGTGGCGGCATCGTTCATTCATCTGCTGGACCGGGAAGACCAAGAATGAACGATAACGCCGACCAGCCTTTCTGGAAAACCAAGACCCTGGCCGAGATGACGCCGGAGGAATGGGAATCCCTGTGCGACGGCTGCGGCAAATGCTGTCTGCACAAATTGCAATACGAAGATTCCGATGACGTGATGTACACCAACGTCGGCTGCCGCCTGCTGGATCTGACAAGCTGCCGGTGCAGCAAATATGCCGAACGCCAGAAGCATGTTCCCGACTGCGTGCAATTGACGCCCGAGGAAGTCGCCAACCTGAAATGGCTTCCCTCGACCTGCGCCTACGGCTTGTTGGCCAAGGGCAAGGAGTTGCCGAAATGGCATCCGCTGGTCACTGGCGATCCCAATTCGGTGCACGATGCCGGGCAGTCCATCCGGGGCCGATCAATTCCCGAACGCCGCGCCCGGCATCTGGAACGCTATATCGTCACCTGGCCGGAATAGGAAACGGAAGGGCTCACCCCTCCTTCTTTTCCTCGAATCCCATCTTGTCGCGGATGATGAACAGCGGCCGGCCTTTCACCTCGTTGAAAACCCGGCCCAGATAATGGCCGATCACGCCCAAAGTGATCAGTTGCACGCCGCCCAGGAACAGCATGATGGTGATAATGGATTCGTAGCCGGGCACGTCGATGCCGAAGATCAGGGTCTTGACCACGCGGACCACGATGTAAAAGAAGGCGACGATCGAAATCACCGTGCCGATCAGGGCGCCGAAGCGCAGCGGATAATCCGAGAAGGCCACCAGTCCGTCGAAAGCGAAGCGCAACAGCGCCATGACGCTCCATTTGGTTTCGCCGTGCAGACGCTCTTCCTGATCATAAGGAATGCCGGTCTGGCGGAACCCGACCCAGGCGAAAATGCCTTTCATGAAGCGGGTGCGCTCGGGCATGTCGTTGATGACGTCCACCACCTTGCGGTCCAACAGACGGAAATCTCCGACCTCGCGGGGGAGCGGCACCTCGCACAGGCGGTCGAACACCCAATAGAACGCTTTGGCCTGTAAGCGGCTAAGCCAGCTCTGGCCCGTGCGGGCCTTACGCACCGCATAGACCACGTCATAGCCTTCGCGCCATTTGGCAAGCATCTCGGGAATCACCTCCGGCGGATGCTGAAGGTCGGCGTCCATGGGTATCACGGCTTCGCCCCGGGCATGGTCCAGCCCGGCCGACAAAGCACATTCCTTGCCGAAATTGCGCGACAGTCCCAGAACCTTGATGCGCTCCTCCCGGTCATGCCAGACTTTCAGCACGGCCAGCGTGTCGTCGCGGCTGCCGTCATTGATGCAGACCACCTCCCAGGTCAGGCCGCAGCCCTCCAGCACTGGAATCAGCCGTTGGAAGAAGCCGTCGAGATTGTCCTGCTCATTGTAGCAGGGAACGACGATGGACAGACGGGGAGCAGTCACGGAGCGAAGCACCTTGCCGGAATGGTTGTCGCCCCATCATAGGCAAGGCTTCGGGCCGGGAAAAGGGATTAGGCTTTCAGATAAGGGATCATGACGGCGGAACGCCTCGCGCACCACCGCCCGGCGGCTGACGGCATAGCAATAAAGGCAGCCGTGCGGGCAACTGTCGTAAGCGCCGATATCGCGGCTTTCGGCACACAGACAGCCGGGGCGGTTGCCTTTGGTTTTCGACGAAAACGGCCTGCCGCCGACGTCGGCAAGCCTTTGGGCGTCGATGCAGCGGGCGGCTTCGCCCGATAAATCCGGCTGGGCGCACAAGGTCAGGCGCATACCCCGCTCGGCGGCCAGATCCCGAAGCCGCTCCAAAGCCTGGTTTTTTTCTCCGGCGTCAGGATTGCGCCAGGAAAAACCCAAAGCGCGGGCCGCCAGGTTCAGGTTTCGCTCGGTCTTTTTATAAATCTGGGCGAAAGACACCGTCACCTCGTCTACCGATCCCTCCAACCGGCGGGCCAGGGCGGCGAAATTGCGCACATGCCATTCGGGTAGCGTCAGGCCGGAAAGCAGAATCGGATCGTAACGCCAGACGACGCTGCGGGGGCCGTAGTCTCCGGCCAGACGCCGGATCGTTTCCGACGATCGGACGGCGTCGGGCACCGACCGCTCAAGAGCCCGGGGATAACCCGTGACGGTGTATTGCACGACAAAAGGCAGACCGGCGGAACGGACGTCGCCCAGAGCCGGAAGAAAGGGTTCGGCGTTGCGTGTCCAAAAGACATAGCCGTCGACCCCCCGGCGCAAGGAAACCCGATAGGGCGCACCACCATACGGATTGGCCACCAGACAATATCCCGCGGCGAAGCGGTTGCGGAACCAGTCCCCGTAGAAAGCGGGAATATCGGTGCGGAAGCTGGCCGAGACGATCATGACCGCGTCCCGGACGCCGTCAGCTGCGGCGGTCGGCCTGCCGTCCGCTCCACCAGAAGGCGATGACGGCGACAATCATGCCGGCCAGGCATTCCCACCCCAGCCGGGTCGAGCCGAAAACGGGTTGAGCCAGGGCAGCTATGAGAAAAAACAGGCCGGTCAAAGCCAACGTACCCAGCTGGATGAGCCGGTACATCACCCGCTTGCGGGCCAGCGGGTCCAATTCGAAATTGGTCACGAACATATCCACTTCGATTGATCTGTCGTTTCGCTCCTCCAGGCCGCGCTCGTCCCTGCCCCTGACCGGCACAGCCTGTAAAGACGTTCATATACGCAATAGCGCGGCTCTGGCTCAAGAACTATCGCCTTGGTAAAGAATCCAGGATTGGCACTCGGGCGGCCGGAGTGCTAACATCCGCCCCCATTGGAGGGCCGGACCGGTTGCGGTCAAGCCCTCCAGCCATATATATAACCGCGAACACTCCATTAGACCGGCCCTTCAGGTCCGGCGGTGAAACCACCGGGGGTTCCGCGGTTGCTCTGAGGCAGGACTGCGGAGACCAGCCGCAACACAAGAGGATGAGATGAGCAAAGTCATCGGTATCGACCTGGGCACCACCAATTCCTGTGTCGCCATCATGGAAGGCAAGAGCACCAAGGTGATCGAAAACGCCGAAGGTGTGCGCACGACCCCGTCGATGGTGGCCTTTGCGGATTCGGGCGAACGTCTCGTCGGCCAGGCTGCCAAGCGCCAGGCCGTGACCAACCCGTCCAACACGCTGTTCGCCATCAAGCGCCTGATCGGCCGCCGTTTCAACGATCCGGTGACCAAGAAGGACGTCAACCTCGTCCCTTACCACATCATTGAGGGCGAGAACGGCGACGCGTGGGTCGAAGCCGAAGGCAAGAAGTACAGCCCCAGCCAGGTGTCGGCCTTCATTCTGCAGAAGATGAAGGAAACCGCCGAAAGCTATCTGGGCGAAAAGGTCACCCAGGCGGTCATCACCGTTCCCGCCTACTTCAACGACTCGCAACGTCAGGCCACCAAGGACGCCGGCAAGATCGCCGGCCTGGAAGTCCTGCGCATCATCAACGAACCTACCGCGGCGGCTCTGGCCTACGGCATGGAGAAGAAGGGCGCCGGCACCATCGTCGTTTACGACTTGGGCGGCGGCACCTTCGACGTGTCGGTCCTGGAGATCGGCGACGGCGTGTTCGAGGTGAAGTCCACCAACGGCGACACGTTCCTGGGCGGTGAAGATTTCGACGCCCGCATTATGGACTATCTGGCCGACGAATTTAAGCGTGAGCAGGGCATCGACCTGCGCAAGGACCGTCTGGCCCTACAGCGTCTGAAGGAAGCCGCCGAAAAGGCCAAGATGGAACTGTCCTCGTCGATGCAGACCGAGGTCAACCTTCCCTTCATCACCGCCGATGCTTCCGGCCCGAAGCATCTGAACATCAAGCTGACCCGCGCCAAGCTGGAAGCCCTGGTGGAAGATCTGGTCCAGCGCACCATCGAGCCCTGCCGCGCCGCCCTGAAGGACGCCGGCCTGAAGGCTTCGGAAATCGATGAAGTGATCATGGTCGGCGGCATGACCCGCATGCCCAAGATTTACGACGTGGTGAAGGAGTTCTTCGGCCGCGAACCCCACAAGGGCGTGAACCCCGACGAAGTGGTCGCCATCGGCGCCGCCATTCAGGGCGGTGTGCTGAAGGGCGAGGTCAAGGACGTCCTGCTTCTCGACGTCACCCCGCTGTCGCTGGGCATCGAAACCCTGGGCGGCGTGTTCACCCGTCTGATCGACCGCAACACCACCATCCCGACCCGCAAGGGCCAGGTGTTCTCGACCGCCGAGGACAACCAGACCGCCGTGACCATCCGCGTGTTCCAGGGTGAACGCGAAATGGCCGCCGACAACAAGATGCTGGGTCAGTTCGATCTGGTCGGCCTGCCCCCCGCGCCGCGCGGCATGCCGCAGATCGAGGTGACGTTCGACATCGACGCCAACGGCATCGTCTCGGTTTCGGCCAAGGACAAGGCCACCGGCAAGGAACAGCAGATCCGCATCCAGGCCTCGGGCGGGCTCAACGACGCCGACATCGACAAAATGGTCAAGGATGCCGAGGCGCATGCCGCCGAAGATAAGAAGCGCAAGGAGGCGGTGGAAGCCCGCAACCATGCCGACGGCCTGATCCACACCACCGAAAAGAACCTGAGCGAATACGGCGACAAGGTTCCGGCGGACCAGAAGGCCCAGATCGAAACCGACGTCAAGGCTCTGAAGGACGTGCTGGATTCCGGCGATTCGGAAGCTATCAAGGCCAAGACCGAAGCCCTCATGCAGTCCTCGATGAAGTTGGGTGAAGCCATCTACAAGGCCCAGCAGGAAGGCGGAGCCCAGCCGGGCGCCGAAGCCGCCGACCAGGGTCATGCCCATGGCGCCGCCCAGGACGGCGTCGTCGACGCCGACTTCGAGGAAGTGGATTCCGACAAGAAGGACAAGTAAGTCCTACGCTTCTTGTCGTAAGCCTGTGCAGGGCCCCGTTCCGGTTGAGTCTGGGGCGGGGCCCGTCACGAATGATGAGCAGACCGCATGAGCAAACGCGATTTCTATGAAGTGCTGGGCGTGGACAAGGGTGCCACCGCCGAGGAATGCAAAAAGGCCTACCGCAAGCTGGCCATGCAGTTCCATCCGGACCGCAATCCCGACGACCCGGACGCCGCCCAGAAGTTCCGCGAGCTCAACGAAGCTTATGACGTCCTGAAGGACGACCAGAAGCGCGCCGCCTACGACCGTTACGGACATGCCGCCTTCGAACAGAACGGCGGCGGACGCGGCGGGTTCGGATTTGGCGGCGGCGGCGATTCACCCTTCGCCTCGGGGTTCGCCGATATCTTCGACGAAATGTTCGGCGAATTCATGGGCGGCCGCCGGGGTGGAGGCAACGCCGCCGCCCGCGGCGCCGACCTGCGCTACAACATGGAGCTTTCGCTGGAGGAAGCCTTCGCCGGCAAGACCGCCGAGATCAAGGTGCCGACCTCGGTTCCCTGCGAAAGCTGCAAGGGCACCGGCGGCGCCAACGGTTCGGCTCCGGTGGAGTGCGGTACCTGCCGCGGCGCCGGCAAAGTCCGCGCCACCCAGGGCTTCTTCACCATCGAACGCACCTGCCCCACCTGCCAAGGCGCCGGCAAGGTCATCAAGGATCCCTGCAAATCCTGCGGCGGCTCGGGCCGGACCCGCAAGGAAAAGACCCTGTCGGTCAACGTTCCGGCGGGTGTCGAGGACGGCACCCGCATCCGTCTGGGCGGCGAGGGCGAGGCCGGCATGCGCGGAGCGCCCAACGGTGATCTGTACATCTTTTTGTCCGTCGCCCCCCACCGCATTTTCCAGCGAGAAGGCGCCAACATTCATTGCCGGGTGCCGATCCCCATGGTCACCGCCACACTGGGCGGTATCATCGAAGTGCCCGCCATCGACGGCAGCCGGGCCAAGATCACCATCCCCACCGGCACTCAGTCGGGCAACCAGTTCCGCCTGCGCGGCAAGGGCATGAGCGTTCTGCGCAGCCCGGCCCGTGGCGACATGTTCGTGGAGGCGGTGGTGGAGACCCCCGTCAACCTGACCAAGCGCCAGGAAGAGCTGCTGCGGGAGTTCGAAACCGCCGGCGGCAAGGAAACCAGCCCGGAATCGTCCGGCTTTTTCGCCAAGGTGAAAGAGCTGTGGGACGACCTGAAGGACTAATGAGATCATGAGCATTCGTATCGGAATCGTCGGTTGCGCCGGCCGCATGGGCCAGATGCTGATGACGGAAGTGCTGAACGGCGAAAGCGTGTCCCTGTCGGGCGGAACCGAGCGTGCGGGCGGTCCCGCCGCCGGCAAGGATATCGGCGAACTGCTGGGACGCGGCGCTTTGGGACTGGCCATCGGCACCGACGCCCGCGCCTTGTTCCAGATCTCGGACGCCGTCATTGATTTCACGGCGCCCGCCGCCACCGTCGCCCATGCCGGGCTGGCCGCCGAACTGGGCAAGGCTCTGATCGTCGGCACCACCGGCCTGAAAGCCGAGCACGAAACCGTCCTGCGGGAAGCCGCGACCAACACGGCCGTCGTCTACGCTCCCAATTTCAGCGTCGGCGTGAACCTGCTGATCAGTCTGGTGGAGAAAGTCTCCGCCATTCTCGATCCGTCCTACGACATCGAAATCGTCGAGATGCATCACCGCCACAAGGTCGACGCGCCTTCTGGCACCGCTCTCGGCCTGGGCCGCGCCGCCGCCGCCGGGCGGCAGGTGGCCTTGAACGATGTGGCCGTTCGCCAGCGCGACGGTATCGTCGGCCCCCGCAAAAGCGGCGAAATCGGCTTCGCCACCCTGCGCGGCGGCGACGTGGTGGGCGACCACACCGTCATGTTCGCCGCCGAGGGCGAGCGCATCGAACTGACCCACAAGGCCCAGTCCCGCGCCGTCTTCTCCAAGGGCGCTGTGCGCGCCGCTCGCTGGGCCGTTGGCCGTCAACCGGGCCTGTACACCATGTTCGACGTGCTGGGACTGAAGGCTTAAGAAGTCAGACCTTCGGTCAAAGCCTCTTTCACAGCCCTGACGGCGGCTGAGCGTCGCAGGTCCGTATGGACCACCAGCCAGACTTCACGCCGCATGGGCTCGTCCACGTCTTCCAGGCGAGACAAGGCTGGGTCGCCATCGACCATGAAATCGGGCAAAATACCCACTCCGGCTCCTGCCCGCACGGCGGCAAGCTGTAGGTCCGAGGTATTGGCGACAAACTGAATCGGTCTATCGCCAGCATAAGAGCGCAAACATTTCATCTGAGGAGCGTCGGCCATGCTGTCGTCATAGCCGACGAAGCTCCATCGTTCCGGCGGCATCGACGCCAGATAATCGCGCCCGGCATAGAAATGGAATGCGATCTCGCCCAATTTCACCGCGCTCAGTTCACCGTCGACCGGGCGGCGGAGCCGCACCGCGATGTCCGCCTCTCGGCGGTGCAAGGCGGCTTCGCGATGCTCTCCCAGAACTTGCAGCACCAACCCTGGATGCTGCCGCTGCAAAGCCACTAGACTCGCCACCAGCCGCGCCGCCGCCAAAGCTGGCGGCACGCTCAACGTGACCGTACCGCCAAGATCGGAACGGGCGGAAAGCGCCAGCCGCTCGGCGGCCATGCTCTCCTCCTCCATCCGCAAAGCCATTGCGGCGATACGTTCCCCATCGGTCGTCAGCAAAACCTTGCGGCCGCGCCGATCCAGCAGCCGCACACCCAACGCCTCTTCCAAAGAACCGATGCGGCGGGAAACAGTCGCATGTTCCACCCGTAACCGCCGCGCTGCCGCCGACAAGCTTCCCGCCTTTGCCAGGGCCGCCAGATAATGGAGATTTTCCCAATCCAACATCGTATAAATTCTCCCATTCATTGGGAGATTATAGGGAATTTTTGCCCATATGAGCAGAGGCTAAGCTCTTTCAATCACTGAAGGAGCATCTCATGGATATCAAAATCATCGTCCGCCAGCCCGGCGGCATCGAGCGGATGGCCGTGGAGGCTTGCCCGCCCAAAGACCCCGGACCGGAGGAAATCCGTCTCCGCCACCATGCCATTGGCGTCAATTTCGTCGATGTCTATCTCAGGAGAGGCCTCTATACCCTGCCCCCGTCCGCCGAGTTGGGAGTCGAGGGAGCCGGCATTGTCGAGGCGGTTGGAACCGGAGTGACGCACCTGAAGGCCGGCGACCGCATCGCCTATGCCGGATATCCCGTCGGAGCCTATAGCTCAACCCGTCTTCTGCCAGCCGGACGGGCTCTCCTCCTTCCCGACGACATTCCATTCACCTTGGCGGCGGCCAGCATGCTGAAAGGGCTGACAGCTCACATGCTGCTGACCGTCACATTTCCCGTTGGCCCGGGAAGCCGTATTCTGGTGCATGCCGCTGCCGGCGGGCTGGGCAGCATTCTGACCCGGTGGGCCAAGCATCTGGGCGCCGAAGTCATCGGCGCAGTCGGCACTCCTCAAAAGGCCGAGCTGGCTTTGGCCAATGGCGCCGATCAGGTGATCGTCGGACGCGACGCTGACTTGGTGGGAGAGATCGGCCGGCTTACTGGCGGAACAGGAGTCGATTTCATCGTAGACGGCATCGGCGGCACGACGCTGTTGCAGTCACTGGCCAGCCTTTCTCCTTCGGGGCTGGTGGCCAGCATCGGACAGGCGGCGGGGTCCATTCCCGAGATACCGGAACATCTGTCCGCCAAGCTGGTCCGGCCCAGCGTCCTGAGCTATTCCGTTGATGTTGGGCATTACGCCACGGGCGGAAACGAGGTTTTAAAAGGTCTGCAATCTGGCGCCATCAAGGTTTCCAGCCGGAACTACGCCCTTTTCGACGCCGCCCTGGCTCATACGGACCTTGAGGCGGGGCGAAGCAGCGGCAGCTTGCTTCTGATCCCCTGAAGAACAAGGGCCGGAGCTCCCTCCGGCCCTGTTGCTTTACGCCCCCAAATCGTCGCCGGCCAGCGCCCGCTTGATCAGGGCGATGGTTTCCGGCACGCCGTACAGCGCGATGAACGATCCCAGACGCGGCCCCTGGTCCTGGCCCAGCAGGATTTCGTAGCAGGCTTGGAACCAGGCGCGCAGTTCGGGGAAAACGGCGTGGCGCTTGCCCACCTCGTAGACCACGTTCTGGATCGGCTCGGCTTCCGAACCGGGGGCGATCTTTTCCAGTTCCGCCAGCAGATCAGCCAAGGCCGCCCCCTCTTCCGCCGTCGCCTTGCGGTACGATTTCTTGGGCTTTACGAAATCCTGATAATAGGTGACGGCATAGCCCACAAGCTTATCCAGGAACGGGGAGTTTTCCGGCGTGGTGCCGGGAACGTAGCGGCTGATGAACTGCCACAGCACGCCCTTGTCCTCGGCATGGCAGACCGAGGCCAAATTCAGAAGGATGTTGTAGCTGAGACCCGATTCCGGGAGCGGCGGTTGGCCGTTGTGAATGTGCCATGCCGGATTGTTCAGCCGCTTGGCTGCATCTTCCTTGGGATAGGCGGCGACAAAGGCCAGATATTCGTCCACGGCCCGCGGGATCACGTCGAAATACAGACGCTTGGCGGCCTTGGGCTTCTGGTACATGAACAGGGCCAGGCTTTCCGGCGGGGCATAACGCAGCCAATCCTCGACAGACAGGCCGTTGCCCTTGGACTTGGAAATCTTCTGCCCCTTGTCGTCCAGGAACAGTTCATACGACAGGTTGACCGGGGGCTGGCCGCCCATGATGCGGCAAATCTTCGAAGACAGCTGATAAGTCGGAATCAAATCCTTGCCCGACATTTCGTAATCCACGCCCAGCACATACCAGCGCATGGCCCAGTCGGCCTTCCACTGCAACTTGACCTTGCCACCGCGCACGTCGGTGGTGACGAACGAGCCGTCTTCGTCCTTGTAGACGATGGTGCCGCTGGCGGCGTCCCGCTCGACCACCGGAACCTGCAACACCCTGCCGGTCTTGGAACAGACGGGCAGCAGCGGCGAATAGGTGGCCTGCCGCTCTTCCCCCAGGGTCGGCAGCATGACGTCCATGATGGCGTCGTAATGCTCCAGCACCTTCAGGATGCCGTCATCGAAGCGGCCCGACTTGTACCACTCGGTGGCCGATTGGAATTCGTACTGAAAGCCGAAGCTGTCGAGGAAACCGCGCAAACGGGCGTTGTTGTGATGTCCAAAGCTCTCGTGGGTGCCGAAAGGATCGGGAATATCGGTCAACGGCTTACCCAGATGCGGGCGGATGACATCCTGGTTGGGGATGTTGTCCGGCACCTTGCGCAGGCCGTCGCGATCATCCGAGAAGGCGTAGAGTTTGGTGGGAACGTCCGGGGCCAGCAGCTCGAAGGCGCGGCGCACCATGGTCGTGCGCACCACTTCGCCGAAAGTCCCGATATGCGGCAGGCCCGAGGGGCCGTAACCCGTCTCGAACAGCACGAAGCCCTTACCCGGTTTCGCGCCTTTCAGCCGGTCGTCCAGAAGGCTGCGGGCTTCCTGAAAGGGCCAAGCGCTGGCGGTACGGGCGAATTCGCGAAGATCGGACATGGTTTTCCACATTGCTTACGGGTTGCCGAAGGTGTGGAAAACTAGGGCTCGTCGCTCCCCGCGTCAATGATTCCCGGCGTATAAGCACCGGGAATCATCTTTTGACGTTAGGGCTTGGGCAATTCGTCGATCTGCTTTTGCAAATCGGCATGTTCCTGGGAATCCGGCGGCAGTTGGGGCAAAAGCTTGCCCCACAATTCACGGGCTTTGGCCGGATGACCGGCCTGCAGTTCCCCGGCGCCGACGTAATAAAGAGCATCGCCATTGTCGGGCGACAGTTCCATCACCTTGCCCATGGTCGCCAGAAAGTCGGCCGGCAGCTTGTCGCCGGATGCCGCCGCCAATTGGGCGTCGGCCAAGGTCAGCAAGGGATCGGCATCCTTGGGCCGCAGCGCGACGGCCTTTTGCGCCGCCTCCTTGGCCTTGTCGAACTGATTGAGGACGCGATAGGAGCGCGACAGCTTGATCCAGCCGTCGGCATCGCCCGGGCTTTTTTCCATCTTGGCCGCCAGTCCGGCCACCATGCGCTGGATCATGTCGTTCTGGCCATCGGGTCCAAGACTGGGCTTGGCGTCCGCAGCCACGGCAGCGGTGCCCTCAATGGTCGGAGCCTTCGGCGCGATACTGGCCGGGTCGATCTTGGCGTCGGCGGCGACACGGGAAATCTGCTGTTCCAGCATGCCGCGCCAAGGCGCGTCGGCAGGCGTATCGTTTTGCAGATCGCGCCAGATGGCGATGGCTTCGTCGGCCTTGCCGATCTGCGCCTTCGACAAACCCAGGTAGAAGCGGGCCCGAGGATCCTTGGCGTCCTGCGCCAAGGCCTGAAGGAACGCCTGACGGGCATCGGGACCGACCCCGCCGCGATTGGCCAGCACCACCGCCTCGCCCAGCGAGGAATAAATCTCGGGACCGCCGGCGCCCAGCTCGATGGATTTGCGATAGGCCGACACGGCTTCGTCCATGCGTCCCAACTGACGCAACGATCCGCCCAGAATGGCGTAACCCTTGGGATCCGGACTTTGCTGAAGCTGAAGCATCAGCTTTTCGACCATGGCGGTCATCTTGAACAGCGGACTGTTCTGGCGTTCGGCGAAGGGCTGGGCCGGCAATTCGGGAGCGCCCAGCACACCGTAAAGATACAGGGTGCCGCCGGGCACCAGCACCAGAATCAGCAGCGCCGCCGCCAGACGCAGCCGGCGTCCGGTTTCCATGGACCGCGCCGACGCCGCCTGTTCGTCCCGGTCGGCTTCGGCGGCGGACAGCATGCGGCGCTGAACCTCGGCCTTGACGCCTTCGGCCTGCTGGAAGGTCAGAACGCCGCGCTCGACGTCTCTTTCCACTTCGGCCAACTGGTCGCGATAAACGGCGACGTCATAGCCCAGACGTTGGGCGGCTCCGGTCTGGCGGCGCAGCAGCGGCACCAGAATCAAGGCCAGGACGGCCACGGTAAGGGCGGCGAGAACCAGCCAGATCATGCGTCTTTTCCTTCATCGCCATCGGCCAGCAGAGCGGCGACGCGGCGCTTTTCCTCATCACTCAAGGATGCCGGCGCGGCCGTGCCCAGCACGCTTCCGGCTTTGCGGCGGCGGGCGAAGACCCAGGCTCCGCCCAGCGCCGCCAGGAACATGACGGCCGGGCCGAACCACAGCACCAGGGTCGTCGTCTTGAACGGCGGGTTCAGCAGCACGTAATCGCCGTAGCGGTCCACCAGATATTGCTTCACCTGCACATCGCTATCGCCGGCCACTAGGCGCTTACGAACCAGCAGACGCAGATCACGGGCCAGATCGGCGTTGGAATCGTCGATGGATTCGTTCTGACAGACCAGGCAACGCAAATCCTTGCTGATGGCCCGGGCACGGGTTTCCAATTGCGGATCGGGCAGAACCTCGTCGGGTTGCACGGCCAAAGCCGGCAAGGCCGAAATCCCCATGAAGACGGCCAGCAGCAGGGCGGACTTTCTCATTTGTTCAGCTCCGCGACCCGAGGCAGCAAGTCCTTCTCGATGGTTTCCGGCGTGAAGGGGCCGGTCTGCTTGAAGCGAATGCGGCCCTGGCGGTCGATCAGATAGCTTTCCGGCACGCCGTAGACGCCGAAATCGATGCCGGTCTGCCCCTGACGGTCGGCCACCAGCACGTCGTAGGGATCGCCCAAACGGCCCAGCCAGGCCTTGGCGTCCTCGGGCTTGTCCTTGTAGTTGACGCCCACCAGCACGAAGCCCTTGCCGCTCAGGGTGGACAGCAGCTGATGCTCGGCCCGGCAAGGCACGCACCACGAGGCGAAGAAGTTGATCAGCGTCACCTTGCCCTGAAGGTCCGCCGTCTTCAGACCGGACTTGCCGTCGAACAGCGGCGGCAGATCGAAATCGGGGGCGGGTTTGTCGACCATCACCGAAGGGATGAAGTTCGGGGCGTCGCCCTTGTCGATCAGCAACAGCCGATAGCCGAAGAAACCGGCCAGAACCAGAAAGACCGCCACCGGCAGAAGGGCGATAGGACGCATGGCTCGATATCTCCGTCAGGCCGACTTGGTCTTGCGGCTGGGGGCGCCGACCCGGTGGCGGCGGTCGGTCAGCGACACTACGCCGCCGAAAACCATGATCACCGCGCCGATGAAAATCCACGGCACCAGGGTGTTGTGATACAGGCGCGTGACATAGCCGCCCTTGCCGTCGGGATCGCCGACCACGGCATAGAGGTCGTTGATGAAATTGGTGTGGATGGCGGCGTCGGTGGTCGGGCGCGGCGGCATGGTGTAAAGCCGTTTCTCGGGCTTCATCTCGGCCACCACAGCGCCGTCCTTACGGGCGGTGAAGCTGGCGCGCGACGCCGTGTAGTTCGGTCCCTTGATGCCGTCCTCGACGCCGTTCAAGGTCAGGTCGAAACCCGCCAGCGACACCGTTTCGCCGGGACGCATCACCTGAATCTTCTCGGTGGTCCACATCGCCGAGCCGGTAATGCCCATGATCACCACGGCCAGGGCGGCATGGGTGATGGTCATGCCGTACGCGGCACGGGGCAGATGCAAGGCGCGGTTCACGCTTTCCCCGAAAGGAACCTTGAACAGCCTGACGCGCTCGGCCCATTCCACGATGGAGCCGATCAGCAGCCACGCCGCCAGGGCGAAACCGCCGGCGGCTTTCAATGCCTGAACGCCGCCGCCGCCCAGCAGCCAGCAGGCGACGCCCGCCGCCAGGGTCAGGACGAAGGCGACGCGCAGCCGGGCCAAGGCCCCCGGCAGGTCGCCGCGCTTCCACGACATCATTGGCCCCAGCGCCATGGTCGCCACCATAGGCACCATCAGCGGAATGAAGACGG
Organism: Candidatus Sulfotelmatobacter sp.; assembly: GCA_035538795.1. Classification (GTDB taxonomy): domain Bacteria; phylum Pseudomonadota; class Alphaproteobacteria; order Rhodospirillales; family Magnetospirillaceae; genus JAJZGK01. Next base: position 49,635 of record DATLJS010000069.1, on the reverse strand, counting down.
CGTTGAAAAAGGGCGGACCGACGGAAATTTTGCCCATGTTCAAAGCATCGGCGAACAGCGGGTAAAGGGTGCCCAGCAGCACGGTGCCGCAGGCGGTGCTCATCAGGACGTTATTCAGCAGCAGGCTGCCTTCGCGGGACAGCGGGGTGAACAAACCGCCGGACTTCAAAGACGGCGAGCGGATGGCGAACAGCAGCAGCGAGCCGCCGATCACCAGCACCAGAAGACCCAGAATGAAAACGCCGCGCGCCGGATCGGCGGCAAAGCTGTGCACCGACGTCACCACGCCCGAGCGCACGATGAACGTGCCCAGCAGCGACAGCGAGAAGGAGAAAATGGCCAGCAGGATGGTCCAGGCCTTCAAGGTGTCGCGCTTTTCCACCACGATGGCCGAATGCAGCAGCGCCGTACCGGCCAGCCAGGGCATGAACGAGGCGTTTTCGGTCGGATCCCAATACCACCAGCCGCCCCAGCCCAGGGTGTAATAGGCCCACCACGACCCCATGGTGATGCCCAGAGTCAGGAAACACCAGGCGGCCAGGGTCCAGGGACGCACCCAGCGGGCCCAAGCGGCATCAACACGGCCTTCGATCAAGGCGGCAATGGCGAAGGAGAACGCCATCGAGAAGCCGACATACCCCAGGTAAAGGAACGGCGGATGGAAGGCCAAGCCGGGGTCCTGCAACAGCGGATTGAGGCCGTTGCCGTTCAGCGGCGCCGGATCGAGGCGGCCGAAGGGATCCGAGGTGAACAGAATGAAAGCCAGAAAGCCCACCGACACCATCGCCTGCACGGCCAGGGCGCGGGCACGCAAAGCCGGCGGCAGATTGCGCCCGAACAAGGCCAGGGCCATGCCGTAAGCCGCCAGGATCAGCACCCACAGCAGCATCGAGCCTTCGTGATTGCCCCAAACGCCGGTGATTTTATAGAGCAGCGGCTTGTCGGTATGGCTGTTCTGGGCGACGTTCACCACGGAGAAATCCGAGGTGACGTAAGACCACGTCAGCGCTCCGAACGAAATGGCGATCAGCAGAAACTGGGCGAGGGCGGCGGTACGGGCCACCTCCATCCAGGGCTTGTCGTCCCTGGCGGCGCCGATCAGCGGCACGACGGCCTGCACGATGGCGACGAACAGAGCCAGGATCAGGGCGTAATGGCCGGTCTCGGGGATCATTTATGCTCGTACTCGTCTTTCCAGTGGCCCGACTTTTTCAGGGCGTCGGCGACTTCCTTGGGCATGTAATTCTCGTCGTGCTTGGCCAGCACTTCCGAGGCGCGGAAACCGCCCTGGCCGTCCAGCCGTCCTTCGGCCACCACGCCCTGCCCTTCGCGGAACAGGTCGGGCAGCACGCCGGTGTAGGAGACGGGGGTCGAAGCGGTCATGTCGGTGATGATGAAGGTGACATTCTGCCCGTCCTTGACCACCGAGCCTTTTTCGACCAGACCGCCCAAGCGCACGCGGCGGTCGGGACCGATATGCTTGGCCTGCAGATCACTGGGCGTATAGAAATAAACCATGCCGTCGCCCACGGCGGTCAGCACCAAAGCGGTGGCCGCCGCCAGGGCCAGCATACCCAGCAGCACGAAATACAGGCGTCGTTGCTTGCGCGTCACCATGTCACCCTTGGGCTTCGGAACCGTCGCGGGAACGGCCTCGGCGGCCGGGCGACAGATCTTGGAGAATCTTCAGTTCGCGTTCGCGGGCCTTCAGGCCGCGCCACGAGGCCAGCAGCAGGCCGATGATCACCGCCGCCGTCAGCACATAAGCGGGCCAGACGTAGCCGGCATAGCCGCCCATGGCGAAATAGCTGGAAAAAGCGTCCATCAGGGGGGTCCTTACACCGCGGCCGGTCCAGGCGCCGATTCCGGCGCCGGGGCATGGGCCGAATGAATCTGGGTCATGCGGATGGCCCTGATCTTCGAGGCGACGATCTCGGTACGGACGCGGATCAAAAGCACCGTGGCGAAATAGGTGGTGAAGCCCAGCCCCATCAGCAGCAGCGGCACCAGCATGGCCGGATCGATGGACGGCATGCCCAGCTTGGTGACGCTGGCGGGCTGATGCAGGGTGTTCCACCAATCGACCGAGAATTTGATCACCGGAATGTTGACGAACCCGGCCAGCGCCAGAATGGCCGCAGCCCGCGCCCCGCGCGTGGGATCGTCGAAGGCGTTGATCAGCGCCATGTGGCCCAGATACAGGAAGAACAGAATCAGCATGCTGGTCAGACGGGCGTCCCAGGCCCACCAAGTGCCCCACATGGGCTTGCCCCACAGCGAACCGCTGACCAGACAGACGAAGGTGAAGGCGGCGCCCACCGGCGAAGCGGCCTTGGCCGTCAGATCGGCCAGCGGATGCTTCCAGATCAGGCCGACGGCGCTGGCGATCGCCATGGTCGAATAGCAGGCCATGGCCAGCCAGGCCGAGGGGACATGCACATACATGATGCGCACCGTCTCACCCTGTTGGTAATCGGCGGGCGAGGCGATAAGGCCCAGATACAGTCCGGCGCCGATCAGAAGCACGGTGGCCGCCGCCGTCCAAGGCTGGATCACGGCGGCAAGACGCAGGAAGCGGGCGGGATTGGCGAAGCGATGCATGGTGACCCGTTCTACAGCTTGTCCAAAGACATTACCAGGATGCTCAGTATAAACTTAGAATTATTCCAAAGCCTGTCTCAGAGCCGCCGCCGCCGCCCATGGCGTCAGGGCCAAGGCGGCCAGCAGCTGGCCGCCCAGAATCAGCAGATGCGACTGGGACGGCAGCCCTTGCACCGCCGCGTCGATGGCGCCGACGCCGAAGATCAGCACGGGCACATAAAGCGGCAGCACCAGCAATGACAACAGTACGCCGCCGCGCCGCGCCCCCAACACCAACGCCGCCCCCATGGCGCCGATCAGCGACAAGGTCGGCGTTCCCAGCAGCATGGTCAGCAACAAAGTGCCAAAACCGTCGGCATTCATATGCAGCAGCACCGCCAGCACCGGCGCCGCCACCATCAGCGGCAGGCCCGTGGTCAGCCAGTGAGCCGCCACCTTGCCCAGCACCATCACTTCCAAGGCCGTCGGCGTCAGGGCCAACAATTCCAGGCTGCCGTCCTCGTAATCGGCCTGGAACAGACGGTCCAGCGACAGCATCGAGGCCAGCAGCGCCGTTACCCACAACACCCCGGCGCTGGTGCGTTCCAGAATGTTGGCTTCCGGGCCGATGCCGAAGGGAAACAGCACCACCGTCAGTACGAAGAAGGTCACCACCATCACGCTGTCGCTGCCTTGACGCAGAGCAAGCCTGAGATCGCGGCGGACAATTTCCAAAAGACGGCTCATCACCAGCCTCCGATCTCTTCGGCCACCGGCGGCGGCGGGGTGAAGTGATCGAGATGCATCGCCCGTGCTCCCGGCAGATCGACGTCGGCATGGGTGGACAGCACCACCATGCCGCCCCGAGCGCGATGTTCGGCGATGATCGTTTCCAGCCGCTTCACCGAAGCCCGGTCCAAGGCCACCGTCGGTTCGTCCAACAGCCACAGCGGCGCCGGGGCCGCCAGCAGGCGGGACAGATTCAGGCGGCGCTTCTGACCGGCCGACAGCAGCTTGCCGGGAACCTCGGCCAGACGCAGCATGTCGAAACGCTCAAGGGCCGCCTGCGCCAGGCCGTCGCCCGAGGCCGGATCGTGCAGCCGCGCCCAGAAGCGCAAATTCTCCTGCACCGTCAGCACCGGCTTCACGGCATCGTGGTGGCCGACATAATGGACGCGGGCGGCATGGGCCTCGCGGTCTTCCGACACCGGCTCGCCGTTCCAGGCCAGATTGCCCCCAGCCGGTTTCAAAAGACCCGCCAGCAAACGCAGCAGGCTGGACTTGCCCGAGCCGTTCGGCCCCAGCAGAAGCAGCGCCTCGCCGGCTTTCATCTCGAAATCCATGCGGGCGAACACCATCCGCTCACCACGCAGGCAAGCCAGATTGTGACCGGAAAACCGGGCGTCGGGAGTGAATCCGCTCATGGCCCGGCACCTTAGCAAAAGTATGGGCGGGGCCAAGCGGAATCGTCAGTCCCGTCCTTTCGCCTAGATTTGCGGCGCGTAGTGCAAGGGAGCGGCGATGCGGTTCCAAGCATTGATGTTGGCGATGGCGGCAGTCAGGAATATGGCTTCGCTTTCCGAGAATTCCCGGCGCATGGCGGCATAGGCTTCGTCGGTGGCATGGGTCGGCGGCAAGCGGGTGCAGGCTTCGGCCCAGGCCAGGGCTGCCTTTTCGCGGGGCGTGAACAGATCCACCTCGGGCCAGACCGCCACCAGCTCCAGCTTGACGGCGTCGACGCCCAGCTTGCGGCCGACGTCCAGATGCATCTTGGTGCAGAAGGCGCAGCCGTTAATCTGGGACACCCGCAGCTTGATCAGTTCGCTCAGCCCCTTGTCCAGGCCGGAAGCGTCGACGGCCTTGCCCAGATCGAGCAATGCCTGAACGGCGGCGGGGGCGGTTTCGTAAAAGCGTTTCTGGGAAATGGAATCGGCAGAACTGGTCATGGCGGCCTCGTCGGGCATAGGTTAATATCAGAACACGAACAACATATAAGAGCTATGATATTATGCGCAAGTCCCAGTCTCTGAAATCCATTCCCGCCGCCGGAGAAGGCAAGCGCGGTCAACAGGGATATCTGGGTTATCTGCTGCGCCAGGCCGCCGCCGCCCACCGGCTGCGGATGGAGCGCGCCTTGGCCGATCTCGGCGTGACCATGCCCCAGTTCCTGGTGCTGACCATGCTCAAGGCCTATCCCGGAGCCTCGAACGCCGATTTGGCGCGTCTGACCCAGCTGACCCCGCAAACCTTGAGCGTCATCGTCGCCAACCTGCTGAAATCCGGCGCGGTGGCGCGGCAGGCCCATGCCGAGCATGGCCGCATCCAGATGATCCGCATCACCGAAGCCGGTCTGTCGTCGCTGGAGGAATGCCGCCGCCGCGTCCACCCCATCGAGGAGGCATTGCAGTCGGGATTCAGCGACGACGAACAAGCCATCGTCCGCCGCTGGCTAGTCGCCGCGGCCATCGACCCCCATATTGAGTCCGAAGCAAGCGGGGCGGTCGCCGGGACCGATCCAAAAAAGTAACTTTCTTCCGTTTTACCCCCGCGAGAAAGTTGCTATCTTCCCCGCCGAACACCGAAGACCCGCGGCGCACCATTCGCCCCGAGCCCGTCGCCACGGGACGGAGCCATCGGTACCAGGAAACCTTCTGTAAGAAAGGATTTTGCCGTGCTTGAAGCTTATCGCCAGCATGTCGCCGAACGCGCAGCCCTGGGTATTCCGCCGCTGCCGCTGTCCGCCAAGCAAACCGAGGAACTGGTCGCCCTGCTGAAGAACCCGCCCAAGGGCGAGGAACAGGCTCTGGTCGAATTGATCACCCACCGCGTGCCCGCCGGCGTGGACGACGCCGCCAAGATCAAGGCCGAATATCTGGCCAAGGTCTCCACCAGCAGCGAGAAGTGCCCGCTGATCTCCAAGATCAAGGCCACCGAACTGCTGGGCACCATGCTCGGCGGTTTCAACATCAAGCCGCTGATCGAACTGCTGGGCGACGCCGAATGCGGCACCGCCGCCGCCGAAGGCCTGAAGAAGACCCTGCTGGTGTTCGATTATTTCCATGACGTCAAGCAATTGGCCGACAAGGGCAACGCCAATGCCAAGGCCGTGATCCAGTCGTGGGCCGACGCCGAATGGTTCACCTCGCGGCCGGAAGTGCCGAAGAGCCTGACCGTCACCATTTTCAAGGTGACCGGCGAGACCAACACCGACGACCTGTCGCCAGCTCCCGACGCCTGGAGCCGTCCCGACATCCCGCTGCACGCCCTGGCCATGCTGAAGAACCCGCGTCCCGGCATCGAGCCCGAGGAAACCGGTGTCCGCGGCCCCGTCAAGTTCCTCGAAGAACTGCGCGCCAAAGGCAATCTGGTGGCCTATGTCGGCGACGTGGTCGGCACCGGTTCGTCGCGCAAGTCCGCCACCAACTCGGTGCTGTGGTTCACCGGCGAAGACATTCCCTTTGTGCCGAACAAGCGCTTCGGCGGTGTCTGCCTGGGCTCGAAGATCGCTCCGATCTTCTACAACACCATGGAAGACGCCGGCGCCCTACCCATCGAGCTGGACGTCAACCAGATGAACATGGGCGACGTGGTTGAACTGCGCCCCTATGAGGGCAAGGCTCTGAAGGACGGCAAGGTGATCTCGGAGTTCACCGTCAAGTCCGACGTGATCTTCGACGAAGTGCGCGCCGGCGGCCGCATTCCCCTGATCATCGGCCGCGGCCTGACTGCCAAGGCCCGCGAGGCGCTGGGCCTGCCGACCTCGACCCTGTTCCGCCTGCCCCAGTCGCCCAAGGATTCGGGCAAGGGGTATTCGCTGGCCCAGAAGATGGTCGGCCGCGCCTGCGGCCTGCCCGAGGGCAAGGGCATGCGTCCCGGCACCTATTGCGAACCCCGCATGACCACCGTCGGCAGCCAGGACACCACCGGCCCGATGACCCGCGACGAGTTGAAAGATCTGGCCTGCCTGGGCTTCTCGGCCGATCTGGTGATGCAGTCCTTCTGCCACACCGCCGCCTATCCGAAGCTGGTGGACGTCAAGACCCATAAGGAACTGCCGGGCTTCATCAGCACCCGCGGCGGCGTCGCCCTGCGTCCCGGCGACGGCGTCATCCATTCCTGGCTGAACCGTCTGCTGCTGCCCGACACCGTCGGCACCGGCGGCGATTCGCACACCCGCTTCCCCATCGGCATCTCGTTCCCGGCGGGCTCCGGTCTGGTGGCTTTCGCCGCCGCCACCGGCACCATGCCGCTGGACATGCCGGAATCGGTGCTGGTGCGCTTCAAGGGCAAGATGCAGCCCGGCGTGACCTTGCGTGATCTGGTCAACGCCATCCCGCTGTACGCCATCCGGCAGGGCCTGCTAACCGTCGAAAAGAAGGGTAAGAAGAACATCTTCTCCGGCCGCATCCTCGAAATCGAGGGTCTGCCGGACCTGAAGGTGGAACAGGCCTTCGAGCTGACCGACGCCTCGGCCGAGCGTTCGGCCGCCGCCTGCACCGTCCGCCTCAACAAAGAGCCGATCATCGAGTACATGACCTCGAACATCACTCTGATGAAGTGGATGATCGCCAACGGCTACGAGGACGCCCGCACGCTAGGCCGCCGCATCAAGGCCATGGAAGCCTGGATCGCCAAGCCCGACCTGCTGCAGCCCGACGCCGACGCCGAATACGCCGCCGTGATCGAAATCGATCTCGCCGACGTCAAGGAACCGATCGTGGCCTGCCCGAACGATCCCGATGACGTCAAGCTGCTGTCGGACGTCTCCGGCGACAAGATCGACGAGGTGTTCATCGGCTCGTGCATGACCAACATCGGCCATTTCCGCGCCGCCGGTAAGGTTCTGGATGGCAATTCCGACATTCCGACCCGCCTGTGGATCGCCCCGCCGACCAAGATGGACGCCCTGATCCTGAACGAGGAAGGCTATTACAGCGTTCTCGGCAAGTCCGGCGCCCGCATGGAAATGCCCGGCTGCTCGCTCTGTATGGGCAACCAGGCGCAGGTGCGCAAGGGCTCGACCGCCATGTCCACCAGCACCCGCAACTTCCCGAACCGCTTGGGCCTGGACACCCGGGTCTATCTGGGCTCCGCCGAGCTGTCGGCGGTGTGCGCCCTGCTGGGCCGCATCCCGACCGTGGCCGAGTACATGGAGCAGGTCGAGGTGGTCAACAAGAAGGCCGCCGACATCTATCGCTACATGAACTTCGATAAAATCGAGGCCTTCCGCGAAGTGGCCGACACCGTCACGGTGTAAGCCGCGTCAGAACGGTAGAAAAACCACCCCCGCCGGGAACCGGCGGGGGTTTTTCTTTGCGAAGAGCTTCCGCCGGGAAATCTACTAAAAAGAGTATGATTCGGCTTCGGCACACCATATACTTCGCAGCCATGGCGGTGGGGATCGTCATGGCTGCGGAATGGGGATGGCCGGGATGGAAGAGTCCACAACTCTGGAATGGACGGCGCAGGCGCATCCGCGCCGCGTGCTGATCCTCTGGAACTGCCTGTTCTTTCTCAGCATTATCCTGTTGGCGGCGGCTCTTCAGGCTCTGATCACCCTGAATTTGATCGACTATCAAAAGACCACCTGCCCGGCGGGATCCTTTATCACCTCGCTGACTGACTGGGGCTCGGCCATCGCCTATGCGCCTTGGGTGCCGGTTTCCATCGTCGCCTCGGCCTTGACGGTGCCGGCCCTGTTCCGCCGCCTGCCCTGGACGGGCGCCCGCCATGCCGGCGGCAGCCGCCGGAACGGACGGCATTTCGCTCAGACGCCGCTTTACATGCGGCTGGGTCTGTTGAGCGCAACTTTGATCCTGGCCCTTCCCCTTACCGCCTACAAGGCCACCAGCGGCGTCTGCGTCTGGCCTCAAGGCTTCAGCCACCGGGCATCCTCGTTCGATACTCCCAGCATTCACGCCTGGAGCGAAGTGAGGAAATTGTCCGCCGCCTGCATCCCCAGCCGCAGCGGCTACCGCATGGATCTGTCGGTGGAAACCGCCAATGGCCATGTGGTCGATCTCGCGCCCAGCCGCTCCCCCGAGGAACTGACCCGCCAATACGCTCGTCTGGCCCAAGCTCTGGACGGCGTCAATTACGCCTATGACGCCCGGCACCTGGACTATTGTCCGCCGGAGGTCCGCGCCATCCTGCAAAGCCCGCCCCGCCGATAGCCCCTTTCCCGCCGCAAGGCCGACACGACGGTACGTCAATGGACAAACCCACAATCCTCGGCTAACTTCCCGCGGATGATTTCGAGCCGTATCTTCAGCCGCGCGCACATCGCCTTCATCCACGACGTGGGAATGGCCGCTTTGTCGTTCGTTCTCTCCCTGTGGCTGCGCCTGGGCGAGTATCTGTTCGTCAGCTGGAGCTGGGAGCGCCTGCTGGCCGCCGACCTGTTGTTCGCCTTGGTCGCCGCCTCGGTTTTCCTCTCGCTCAGGCTTTATCGCGGCATCTGGCGCTACGCCTCGGTCAATGATCTGCTGGGCCTGATCAAAGCCGCCACCCTGACGGTGCTGATCTTCCTGCCGCTGCTGTTCCTGGCCACCCGCCTGGATGTGGTGCCGCGGTCGTTTCCCCTGATCAACTGGTTCTGCCTGCTCGCCCTTCTCGGCGGCCCCCGCTTTTTCTATCGGATCGTCAAAGACCGCCGCATCGCCTTGCAGCACGAATTGAAGGGCGAGCGCATGGTGCCGGTTCTGCTGGTGGGGGCCGGCGACGCCGCCGACCTGTTCATCCGCGCCAGCCGGCGCGCCGATGCGCAATACCGTCCGGTGGGCATGCTGACCTCCAAGCAGAACCGCATCGGCCAGGGCATCCACGGCGTCGAGGTGCTGGGCACCCTGGACGACCTGGAAGAGGTGCATGCCGGACTGAAGGCCAAGGGCCAAGGCCCCGAGCGCCTGATCATCACCGACGCCGAGATGGATTCGGGGCTGATCCGCGCCCTGTTCGACCGCGCCGACGCCTTGGGCATGACCTTGGCCCGCTTGCCACGCCTGACCGACCTGAAGGACGGCGTCTCGGACAAGGTGGAACTGAAGCCGGTCGCCGTCGAAGATCTGTTGGGCCGTCCGCAGATGGTCTTGGACCGCAGCCGCCTGAAGGGCCTGATCGAAGGCCGCCGCGTTCTGGTCACCGGCGCCGGCGGGTCCATCGGTTCCGAACTGGTGCGTCAGATCGGCGATTGCGATCCGGCTTTGCTGGTGCTGGTGGAAGCCTCGGAATTCGCCCTTTATTCCATCGACATGGAAATGTCGCGCCGCTGCCCGGACCTGAAGCGCCTGCCCCGCATCGCCGATGTCCGCGACCGCACCCGCATCAACCAGCTGATGGCCGAGTTCCAGCCGCAGCTGGTGGTTCACGCCGCGGCCCTGAAGCATGTGCCGATGGTCGAGGAGAACCCTCTTGAGGGTCTCTTGACCAACGCCGTCGGCACCCGCATCGTCGCCGACGCCTGCGTTGCCCACCAAGTGCCGCTGATGGTGCTGATCTCCACCGACAAGGCGGTGAATCCCACCAACGTCATGGGCTCCACCAAGCGCATGGCCGAATGCTATTGCCAGGCCCTGGACGCCACCGGCCAAGAGGGCCAGACCCGTTTCGTCACCGTGCGCTTCGGCAACGTTCTGGGCTCCACCGGATCGGTGGTGCCGCTGTTCCAGAAACAGTTGGCCATGGGCGGGCCGATCACCGTCACCCACCCAGACATGACCCGCTATTTCATGACCATCCGCGAGGCGGTCGAGCTGGTACTGCAAGCCACCACCCTGGGCGTGACCCCGGGCGGTCAGTATCAGGGCCGCATCTTCGTGCTGGACATGGGCGAGCCGGTGAAGATCGTGCATCTGGCCCGCCAGATGATCCGCCTGGCCGGTCTGCGCCCCGATCAGGACATCGCCATCAGCTTCACCGGCCTGCGTCCCGGCGAGAAGCTGTTCGAGGAAATCTTCCACGGCTCGGAACCGCCGGTGCCGACCGAAATGAACGGCATTCTGGTAGCCGCCGTGCGCGCCCGCGATCCCGAACAGGTGGGAGCCGAGCTGGAAAGGCTGGAGGCCGCCTGCCGCTCCCTGGATCTTCCGGCGGCCATGGACGTGCTGAAAACCTTGGTTCCGGAATACAGATCGCCTGATCATTCCCAGCCGTAGCGGTTTACCGCCGTTCGTGCTATACCGCGCGCAAATCTCCCACCGCCCATATCCAGCCCATTGGGGAATATCATGGCCGAACCCGTCATCCGCCGCGCATTGATCTCCGTTTCCGACAAGACCGGACTGGTCGATTTCGCCAGCTTCCTGGCCCAGCAGGGCGTCGAAATCCTGTCGACCGGCGGCTCCGCCAAGACCCTGCGCGACGCCGGCGTGCCGGTGAAGGACGTCTCGGAACATACCGGCTTCCCGGAAATGCTCGACGGCCGCGTCAAGACCCTGCACCCCAAGGTGCACGGCGGCCTGCTCGGCATCCGCGGAAACGCCGAGCATGAGGCCGCCATGGCCGAGCACGGCATCGCCCCCATCGACCTGCTGGTGGTCAACCTCTATCCCTTCGAGGCCACCGTCGCCAAGGGCGCCGAGTGGGACGACTGCATCGAGAACATCGACATCGGCGGTCCGGCCATGATCCGCGCCGCCGCCAAGAACCACGATCATGTGGCGGTGGTCGTCGACGTCGCCGACTACCAGCTGATCAAGAACGAGATGACCACCAACGGCGGCGCCACCACCAAGGCCGTCCGCGTCAAGCTGGCCGCCACCGCCTATGCCCGCACCGGCGCCTATGACGCCGCCATCTCCGGCTGGATGGCCGCCCAGATCGGCGACACCTTCCCCCGCCGCGTCGCCGTCGGCGCCGAGCTGAAGCAGACCCTGCGCTATGGCGAGAACCCGCACCAGCAGGCGGCTCTGTACGTTTCGGGCAAATCCCGTCCCGGCGTGGCCAGCGCCGAGCAGTTGCAGGGCAAGGAACTGTCGTTCAACAACATCAACGACACCGACGCCGCCTTCGAGCTGGTTTCCGAGTTCGAGGAGCCCACCGTCGCCATCATCAAGCACGCCAATCCCTGCGGCGTCGCTTCCGCCGCCAACATGAAGGACGCCTATCTGAAGGCGCTGACCTGCGATCCGGTTTCGGCCTTCGGCGGCATTATCGCCCTGAACCGCCCGCTGGACGGCCCCACCGCCGAGGAAATCAGCAAGCTGTTCACCGAAGTGGTGATCGCCCCGGAAGCCGACGAAGACGCCCGCAAGGTTTTCGCCGCTAAGAAGAACCTGCGCCTGCTGGTGACCCACGGCCTCGCCGACGCCTCCGAGCCCGGCATGACCCTGCGCACCATCGCCGGCGGCTATCTGCTGCAAAGCCGCGATTCCGGCCGCATCAGTCTGGCCGACCTGAAGGTGGTGACCAAGCGTCAGCCCACCGAACAGGAACTGAAGGACATGCTGTTCGCCTTCCGTGTCTGCAAGCACGTCAAGTCGAACGCCATCATCTATGTCAAGGAAGGCCTGACGGTGGGCATCGGCGCCGGCCAGATGAGCCGCGTCGACAGTTCGCGCATCGCCGCCTGGAAGAGCCGTGAAGCCGCCGATGCCGCCAAGCTGAGCCAGCCCGGCACCGTCGGCTCGGTGGTCGCCTCCGACGCCTTCTTCCCCTTCGCCGACGGCCTGCTGGCCGCCGCCGACGCCGGCGCCACCGCCATCATCCAGCCGGGCGGCAGCATGCGCGACGCCGAAGTCATCGCCGCCGCCGACGAAAAGGGCCTGGCCATGGTCTTCACCGGCATGCGCCACTTCCGCCACTAAACAGCGGTGGCAAAGCCAAACCAAACCGCGGTTCGGAAACGGACCGCGGTTTTCTTTTGCCAGACCACAAAAACACGCCGCGCCCCACCAGGGAAGGACGCGAATGAGCCCGCCATGAAAAAGAAAAGTGGCGCGCCGCGCCGGGTGAAGATGATAACTACGTTTACGCTATAGCCCTCCTTTAATTCGGTTCGAATCCCGCATGCTCCGCGTGATGGTGGCGACGAAGCCGGTCGACTTCCGCAAGGGCGCGGAGGGATTGGCGGCGTTGGTTCGCGAAAGCATGGGCGCAGATCCGTTCTCCGGCACGGTCTACGTGTTCCGGGCGCGCCGCGCCGACCGGATCAAGCTGGTCTACTTCGATGGGACGGGCGTCTGCCTGTTCTCTAAGAGGCTGGAAGACGGCAAGTTCCAGTGGCCGGCCATCGCCGATGGGATCGTGCGGCTGACGGCTGCCCAGCTTCAGGCCTTGCTGGAGGGTCTGGATTGGCGCCGCGTGCATGAGCGGCGCCAGACGCGCGTTCCGATCGCCGCAAGTTGATCGGCTCTGCGCTGGCAAGCCACTGTAATCTATGATTGAATCGGTCTCGTGAGCGACGTGGCCGAGCCTCAGACCAACGATCCGATCGCGCTTCGGGCGATGCTCGCGACGGAGCGCGCCGAAAATGAGCGACTCCGCCAGATCATCAAGGAGTTGCAGCGTCATCGCTTCGGCCGCCGGGCCGAGAGCCTGCCGGTCGATCAGTTGCTGCTGGGGCTCGAGGAGGCCGAGCAGATCGAGGCCGAGGGCTTTGCCGGCGAGGAGGCCGCCGATCCTGCCAAACGGGCCGAGCGGGCCCGGAAGCGGCGTAATAACCGTGGATCGTTGCCGGCGCACCTGCCGCGGGTCGAGCAGATTATCGACATCCAGGACAAGACCTGCCCCTGCTGCCGGGGCGCGTTGCATGCCATCGGCGAAGATGTGTCCGAACGCCTCGACATCGTGCCGGCCCAGTTCCACGTGATCGTGACGCGCCGCCCGAAATACGCCTGCCGGGCCTGTGAGGAGGTGGTGGTGCAGGCGCCGGCGCCCGCCAGGCTCATCGAGGGCGGCATCCCGACCGAGGCAACGGTCGCCCATGTTCTGGTAGCCAAATACGCCGATCATCTGCCGCTTTATCGGCAGGTCCAGATCTATGCCCGGCAGGGCGTCAACCTGGATCGCTCGACCCTGGCCGACTGGGTCGGCAAGGCTGCCTTCCTGCTGCGGCCCGTGCATGCGCGGCTGTTCGAGCGCCTGAAGGCGTCGGACAAGCTCTTCGCCGATGAGACCACGGCGCCGGTGCTCGACCCGGGTCGCGGCCGGACCAAGACCGGCCAGCTCTTCGCCTATGCCCGCGACGACAGACCCTGGGGCGGATCGGATCCACCTGGCGTGGCCTATCTCTATGCGCCGGACCGCAAGGCCGAGCAGCCGATCCGGCATCTTCAGGGCTTCGCGGGCACGCTGCAGGTCGATGGCTACGCGGGCTACAAGGTCTTGGCCGAGCGCAACGCGGTGAGCCTGGCGTTCTGCTGGAGCCACGCCCGGCGCAAGTTCTACGAGCTCGCCCAATCCGGGCCGGCGCCGATCGCCACGGAAGCGCTTGCGCGCATCGCTACGCTCTATCAGATCGAGGCCGACATCCGCGGCTGCTCGGCCGAGGAACGTCGCACTGCCCGGCAGGCCAGGAGCCGCCCCATCGTCGCGGCGCTGGAGCCATGGCTCAAGGAGAAGCTCGGCCTCGTCAGCCAGAAGAGCAAGCTCGCCGAGGCCATCCGCTACGCCCTCTCGCGCTGGCAGGGCCTCACCCGCTTCCTCGACGACGGCCGCGTCGAGATCGACTCCAACGTGGTCGAGCGCGCCATCCGGCCGATCGCGCTCAATCGCAAGAACGCGCTCTTCGCCGGCTCCGACGGCGGCGGCGAGCACTGGGCCGTCATCGCCTCGCTGGTGGAGACCTGCAAACTCACCGCCATCGACCCGCAAGCCTATCTCGGCGACGTCATCGCCCGCATCGTCGCTGGTCATCCTCAAAGCCAGATCGACGACCTGCTGCCCTGGGCCTACGCGCCCCAGCCGCTCAAGGCCGTGGCCTGAAAACAGCGCTTACCTTTCCTGCCGTTCGCCGGTAGCCACGGCGAGTCGTCGGGCTGCACCTCCTGAGGATGCAGCCCGACCGTCTGTCACTCCTGCTGGTTCAGGCCGAATGCCGAGTGAAGAATCAACTCTCCGCGAGGCTCAGCGCTGTCGAATGGTAACGCCTGAACCACCTCCGGAGGACAGCCAGTCACGCCCAGACCGGGGAAGGCTCGAAAGCCGAACCGGCCATAGTAGGCGGGGTCGCCCACCAGCGCTGCGCCCCGGCTGGTCGCCCGCAATCGGCGGAGGGCTTCTACCATCAGGGCCGTACCGATCCCCTGGCGATGCCTTGACGGCAAAACGACAAGCGGGCCGATCACACCCCAGCCGTCTTGCGTCCCGATCCGTGCTGCCGAAGCGGCCAGATAGCCAATCACCTGCCCCTCTTCCTCGGCCACGAGCGAGAGAGCGAGCGCGCCTTCTGCGCGTAGCTTCTCAACGATGCCCGCCTCCGTTCCCGTGGATTGCGCAAGCATCAGGAGGGCTTCAGTGACAAGTCGGCTAATCGCCGGAATGTCACCGATAGTTTCGTTGCGGATCAGCATGTCGTATTTTCCTTAGCGGTTGTCGAGTTGAGCACGAACAGAGCGGCGGCCCCTATCCGAAATCCGATAGGGGCTCGACGCTTTGGATTCGATCAGGCGCTTACGTCGGAGTTTGGCAAAAACTTCTGGCGTGCAATCGGCCAAGACATGGCCGTCGCGCGTGAAGCAGAGCACGTCGATAATACGGCCGCTCTCGGCCCGTTGATGGCAGATATGTCCGCCCTGCGCGAGCACGTGTAGAACGCGCTGTTCGCTGCGTGAGATGTTCATGGAGAAGCCTGTGTATAGAAGCACCCGCACAACATTTCAGCCCCGGCAAAACATGCCGTAGCGAAACGATGCAGCTAGATGTCTCGATCAATCGAGACGATCAGCGGGTGGTCACAAGCTCCAACATCTACAATTCCTCTGCCCGATTTCGGCAAGCGCCAACCGTATACGCGCTGGCGTCCCCACCGTCAATCCGCTGGATACATCTTACCTGTCTGACTTGTCCCAAAATTCCCGCGTTTTGAATCGGTTTTGCGCCTGATATTTGCTCCGTCGCAGATATGGATTTCCGTGACGGATGCCAGCCCGGCATTGAGCGACCCGGCCTTAGTCTCAAGCGCGTCCGAAAGTTCGACCGGCGCAAGTCACGAGAGGGCTATAGCGTAAACGAATTGCCCGTCATCATCGTTCGCTGCCCGCCAATCCCGCCGATTTCCCTCTATGACCCGATATTGCCGCCGATCGCCGCATACCACCATGCGGTAAAGAGAACCGCCGATTCCACGCTAAAGCCCGATATAGTTGGCATCCAACGCTGAGACAGGATATCCAGCACGGATGAGCCTCTCGTTGATCAATGCTCGGTCAGGCACGCGGCAGCACACCCAGCAGCGTCGAGGTGAAGGACGCCCGCAGCGCCTCACTCAGTTCCATGTGAAGTGCGCCAAGGGCGGGTTCGTCGGCATAGGCGGCAAGCAGGCTGGGTGGCGGTGGGGCGTAGGCCGATAGGGCACCTGCCGAAAGGAGGCTCATCAGACAGAATGTTTGCGCACTATCGCCAAGCTCCGGCACATACCGCCGCACGAGTCCGGTCATGGTTGCCAGTCTGCCGAGCGAGGACCGCTTGTGCTTTTTGATCGTATCGACCGAGACATTTTGCTCTAGAACGCCGCCCTGCGCGCCGAAGAGGTCGCACAGCACCGGCCGGTCCGCCAGCGAGGAGCTGAGAATTTCCGCCAGCCGAACGGCCCGTGCTTCCGGCGCCGCCCGTGCGTCGATGCCTCCGGCCAGTTCGTCTGCCAGATCGACGAGCCAGCGTCGCAGGAAGTCATCGAGCAGTTCGAGCAGCACCGCCTCGCGCGATTCAAAATAGCGCAGGACGTTAGACTTGGCCAAACCCACTCGGCGGCTGAGTTCGTTGAGACTCACCTCTGCCAAAGGCATCTCATCGAGCATTGCCGCCGCCGTGTCGAGGATGACCCTACGTCGGGTTTCCCGTTGCTCCTCACTTCGTGCCCGCTGAAAAGTCACACCCTAACTCCATTAAAGACCGACGGTCTCTTGACATAAGACCGTCGGTCTTTAATTTGCGATATTACAGACCAACGGTTCTATAGGAGTGTGCCGTGAGTGGCAATTGGACCGAGCAGAACATTCCCGACCAGCACGGTCGGGTCGCGATCGTCACCGGCGGCAACACCGGGCTGGGCTTCGAAACGGCGCGAATGCTTGCAGCGCATGGAGCGAAAGTGGTCCTTGCGGTTCGCGATGTTGAGAGGGGTAATCAGGCGACCGCACGCATCGCGGGCGACGTTGCCGTCCAGGCGCTCGACCTGACCTCGCTGGATTCGATTCGGGCGGCGGCAGCCGACCTGCGGGCCGCTTATCCGCGCATCGACCTTCTGATCAACAATGCCGGCGTGATGTACACACCAAGGCTTACCACGTCGGATGGCTTCGAATTGCAGTTCGGTACCAATCACCTTGGCCACTTCGCGCTGACTGGCCTCTTGATTGACTGCCTTCTGCCGGTCGCCGGCTCCCGCGTCGTGACTGTCAGCAGTACCGGTCATCGCATTCAGGCTGCCATCCATTTCGACGACCTGCAATGGGAACGCTCATATAGCCGCGCAGGGGCCTACGGGCAGTCCAAACTGGCTAACCTTATGTTCACCTATGAACTCCAGCGCAGGCTTGCGGCGCATGGTACAACGGCCGCCGTGGCGGCCCATCCCGGTGTGTCCAATACTGAACTGATCCGAAACCTACCGGCCGCGTTTCGTGGACCCATAAGCTGGCTCGCACCGTTGCTGACCCAGAAGCCTGAAATGGGCGCCTTGCCGACGCTACGCGCGGCAACCGATACGGCCGTCCTTGGCGGGCAATATTACGGCCCCGGCGGGTGGGGCGAAGTGCGCGGGTATCCAAAGCTGGTGACCTCAAGCGCCGATTCCTATGACCTCACCGTCCAACGGCGGCTGTGGGCTGTCTCGGAAGAGCTCACCGAAGTAACATTTCCGGTGAGGTGAAGCGGCCTGGAACACCACCATTTGTCCGATATAGCCGGCAGTTAGCCACCCAAATGCCGCCGAAACCCGCCGATAACCGCACAACACCAAGTATCTTCATAAACATCAAATGGTTATGCCGATTTCATAGTTCTCATCTTCATCGGGCGCTGCCCGCCATGACCGACCCAATTCCGTAGCGGGCCGCACCCGACGAAGAAGAGCACTATGAGATAGTGATAAGCCTCTGACAATTACGTAGATATTCAATGCGATGCGGGAATCGGTGGTTTTCGGCGGCGTTTGCTTATCCAACGGCGGTACTAGCGTGCATCTGGCGGCAGGTTTGATACCGCAGGTCCTGTAAGTGGAGGGACAGCGAACATAATATGCCGAAGCCGATTCTTCTTTAAACAAAGACGATCCATCTGCGACCGGCGTGCCGCTGCCCGGCTCAGCCTCAGCTGACCTCGCTATGGCGCAGGTCCTCAAGCAAGCCGGCACCTTGCGGATGCCAGTCGAGTAAGGCCTGAGTCTTTTGGGATGAAGCAGCCATGTCCATCGCCACGAACATCGCGAGCCAGCCAAAGTGCTCTTTCGCTTCCTCGGCGGTGATGCTTTGCACGGGAATGCCGAAGCGTTGGCCAATCGTCTCAGCGATGTTCTTGAGAGGCACACCCTCGTCGCCTACGGCGTGATAGACCGCACCTGGGGCCGCCTTTTCGACGGCGAGGCGATAAAGCCTGGCGGCGTCGAGAACATTGACGGCGGCCCAGCGGCTGCTGCTAGCTCCGACATAGGCGGACAGCCCTCTCTCGCGTGCAATGGCG
This sequence comes from Candidatus Sulfotelmatobacter sp., assembly GCA_035538795.1. Taxonomy (GTDB): domain Bacteria; phylum Pseudomonadota; class Alphaproteobacteria; order Rhodospirillales; family Magnetospirillaceae; genus JAJZGK01. Next base: position 31,218 of record DATLJS010000069.1, on the reverse strand, counting down.
ACCAATCCCGAAACAAACCCTTGTCGCATGGTGTTGTGTACCTGCGCCAGGCGCACGACAGAGACATTGGCTCCTTGTTCCGCCGCTGCCCGGCCGGCATCCTCGGTGGATTTGCGGGGATTGTAGACGTTGTATCCGTCCTCTGTGGCAGGTTCGCCAGGGGTCACTGCACCCATCGCGCAGACCGATGTAATGATGAGCGGTCGCTGGCTGCCTGCCACTGCCGCGCCCAGCGTCCTGATCGCGTCTGTTTCCAGTTTGGCGATCGCCTCGGACCGGGAGAAATCATGATCGTAGGCACAATGGACCACGGCATCCGAGGCCGCCCCCCCTCGCTTGAGGCTGTCCAAATCTTCAAGCGAGCCATGATGAGTCTGCGCGCCCAGGCGACGCAGCGCCTGCGCACCAGCCTCGCTGCGCGTCAAGCCGAGCACGTCATGACCGTTACGGATCAGTTCGCTGGTGAGGTGCGAACCGATGAAGCCCGTTGCCCCTGTCAGAAAAATACGCATGTCCGCTGTCCTTGGATTTCTCGTTGCGATTTTGGACGCACCAACGTCCGCTGAGATTGCAACATTAATCCGAACGATCTAGCTTATTGGTACTCATTATTGGTCTAATCGTACGAATCTTGCATGGATCCTTTGTCCGAAGTGCTTTCCCTGGTGAAGCTCGAAACGTTCGTAACCGGTGGTTTCGTCGTCAAGGGCGGCATCGGCCTGCAAAGTCAGCGCTATAAAGGCCTGAAGTGCTATGCGGCGATCGCGGGCTCCTGCTGGCTGGAGGTCGAGGGTATCGAAGCGCCGATCCAGCTCATGGCGGGGGACTGCATCGTGCTTCCCCGGGGCTGGCCAATCTGTCTGGCGACGGATCTGTCATCGCCGCGTGCGGATTTCCAGTCGGTCGTGGCCGCGCAGGGTCGCGAAGGCACGACGCTCTCTGACGATGAGACAGGATGTTCGCTGGTGGGTGGGCAGTTTCTTCTCCGCAGCGATTTCTCAGACTCCTTGTTGCATACGCTCCCACCGATCGTGCACATCCGAAGTGCGGCAACCAAGGGGGTGATGCGGTGGTCGCTTGAATATCTGCGCGAGGAGTTGCGTGACCCGCAGCCAGGTGGAATGCTTGTCGCGCAACAGCTTTCCTACGTCCTGTTGCTTCATGCGCTCAGACATCATCTCTCCGAAACAGTGAATGGCACTGGCTGGCTGTTCGCCCTGGTGCATCCACAGATGAAAGCCGCGATCGCCGCTATGCACGGATTTCCGGCACGCGCCTGGACGATCCAGGATCTTGCGTCATGCGCCGGCATGTCGCGCACGGTCTTCGCCCAACATTTCAAGGCCAAAGTCGGCGTCACCTCGATGGAATATCTGACGCGCTGGCGAATGATGCTGGCCTGCGACCGGCTCCGGTCTTCGGCAGAACCTGTCGGAGTGATCGCCCGTGCCGTCGGCTACGAGGCCGAAGGCGCCTTCGGCAAGGCATTCAAGCGCGTGATTGGCTGCACCCCAAAAGCTTTCCGCAACGGCGAGCATCGACAGATCGCGGCATGATTGCCTTATGCAAAAGATCAGGCAGCGAAGCCGCGATTGAACTCCTGGCAGGCATAGCCGGGGACCCCTCAAAAGGCAGTCGCAAGCCTGCAGGTGTTTGCGAGTTTCCACTTCGCCTGCCAATTGTCATCGTTGCAGTACTCCGGCGCCATGTCATCGTCGCATTCTGGCGTAGGTGCCGGCCTCCGCAACGTATTGGCCGCGCGCTCGACGACATCTTCAAGTTCAGCGGCATTACACAACCTGATTGGGATAGCGCAGCAAAGCGCCGGCATGACAATTCTTTCTTTACCCTGCCGCCGAGCGCTTGAGTGAAAGTCATGAGGATGTGCATGGTCGTGCGGTCGCCTTTGGCAAGGTCTATATTGTCCCGGTCCACGCACGATCCACGCAGACGGTCAGCTCGTCCCAGGCGTCGCCGAAGGAGGCTGTTTAATGTGCAACCATAAAGCGCTCACCGCCAACAGCGTCCTCTGGGACGGCCTTCTCGATTGCGGAAAGGGCTTCCTGTGAGAGTTGCAAGGGCGACGACAGTGCTTCGGTCAGCCGCTCGACGGTGCGTGCACCGACGAGAGGAATGATGTCTGCTCCTCGGCTGGCAACCCATGCGATCGCAGCTTGAGCCGCCGTAATACCTTCGCTTTGGGCAACCATCGCCAAAGCGGCCGCCAAGCGTTCGTTTCGAGTGAGATTCTCGCCTTGAAAGCGCGGATACAAGATGTTGCGGAAGTCGCCTTCGCCGCTGCCCTTGCTGCCGGTAAGCAAGCCTCTGCCCAAGACTCCATAGGCCGTGGTCGCAATTCCCAATTCACGGCAAAGCGGCAGTATTTCATGCTCGATGTCTCGTGACATCAGGCCGTACTCGGACTGCAATGCAGTGATCTTATACGTCTTATGTGCCCGTCGGATCGTATCGGCGTCAACGTTGGTGATGCCGACGTGGCGCACATAGCCCTGTGCAACGAGGTCTCCAATAGCGCCAATCGTTTCTTCGACTGGCACTGCGGGATCCAGTCCGGTCTGATAGAGATCGACATAGTCGGTCCCCAGACGCCGTAGGCTGTAGGCCAGCGCAGTCTTGACCGAAGAAGGGCGCGCGTCGATCCCCAGGAAGGCACCATCCGGGCCGCGTTGCGCACCGAACTTGACCTGAATGAAAGCTTTATCCCGCTTGCCGCGCAACGCTTCGGCCAGCAACATTTCATTGTGCCCCATGCCATAGAAGTCGCCCGTGTCGAGAAGCGTGATGCCGGCCTCCAATGCAGTAGCGATCGTGGCAAGCGCTGCCTCGCGGTCGCTGTGACCATAGAATTCCGACATACCCATGCAGCCCAAGCCGAGAGCCGAGACTTCGGGGCCTTCTTTGCCCAATGTGCGCTTCGCGAACGTCATCGCCGATATTTCCCTGTAGTTTGATGACCCTAATTTCCACCTCAAGGTAATAAGGGCCGCAGGCAAAATTTGCCTTCCAGAAGTTCTCAAATTTTTGCCTAATCCTCTCAGCCATCTTCCCGCAGACCGATGCGTGATGTATGGTCGTGAGGATGAAAGAGCTTCTCAAACGTATGCGCGGGCGCGTTCTTAGCCACTCGCCCGGTCCGGACGGTGTTACCGCGATCCCCAACCTTTTCCTGGCGGTCTTGGCGCACAGGACAATTCCGACAATGACTCTTTGCGATCCGATGATCTGCGTGGTCGTGCAGGGCATGAAGGAGGTATTGATCGGTGGAAGTGTCCTGCGCTTCGAAGCCGCGAGTTGCTTTGCTTCGACGATCGAGTTGCCGGCGATGGGCTGCATACTCGATGCGGATGCGGAAAGGCCCTACATCGCGGTGGCGCTGACACTTGACCGCAGTCTGCTGGCTTCTCTTGCCAGCGAGGTTGCACCGGAACCAGCGGAGAAAGGCAACCCCACAGGATTCGGCGTCGAGGAGGCAACCACCGATGTGTTGGAGGCGCTGGATGCGCTTCTAGCGCTGCTGGACAGACCCGAAGACATAAGGGCGCTTGGTCCGGGGCGTGAACGCGAGGTTCTATACCGCTTGTTGCAAAGTGGGCACGGCAACATGCTGCGGCAGGCAATCCGCCAGGGAAACGGAATTGGAAATATTCGACGCTCCGTCGAGTGGATCAGGCAGAACCTCAGTCGAGCACTGCGCACGGAGGAGCTGGCAGCGGTTGCAGGGATGAGCGTTCCATCCTTCCATCGCCATTTTAAAGCAGTGACATCTTTGAGCCCTCTGCAATACCAAAAAACTTTGCGCCTGCAGGCTGCCCGAAGACTGCTCGTGACGAGTTCCGACACCACGCAGGCAGCCTTTGCGGTGGGATACGAAAGTTCATCGCAATTCAGTCGAGAATATTCCCGACTATTTGGAATTTCCCCTTTCAAGGACGCGGTGCGCATGCGAACTTCATCAAGCAATATTTTCGGATACACGTTCTGAGATGCTTCATTAGCGACTGGTGAGGCTAGATGTCGTGCGAGTGTATACTATACTATGTGCTGGCCTTGGTTTCTCCACTGCTGCCGTCATTTGACGAGTCTGCCGTCTTTAGGGTCACTGCGCCCGATCACACAACGGCGTTCTGTGAGGTTTTTCGCACGGAGGAGCATGTTTGTTCCACTCCTCGAATTGAGTGCTTCGAACATGTAGATTGGACCTTCATGCCGATCCGCATTGAGATCGAGACGATTTTCGTCGCGCGCCTGCCCCTTCCGCAAGACATCGACCATGATGGCGCACAGGCCACGGCTATTCGCCGCGCATGGCAACTTACAATCCCAGCCCTCGCTGCCGCCCCAACTGCCACGACACCGATCCGCCCTGGATGATACCGGACACCTCCTTGCCGAGCTGGCGGTCGATGACCGGCCGCCACGGGACAAGGGTGAACTCGTGGGATTTCTCGACGATGGCGAACTTGCCGCCGGAAAGTTGCACGGTTCCGGTGAAGGTGACGGTCTCGCCTTCGGCAGCGACGCGGACGCGCACATGGCAATTTCCACTTCGCCTGCCAATTGCCATCATGCAGTTGTTCCCTGGATTCGCCCGTTTGTTCACCCTGAGTGACTGCTCGACCAAACCTCGGCAACTGGGAGTTTGCGCCTAGTTGCTCTTGCTCACCAATCGTGCAAGCCGCCGCTATCGGAGGGCATTTGCCAGCCTCATTAGCATGGTTGCGACAAGCTCAGGGTCGAGCGGCGCGGCGGCATCGACAAGGCGCTTTTCGGCATCGGCGACGATTGCAGATGCTGCCTCCAGAGCCTGATCCCCCGTAGGCGTCAACTCGGTCTTCTGAACCCGTCCGTGCTCCGGATGAGGGGTGCGCTTGATGAAGCCCGACTTCTCGAGCGTGACGAGAATCGCCTGCATCGTCTGCGGCGTGATGAAGGCCTGGCGCGCCAGCGCGGCGTTTGACGCCCCCGGTTCGACCTTCAGGTAGGCGAGGACCGCATATTGCGGCGTGGTCAGGCCGATCTGGCGCAACTCCGAATCCATGCGCGTCCGGAGCGCCTGTTGGGCCTGCTTCAGCGCGAAGCCGATCGTCGCATAGGGGTCGTCCATCAGCAAACTCGCGTTGACATATCAGGGGCCTTACATTATATAAGTGCCCTGATACTATCAAATCCGACAACATAAGGAAACCCCATCATGCCGCATCTGATCGGACCTGATTTCATTGGCATTCAAGTCGAAGACATTGAAGCCGCGCGCACCTTCTACACCGGCGTCGTCGGGCTCCACCCCGCGCCGATGAGCCCGCCGGGAGCGGTCGTGTTCGATACTAAGCCGGTTCCTTTTGCCGTCCGCACGCCTGTTATCGACCTGGCTGCAACCGACAAGCTGGGCTGGGGCATTGCCATCTGGTTCGGCTGTGACGACGCTGATGCGCTCCACGACCATCTCGTTGATCAAGGCGTCGAAATCGAGTTCGCTCCGAAGGACGGGCCGTTCGGCCGCTACTTCGCGTTCCGCGATCCGTTTGGCTACTCCATCACGGCCCATACGGTCGTGAAGTCCTGATTGCGCGCCCAAGGAAAACGACATGACACATTCCAACCAGCCCCGGCTCTTTGTCACCGGCTCGACCGGCGCACTCGGTCGCCTCGTGATCATGGAACTGCTCAAGAGAGTTCCGGCGAGCAGGATCGTTGCAGGCGTCCGTTCGCTTGACCACGGCGTTGCCAGGCAGATCGCCGCACAGGGAGTCGAACTGCGCATCGCTGATTATTCCCGACCCGACACCCTCCTGACGGCTTTCACCGGCATCGACAGGCTGCTGCTGATCTCGTCCAGCGCGCATCACGGCCGTGTCGGCCAGCACCGCAACGTCATCGAGGCTGCGAAGGCTTCGGGCATCCGCTTGTTCGCCTATACGAGCCTGCTTCACGCCGACACGTCGGCTCTCGGGCTTGGTGAGGATCACCGGCAGACCGAAGCGCTCCTGAAAGCCTCCGGCCTTCCGGTCGTGCTGCTGCGGCATGGGTGGTATATGGAGAACCACATGGCATCGGTGCCCCCGGCGCTCCAGTACGGGGCAGTGATCGGCAGTGCGGGCGAAGGTCGATTCTCGACCGCCACCCGCGTCGACTTCGCCGAGGCGGCCGCCGTCGTGCTCTTGACCGAAGGACACGCGGGGCGCATCTATGAATTGGCGGGCGACCAGAGCTACAGCCTCACCGATCTTGCCGACGCGATCGCCGCGTCCGCCGGCAAGCCCATCGTCTATAAGGATATGCCCGGCGCCGTCTTCAAGAAGACCCTGATCGGCATGGGTCTCCCCGAAAGCCTGGCCGAACTTATCGCGGACTCCGATGTCGCGGCTTCCAAGGGGGCATTGGAAGACAATCGCCGCCAACTCAGCGCACTGATCGGCCGCCCGACGGCGGATTATCGACAGGTGGTCGAACGGACCGTCCGCGACCTCGCCCAACTCGACCCAACCGGCGCCTGAGGGGGTGGAACATGACGTTCTGGATGGGTGTCGCATCGGCGCAGCACGCGCGCGGAGGCCGTGACGGCGGCTTTGCCCAGCTTGGGCATGGCAAGCACATCGCGGTGAAGTCTCTCAAGAAGGGCGACTGGATCGTCTACTACTCTCCGCGTGAAGGCATGGGTGAAGGCGAGATCGTGCAGGCGTTCACGACAATCGGTCGTGTCACCTCAGACGCGCCGTACCGCTTCGAACAGGCGATGGATTTCAATCCGTATCGCGTCGATGTGGACTATCTGACGGACGCCCAGACAACCCCGATCAGACCGCTTCTGGATGAACTGCGGCTGACGCGCGATCATGGTGCCAATTGGGGCATCGTGATGCGCGGCCCGAAGCGGGTGCTTCACGAAGAGGATATGCGCCGCATCGCGGAGGCGATGGGTGTTCTCGCGCAATTTGAGGCTTGCCGAGCCTGACTTCGCCCATATAGCTCTCCTAAATTGAGGCATGAGCGAGCGGCTGCAATAGGATGGTTTGCGGACCGACTGGTTTTGGACGAGAATGGCGCCAAAATAGAAGGACACCCATGCCATCTAGTAGCATTATCATTTTGAACGGCACTTCCAGCGCTGGAAAGTCCACTCTGGCAAAAGCCTTGCGCGCATCGATCACAGAGCCGTTCTGCTATTACGCTTCGGATCAACTCGCTGATGCCGGGTTCAGAGCCAACAAGCATTTTGCGCATTCTGACGAGCGTGCGAGATTCTTTGATGGCTTCCACCGGTCGATTGCTGCGTTCGCAGAAGCAGGCAACAACCTGATTGTGGAGCACATTGTCGAGGAAGCCGCCTGGTGGACCCAGTTGCAAGCTATCCTCGCCCCCTATGATGTTTTCTGGGTAGGTGTTCATGCGCCATTGGCCGAAATAGAAAGGCGCGAGAAAGAGCGAGGCAACCGTCAAATCGGCGAAGCACGCTATCACCTTAAGACACATCACTATTGCAGATATGACCTCGAGGTGGACACCACATTGCCACTGGAGACAGTACTAGCCAATATTTTGGACGGATGGAGATGCCGACCGGCATTTCGCGAACGACAGCGTTTCAATATCCCATCTTCAACGTGTGAAATGAGGTCGGAATCTGACGCCTGATATTCAAGATTTATTGGGCTGTAGCGTAGAATCGGCGGGTTTGCATGCCGACTGGTGGCGTGCAGTGATCGGCGGCAATATCGGGTCATAGAGGGAAATCGGCGGGGGTGGCGGGCCATGCGAGATACCGATGGGCACGATACCTACTCTATAGCCCTATCAATTGAATAGTGACTTCTAGCGCAAGTTATTGAGATAGTTGGTACATTACGGAGAATTGTGAATTCGCGGGCTCCACCGCCGCAAGGTCGGGATAGAGACATGCCAATTCCGCAGTCGGTCATTGAGTAAAGCGCGCCAATCGGCGCCGTACCTCGTTCGCGGGCAATCTACATCGAGGATGGGCAAATAGGCTGCTCAGCCCCCCATGCAAGCGATCAAAGGCCACATGATTGCCATCTGCCAACTGATCAAAGAGCCAGAGAACGCCGTGCATATCGATCCGTTCGGCGATTGCCAGTTCGCGTAGTGTGCCGTCTCCGGTTAGCAGCCCCCAACCCCGAGCCTCGGCGATGGCGAACGCGAAGGTATCTGGAACCGAGAGTCGGCTATGCTGACGATTGACGGCAGTCGCGCGTCGCAACTCGACAGGCGTTAGTTCTTCTATTCGTAATCCAAGCTGCATCAGCCTGTCGCCGAGTTCGCCGGCCAGCTCCCTGCCGTAGAGCAGATCGGGCACGGCAAACTCGAACGGCAGAAGGAACATCTCCTCAAGCAGGTTGGCCCTTTCCAGATCAATCAGGACCGATGTGTCGGAAACGAGTACTGGCACGGGTCAAACCGCCACCTGATCAAGCCGCTTGTCGAGTTCGCGCACGGAAATCCCGAGAAGCTCTGCCGCGCGCGATTCTCCTATGACGCCCTCAGCAAGAGCGCGGAAGCATAGACGCTCAAAACGACGCGGCTCCTCAACTTCAGGAGCTAGGCTTTCAGGTTCCTCGTACGGAGCTGCCCGCCAACCTCGCTCGGCGAAGACTTTGAACAGCCGCGCACAGGCAGGTTGGCTAATGATACCGAGATCCTTACAGCGATAAGCGAGCGCCTGGATACTCACACCGAACCGTTTTTTCAGAGCGACCAGTTCGCCGATACTGATCGATGAACGGTGGGCGCCGACTTCCGCCCGGAGAACATCGGCTGGCATCAGGAAGGCGCCAGCGAACCGATGCGCCGCCTTCTCCTCGTCGACTCCATCCGATGGGGCGATAACCATGTGACCAAGCTCGTGCGCCAGATTGAACCTTTTACGTTCGGACCAAGTGCTCCGCTTGACCACGATCACGCGCGCAGCGTCCCGCTCCTTGCGGCGCACCTTGGCGGCAAGTCCATCGACATTGTCGAGATCGAGCGAAAGCACCTTGATACCGCGCTCTTCCAGAAGCTCGGCAAGCTGTGGAATCGGATCATTGCCAAGGCCCCAATCCTCGCGAACCGACCGGGCGGCGTCTTCCGCATCGCGTATCTCCGCAACCGGGTGCGGAGCGCTGCGCGGCTGCTCCCATTCAACGCTTCGCATATGAAGCATGTCTTCTACTGCGAGGTAACGCTCCAGCATATGGATGGCGCGCGCTTCTAGAGCAGCCTCTTCCTTAGAGGAAGTCCCGACCTTTTTGCGAAAATCCACGCCCTCAAGCGAAAGCTCGTCCTCACTCAAGAGATATTCCTCCGAGACGTGGAGCGCCTTGGCGAGAGCGATCAGAACCCGAGAACTCGGCATGTCCTCATTGCGCTCGTACTTGCCTATCGCCTGTGCGGACACAAGCCCATCCATCGCATCGGCAAGCGCACGCAGAGAGAGGCCCGACGCGGATCGCGCGACCTTTAGCTTGTTTCCGATCATGGTGGCCTCCTTACGGCGTTCGGTTTCCATTTCTACGATATAGAGTGAATTTTGTAAACCGAAACCTCTTGAAAAAAGGTTAATTCGTACCCATACTAACGCTTATGGTCGGACAACCGACGATTTTGTAAACCGAATGCGCCGATACGGGGGGCGGCCTGTTCCCGATCGCTTCGATCAGCATCAGCAGCAGGCCCACAGGAACCATCATGGCTCTCACCAATACCGAGCTTCGCTACTACGACAGCAATGTGCTCCGCCTTCCGGCGGACAAGCGCAAGGAATATCACGCACAAGTCGATCGGCTGATCGAGGAACTGCGAAAGAGCGTAAAGGGCAAGACAGAGATCAAGATCACCAAGGTCGTGAAGGCCGGCTCGTTCGCCAAGTTCACGATCCTGCGCAAGACGACGTATGACCCCGTCGACGTCGATGTGGTGTTTTACATTTCCGGTCGCGACGCGACCAAGGAAACTCTCGATAGCCTGAGTGCCACGATCTACGAGTTGCTCATCAAGATCTACCCGACCAAGTCGGTCGAGGATTTCGAGATTCAGCGCAAGGCGGCAACCGTGACGTTCGTGGGTACGGGATTGAGCGTCGACATCGTGCCGGTGATCGAGGACGAGAGCCGTCCGGGCTATGGCTGGCAGTTCGATATCCACGACGGCTCGAAAATCCAGACCTGCGCGCCGTGCCAAATCCAGTTCGTGCGCGACCGCAAGAACCAGGACGGCGATTTCCGCACGCTGGTCCGGATGGCAAAGAAATGGCGCAACTACGCAGAGATCAAGCCGCTCAAGTCCTTCGCCATCGAGCTGATCATGGCGCATGTACTCGCCACCCAGGGCAAGGAAGGCAGCATCGAACAGCGTTTCCGCAACTTCCTACTCTACATCGCTCAATCCGGGCTCAAAGATCAGATCAGCTTCCCCGAGAACACGCTTCCTCTCGGCTCGTTCTCCGACCCGGTCGTGATCCTCGATCCGGTTTACAGCTTCAACAACGTTACCAGCCGGATTTCCGAGGCTGAGCGGCAGGAGATCGTCACGGCGGCACAGGAGGCATGGGAGACGGTGAACTTCGCATCGGTCGAGGATGACGATGCTGTCTGGAAAGAGGTCTTCGGGCCGGGTTTCAAGGTGGAGGACTGACATGAGCCAGACGAGAACGGCTTCGGCTACCTACACGACAACCGATATCGAAAACGTCGTTCGGCGCGTGAAGGCAGATTTGGCCATGATCGCCGACAGCACCGGCGGATGGACGCCTCAGAAGGCCGCCGATTACGCCCATGATGTCGAGGTGCTGGCCAAGGCGGGCTACCTCGCGTGGGTGGACGTGACCCTGCTGCAATATGGCGTCGAGCTCAAGGCCGTTCGCTTCGATGTTGATACCGACGCGGGAACGCTGAGCACCAGCCGTCCCGGCGGTGTTCTGTGGCCGCGTGTCACCGGCGCCGAACTGCGGATCGTGATCAGCTACACCGACGCCTACACGAGCGCGGCCCGCGAGGCGACGCGGAGCAAGCTCAAGATCGGCTGGACCACCTCCCATGCGGACACCAGCCACTCCAGCCTCAGCTCGTCTGGTGGCCGCAATTATGTCAGCAGCACCTACGGGATGCAGAGAAGGGATTGGGCCGCATGAGCCAGCCGAGCATTTTTGACAGCGAAATCGCGCTTCCGAACGATACGTTGGCCAAGCGTGAAAAGGGCCTGCTCGGCTTCGATCAGCGCTATGTCCGCGTTCACGACCAGCTTCGGCTCTTGCTGAATGTCGGCGCACTCGGCGACTGGAACAGAAAACATCATGGCGGCAAGCTCGCGCTGTGCGATCTGGTTGCCGAGCAGTATCCGCTGGTGATTTTCCACGGCGACGTCGGAACCGGCAAGACGGCCATGGCCGAATGCATCGCCAATCGTCTGGTCGCCGAGGCGCGCAGTTCGGATTCGATGCTGTTCAAGCTGTCGAACCGTGTGCGCGGCAACGGCATGGTCGGCGAAATGGGCACCCTGATCGCCGAAGCGTTCCGCAAGGTCACGCAGTCGGCCGGCAAAAACCGGCGCGCGATCCTGATCATCGACGAAGGCGACAGCCTGGCCGCGTCGCGCGCGCAGGATCACAGCCACCATGAGGACAAGGTGGCCGTAAACACCTTGATCCAGGGGATCGACGATCTCAGGCAATATGGTGGACGGATCGTCGTCATCCTCTGCACCAACCGCCTGTCGGCCCTCGACCCGGCGCTGCGCCGTCGCGCCGCCATCACCGAGACGTTCAGCCGTCCCAGCGATGCCGAGCGCCAGCAGCTTTTCCAGATGGACCTTGCGGGTCTTGGACTTGCGCAACCCCAACTCGCCGAGTTGACGCGGCTGACCGGCGCGCGGGATCTCCATCCGGCCTGGACATACTCCGATATCCGAACCCGGCTCTATCCCGCCGCACTCGCAAAGGCCTATCCCGACCGCGCATTGAGCTTCACTGATCTGACCTCGATCGCGTCCACCCTTCATGCGTCTCCAGTCATGGAGGACAAGTAATGGCCCGATCTCCCCTGTTAGGACGCCGCATCCATATCTCCGGCAGCGTGATCAATGATCTTGCTATCGCCCCGACCGCTGACGTCGAAGCGGCTCGTGAATTGGTCGCGCTGCTAGTCAAAGAACTGGTGAAGCGCGGCGCGAACTTCGTCATACCCGTCGACGCCGAACCGCCGCGAAAGGTGGACGGGCTGCCGGTCTGTTTCGACTGGCTGGTCTGGAAGACCCTCCGGGACAGTCTCGCGCTTCGCCCGCAAACTGCGCCAGGACCGTTTGTGGTCGCCGTGCAGCACCACAAGACCGAGGAGCAGATCCCGGAGACCTATCTCGACCTGTGGGACGAGTTGCGCGCGTCTCAGTTGGTCAAGATCGAGAGCGCCGCACATTGGAATATGAACAGCAAGCGAATGGAGGCTCAGGCCCGCTTCGGAGACGTTCTCATAACCCTGGGTGGCGATGAAGGGGTTCTCTATCTGGCCAACCTCTATCATGACGCCGGCAAGCCGATCGTCCCGTTGAACCTCCCCCTCTGCGCAGAAAGCAAGGGTTCGCGCCGGCTTTATGCTTTTGGGCTTTCGAGCGCGCAGACCCGCCGCCTGTTCCAAATCGCCGATGATGGCGATGCGCATGACTGGATCAACCGCATCGGCTTTCCGAAACGGCAGGGCAACACCGATCGCGTCGCGGCCCTGATCGACCTACTGGAAGCGCTAGAACGGCCCAAGGCCTTTGCCGTGCGCCTCCTTAATCCCGACCACGCGGATTATGCGAGCGTCCAGGACTTTTTCGATGTCGTCGCCAAGCCCGTGCTCGAAGACGAACTCGGTTATCGCCTGATCGTCATCGACGGCCGGCAGGCCTATGACCACGCGCGGATCGATCAGGAGATCTTCGCCAAACTGCATCGCAGTAGTGTCGTGCTGGCCGATATCACCGGCGCGCGGCCGAACTGCTTTCTGGAGCTCGGCTATGCGCTCGGTCGGGGCCTGCCCACCATGGTCACGGCGCGGGAGGGGGCTTCCCTGCCGTTCGATATAACCACATTCGCTGGTCATCATTGGAAGGCGAGCGGCAGCGCCGACGAGCGGCGGCGCGCGTTCAAAGAACACTGGCAGGCGATCCGCAATCGCCCGACGCTCGTGCCCACGGAGCCATTGATCTCATGACTAACGCTCGCGAAATTTTCGTCTCGGTCGATGTCGAGACTTCAGGCCCCATTCCCGGCGAGTATAGCCTGCTGTCGATCGGTGCCTGCTCCGCGTTTGATCCGGACAACGGCTTCACCGTGGAGGTCAAACCCATCAACGACAAGTTCGACGCGAAGGCGTTGGAGGTTACTGGGCTTTCGATGAAAGACCTCAGCCAGCGGGGGCTCGATCCCGCAGCAGCGATGAAGGCTTTCTCGGACTGGCTGGCGACATTGGCTGATTCCGGTGAAACGCTGGTCTTCGTCGGCTTCAATGCGCCGTTCGATTGGTCTTTCGTGAACTACTACTTCCATCGCTTCATGGGTGAAAACCCGTTCGGCTTCACAGCTTTGGACATCAAGGCGCTGTACATGGGAGCGACGCGCTGTTCTTGGCACAATACGCGCTCTAGCAAGGTCGCGGAGCATCTCAAGCCAGATCTTTCTGGTACACACGAAGCTTTGCGAGATGCTCAATATCAAGCGGAGATATTTCGTTTGATATGGCGTGACCTCATGAGCTCGTCTTAAGTCTAATTTTGTCGAATTCCTCTCGCATTGATTTTGCCGCAACGATCTAGTGTAAACTTCTTCCATGGATTTTGCTCACATTGCCATTTCGGCGCGTGTTGCCCACGGCGATCTCGTGGCAGCCGACGGCGCCCTCGAAGCTGGCCCCTCCGGTCACGGCGTTCGGCTCATTTTGATTAAACATCTTCTGGTGTCCTGTGCGAACGTCACTGATCTCGAGCTGATTTGTCGCGCTCTCTATAAGGACCATCCAGCCATTTCGGATATTATTACGCCGCATCGGCGCAACTTCGAATTTGCGAAGTACATCCGGAACATCGCGGTTGGTCATGTCAACCCGGCGCTCAGCCAGAAGACGCTCGAATGGCGGCCCGAGCTCAACGCCGTTCTGACCAAATCTGGTGCGCCAGCCGAGGCGTTTCTGGGCTACGCGGTGCTGGAGACCGCGATCAACACCTTCGTAGATGGCGAACGGCACCGCATCTTTGACAGCGATACCGACCTGGCTTACCCGCCAGACCTGTCCCGATTCCTCAATTTCCTGGGGTCGACGGTGCATGTCGGGATCGCTTACTGCGCTGCGGTGGCCGCCGCGGCGCTCGAGCATGCTAACCTGCCCGACTTCAACGAGAGCTGGCGGGAATTGTCCGCGAAAGCAGGCGCCACAGACTTCGCTTTCATTACGCGCAGGGGATAGGGATGGCTGACGATATGGGCCATCTCGACGACCTGCCCAAGCGTGACGCTAATCATGTCTCAGAAGAGAAGGCGGAAGCGGCCTTCCAGGCACGCCTAGCGGCGAGCGGTCGCTTCATCCTCCAACGCTCTGACCGCAAGGACTATGGAACGGACTGTGAGATCGAAGTTGTCGATCAGGAGCAGGCGACCAACGTCAGAGTCCACGTGCAGCTCAAAGGGACCGAACGCCCGCTCAACGCAGATGCCTCTCTCAGCATTGAGGTCAGCCGCTCGAATCTGAATTACTTACTGATGCACCCGCACAGCTTCTACGCGGCTTATCATATCCCAACGTCGTCGCTGCGCATCTGCCCAGCGGAAACTGTTCTCCACCAATACGAGCACGCGGGAAAAAACTGGACCCACCAGCAATCGCTCACCGTGAATTTCACTGACGAGCTGACAAACGAGCGGCTGAATCGGCTGGCCACGTTGGCTAGATCCGCGGCGCGGGCGGCGCGCGATCGTCGGGTCGAGCAGACCCGGGCGGTGCCTGGCGACGTCGCTGGTCTCGTTCGAGGCGGTACTCCGGACATCCATATTCCGGACGATGCGGCCCTGGCCGGCCAACTCCTTGCGCACCTCTACAATCAGGACGCCGACGTAGCGATCAGCGCGGCCTTTGATCGGTTTGCGGCAGTGCTCGGGGTAGACAGCAAAGCCATGGGCCCCGCTTACATGGCTGAGGTCAATCTCGGGATGGCGGGATTAAGTCGGTCGCGCGCACGAATCGAAGCCGCCGTGAACTTCTTCATGAATCAGCTCGACCTGGGCCGCTACGAGCGGGGCAGCCTTCACTACACGGTCGGCAATGCCTTCTCGGCGCTCGGCCAAGAGGAAGACGCCAAGGCCGCCTATGAGGCGGCTCTCGCTGATCCCGCGTTTGCCCACACGCCGGATCTAGCATCCCAGGGCCATAAAAACCTCGGGACGAGCTTTGAGCGGCTCGGAGATGAGAAGCGAGCAGTCGAGCACTACCGCGAAGCCTTGCGGCTGAACCCGCACCTTCCTGAAGCCCACAATGCCTTAGCCCAATTCTACGTGCGCCATGGCGAGTGGAAGCACGCCCTCGCGCATCTGGATCAGGCCGTCTTCACCGACCCTACGCGCGCCAAAGCGGCCGGAGTCGCGGGGTGGAGAGCCAACGTCCTTTTCAACATGGGAGAGGGAAGCGCGGCGTTCCGCGAGATCAATAGCCTCCTAGTCCAAGCTGACTCCGAGCCATGGATCTGGCCGTTTTTCGCACGGCTGGTGGCGAGCTTCGGTCGTACAACGACGGACAATGCGCGCCAAGCGCTGGGCTTCTGGCACCGCTATGTCAGCGCCCACCCCGAGACCTCCGGAGGTCGTCGCGAGCTGCTGTTGGCCACTTTGTACCTGCGAGCGGAGGGAGAGGATGTTAGCCGCGCCTACGCGGAATTCCGTGCCGAGTTCGATCGCCAAATCGAGCACGTCAACGACAAGGATGAAGTCGCCTTCTTATGGGATCGCCTTGGGCACTGGGCGCAAGATGAAGCGGACTGGGCCGAGGCTGAGCACTGTTTTCGGAAGGCCTTTGATCTGGCGGGCGGTCACTACGGCTACTGCCTTGGGACCGCCCTCAACTTTCTCGGTCGGTTTGAAGAGAGCTTGCCAATCTTGCGCGAACAGGCCGAGCGCATCCAGCCTGACGCCATGAGCTGGTTTCAGCTCGGCGCGGCCTACGGCGACCTTGGCCAGTCCGCGCAGGCCATTGACGCCTATGAGAAGGCGCTCGCCCTGGATCCCGATTACGACTTGGCGATGTTCAATCTCGGGGGCGCTTACTGGAACAGGGGGGAGAAGATTGAGGCTTTGGCAATTTGGACGACGGCCATCGACCGCTTCCCAGATCACGAGCTCGCCGCGAAGCTCCAACGTGATATGCCGGCCTTCTTCCCACCTCGTCGGCGCCTGATGGCTGAACAGTGTAGAGGTTGAAAATCTGCATCAACTGCTTGGAGGAGCGTTCGCTGATCCGGCCATTGTCGTGATCATAGGCCCAGAGCTTTCCATCCATGCCGGCGAAGCGGCGTATCCAGAATTGCGGGACGAAGTGGTGCTTGCGCGGCTTGTCGTTCACGGTGGCTTCCTCAGGGAAGGATATGACAGGGTTGGATTTCGGGCGTCATGATGGTCACGGCGCGCCGTGCACGGGTGGCGGCGACGTGGAGGTTGAAGCGCGCAGAACGCTCGCCATCGGCGCCGGGTCTCTGCACATAGCGGGAGAACAGGCCCTCGAAGACGATGACTTCATCGAATTCCTTCCCCTTCGCCTTATGGATGGTCATCACGGTCACGCCCTGCTGGGGGCGGGTGGTGGCGGCGAACTGGTCCTCGACTACGGCGGCGGCCAGCAAGGCTCGGGCATTGTTGTAGCTGCCATAAGTGCGCCAGGCCTCGGCAAGTCTGGATTCGATTTGGGCGCCGCGCCTCAGCAGACGCATGTGGCGGGCTTCCTTCGCGAGCGCCCTGAACTCGTCGCGGCCGCTCGCGTCGAGTTGGGCGCGCACGGCCCGCCAATCCGTCATGGGATCCCCGGTCAGCTGGATCGCCGCGATGCTGGCCAACAGGCTTCTAACGCCCGGGCCGATACCGCGTGCTCCGAGCCCGTCCAGACCCCGATCCCGAACGGCTTGGGCAATCTCTTTGTACCGGCCTGCCTTTCGGATCGCCGTCGCGGATGCCTCTTCTGAGCGACCGAGTTCGAATGCAGCCAACCCCTCTAGGATGGCCGCGGCATGGGTCTGTTCGTTTGGTCGCGGTTCCATCAGCAGCGCAATCACGTCTGCAGCCAGCATTGGGCCTTCGGCTGCTACCAGGATGTCGACCGGATATGACGGAAGGCCATGCGCCGCCTCGGCCATGTAGTCAAAGACGCTGACGGCCAGGACGTTGGCGGGTACGAGGACCGCCAGGGACCATTCCGGGTTCCGGCGCAACCGGGCAACGGCCCGCAGGATTTCCTGTTTGAGCGGGCGGAGGCTGCGCCCGCGATAGCGCGAAACTGAAACGCCTGCATAGGCAGCAGCCGTATATTCTCCGGCGATAATGTCATTGGCGAACTGAGCGATTGCCGTGCCGGGGCTACGATTGTTCTCCCCGGCAAAATCAAAGGGCGTGGGGTTGAACGCTGCGACAAAATCATCGAACCGGCGCGGGTGCGCGCCTTTGAAGTCGTAGATCCTCTGTTTCGGGTCGCCGAGCGCGATAAGGCGGCTATGCTGTCCAAGCTGGCTGATCATTTGCCACTCTTCGGCATTCGTGTCCTGAAACTCGTCGACAATGATCAGCGGATAGGCTCTGGCGTAAGCTCTCGCGAGCATGGGCGCTGCTTGGAAGAGCTCGGTCATCAAGACCGGAAAGAGGTCGAAGGCGATCAGACCTTGCGTGTCGAACAACTCCCTTTGCCGGGCCGATCGGGCGTCGCCATCGAGACCTGCGAGATGCGCCCGGGCCTGGGCAGGCAGAAGTAGAGACACGCCTTGTTTGGCGCAGATCAGGTAGCCATGGCTCTTTAGTATCGTCCAGGCGAAGCCGTGATAGGTGTTGATCTCGATACGTGACATCAGTGTGCGAGGCAGTGTGGCGGTTGCCTGTTCGGCGACGCGCGCTACAGTCGCCCGCGCGAAGCTCAGGAATAGCGCCTTTCCCAGCGGGCCCAAGTTCGCAGCATCGAGATCGGCACATGCCTTGGCGAGTGCGATCGTGGTCTTGCCCGATCCGGCGCCGCCCCGGACCAGGATGTTGCCCTCTGTCCGGAGTAGGCGTTGTCTGTGTTCGCATAGGACCAACGCCATTGCGGTTACTCAAAGATATTGGGTTGTGCCGGTGGCGGTGGCGGTGGCGGTGGTGGTGGTGGTGGTGGCGCAGCCAGATTCTTGAGTGCCGTGATGACCCCCAGCATGGTTGGCGGAAAATGCCCGACCTGGCATAGATTCAGGAATACGGTGAGATAATCGTCGCCCTTCTTGTGCTTGAACAAGGCCACAAAGGCAGCTCGATAGTTCTCTTCCGGCGAGCCCGGTGGAGGCAAGAGATGATTCAAAGCCTGCGGCCATTCACCGGCACCGACGAAGAACTGGACGAACCAGGCTTGCATCGCAACCGACACCTCGGCCGCAAGTAGGTGCTCGAAGCCGGCGTAGGGCTGTTCAAAGGCGGCGTCGCAGGAGGCGACGATCGCCTGGCGCTCGGCGTCAGCTTGTTGGTCGAAGATCGTGGCGACGGTTTTCCCGAGGCTTCGAAAGAACGCGGCAAATGAAGCGACCGCGGTTTGGCCACCGGCGTCGAACGGCACCCATCCGAGCGCGTCCAATCGCTGGTAGTCTGCTGGTACGAGCTCTGCGGCACGCCGGGCAACCGCGCTATAGGCGACTAGCTCGGTCTTTCCCTCAACCACGATTACTCGCCGGGCAAGCAACGCCTCGCAGAAGCGCGTCCGAAAGCCATCGCGAAACGTCTTGAGCTTCAGATTCTCGGGAAGCGCTATATTCAATGCCGTGAGGACACCCACTGCGTTGCGGGTCATCACCATCATCTGTTCCGGCTGAAACTGCTCGATCACATAGGGAGAGTGCGAGGTGAAGAGGGCTTGGGCTGCGATGCCTCTGACCTTGTCGACGACGCGCTTCTGAACATGGGGTGGCAGCGAGAGTTCGGGCTCCTCCATGGCAAAGATGACGCGGCCGTGGCGACGCTCGGCAATCAACCCCAGCATGGCGAGCACGAGTGCATTGATCGTGCCTGAGCCTTGGTGCTGAAAGGGAGCGGCGTAGCCGGGAACACCGGTTGCGAGGAAGGATTTCAGGACGCGCCGGAGATCTTCGCGCGTCAGTTCCGACACACGAAGATGAGGCGCATCGGCCCATTCGCCTGGGACGATGTCGCGCATGGCGTCGCGAATGGCTGTCAGGATGCGACCGAATTCGGGATCATTGGCGCCGACGACGTCGAGGTCACGGAGCTGCCGAAGAAGGCCTTCCCACATGCGGGTGCGCACTTCGTAGGTCTTGAGGATGATGTCGAGGAGCGAACCGCGCTCCATGGAAAGCGCCCGGTTTCCGGTTCGCAGGGCACGAAGGTGAAGAAAACCGAATTCCCGTTTGTCGCTGGACCGGCACTCATTGATCGGCGCCCCGTCCTCATGTCGTGGTACGGCGAACCATGTCTTGGCCATGAAGTCGTCGTTCTCCGGGTCGTAGGCCCCTTCGAACCGGATGCGGACCGCCGGCTCGATCCCCGGCTGACCGAGGTTTGCGCCCTGGCCGGGCCCGAGAAGTGAGCGGTCGGCCTGCCGCCAGAATTCGAGATTGTTGCGGAACTTCGTGCAGTGCGCCTCATCGAGGCCAGCGATGACGACTTCGACCACGATACGCTTTTGTGGACCGCCTTCCACCGGCAGATAATCGCCGCCATAAAAGTCGTGTTCGTCAATGGCCTGCGTCCTCGCCAATCGGTCCGCACCGATGGCAAGCTCTATTGCTTCAAATACCGTCGACTTTCCGGTGTTGTTGTCGCCGAGCAGGACAGACGTTCCAGAAAAGTGGATTTCTGCCTGCCTGATTCCCCGAAAATTCTCGATATTAACGCGAGAAATTCGCAATCTGAGCCTCCCTTTTATTTATCTCGTCATCGGCGTTCTGCTCGATTCTTGTTTGCCAAATTAAGTTACGAGATTTGTTGCAATTAATATCGCCAATCCTACAGTATCATGTGGATCTGATCGGCACCCGCGGAGGGCTCACATGAACAACCGATAGGGATAAACATTCCGAGGTAGGTCGGGGACATTCGCTATCGTGCGGGCCAGTTTCTGCGAATAGCGAATGCTAACCGGCACTGGGTCGTAGAGCGCGTCGTTATTCCAATCCATCTTCGTGAGGGCCAACGCTTCATGGGCTGTGAGTTCAAGTGGCCCGCTACCGGCATGACGGATCAGTTGCAGCGGCCGGGGGATGCTCTTCTTGCCCTGATAGTAATCGCCTTTGTTTGAGACCTCGGGAGCATTGCCCGCGACCCATACCAAGGCAGAATTGCCCGTGCGGATCACCATCGTCCCGCGCGGTACTGGAAACCCCGACGGTTTTGACGGCGGCTTCTCTACTCCCGACTTGATGAGCCAGACGCCGCGCCAGCACGACGCCGAGCTGACCTCGACGCACTCTATTTCCGCTACGCCGGTAAGCGCATCAAACGCGCCCTCGATTTCAGCTTCCTTGAACGCGGTCGTTTTGTGAATGACCATGCGTTTTGGTAGGTTGCCGCCATTGCGCCCCTGATAGAGTTCCAGGCTACGGGCGAGGACCGCGCGCATGTCGTCGCGACTTAGAAAGGGGTTTCGGCGGGCTTCGGCCACGTCGGCCACCGGGTCTCGCGCCTCGAACGCGACGAACTGCATGCCGCCGCCGTCCATGTCGAAGACCTGCGAGCAGCACGTTACATAATGCGCATCTTGTTGGTCACCACGCAGGGCATAAGCCAACCCGATGTAGGCGGTGTCCGCCGGCACACCCTTCAGCGGCGCGAGCTTCCATGGTGTGCCCGCAGCCTTCACATACAGTGCGGTTGAAAGACGCCACGCGAGCGAGGCCTTAAAGCTGAAGGTGAAGACGCGATCATTCAGAACCTGGGTCGGAATATTATACTTGGCGCCCAGAGCCTTCAGCACGTCGTGTGCGTCAAAGAATTTTCCGCGTGTCGCCGTGTCCCAGTTGTCGGGAAAGTGGACCAGCACAACGTCGAACTCGTTGCGAACGGCGTCGAGACGGCGGAGCGCGGCATCCATTGCAAGGTATAGGCGATGCTGCGCGTTGCCGTCACCCGGCAACTGGTCGAGGTGTTCGGGCCACTTGATGTGCGCGCTCGCGGGCGCGGGATCGAGCGACACGCGGAACAAGCGCTCAAAACCGGGATATTCGGGCACATATTCTGATCGGTCGGAAGGCCGATGCACGCCGCGCAACAGCTTCATCAGGTCGCCACGACGATGGAAAGCGCTCTCCGGGCCAACCGTCGCGATTCGAATGCGGGGAGTGTATCCGCTAAACGATCCTTTCGAATACGGCCCGAAGTTCAGGAGGCCGCGCAATGGATGGACATCTACCTGGGTGGCGTCAGATGGCGAAAACGACAGGTTTGGCTCATCCAAGAGCGTGAATGGCGGCAGCTCAGTAAGGGCTGGGTTCGCCATCATTTGCTCCTGTCGAAGTAGGTATGGTGATGCGACGGCCGGCTAAACCCTGTAACGGGAGACACCTTGAACACGGCATCAATGCCAGTGCCCTCTTCGAGCCCGAAGGCACTTCGGGTGGTGCCTCCCGTTTCGGTTAGAAGCTGTGCCCAAGCCCCAATAATGCTGGCCCAATTCCTATTATAGCGCGGAGCCCATCGCTCGCGGCGCCAGTCACCGGCAGGATCACCTCGGCGCTCGGCTCGCATACCCATCTCAGCCGGAGCTTCTTTGGCGACCAGACCCTCCGCACTGTCCGTTTGGGAACTATCTTGCCGGGGCAACTGGACGAACGTGTAAGGCTCGAAGCCGCACCACCACTTTCCATCGACCTGTTCCAGCTTGAGGTGGACACCCTCTTGAAACGGGAGGCCAAGCTTGGGCACTGTGCCAAACAGACTGGTGCCGTAGGCGTCGCGCAGCCGGGATAGGGTTTGTTGCTGACGCCGCGTTCGATCAGGATCATCGCCGTCGCGCGGTGTTGCAACGACGAGCGAATGGCCCGAACGCCTGTAGCGTGGGATGAGCGGGCGCTGTCGGGCGAGAGATCGCACGAGCGTGTCGTAGAGCAATCCCACCGCCCAGCTATCGGCGACCGGATCTATGTCGATCGTTCCAGCAAGCGATGGGCCGAGGGGAGCCAAGGCATCCAGGATTTCCTGGTCCCGCCCGAACGCCGCTAGCTCACGCCCCAACGCGGCCGCCGTCGCCCGACATCCCTTCGCCTTGAAGATCTCGCGCACCTCTGCCGATGTCGTCGGTTGCTTCAACCTGATGCGCCTGGCAGCGGTCGGCATCGACTGGAGCAGAATTGCTGAATAGCGCAGCACCGGGAAGGCGCGGGCTTTGGTATGTGGAATCTGAACGGGCACGAGGCGCGGCGTAGGTCGCCCTTCCATCACGCGATCAAGAAGCGGTTGGGGTAGATCGGTTATCTTGATGATATCGGCAGCCAGTTCGTCGAAGGTCGCGCACTCGACGACGGCCACATCCAAGCCGGCCGCTTGAGCACGATCTAGGAATTCGATCACTGCTGGTAGCAAGCGTGAAACTGACGAGGTGAGCCAGTACAGTCCGTTCGGAAATGGCGACGGCGCATCGAGAACCGTGTTCAGCGCCTCCATGATCGAAGCGTCGCGTCCGCTATAGCCGACGAAGATCATTCCGAAGCGCTTGCCGGATTCCACCAGCACATGCCGCATCCGGGCGTCCTGTTCCTCCAGTTCCGATCCCGTGTTCTTAATCGCGACCGACTGATAATCGCCGTGGAGCTTGGCGATCAACGGCCAGTCCGATTCATTGAGGCACCGCATGGCACGGTCGGCAGAATCGATCGCCGCCACCGTCGGGCGGTTCTGGTTGTCTACTGGCAGAATCCCATTTGCCGAAAGCGCCGACTCCTCGATGAGTGGATCGAAGTTGGTCGTGAAAACACAATCGACCTTGCCGGCAGCCATAAGACTGCCAAGCACCTTATGTCCAAAACAGGAAGTCCCCTTGGAGATCGCATCGTCTATATACTGTCGGCGATGCCGGGCCTCAGGATAAACCGCTTCGAAGGCCTTGGCATATTCCGTAGGATCACCGTCAGGCGGCAACTGCGAGTTTTGGCGGAAAAAGGCATCGATCCTGTCGATCCAGATCGGATCGACCGTATCAATCTCGCGCTTTGACAGGTTTGTTTCGCGGCAAAAGATTTGCGCCTTGAAATCGCGGATCATGGCATAGCCGGTCGGAATGCCAGAGGCGGCCGATGCGCCTGCGCCGAGGAACCACGCCACAAGATTTGGCCTGAGATCGAACGCTGTCGCGAATTGTGCGGCGGAGATAGTTTTTATCGGCACAGGCTCCCCTTTCAGGCCGTAGTGGGGAGCGGGTCAGTTCCCTCGCTCAAAATGGCGAGATACCGCCGGTAACTGAACACGCGCCCCCGCTTGCGCCCGGTGATTTCCTCGACAATGCCGAACCGCTCCAGATCGGCGAGCGCGGCATTGACTGTAGGGGCTGAGAGACCCGTTTTCTGAACGAGCTGGTTGGCGGTCAGGAACGGGTTCTGCTGAAACAGGTCATGAATACGCAGCGCCGAGCCGGCCCGGTCGCTTTGTGTTGTGATCCGTTCGCGGTCCTCCTTGAACAGATCAACGATCCGGGTGGCCGCATCGAACGCCTGATTGGCCGTATCCGCCACGCCCGTCAGAAAGAAGTCGAGCCAGGCTTCCCATGCTCCATGTTCGCGCACTTCCTGAAGCAGCCGATAATAGTCGGCACGATGGGTTTTCAGGTAGAGGCTCAGATAAAGCAGCGGTTTGCGCAGCACACCGTTCACGCAGAGATACAGCGTGACCAGCAAGCGGCCGATCCTGCCGTTGCCATCCAGGAACGGGTGAATGGTCTCGAACTGAACATGCAACAGCCCGGCCTTGATGAGGGCGGGCAGACGCGAGCCTTCCTCGTGCATGAAGCGTTCAAGCGCGTCGAGACAGCCGTCCATATCCGTCGGCGGAGGCGGCACGAACAGCGCGTTGCCGGGACGTGTGCCGCCGATCCAGTTCTGCGACCGCCGGAACTCGCCGGGGTTTTTCGTACCGCCACGGCCGCTTTGCAGCAGCCGCGCGTGCATCTCACGGATCAGACGCAACGACAGCGGCAGCTCTTCCAACCGCTCCAGCCCGTACATCATAGCATCGACGTAGTTCGAGACTTCGCGGATGTCGTCGATCGGCTGACCGGCCTGCGCCTCGGTCTCGAAGCGGAGCAGGTCCGAAAGAGTCGATTGTGTGCCCTCGATCTGCGAGGAAAGGACAGCTTCCTTGCGCACATACATATAGAGAAACAATTCCTGACGCGGCAGCAGCATGGTGATGCCGTCCAGCCGCCCCAAAGCCCGTTCGGCCAGGCTCAACTTCTCCAGCAGGGCCAGCACGTCGATCGACGGCTCTGGTGGCAATGGGGGCGGCACGAAGGCGCGCACGATTTCACCCGCCACAGGGGTCTCGACGAAGCGGCCTAGCCGGAGGTTGGGAGATGATTCGGACATGCCCCATTATGCGGGGACGACGCTATTTAAGCAATTGGCCCTTGGCTTAAATAGGAGTTGAGCTAAGATAAGCGCTCTTAAATAACGGGCGACACCACTATGGGCGGGTACACGCAGCGGGTTCGTGACAGTATTCTTCCGCTTTCAGTGGCGGCAACCCTGCCGGCTGCGTTCGACGAATGGACCTTCACTGACAACACGGTCGATCACGAGCAGCCTATCGAAACCTGCGAACTCTGCGGTCAGCAAGACCTTCGCTATCACTTCGAGATCGCCAATCACTATACCGACGCAACACTTTGGGTCGGCTCCCATTGCATACTGCAATTCGATGTAGCGGTCATGGAGAAAGGCCGGCGCCTGTCGGCGACCGAGGCGAAGCGTCACCTCACCAAGCTGACCCAGCAGATGCAGTTGGAATCCTGCATCCGCACGCTGGAGCAGCTCGCCGCGAAAGAAAGCAATCCGATCCTGTCGGGCGCTCTGGATTACTACCGCAAGAACAAGAAGCTCACCCCCAAATACGCCGCCGTCGTTTTCTGGAAGCTTCAGGCTTTCAACGTCGATCATCACCCATCATTCTTTCAGATCGAACTTCGTCGCGCCCAACATGTCTATGATCTCAGACAGATGCCGACTGCGCGCGTCCATCGCTTCTGGAGC
Organism: Candidatus Sulfotelmatobacter sp.; assembly: GCA_035538795.1. Lineage (GTDB taxonomy): Bacteria > Pseudomonadota > Alphaproteobacteria > Rhodospirillales > Magnetospirillaceae > JAJZGK01. The sequence goes on along the minus strand of DATLJS010000069.1, from coordinate 5,778 downwards.
GCATTGACGACCGCCCAACGCCGCAAGGCTGTCGAACTCGGCCGCACCCCACCGAAGGGGTAACTACGGCGATCAGGCTGCACGGTTCTCCGTTTTGCGGCTTTCAACATCCTTATCCGGCTTTGTGCCCGTCTCCCGCTTTCGCTCACGCCGGCCGGGTTGCTTGGGGGCGCTGCCCCCTGGCGCGGCGCAAGGGATCGCTGACGCTCGACCGGGACGGTTTCCCCGGCCTTCCTCCACGTCGTTCCTCCGTTCCGTGCAGGCCGGGTGATCCCCCTCCGTCCCGAACGCCCTGGCACCTTACACCCCCCGGTCTCGCCGACGGGCAGGGTTTCAGCGCGGCGCTTCGCTGCGCGAAACCCAAGCCAAAAGGATCAAGACCATGACCAACACAGTCGAAACGACCGCAACGGTTTCCGAAGTCCTCGCCGCCGAGAACGGCGCGGTGCTGCTCGTGCCGCTGAACAAGTTGAGGAAGTCGCCCCGCAACGCCCGCAAGACCCCGCACAGCGAAGCCCATATCGAGGCGCTGGCAGCGAGTATCGCCGCCAAGGGGATGCTGCAAAATCTAGTGGTGGAGCGGGAGACGAACGCGGAGGGTGAAGCGACGGGCTTCTATTTCGTGACCATAGGCGAAGGCCGCAGGCTGGCGCAGTTGCTGCGTGTGAAGCGCAAGCAGATCAAGAAGACCGAAGCCATTCGTTGCGTTCTGGATACCGTCAACGATGCGGCGGAAATCTCCCTTGACGAGAACGTCACCCGCGAGGCGATGCACCCCGCCGACCAGTACGAACGGTTCCGCGAACTGGCGGAGGCGCGTGGATGGGGTGCGGAGGAAATCGCCGCCCGGTTCGGCGTGACGGCGCATGTCGTCAAGCAGCGGCTTCGCCTTGGCGCGGTAAGTTCCAAGCTGATGCAGGTCTATCGCGATGGCGGCTTGTCGCTGGACCAGTTGATGGCTTTCGCCATCACCGAGGATCACGACAGGCAGGAACAGGTGTTCGACAATCTGTCCTATAACCGCGAGCCGTGGATCATCCGTCGCGACCTGACCAAGGCCAACGTGGAAGCCAGCGACCGGCGAGCCGTCTTCGTCGGGGCAGACGCCTATGCGGATGCAGGCGGGACGATCATCCGCGACCTCTTTACCGAGGACCGGGGCGGTTATTTTGAGGACGCCGCGCTGCTGGACCGGCTCGTCATCGCCAAGCTGGACGGTGTTGCCGCCGAGGTTCAGGCCGCAGAGGGGTGGAAGTGGGCTTCGGTTCACATCGACTATCCCCATGCGCACGGTATGCGCCGCAGCTATCCGCATACGGTGGAATTGTCGGAGGAAGACGCCGCCGCCTATGACGCGGCAGAGGAAGAACTGGAACGCCTGTCGTCGGAATGGCAGGACGCGGACGTGGACCTGCCCGACGAGGTGGACCAGCGGTTCGCGGCTTTGGAAGCCGAAATCGAGCGCATCGACGCCAAGCGCCATGCCTATGTCGCCGACGAGATCGCCCGTGGTGGTGTGTTCGTCATCCTGAACCATGACGGCACGGTCCGCATCGAACGCGGTTTCATCCGCGCCGAGGACGAGGCACCCGAACCGGAGGAAGCGGAAACCGCTGCCGCGGACGGCGTGAACGAGGATGGGGAGATCGTCGCGGACGAGGGAAGCGAGGACGAGCGGGCAGATTCCGCGCTCGAGGGCGAGGAAGAGGACGCCGGGGATGCGGGAAAGCCGCTGTCGGACCTTCTTATCCGCGATCTGACCGCCCATCGCACCCTTGGCCTTCGCCTCGCCCTCGGCGAGCAGCCGGATACGGCGCTTGTCGCCGTGGTTCACGCGCTGGCGGCGCAGACCTTCTATCGCGGCGGGGAAGCGTCCTGCCTCGAAATCCGGTTGACAAGCGCCTATCTCGCTTCCCATGCGGATGGTATCGAGGACACGCCCGCCGCGAAGGCATTGGCGGATCGTCATGCCGGATGGGCATCGGACATGCCCCGCGACGTGGCGGACCTGTGGTCCTTCGTCGCCGGTCTGGACCATGCGAGCCTCATGGCCTTACTCGCGCATTGCGCATCGCTGACCGTTAATGCGGTGAGAGTGCAGTGGGAGCAGAAGCCGAACGCGCGCGCAACAGCGGAGAAGCTGGCGACGGCGACGGTGCTGGACATGACGGCGCACTGGACCCCGACCGGGCAGACCTATCTTAGTCGCGTCACCAAGGCGCATATCCTCGCCGCCGTGCGGGAAGCGGTCAGCGATGAAGCCGCCGAGCGGATCGCGGGCTTGAAGAAGCCGGAGATGGCGCAGGCCGCCGAACAGCTTCTGGCCGGAACCGGCTGGCTGCCGACCGTGCTGCGCATCGCGCCGCCTGCCGCCGAGCCGGAAGCCGACGTCTATCTGCAAGCCGCCGAGTGAGGACCGGGCCGGGATCGTGCAAGCGGTCCCGGCCTTCCTGTTTTTCGAGCCTCAGAAAAATCGCGGTCGCGCGGGGATCGACCCCGCGCGACCGATCCGATGACCGTTGCCGTCATCGGTTCAGGAGGAACTTGCGATGATTGTGCTCATGTTGATGACCGTCGCGCTGGTCGCCGGTCTATGCGTCCTGGCCTATACGCTCGCTGTCTATGCGCTGCCCCTCATGCTCGGCGTGGAGGTGGCGCATTGGGCCTATGCCTCCGGCTCCGGCCTGATCGGCACGGGCTTGGTCGGACTGATAGCAGGCGCTGTCGCCTATGGTCTGCTTATCGTCCTGTTCATGGCGGCGCGACCGCCGATCCTGCGTCTCGCCGTGGCGCTTGTTTTCGCAGCGCCTGCCGCCGTTGCGGGCTACGCACTGGTTCACGGCATCACGCGCGAGGCCGTGCCATCCGAGGTCTGGCGCACGATCTTCTGCCTGATCGGAGGCGGCGTGACAGGCGCGTCGGCGCTGATGCGGTTGGTAGCCTCAGCAGCACCGATTCATCGTAGATGACGGAAGTGCGCTATGATTTGCGCCACCATTGCTTGAGCTTACGTCGAATGAAAGAATCATCCTGTGCTGAAGAGTGTGTCCGACCTTACCAAGCCAGACCCTTATTTTTCAGGGGACGCCGGATTTATCGGCTGCACGCTTCAAGACCTTCATAGAGATATGCGCGCGTTCGAGCTTCCCATTTCGCTTCCTGATTCCGTCCGGCGATCTCATGACGCCATTCGCCAAGCCTATATCTATGCCTATTTCTCGTATGATCTTTTGACCTTGGCGGCGAGCCAGACGTTTCCCTGTCTTGAATTGGCTCTACGCGAACGGATCGGATATCAATTTGCTGGCCGAGTGAACAGCAGGGGACGACTTCGCCCGGCCATGCTCGACGAGTTGCTGAAATCGGCTAAAGAGCAAAATCTAATTTCAGCGGAGATCGAATATCTTAGAGCGTGTTTGAGAAGGATTCCCAAGGCGGCCTTGGCGTGATTCATAGGGTGTCGGACCAACGAGGCGAGCCGACGCACGATGCCGAAGAGGAAGCCGCCTGCGAGGCGGCGCTATGACACCGATCTGACTGACGCTCAGTGGGAGCTGATCGCGCCCCTGGTTCCGGACGCGCATGCCGGCGGCCGTCCCCGGAAGACGGCGTCGCGCGAGCTGGTCAACGCGATCCTCTACTTCCTGCGGGCGGGAGCGGCATGGAGGCTGCTGCCACACGATCTGCCACCATGGCAGACGGTCTATTACTATCTTCGCCGCTGGCAAGCAGAGGGCGTATGGCGGAACGTCCATCATGCGCTCGTGCTCGCTGACCGCGAGCGCTGCGGCCGAGAAGCCTCGCCTTCAGCAGCGATTCTCGACAGCCAGTCGGTCCGCACCGCCGATCAAAAGGGGGTGGCAAGGGCTACGATGCGGGCAAGAAGATCACCGGGCGCAAGCGCCACATCCTGACCGACACCGATGGTCGGCTCCTCGCCGTGCACGTCCACGGCGCCAACATCCAGGATCGTGACGGCGGCAAGCTGCCGCTCAAGGGCTCGCGCCGGCACTATCCCTTTGTCACCCGCGTCTTCGCTGATGGTGGCTACGCCGGTCGCCTCGTGGGCTGGGCCGCCGACAAAACGCATATCACCCTCGAGATCATCCGCCGCGGCGCCCATGCAAGGGCCTTCGAGGTGCTGCCGAGGCGCTGGATCGTGGAGCGGACATTCGCCTGGATCTTCAAGAACCGACGCCTTGTCCGCGATTACGAGCAGCTCACCGCCGTCGCCGAAACCCTCATCACCATCGCCGCTTCCGCCACCCTGCTGCGACGCTGGCCATGAGCTGGTGACCTTCTCAAACACGCTCTTAGCAAAATGCGAAATATGTTCGCGCATGGAAGTGATACCATACTGAACCCGCCCTTGTTTCTGACGACATTCGAGATCGTCACAGACATCATCCGGGAACTGTATCTCAGTCAGCAGGTGTGATTGCTCTGCACTGGTGCATCAGTTTGGGCGTTGCCCTTCGGGCCGCGCTCTCGGCTGCGCCGGAACCACGCCCAGGAGCGCGTTTCCGCCATTCGGCTTCGATCACTAACGCAAGAAGCAGCAGCGGATCGCGTGAAGCCCCGCAACAACGGGGAACGGCGTCTTTCCGTGGTCTCCGGGGTGGCGGACTCAGGATTTGCGAACCTCGCCCTTTCCATCGCCCGCAACAGCGGATCACGCTTGGAGCGACGGTCCATCCCGCATTGCCGTGTGATAGTGAGACCGGACGGGAACGCCCAATTCAGCAGCTCCAAACTCGTTGGCGTCCGCAATCCTTGAGGCATGGCCGCAACCGTCGCCAGCGCCGATAGGAGAAGCCAGCCTTGTTCAGGAACAGCGTAGACCATGACGGGGATGCCATCCGCAGGTTCATCGCGTGACAGGGGCCGAGATCGCATCATCGTTTCTCTGCCGTTCTGCAGGGGCGCACCTACGGCGTCCTCGAAAGGCATGGGTCTGACCGAAGACCGGCTTCGCCTCGATCATCCTCCCGCAACGTCCGTCACCGGCTTTTTTCCGCCGCGCGCGAGCGCGCTTTGCATCGCGAAGCAAAAAGGCCGGCGTCAGCCGTCCTCCACTTCGTTCCAGCCCTGTGGGTGCGGGCTGATCGCCTCCGGTCTCACGACCGCCATCGAGGTCGCGATAGGCGCGGCCCGAGGAACGGAGACACGACAATGGCAACCATCGGCACCTTCACCAAGACTGCGAACGGCGACATCGCCGGCACGGTCAAGACCCTGACCCTCAACGTCAAGGCTAAGTTCGTCCCGGCCGAAGGCGAAAGCGAGCGCGGCCCCGACTATCGGATCTTGGCCGGCGCCACCGAGTTCGGCGCGGCCTGGAAGAAGACCGCCCGTGAAACCGGCCGCGAATATTTCTCGGTCAAGCTGGACGATCCGAGCTTCCCCGCCCCGATCTACGCCAGCCTGGTCGAAGACGAAGGCGGCGAGGCCCACAACCTCATCTGGTCCCGCCGCTCCGGAGACTGAGCCCGGACACCTCCGAAGCCCCGCTCACCTGCGCGGGGCTTCGTCATGCTTGTCCGCGCCTTCAAGAGAATACGGCAATCAGGATACACGGTTTTCAGGTTTTGCAGCTTTGCAAGTCCTGATCCAGCTTTATGCCCGTCTCCCGCGACCGCTCACGCCGGGCGGGTTGCTTGGGGGTCTCCCCCTGGCGCGGCGCAAGGGACCGCTGACGCTCGGCCGGGACGGTATCCCCAGCCTTCCTCCACGTCGTTCCTCCGTTCCGTGCAGGCCGGGTGATCCCCCTCCGTCCCG
>DATLJS010000068.1:0-3165 GCA_035538795.1 Candidatus Sulfotelmatobacter sp. | reverse complement strand
TGGCGCCAGGTGCAAGAGGTCAGCGGTTTGCTGACGGCTCCAACCCAGGTCGGCGACCCAATCGTGGAAGGCGACAATGTTGTTGCGCAAGGTGTGCTCCCATTGCCGGCGCTGGTGCTGGCGGGTAAAGCCGCGACGGGCGAAGGCATCCAGGTCCAGCGGTTGTGGCCGGAACAGATCGGCAACACGTTTCACGTGTTCTTCCTCATTCCAGGTGGACGGCACGGCGGCTTCTTCCGCGGCCTGCCGCGCGTTTTTTTTTCCGACTGCTTCTCCTCGGCGACCTTGACCACGCGGGGCAAGGCCAGGGCGATTTCTTCCCGCGCCTTGGCGGCCCGCAGCTCCACCTTCAGGGCCGCCACCTCTTCTTCCAAAGCACGAATGCGGTCTTGTTCCGGCGAGGTCGTCTGAACGGGACGCCCCGGGACTCCCGGCTCCAGGGCGGCCAGGGCTCCTTCCATGGCCTCTTGCCGCAACTGGTGGAAACGCTGCTCGCAAATCCCCAGCCGGGCACAGGCTTCGAGCACCCGGCCTTCACTGACCATGGTTTCGAGCACCTCCTTGAGCCGTTCCTTGGCGGTCTGCGATGCCGTCAACTTGTCCACGTAGTCTGGTCCCGCCGGTTGTCGTCCACGCATGAGCACTCCTCCATGATGCGCGCCTCCAGAAGATCACCATGATCTTCCGCCATGCGGGTTGGTGCGGCACGTCGGCGCACCAACCCGCACGGCCTGCGCTTACTCGGCTGCTGTCGGGACCGCCGTCGTCGTGACGAGGTCCGGTGTTTCCTGGTGTAAACGTGTGGCCACGGCCAAGGCACGGGCCACACGCTGTTTGCGGGTCTTCTTGCCCGTACTCTTGGCCGGCAATGGTGACGGCGGCGTCAAGCCTACGCTCCGCTGCACCGCCCGCACCAGGGCTTGCTGCCGCAACACTTCACGCTGCAAGCACTCCTTCTCCCGACGCAAGGCGATCATTTCCTTCAGCGGATTCTGTGCCCGCCCTCTGCCCGGCGCTTCGCAAGCGGCCAACAAGCCACGCAGTGCTCGGCTCTCCACCTGGTAGTAACGTGTCACCGACAGGCCCAGCACCGTGGCTGCCTCGCTCGGCGTCCGCTGGCCGCCTAGCACTTCCAGGATCGCCGCCGCCAGCCGCTTGGCCTCACGACTCTGATCTTTGCCCAGGTCGGCGCCGCCCGGCGACTTGGCCTGACGAATCCGTGGACTTTTGCCCGGGGCCTTTTGCTCCACCGATGCAATCATGCGTCACCTCCTTCCGTTCCGAAAGCCGCACGCAGATTCCGCAAGCCTTCATCCAGGGGCGAGGCGCCCGGAGCCGACGGCTCGGCGCCGGCTCCCTCCGTCCCCAGGCCGCTCACTTCTCCCATGGGACACACCGGCATCGGCAACGCGCCTTCGGCAGTCGGCGGCAGCAAATCCACTTCCTGACGCTCGCCTTCGGCACGCCGCAAAATCACCCGCTCCCCTTCGGCATGCACGCTGAACGGCTGGCCGCCCACCTGGCCGGTCAAGTAAAACGGCACCTTGGGCACCCCCTGCCGCGCCAGCTCCAGGGCGTTGGCCGCCACCCGCGCTTGCAGCGTCCGCCGCACTTCCGACGCTGCTCCAAAAAAGCGATCGGCAGGCACCAGTCCGTCAATCCCTTGATGCGCCCGTTGGAAGTTGTAATGATCGATGAACAGGCCAATCCGCTTTTGCGCATCGCCCAGGTCCACGAACACCGCGCTCTCGATACACTCGCGCCACAAGCTGCCCCAGAAACGCTCGATCTTGCCCAGGGTTTGCGGCCGACGTGGCGCTGCCACCACCTGCTTGATTCCTCGCTTCTCCAGCTCCTTGGTGAATACACTCTTGCCACGCCAGGTCACGTATTGTGTCCCGTTATCGGTCAGAATCTCCTGCGGCGTACCATACGAGGTCAACGCCGCCCGCAGCACTTCCAGCACCAAGGCCGATGACTGGCTGGCATGCAAGCCGTAGCCGACAAGGAAACGGCTGTGATCGTCCATAAAGGCAACCAGGTAGACCCGTCGATTCTGCCGTTTCAGCACGAACGTGAACAGATCAGTTTGCCACAACTGATTGGGCTTGGCCCGCTCGAAGTGGCGGACCTTGTCGGGGTGCGGCCGCGTCGGCACTTCCTCCAACTCGTAGCCGGCTTCGTGCAACACCTGGCGCACTGCCGAGGCGCTGGCCGGCAACGCCGGACCACGCACCAGCATATCGCTGATCCGCTGACAGCCCCAATCCGGATTGGCCTTTTTCAGCATCAGGATGGTGCGACGCGTCAGATCCGGCATTCGGCTGCCTCGCGGCGCACCCCGTGGTTGGTCCATCAGCCCCGCCGGCCCCTGTTCATCAAACTTCTTCTTCCAGCCGTACAAGGTGTGCTTGCACATGCCAACCAGGGCGGCGAAGTCCCCCGCCGGTAGTCCACTCCGCTGCCAGGTATCCAAAAGCAGCAGCCGTTGCTCCGCCGTCAGCGCGATGTGCTTGCCCTGCTCCTTCGGGACCAACCGCCGTCCCCCCTTGTTCCGACCCGACAGGCGCGGTAGACCGGACACACCCAATGCGTCCGCATCAGCAGGGGAAACATCGACTGCTTCCTCGGTCAAAGGTGTCTCGCCAACCTCCGTAACCTCTCCATCCCCCCGCGAGCCGCCGGCCGAAACCGTCGGTGGCGGCGCGGCTGGGTCGGTGGGGGCTCCGCTCCGCTCGCCGTCGCTGCGCTCCGGCTCGCTGCGCTCCGCCCCCACCGACCCAGCCGCGCCGGGGTGTTCCTCCCCTAAAAAAATAGGGGCCTTGTCCTGATTCTGATTCAGCAATTCTTCCGACATGCATTCCTCCCTTTTGCGGGTCTCCCCGCGGGTTGGGAGGAGGCAATTCCTCTAGCCATTTAAGCTGCTAAAATGACAGGGATTTCGGGAAGGGAGACACTGTTATAGGTGGCGCTGGTTCCGGGATCGCCGCCGGCATCGTCGGCAAGAATGCTCGCGGTCGGCAAGCCGCTGCTATTGAAGTAATAGCGGGTGCGCAGACCGAGCGGATCGACGGTCAGCCACGCCAGGCCGTTGGCGTCCACCTGATTGACGGAAGTGTTGCCGAGCGGATCGATCTGCTCGACCGGGGTTCCGAAGCCGAGGCC
>DATLJS010000067.1:0-2913 GCA_035538795.1 Candidatus Sulfotelmatobacter sp. | reverse complement strand
ATGTACGTGCACGAATTCGTGCATGACGGTCGCCATCTTCTGGGCTTCCCCTGCCACTAACCGTCGAGGATATTCACATGATTGGTCGTTTGCTGCTGCGCGGCATGCTGGTAGGCATTGTCGCGGGATTGCTGGCGTTTGGCTTCGCGAAGGTCTTCGGGGAGCCTATGGTTGATCGGGCCATCGCGTTCGAGGAACATCTGGCTGAGGAAAAGGGTGAAACTCCCGACCCCGAGCTGGTGAGCCGTGAAGTGCAAAGCACAGTCGGGCTGGCTACGGGCGTTGTTGTCTACAGCACGGGGCTTGGCGGCTTGTTCGCCATGGCTTTCGCCGTGGTTTACGGTCGTGTCGGACACCTTCGTCCTCGCGCCGTTTCCGCGCTGTTGGCTCTCGCGGCCTTTGTGGCCGTGTATCTGATCCCGGCACTGAAATACCCCGCCAATCCACCGTCCGTTGGCATTCCTGAAACCATCGGATACCGAACCGGACTGTATTTCTTCATGGTCGCCTTCACGATCGTGGCGGCGGGCATCGCCGTCACCATTGGCCGGCATCTGTCGGCTCGTTTGGGCAAATGGAATGCGACGCTGCTAGCCGGCGCGGTGTTCATCATCGTGGTCGCCGTGGTCCAGGCTCTGCTGCCCGAGATCAACGAGGTGCCTGCGGAATTCCCCGCCGTCGTGCTGTGGCGTTTCCGTCTGGCCTCCTTGGGCATTCAGCTGGTGCTGTGGTCCGGAATCGGCCTGCTGTTCGGCTATCTGACCGAGCGTAGCCTGGGGCTGACCGGACATGGGTCGCAGGCCGCTGTGGCCGCCCATTAACCTGCAAAAGGAAGTCTGGGAGCATCGCGTCCCAGACTTCCCGCAAGATTCCATCATGTTGCATTCCCTTTTTCGCCTCTGCGGCACCGTTCTGGTGAGTGCTGTGATGGTGGCGGCTTACCTGTCGCCGGCTGCGGCGCACAGCTATTGCGGCGCTCCGCGTTCAGGCCCGCAGGTCTATCTGTTCGGCGAGCCCGGCGATTTTGCGTTGCTGACGCGCACCGTCCGAATCACCATGCGCGATATGCGCTTCTCCCCGGATCACGTCGCCGTGAAACAGGGGGAAAGCATCAGGTTTATCGTCACCAACCTGGATGATGCCGACCACGACTTCACTTTGGGCGACGAGATGACCCAGCAGGAGCACCGCAAGGAAATGGCGGAGATGACGGACATCGCCGCCGCTCATGCCAATCACAGCGATGCCCATGCGATCTTCGTTCCTGCCGGCAAGACAAGGGTTCTGATCTGGACCTTCTCGGTTCCCGGCAGCTTCGAATTTGATTGCAACATGCCCGGTCACTACGAGGCCGGCATGCGGGGCGATGTCTCTGTTCGATAGAAAACGGCAGGTGGGGGCATGAATTGGAAAGGCCGGTACCTTGATTTGACCCTGGTCGACGGCATCCTGACTCTGTCTCACCAGAGGGCGTTCGCCGAAAATCTCAGTTTGCAGGTCAGAAAAATAGAGGTTAACCGGCTGATCCGCTCACGATTGAAGCGGCTGGGGCCGCTGATACGAGGAAATGCGCCTCAAAACTTCCAAATCGATGTGATCGCAGTAAGCCGGTCGAGTTTCAAATCTCTTGTCATCGAAGTCGAGGCTGTTCTCGCCACAATGGCGACACAGCCGTTTTCTGGTCGGGTGACAGAGGAACTGCTCGGCATTTCCTCTCAAGAGCGCCTTCGCTGGACCAAGGACGGGCGCCTGCCTCATTCGGGAACGGCTCCGATCCACCGAGGACGCACAATCATGTTGCCCGTCTATGCGGTCGAGCGCGTCGTCTCTCTGAAGTCCGCGCCCGAAGTGATTGCCGCCTGGCGGGAAGCCGATGATGTGTTCCCGCTCTAAGCCGGGAGCAACTGAGGACGGAGTGAAAACTCCGTCCTCTTTTTTATGAGCGGTGGCCGATATGTATGGCTTTCCCCTCGCCATCCACCGCCACCATGACGAAGCTGCCATTAGCGGCAGGCCAGCGTTCTCCGGTCTGAAGATTCTCGCCCCAGGCGGTGACGGAAACGGTCATAGACGAGCGTCCGACTGTGCTGACGGCGGCGATCAGCTCCATGATTTCGCCGACATGGACCGGGGCGGTGAAGTTCATTCGGCTGGAGGCCGCCATCACCACCGTCTTGCGGCACAGGCGGGTGGCGGCGACGAAGGCTGCCTTGCCCATGACCGCCAGGGCATAACCGCCGAACAGCACTTGCCGGTGGCTGCTCTGATCGGGAAAGACCAGTTCGATCATGCGGACGGCACCGTCCGCCGGTGCCTGCGGTGGAGCCGGCGGCAGGGGCGGTACCGTTTGGGTGGGATCGGCTGTCACCATGTTGAAGCCGCCCCGGCTGCATAGATGGCGTTCGCCAGTCAGAACGTCCTCAGCCATCAGGTCGATTTCCACGTTCAGCGAGCGGCGGCCGGCGCGCAGGATGCGGCCCGTGACCTCGACGATCTGGCTGAGACGCGCCGGGGCCGCGAAGTCGATCTTCTCGCACGAGGCGGTGACGAAGTCGCAATGACCATGGCGGGTGGCGATGATATAGGCCAGCTTGTCCATGTAGGACAGCGCCGAGCCGCCGAACAAGGTGCCATGGTGGTTCGTTTCGCCTGGAAAAACCAGGTCGATCAGACGGCTTTCGCTTTGCATCGTGGTGTCCTTAAACTTCGGATTTCAGCTTGTCGAACGCCGCCCACACCCCTTCGGCGCCTTCCCAGTTACCCTGGGTGGCACCCTTGGAATATTCGGTTGCCCGCTGCTCGAAGAAATTGGCGTGTTCAACGCCGTTCAGGATTTCCACCAGCCAAGGCAACGGATGTGGCTTGATCTGCTCGTAGCCGGTTTCCGTCTCGCGGAAATGGCCGTAAAGGATC
>DATLJS010000066.1:0-133284 GCA_035538795.1 Candidatus Sulfotelmatobacter sp. | reverse complement strand
GCTCTGCATGATCGTCGCCAGAATGTTCTTCTTGCGCACCATGCCGGCGTAAAACAGCGCCAGACCGGGAATGGTCATCAGCAGGACCAGCGCCGTCGACGTCAGCATCCACGCCGTGTCGGCCTTGTCGAGAACGGGGGCCGGGGTGGCGGCAGCCGCGGCGGCGGCGTCAGCGGCGGGAGCGGCTTCCTGAGCCATGCCGGCCGACGCCATGAGCGCCAGGCCCAAGGCCAGCCCTCCGCTGATCAACAGCGATCGATTCAACTTCATCATGCACTCTCCCGAAGGTCCGCGATCTTGAAATTCAGGGCCGGATCACGGCCGGCCATCAGGCCACTGTAAACAAAAACCGTGCCAACTCGGCCCTTCCCGCCATTCCGCGGCTTCCCATGGGGCGGAAGGTTCTATGACCATTGATGCGTGCCGTGACAATGGGCAGAGGCATCGGGCGCTGCTTAAAACTTAGACATCCGATAAGGGTTTGATCCATATACAAAAGAAAGAGCCCGGAAGCAGGAGCTTCCGGGCTTTGGAGTTTAGGGAGGAGAAAACACAACACACGACTCTCGGACAGGAGAGCGTCCTCAGATCAAAGGGCCTCGGCCCCTTGTTCGCCGGTGCGGATCCGCACGGCGTCCACCAGATCGAAGACGAAAATCTTTCCGTCGCCGATCTTACCCGTATGTGCCGCAGAGGTGATGGCCTCGATGGCGCGGGCGGCCAGTTCGTCGGCAAGGGCCACCTCGATCTTCACCTTGGGCAGAAAATTCACGTTGTACTCGGCGCCGCGATAGATCTCGGTCTGGCCTTTCTGGCGGCCATAGCCTTTGACCTCGCTGGCGGTCAGCCCCTTGATGCCAAGGGCGGACAAAGCTTCGCGGACCTCGTCCAGTTTGAAGGGCTTTATGATGGCGACCACAAGCTTCATCGTTTCCATTCCATCTTGCCTGACCGGCGGGCGAAGGGGGATTTCAGCCCCGGCCGGTCGCTCGTTGAACCCGCATTGCCCGAACCTCTTTTCAAGTGGCGTGCCGTTTTCCCAATTCAATGAAATCGTTGAACTTTTTTTAAATCATTGAATTTATTGGCCCGGCCAACCCTTGGCGCCTGCCCCAAAATTAGGCGCATCTGCCCGGCCAGGGGGCATCGGCGGCGGGATTCGTCTGAAGGGGCGGGCACTGGACAAGCCGGGCCTCTCGGTTCATCTCTATGGGCATGAGCGAGATCAATTGCGATGTGCTGATCGTCGGCGGCGGATTGGTGGGCGGGCCTTTGGCCTGCGCCCTGGCCCAGGCCGGCGTCAGCGTGGTGGTGGTGGACGCCGAGGATCCGGCGACCGCCACTCTTCCCGGATTCGACGGACGCGCCTCGGCGGTGGCCCTGGGGCCGCAGCGGGTGCTGGAAACGGCGGGACTGTGGACCGCCATCGAACCCTTTGCCGCCCCCATCAAGCAGATCAGGGTGTCCGACGGGCCGTCGCCGCTGTTCCTGCATTACGATCATCAGGCTTTGGGATCGGATCCCTTCGGCTGGATCGTCGAGAACCGGGCCATCCGCCGCGCCGTCCTGGACCGTCTGCCGACCCTGAAGAAAGCGCGCCTGTTCGCTCCGGCCCAGGTGGCCGAGCTGACCCGCGACGCCGCCGGGGTTGGCGCCGTGTTGGGTGACGGCACCAGGATTTCGGCGCAGCTGGCGGTGGCCTGCGATGGCCGCCGGTCCCAGGTGCGCGAAAGCGCCGGCATCGGCATCACCAAATGGGAATACGGCCAGACCGCTATCGTCTGCACCGTGGCCCACGAGCGTCCTCACGACGACGTCGCCCAGGAGCATTTCCTGCCTTCCGGACCGTTCGCCATCCTGCCGCTGCCGGGCAACCGCTCGTCGGTGGTGTGGACGGAAAAGGCGCATCTGGTGGACGACATCATGGTCCAGGACGACCGGGCCTTCTTGCGGGAGCTGCGTCACCGCTTCGGTTCCTTCCTGGGGGACATCAAGGTCGAGGGCGACCGCTTCGCCTATCCCCTGACCCTGCAATTCGCCAAGGCCTACACGGCGCAGCGTCTGGTTCTGGCCGGCGACGCCGCTCACGGCATGCATCCGGTGGCCGGACAGGGCATGAACATGGGCTTGCGCGACGTCGCCGCCCTGGCCGAGGTGCTGGTGGAGGCCAAACGCCTGGGCATCGATCTGGGCAACGGCGCGGTGCTGGAGCGTTATGCCCGCTGGCGGCGCTTCGACAATCTGCAGATGCTGATGCTGACCGACGCCGTGGTGCGTGTGTTCTCCAACGACGTGGCGCCCGTCCGCTGGGCCCGCGACCTGGGACTGGCGGCGGTCAACCGCATGCCGGAGCTGAAGAAGTTTTTCATGCGCCACGCCATGGGACTGGTGGGCGAAGTGCCCAAGATGATGCGGGGAGTGGGATTGTGAACTTGACCCCGGAAGAACGCTTGGAACGCCAACTGGCCTTCATCGCCGAACTGGACAAGATGAAGGGCATCATCCGCCATACGCCGCTGGTGGACGCCAGCCGCCGCGAGACCGACGCCGAGCACAGCTGGCATATTGCCGTCATGGCCCTGCTGCTGTCGGAACATGCCGACGAGCCGGTGGACGCGGTCAAGGTGATGAAGATGCTGCTGATTCACGACGTGGTCGAGATCGACGCCGGCGACACCTTCATCTACGACGACAAGGGCAACGCCGACAAATACGAGCGCGAGCGGAAGGCGGCGGACCGTCTGTTCGGCATGCTGCCGTCCGATCAGGAAAGCGAACTGCGCGCCTTGTGGGAGGAATTCGAGGAGCGCAAGAGCCCCGAGGCCCGCTTCGCCTCCAGCATCGACCGTTTCCAGCCGATCATGAACAACCACCTGTCGCGGGGCGGTTCGTGGAAAGCCAACAATGTGCAGCCGGAAAAGGTGCTGTCCTTCAATGAAAGCCGCATCGGTGGGGCGTCGAAGCGGTTGTGGCTGCGCATCCGCGAGATGATCCACATCTCGATGGACCGCGGCGACTTTCCCGCTCCTTAAGGCCCGGGGTCCGATGCAGACGGTGGTCGATCCCGCCGAGGGCCGCCTGCCGGGCCAGAGCGTCGCCGCCTTGGCGCGCTCCTATCCCGACGGCCATCGGCTGGCTTTTCACCGTCACGACCGGGGGCAACTGATCTATGCCGTGTCCGGGGTCATGGAGATCGGCTTGGCCGACCGGTTGTGGCTGGTGCCGCCGCAGCGAGCGCTGTGGATGCCGCCGGGTCTGGACCATCGGCTGGCGGCGCGGGGGCCGGTGGCCTTGCGCTCGGTGTTCGTCCTGCCCTCGGCGGTGCCGGCCGGTTTTCCCGATCGGGCCATGGCGGTCAATGTCTCGCCCCTGTTGCGGGAATTGCTGCAGCGGGCGGTGTCGATTCCGGCGGGTTATGCGCCCGAAGGCCGCGACGGACGGATCATGGAACTGATCCTGCATGAAATCGCCTGGGCTTCCGATCAGCCGTTCGATCTGCCGGTGGGGCGCGATCCCCGGCTGCGGCGGGTCTGCGACGGCATCCTGGCCGATCCGGCCTCGGACCGGGGACTGGAGGAATGGGCCAGGGAAACAGGTGCATCGGCCCGCACCCTGGCCAGATTGTTCGAGCGGGAACTGGGCGTGCCGTTCCGTCAATGGCGGCAGCAGGCGCGCATCCTGACGGCCCTGCCCAGATTGGCGGCGGGCGAGGCGGTGACGCTGGTGGCGCTCGACCTGGGATACGAAACGCCGGCGGCGTTCACCGCCATGTTCCGCCGCATCATGGGGCGAACGCCCAGCCGGTATTTGAATCCGTCCGATCATTGAATCCGGCCGGCATTCGCATTTGTCCGGTTCGGCGTAATGTCTGTCCGGTCCGGCGACGCGGACGGCACGGTATCCGGTCCATAGTTCCCGTATCGGGACTTCTTGGAAAGGATGCAAAAGATGTTCGCTCATTATGCTTTCAGCCGCCGCGACGTGACCTTTGAAGCCGAGGGGGCAACGTTGGTCGGTTGGTTCTACCGCCCGCAGCGGGATGGCGATCTGCCGGCCATCGTCATGTCGCACGGCTTCGCCTGCGTAAAGGAGCTGTTCGTCGATCGCTTCGCCGAGGCCTTCGCCCAGGCCGGTTTCGCCGTTCTGCTCTACGATCATCGGAATTTCGGCGCCAGCGGCGGCGAGCCGCGCGGCGAGATCGATCCCTGGCGGCAGGTGTCCGACATGCGCGACGCCGTCACCTGGATGACCATGCAGCCGGGGATCGACGTTTCCCGCCTGGGCTTGTGGGGGTCGAGCTACAGCGGCGGCCATGTCCTGACGCTGGCGGCTCAGGACCGGCGGGTGGCCTGCGTGGTGGCGCAGGTGCCGACCATCAGCGGCGGTCAAAGCTTCCTGCGTCGGGTGCCGCCGGGATCGGCGCCCGAGGTGCGCCGTCAGTTCGCCGAAGACCGGCGGCGGCGCATGCAAGGCGCCGAGCCCCAGCGTCGCCGGGTGATTCCCGAGGGCGCCGAACCGGGTATCTACAACGGCGACGACGCGGTGGCTTTTTGGCGGGCGGCGGCCGGCATCGCCCCTTCCTGGGTGAATTCAGTGACGCTGCGGTCAAGCGAACTGGCCAGCGGCTACGAGCCGGGCCTGACCATCGCAAGCATCGGTCCGACGCCGCTTCTGATGGTGGTGGCCGAATGCGACGACGTCACGCCCACCGATCTGGCCTTGGCGGCCTACCAGCGGGCGCTGGAACCCAAACGGCTCTGCCTGATTCCCGGCGGGCATTTCGATCCCTACCAGTTGGCTTTCGCCGCTGCTAGCGGCGCGGCGCTGGACTGGTTTCTCCGGCATCTGGGATAGGTTTCGCTTCCCCTCCCCAGGGGGTGATTCCGGAGAAGATGATCCTGGGGAGGGGGAGAGGCGGCATCAGCCCTGGCGGATCTTGGCGACGAAATCGTCGACATGACGGACCAGATCGTCGGCCTGATCGGCCATGGTCGCGGCTTCGGCGGTGCGCTGGCCCGATAGGGTGCGCAAATCCTGGGCGACGCCGCTGACCCGGCTGACATTGCCGCTGACGGTTTCCACCACGCCGGCGGCGCGCTGGGCGCTGCGGGCGATTTCCTCGATGGCCTGGCTCTGGGTGCCGGCGGAATCTGAGATGGTGCCGACGGCATGCTCGATGCGGCCGATGATGGCGCCGATGTCGCGGATGGCGGCGACGGCGCCTTTGGTCACGCTTTGGATTTCGCCGATCTGGGCGCCGATCTCCTCGGTGGCCTTGGCGGTCTGGTTGGCCAGATGCTTGACCTCGTTGGCGACGACGGCGAAGCCTTTGCCGGCTTCGCCGGCCCGCGCCGCCTCGATGGTGGCGTTCAGGGCCAAAAGGTTGGTCTGGCTGGCGATGTCCTGGATCAGGTTGACTACGTCGCCGATGCGGTGAGCGGCCGAAGCCAGGCTTTCCACCGTTTCATTGGTTTTTTCCACTTCACGCACGGCCGATCCGGCCATGGCGCTGGATTCCTCGATGAAGCGGTTGACCTCGCGCACGCTGGCCGACAATTCTTCGGCGGCGGCGGCCACGGTTTCCACGTTGCCGGTGACTTCCTGGGCGCTGCCGGCGGCCTCGTCCAGGCGTTCGCCCATCTCGTGCAGGCGCTGATCCACGTCCTGCGCCGAAATGCGGGCCGACCGGGCGCTTTGCGACAGCGGCGCGATGGTCTGGCCGACGGTATTGCGGAACTGGTCGGCGAAAGCGGCCATTTCCTGGGCCTTTTGGTTTTGGCTGCGGCTGGCGGCCTCGTCGCGCTGGCGGGCGGCTTCGGTGGCTTCGGCGTGGGCTTGGCGGGCCTGCTCGACGGCGGTATCGGATTCGCCGAGCGAGCGGCTCAGGTGATAGGCGACCCAGCCGAGGACGGCGGTCTGCAGGACGACGATCACCGCATGCAGAACCACCCGGCCGAAATCTCCGCCGTTGGGGAACACCGCCGCCGGATAGACGAAATTCAGCAGCAGATGGTGGACGGCGACCACGGCGGCGGCGAACACCAGGGTGCGCCAGCAGCAATAGGCGGTTAGGATGGCCAGGGCGGCGAAGAAATACATGTGAATGTCGATCTGCCAGCCGTTGCCGTCCAGCTCGTAGACCAGCAGGGCGATCATGCCCATCAGGGCGGCGCTCTGCGCATAGCGGGCGCTTTCCGACAGCGGCGCCGTGCGGGCCGTCAGGGTGGCGCCGCCGGCCAGAACCAAAGCGCCGGCGGACGGCATCGCCCAGCCGCCGCCCATGACGGCGCCGGTGACGGCGATCAGCGGCAGGTGCAGCCAGAGAAAGATCTCCAAGAAGCGTTGGGTGGTGGCGCGGATGCGTTGAAGATTGGTCATGGACGTTGTTCCTGCTGCAGGCAAAGCCCGGTCAGCGGCGCGCGCAATACGATCAATGCGCCCTGGCCGTAAAGACGGGCGGGAAAATCGGGATTCGAAGATTGCGTCAGGACGACCGAGGCGAAGCCGCCAAAGGAGAAAATGCTCTCGGCTCCGGCGGCGGCGGCGGCGGAAAAAGCCGCGGCTCCGGCCTTGGCCGGCGGAAAGATGGCGGCGACGGGTTGCCCGGGGCGCGGCCACAGGGTCAGCCCCAGACTCCAGATCAGACTGAAAACCAGCAGGCCCACGGCCGGCGCAAAGGCCTTCAGTCCGCCTCTGGCAGACTGAGCGCTTGGCATGGACGTCCTCTCCCCCCTTTTGCGACGGTTTCAGGGAAACCGCCTGACCAAGGGTGACACTCCTCACCCTTGGATTCAATGGGGGGAGGGACGTTTTATGACAAGAAGATAATATTCTTAGGGATCGCGGCCGAGTCCGGCGGCGGACAGCGCGTCGAGATAGGCCCGCCACAGGGCGTCCTTCTCCTCGCCCATGCGGCGCAGGGTTTCCCAGGTGTAAAGGCCGGTGTCGTGCAGATCGTCAAAAGTCAGTTTGACAGCGTAATGACCGATCTGCTCAATGCCGATGATGCCCACATGGCGGCGTCCGGCAACCAGTTGCTTTTGCGCCGGGGAATGGCCCTGAACCTCGGCGCTGGGGCTTTCCACTCGCAACAGTTCGGCGGGCAGGGCGAAGGATTCGCCGTCGTCGAAGGTGACGTGAAGAACCTTGGCCGTTTTATCGTAACGGATTTCCGTCGGCGTGGTCATGGCCTCAGATCTCTCTGGCTTCCGAGGCCAGCATGATCGGAATGCCGTCGCGGATGGGATAGGCCAGTCCGGCCTTTTCGCTGATCAGTTCCTGGGCGTCGCGGTCGTAGGTCAGGGGGCTCTTGGTCAAGGGGCAGACCAGGATTTCCAGCAGCTTGGGGTCGACGCCGGGGGTGCGTTCGGTCATGTTCAGTCCTTATTGCTTGATGATGCTCAGGCCGCCGGTGGCCTCGGCCACGGCCATTTCCAAAAGGGCCAGCAAGGTTTCGCCCCGCTGGGCCGGGGTGACGGCTTCCAGCATGGCCTGTTTCTCGCGGGGCTCGAACGGCAAAGCCATGGGCAGCGACACGGTCAGGGCCAGATTGCCGGCGCTTTCGATGGCGTTCCAGTTGAGTTCGATGTTTTGCAGCTTGAGATAGGCTTTCAGTACGCCGAGCAGGCGGCTGCGGTCGATCTCGGGCTCGGGCGGTAGGGTCAGGTCGTCGCGGAAGCGTCCCCAGTCGGCGGCCACCCGGCGGTAGCCGCGCAGGCTTTCTACCTCACGCAGGATGCGGAACCGGCAGACCCCGGTCAGGGTCAGCAGGATGCGGCCGTCCTCGGTTTCGGAAAACGAGCTGATGCGCCCGGCGCAGCCGGTTTCGAACAAATGTGGCTCGGCACCCTTGGCCGGTTCGGGATTGCTGGGCTGGATCATGCCGATCAGCCGGCCCCAGCCCAGGGCGTCCTGGACCATGGCCAGATAGCGCGGCTCGAAGATGTTCAAAGGCAAGCGGCCCTCGGGCAGCAGTAGCACGCCTGGCAAGGGGAAGATCGGCAGGATCTGGGGCAAATCTTCCAACCTGGGATGAAAAGGCCGCTCCTCCATTACCGCTCTCCTTCAGAAATTCAGGCGAACAACAGGGACGACAACCGCCGCCGCCCCGCCGCTGCTAAAGGATCGCCGGGGCCGAAAGCCTCGAACAATTTCAAAAGCTGCTTGCGGGCGCCGTCGTCTTGCCACGCCCGGTCGCGCCGGACGATTTCCAGCAGCTCATCGACGGCGGCTTCGCGTTCGCCGGTGGCGAAATAGGCCATTGCTAAATCGAAACGGGCCTGATGGTCGTTATGGTCCTGGGCCAGGCGGCGACGCAGTTCCGCGGTCGCCCCGGCTTCGCCCTGCGAGGCCAGCTCCAAGGCGGTGCGTACGGCGGCGATGTCGGCATGTTTGGCCAGTTCCTCTGGCAGGCGGGCCAGCATGGCGGCGGCGTTATCGGTTTCCCCCAGCGCCAGCAGGCAGCGCAGGAAACCGCCCAGCGCCGGAGCGTTGGCGTGATCGGCGGCCAGGATTTGCTGATAGATCTGTTGGGCCTGGGGAACCTGTCCCTCGGCCAGCAGGGCCTTGGCCTGGGCCAGGGCGTCTTCGACGCCTTCATGGCCGGCGCCGCCGGTCAGACGGCCGATGAAGGCCTTCAACTGGCTTTCGCCGACGGCGCCGCTGAATCCGTCTACGGGGCGGCCCTGGTCGAAGGCATAGACCATCGGCACCGACTGGATGCGCATCTGGGCGGCCAGATCCTGGTTGGCGTCGACGTCGATTTTGACCAGCTTGACGGTGCCCTTGGCGGCTTTGACCAGCTTTTCCAAAAGGGGGCCGAGGGTTTTGCAGGGGCCGCACCACGGCGCCCAGAAATCGACGATCACCGGTACCTGCATCGAGGCTTCGATGACGTCCTGCATGAAATGGGCGGTATCGCTGTCCTTGATTAGATCGCCGCCGCCGGAGCCCCCGATCATGTCGTTGGTTCCGCCCTTCTTGGCGCCGTTGCCGAACAGAAGTTCCATACCCTTCACCTGTTTCCTTGATTGATCAGACCAGCCGGCCGGATGCCCGCCGAGCCCCCAAGATTAATAGATGGACCGCGCGCCAGCGGCTGGCAAGCCCTTATCATAGCCCAGGATTTGCCGGAAAAATGTCCTTTCGCAATTTTTTTAAAAAAGGGCTTGTAAGGCATGCGTTTTTGCGTATTATCCGGGCTCCCGACGACGCCGAACACGGCGGTACGGATGGAGTGGGCGGGCGTAGCTCAGGGGTAGAGCACAACCTTGCCAAGGTTGGGGTCGAGGGTTCGAATCCCTTCGCCCGCTCCAAATTCTCTTTCAAGAGAAGCAAATCAAGACGGCGCCGATCGGCGCCGTTTTGCTTTTTGGCGGTCTGATTTTCCATTTCCGGCCATCTTGCGGCGACGGGCACCGGAAGGGAAAGACGGGCGAAAGAAAAATCCCTTCCGCCCGTTTTCCGGATTTTTTAGAACAGGTGGCGCAACAGCCAGAACAGACCGCCCGACAAGGCGATCGAAACCGGCAGTGTCAGCACCCAGGCCAAGGCCAGATTGCGCACGGTGTCCCATTGCAGGCCGGAGCGGTTGGCAGCCATGGTGCCGGCCACGCCCGACGACAGGACGTGAGTGGTGCTGACCGGCAGGCCCAGGCCGTCGGCCAGGCCGATGGTCGTCATGGCCACCAGTTCCGCCGACGCTCCTTGGGCATAGGTCAGATGGGCCTTGCCGATCTTTTCGCCGACGGTGACGACGATCCGCTTCCAGCCGACCATGGTGCCCAGCCCCAGGGCCAGGGCCACCGCGACCTTCACCCACGGCGGAATGAAGCGGGTGGCGTGATCCAGGTTCTTTTTATAGGTGTCCAGAATCTTGTGGTCGGCGGCGGCGATGTCCTGGTTTTTGCTCAACAGGCGCAGGGCGTCGGATTCCAGATAGATGTCGTTGCGGATGTTGGGCATCTGCGAGGCCGGAAGCTGGGCCAGGGACGGAAACTGGGTGACGTTGGCGACGATTTCCGAACCCAGGCGGCGCAGAGCCGGCACGGTGGCCGGTTCGGCCTGATGGCTGCGCAGATAGGCGGTGACGGCGGTCCGCGCCTCGTCGGCGGAGGCGATGGCCACGCCGGAACCGGCCAGACGGTCATAGACCCCCATGGCCTGTTCCGAGGCGGCGGTGAAGGTCTGGACGTAGGAGGGCTCGACGGCGCGGTTCAAGGCATAGGCGGTGGGCACCGACCCGATCAGGATCAGCATGATCAGGCCCATGCCCTTCTGGCCGTCGTTGGAGCCGTGGGCGAAGCTGACGCCCGAGCAGGTCAGGACCAGCAGGCCGCGGATCAGTAACGGCGGCGGCTTGCGGCCTTCGGGGGCTTCGAACAGATGGGCGCTTTTGGCCAGCAGCTTGCGGGCGGCGAACAGTAGCAGGGCCGAGGCGGCGAAGCCGACCAGCGGAGACAGCAGCAGCGAATAGCCGACCTTGGTGGCCTGGCTCCAGTCGATGCCGCTGGTGGCGCTGCCCGCCGGGGCCATGATCTGGTTCATCAGGCCGACGCCGATGATGGAGCCGATCAGGGTGTGCGAGCTGGAGGCGGGAAGGCCGAGATACCAGGTTCCCAGATTCCACAGGATGGCCGCCAGCAGCAGCGAGAAGACCATGGCCAAACCCGACTGGCTGCCCACCTGCAGGATCAGTTCGACCGGCAGCAGCGACAGGATGCCGAAGGCCACGGCGCCCGACGAGGTCAGAACGCCGGCCAGATTGCACAGGCCCGACCACACGACGGCGGCCGACGGCGGCAGCGAGTTGGTGTAGATGACGGTGGCCACGGCATTGGCGGTATCGTGGAAGCCGTTGACGAATTCGAAGCCCAAGGCGATCAGCAGCGCGATCCCCAAAACGATGTAGGGCATGGCTTCCATGCTGGTGGCGGCGGACAGATCGACAAGCATCTGCTGCCCGGAATAAGCGATGCCGGCGATCAGGACCAGACCGAACATCAGCGTCGGCAGCAATCCCTGCTGCGTGCTGAAGCGATCCGACACGGCGGATTGAGACATTGGGACCCCCCATCGAGAAAAAGGAAGGCACAGCCTACGTCTCGCAAGCTTGGAACCATTATGAAGAGATTTTGAAGCTTTGCCGCCCATTGCCTCGGGTTACTTCCGCCCTATCTTCAGAGGCAACGAGACTTGAGACCAAGGAATTCCCATGTCTAAGCTGTTCGATCCCATCAAGATGGGCGCTTTCGAGCTTCCCAACCGCGTCGTTATGGCTCCGCTGACCCGCTGCCGCAGCAGCCAGGGCCGGGTGCCCAACGCCTTGATGGCTCAATACTACGCCCAACGCGCTTCCGCCGGCCTGATTCTGACGGAGGCCACGTCGGTCACGCCCATGGGCGTCGGCTATCCCGACACCCCCGGCATCTGGTCCGACGAACAGGTCGAAGGCTGGAAGCTGGTGACCGGCGCCGTGCACAAGGCCGGCGGCCGGATCGTTTTGCAGCTTTGGCATGTGGGGCGCATTTCCGATCCCCTTTATCTGAACGGCGAACTGCCGGTGGCGCCCAGCGCCATCGCCGCCGAAGGCCATGTCAGCCTGGTGCGTCCCGTCAAATCCTATGTCACGCCCCGCGCCCTGGAGACGTCGGAGATTCCCGGCATCGTCGAGGCCTATCGCAAAGGCGCCGAGAACGCCAAGAAAGCCGGTTTCGACGGCGTGGAAATCCACGGCGCCAACGGCTATCTGCTCGACCAGTTCCTGCAGGACGGCACCAACAAGCGCACCGACCAGTACGGCGGCTCTGTCGAAAACCGCGCCCGGCTGATGCTGGAAGTGGTCGACGCCGCCATTTCCGTGTGGGGCGCCGACCGGGTGGGTCTGCATCTGGCGCCGCGCGGCGACGCCCACACCATGAGCGATTCCAATCCGGCCGCCACCTTTGGCTATGTCGCCCACGAGGCCGGCCGCCGCGGGCTGGCTTTCCTGTTCGCCCGCGAATATCTGGGCGAAGACCGCCTGGGGCCGCAGCTGAAGAAGCAGTTCGGCGGCGCCTATATCGTCAATGAGAACCTGAGCCGGGAAGACGCCGAAGCGGTGCTGGCCAAGGGCGAGGCCGACGCCGTGTCGTGGGGCAAGCTGTTCATCGCCAATCCCGATCTGCCCAAGCGTTTGCAGTTGCGGGCGGCGCTGAACGAGCCGAAGCCGGAAAGCTTTCACGGCGGCACGGCGGCGGGCTATACCGACTATCCCGCGTTGGAGGTGGCCTGAGAGCGGGCCCGAACGGTCGATATGGGCGATTGGACGTGAGCTTTCACAATCTCACCGGCGAATCCGACCACCGCTTCATCACCGCCCTGCGCTGGATGATGAAGCGGCGGCGGCCCCGCTGGCCCCGCCATGTCGTCAACGATCCCGCCGACCGGCCGGCGGCGAGGGTCGACGACGGCGGCATTCGCGTTACTTTGGTGGGGCATTCCACCGTTCTGGTGCAGATGGCCGGACTGAACATCCTAACCGATCCGGTCTGGTCCCGAAGGGTTGGGCCGATGCCGGGAATCGGCGTGCGCCGGGTGCGGCCTCCGGCTCTTTCCCTGGCCGAGTTGCCGCCCATCGACGTGGTGCTGGTCAGCCATAATCACTACGATCATCTGGACCGTCCGACCCTGGCCGCTTTGGCCAAGCGCCACCGGCCGCTGCTGCTGACCGGGCGCAATGTCGGCAAGGCGCTGCCGCGCCGCGCCGCCGCCCGCATGGTGGAACTGGATTGGTGGCAAAGCCACGAGATCGCGCCGGGCGTGACGGTTCATTACGTGCCGGCCGAACATTTCTCTGCCCGCACGCCTTTCGACCGCAACGCCACCCTGTGGGGCGGCTTCGTGGTGGAAAGCAAGGAGGGCAGAGTCTATTTCGCCGGCGATACCGGCGACGGCCCGCATTTCGCGCAAATCCGCGAACGGCTGGGGCCGATGACCCTGTCGCTGCTGCCCATCGGCGCCTATACGCCGCGCTGGTTCATGTCGCCCGTGCACATCAATCCGGCGGAAGCGGTG
This sequence comes from Candidatus Sulfotelmatobacter sp., assembly GCA_035538795.1. Classification (GTDB taxonomy): domain Bacteria; phylum Pseudomonadota; class Alphaproteobacteria; order Rhodospirillales; family Magnetospirillaceae; genus JAJZGK01. Next base: position 120,231 of record DATLJS010000066.1, on the reverse strand, counting down.
GCCGCCAGTCTGACCCTGGAATCCCAGGTTAGCCTAGCCATGCATTACGGCACCTTTCCCTTGGCCGACGACGGTTTCGACGATCCGCCAAGGGATCTGGCCGTCTGTCTGAAAGATCATCCGAACCTGGACTTCCGCCAACCCGCCTTCGGTCGGGCGACGGTGATCAGAAGGCGTTGATTCAAGACGATCTGGAACGCGCACTCGTTTTTGCTCCGCGCCGACCGTCCGTGCGGAAAAGAAGAATCCGGGGATATCCGCCGTGATACCTGCCGGCATCGCCGGATGCGCCAATCTAACGAACTGATTTTTCAGAAAATAGATTGGCGGAGAGGGTGGGATTCGAACCCACGATACGCTTTTGACGTATACACACTTTCCAGGCGTGCGCCTTCGACCGCTCGGCCACCTCTCCGCAATTCCGCGGCCCGCACGGAATGGAGCGGGATTAATATACGAGAGCAAAACGCATTGCAACCCCTACCGCCGGGCTCGCGCGTTGAATTTGTGAACAATCTGTGGCAAGACCAAAGGGTGGTATTCCACAGGATTGCAATGACCGGCCAAGTGGGGGGCTGCATGGGTATCGGTCGCGTTGTGGGCTGGGCCTTTCTGGTTCTGGCCATGCTGATGGCTTCGGGGGACGCGGTGCTGGCTTTCGCTCCCGGCGAACATGCCCGGCTGATGACGGCGGACATTTGGCTGCTGGTGTCGGGACGGGTGCCCCGGTTCGAGGATTTGCCGTCGCTGACGGCGTTGCTGCTGGCTTTGCCGGCATGGCTGGTGGCGGCGCCGGTGGGCGGAGTTCTGCTCTGGGCCTGTCGTCCGCGGCGGCGGCGTTATTTCAGCAAGGGGCGCTAGCCTGGAACGGCCTTGCCGCTGGCGCCGCGTCGGCGGAACGACGGCGTCTGGCAACTTTGGACAATTGGTAACTCTTTGTTACACGCGCTTCCTTGCAATGGGACAACGGCCGTGTGCTAATCTACTCACTCGAATTCGTTGGGTACTCCCACGGCCGCTTCGTTCGTGAAGCCACCTTTTGGACCCTTCCCTGACAGATTTGATGCCCGTGGCTTCACGATGCCGGGCGGCTCTGGTTTGGGAGTTGTTTCCCTATGGTCCGTACCTATTTTCAGCGTCTGCGCCATGTGGCGGAGGCGCTGGCGGCTTATGCCGGCTGGGGGCTGTTCGCCGTTCTGCCGGTCGAAAGGGCTTCGGCCATCGCCGGCTTTATCGCCCGCGCCGTCGGACCCCGGCTGAAAAACAGCCTGATCGCCCGCCAGAACCTGCGCCTTGCTTTTCCCGACCTGGACGATGCTGGAATCGAAGCGATCGTGCTTCAGGTTTGGGACAATCTCGGCCGTACGGTCGGTGAATTCCCACATATGCGCCAGATCGCCAACGACCGGGTCGAGATTGTCGGCGGCGAGCACGTCGACGCCATGCGCGACGACGGCAAGCCGGGTCTTCTGGTGGGCGCGCATCTGGGCGGCTGGGAATTGTCCATGCAGTTGGCCGGCAGGCTGGGCCTGCCCTTGGGCGTGATCTACCGCAAGCCCAACAATCCGTGGATCGACCGTCTGTTCCGCAAAGCCCGCGGCGGCGATGTCGAAGGCATGATTCCCAAAGGCCCGGCGGGGGCCCGCCAGGTGCTGGCGGCCTTGAAGGCGGGCATGCATCTGGGTTTTCTGGTGGATCAGAAGATGAACGACGGCATCGCCGTGCCGTTCTTCGGCCGCGAGGTCATGACCGCCCCGGCGGCGGCCCATCTGGCCCTGAAATTCCAATGCCCGGTAGTGCCGGTGCATATCGTGCGCCTGCCCGGTGTGCGGTTCCGGGCCATTTTTGAGGCGCCTCTGGAGTTGCCTGACAGCGGCGATCGGAGCGAAGACACCTTTGCGTTGATGTGCCGCGTCAACGAACGCTTGGAAGCCTGGATCCGGGAAACCCCCGGCCAATGGCTATGGCTGCATCACCGCTGGCCGAAGTGCTGATCGGGCGTTCCCCTTAATCGGCGGGCGGCCCGGGGGCAGGTGTCCGGGAGTGGGTGGTTCGCCGGGAAAGCGCAAATAGCCGTTCATGTGCGGACGATATCTGTGTTTCCTGTCCTCGGACCCCAGGTCCGCTGCGCTCTGGTTCTTGAAAGCCGCGCTAGTTGCCTCGCCGGGGCAAATTTTCAAGCAGTCTCTTGGGACAAACTTGCAGTGCTCCGCTCATTCCTGGGGATACCCCAAGCAAAAGGGGTTAGGCCCATCACAGACCTAACCCTTTGAATTTGTTGGTGCGCCCGACTGGATTCGAACCAGTGGCCCCAGGATTAGGAATCCTGTGCTCTATCCTGCTGAGCTACGGGCGCCCAGGCGGGGTTATCGCATGGGGCGGGGGGTCTGATCAAGGAAGCTGCAACAGGTTCCGGAACTGGTCGGTGGCGGCGACCAGGGCGCGGAGAATGCCGGGGTCGAGGGCCGAGTGGCCGCCGTCGGGAACCACATGCAAGACGGCGCCCGGCCAGGCGCGGGTCAGTTCGTCGGCGCTGGTCATGGGGCAGATGATGTCGTAGCGGCCCTGAACGATGACGGCGGGCAGGCCGTGCAGGCGTGGCAGGCCGTGCAGAAGCTGGTTGTCGGCCATGAAGCCGTTGTTGACCATGTAATGGGCTTCGATGCGTGCCATGGACAGGGCGGCGGGCGACGGGCGGCCGTCGCCGGATTCGGGAATCAGGCGGGAACAGGCCTCTTCATAGCGGCACCAGACTTGAGCGGCGGGCATATGCACCAGCGGGTTGGCGTCGGTCAGGCGGCGATGATAGGCGGCCAGGGGATCCTGGCGCTCGGCTTCGGGCAGGTACGACAAATAGGCGCGGGCGGCTTCGGGGAAAATGCGGCCCATGCCGTTCAGGAACCACTCCACCTCGGTCTTGCGAAACAAAAAGACGCCGCGCAGAACGAAGCCCAGGCAGCGGCCGGGATGGGTTTGTCCGTAAGCCAGGGCCAGGGTGCTGCCCCACGATCCGCCGAAGACCAGCCAGCGTTCGATGTTCAGGGATTCCCGCAGGCTTTCCAGATCGGCCACCAGATGGGCGGTGGTGTTGTCCTCGATGCAGGCATGGGGCGAGGATCGCCCGGCGCCCCGCTGGTCGAACAGAACGATGCGGTAGAACTGGGGATCGAAGAAACGCCGATGCATGGGTGAACAGCCGCCGCCGGGGCCGCCGTGTAGAAAGACCACCGGCATCCCCAGGGGATTGCCGGACTCTTCCCAGTACAGGCGGTGGCGTTCGCCCACCGGCAGCCAGCCGTGCTGGTGCGGGGAAATGGCGGGATAAAGACCGCCCTGGGCCGGTTGCTCGGTTTTCATGGTGCGCTTTCCCTGGGTGGATTTTCCCTGGCGCTTTGGCGGGGAGCTTCGTTTTCCATTCTGGCGGGCCAAACGCCATCTAGCAATTCGATCTGTCGGCGATGACGGATTTCGATCATCGGCCCGACGCCTTTGCCGATCCAGCCGCGCACCCGCACCTGCCGCCCGGCCAGGCCGAGGGGGTCGCCCGGCAGCGCCTTGCGCACGCCGCGGGGAATCTTCAGCGACAGGTCTTGGCGCCGGTCTTTGCCGAAATTCACATAGACATAGCCCCGCGCCAGATTGGCCGAGGCGACACGGCCTTCAAACACCTGGAAACTGTCAAGCCATTGCCCGGCTTCGTCGGGGGCTTTGACGCGGAACGCCTGGTCGGCCCACAGGCCCAGGTGGGCGCGGCGGGCGGAATTCTCGGCGGCCAGCAGGCGGTCCAGCAGATTGTCGTTCTGATCGGCCTCGGGGACCACCCGGGCTAGACCCCGCGACAGCAGTTCGGCCTGAAGCCACTGCCCGGAGGCGGTCGCGGCCTGAAGCGGCAGACGGTTCCAGCGGTCAGGCCCGGCCTCGCCCGACAGAATCAGCGGCTGTCCGGCGGTCAAGGCCGCCAGCAATTTGCCGGCGTCGTCTTGAGCCTGGGGTCTGGCGGCGCCCTTGCCGTTCAGCAAAGGCCGGGGCAGTTCGATGCCGGCCAGTTTGACCATGCGCCCGTCTTCCAGCGTCAGCACGCCGTCCGGGGCAAGCGCCTTCACCCGCGCTTGCCCCTGAGGCGTCAAAGCCGGCGGCAAGGCGGACGGTTCGGCGGCTTCGGCGGCGGTCCAGGCGGCCGTCAGCAGAAGGCTGAGCGCAATCAAGCGGAGTCTCATCCGCCAAGAATAGCGTCTTAGTTTCGTGCGTGCGAGATGGAGTAGGATTCCACGCCGCTGAACCCCGCCAGTTCCTCGGCGATGGCCGACAGGGTTTCGCCCTGATCCTTGTGGCGGCGGATGGCGACAAAGTGCCATTCGGCTTGGCCGTCCTGATTGGTGATGGACAGGGTGCCGCCGGCGATGTCGTAGCCGCGTTCCTTGGCGACGCGCCGCAAGACCTGTTCGTGGGGGTGGAAGCCGGGGCGGAAGCGCATGCTGACCGCCAAGGCGGGCCGCGACGGCAGCCATTGCTCCAGCCGCGATCCCCACAGCATGAACAGGGCGGCGATGACCGCCAGCAGGATGCCGGCGGCATAGAAGCCCAGGCCGATGGTCACCCCGATCACCGCCGCCGCCCAGATCGAGGCGGCGGTGGTCAGGCCGCTGATGTTGAAGCCTTCCTTCATGATGACGCCGGCGCCCAGGAAGCCGATGCCGGTGACGATGCCTTGGATGACGCGGGTGGGATCGCCCACCGTCACTCCCGAGGTCAGGGAATGGCCGCCGAACCAATAGCCGGGATAACCGCTGACGATGGTCAGGGCCGCTGAGGCGACGCAGACCAGCCCATAGGTACGCATGCCGGCGGCGCGGCCGTGATAGCTGCGCTCGTATCCCACCAGCAGGCCTAGGAACAAAGCCCCCATCAGATTGGCGAAGATCAGCAGGTTGATGGCGATCTCGGGGGCCGACCAATAGGCGGCCAGGGCGTCGGAGGAGATGGGACTCATGATGGACCTCCGAAAGCGGGATGGGGTTCCGTTATGTCATATGAGTGTAATATATGACCAAGGGAAGCGGGAGGCAAAAGGCCTAAAAGGCCATCCATATCATCAGCACGCCCAGCGCCAGCCGATAGATGGCGAACAGGGACAGGCTGGCCCGCGAGATCCAGGCCTGGGTCAGGGCGATCGCCAGCAGCACCAGCGGGAAGGTCAGGGCCAGGGCCAGCAGATCGCCGCTGCCCGGGCCGACGCCCTGAAGGGAATAATCGAAGGTGGTGCGGATGGTGGAGACCAGCAACACCGGCACCGAGGCCAGCAGCACGAAGCGATAGGCGGCGGGCCTTTCCAGCCCGATCATGCGGCCCATGGTCAAGGCGGCGGCGACGCGGCCGACACCGGGCAGAATGGCGGCCAGCTGCACCAGCCCCATGGCGGTGGCGGCGGTGGGGGACAGATGTTCGATGCGTTTGACCGTCATGCTCATGCGGTCGATGACGCCCATCGCCAGGGCGGAAAGGATGGTCAACACGCCGACCACGGCCAGATGGGCCTCCAGCCGGCCAAGCCAGCCCTCGACGATGACGATCCAGGGCAGGGCGGCCACCAGGGCCTTGACCAGCAGGCGGGTGCCGGGTTCGACTCTGGCCTTGCGCAGTTTCCACAGCCCCTGGCCGATGAAAATCATGTCGCGCCACAGCCACGCCACCAGCGCCAGTAAGGTGCCGGCCTGGATGGCCACCAGGATGGATCCGGCTTTCCAGCCGCTATAGGCCGCCAACAAGGCACGATGACCGGACTCGTCCAAAGGCAGAATCCCGGCTACGCCCTCGGTTAGAGCAAGAATGACAACATCTACAAATTCTAGTGGATGCAAGGCGACCTACCCCCTGGGGCTGGGTTTATAGCATAGCCGGATCGTCTTGTTAATTGCCGTGAAATAGGTCCGGTTTGATACCTATTTCACGGCTGCTGATTGGTTCCATATCGTGTCCAGAAGATGACTTAGCTTGGGGTGCAATAACTAGGTCAGCTAAACTGACATAATGTTGTCTTTTTCCTGGATTCGGGCCGGTTTTCGGATTATCAAGAACCCCGCCTGCCTTGCAGGAGAGCCTTTTCATCAAGGGAACACCGGCCATGCCGTCGAAGATGCTGCAGTTCACCCACCTTGCCAAAGTCATGCCCAACAAGCGCGGGGCGGGCGAACGCAAGACCGATTTCAACGAGATCTACGAAGGCTTCGTGCCAGATCAGGCCGGCGCTCAGGCCTCTCGTTGCGAGCAGTGCGGCATTCCCTTCTGCCAGATTCATTGCCCGGTGGGAAACAACATTCCCGATTGGCTGATGCTGACCGCTTCCGGCCGTCTGGAAGAAGCCTACGCCATGTCGTCGGCCACCAACAATTTCCCGGAAATCTGCGGCCGCATCTGTCCGCAGGACCGCCTGTGCGAAGGCTCCTGCGTGTTGGAGCAGAGCAAGCACAGCTCGGTCACCATCGGCTCGGTGGAAAAATACATCACCGACACCGCCTGGACCGAAGGCTGGGTCAAGCCGGCCCGTCCCTTGCGCGAACGGTCCGAATCGGTGGCGATCATCGGATCCGGTCCCGCTGGTCTGGCCGCCGCCGACCAGTTGCGCCGCCAGGGCTATCAGGTGCATGTCTACGAACGCCAGGACCGCGCCGGCGGCCTGATGATCTACGGCATTCCCGGCTTCAAGCTGGAAAAGGACGTGGTCGAGCGTCGGACGCGGCTGTTGGCCGAAGGCGGCGTGCATTTCCATCTCAACTTCGCCGTCGGACGCGACGCCACCCTGGACCAGTTGCGCCGTAAGCATGACGCCGTGCTGATCGCCACCGGCGTCTACAAGGCCCGCGAGCTGGACGTGCGGGGCTCTGATCTGAAGGGCGTCCATGCCGCGCTGGATTATCTGATCACCAACAACAAGGTCGGCATGGGCGACAAGATCGCCGCCTATGACGACGGAACCTTGAACGCCGACGGCAAGGACGTGGTGGTCATCGGCGGCGGCGACACCGCCATGGACTGCGTGCGCACCGCCATCCGCCAGGGAGCGAAATCGGTGAAATGCGTCTATCGCCGCGACCGGGCCAACATGCCCGGCTCTCAGCGCGAAGTGGCGCACGCCGAGGAGGAAGGCGTCGAATTCGTCTGGCAGACGGCGCCGGAAGCGGTGCTGGGCGTGGGCAAGGCCGAAGCGGTGCGTTGCGTGCGCATGCATCTGGGCACCGCCGATTCCTCGGGCCGTCAGGTTCCCACCAAGGTCGAGGGCTCGGAATTCGAGATCAAGGCCGATCTGGTGATCAAGGCCCTGGGTTTCGATCCCGAAGACGTGCCCGGCATGTTCGGTGACCGCGAATTGGGCGTCACCCGCTGGGGCACCGTCAAGGTCGACCACAAGACCCAGATGACCACCCTGCCGGGCGTGTTCGCCGCCGGCGACATCGCCCGCGGCGCTTCGCTGGTGGTGTGGGCGATCCGCGACGGGCGCGACGCGGCGGCCGCCATTCACGACTATATCCAGAGCCAGGACGACAAGCTGCCTGCCTCCTCCCAGCGCGCCGCGCGGGCTTGAGGAGACGGGAGAGGATCATGCTCACGCTTTACGACGATCCTTTGTCGCGCAACGGCTACAAGATCCGGCTGCTGCTGTCGCATCTTGGCCTGCCGGTTCGCCTGGTGCGCAAGGACATCATGACCGGGGAAACCCGGCAGCCCGACTTCATGGCGAAGAACGTCGCTGGACGCATTCCCGTGCTGGAATTGGAAGACGGCACCTGTCTGGCGGAGTCCAACGCCATTCTGCTCTATCTGGCGGATGGCACGGCCTTGTTGCCGACCGACCGCTTGGCGCGGACCGAAGTGCTGCGCTGGATGTTCTTCGAGCAAAACATGATCGAGTGCACCATCGGCACCGCCCGCTTCTTCAAGAAGACCGGGCGGGATGCCACCCGCGCCGACGTCTATGCCCACCGGCTGGAAAACGCCCGGGACGGATTGGCGGCGATGGATCGCCAGTTGAGCGGCAGGGATTGGCTGGCCGGGGCTTTCTCGGTCGCCGACTTAGCTCTTTACGGCTATTGCAGCGTCGGTGCCGAGGCCGGAATCGACATGTCCGTCTATCCCCGGGTGGAAGCCTGGCTGGAACGGGTCGAAGCCCGTCCCGGTCATGTCGGCCCGTTCCAGGGTTTCGCCGCCTGATACCGCTTTTTTTGAATACAGACTCAATTTTTAGGGGCCAGCCCCTTACGCGAAGGAGAGTGCCATGAGCCAGAACCACGGCGAGCAATTCGTTGCCGAGTATCTGGAAAACGCCAAGCTGCTGGAAGCCGCGGGCATCGACACCAAGCCCCACGACGCCTGCGGCGTCGGTCTGGTGGCGGCGCTGGACGGTAAGCCCCGCCGCTCGGTGGTGGTCGCCGGCATCGAGGCGTTGAAGGTGCTGTTCCATCGCGGCGCCGTCGACGCCGACGGCAAGACCGGCGACGGCGCCGGCATCCACGTTGAGATTCCTCAGGATTTCTTCAAGGACCACATCCGCCATCAGGGTCATGAACCGGTTCCCGGCCGTCTGGCCGTGGGCATGTGCTTCCTGCCGAAGACCGACCTCAGCGCCCAGGAGCGTTGTCGTTCCATTGTCGAAACGGAAATTCTGAAGTTCGGCTACACCATTTACGGCTGGCGTCAGGTGCCGGTGAACGTCTCGGTGATCGGCGAGAAGGCCAACGCCACCCGTCCCGAGATCGAGCAGATCATGGTGGCCAACAGCCGCAATGTCGACGAGCAGACCTTCGAGACCGAGCTTTACATCATTCGCCGCCGCATCGAAAAGGCGGTGCTGGCCGAGCATATCGCTGACTTCTACATCTGTTCGCTGTCCTGCCGCTCGGTGATCTACAAGGGCATGTTCCTGGCCGAGCAGCTGTCGGTGTTCTATCCCGATCTGCTGGACGAGCGGTTCGTCTCGACCTTCGCCATCTATCACCAGCGCTATTCCACCAACACCTTCCCCACCTGGCGTCTGGCCCAGCCCTTCCGCATGCTTGCCCATAACGGCGAGATCAACACGCTGAACGGCAACTTGAACTGGATGAAAAGCCACGAAACCCGGCTGGCCAGCGAAGCCCTGGGCGCCCATATCGCCGACGTCAAGCCGGTGGTGCAAGCCGGCGGCTCCGACTCGGCGGCGCTGGACAACGTTTTCGAGCTGATGGTTCGTGCCGGCCGCGACGCTCCCATGGTGAAATCCATGCTGGTGCCGGAATCCCTGGGATCCAACGCCACCATGCCCCAGCTGCATCGCGAGTTCTTCTCGTATTGCAATTGCGTCATCGAGCCGTGGGACGGCCCGGCCGCCCTGTGCGCCACCGACGGCCGCTGGGTCGTCGCTGGCATGGATCGCAATGGCCTGCGCCCCATGCGCTACACCATCACCGCCGATGGCCTGCTGATCGTCGGCTCGGAAACCGGCATGGTTCGTCTGGCTGAGCAGGACGTGGTGGAAAAGGGTCGCGTCGGCCCCGGCCAGATGATCGGCATCGATCTGAAGGCCGGCAAGTTCTACAAGGACACCGCGCTCAAGGATCTGATGGCCGGCCGTCAGCCCTATGGCCAGTGGGTGCAGAAATCCACCCAGTTGGACAGCCTGATCCGCGAGAACGCCGTCGAGCCGTCCGATCTGTCGGTTGAGGAGTTGCGCCGCCGCCAGTTCGGCTATGGCGTCACCATGGAGGATCTGGAGTTGATCCTGCAGCCGATGGCCGAGGACGGCAAGGAAGCCGTGGGTTCCATGGGCGACGACGCGCCGCTGGCCGTGCTGTCGAATCAGTATCGCGGTCTGCACCATTATTTCCGCCAGACCTTCAGCCAGGTCACCAATCCGCCGATCGACAGCTTGCGCGAAAGCCGGGTGATGAGCCTGAAGACCCGTCTGGGCAATCTGGGCAACATCCTGGATGAAGACCAGAGCCAGTGTGAACTGCTGCAATTGGAAAGCCCGGTTCTGTCCACCGCCGAATTCCGCGCCATGCGCGCCTATATGGGCGACACGGCGGCCGAGATCGATTGCACCTTCGATCCCGAAGGCGGCGACCATGCCCTGGCCGACGCCCTGAAGCGCATTCAGCGCGAGGCCGAGGACGCCGTGCGCGGCGGCTGCACCCACGTCATTCTGACCGACGAGAAGATCGGTTCGGGCCGCGCCCCGATTCCGATGATCCTGGCGGCCGGCGGCGTGCATACCTATCTGGTCCGCCAGCAGCTGCGCACCTTCACCTCGCTGAACGTGCGTTCGGGCGAATGCCTGGACGTTCAGTATTTCGCCGTGCTGATCGGCGTCGGCGCCACCACGGTCAACGCCTACATCGCCCAGGAAGCCATCGCCGACCGCCACCGCCGCGGCCTGTTCGCCGGCCAAAGCCTGGAAGAATGCATCCAGAACTACAAGCACGCGGTTGATCAGGGCCTGCTGAAGATCATGTCCAAGATGGGCATCTCGGTGATCAGCAGCTATCGCGGCGGTTATTGCTTCGAGGCGGTGGGCCTGTCCCGCGCCCTGGTGGCCGAATTCTTCCCCGGTATGAGCTCGCGTATTTCCGGTCTGGGCCTGACCGGCATCCAGCACAAGATGATTGAGATCCACCGCAAGGCCTGGTCGGAAGATGCCGTCACCCTGCCGGTGGGCAGCTTCTACCGCGTGCGGCGCGGCGGCGAGACCCACAGCTTCGACGGTACCCTGATCCATACCCTGCAGACGGCGGTCAGCACCGACAGCTACACCACCTATAAGCGCTATTCGGAAGGGCTGCGCAAACTGCCGCCGATTTCCCTGCGCGATCTGCTGGAATACCGCCCCGACGGCGCCGCCATTTCCACCGACGAAGTGGAAAGCGTCACCGAACTGCGCAAGCGCTTCATCACGCCGGGCATGAGCCTGGGCGCCCTGTCGCCGGAAGCGCACGGCACCTTGAACATCGCCATGAACCGCATCGGCTCCAAGTCGGTGTCGGGCGAGGGCGGCGAGGATCCGGCCCGCTACAAGCCGGCGGCCAACGGCGACAACGCCAATTCGGCCATCAAGCAAGTGGCTTCGGGCCGTTTCGGCGTCACCGCCGAATATCTGAAGAACTGCCGCGAGATCGAGATCAAGGTGGCTCAAGGCGCCAAGCCCGGCGAAGGCGGCCAGCTGCCCGGCTTCAAGGTGACCGTGGAAATCGCCAAGCTGCGCCACGCCACCCCCGGCGTCATGCTGATCAGCCCGCCGCCGCATCACGACATCTATTCCATCGAGGATCTGGCCCAGCTCATCTACGACCTGAAGCAGATCAACCCGGTGGCCAAGGTTTGCGTCAAGCTGGTTAGCCGTTCCGGTATCGGAACAATTGCCGCCGGCGTGGCCAAGGCCAAGGCCGACATCATCCTGGTGTCGGGCAATGTCGGCGGCACGGGCGCTTCCCCCCAGACCTCCATCAAGTTCGCCGGCCTGCCGTGGGAAATGGGTTTGTCGGAAGTGCATCAGGTGCTGACGCTGAACCGTCTGCGCCACCGGGTGAAACTGCGCACCGACGGCGGCATCAAGACCGGCCGCGACATCGTCATCGCCGCCATGCTGGGCGCCGAAGAATTCGGCATCGGCACTACCTCGCTGGTGGCGCTGGGTTGCATTATGGTCCGCCAGTGCCATTCCAACACCTGTCCGGTGGGCGTCTGCACTCAGGACAAGGCCCTGCGCGACAAGTTCACCGGCACGCCGGAAAAGGTGGTCAACCTGTTCAGCTTCGTTGCCGAGGAAGTACGCGAGATTCTCGCCTCGCTGGGCGTCAAGAAGCTGGAAGACATCATCGGCCGCTCAGACCTGCTGGCCCAGGTCAGCCGCGGTTCGGCCCATCTGGACGACCTTGACCTCAACCCGCTGCTGGCTCAGGCCGACACCGGCGGCCTGCCGCGCTATTGCACTCAGGTCGAGCGCAACGAGGTGCCCGAGACCCTGGACGCTCAAATGATCGCCGACGCCCGCCCGGCGCTGGAGGAAGGCGAGAAGATGCAGCTGTCCTACACAGTGCGTAACACCCACCGCGCCGTCGGCACCAAGCTGTCGCACATGATCACCAAGCGTTATGGCATGTTCGGTTTGCAGCCGGGCCATATCACCGTGCGTCTGCGCGGCTCCGCCGGCCAGTCCCTGGGCGCTTGGGCCGTGCAGGGTCTGAAGCTGGAAGTCTTCGGCGATTCCAACGACTATGTCGGCAAGGGCCTGTCGGGGGGCACCATCGTGGTGCGTCCGTCGGTTTCCAGTCCGCTGAAGACCAACGAAAACACCATCATCGGCAACACGGTCCTGTACGGCGCCACGGCGGGCAAGCTGTTTGCCGCCGGTCAGGCCGGCGAACGCTTCGCCGTGCGCAATTCCGGCGCCGACGTGGTGATCGAGGGCTGCGGCTCCAACGGCTGCGAATACATGACCGGCGGCACCGCCGTCATTTTGGGTGCTGTCGGAGCCAATTTCGCTGCCGGAATGACCGGCGGCATGGCCTTCGTCTACGACTCGGACGGCAATTTCGAGCACCGCGTCAATTCCGAGTCGGTGGTCCATCAGCGGCTTGAAGTGATGTATTGGGAAGAGAAGCTGCTGGACCTGATCAACGAGCATGTTCAGGAAACCGGATCGCCTCACGCCAAGGAAATCCTGGCGCATTGGCACCGCGAGAAGGCCCGCTTCTGGCAAGTGGTGCCCAAGGAAATGCTCAGTCGTCTGCCCCACCCGGTGGCGGCCCAGGCGGCGGAGTAGGGGATATTGTTCCCACCTTCTTTCCCAGAAATGGGGAAGGGGGTGGGAATACTCTCTAAGCCCTTGTTTTTTGCGACTCTTCGCGGCACCCTGAGGGCCAGCTTCCCTTGGGCGGTGCCGATGCGCTTTTTTCTTTTCCCCATCAGCGGCGTATTGCCGGTTTTGTTGGCCGCCGCTCCGGCCTTCGCTCAAGCCGGCGGCGCCCAGGCCGGCGGCGATGGCCCGGCTTTGAACCCCGACGACCCGGCGGCTCTGGCCATCGGTTCGGTGATGCTGCTGGCGCTGATTTTCCTGCCGATCGTTTTGTGGCTGCGCATCCAATTGCGCAACAGCGTCGAGCGGGCCATGCGCCTGGAAACCGAACAGGATCGCCTGTCGGAAATTCTCGCCTCGTCTCCCGACGGCTATTACCGCTGGGATCTGTCGGCCAACAACGACGTGCTGTCGGAACATTGCTCGCGCCGTCTGGCCGTGCTGCTGGGGCTGTATGGCGGCACCGGGGCCAGCTTCTCCGACATTCTCGAATGTTTTTCCAAGGAGGACTCGGCCCAGCTCGACGCCTCCGTGCGGCTTTTGCGCCGCCACGGCACCGGCTTCGAGATGGAGATTCCCTTACGCGACGGCAATCGCCGGGTTCTGGTGATGGCCAACCGGGCGTCGGATGCCGAGGGCGGACCGCTGGCCGATCTTCTGTGGGTGCGCGACGTCACCGAAGGCGCCGTGGCCGTCGACCGTCTGGCCTTGGAAACCCACGATCTCAGCGGCGAACGCGATCGCTTGCGGGCCTTGTTGGACGCCCAGCCGCTTCCCGTCTGGCTGCGTGACGGCGACCTGACGCTGGTGGCCTGCAATCAGGCCTATGCCCGGGCGGTGGATGCCGAAACCTCCCAGGCCGCCGTCGAGGCCGGGACCGAACTGGTGCCCGGCCCGGCCATGCGCGAGGCCCGGGCTTTGGCCGCCCGCGCCCGCGCTGCCGGCACCGCCCGCAGCGAACGTTTCCATCTGGTGATCGGCGGCGCCCGGCGTCTGGTGGAATTGACCGAGGCGCCGCTGCCGGCCATCGGCGGCGGCGACGGGCTGATGACCGTGGGTATGGCCATCGACCGCACTCATGAGGAAGAGCTGCAGAGCCAGGTTGAGCGCCATGTCGCCGCTCATGCCGAGGTGCTGGAGAATCTGGGCACCGCCATCGCCATCTTCTCCAGCGACACCCGTCTGACCTTTTTCAACACGGCGTTTTCCATGCTGTGGCGGCTGGATGCCGACTGGCTGGCCAGCAAGCCTACCTATGGCAATGTCATCGACATCCTGCGGGAGAACCGCCGCCTGCCGGAAGTCGCTGATTTCCGCGCCTATAAGGAAGAAGAACTGCGGCGCTTTACCTCGATGCTGGAGGCTAAGGAAGACCTGCTGCATCTGCCGGACGAGCGGACCCTGCGCCGGGTGGTGTCGGCCCATCCCTTCGGCGGTCTGCTGTTCACCTACGAAGACGTCACCGACGCCTTGGCTCTGGAACGCTCCCACAAGACCTCGCTGGCGGTGCACCGGGAAACCCTGGACAATCTGCACGAAGGCGTCGCCGTGTTCTCGTCGGACGGGCGTCTACGTCTGCACAACCCGGCTTACACCCGCATCTGGAACCTGTCGCCCGACGAATTGTCGGACGAACCGCATATCGCCGCCCTGGTGGCCCATCACCGCGATTTCTTCGCCTCGGCCGGCGACTGGCCGGAGGTGCGCGACAGCATCATCGAGCTGTTCTCGGAGCGGGTGCCCAAGCATGGCCGCATCGAACGTTCCGACGGCTCCAGCCTGGATTACGCCTCGGTGCCGCTGCCCGACGGCGCGGTGCTGACCACCTGGCTCGACGTCTCGGACTCGGCGCGGGTGGAGCGTGCGTTGCGGGAACGCAACGAAGCCCTGGCCGCCGCCGACCGTCTGAAGAGCGAGTTCATCGCCAACGTCTCGGCCGAGGTGCGCACGCCGCTGACCACGGTGCTCGGGTTCTCGGAAATTCTGACCGAGGATTATTTCGGCAAGCTGAACAAGCGTCAGCACGAATATGCCCGCGGCATCAACACCGCCGGCCACGCTCTGCTACAGGTGATGAGCGACATTCTCGACTTGGCCAACATCGAGGCCGGTCAGATGACGCTGAGCCTGAACGCCATGGACATCCACGCCATGCTGACGTCGGTGCTGCAGCTGACCCGCGAGCGCATCCGCGAAAAGCAGCTGGTGCTGAATTTCGATTGCCCGCTGGATATCGGCTGGATCGTCGCCGATGAGCGGCGCATGCGTCAGGTGCTGTTCAATCTGTTATCCAACGCCGTCAAATTCACTCCGCCCCACGGCCAGATCACCCTGGCGGGCACGCGCATGAGCGGGGCGCACGGCGAGGAAGTGGTGTTCACCGTGGCCGACACCGGCCAGGGCATCGCCGCCGACGAGCAGCATCGGGTTTTCGGCAGCTTCGTGCGCGGCATGCACACCGAATCCCGCAAGACCGGCGCCGGTCTGGGCCTGTCGCTGGTGAAAAGCTTCGTCGAGCTGCACGGCGGCCGCATCGAGATCGCGTCGGTGCCCGGCGAAGGCACCACCTTCATCATCCATCTGCCGGCGGCGGAAGATAAGGCTTGAAGCCCGCGCCGGCCTGAAGCCGGTTCTCGGCCGGCTTTGCCTCTTTAATCCTTGTGGCGGATCGAGGCGATACGCACCTTGCGGTCGGACAACTGCGCCTCGCCCACCGCCACCTCGACCTCGAAGACGTTGCCGTCCGGACGGCTGAGGGCGCACAGACCGCCCTTGCCGCCGATGGCCTTGGACAGCGACGGGAATAGCTGGTCGGCGGGCAGCCCCAGCATTTGGGCGGCGGCGCGGCCCGACAGCCATTCGAAGGCGGGATTGACGGTTTCCACCCGGCCCAGTTCGTCCAGCGTCAGCACGCCGTCGGACGAGACGTCGACCACCGCCTTCAACTGCAACTGGCTGTCGCGCAGTTCCAGGCGGGCGCGGCGTCGCTCGGTGACGATGGAGCCCAGCAGCAGGCAGGTCAGGCTGAGGGCCAGCAGGAAGAACTGCACCTCGGTCAGGGCTTCGGTATCCAGATGGGCTTCCTGAATGGCGACGATCATGCCGACCTGGGTGGCGAACAGCGCCACCGTCACCCCTTGAAGACCGTGCCAGGCACCGACCCACACCAGGGGGACGAAGAGCGGATAATAAAGCTGCGGATGCTGGGCCAGATCGCCGCCGAACACGCTCCACAAAGCCAGCAGAATGCCCACGCCCTGGGCGATGCTGACCGGCACGCTGATTTTGGTTTTCAGGCCGGGATTGGGTTCGCGCTGGCCGATGGTCAGGAACAGCGGCGTGAAAATGGTCACGCCGATCATGTCGCCGATCCAGAAGCGCAGCCAGACGGTGGCCGTGTCGTCGGCGGGGATGACGTCGGCCAGGCTGTAGCTGCCGATGAAGCCGCTGGCGGTGATCAGGCTGATGACGAACACCACGCCGATCAGATGCGTGACGTCCTTCAGCGAGGTCAGGCGGGGGTCGATGGGCCACAGACGGCGCAGCATCCAGGCGGCCAGCACATAGCCGCCGCATTCGATGACGTTGGCCGACAAGGTGGGCAGCAAGGGGGCGCTGAAATGGCGGACCACCGCTTCGCTGACCAGGGCGGCCAGGAACGGCAGAGGGAAATAGCGCAACCCCCGGCGCAGCAGAAAGGCCAGGATCAGGCCCGGCGGCGGATTCCACGGCGTGATGTCCAGGCCGTTATAGGGTTGGATCCAGCTCAGCCAGTCCAGAATCACGTAAACGGCGACGAATCCCGCCGCCCAGATCAGCTCTTCCCGCCAGTCGCGCCGTGTCTGCATGCTTTTTCCTTCCGCCATAGTCCGCTCAGGATACATCTCCCCTCCCTTCCAGGCGAGACTTCGCATAGGATGCGGCGTTATGAGGGAGCAGACGAACCCATATCCGGCCCATCAAAGCGCCTCCGCCCTGCGGCGGCTGATAATACTTGCCGACGCTTTGCCCATGCGCGGCAAGGTCATCGGCTGGCTGTTCATGTTTATCACCGCCTATCGCGCCGGACTGCCGGTGATCTATTCCGCCGCCCTGGCCGCCGTGCCCTGGCTGTTGCTGCCGATTCGCGATCAACGGCGGAAATAGGCTAAAGCTCGCCCTTCAGCAGATGGTCGACGAAATCGGGCACCACCTGGGTGGCCGGGCCGTAAAGGGTGTCGTGGAACAGGGTGGCGCCTTTCGACGGCTCCAGGTTCAGCTCCAGCGCCAGGGCGTCGGTGCGTTCGCGCACATGGGCGACGAACCCCGCCGCCGGATAGACGTTGCCCGAAGTGCCGATGGACAGGAATAGGGCGCATCGCTCTAGGGCGGCGAAGATGCGGTCCATCTCCAGCGGCACCTCGCCGAACCACACCACATGGGGGCGGACCCGGCCGACGGTTTCGCAGGCGGGGCAGATGCTGTCCACCGACATCTCGCCGGGCCAGTCCAGAACCCGGCCGCAAGCCTCGCAGCGGCCCTTCAGCAATTCGCCGTGCATGTGGATGATGTTTTGCGATCCGGCCCGTTCATGCAGGTCGTCGATGTTCTGGGTGACGATCAGAACGCCGTCGGGCCATCCCCGCTCCAGCCGGGCCAGGGCGTCGTGGGCGGCGTTGGGCAGAACTTCGCCGGCGGTCAGCTGGGCGCGCCGGGCGTTGTAGAAATCATGCAGCAGATCGGGGTTGCGGCGATAGCCCTGGGGCGTGCAGACGTCTTCCAGGCTGTAACGCGACCACACGCCGCCTTCGCAGCGGAAAGTATCCAGACCGGATTCCTTGGAAATCCCGGCACCCGTCAATATGACAATCGGCCCTGACGTCATGGCATTCCTCGGCGGCTGAGGGTATCTTACGCAGAAGGTCCGCATGGGAGGGTTGGTTGGTCAAGGTTCTTTTCGTCTGCACCGGCAATATCTGTCGCTCGCCGACTGCCGACGGGGTGATGCGCGACCGCGTCGCCGAACTGGACTTGACTCCCTCGATCGACGTGGATTCGGCGGGAACTCAAGGGTTTCACGCCGGAGAGCCGCCCGATCACCGCAGCCAGCGCACGGCTCTGAAACATGGCGTCGACCTGTCGGACTTGCGCGCCCGCAAGATTGCAGCGCTTGATTTTGAAACCTTCGACATCATCGCCGCCATGGACCGGGGCCATCTGGACGCCCTGCGCCGCCTGTGCCCTGCGCCGTTTCACGACCGCCTGCACTTGTTCATGGATTTCGCCGAAGGCTATGACGGCCCAGACGAGGTTCCCGATCCCTATTACGGCGAACACGGCTTCGAGGAGGTTTTCTCGATGGTCGAGCATGGCGTCGGCGGCCTGATCGCCCATATCCGCCGCCGCTACGGGGTTTGAGCGGACACTATTCCGGATACGTAATTTTCAGCACTTCCAGCTTGTCGATGCCTGCCGGCGTGCGCACGTCCACCACGTCGCCTTCGTAGGCCTTCAACAGGGCGCGGGCTACCGGCGACAGCCAGCTGATGCGGCCCTTGTCGGATTCCGCCTCGTCGGCGCCGACGATGGTGATGGTCACTTCCTCGTCGCGACCGTTGGCGTACAGAACCGTGGCGCCGAAGAACACCTGTTCGCGGTTTTTCTGCATCTGCGGGTCGACCACATGGGCGATTTCCAGGCGCTTGGTCAGGAAACGGATGCGGCGGTCGATCTCGCGCAGGCGCTTCTTGCCATAAATGTAATCGCCGTTTTCCGAACGGTCGCCGTTGCCGGCGGCCCACGACACCACTTCCACCACCTTGGGCCGTTCGACACGCATCAGGTGGTGAAATTCATCCTGCAGCCGCTGAAAGCCGCCGGGGGTCAGATAGTTCTTGCCGCCGGGCGGCGGCGGGGGAGCGCCGGCGTCCAGGTCGTCATCGTCGTCGGTTTCCTTGGTGAAGGCTTTGCTCATGCTGCTTGCTTCCGCGCCAGAAAGGCGTCTCCCCACTGTTTCAGGGCATCAATAACAGGCCTCAAGGATTCTCCCAAGGGCGACAGCGCGTAATCCACCCGCGGCGGCACCTGGGCGTGGACGGTGCGGGTGATCAGACCGGATTCCTCCAATTCACGCAGCTGCTTGGTCAGCATGCGCTGGGTGATGTTGGGGAATTTGCGGCGCATCTCGCCGAAACGCAGCCCGTTCTGGCTGAGGTGGTAAAGGATGACGCCCTTCCACTTACCGTCGATCAGGTCCAGCGTGGCTTCGACGGCGCAGCCGGCGACGCAGTCATAGCGGTCGTGAGCCAAGGAAATCTCCATTAGTACAATTCAGGGTACTACTGGCAAAAATTGTGCGTACTTGCCGAAAACGATTATAGGGGCAAAATCTGTGGCCAGTGAAGACTTTTGCCTGGAGAACTCCCATGCGTGTTGTCGGCTATCGCCACAGCCTGCCCATCGAAGACGCCAACGCCCTGATCGATGCCGAAGCGGAACGTCCGTCGCCGAAAGGCCGCGATCTGCTGGTGTCGGTCAAGGCCGTGTCGGTCAATCCCGTGGATACCAAGGTCCGCAAGGGCGCCGATCCCGCCGGGGCTCTGAAACAGTTGGGGTTCGACGCCGCCGGAGTGGTGGTCGAGACGGGGCCGGACGTCGGCCTGTTCCAGCCCGGGGACGAGGTGTTCTATGCCGGAACCCTGGACCGTCCGGGCACCAACGCCGAATTCCATCTGGTGGACGAACGCATCGTCGGCAAAAAGCCGTCGTCTTTGGGCTTCGGAGCGGCGGCGGCTTTGCCGCTGACGGCCATCACCGCCTGGGAGCTGTTGTTCGATCGGCTGGAATTGCGCCGTTCGGCGGATGAAAAACGGTCTGTGCTGATCGTCGGCGCCGCTGGCGGCGTCGGATCGATCGCCATTCAGTTGGTCCGCAAGCTGACCGGGGCGACGGTGATCGCCACCGCCTCGCGTCCGGAAACCGCCGAATGGTGCCGGAGCATGGGGGCGCATCACGTCATCGACCATTCCGGGCCCTTTCCGGCCCAGCTTCAGGCCCGGGGCGTCGCCGCCGCCGATCTGGTGCTGGGGCTGAACGCCAGCGACCAGCATGCGCCGCAGATCGCCGAAGTACTGGCGCCTCAGGGCCGTTTCGGGCTGATCGACGATCCGGCGGCGCTGGACATCAAGCTGTTCAAACGGAAGAGCGTTTCGATCCATTGGGAATTCATGTTCACCCGTCCGCTGTTCGGCACCGCCGATATGATCCGCCAGCACGAATTGCTGACCGAAGTCGGCGGACTGGTGGACCAGGGCGTCTTGCGCAGCACGGTGGCCGACAGCCTTGGCGTCATCAACGCCGCCAATCTGAAAAAGGCTCATGCCTTACTGGAAAGCGGCAAAAGCCGAGGCAAGCTGGTGCTGGAAGGGTTCTGAGCCGGCAAAAGAATGACGGCGGAGAGTTTCCTCTCCGCCGTCATTCTTTCGACCATGAAAACCGTTCAGCGGTTCATGCGGTTATCGACCAGATCCTCGACCACGGTCGGATCGGCCAGGGTCGAGGTGTCGCCCAGAGCCTCGTACTCGTTGGCGGCGATCTTGCGCAGGATACGGCGCATGATCTTGCCGGAACGGGTCTTCGGCAGGCCGGGCGACCACTGGATCAGATCGGGTGTGGCGATCGGGCCGATTTCCTTGCGGACCCAGGTCACCAGCTCCTTACGCAGATCCTCGGTGGGGTTCACGCCGGCCACCAGGGTGACATAGGCATAGATGCCCTGGCCCTTGATGTCGTGGGGATAGCCCACCACGGCGGCCTCGGCCACCTTGGCGTGGGCGACCAGGGCGGATTCCACTTCCGCCGTGCCCATGCGGTGGCCCGACACATTGATGACGTCGTCGACGCGGCCGGTGATCCAATAGTAACCGTCCTCGTCGCGGCGGGCGCCGTCGCCGGTGAAATACAGGCCCTGATAGGTGCTGAAATAGGTCTGGGCGAAACGCTCGTGATCGCCGTAGATGCTGCGCATCATGCCCGGCCAGGCGTCGGCGATGCACAGATTGCCTTCGGTGGCGCCGTCCAGCTCGACGCCGGCGGCGTCGACCATCACCGGCTTGACGCCGAAGAACGGACGGGTGGCCGAACCGGGCTTCAGCGGCGTCGCGCCCGGCAGCGGGGTGATCAGGATGCCGCCGGTTTCGGTCTGCCACCAGGTATCGACGATGGGGCAGCGGTCGTCGCCGACCACCTTGTGATACCACAGCCAGGCTTCCGGATTGATGGGCTCGCCCACCGAGCCCAGCAGACGCAGGCTAGCGCGGCTGGTGCTCTTCACCGGGCCTTCGCCTTCGCGCATCAGGGCGCGGATGGCGGTGGGGGCGGTGTAGAAGATGGAGACCTTGTGCTTGTCCACCACCTGCCAGAAGCGCGAGCTGTCCGGATAGTTCGGAATGCCTTCGAACATCAGAGTGGTGGCGCCGTTGGCCAGCGGGCCGTAGACGATGTAGCTGTGGCCGGTGACCCAGCCCACGTCGGCGGTGCACCAATAGATGTCGCCGGGCTGATAGTCGAAGACGTACTGATGCGTCATCGAGGCATAGACCAGATAGCCGCCCGAGGTGTGCAGCACGCCCTTCGGCTTGCCGGTCGAACCCGAGGTATAGAGGATGAACAGCGGGTCCTCGGCGTTGATCTCGGCGGCGGTATGGGTCGGAGCGGCCTTGGCCACCAGATCCTCGTACCAGTGATCGCGGCCCGCCACCATGTGAACGTCGCCGCCGGTGCGCTTGACGACGATGACGTTCTTGACGCTCCAGCTGGTTTCCAGCGCCTTGTCGGCATTGACCTTCAGCGGAACCCTGCGGCCGCCGCGCAGACCTTCGTCGGCGGTGATCAGCAGGGAGCTGTCGCAGTCCTGGATGCGGCCGGCCAGGCTGTCCGGCGAGAAGCCGCCGAAGACGATGGAGTGGATGGCGCCGATGCGGGCGCAGGCCAGCATGGCCACGGCGGCTTCGGGGATCATCGGCAGATAGATGGTGACGCGGTCGCCCTTCTTGACGCCCAGCCCTTCCATGGCGTTGGCCAGGCGGCAGACCTTCTCGTGCAGTTCACGATAGGTGATGTGGGCGCTTTCGTTGGGGTCGTCGCCTTCCCAGATGATGGCGGTCTGATCGCCGCGGGTGGCCAGATGGCGGTCCAGGCAGTTGGCCGACACGTTCAAGGTGCCGTCCTGGAACCACTTGATATGGACATCGCCGGTGAAGGACACGTCCTTTACCTTGGTGAAGGGCTTGATCCAGTCGATGCGCTTGCCGTGTTCGGCCCAAAAGCCCTCGGGATCCTTGATCGAGCGGTCGTACCACTCGCCATAGGTTTTCTCGTCGATCAGAGCCTTGGAGGCAAAGCCGGTGGGAACGGGGAAAACCTGATTGTCATGAGTCGTCAACGGATGTCTCCCAATCTTGGTGCGCTATATCGACGCAACGTTTTTATGCCGCCCTGGGGTCGCCTTGTTTTTATTGGGGTTTTCCCCGTTCGGCGCTTCGGTCACAAGAATTATGGTCAATACGGCAGCGCGGCACAAGCCTGCGTAAGGGGGCCGCCCGGTAATTTCATAAGCTTTTCGCGGATCTATGCGACATAAACACAATATCTGCGGGGCTTAGGCCCATACCACCCCATCTTCTAGGTGAACAGGAAGAGAATCCAAACTCTTCCCGGCACACGGGCCGCCGACGCAATAGCCGCTTTCGATGAGGAAGCTGGCGCCGTGGCTGGCGCAGAGGATGAAATTGCGGTCCAGATCGAGGAACTGCCCCGGCGTCCAGTCCAGGGGATGGCCGGCATGGGGGCAGTAATTGCGATAGGCGAACACCGCCGAACCCTTGCGCACCACCAGGATGGGCGAGCCGTCCGTCAGGGTGAAGGCGGCGCTGCCGGGGTCCGTAAGCTCTTCAAGCCGGCAAAGGGGGATCACCCCTTCGCTCCGCCGATGCTGCAAATCAGCTCCCAGGCCGCGTCGTCCACCGGCAGTACCGACAGGCGGGACTGCTTGACCAGGGCCAGATGGTTCAGGCGGGGATCGGCCTTGATCTGGTCCAGGCTGACCGGATTGGCCAGCGGGGCCACTGCCTTCAGATCGACCATGACGAACCGCCCGGCGGGGTCCGAGGGATCGGGATAGGCTTCCTTGACCACCTCGACGATGCCGACGATCAGCCGCTGTTCCACCGAATGATAGAAGAAGACTTTGTCGCCGATGCGCATGGCCTTCAGATTGTTGGCCGCCTGATGGTTGCGCACGCCGTCCCAGTGGGTGGTGACGTTCTTTACCTGATCGTCCCAGGACCATTTGGTCGGTTCGGATTTCACCAGCCAGTGGGACATGGAAAGGGGCTCCTTATCTGGAAAATTGATGTGGCGTCCAAGGATAGGCACGCGGCGCGATTTCTGTCACCGCGCCTTCGCCTTCCACTTCAAATAAATATGGAAGCGGCGGCGGATTTCGAGTCACTGTGCCTTGGGCTGGCGCATTTTCCAGAGGTTCAGGACACGATATGTCGGCGGAATTCGATTTCAACTTTGCCCAGGAACTGTGCGATTTGGTGGCCAACGATCTCGGCTATACCTGCACCTTCATGGGTGACGGCGGCGTGATCATGGTTTCCAGCGTGCGCCAGCGCATCGGCCAGGTGCACGAAGGCGCCCGGCGGATCATGCGCGGCGAGATTTCCCGTTTCGAGGTGACGGCCGAACAGGCCGCCCAATCCCAGACCATGCGCGAAGGCGTGACCACCGCCATCGAATTCCAGGGTCGCCGTCTGGCCTGCTGCGGCATTGCCGGGCCGCTGGAGCAGGTGGCGCCGCTGAGCCTGATCATGAGTCTGTTCCTGCGCTCGATGATCCATCTGCGCGAGGCTGACCGGGCCAAGGCCGACATGATCTCGGCCAACGTCGCCAAGGCCAGCGGCATCGCCGCCGAAGCGGCGGAGGCGGCGAAGAAAACCGACCAGACCATGGACGCGCTGTCCGAAGCCATCGGCCGCATCGGTCAGGTATCCAATCTGATCAAGAATATCGCCAGTCAGACCAATCTGCTGGCGCTCAACGCCACCATCGAGGCGGCGCGCGCCGGCGACGCCGGCAAGGGTTTCGCCGTGGTGGCCGGCGAAGTGAAGAACCTGGCCAACCAGACCGCCAAGGCCACGGGGGAGATCACCGGGCAGATCGTTCAGGTGCAGACGGCCAGCGACGAGGTGCGCTCGTCCATCACCGCCATCAGTTCGACCATCGATAAGGTCAATGACGTGATTTCGTCGGTGGCCGACGCTTCCGCCGGCCACGCCTGAATTTTACGGCAGCACTTTCTTATAGGGCGTGATCACCACGCTCTGGAACAGACCGGCCAGGGCGTAGGGATCTTTGGCGCAGAAGGCCTCGGTCTCGGCCTTGGTGGCGAAGTCCAGCACCAGCAGGCTGCCGGTCATGCCCTGGCCGTCCTCGGTCAGGGTCGGACCGGCGATCAGCACCTTGTCCAGGATCGACTTCAAATGATCCAGATGGGCGGCGCGATTGGCCAGACGGACGTCCTGGTGGCCGGGCTTGTCGGTGCAGTGAACGATGAACGGCATGTCTCTTACTCCTTGGTGAAGCCCAGTTCCGTCTTGAACGGACGGGCCAGCAATCCTTGAATGGTGTCCTCGACGCCGATGCCGCGATACAGCAGCCCCTCGACGGCCGAGCAGATGGGCATTTCGATACCCAGCTTGGCGGCCAGCCCCACCACCGAGGCGGCGGAAGCCACGCCTTCCGTGACCGAGCGGCGGGCCGCCAGAATCTCGGCCAGGGTTTTGCCCTCGCCCAGGGCGAAGCCCAGCGAATAATTGCGCGATTGCGGCGACGAGGCGGTCAGCATCAGATCGCCCAGTCCCGACAGGCCCATGCAGGTTGCCGGGCGGGCGCCTTTGGCCACGGCCAGACGCATCAGCTCGGCCATGCCGCGGGTGATCAGGGCGGCGCGGGCGTTGTCGCCCAGGCCGCGTCCCTCTACCACGCCGCAGGCGATGGCCAGGACGTTCTTCACGGCGCCGCCGATCTCGGCGCCGATGACGTCGTCGGTCAGATAGGGACGGAAGCTGGGGGTTCCCAGGGCGTCCACCAGCTTCTGGCCCAACTCGGCGTCGGCGCAGGCCATGGTGATGGCGGTGGGCAGGCCGCGGGCCACCTCGATGGCGAAGGTGGGACCGGACAGCACGGCCAGGGGGGCGTCGGGCAATTCCTCGGCCACCAGTTCGCTCATGGCCGCCAGGGTGTCGGCTTCGATCCCCTTGGCGCAGACGACCACGGGAACGCCGGAACGCAGGTGCGGGCGGAGATCCTGGCAGATGGGGCGCAGGAACTGCGACGGCACCACCAGCAGCACGGCGTCCGATCCGGCTAGATCGGCCAGATTTGCGGTGACGCCCACCTTGTCCAGGGCCACGCCCGGCAGATAGACGGGATTGGCGCCGTCGCGGCGGATGGCCTCGGCCACTTCCGGCTCGTGGGCCCACAGCAGGGCCTGACGCCCGGCGCGGACGGCGGTCAGGGCCAGGGCGCTGCCCCAGGCTCCGGCGCCGACGATGCCGATCTTCTGCATGAACCAACTCCCGACCTGAAACGGGCCCTTCCGGCCCGGGGCTTTTGCCCAAGCGAGGGACATTAATGCCCCGGAGAAACCGTCAAGGCAACAGCGCGGCGATGACGGAATTGAGAAGAAGCATGCCCCTAGGCGTCGCCGCCAGGGTCGGGCCTCGCCATTCCACCATGCCGTCGCCGATCATCATTTCGAGAGCGGAAGGATCGACGGCGTCGGCAATGCTCCTGCCGGTCAGGCGGCGGAACTGGCTGCCGTCCAGGCCGCCGGTCAGGCGCAGGCCCATCATCAGCAATTCCTCGATGCGTTCGTCGGGGGCGAGGGCGGTTTCTTCCTGGGTGCCGTGGCCCTGTTGAGAAACGGCGGAAAGCCAGCGGTCCGGCGTTTTGAACTGGCGCAGGGCGGCGGTTGTTATCGAACGATCGTTCGGGTCTGTTCGGCTCAAACGGCCGTGGGCGCCGGGGCCGACGCCGACATAATCGTCCCCTTGCCAATAGAGCAGGTTGTGGCGGCATTCGGCGCCGGGACGGGCGTGGTTCGATACCTCGTAGGCCGGCATGCCGGCGGCGGCGGTCATATCCTGGGTAATATCGAACATCTCGGCGGCGGCGTCCTCGTCGGGCAGGACGAAGTCGCCGCGGGCATGGGCCGGATGAAAAGCGGTGCCCGGCTCGATGGTCAGCTGATAGAGCGACAGGTGGTCGGCGGCCAGGGCGATGGCCTGGGCCAGTTCGCCGCGCCAGGATGCCGGCGTTTGGCCGGGGCGGGCATAGATCAGGTCGAACGAGATGCGGGGGAAGGTGGCGCGGGCCAGCTCCACCGCCTGCACGGCCTGGGCGACGTCGTGGCGGCGCCCGAGGAATTTCAAATCGGCGTCATTCAGCGCCTGTAGGCCCATGGACAGCCGGTTGACGCCGGCGGCGCGGAAATCGCGGAAGCGTCCGGCGTCGATGGCGCCGGGATTGGCCTCCAGGGTGATTTCGGCGCCGGGGGCCAAACGCCACAGATCGCCGATGCGGACCAGCAGGGCTTCGGTGGTGGCGGGGTCCATCAAGGACGGAGTGCCGCCGCCGAAAAAGACGCTGGTGACCTCGCGGCCTTTCGTCCGGGCGGCGAAATGCTCAAGCTCGGCCAGCAGGGCGGCGCGCCAGCCCGGCTGGTCGATCGTCTCGGCCACATGGCTGTTGAAGTCGCAGTACGGGCACTTCGACAGGCAGAACGGCCAGTGGATATAGATACCGAAGGCGCTCATTTGCCCTCGAAACAGGCCTCGACCAGCTTGCCGAAGGCTTCGGCGCGGTGGCTGATGGCGTGTTTCTGTTCGGCCGGCATTTCCCCGAAGGTTTCCGAACGGCCGTTCGGCTGGAACATCGGGTCGTAGCCGAAGCCGTTGGCGCCGCGGATCGGCCACACCAGCTCGCCGTGAATGAACCCCTCGAAGGTTTCCACATGGCCGTCGGGCCAGGCCAGCGACAGGGCGCAGACGAATTGCGCCTTGCGGTCGGGATTGTCGCCGATCTGCTCGTGGATCTTGGCCATGGCGTGGCCGAAATCCTTGCGCGGTCCGGCCCAGCGGGCGGAATAGATGCCCGGCGCGCCCAGCAGGGCGTCCACCGCCAGTCCGGAATCGTCGGCCAGCGCCGGCAGTTCCGAAGCCTTGGCGGCGGCCAGGGCTTTCAGCTCGGCATTCTCGACGAAGGTTGATCCGGTTTCCTCGGGCTCGGGCAGGCCGAGTTCCCCCGCCGACACCACCTGGGCGCCAAAGGGCGACAGCAGTTCGCCGATCTCACGCACCTTGCCGGCATTGTGGCTGGCGATCACCAGCTTTCCGCCTTCGAAGCGGCGACGCCCGCTCATAGGCCCAGGGCCTTGCGCTGGGCGGCGCAGAGTTCATGCACGCCCTTCTGCGCCAGCTCCAGCAGGGCCAGGAATTCGGCGTGGCTGAAGGGATGTTCCTCGGCGGTGCCCTGGATTTCCACGATGTGGTTGTCGGAGGTCAGCACGAAGTTGGAATCGGCCTGACAGGTGCTGTCCTCGGCATAGTCCAGATCCAGCACCGGGACGCCCTGGTAAAGGCCGCAGGAAACGGCGGCGACCTGGCCGGTCAGCGGCACCGAGGTCAGGACGCCGTCGCGCACCAGCTTCTGAAAGGCCAGATTCAAGGCGACATAGGCGCCGGTGATGGCGGCGGTGCGGGTGCCGCCGTCGGCCTGCAGCACGTCGCAGTCGATCTTGATCTGACGCTCGCCCATGGCGGTCAAGTCGGTGATCGAGCGTAGGGAGCGGCCGATCAGGCGCTGGATTTCCTGGGTGCGTCCCGATTGCTTGCCCTTGGCCGCCTCGCGGTCGGTGCGGGTGTGGGTCGAACGGGGCAGCATGCCGTATTCCGCCGTCACCCAGCCCTTGCCGGAGTTGCGCAGGAAGGACGGCACCTTCTCGTCGATCGAGGCGGTGCACAGCACATGGGTGTCACCGAAACGGGCGAGACAGGATCCCTCGGCATATTTGCTGAAACCAGCCTCCAGCGAGATGGCGCGAAGCTGATCCGGGGTGCGGCCCGATGGTCTCATGACGGTTTCCTCAGACAGGATTTTCAAATTGCGCGCACGTTAGTCCTTAGCAGGGGCCGAGTCCACGTTGACGCGACGGACGGCCCCCACTAAATTTTCGACCAGCAGACAATCCGGGAAACAGGCGGGCGCATGACGCGCGGCAACAACGTCAGCGAATTGAGCGAACGGTCGCGGGAGATTTTCCGCCAGATCGTCGACGCCTATGTGGAAACCGGCGAGCCGGTGGGGTCGCGCACTTTGTCGCGCCGGTTGGCCATGTCCTTGTCGCCAGCCACCATCCGCAACGTCATGTCGGACCTTGAGGAGGCCGGGCTGCTGTACGCGCCCCATACCTCGGCCGGGCGCATGCCGACCGAAGCCGGCATGCGGCTGTTCGTTTCCGGGCTTCTGGAACTAGGGCAGTTGCCGGTTCTGGAACGGGAAAGCATCGAGCAGAAATGTCGGGCCACCGGCAAAAGCCTGGACAATCTGCTGGAAGACGCCCTGTCCACCCTGTCCGGTCTGTCGGGATGCGCCGGGCTGGTTCTGGCGCCCAAGACCCAGCTGGCGCTGAAACATATCGAATTCGTGCCCCTGAGCGAGGGCCGCGCCCTGCTGGTGCTGGTCACGGGCGACGGGCTGGTGGAAAACCGCGTGCTCGATCTGCCGCCCGACGTCACGCCGTCCGCCCTGCGCGAGGCCAGCAACTATCTCAACGCCCGCATCGCCGGACGCACCCTGGACGAAGTGCGCGAACGCATCATGACCGAACTGACCGACCAGCGCACCCAGTTGGACGGTCTGACCGGCAAGGTGGTCAAGGCCGGTCTGGCCACCTGGGCCGGCGGCAAAAGCGGACAATTGATCGTGCGCGGCCAGTCGCATCTTTTGGACGACGTCACCGCCCTGGACGATCTGGAGCGCATCCGCACCCTGTTCGAGGCGCTGGAAACCAAGGAATATCTGCTGGGCCTGCTGGATGCGGCCAACGCCGCCGACGGCGTGCAGATTTTCATCGGCGCGCAAAACGAGTTGTTCCAGTTGTCGGGCTGCTCCATGATCGTCGCGCCTTATCACAACAGCCGCGAACAGATCGTCGGCGCCATCGGCGTCATCGGCCCGACGCGGCTGAATTACGCCCGCATCATCCCGCTGGTGGACTATACCGCCAAGATGGTCGGGCGGCTCATCGGATAATCTGACTTTTTCATTCAAGGACCTTTCCATGACCCAGCAGGATCCCCAGACCCCCGCGACCCCCTCCGAGCAGCCGGCCGCCGACGCCGCTCCCGAGGCTGCTCCCGCGCCGGAACAGGCGTCCGGCCGTGAAGAAGAACTGCTGACGGAAGTCTCCGCGCTGAAAGACCAGCTGCTGCGCGCCGTCGCCGAAACCGAGAACGTCCGTCGCCGCCTGGAGCAGCAGGCCGAGGACCGCGGCAAATACGCCGTCGCCGGTTTCGCCAAGGATATGCTGCAGGTGGCCGACAATCTGCGCCGCGCCCTGGAAAGCATTCCCGCCGACGCCCGCGAAAACGACAGCATGGCCCATAAACTGGCCGAAGGCGTCGAACTGACCGAACGCGTCATGCTGTCGGCGTTCGAGCGTTACAACATCAAGAAGGTGGAGGCCTTGGGCCAGCGCTTCGACCCGCATCTGCATCAGGCCATGATGGAGGTGGAGGATCCCAACCAGCCGTCGGGCATGGTGGTTCTGGAGATGCAGGCCGGTTACGTCATCGCCGACCGCCTGCTGCGTCCGGCCATGGTCGGCGTCTCCAAGGGCGGCCCGAAAGCCACCGCCGAGAACACGTCCGGCCTGGATACCACCGCCTGATAAGCAGGGGCTTGCACTACGGTGGTGGAAACTGTAGGTTTGCGCCCTCGAATTCGCCGAAATAGCTCAGCGGTAGAGCAACTGATTCGTAATCAGTAGGCCCCCGGTTCAAATCCGGGTTTCGGCACCAGTTAAAACAAGGGGTCGGACGTAACAGTCCGGCCCCTTGTTGTTTTGGCTCCGGCTTTGTCTATGCTGGTGTCCGGCGTTGGAACCGGGGGAACATCCATGAGCGGGCAGCTGGCCGAGCTGAAGGCGATGGCGGAGCAGATTTCCGTTTTTGCGCGGACCATCGCCCCTGACCATTCCCAATATGCGCAAACCCTGGCCGCCGAGGCGCAGGCCTATGCCATGCTGTCGTCGGCCTATTGGCGGGACGGCGATCTGGCGGCGGCGGAAGCCGCCTTGGACCGGGCCCTGGCTTTGCATCCCATGCCCGGCTGGCGCCTGCGGCGGGCCCTGCTGCTGCCGGTGGTGCCGGCCTCCAGAGCGGAAATTCTGGCGGCGCGGGACCGGTTGCGCCAGAACCTGATCCTGCTGGCGGCCGAAGACGGGCCGCCGGTTGATTCCGTATCCGAATTGAGCTGGACCTTGTTTCTGCTGGCCTATCATGCGGAACAGGACAATCAGTCTTTGCACCGCCTGTTCCATTACGTCCTGCGTCGGCGCGACCGCCGGCTGGATTGGACGGCGCCTCATTGCCGCGGCGAACGGCGGCCCGGCAAGAAGCGGGTCGGATTCATTTCCTGGCATTTTACCGACCACACCATCTCGCGCCTGTTCATGGGCATGCTGAAGGCTGTGGACCGCAGCCGCTTCGAGGTCGCGATCTTTTCCTTTTCCGGCCAGAACGCGGCCTTGCTGCGGGACTTTCCCGGCGACCCCGGCTGTGTCGAATTGCCGGCCGACCTGGACCGGGCCCAGCAAAGCATCGCGGCGTTCGAACTGGACCATCTGATCTATCTGGATCTGGGGATGGATTATTTCACCCTCTATCTGGCTCATGCCCGGCTGGCCCGGCATCAGGTGGTGATGTGGGGGCACCCCGACACCACCGGGCTGGACAGCATCGACAGCTTTCTCAGTCCCGACTGCATGGAGCCGGAACAAGAGGCCGACAGCCATTACGGAGAGCGGCTGATCTGTCTGCCGGGTCCGATGGTGGCCTATTCCCGCCCCGACGTGGAGGCGGCGAACCTGAGCCGGTCCGATCTGGGATTGCCGGAAAGCGGCCTGCTCTATCTTTGTCCGCAGAGCCCTTACAAGTTCCACCCCGATTTCGACCCGGCATTGATTCGGATTCTCGACGGTGTCGAAAACAGCCGCCTGGTTTTGGCGGCCGGCTGGGAGCAGGGGGCGATGAACAGGGTCAAGGCCCGCATCGTCGCCCAAGCTCCGCACCTGAGCGGCCGAATCCTGATCCTGGGGCCGTTACCGCGCACGGCTTTTCTCAGCTTGTTCCGCCAATGCGACGTGGTGCTGGATCCCTTTCACTATAGCGGCGGTCATACGTCCCTGGAGGCTTTTGCCTGCGCCGTTCCCGTCGTGACCTGGCCTGGGCGCTTCATGCGCGCACGCCACACTTATGGTTTTTACCGGTTGATGGATATCAAGGACGGGATCGCCCCTGATCATCACAGTTACGTCGAAAAAGCCGTCGCCTGGGGGCGCGACGAGAAAATCCGCCAAGGCATGACGGCAAAGATCAAGGCGGCCAGCGGCGTCTTGTTCGACAATCTGGACGGTGTTCGCGCGCTTGAATCCGTCCTGGACAAAGATAAACCAGCCTAGGGCCCGATGATTGTCGCCGGAATCACGTTTCGAGGCCGCAATGAAATGCGTCTCTTGGGGCGACTGTTGAAGAAGTCCTGGCGATATGGCTTCATGGTGCTCTTGTCGGGTGATAAACAGAACCTTTGGATAGGGTTGGGTATCCCTAATTTTAACTAAAGGTCTTTCTAATAAGACCTTTGCCTTTGGAATCAGGGTTTAATGCTTAGCGGGCGATTGATACCTTGGAATCCGCGCCGAAGCCTTGGGGTCAAGGGGCGTGGGGGTCTTTATCTTATTGAACGGCGTTAATATCCATGTCCTTGCCTGATCCTTCCTCTGTCAAGAAGGCCCGCGCGGATCATCCGTTCGGGACCGACGGAGGATTCTGGTCGGCGGTGGGGCGGGGATTGCCCGATCCGGTTCTGATCCTGGACGGCAAGGGTCTGATTCTTGCCGCCAACGGGCCGCTGCTGGTGATGGCCGGAGTGACTGAGTCCGAGATCGCCGGCCAGCCGGTGACCCATCTTCTGGAGGATATGGCTTTCGAGCTGTTTCCCCCCAATCTCAAGGATGTCAGGCTTCGAACCCGGGATGGGCGGAGACTGCCTATGGAATCGGCCTGGAGTTGCCTGCCCATGGATTTCCCCGGCGATCAGCCGAAGGCGGTATATGTCGGCGTGCTGCGCGAACTGACGCAGCGCCTCGATTGCCGGGAAAGCCTGGGCCGGGCCGAAGAGCGGCTGGCGGCGCTGACGGCCAATCTGCCTGGCGTCCTGTTCCAGCGGGAGCAGGGAACCGACGGGCAGTTGCGCTATCCCTTCTTCAGCGAAGGCGTCCGGCAGATTCTCGGCCTTGGCCCCGACGAGCTGCGGGTGGCCAGCGACGGCTGTCTCGATGTGGTCCACTGGGCGGACCGGGACGAGCATCTGGCGGTGGTGCGGCGTTCGGCGGCCAGCCTGGAGCCTTGCCGCGAGGAATTCCGCGTCATCACCAAGGACGGCGATGTCCGCTGGTTGAGCGGCAGCTCCCAGCCGCGCATGCAGGCCGACGGTACCCTGCGCTGGGACGGCTTGCTGCTGGACGTCACCGACCGCAAGCGGGCCGAGCAGAAGCTGCAAATGATCATGGATCATGCGGCCGACAGCATTCTGACCCTGGACATGGACGGCCATATCGAATCGGTCAACGCCGCGGTGGAAAGCCTGTTCGGCTATGCCGCCGACGAAATGATCGGCCAATCCTATCTGATGCTGGTGCCCGAAGCCCATCGGGCTTATTACCGGGATTTGCTGGAACGCTATCTGGAAAGCGGCGAGGCGCAGATCATCGGACGCGGTCCGCGCGAGTTCGTCGGCCGTCGCAAGGACGGTTCGACCTTCCCCTTCGAGATCGCCACCAGCGAGGTCAGGATGGAGGGGCGCCGCCTGTTCATCGGCATTGGCCGCGACATCACCGACCGCAAGAAGACCGAGGCGGATCTGAAAGAGACCCAGCGGCGCCTGTCGGAAGTGACGGCGAACATGCCGGGCTTGCTGTTCCAGCGGGCTTTGCGTCCCGACGGGCGGATCGAATATCCCTTCATCGGCGACGGCATTCGTGA
This sequence comes from Candidatus Sulfotelmatobacter sp., assembly GCA_035538795.1. Taxonomy (GTDB): domain Bacteria; phylum Pseudomonadota; class Alphaproteobacteria; order Rhodospirillales; family Magnetospirillaceae; genus JAJZGK01. The sequence continues at coordinate 87,039 of DATLJS010000066.1, read as the reverse complement.
CATGTTCGGCATGGACCCGGCCGAGATCAAGGCCAATCCCGCCCTGATGATCGACGCCGTCGATGCCGCCATGCGCGGCGACTTTCTGGAAAAGGTCCGCGAATCGGCCCGCACTCTGGAGCCGGTCGAGCTCGATCTGCTGATCCACGGTTATAACGGCCGCACCTGCTGGACCCGCAGCAGCTCGCGCCCGCGCCTGCTGGGCGACGGCTCGGTGATGTGGGAAGGCATCATTCTTGACGTCACCGACCGCAAGAAGGCCGAGGATCAGATTTCCTATCTGGCCTATCACGATCCCCTGACCAAAACCGCGAACCGTTCGCTGCTGCTGGAGCGCTTCGCCGAGGCGGCGGAAAGCGGCGAAGCCGGCAAGCTGCTGGCCATGGTATCCATCGGCATCGATCGTTTCAGCATTATCAACACCACCCTGGGGCACGCCTTCGGCGATCAATTGCTGGTCAAGCTGGCGGAGCGGCTGTCCACCTGTCTGTCGTCGGGAGATACGCTGGCGCGGGTTGGCGGCGACCGCTTCATGCTGCTGCTGGCCGGCCTGTCCGACAACGCCGAGATCATGATCACCGTCGAGCAGATCCTGACCCGTCTACAAGATCCCATCGCCGTCGGCGAAGAGGAAATCGAGATCACCGCCAGCGCCGGCGTCAGCCTTTATCCCCTCGACGGCCCGGACGGCGAAACCCTGGTGAAGAACGCCGATGCGGCCCTGTTGCGGGCCAAAAGCTCGGGTTCAGGCTCCAGCCATCGCTTCGTTCCCGAGATGAATGCAGGCGTGGTCCGCACCATGTCGCTGCAAAGCCGTCTGCGCCGCGCCCTGGAACAGGAGGAATTCGTCGCTTTCTTCCAGCCTCAGGTGGATTTGGTCGACGGCGGCATCGTCGGCATGGAAGCTTTGGTGCGCTGGATGAGCCCGGCCGGCATGGTTCCGCCGGCGGAGTTCATCCCCGTGGCCGAAGAGCTGGGACTGATCGACGGCATCTGTGAGCAGGTGCTGAAAAGCTGCTGCACCCATTTGCGCCATTGGCGCGACGAAGGGCTGTCGCTGGTGCCGGTGGCCGTCAATATTTCCGGCCGCCAGTTCCAGCAGCCCAAGCGGCTGGTTTCGCTGGTCGAGGAGGCTTTGAGCGAAAACGGCCTGGACCCGCGGCTGCTGGAACTGGAACTGACCGAAAGCTCGGCCATGACCGATCCGCAAAGCGCCATCGCGGTGGTCGAGCGGCTGCGCGAACACGGCGTGGCTTGCGCCATCGACGATTTCGGCACCGGCTATTCCTCGCTGTCGGTGCTGAAGGGCTTCCCCATCAGCAAGCTGAAGATCGACCGCAGCTTTGTCATGGACATCGACCGTGACCCCAACGACGCCGCCATCGTCACCGCCATCGTCGCCATGGCCCACGCCCTGAAGCTGAAGGTGGTGGCGGAAGGCGTGGAAACCCAGCAACATCTTGATTTCCTACGCAATCTCGGCTGCGACCAGATTCAGGGCTATCTTTTCAGCCGTCCGGTTCCCGCCTCGGACATGCGGGAAATGCTGCGCACCGGCCGCCGTCTGGCGCTGTCCGCCCGCTGATCCTCCAACCGTTTGATTCATATGCAGTTGCCGCGTCGCGGCAGCGGCCCATTCGTAGTTGGCGGCGGCGTTTTTTCAACTTCATTCGCAGATTTACGCGCTCCGGGATTCCCGGGAAATCCATGCCGTCTCAAGGGGATTCGCCGAAGATGAAATTCACATATGTTAAATCTTCATTAACTCAAGAGGTTGCAGGATAACGCTAAGACAGGCATGTAAAACCAACTTTCGTAGTTGACGAAGGCTGGCGGGCGGCCTATTCGTTACGGCTAAGACATGCATCCGCTTTCGTCCCTCTTCGGGCAAAGGGGCGGACGGCGACGGGTTGAGAGGTGATGGGCACAAGATGACTGGGACGGTGCTCAAGCATTCTTATACGATCCCCTGCGCGACGGCCTTTCGGGATGCCGTCGAAGCCTTGGCCGCCAAGCGCAAAGTCAATGTCGGCGATCTGGCGCGCTCGATTCTGCTGGTGGTTCCGCCCCAGACCGTGGCTGATTTTCCCGATCCCGGCGAACCGGCGGGCGACGACCGTGAAACCGTGGTGCTGAAGTCGGGACCGGCCGAGGGGCGCCCCTGGCGGCGCAAGCCCCGGCTACAGGTGCGCATGCCTCCCGGACACGATATTCCTTTTATTCGCAAAGCCTTAGGCTTAGCCATGGCCATGGATGGCGGCGAGCTGCAAGTGAAGTTGTGGGATGGCCGCGAACCTGCCAAGACCCATCATCACCAGCCGGCCAAACATGAGGACAGCGCCAAGCTGGTGGAAATCAACGAGGAGCTGGAACGCCTGAGGGCCATTGTCGGGGCTCTGGCCTTCGAGCCTTTGCCCGACGGCATCCGCAGCCGCGAGGACGCCTTGCACGTTCTGGGATTTCCGCCCAGTTCCGACCCGGACAGCCGCACCTTGCGGGCTAAATTCCGCATGCTGGCGACCATTCATCATCCCGACAGCAATTACGGCAGCCATCAGCGGATGAGCCAGCTCAATCAGGCCATGGAGTTCCTGCGCCGCTCGGCGGCGTAAGCCGGAATAGGCTTTCCGAAGCGGGGTTTTCCCCTGCTTCAGGGGCGTTTCAGCTTTTATGCGGCTTTATGCCGCCAGATCGGCAATGCGGCTTTCCCAAGCCCGCGCGGCCTCTTCGTTCTTGTATTCCAGCCGCTCCAGACGGGCCAGCAAACGGTAGGTCTGGGCGGTCGGACGCAGATCGGCGGCGGCCAGCAGATGCTTGCGGGCCTGTCCCCAGATCTTGGCGTCCAGGGCGGCTTCGGCGATCACCAGATGGCTTTCCAGGGCGTCTGGTCGCCCGGACACCAGCTTTTCCAGACGGCGCAGACACGACAGGGCGTCCTCGCCGTCCTTCAGTCCGGCGTAGGCGGCGGCCAGGGAAGGCGCTGGCAAGGCCTTCCAGGCCGATTCCAGGGCGGCAGCGGCCCGACGCAGCTTTCCGGCCTCTTTCAGGGCTGTAGCAAGCTCTAATGCGGCCTGGGTGCATTTCGGATCGGCCGAGAACGCTTTCTTGGCCAAGGACGCGGCCTCGCCGGTCCTGCCCTCGGCGTGGGCGGCACCGGCGCGGGCGGTCAGAGCCCGGGCGGCGCGGCTGGCCGCGTCGGCGGGGGTGAAGGCCTTGCGCCGCTTGGCGTCGGCCAGGATGGTCTGGGCTTCCAGATACTGGCCGTTCTTCATGGCCAGGGTAAAGGACAGGTCGGCCAGCCAGGGATCGCCGGGGGCGATCATCCGGGCGCGGGCGGCCAGTTCGCCGGCGGCGGCGTCATCGCCCCGCTCCAGCGCCTGATCCAGCAGGCCGCGCAAACCCAAAGCGGCGGTTTCCGGGCGTTCCAGCATGGCTTTGTAGTGGTCGCGGGCGGCGTCGGCGTCGCCGGCCAGCTTGGCGGTCTGGGCCGACAGATAGCTGGTCAGAGCCGGGTCGGACAGCAGCGAACGGGCCTTTCCCGCCAGTTTTCCCGCCTTGCGGCCGTCGCCGGCGGCGGCGGCGGCCAGACCGTCGGACAGGGCCTGATATCCCTTGCGCAGCTTGCGCGATTGCCAGGAAGCGGCCCAGCGTCCGGGAATCCGCCAGACGGCCAGGATCAGCCGCAGGGCGAAAACCATGATCACGGCGATGACCAGCAGGGCGGCCAGCAGCACCGGAACCGAGGTTTCGATCTGCCATTGCAGCCATTCCACATGGACCAGACCGGGGCGGTCGGCCAGCCAGACGGTTCCGGCCACCAGGGCCGCCAGCACCACGGCGTAGGACAGCAAGCGCAGCATCACGTTTTCCCTTCTTCCCGGTCAATGCAGGCCAGCAGCGAGTCCTGCTCGGGCCGCTCGGCGGTCAGTATCTGGCGCCAGGGCATGGGCTCCAGGGCTTGAGCCACCGCCCCGCTCAGGGCATAGGCGGCGACGGCTCTCCCGGCCTCGAGGCATCCGGCGGCGGCGGCCAGGGTAACAAAGGTCGCCGCCGTGCGGGGAGAGAAAAAGAGCGCCAAGTCAACCGCTTCGGTCTGCAAGGCGGCGATCAGGGGGGGCGACAGGGCTGGCACCGTGCGGGCCTCGTAGAGAATCTCGCGGCGGATGGCATAGCCCAGAGCGCCCAATCCGCCGGAAAGATCGCCCGCCACCTTCGTTCCGGCTGCGTGCAGAAGCGCGCCGGCGTGGGGATCGACCCTACCGGCCACCAGCCGGGTCAGGGTGGCGGCGTCGCCCTTGGCGCTTTCCACCCGGGAAAAGCCCAGATCGTGGGCGGTGCGCGCCGTGGCGTCGCCCACTGCCCACACGGGAAGATCGCGGGGCGCGCCGTTGGCGGCCAAGGCGCGGACGCCGTTGGCGCTGGTGGCGAGATAGCCCTGCACGCCGTCCAGATCGAGGCGAACGCCCGTTCGGGTATGGATTTCCAGCAGGGGCTCGGCCTGCACGACGAACCCGCGCCGCTCCAGGGCCGCCGTCAGAGAGGCGGAATCCTCTCTGGGGCGGGTGACCAGGGCGACGCGGCCGGTCATGCCGGCTTACGCCGTTTTGAAGTCGAAGAAGCCGGGACCGCAGCGGCCCAGAAGCTCCTCGCCGGCGGCGCGGCCGATGGATTCGGCATCCGAACGGCTGCCTTTCAGGGTCAGCTCGTGAGCATGGCTGCCGTCGGGACGGATGACCAGGCCGCGGAAAGTCAGGCTGTCGCCCGCAAGTTCGGCCAAAGCGCCGATGGGCGTGCGGCAGGAACCATCGAGAACGGCCAGAAAGGCCCGTTCGGCAACGACACGCACGTGGGAATCGGAGTGATCCAGCGGCGCCAGACGGGTCAGGGTGGCGTCGTCGCCGGCCCGCGCCGTGATGCCGATGGCGCCCTGGGCCACGGCGGGCAGCATTTCTTCCGGCTGAAGCTGGGAACTGGCGCGGTCGCCCAGGCCCAAGCGATTCAATCCGGCCATGGCCAACAAGGTGGCGTCGACCACGCCGTCTTCCAGTTTCCTCAGACGTGTCTGCACGTTGCCGCGCAAAGGCTCGACCTTCAGATCCGGGCGGCGGAACAGGATCTGCGCCCCGCGCCGCAGGCTGGCGGTGCCGACCACCGAACCGGCGGGCAGATCGGCCAGGGTCTTGCCCTTCAGACAGATGAAGGCGTCGCGGACGTCTTCGCGTTCCAGGATGCACGGCAGGATCAGCCCGTCGGGCAGCACCGTCGGCACGTCCTTCATGGAATGCACGGCGATGTCGATGCGCCCGTCCAGCTGGGCCTCGTCGATTTCCTTGGTGAACAGGCCTTTGCCGCCGATCTCGGAGAGCGTGCGGTCCAGCACCATGTCGCCGGTGGTCTTGATGATGACGATCTCGATCGCCCCTGCGGGCGCGAGGTCGGGGTGGGCGGCGCGGAGGCGCGCCTGCACCTCGTGGGCCTGGGCCAGCGCCAGCGGGCTGCCGCGGGTGCCGATGCGGAGAAGGGGTTGGTTCGTCATGGGGACTGTTCTAACGGCTGGATTGGGAAGAGGAAAGGGGTTAGTAGGTGGGACATGATCATCTTGGGTATCGAAACGAGCTGCGACGAGACCGCCGCCGCCCTGGTGCGCGACGATCGGACCATTCTGGCCGACGTCGTGCTGTCGCAACTTGACGAACATCAGCCCTATGGCGGCGTGGTGCCAGAGATCGCCGCCCGCGCCCATCTGGACCATATAGACCGGCTGGTGGCCCAGGCGTTCCGCGAAGCCGCGCTGACCCTGGCCGATATCGACGCCGTGGCGGCCACCTGCGGGCCGGGGCTGATCGGCGGCGTCATCGTCGGGGCCATGACCGGAAAGGCCATCGCCGCCGTGTCGGGCAAGCCCTTCGTAGCGGTGAATCATCTGGAAGGCCACGCCCTGACGGCGCGTCTGACCCACGGACTGGACTTTCCCTATCTGCTGCTGCTGGTGTCCGGCGGCCATTGCCAGATTCTGGAAGTCCGGGGCGTCGGCCAATTCCGCCGGCTGGGCTCGACGATCGACGATGCCGCCGGGGAAGCCTTTGATAAAGTTGCTAAAATGCTGGCACTGGGATATCCCGGCGGACCGGCGGTGCAGCGCGCGGCGGCGCAGGGCGACGCCAGGCGTTTCGATTTACCGCGGCCGCTGAAGGGCAAGCCGGGCAGCGATTTTTCCTTTTCCGGCCTGAAGAACGCCGTGCGCCTGTTGATCCAGAGCGTGGGCGAGCTTTCGGAACAGGATCGAAACGATATTGCCGCCGCATTTCAGCTGGCGGTGGCCGACCATATCGCCGACCGTGCGTCAAAGGCGCTCAAGGATTTCGCCGGGCGTCATCGCCGCACCGACGGTCAGCCCCATCATCTGGTGGTGGCGGGCGGCGTTGCCGCCAATTCCTTGTTGCGGGAACATCTGGCCAAGATGGCCGAGCGCCAGGGCTTCACCCTGACCGCTCCGCCGCTGCGGCTCTGTACCGACAATGCGGCGATGATCGCCTGGGCCGGACTGGAGCGCTTCCGTCTGGGGTTCCGGAACGGGCTGGATTTCGCGCCCCGCCCCAGATGGCCGCTGGACCCCAGCGCCAAGCGCTAAAAAAGGGGGGGGGCGAAGCCCCCCCCCTTTGCGTTGTCAGCTTTTTTGCGCTTATTGGAAAGCGACCGGCGCGGCCTGTATTTCCTTGGGGGTTCCCCCTTGCTGCACCTCGTCGATGGCGTAGCCGCGCTCGGCGGTGCCATCCGGCTTCAGACGGAAAATGCCGTCGACGCCGGCGAAGCCGACGGGGTTGAGCAAGGCGGCATCGGAGAAGTCGTGCGGCGATTTGCGGGCCAGCACGGCGGCCAAGGCGGCGGCGTCGTAGCCCAGCGAGGCGATTCGCGGCGGCCGGGTTCCGAAGGCGCGGATATAACGGGCCTCGAAATCGCCATGGCCGGCGGCGGGCGGAGCGGCGAACCAGGCGCCGTTGAGAGCGGCCTCGGCTCCCGGATTGGCGTCGGTCCACAGCATGGTGCCCAACAACTTGACCTTGGCCGGATCGACCCCCTGCACGGACAGCATGGCGGCGAAGTTGCGCAGGCGCTGCCCGCTTTCGAGAAGCAGCAGAGCGTCGAAGCCGACGTCGCCGGTTCTGGGGTCCAGCCGGATCATGCGCTTGACGGTGGCGGCGATATCGCTGGCCGCCGGGTCGTAGTACTGGCTGACGGTGATGGTCGGCTGGGTCTGGGCGTCGTTCTGCAGGAATTCGGCGATGCGTCGTCCGTCCTCGTTGGATGGAGCCAGCACGGCCAGCCGGGTCTTGCCTTGGCCGCGGGCGAAGGCCGCCACCTGCACGGCCTGGGGACCGGGCAGGAAGCCCAGGGAATAAACGCCGTTGCCGACGGCGGCGCGGTCCGAGGTGAAGGACACTACCGGCATATGCAGCGGCCCCAGGGCGGAGCCGACGGCCTTGGCCTCGGCGCTGAACAGCGGACCCAGGATGATTTCGGCATGCTGGGCCACGGCGGCCTGGGCGGCGGTGGCGGCGCCTTCGGGCGTGCCCTTGGTGTCCAGCGGCACCAGGGTGAAGCTGTCGTCGGCTACTTCGAACAGGGCCATCTGGGCGGCGTTGAGCAAGGCCGCGCCCAGCGGCGCCTGCGGTCCCGACAGCGGCAGCAGAATGGCGGCGGTGCCGGAGCGGTTGGGCAGTGGCGGCGTCACCGGGGCGGCGGCGGGAGCCGGCGGCGGCGCCTGGACCTGCGGCGGGGCCTCGATCTTGGCGGCGGGCGGCGGCGTTTGCACCGGCGCCTGCGCAGGCGGCTTGGTTCCACCCAGGCTCGGTGGTAATTGTGAGCAGGCGGAAACCATCAGGCCCAAGGTCAACGCGGTGACCAGCCGGGCGAAACAGCGAGGCGAAACATATGCGGGACGGCGCAAAGGCAGTCTCCCGATCCAAATTGTCGGCGGAGGCACAGCCTAGCGATACGGCTGCGGGAAGTAAACCCGCCCGGAGGACGGCGGGCCTGACCCTGGTGTCGACGCCCATCGGCAATTTGGACGACATCACCTATCGGGCGGTCAAGCTGCTGCAAAGCGCTGACCTGATCGCCTGCGAGGATACCCGGGTCACCGGCAAACTTCTTAATCTGCTGGGCATTTCCGGGACGAAGCTGACCCCTTACCACGAGCACAACGCCGATAAGGCGCGGCCCGTCCTGCTGGCCCGCATGAAAGAGGGCGCGGCCGTGGCCCTGGTATCCGACGCCGGCACGCCGCTGGTGTCCGATCCCGGCTACCGTCTGGTGCGGGCCTGCCTGGAAGAGGACATTCCCGTGACCAGCGCCCCCGGCGCCTCGGCCCTGCTGACCGCCCTGCAACTGTCGGGGCTGCCCAGCGACCGCTTCCTGTTCGCCGGCTTCCTGCCTAACAAGGACGGGGCGCGGCGGTCGGCGATCGGCGATTTGGCCAAGGTGCCGTCCAGCCTGATCTTCTATGAAAGTCCGCACCGGCTGGCCGACAGCCTGGAGGCCATGGCCGATCTGCTGCCAGGCCGCGAAGGCGCGGTGGCCCGTGAGCTGACCAAGCTGTACGAGGAGGTGCGGCGCGGCACCCTGGCCGAACTGGCGGCTTATTACAAAGAGACCGGCGGTCCCAAGGGCGAGGTGGTGATCGTGGTCGGCCCTCCAGCCGAAGCGCCGCCGGCGACCGAGGAAGACGTGGACGCGCAATTGGTCCGCGCCCTGGAAACCCTGTCGGCTCGCGATGCCGCCGCCATGGTGGCGGCGGCGACCGGACTGCCCAAGCGGGAGGTCTATGCCCGCGCCGTTCTGCTGGCGAATCAAAGAAAATGAGCGGCGACCGTGAGTGATCCGGCCCGCCGCCAGCGTGGATCGCAGGCCCGCCGCCGGGGACGTTGGGCGGAAGCCCTGTGCGTTCTGTCGCTGAGCCTGCGCGGCTGGCGGATTATCGGTCGCGGCGTGATGACGGGACGCGGCACCGGCGCCGGAGAGATCGACATCGTCGCGCGCAAGGGCCGGGTTCTCGCTTTCATCGAGGTCAAGGCGAGGCCCAGCCGGGACGAGGCGGCGGCGGCGATTTCACCGGCCCAGCGGCGGCGGCTGGTGCGGGCCGCCGAAGCGTTCCTGGCCCGCCGTCCGCATCTGGCCGGTCTGGATGTCCGTTTCGACGCCATGTTGGTGGCGCCGGGCCGTTGGCCGCACCATATAGGGGATGCTTGGCGCGCCGCTTCGTAACTGGCACACTGAGCCGCTGTTTTTCCACTCGATCCAAAAGGATGAGGCGTCCGATGCGCTATTCCGTTTCCGCCGCTGGTTTTGCCTTCGCCGTTCTGGCCTGCGGTCTGACCGCCGCCTGCGACCCGATCACCGGGGCGGTGGTGGGAACCGGGGCCAGCGTCGGCGTCGCCGCCGCCGAGGACCGGGGGGTCGAAGGCGCCGTCGACGACACCAAGATCCGGGTGCAGATCAACGATCTGTGGTTCCGCGAGGACAACGAGATGTTCAGCGCCGTCGGCCTGACGGTGCATGAAGGCCGGGTGATGCTGACCGGCACGGTCAAGAAGCCCGAGATGCGGGTGACCGCCGTGCGTCTGGCCTGGCAGGCCAGCGGCGTGCGCGAAGTCATCGACGAGATCGAGGTCACCGACCAGACCGGCGTCAGCGACTATGCCAACGACGTCTGGATCGCCAATAACCTGCGCACCCGCCTGATGTTCGACGACAAGGTCAAGAACATCAACTACACGGTCGACGCCGTGAACGGCACCATCTATCTGATGGGCGTGGCCCAGAACCAGGACGAACTGGACCGGGTGGTGGCCCATGCCCGCGACATCAGCGGCGTGAAGCGGGTGATCAGCCATGTGGTGCTGCGGTCCGATCCGGCCCGGCGTTCGGCGAACTGAGCGCAGATGACCGGGCCAGCCGAGACCGCCGTCCAACAGCAGGCCAGACAGGATTTGGTTCGGCTGGTGCGTCTTCAGGACCCGGCCATCGACATGGCCGAGGCGGCTTTGGCCCTGGCCTCCCTGGAATATCCGTTGCGGGACCGGAATCATTACCGGCTGCAATTGATGGACCAGGCCGGGGAACTGGCCGAGGCCGTCCAGGCGCAATCGCCTGAAACCGCCCAGACCCGCGCCCGGCTGCTGGGCGGACTGATCCGTGAGCGCCTGCGGTTCCAATGCCTTGACGACGGCGAGGACTTCGAGGATCCGGTCAACCTGATCTCGCTGCTCGACAGCCGTAAAGGGCCGGCGCAGGTGATGGCGCTGCTGTGGATCGACGCCGGCCGGCGGGCCGGCTGGCGCATCGAGCCGCTGGCTTTTCCCGGTGCCGCCCTTCTGCGTCTGACCGACGAGGCCGGGGGCCGGGTCATCGTCGACGTCGCCGGCGGCGGCGAGGCCCTGACGCCGGCCGATCTGCGCACCATCCTGAAAGCCAATGCCGGCATCGCCGCCGAGCTGGAGCCCGGCCACTATACGGAACAGAGCAACCGCACCTTTTTGGTGCGCATGCAGACTTTGGCCAAGATGCGTTATCTGCGGCTGGGGGCCATGCGCCGGGCCATCGAGACGGTGGAGGCGACGTTGCTGTTCGCCCCGGAACAGACCGCCCTATGGCGCGAGGTGGGGCTGATGCATTTGCGCCAGGGCAATCTTTTGCCCGCGGTGGAGGCGCTGGAACGTTTCGTTTCGCAATCCCCCAACTCGCCGTCCCGCCACCGCACCAGCGTGCTGTTGCAGGAACTGCGCGGGCGGCTGACCTGATTATTGCGGCGCCGGCTTTCGCCGCGGTTTGAACAGGCGAAAGATCAGATCGAACAGATCGAAGACGGCGCCGATCAGGCCTGCGATGATATCGCCGTCGCCGGCCATGGCCGGCGTCGAGGAATAAAACTTCCCCGCCATGCTGTCATCCGACTGAACATTCGGCCGTTCCTTGGGCTGGAGCAGGCGTTCGCGCGCTCCGCATTCGGGGCACGGAGTTGGTAGCGATGAAGTTTCGGTCACGTTCCATCACCCCCGGACGGTTTGGCATGCGGCTATCGCCAGCGTTAAGCGGCTTTTGCATAACATACTGGCGATAAACGGGAAATCCCGTTCGGGGGCGTCTCTTAAAGGATGAATTTCGACAGATCGGCGTTCTTGGCCAGCGACCCGACCCGTTCCTTCACCAGATCGGCGTCAATGGTGATCGCGGTGCCGGACTTGTCGGTGGCCGAGAAACTGATTTCCTCCAGCAACCGCTCCAGCACCGTGTGCAGACGCCGGGCGCCGATGTTCTCGACGCCGCGGTTGATTTCGGCGGCGTTGTCGGCAATGGCTTCGATGGCGTCGTCGGTGAAGTCCAGGGTGACGTTCTCGGTGGCCATCAGGGCTTTGTACTGCTTGATCAGGCTGGCTTCCGGTTCGGTCAGGATGCGCACCAGATCCTCGCGGCTCAGAGCCTGAAGTTCGACGCGGATCGGCAGGCGGCCCTGAAGCTCGGGCAAAAGATCGGAGGGCTTGGCCAGATGAAAGGCGCCCGAGGCGATGAACAGCACGTGGTCGGTCTTCACCGGGCCGTGCTTGGTGCTGACCGTGGTGCCTTCAATCAGCGGCAGCAGGTCGCGCTGCACGCCTTCACGGGATACGTCGCCGCCCTTGATCTCGCCGGAACGGGCGCAGATCTTGTCGATCTCGTCCAGGAAGACGATGCCGTTGTTTTCCACCGACTCGATGGCTTCCTTAACCACCTTGTCCTGGTCGAGCAGCTTGTCGCTTTCCTCGGCCAGCAGAACCGAGAAGCTTTCCTCGACGGTCATCTTGCGCGGCCGGGTGCGGCCGCCGAAGGCCTTGCCCAGGATGTCGCCCAGATTGACCATGCTCATCTGGCTGCCGGGCATGCCGGGAATGTCGAAAGTGGGCATGCCGCCGGCGGAATTGTCGGCTACCTCCAGTTCAATCTCTTTGTCGTTCAGCGAGCCCTCGCGCAGCATCTTGCGGAACTTCTGGCGAGTTTCCGGGCTGGCGGTGTTGCCCACCAGGGCGTCGAGAACGCGTTCCTCGGCGGCCAGCTCGGCCTTGGCCGCCACCTGCTTGCGCAGTTTCTCGCGGATCATGACGATGGCGGTCTCCACCAGATCGCGGACGATCTGTTCGACGTCGCGCCCGACATAGCCGACCTCGGTGAACTTGGTGGCTTCCACCTTCAGAAAGGGCGCCTGAGCCAGCCGGGCCAGACGGCGGGCGATCTCGGTCTTGCCGACGCCGGTGGGGCCGATCATCAGGATGTTCTTGGGCAGAACCTCTTCGCGCAGGCTTTCGGGCAATTGCTGGCGGCGCCAGCGGTTGCGCAGGGCGATGGCGACGGCGCGCTTGGCGTCGTTCTGGCCGACGATGAAGCGATCCAGTTCCGAAACGATTTCGCGGGGGGAGAAGGCAGCGGTCATAGGCTTTCCACAGTCACGTTTTCATTGGTGTAGACGCAGATCTGCGCGGCGATCTTCATGGCCTTGCGGGCGATGGCCTCGGCTTCCAGGCCGTCGATGTCGATCAGGGCGCGGGCGGCGGAAAGGGCGTAATTGCCGCCTGAACCGATGCCGATCAATCCCTCCTCGGGTTCCAGCACGTCGCCGGTGCCGGTCAGCACCAGCGACACGTCCTTGTCGGCCACGGCCATCATGGCCTCCAGGCGGCGCAGATAACGGTCGGTGCGCCAATCCTTGGCCAGCTCGACGCAGGCCCGGGTCAATTGTCCGGGATGTTTTTCCAGTTTGGCTTCCAGCCGCTCGAACAGGGTGAAGGCGTCGGCGGTGGCGCCGGCGAAGCCGCCGATCACCGAGCCGTCGCCCAGACGCCGCACCTTGCGGGCGTTGGATTTGATCACCGTCGAGCCCAAAGACACCTGTCCGTCGCCGGCAATCACCACCTTGCCGTTCTTGCGGACCGCCAGAATGGTGGTGCCGTGCCAAAGTTCGTTGCTGCTCATGAATCTTCGCCAAGGGTGGGGTGCTGCCGACGCAGCAAGACATAGTGCGGAAATCCGTCAATGGAAGGGAGATAATAAAACCCTCGGATTACTACGCAAGTGGGCCGTTCATTTGATGGATTGGCGTAAGAGTGGATAAAATGTAACTTGAAGGAAGGCCGATTTTAGCCAGACTTGGAGAGCGCAATTTCCAGCTTGAATCACATCTCTGTCTGCAATCAGAAGTTACGCGCACTGTAGATATAGGAAAGACTGAAGTCTCAAGTCAGAGGCGTAAACAGTCAAGATCAAGTCCGGGAGGACTCAGAGCATGCGAATTCGTTCATTTTTTATCTTGTCCGTGGCGCTTGAGGCAATTGTCGGAATAGTGTCCGCCGTTTGGCTTCTTATTTCAGCTATTCAAGGCTATCAATCGGCATCAGATGGCGGAAGTTTTTCAGAAGCTATCGCAGATATTAGTCGTATGCAGGAAAAATTGGCAATTGAGCGAGGCGATTACAATGCCTCCATTGCCGCCGAGCTTCCCGCCGACCAGCAAATGCTGGATAAAATCGCCAGCCGGGTGAAGGAAACCCGGGCCTCGACCGATCTGGTCATGACGTCCTTGGCGTTGCTGTCCGGCGACAAGGTGCAGACCGTGCGGGCCGACATGCTGGAGGTCATCCAGAAGATCGACGCCTTGCGCAAGGCCGGCGACCAGAACGTCACCAAAGCCAAGGCCGACCGCGATGCGGCCCTGGTCAAGAATTACGCCGGCAGCATCCTGTCCATTCTGGCATCGCTGGACGCCGATATGGACCGCCTTGAACTGGTGGTTTCGGACAAGGATCCGGTGACGGACGGCCTGCTGTCCATTGGCCGCGCGGCCATGGATCTGCGCCTGACCGCCGGCAACCGCAGCTCCATGCTGACGGCCCTGGTGGTGGCGGGAACGCCCGCTGGACGCGATACCATAGAAAAGATCGCCTCGCTTAACGGTCAGGTCAGCTATCAGCGCGACAAGATCCGTCAGATGATCGATCTGGCCGACCGGGAGCCGACGCTGGTCGCCGCGTTTGAAAAACTCGACCGCGATTTCATGAAACCGATCACCGAACTGATGGTCAAGATCGACCCGGCCTTGCGCGGGAACGAGCCCTATCCCTACGATCCCGCCGCGTTCCGCAAGATTCAGGTGGGCATCCTGCCCGTCATCCTCGACCTGCGGGACGCCAGCTATTCGGCGGCGGCGGCCAATGCCGCCCATGAAAAGCAGCAGGCGATGGTGCGGCTGGTTCTGGTGATCTTGCTGGTGGGCTTGACGGTGGTTGTGGCGCTGGGAGCGGCCACCATGTTCAGCCGCCGCGTCCTGACCCCGCTGGCCGACACCACCAAGATCGTCGGACTGATGGCCGAAGGCCGCAACGATGTCACCGTGCCCGGCGCCGGCCGTTCCGACGAGCTGGGGGAAATGGCGACGGCCATCGAGACCCTGCGCCGCAATGCCGAGCAGGCCGAGCGGCTGAAGGCCGAAACCGAGCGTCATCAGCAGGAGCGCCAGCGCCGCGCCAGTCAGATCGAGACCCTGTGCACGGGCTTCGATCAGGAAAGCGGAACGCTGATCGAAGCCATGTCCCAGGCTGCCGGACAGGCCATGGAGCGGGCGCGCGGCACCGGCAGCATGGCGACCGAAGCCCGGGAGCGCAGCGAGGAAGTGGCCCGCGCCGCCGACGAGGCTTCGGCCAGCGTGCAGACGGTCGCGGCGGCGGCCGAGGAATTGGCGGCGTCGATCCACGAAATTTCGTCCCAGGTCAGCTCGGCAGCCCAGGTGTCGTCCCGTGCCGTCGGCGAAACCGAGGAGGCTAGCCGCCAGATCAACAGTCTGGCCGAGGCCTCGGCCCGTATCGGCGACATCGTGCGCCTGATCACCGACATCGCCGGCCAGACCAACCTTCTGGCCCTGAACGCCACCATCGAGGCGGCCCGTGCCGGCGAGGCCGGCAAGGGATTCGCCGTCGTCGCCAACGAAGTGAAGCATCTGGCCAGCCAGACGGCCAAGGCCACCGATGAAATCTCGTCCCAGATCACCAGCATCCAAAGCCTGACCGGCGACGTCGTGACGGTGATCGAAAATGTGGGGCGGACCATCGGCCAGATGGACGACATTGCCACCGCCATCGCGGCGGCAGTCGAAGAGCAGGGGGCGACCACCACCGAGATCGCCCGCAACGTCCAACTGGCGGCCAACCGCACCACCGAGGTGTCGGAAACCGTCGGCGGCGTCGCCCAGGTGATGGGCCGGTCGCAGGAAAGCTCGACCAGCATGGTCGGCAGCATGGAGGATCTGGAGCGTCGGGCGGGAAATCTGGCTGATCGTTTGGGCCAATTCCTGAAATCGGTGCGCGCTTCCTGAACAAGAAGCGAATTCCAGGCATGACGGAGACGGGCTTCCCAACGGGGAGGCCCGTTTGCATTGGCGCAAGATCGATTTGCGGCGGTTACATCTGGCGCAAAAGCTCCGTTCCTGCTAACAAACAGACCTTCGGCAAGGAAGTCTGACATGCGTACAGCCACCATCGAGCGCAACACCAAGGAAACCCGCATCCGCGTCGCCGTGACCCTTGATGGCACGGGCGTTTACAACGTCTCGACCGGCGTCGGCTTTCTCGATCACATGCTGGAGCAGTTGTCGCGCCACAGCCTGATCGATCTTGAGGTCAAGGCCGAGGGCGACCTGCATATCGACGCGCACCACACCACCGAGGATGTGGGCATCGCCATCGGCGAGGCCGTCACCCGCGCGCTGGGCGACCGCAAGGGCATCACCCGCTACGGTTCGGCCCTGATCCCGATGGACGAGACGCTGACCCGCGTGGCCTTGGACCTGTCGAACCGCCCCTATCTGATCTGGAAGGTCAAATTCGACCGGCCGAAGCTGGGCGACATGGATACGGAACTGTTCAAGGAATGGTTCCAGGCCTTCGCCCAATCGGCGGGGGTGACGCTGCATGTGGAAACCTTGTACGGCGAGAACAACCACCACATCGTCGAATCCTGCTTCAAGGCTTTGGCTCGCGCCTTGCGCGAAGCCGTCGAGATCGATCCGCGCAAGGCCGACGCCGTGCCGTCGACCAAGGGCGTGCTGGGCGGAACCCTGTAAATGACCGTCGCTCTGATCGATTACGGCTCGGGCAACCTGCGCTCCGCCGCCAAGGCGTTCGAGCGGGCGGTGGCCGAAGCCGGCTTGAAGCAGCAGATCGTCGTCACCGCCGATCCCGAAATCGTGCGGCGGGCGGAACGGGTCGTGCTGCCCGGCGTCGGCGCTTTCGCTGACTGTAAACGCGGCCTGACTTCACTGCCGGGCATGGTCGAGGCCTTGGAAGACGGGGTGGTCAAGGGCGGAAAGCCCTTCATGGGCATCTGCGTCGGTATGCAGCTTCTGGCCGCGTGGGGCCGTGAACACGGCGATCATCGGGGCCTGGGCTGGATCGACGGCGAGGTGGTGCCGCTGGAGCCCGCCGATCCGTCGCTAAAAGTGCCGCATATGGGCTGGAACGAGCTGGCCTTCGAGCCCGGCGCCCATCCTTTTCTGGCGGGACTGAAGCCGGGGCAGCATGCCTATTTCGTCCACAGCTTCCATTTCCGCGCCGCCGATCCGGCCCATGTGCTGGCGACGGTGGAATATGGCGGGCCGGTGGCCGCCGCCATCGTCCGGGCCAACATGGTGGGCACCCAGTTCCACCCGGAAAAAAGCCAGGCCACGGGTCTGGCCGTCATCACCAATTTTCTGCGCTGGAATCCCTAAGCCGGCGCCCAAGCTGAAGAAGGCCGTCATATGATCCTTTATCCCGCCATCGACCTGAAGGACGGTGCCTGCGTGCGTCTGGTGCGCGGCGAAATGGATGCGGCGACGGTGTTCAACACCGATCCCGCCGCCCAGGCCCGCAGCTTCACCGCCGCCGGCTGCCAGTGGATTCACGTGGTCGACCTCAACGGCGCCTTCGCCGGCAAGCCGGTCAACGCCGACGCCGTTTCCGCCATCGTCGCGGCGGCCCAGGTGCCGGTACAGCTGGGCGGCGGCATTCGCGACATGGTCACCATCGGGCAATGGCTGGAGCGGGGCGTCGCCCGCGTCATCCTGGGGACCGTGGCCCTGCGCAATCCGGGCCTGGTCAAAGATGCCTGCAAGCAGTTTCCCGGCAAGATCGCGGTGGGCATCGACGCCCGCGGCGGCTATGTGGCGGTGGAAGGCTGGGCCGAAACCTCGCAGGTCACGGCCCT
Source organism: Candidatus Sulfotelmatobacter sp. (assembly GCA_035538795.1). GTDB lineage: Bacteria > Pseudomonadota > Alphaproteobacteria > Rhodospirillales > Magnetospirillaceae > JAJZGK01. Next base: position 69,777 of record DATLJS010000066.1, on the reverse strand, counting down.
GGATCTGGCCCTGAAATTCGAGGATGCCGGCGTCGCCGCCATCATTTACACCGACATCGACCGCGACGGCGCTTTGGGCGGTCCCAATGTCGAGGCCACCGCCGCCTTGGCCGGGGCCATCGGCACGCCGGTGATCGCTTCGGGCGGCGTGTCCTCACTGGACGATCTGAAGGCTTTGAAGGCCCGGGCGGCTTCGGGCATTTCCGGCGTCATCTCGGGCCGCGCCCTTTATGACGGGCGCATCGATCTGGCCGAAGCCCTGGCCGTTTTGGCTGCGTAAGGAAGTCTCCGATGCTCAAGATGCGCATCATCCCCTGTCTGGACGTCAAGGACGGCCGCGTGGTCAAGGGCGTCAATTTCGTCGATCTGATCGACGCCGGGGACCCCGTCGAACAGGCCAAGCTGTACGACAAGGCCGGCGCCGACGAGCTGACCTTTCTCGACATCACCGCCAGCCACGAAAACCGCGACACCATCTATGACGTGGTGAACCGCACGGCCGAGCAGTGCTTCATGCCGCTGACGGTCGGCGGCGGCGTGCGCCAGGTCGAGGATATCCGCAAGCTGCTGCTGGCCGGGGCCGACAAGGTGTCGATCAACACGGCGGCCATTCACCGTCCCGAATTCGTCCGCGAAGCCGCCGAGAAATTCGGCAGCCAATGCATCGTCGTGGCCATCGACGCCAAGCAGGTGGCTCCTGGCAGGTTCGAGATTTTCACCCATGGCGGCCGCAACGCCACCGGCATCGACGCCGTCGACTGGGCCAGACGCATGACCGAATACGGCGCCGGCGAAATTCTGCTGACCAGCATGGACCGCGACGGCACCCGCCAGGGCTTCAATCTGCCGCTGACCCGCGCCGTCGCCGATGCGGTGAAGGTGCCGGTGATCGCTTCGGGCGGCGTCGGCAATCTGGATCATCTGGTGGAAGGCATTCGCGACGGCCATGCCACGGCGGTTCTGGCGGCGTCGATTTTCCATTTTGGGGAATATTCCATCGCCCAGGCCAAAGCCCATATGGCGGCGGCGGGCATTCCCGTGCGTCAGGTTTAAAGGGGGGAACCAGCATGCCGACGGAAACCGGCCAGATTCTCGATTTGCTGTTCGCCACGGTGGCGGGCCGCAAGGGGGGCGATCCGGAAAAATCCTATACCGCCAAGCTGTTTGCCAAGGGCCGCAAAAAGATCGCTCAGAAGCTGGGCGAGGAGGCGGTGGAAACCGTCATCGCCGCCTTGGCCGAAAGCCCCGAGAACGTGGTCGGGGAAAGCGCCGACCTGCTTTATCACCTGTCGGTGCTGTGGGCCGAGGTGGGCGTGAAGCCGGAACAGGTGTGGGCGGAATTGGCCAAGCGCCAGGGCATTTCCGGCATCGACGAAAAGAATTCGCGCAAGAAGTGAGGATTGCAGTCCATGACCTATGATCCCAACAATGTCTTCGCCAAGATTCTGCGCGGCGAGATTCCCTGCAAGAAGGTCTATGAGGACGACTTCGCCCTGGCCTTCCACGACATCAATCCCCAGGCGCCCATTCATGTGCTGGTGATTCCCAAGGGAGCGTACGTCTCGATCCTGGACTTTTCCGCCCAGGCTCCGGCCGAACTGGTCGCCGGTTTTTTCCGGGCCGTCGGCACGGTGGCCGGCGAACTGGGATTGGAGGAGTCGGGTTTCCGCATGATGGCCAATATCGGCGTCAACGGCGGTCAGGAAGTGCCGCATCTGCACATCCATCTGTTCGGCGGCCGCAAGCTGGGCCGCATGATCGCGAAGGACTGAACGGTGGCGAGCGGAGGCTTTCAGGGCATTCCGCCGGAGGCCTCGACCTTTCTGAAAGGCTTGGCGACCCATAACGACCGGCTCTGGTTCGCCGAGCACAAGGCCGATTACCAGACCTTCGTGCGCGAGCCCCTGCGCCGCCTGGTCGAGGCGTTGGCCCCGGACATTTCCCGCATCGACCCAGGGCTGGATTGCAATCCCATGGGACCGGCGGTGTCGCGCATTCAGCGGGATACCCGCTTTTCCAAAGACAAGTCGCCCTATCGTCTGCGGCAATGGGTCGCTTTCAAGCCCCATACGCCGGAATGGTTCAGCCGGCCGGTGTTCTTCATGGAGTTCGGAGCCGAGGATTGGTGCTGGGGCATCGGCTATTACGCCGCCGCTCCGGCGACGGTGGCCGCCGTGCGGGCCGAGGCGGGCCGGAAGCCCGAGCCGTTCGCCCGGGCCTTGAACGCCTTGCGGCAGGCCGGAGCGGTCTTCCAAGGCGAAGCTTACCGCCGTCCGCGCACGCCGGCGCATCTGCCGGACGTGGTCCGCGATTGGTGCGACCGCAAAAGTCCCTACAGCGAATGTCGGTCGCCGGTCGGACGGCTGTCTCAGTCCGGTGAATTGAAGGATGCGCTGGCCGCAGGCTTTGCCACGGCGGTGCCGCTTTACCAGCTGCTGAAAGACGCTGCCATTCTGACCGCCTGACGAAAGGCCGTCAGATCGCTGTACAGTTCCGATGGCGCGGCGCGGTGGAGAAACAGCCCTCCTTCCGGCAGGGCTCCGTGCAACATCAGATTGTCGGCCATGTCGAATTCCTCGATGGCCAGATCGTCGGGGCCGGCCAGTTGGCCGTCGTCGCGACGGTGGACGATGCCGCCGTAATGGGCTTCGGTCCGGATTCGGAATGATTGCGCCGAATTGGAATAGGCCAGCACCGGCTTGCCCAGGGCGGCCATGTAGCCAAGCTCGAAAGCCGTGCCGGCGTCGGCCGAGGGGCCGCGGAACGGCGTCAGATTGGCGATCAGAAGATCGCAGGACGCAATCAGGTCGATATTGCTTTGATAGATGGCGCGCCCCTGGCGGCGCGGCTCCAGTCCGTCCAGCTCCAGTCCGCCGTCCAGGGGAAAGACCCCCGACAGATTGAACTCGGCGCAAAGGGCGCACTTGGCCGCGCCCGTTTCCAGGGCGTTGGGCAAGAAGACCTCGGGACCAGCCAGATAAACACGCAAAGGATCAGGCATAGCCTAGCTTATAGCGCATTTCGGTGATCAGCGTCTCCACATGCTCCTGCTGGACCCCGTCGCTGGCCAGCAGATGGCCGAAGATCGGATCGGCCATCAGTTCGGTCAGACTGGGCTCGTCGGCGGAGGTGAAGGCCCAGATTTTACGGGGCCTCCATCCCTCGGCGTTCGGCACCGTGGGGCGGGCAAACATGGTCAGCCTCGGGCGTCGGGTAGAGGGCGTCATCTCGTCCTCCTGGAGATAGGGGCATCGGATGTCCGACAGGGATCGAACTCATATCTTAACTGGGGTCGGCTTTGGATGATTACTAGGGAAAGGTTTTATGACGGATGAGCGTCACAGTCTGATTTGCATAATCCCGAGAGTAATGTGGGTATTGCTAAGAGGACAATTTGGCGAACGAAAGTCGTTTGCACATGGGAAAAACCTCCTGAATTGTAAAGAGAGATATATTTATTGCAGGTGCGAAGAATTGGCCGGCGGCAAAATATTTTATCCGGCCAGCAGACTGTTCCGTCCGGCGATGACCCGGCGATAAGACAGGGCCTCGGCGATGTGCAGCCGTCGCACCGGGCCGCCGCCGGCCAGATCGGCCAGGGTGCGGGCCACCCGTAAGACCCGGTGATAGCCCCGCGCCGACAGGCGCATGCGCTCGGCGGCTTCGGTCAGCAAGGCGCGGCCGGATTCGTCGGGGACGGCGATCCGTTCCAGCAATTCGCCGTCGGCTTCGGCATTGGTGCGGATGCCCAGGCCGTCATAACGCTCGGCCTGCACGGCGCGGGCGGCGGCGACGCGGGCGGCCACCTGGGCCGAACCCTCGGCCGGCGGCGGCAGCGACAGGTCGGCGGGATTGACCGCCGGCACTTCCACATGCAGATCGATGCGGTCGAACAGCGGGCCGGAAATACGGGCCTGATAGTCGGCGCCGCATTTGGGCGCCTTGTTGCAGGCCAGGGCGGCGTCGCCCAGATAGCCGCATTTGCAAGGATTCATCGCCGCCACCAATTGCACGCGGGCCGGATAGGTGACATGGGCGTTGGCGCGGGCGACGCTGGCCCGCCCGCTTTCCAAAGGCTGGCGCAAAGCCTCCAGGGCGCCCCGGTTGAACTCTGGCAGCTCGTCCAGGAACAGCACGCCGTTGTGGGCCAGGGAAATCTCGCCGGGCCGCGCCCGCAAGCCGCCGCCGACCAAAGCCGGTACGGAAGCGGAATGATGTGGGTCGCGGTATGGGCGCTGGCGCAGCAGCCGTCCGCCCTCAAGCGCCCCGGCCACCGAATGGATCATGCTGACTTCCAAGGCTTCGGCCGGCTCCAGGGGCGGCAGCAGACCGGCAAGACGGGCCGCCAGCATGGATTTTCCCGATCCGGGCGGGCCGATCATCAATAAATTGTGCGATCCGGCGGCGGCAATCTCCAAAGCACGTTTGGCGGTTTCCTGGCCCTTGATGTCGCGCAGATCAAGGATGGGGCTGTCGTCCTCGGCCATCTCCGGAATGGGCCGGGCCAGCATCTGGGTGCCTTTGAAATGGTTGATCAGGGCGAGAAGATTGGCGGGGGCCAGAACTTCGGTGCCGGACCATGCTGCCTCGCCGCCCTGGGGGCCGGGGCAAACCAGTCCCTTGTCGGCGGCATGGGCGGCGATGGCGGCGGCGAGAACGCCGGCCACCGGCGCCAGGGTACCGTCCAGGCCCAGTTCGCCCAGCACCATATACCCGGCCATCTCGTCGCCCGGCAAAATGCCCATGGCCACCAAAAGAGCGCAGGCGATGGGCAGATCAAAATGGCTGCCTTCCTTCAAGACGTCGGCGGGCGCCAGATTGATGGTGATGCGCTTCGGCGGCAAGGCCAATCCCAAGGCGTTCAGCGCCGCCCGCACCCGCTCGCGGCTTTCGCCCACCGCCTTGTCGGGCAGGCCGACCAGGGTGAAGGCAGGAAGGCCCGCCGCCACCTGGGCCTGCACGTCGATGGGCAGGACGTCGATGCCTTGAAAGGCGACGGTGTTGATGCGGGCGATCATAGGGAGCCATAACCTAATTCTTCTCTCATATTTTCCCTAAATAGTGGCAATTCATCTATAAGCAATTTTTTTACAAGATCAAGATCTTTACCATTAATTGCGGAAGTAAATTTACGGAAACAGTCAATTTCACAATTATTTCCATATAGCTGAACAAGCTTATTCGCCATTGATAGTAGCTCACTAAGCTTTTCTCCACTCACTGACAGTTCCCCATTCCTAGGATTTGCAAATGGCAACAATGCTTCAAAAACACTCTCAAACATCATCATTCTTCTCTTTAGGCGTTCTTCTAATATCTGTTTAAAAATTTCATTTTTCCTATTGAGCATACTTGTTGCTAGCCATCCAATGATGGCAACGATTGCGGCAATAAATGGTGCAACGACATGTAGTGCAGTCTTTATTAATTCATCGCTAAGCATTTACATGTCTCCGATATTTTCTTGAGGGGAAAGTTCATAATGAAGAGTAAAGCCATAAGCTGCAATTGGCCCCACTATCGTGAAGGCAGGAAGGCCCGCCGCGACCTGGGCCTGCACGTCGATGCCTTGAAAGGCGACGGTGTTGATGCGGGCGATGGTCAAGGTGTGAAATTCCCCAGGTTTTCCCGCAAGACTATAGCCTGCCGTTTTTCTCTTGCCCAGAGCGGGCGTCGGGGTTAATCCTGAAGGCAGACATCAAGAGTTGGGCTGACGCCCAACACCAACCTGCCTTCCCGGGCAAGGTGGTGCCTTCCAGATCGGAAGGGATGTGGCCTCTCGGCAACCAAACGGGACAGCCAGCCATTGCGTCAGCCCTCCTCATCTTGCGACGGAGGGTTTTTTCATGCGTGACGATCTGATCATTCAGCCGGACCTGACTCTGATTCTTGGGCCCGAGGACGAGGCGCATTTCCTGGGCCACGCTGCGGCTAGGGGGCAGGGCAGCTATTACGCCGTGGTGCATCGCCGCCATGGCCTGTGGACCCATCTCTACCGCGTCGCCCAGGACCGGACGCCGGGACGGCTGCTGGTGCATTTCGAGGCGTTCTTTGCCGGAGACTGTCCCGGCGCGGCCAGGGCCTGGCTGCTGTCGCGAAATCAAGTGTTACCAATTGCGCCATCGTGTTGAAACATGACGTCGTCAAGATCGGGACAATTCCATTCACCGTTTCCCAAGGGGAAAAGAATGTATTCGTCCTCGTCTTCCGTTGCCGCCGACACGACCGCCCGGGGAGCTTCCTCGGCCATGTCCGGCCAGTCTTTATCCGGCCAGTCTTTGATGCGCAATTACGCCACGCCGCTGGCCTTGGCGCTGATGCTGATCGTCGGCGGCAGCGGTATCGCCATCTTTTTCCATTTCGGCGGCGGCGGCTTGAAAGGCGTGCATGAATGGCTGGGCCTGGGATTGGTGGCGGCGGTGGTGCTGCACGTGGTCCGCAACGGCCGCGCCTTCAAGAACCTGCTGACCGCTCCGCGCAGTCAGGTTCTGGTGGGCGCCAGCATTCTGGCGGTGGCGCTGTATCTGAGTTTCGCTCCGGCGCCGGCCGGCAATCCCGCCCGCGCCCTGATGATGGCGGCTGAAAGGGCGCCGCTGAGCGCCTTGGCGCCGGTGCTGGGGGTTTCCCCCGACACCCTGGTGGCGCGCCTGGCCGAAGAGGGCATCGACGCCACTTCCGACCAGACTGTGGCCGAGATCGCCAAAGCCGCACGGGTCGAAGAGCCCCGGCTGGTCGGCTATCTGGCCGAAACCGCCAATCCTCTGCCGTTTTCGCCTAAGCCTTAGTATAGGGCGGGCTCGTCATAAGGGCGGGGGAATGCTAGACTGAATTTTCAGTTTCGCGACCCCGCCTCGGATGACCCGCATATGTTCCGCCTGCCCCAAAGCCCCATGCGTATTCTCGGCACCTATGGCGCGGTGAGCCTGGTCTATTTTGTCGCCGTCGATCTGGTGATGGAGCTGGGCCTGGGGAACGTTTCGGGCAAGGAATATATCTCGGTGGGGTTGGACGCGGCCTTCGTCATCGGCTCGGTGCTTCTGCTGCGCGGCGTGCTGGACAACCAATACCGCCGTCTGCGCCGGGTCAACGAGGCGCTGGAGGCCCGCTACAACAGCCGTACCGCCGAGCTGCGGGCGCAAATCAGCGAAAAGACCCTGACCGAAGATATTTTGCGCGCTTCCGAGCAGCGCTTCCGCGATATTGCCGAGGCGTCGTCGGACTGGCTGTGGGAAACCGGGCCGGATCTGCGCTTTCGCTATGTTTCGCGCCGTTTCGCCGATCTGACCGGATGTTCCCCGGACCTGCTGCTGAACAAAACGCCCGAGCAATTGTTTTTCCCCGCTGATCCGGCCCAGCCGTCTTTGACGGATGGCCCCATGCGCGCCCGCCAGCCGTTCCACGACATGGAGGTGCGGCTGGAGGCCCAGGGCGAGACGCGCTGGGTGCGGCTGTCGGGCAAGCCGGTGACGGACGCCGCCGGCCAGTTCGCCGGTTATCGCGGCGCCGGCAGCGACATCACCGAGCGCCGGGATCTGGACGCCGCCAGCGCCGAGCTGCGGCGCCGTCACGAGCTGATTCTCAACAGTCTGGGCGAAGGCGTCTTCGGGCTGGACCGCGACGGCTGTTTCACCTTCGTCAATCCGGCGGCGCAAGAGCTGTTGGGCTGGCCCGCCGTCGAACTGATCGAAAAGCCGGCCCGGCCGATGCTGGCTCCCGATCCGGCCGACGCTTTCATCTTGTCGTCCCGCCGCGGGCAGCCGCGTCAGTTCCAGGCGGCTTTGTTCCGGCGCAAGGACGGTAGCCCGCTGCCGGTGGAATATGTGCTGACGACGGTGCCGGATCAGGACGGCGGCGCGGTGGTGGCGTTCCGCGACGTCACCGAGCAGAAGCGCGCCGCCGCCGAACTGGTGGCGGCCAAGGAGCGGGCCGAAGCCTCGACGCGGGCCAAATCCAATTTCCTGGCGCATATCAGCCACCAGTTGCGCACGCCGCTGAACAACATCGTCGGTTTCGCCGACGTCATGCGCAACGAATATTTCGGCCCCATCGGCAATGAGCGCTATCGCGATTATGTCGGCGATATCGGCCATTCGGCGGCGCATCTGAGCGATCTGATCGAGGATCTGGTGGATCTGGCCCGTATCGAGGCGGGAAAGCTGGAGCTGGAGGAAAAACCCAGCGACATTTCGCTGCTGGCCGAAGAGGCTCTGTCGATGGTGCGGGCCCAGGCGACGCAGAACGGTTGCAGTCTGCAAAACAATGTGCCGGGCAATCTGCCGCCGGTGCAGTTGGATCCCCGCCGTTTCAAGCAGGTGCTGCTGAATCTGCTGTCCAACGCGGTGAAGTTCACGCCGGCCAGCGGCCGCATCGCCATTATGGCCGAGATGGAGCCGGACGGCGGTCTGCTGGTGAAGGTCAGCGACACCGGCGAAGGCATGAACGACGAGACCCTGGATCTGGTGACCCGCTCCTTCGATCCCGGCAGCGTTTCGGTGCGCTCGGAAAAGGCCGGAGCTGGCCTTGGCCTGCCTCTGGCCCGCCAGCTGATGGAGCTGCACGGCGGCGCCTTGAGCGTCGCCAGCGAACCCCGTCAGGGAACGGTGGTCAGTCTGCGCATTCCTCCGGGCCGTATCGGCGGCGTTTAAGCCAGCCGGCGCAGATTCGGCAGGTTGCCGCCTTCCAGAACCGATTCGATGGAATCCATGACCCGTTCCGGCGGAATCGCCTGCATGCACAAGGGGTCGCGGCAGGCGGTCTTGCGGTGGTTGGCCGCGGAAACGCAGGGGCTGCAGGCCAATTGCGCCGTGATGGACTCGGTATTGCCCAGGGGGCCGTACAAAGCCGGGGTTTCCGGGCCGAACAGGACGATGGTCGGCATATCCGTTACGGAAGCAAAATGTCCTGGGCCGGAATCGTTGGTGACCATCAGGGCGGCGATTTCGTAGAGCACGGTCAGTTCGGACAGCTTGACCTTGCCGGCGAAATTGACCATGCGCGGATGATCGGTGCGGGTTTTCAACTTTTCCGCCTGAAAATCCTCGTCCGGCGATCCGGTAATCAGAATGATGACGTTGTCCCAGCGGGTCAGCACCATGTTGGCCAAGGCGGCGAAATGCCCCTGGGGCCAGCGGCGCTGGGGCAGCAGCTCGCTGGCGTTGGGGTTGAACAGCGCCACCCGGTGGCGGGCGGGATCGTAGCCGGGATAGGCGGCGGCGATGCGGGCCTGCATCTGCTCGCTTTCACGCTCGCCGGCGATGATCCGCGGCAGGGTGATTTCCTCGTCCGAGATATAGGTCTTGGAATAGGGGGTCTCGACCACCGGACAGGCCAGGGCGTTGATCAGGGCTACGAAATTCTTGGCGATGTGCATGTGCGGATTATAGGCCACCCGATGGGTCAGCAATTCGCCGCGATAAAGCCCTTCGTTGTGGAAACGGTGGAAGCCCACCCGCAGAGGCGCGCCCGACAGGCCGGTCAGCAGCGCTGAAAAGCGCGAGAACAGCTCTAGGTCGATGGCGGTGTCGATGCCCTTTTTGCGGGCCCACAGGAAGAAGCGCAGGCAGTCGAGGGCCAGCACGAACAGCCCGTCCTCGCGGATGGTGCAGACGTTGTCGTCGGCGATGGTGCCCAGGAAGTCCAGGCTGGGAGCGTTGCGCTTGAAGATGAGAAAATGCAGATCGGCGCCGAACACTTGCCGGGCTTTGCGCATGGCCGGATCGGCCAGAATGGTGCTGCCCATTTCCGACAGCTCGATGAACAGGATGCGGCGCGGCTTCACCCCTTCGGCGCGGCGCAGAAAGAAGGGGCGCAGAAGCGTCAGAAGGAAGCACAGCGGAATGCCGGCCCATCGATCGATCCGCCGCATCGTATCCACTTTCATCGCGTAAACCCGTTCATTATCATTCAAGATGCCGTGGCGCCCAGCCACGACCGGCGCGGACTTTAGCACAGGATTGCCGACATGACCAAAAGCGCTGCTTGGCGGGATGGACGCATTTTTACCCCGGAACGGGTGCTGCTTTATTCCCTGGCGGTGATCGCGGTCTATCTGGCGCTGGTGGCGGGATGGCTGGCGACCTTTCCCCGGCTCGGCCTGACCGACAGCCAAGGTATGCCGCTGGGCGGCGATTTTCTGGGATTCTGGTCGGCGTCGTGGATCGGGCTGCACCGGCCTTATCCCGACCTTTACAACAACGACGTCCTGCGCGGCGTCGAGGCCCAGATTCTGAAGACCGACGGCAGCAATTATTTCTGCTGGCTCTATCCGCCGATGGCGGGGGTGCTGGTGTGGCCGCTGGCCCTGCTGCCCTATGGCGCATCCTTCGTCGTCTGGGCGGGAACGCAGCTGGCGGCGGTTCTGCTGGTTCTCAGGCGGATCGTCGGCCATCGGCTGGTTTATCCCGCGGCTTTGGCTTTCGCTCCCCTGGCCCTGAACATTTTCGCCGGTCAGAACGCTTCGATCTCGACGGCTTTGCTGGGGGGCGGTCTGTTGCTGCTGCCGCGGCGGCCCTTGCTGGCGGGGGTATTGTTCGCCAGTCTTTGTTACAAACCGCATCTGGGACTTTTGATTCCGGTGGCCTTGCTGGCCGCCCGGCAATGGCGGGCCATGGCCGGCGGTGTGTTGGGCGGGACGTTGTTCGGCGGGGCCAGCCTGTTGCTGGCGGGTATCGACGGCTGGGCGGCGTTTCTGGCCCATGGCGATTATGCCCGGACAATATTGGAACAGGGCGGCGTGACCTGGGGGAAAATGGCGTCGGTCTATGCCTCGCTGCGGTCGTTCGGCCTGCCGGACGGCTTCGCCTGGGCGGGACAGGGGGTGATGACCTTCGGCGTCGCAGCGCTGGTGGCGCGGATCTGGGCTTCGGATTGCCGGTATGCCTTGAAGGCGGCGGTTCTGGCCGCCGGAGTTCCTTTGGCCACGCCTTTCGTGCTCACCTATGACCTGATGCCGGTGGGATTGGCCATCGCCTGGATGGTGGCAGACGGTTTCGACTTTGGCTTTCAGCCTTGGGACAAGGTCGTTCTGATGGCGTTATGGTTGGCTCCGCTGATCACCTTGCCGCTGGGGCTGACCACGGATATCGGCCTGGCGCCGCTGGCGGTGTTGCCGTTGCTGGTTCTGATCGTCCGGCGCTGGCGTGGCCCCAGGCTGTTGATGGCGGCGGCTTAAAGCCGCCGCTCGATGGCGTCCCAGATCTGCTTTTCCAGACGGCTACCGTCGAAGCGGTTGATTTCCTGGATGCCGGTGGGCGAGGTGACGTTGATCTCGGTTAGATAATCACCGATGACGTCGATGCCGACGAAGATTAGGCCGCGCTCCCTGAGGGTCGGGCCGATGGCTTCGCAGATATCTTGCTCGCGCTTGGTCAACTGGCTTTTTTCCGGCCGCCCACCCACATGCATGTTGGAGCGGGCCTCGCCGGCGGCGGGCACCCGGTTGACGGCGCCGACGGCGACGCCGTCAACCAGAATGATGCGCTTGTCGCCCAGGCGGACCGCCGGAACGTAACGTTGCACCATGACGGGTTCGCGGGATTGCTGAGTAAACATTTCCAGCAGCGAGTTCAAATTCTCGTCATCGGCCTTGATATGGAAAACGCCGGCGCCGCCGTTGCCGAACAGCGGCTTCAGGATGATGTCCTGATGCTCGGCGCGGAAATCCAGAATGTCGCGGCGGTCCGAGGAAATCAGGGTCGGCGGCATCAGGTCGGGAAAATGGGTGACCAGCAGCTTTTCCGGGGCGTTGCGGACATGGACGGGATCGTTCACCACCAGGGTCTTGGGATGGACATGCTCCAGCAGATGGGTGGCGGTGATGTAGGCCATGTCGAAGGGTGGGTCCTGGCGCATCAGAACCACGTCGACCTGGGACAGGTCCATGCTTTCGGCTTCGCCCAGGGTGAAGTGGTCGCCCTTCTTGCGGCGGACTTCCAGCGGCCGGGCCCAGGCGGTGACGCGGCCTCCGGCGCTGTCGGCGCGGAAGCTCAGATTCTGCGGTAGATAATGGAACAGCTTGTAGCCCCGCGCCTGGGCTTCCATCGCCAGCATGAAGGTGCTGTCGGCGTCGATGTTGATGCTCTCGATGGGGTCCATCTGAATGGCGACGGACAGGGTCATGGCGGTCCTCGTCTGCAAAAGAAAAGCGGCGGCAGGATAGCGGATCACTTCCCCAAGGGATACTCCGCCAAGGGTTCGTAAAATGGCTCCTGCTTGCCCAGGTGGCTGGCGAACAGGGTGAAGCGGTCCACCGGCATCGTGACGGCCAGTAGATTGTTGCCGGAAATCACCTCGGCCAGCCGGGCGGGCGACGTATCGCGGGCCAGCCGGGCCAAGGTGACGTGGGGCGTGTATTTGCGTCCTTCGGGCTCAAGCCCTGCCAGCCGGGCGGCGGCCTCGACCCGGGCCTGAAGATGTGTTAGATCGTCGCTGGCGTCCACCCCCGCCCAGAGAGTGTGGGCCCGATGCCCCGAGGAAAAGGCGCCCAGTCCGCGTATCCGCAGATCGAACGGTCCGGCGGCCACGGCGGTCAGGCAGTCGTGAAACATCTCGGCCCGGGGCTCATCGACCTCGCCGGCGAAACGCAGGGTGACGTGCAGGTTTTCCGGTGGGCTCCAGCGGGCCCCCGGCAGGCCGCCGGTCAGCTGCGACAAGCGGCGGCGGACCTCTTTGGGCAGGGGAATGGCGGCGAACAGACGGATCATATGAACAGGGCCAGCACCCCGGTGTAGCCGTACAGCCGGTCGTGGCAGATCTCGCCCGAGGCGTTGAAGCCCACCAGGGGGAAATCGCCCAAAACCTCGTGGATCAGTTCCAGCTCGCGCCCGTCGGTGCCGAACATGGCGGCTCCGCGCTGCTGACAGCAAAAGTAAAGACCGCCCTTGGGGTTTTGGCCGTTCAGGCGCTGCTTCAGGCCGTTCAGCATGCGGGCCATGTCCCGCTGGGCGGCGTTGGGGTCGCGGCGGACGAACATCATCCGTTCGCCCGACAGCATGCGGTCGCCGACGGCGATCCAGCCGCGTTTGGGGTCGATGCCCATCAGGTTGCGTACGGCGTAGTCGTGGACGTTGTCCGATCCCTCGATCGGCAAAGCCACATGGATGTAGCCGGCGGCGCGGGATAGGTTGCGGGCGATCACCTCCCCCGCCTCGGTCTTCAGAACCTCAAGGGCCGGCCGGCCGTCCAGGCCCATCACCACGTTGTCGACGGCCTCGGTCACCAGATGGGGCGGGCCGATGGGATGGCAGCCCTGGGTGATGCCGACGGCCAGCGGCACGGAGTCGCCCAGCAGAAGCCCCGACAGGCCCGAAGACGTCAGTCTGTGCGCCACCTGCACCGGATTGTCGCAGGACAGGGTCAGCCCCCCCATCAGATAGGCGTCGGCGATGTCGGACAGACCGCTGATCATGTCCACCAGATCGGGATCGCGGGGATTGCCGTGAACAAGTCCGGCGACGGCGTTCTGTCCGGTCAGCCAGGCGGCATGAGTACGGCGGAATTCATCGGCCGTTTCCGGGTCGAACCCTTCCAGCGGCAAAACGCCGCCGACTTCGATCCGCCCCACCAGGGCGACGATGGCCGAACCCTGGCGCTGGGTGCCCTGCGGTCCCAGCACGCCGTAGCCGGCGGCGCCGAACCATTGGCTGACGGGAGTGGTTTCCTTCAGCAGGGTGACGATCGACGACAGTTCGTCGGCGAAATCCTGGCTGACATAGACGAAGCCCAGATTGGCGCCTTCGGGAAACGGCGACAATCCGTCGATCAGCGCCTTCGCCGCCAGTCCCCAATGCTCCGCCGAGGCCTGCGCGGCCTTGAACGGGTTGGCGGAAACGGACGGATTGCGGCGCATGGCGGGACGATCCTTGCTTGGGAATTCCCAGGATAATGCCTGCGGCGGCGTTTGTCTTGCCGTCCTCATGGATGAGGTTCGCAGCCCATGGGGATGGGGGGCGCTTGATTCAAGCGTTTTCCGTGCCATATTCATGCATAGTCGGTTTTCTCTCATCGCGAGGATACAATGGCGTTCGATACCGGACGGAGTGCTTGGGGCCAGAGTCAGGCCCAGGCCGTCTCTTATGATGTGGGTCTGCGGCAGTATATGCTGCGGGTCTACAATTACATGGCGTCGGGGTTGGCCCTGACCGGCATCGTCGCCGCGCTGGTGGCCAATTCTGCTGCTTTGCAGTCCCTGTTCTTCCAGGTCGGGCCGACCGGCGCCGTCGGTCTGTCGGGCCTGGGCTGGCTAGCGCTGATCGCGCCGGTGGTGCTGGTCTTCGGCCTGTCCATGGGCATCGCCCGGATGCAGGCCAGCACGGCCCAGGGGCTGTTCTGGGCCTATGCGGCGCTGATGGGCGTATCGCTGGCTCCGGTCCTGCTGATCTATACCGGCGAATCGGTGGCCCGCGTCTTCTTCATCACGGCGGCCAGCTTCGGCTCTCTCAGCCTGTGGGGCTATACCACCAGGAAAGACCTGACCGGATTCGGCAGCTTCCTGATGATGGGCCTGGTGGGCATCCTGATCGCCTCGGTGGTCAATATCTTCCTGGGCAGCAGCCAGATGCAGTTCATCATTTCGGTGGTGGGCGTGCTGGTGTTCGCCGGCCTGACCGCCTACGACACCCAGAAGATCAAGCAGATGTATTGGGCCGGGGCCGGTTACGAGTCTTCGACCAAGACCGCCATCATGGGCGCGCTCAACCTGTACATGGACTTTATCAACCTGTTCATTCTGCTGCTGCGCTTCTTCGGCGACCGCCGCAACTAAGCCGCGGAACACGGACTTCACGGGAAAGGCCGGGCGTCATGCCCGGCCTTTTTCCGTTCAGGGGACGCTTTCACTGAGATAGCGGCTGGGGGGCGCGCCCAGGATGCGGCGGAACATGGTGGTGAAGGCCGCCACGCTGTCGTAGCCCAGGTCGATGGCCACGCTGGTCACCGCCTCGCCGGCCGCAAGCCGGGGCAGGGCGGCAAACAGGCAAGCCTGCTGCCGCCAGGCGGACAGGCTGAGTCCGGTCTCCCGGCGGAAGGCGCGGGTGAAGGCGCGTCGGCTCATGGCCATGGCGTCGGCCCAGTCGTCGATGGTGGCGTGGGGCGACGGATGCTCCATGAAATCTTGACACAAGGCGGACAGCCGGGGTTCGGCCGGCATGGTCAGCCCCAAAGGTTTTTCCGGCAGGCGCGGCAGCTCTTCGCGGATCAGGGCCATGATCAGGCCGGCCCGGCTTTCCGGCGGACTGTCGAGGGACAGCGTCACCGCCTCCTCGATCAGGCTGCGCATCAGGTCGGTCATGCCCACCACCCGGCTGCTTGCCGGCAGATTCGGCACCGATCCGGCTTTGACGTAGATGGCGCGAATGCTGACCGGGCCGTGACTGTGCATGGCATGTTCGACCTGGGCCGGAACCCAAACGGCGTGATCGGGGGGCACCATCCAGTGTCCCTGTTCGGTGATCATCATGAAAACGCCGGTTTGGGCATAAATCAGCTGCCCCCGGCTGTGATGGTGCTGCGGAACCAGATAACCGCGCCCATATTCGTTGGTGTAGGGAACGATCTGGCGATCGCTTTCCTCCAGCATCATCCAGCGGCGGGTCCGCTCGTGGGGCTGTTCGCCAGCGGTCTGCATGATCTGGTCCGGCTTCGGCGCGGGGCGGCGAATGTATTTGGGAGGCAGCATGATCTGGCCCACTCGAAAAAGAACAAGGCCACATCACGAAAGCAGGACGCGGGTCAAATGTCTATGGTGGGAATACCGGCCTACTAAGGAGTCAATGCCGTGTCCGACAGTTCCGCTAGCGAGGCCGTCATGCCTCAACCCGTCATGACCAACGCCCCGTCCCACACCAACACCGACACCACGGTTTTCGCGGTGATCGGCGCCATCAGCTTCTGCCATCTGCTCAACGACATGATGCAGTCGATGCTGTCGGCCATCTATCCCATGCTGAAGGAAAATTACGGTCTGGATTTCGGCCAGATCGGCCTGCTGACCTTCACCTATCAGCTGACGGCGTCGCTGTTGCAGCCGCTGGTCGGGCTTTATACGGATAAGCGGCCGCTGCCCTATTCCCTGCCCTGCGCCATGGCTTTTACCCTGGTGGGTCTGGTGGGTCTGGCTTTCGCCCATGCCTTTTGGCTGCTGCTGATCGCCGCCGCGCTGGTGGGCATGGGGTCTTCGATTTTCCACCCGGAATCCTCGCGCGTGGCCCGGATGGCCTCGGGCGGCAGGCACGGCCTGGCCCAGTCGTTGTTCCAGGTGGGGGGCAATTTCGGCACGGCCATCGGTCCGCTGCTGGCCGCCTTCATTGTCGTGCCGCGCGGCCAGAGCAGCGTCGCCATCTTCTCGGGCGCGGCGCTGGTGGCCATGGTCGTGCTGTGGCGTATCGGCGGCTGGTATGCCCGCCGCCGCGCCGCCGGGGCTAGGCGCGCCGCCGTGCGCACCCATGTCGAACTGCCGCGCCATCGGGTTTTGGCGGCTTTGGGCGTGCTGGGCATTCTGGTGTTCTCGAAGTATGTCTACATGTCCAGCCTGTCCAGCTATTACACCTTCTATCTGATTCATAAGTTCGGGGTGTCGATCCAGGATTCCCAGCTTCTGCTGTTCGCCTTCCTGGGCGCGGTGGCGGCGGGAACCGTCATTGGCGGGCCGGTGGGCGACCGTATCGGCCGCAAGTACGTGATCTGGGGCTCGATCCTGGGGGTGCTGCCCTTCACCCTGGCTCTGCCTTACGCCAGCCTGCCGGTCACGGTGGTTCTGTCGGTGGTGATCGGCTTCGTTCTGGCCTCGGCCTTCTCGGCGATCATCGTCTTCGCCCAGGAACTGGTGCCGGGACGGGTGGGCCTGATCGCCGGTCTGTTCTTCGGCTTCGCCTTCGGTATCGGCGGCACCGGCGCCGCCGTTCTGGGAATAGTGGCCGACGCCAAGGGAATCGAGTTCGTCTACAAGCTCTGCTCGTTCCTGCCCTTGCTGGGCCTGCTGACGGTGTTCCTGCCCAATCTGGAGAAGAAGCGGGCCTAAATCTCAAATACTGTAGTCATAAGCTCTGGGCGTGCGGGTCATGAACTCGCCGCCCAGCAGCGGCGCCAGAATCTTCAGATCGGCCAGCAGTTCAAGCAGCACGCTTTCCGCCCCGCCGCCCAGCAGCACGCCGGCCGCACCTTCCGGCGCCGACAGCTCCAGCCCGGTACGGCCGATCTGGTCGATGCCTTCCTGGCAGTCCTCGGCCGGATAGCTGATCATGTAGGGAATGTTCAGCGTATCCAGCAGGATGGCGGCGTCCTGGGCATAGACCGGGCCGCGCGGGTCGTCGGGTGGCGGGTCGATGAAGACGAAGTCGGGAGCGTTGCCGACGCTGAGGCGGGAACGCAGGAACTGGAACCAGTCGTGGCTCCAGAAGCGGGTCCAGGCATATTCCCGGTGGCCCTGGCCTTGGCGGATGGCGTCCTGGTCGATGTCGTTGACGTCGATCTCGGCGGCGAAGCCCAGGCTGTTCAGCACGCGCCCGGCCAGCACCCACGATCCCGGATGGGCGCCGTCCGGCAAAGCCGGCCGCAGGGCGTCGAAGAAAATCGGGCTGGAAAAGCCGTGGCGGCGGATCAGCAGATCGGCGCTGTAGGGCAGCGGTCCCGACAGCCGCCCCGATCCGGCGTGGGTGTCGGTGTAAAAGAAAGCCGGGGCGTCGTCTTCCGCGTCCTCGGGCTTGCAGCGCAGGCGGGCCGTGCGGGCCAGGGCCCGGGCCAGGATGAACTGGTTCCACAGGATGCGCCGGGCTTCGCCGGGGGACTGGGCTTCGGCATAGGTCATCGGCCGTTCTCCTTCACCAGTTCCAGCATCCGCCGCACCACGTCGTCGGGCAAGGAGCGAATGCCGCGTTCCAGCCGGTTGGCCAACTCTGTGGCCTCGGGCGACAGGCCCGAGGTGTCCAGGGTGATCTTGGGGTGGCTGAGTTCCGCCAGATCCTTCAGTTCTTCGGCGTCGTCCCAGATCACGTTGAAATAACCGAGAATCTGCATGACCAGCCCGGGGCTGGGGCGACCGCGCCGGCCATGTTCCAACGCCGATAGATAGGCTGAGGACAGATTCAACGCTTCGGCCATCTCCTTCAAGGACAGGCCCCGCTGGGTGCGCAGTTCGCGCAGCTTGCGGCCGAAGGGCGTCACCGCCGCCTCTTCAGCAGCACGTAAATGGCGCCTTCGCCGCCGTGGCGGGGCTGGGCATAGGAAAAAGCCAGGACAAAGGGGCGCAGCGACGGCTCGTTCAGCCACCGGGGCACTTCCCGGCGCAGCACGCCGGTTCCTTCGCGGTTGCCTTTGCCGGTGATCACCAAAAGGCAGCGCCGCCCCATTTCCGACGAGGCCATGACGAAGCCGCGCAGGGCGGAATGAGCCGTGTCCTGCATCATGCCGTGCAGATCCAGCCGTCCGTCGATGTCCATGTCGCCCTTTTTCATGCGTTCGGCGGTACGCCGGTCGATGCCGGCGGTTTTACCGTGATCCAGCCGGTGGGGCTGATGCGACAAGGTGGGGGCGACGATTTCCCGCGGGCGGGCGAATTCGGGGGGCTTGGGCAGCGGCGCCAGATCGGGTGGCGGCGGCGCGTCCTCGGGATCGTCGGGCAGGGTGCGGCCGGGCAGCGGTTTGGCTTCCTTCATGGCTTCCCGCCACAGGCGGTTCTCGTCTCGGGTGGGAAGCCGGCGGCGGCGGTCGCTGTTCATGGGGTCGGGCTCATGAGCGTCAGACCTGAGCCTGTTCCACCGGCTCTGGATCGATCAGATAATCGGCGGCGAAGGCCCGCCAGTCGCCATAGGGGGCGACGCAGTTCTTTTCCGGCCAGTCCTTCAGAGCGACGGCGATGCCGCCCATTTCCCATAACAGCCGCATATTGTGCATGTTGCGCACGGCGGCTTCGACGGTGCGGCGATGCAGCCGCCATTCGACGAAATAACGGGCGCCATAGGCCTGCCACAGCATGATCAGGATCAGGGCGACGATCCACTGGATCATGCCGAAGGCGAACAGCAGCGTCAGGCTGCTGGCCATCAGGATCAGGGTGGGGGCGAATACGTCCACTGCCGAATAAACCGGCGACCCAGGACGGTTCAGCACATGAGCGTCGGTGAAAATGACGATGCGCCCGGCCATGTGGGCGCGGCGGATGGCCTCATAGGCGATATCGGGCGGCGGGCTGGGCTGCCGGGCCATTATTGCGCCTCCGAAACGACAAGTTTCCCGTCGTCGTCCGCCACCGGCATCGAACGCTGGCGGGGCAGCAGCAGATAATAGCCGCCCCGGCTGTTCATGCGTCCGGCGCTGTTGAAGGCGGTTTCGCCGGGGCCCCAATAGAAATCGCCGCGCACCGGGCCGGTGATCGCCTTGCCGGTGTCCTGGGCCACCATCAGGCGGCGCAAGGGCCGGCCGGCGGAATCGGTGGTGTCCAGCCACAAGGGCACGCCCAGCGGAATGTACTTGGTGTCGACGGCCAAGCTGCGTCCGGCGGTCAGAGGCACGCCCATGGCGCCGACCGGGCCGTCGCCGTTGAGCATGCGGAAAAAAACGTAACGCGGATTCTCGGCCATCAGGGCGGGAGCCTGGGCGGGATGGGACTTCAGCCAGGCGCGGATCGACGGCATGTTGGATTCGCCGGGCGCCAGCAGTCCGTGGCGACCGAGAATCTTGCCCAGCCCCACCCATTCCTGACCGTTGTTGCCGTCATATCCCACCTGGACCGAGGTGCCGTCGTCCATCACCACGCGGCCCGACCCCTGGATGCTGAGGATGTGGGCGTCCACCGGGTCGTCGACCCACAGCAGCACCTGGGCCTTGCCGCTCAGGGCGCCGCCTTCGATTTCGGCGCGGGTGGGAAGCTTTTGGCCGGCGGGATTGGCCGGCCAGCCCGCTGGACGGGCATAGATCGGCGTCTGATAGGGGCCGCCCTGGCGGCGCGAGCCTTTCAGCTCGGCCTCGCAATAGCCGGTAAAGACGCCTTCGGCGCTGCCGCCGGCGGTGACGCGGTAGGGCTGCAGCCATTGCTCGGCCCACAGGCGGGCGGCGGCCGAATTGTCGGGCTGAACCCGGCGTAGGGCGCCGCAGGCGCCGGTCCAGTCGCTGGCGGTGCCGGCCAGCCCGTCGCCCAGGCTCTTGTGGCCGGGCATGGCGGTGATCTTGTCGCAACTGCGGCGCAGGGCGGGTAAAGCCTCGGCCATGCCGTCGTCGCGCCAGCCGGGCAGGGCGTCGAAGCTGACGGGCTGAAGATTGAGCGGGCCGCTGGCGATGGGGCCGGCGGGGCCACGCGGACCCTGGGACAGATCGGGGCCGGACGAGCAGGCGGCAAGCAGGCCGCCGGCTAGCAGCAGGATGGACAGAGACGGTGAACGCATCATGCTTCCAGAGCGCTTTGAGTGGCCACCAGCAGCCAGTTGGGGTCGCGGTTGGCGACGTCGCGGGCGAAGCTCCACAGATCGGTGATGACGTGGCGGGCCTCGGCGTCGCCGAACACCACGCTGCCTTGAGCGTCCTTCGAGCAGATCACCTGACGGCTTTGGAAGCGGACGGTGACGCGGGCGAAGCGGCCGTCCAGCCGGGCTTCGGCGATCTCGGCCGACAGGATGCCGTCCAACTGATTGGCGCAGACCTCGCCGGTTTCGGCGCGGTTGCGGATGGCCCGGGAGAAATTGACGAACACGTCGTCGGCCAGCAGGGGCCGCAGCGCCGCCTCATCGCCGCGCACGAAGGCGTCGACGATCATGGCGAAGGCCGCGCGGGCGCCGTTGAGGAAACCGTCGGGCGAGAAGGTCGGATCGGCGGCGGCGATCTGCTCCAGCGGCGTCGCCTCGCGGGCCGGAACCGGCTGCCCCCAGGCAGCGGGATGGATGATGTTGCCGATACGCTGGTTGGGAGGCGCCTGACGGGGCGGCGGGATGATCTCGTCGTCGTCTTCCTCGCGCCGGCCCAGCACGCTGCGCAGGCGCAGGCCCACGAAAACCGCCACCAACGCCAGAATAAGAATGTCGAGATATGGCATGCCGTCCTGCTTCGCGCACCTGACCCAGCTTGCGCCCGTCAGACCGGCTCTGGGTGGACCGGTCGGGCAAAATTGGAAAATTCGCGTCCCTGTCGATTCACGCGCCAGGATTTGCCGATTGGGCCGTTTCACGTCAGGGGTTTAACCCCATTCTAGATAAGCGGTTGCTGGATAAAGAGCAAGCATGGCCTGGGTTTTCCTCTTCTTCCTGCTGGCTTGGCCGGTGATGGAGTTCGCAGCCTTCGCCCAGGTGGCGCAATGGGTGGGCACGCCACTGGCCGTCATCGGCCTGTTTTTGTCGGCTTTTCTCGGCATGGCGGTGCTGCGCGGGCAAAGCCTGGGCACGGCCCGCAAGGTGCAGACCCAGATCAACAAGGGGCAGCTGCCGGTACGCGAACTGTTCGACGCCGCCGCGGTGGCGCTGGGCGGCCTGCTGCTGATCGTGCCCGGATACGTCACCGACGTGATCGGCCTGCTTTTGCTGCTGCCGCCGGTGCGGACACTGCTGTACGGCGAGGCGGCGTTCCTGATGAAAACCTCGATGAAGGGGCGTTCGGCCGCGGGTCGCGACGGACCGTCCTACGGCGAAGCCTCGGGAGACGTCACCATTATCGAGACGGACTACAAGGTGGTCAGCCAGAAGGACGGCGGCCCGGCCCGGCCCGGCCCCGCTTCGCAAAGGCCGTCCGCCCGTCCGCCCGGCGACGATTCCGATCCGCCGACCTATGGCAGCGGCGGCAGCGGAGCCGGCGGCGGCGGCAAGCCCTCGATCCGTCTGCTGCTTTAGCGCAGCGGGTTGTGCGGCGGCTTCTTCCGTGTTAGGCCAGTGTTCAGCATATTGCCTTTGGAGCCGACCATGTCCGATCAAGAAGCGCAGCAGGCCCAGCCGCCGCTGCTGGTGAATCTTCAGTACGTCAAGGATCTGTCGTTCGAGGTGCCCGGCGCCCCCGGCATTTTCGTCGACATGCAGACCGTCCAGCCCGAGATCGGCGTGAAGGTGAACATCAACGCCAATCCGATCCAGGGCAATGCCTTCGAGGTGGCGCTGCATCTGAACATCGACGCCAAGCTGGGCGAAAAGACCGCCTTCATCCTTGAACTGGTCTATGCCGGCGTCTTCACCCTGAACGTGCCGCCCGAGCATGTGCAGCCGATGCTGCTGATCGAATGCCCGCGCCTGCTGTTCCCCTTCGCCCGCAACATCGTCTCGGATACCACCCGCGACGGCGGTTTCCCGCCCATGCTGCTGCAGCCCATCGATTTTGTGGCGCTGTTCCGCCAGCGTCTGGAGCAGGCCGAGGCCGAAGGCCACGCCTGACCGGTGCCGTCCGGCCAGTGAAAAGCCCCCGGATTGCTTCGGGGGCTTTTTTGTCTGCCGATCGCTTTGTCGAGCGATGGCGGCTTTATAAGCCTTTCACGCCGACGCTGGTCGAGTGGGTGAAGTGCAGCGCCTCGCCGGGGAAGGCGATGGGATAGGCGGCGTGGGCGGCCATGGCCGCTTCGGAAAATCCCTGAAGAATCAGCTTCAGCTTGCCGGGATAGGCGGACACGTCGCCGATGGCGAACACGCCCGGCAGGTTGGTGGCCTGGTTGCCCGGAGCGACCTCGATCTGGGCGCCCTGCATCTTCAGCCCCCACTGGGCGATGGGGCCGAGATTGCCGGCCAGACCGAAGAACGGCAGCAGAACGTCGGCGTCCAAGGTGCGGGTCTGACCGTCCAAGGTGGACACCACCACGCCGGTCAGGGCGCCGTCGCCGCCGCCTTCGAGGGAATGCAACTGATAGGGCACCACCAGTTCGATGGCGCCTGCGGCGGCCAGTTCGTTCAGCTTGGCTTCGGATTCCGGCGCGGCGCGGAATTTTGCCCGGCGATGCACCACCATCACTTTCTTGGCCACCTCGGACAGCGAGATGGCCCAGTCGACGGCGGAATCGCCGCCGCCGGCGATCACTACCGACTTGCCGCGATAATCCTCGCGCTTTTTGACGTAATAGAAGACCGACTTGCCTTCGAATTTTTCCAGGCCGTCCAGCGGCGGACGGTTGGGGCCGAAGGCGCCGGCGCCGGCGGCGATGACCACTACGCGGGCCAGGATGGTCTGGCCGTTGGAAAGGCCCACTTCCCAGCGGTCGTCGGGCAGGCGCACCAGGCTGTCCACCGTGACGCCCATGTGGAAATGGGGGTGGAAGGGAGCGGCCTGCTCGGCCAAACGTTCCACCAGATCGGCGGCCAGCACGCGGGGAAAGCCGGGAATGTCGTAGATGGGTTTTTCCGGATAAAGAGCGGTTAATTGCCCGCCGATGGCGTCCAGGGCGTCCACCACATGGGCCTTGATCTTCACCATGCCCAGTTGAAAGACGGCGAACAAACCGACCGGACCGGCGCCGACGATGACGGCGTCGGTTTCATGGCGGGACGAGGACATGGCGGACAGCTCCTGGAAATCATCATATTCTGCACCAGACAATAGGCGCTTGCCGGGGTTATTCAACCCTATGCGGAGAATGGGCACTGAAGCCTGTTTCGTCGGCAGTCGTTGCGGATGGGGGGGCTTAAGGCTACAAACGTCGCCATGGGATTGAAGCTGACTTTGGCGGATGAAGCCGCCACCAGGACTTTGGCGAGACGGCTGGCGGAAGCGGCGTCGCCGGGGGACGTTGTCGCCCTGTTCGGCGATCTGGGGGCGGGCAAGACCAGCTTCGCCCGGGCTTTCGTGCAAACCCTGGTGGGGGCCGGCGAAGACGTGCCCAGCCCCACTTTCACCCTGGCCCAAATGTACGAATTCGCTTCCGGAACGATCTGGCATTTCGACCTTTACCGCCTGGAAAAGCCCCAGGACGCCTTGGAGCTGGGGATCGAGGAAGCCTTTGCCGACGGTGTCAGCCTGATCGAATGGCCCGACCGGCTGGGGCCGTGGCTGCCGGCCGGCCGGCTTGATCTGCACCTGGCGGCGGGCGAGGCTGAAGGAATGCGGCAGGCCGAATTGACGGCCAGGGGGCCGGTTTGGACCAAGAAATTGCGGGAGCTGTTCGGTGAGTGATCGGGAATCGGTGATCCGGGACTTTCTCGCCCGTCAGGGCTGGGGCAACGCTCAGCGCCACAAGTTGGCGGGCGACGCTTCGTTCCGTCATTACGAAAGGCTGCGCGACGGCGCCAGCCAGGCCATGCTGATGGATGCGCCCCCCCCCCAGGAGGACGTACGCCCCTTCGTGCGCATGGCCCAGCATCTGGTGGACATGGGCTACAGCGCTCCGCGCATTCTTGCCGCCGACGAGGCCAACGGCCTGCTGCTGCTGGAGGATTTGGGCGACGACACCTTCACCCGCCTGCTGGCCCGGGGCGAGGACGAGGAAGACCTCTATTGGCTGGCCATGGACCTGCTGATCGATCTGCACGGCCGCGGCGACACGGCCATTCCCTCGGGTCTGCCCATCTATGACGACGAGCGGCTGCTGACGGAAGCCTTGCTGCTGGTGGATTGGTACATTCCCGAAATGACGGGAGCCAAGGTGCCGGCGCAAAAGCGCGACGACTACATCCATCTATGGCGCGATCTGTTCCCCACCGCCCGCGCCGTGCCGGAAACCGTCGTGCTGCGCGACTTCCATGTCGACAACCTGATGCGTCTGGCTCGTCCCGGCATCGCGGCCTGCGGGGTGCTGGATTTTCAGGACGCGGTGGCCGGCCCCATCACCTACGATCTGATGTCGCTGCTGGAAGACGCCCGCCGCGACATCGACCCGGCCCTGATCGCCGGTCTGAAACGGCGCTATCTGGACGCCTTTCCCACCTTGAATCCGACGCGCTTCGAGGCTTCGTGGCGAGTGCTGGCGGCTCAGCGCCACGCCAAGGTGATCGGCATTTTCACTCGGCTTCTGCGCCGCGACGGCAAGCCGATCTATCTGTCGCACGTTCCCCGGGTCTGGCGGCTTTTGGAGCAGGCCTTGGAGCATCCCCAGATGGCGGCCATGAAGCTGTGGCTGGACGAGATGATCCCCAAGGCCCAGCGCGGGGTACCCAAGCCATGACCGCCATGACCGCCATGCCCGCTCACGCCATGATTCTGGCCGCCGGGCTGGGGTTGCGCATGCGCCCCATCACCGAAACCATCCCCAAGCCGCTGGTAAGCGTGGCCGGACGCACCATGCTCGACCGGGTGCTCGATCATCTGGACGAGGCGGGGGTCCCCAACCGGGTGGTCAACATGCATTGGCGGGCGGAAAAGATCGTCAAGCATCTGGCCGGGCGATCCGGCGTGACGCTGTCGGACGAGACGGATCTGCTGCTGGAAACCGGCGGCGGCGTGGCCAAGGCCTTGCCGTTGCTGGGGGACGCACCCTTTTTCGTCTGCAACGCCGACATCCTGTGGCGCAACGGGCCGGTTTCGGCCTTGCGGCGTTTGGCCGCCGCCTGGGATGGCGACAAGATGGACGCTCTGCTGCTGATGGCGCCGACCGCCGCCGCCTTTGGCTACGAGGGGCAAGGGGATTTTTTCCTCGATCCCGCCGGTCAAGCCCGCCGCCGGACGGGGCAGGAGATCAGTCCCTATGTGTTCGCCGGCGTGCAGATCCTGCATCCGCGCCTGTTCGCCGGCGTTCCGTCCGGGGCGTTTTCGCTGAACCTGCTCTATAACCGGGCGCAGGACGAAGGGCGGCTGTACGGTGTCGCCCATGACGGCGAGTGGTACCATATCGGCACGCCCGAAGCCCTGGCCGAGGCGGAGACCCTGCTGGCCCGCCGGGACAGCACGGGAGGCTGATGGCCATGAGCGGCGCCTCGCCTTCGGTTTTCTCCATTCCGCCGGGCGAGAGCTTCGTCGATGCTCTGGCCGAGGGGCTGCTGGCTGAAACCGAAAACGATCCGCTGTCGCTGTCGGGCATGCTTGTGCTGCTGCCGACGCGCAGAGCCTGCCGCGCCCTGCGTGAGGCGTTTCTGCGCCGTTCCGGCGGACGTCCGCTGCTGCTGCCGCGCATGCGGCCGCTGGGCGACGCCGACGAGGAAGAACTGGAAATCACCGACGGCCGTTCGCTGGACCTGATGCCGGCGGTGCCGCCGTTGCGGCGTCAGCTGCTGCTGGCCCAGCTGGTGCTGAAGCTGGGCGGCGGGCGCGGCGGCCAGGCGCCCAGTCCGGAACAGGCGGTGCGGCTGGCGGGGGAGTTGGGGCGGCTGCTGGATCAGGTTCATACCGAGGGGCTGAGCTTCGACGGTTTGGCCGAGCTGGTGCGCGAGGATTATGCCGAACATTGGCAGATCACCCTCGATTTCCTGAAAATCGTCACCCAGCACTGGCCCGACATTGTCGCCGCCCAGGGCTGGATGGACGCGGCCTTGCGGCGCAACCAACTGATCCAGGCGCAAAGCGACTCATGGATCGACGAACCGCCCGGCTATCCGGTGGTGGCCGCCGGTTCCACCGGCTCGATCCCGGCGACGGCGCGGCTGCTGTCGGTGGTGTCGCGCCTGCCCAGGGGGCGGCTGGTGCTGCCGGGCCTGGACGGCCGTTTGGACGACGTCTCTCTATCGGCCCTGGAGCAGACCCATCCGCAATACGGCCTGGTGCATCTTTTGCGCGGCCTGGGCATGAAGCCGTCCGAGGTGCCCCTGTGGCCCGGCTGCGCCGCTAGTCCCCGCGCCTGGCTGGTGTCGGAAGCCATGCGTCCGGCTCGCACCACCGATCATTGGCGCCGCCTGACGCCGACGCGGGCGGATATTTCCCAGGCTTTGGCCGGGATCAGCCGCATCGACTGCCCCGGCCCGCGTGAGGAAGCCGGGGCCATCGCCCTGATGCTGCGGGAAACCCTGGAGCATGACGGCCAGACGGCGGCCTTGGTTACGCCCGATCGTTCCCTGGCCCGGCGCGTGGCGGCCGAACTGCGACGTTTCGATATCGAAATAGACGATTCCGCGGGCCGTCCGCTGGATATCACCCCGGTGGGGGCTTTTCTTTTGCTGACCGCCGAGATGGTGGCCGAGGATTTCGCCCCCCATGCCACCCTGGCGGCCTGTAAGCATCCCCTGGCTTTGGGCGGACAGGCGGCGGGCCGCTTCCGCGCCCAGGTGCGGCGTTTGGAGCACGCCGCCTTGCGCGGTCCCCGCCCCGGCCCCGGTGTGGCCGGGCTGAAGGCGGCGGCGGGCGAGGATTTGCAGGATTTTCTGTCGGCTCTGGACTATGCCGCCAAGCCACTGGCCGAGCAGATGCGGGATGATGCCGTTTTGGCCGATCTCTTGCGCACCCATGTGGCCTGTGTCGAAGCCCTGGCGGCGGATGAAAAAGGCGACGGCGCCGCGTTGCTGTGGCGAGGCGAGGCGGGCGAGGCCGCCAGTCTGTTCCTGCGTGATCTGGCCGACGCCGCCGACGCCCTGCCGCCGCTGTCGGGCCGCGGCTATCCCGGCCTGCTGCGCGGCCTGATGGCCGGCGTGACCGTGCGTCCCCGCTGGGGCGGGCATCCCCGGCTGTCCATCTGGGGGCCGTTGGAAGCCCGCATGCAGCATGCCGATCTTTTGATCCTGGGCGGCTTGAACGAAGGTACCTGGCCCGGCGACGCCGCCGCCGATCCGTGGATGAGCCGTCCCATGCGCCAGGATTTCGGCCTGCCGCTGCCGGAACGCCGCATTGGCTTGTCGGCTCACGATTTCGCCCAGGCATTTTGCGCGCCGCGCGTGGTGATGACGCGGGCCGCGCGGGTCGACGGTACGCCCACGGTGCCGTCGCGCTGGCTTCTGCGTCTGGATGCCGTCTTGCAGGCCTGTGGCTACGAGCCCGTCTGGAACGGCGAGGAGAGCTGGGCCGTCTGGCATGGGCGGCTGGACCAGCCGGAAAAGGTTGCGGCCATTCCGCCGCCGGCGCCGCGTCCGCCGCTGGACGCCCGGCCCCGTTCGCTTTACGCCACGGCCATCGAGGGCTGGATGCGCGATCCCTATTCGATTTACGCCAAGCATATCCTGCGTCTGCGCCCCCTCGATCCCATCGACGCCGACCCCGGCGCCGCCGATTACGGCGACGTGGTGCATAAAATTCTGGATGCTTTCCTG
Organism: Candidatus Sulfotelmatobacter sp.; assembly: GCA_035538795.1. Classification (GTDB taxonomy): domain Bacteria; phylum Pseudomonadota; class Alphaproteobacteria; order Rhodospirillales; family Magnetospirillaceae; genus JAJZGK01. Next base: position 41,728 of record DATLJS010000066.1, on the reverse strand, counting down.
AAGCGCCATCCCCGGGGACCGTTGCTGCCGGCGTCCTTGAACGAGTTGGTCGGCTTGGGCGAGGAGCAGTTCGCGCCGCTGCTGCAAAGCCGCCCCGGTCTGGCGGCGTTCTGGTGGCCACGTTTTCTGCGTGTGGCCGAATGGTTCGCGGCCCAAGAGCAGGCCCGCCGCGCCGAAGTGGCCGAGGTGGCGAGCGAAGTGGAAGGGGCTTTGGAAATCGCCGCGCCCGCCGGTCCTTTCGTCGTCAAGGCCCGTGCCGACCGGATCGATTTGCTGAAGGACGGTTCTTTGGCCATCATCGATTATAAGACCGGCGCGCCGCCGACGCCGAAGGAAGTGGCGGCGGGCTATGCGCCGCAATTGCCCATCGAGGCGGTGATCGCCAGCCACGGCGGCTTCGGCATGCCGCCCAAGCCGGTGACGCAACTGCTCTATTGGCGGCTGAAAGGCGGCGAGGCCGGGGGCGAGGAACGCGCGGCGGGCGACGATGCCGGCCGCTTGGCCGAACAGGCGTTGGACGGACTGGCCGGCCTGATCTCGGCCTTCGACGATCCCAACACCCCTTACGAGGCCCGGCCCCATCCCGAGATGGCGCCCAAGTACAGCGATTATCTGCATCTGGCCCGCGTCAAGGAATGGGCGTCGGCCAGCGAGGACGGCGAGGAATGAGCGTTCTTCCCACCGCCATCGATCCGGAAAAGCCGCAGCGGCGCGCCGCCGATCCCGCCGCTTCGGTCTGGGTGTCGGCCTCCGCCGGCAGCGGCAAGACCAAGGTGCTGACCGACCGCGTATTGGGTATTCTGCTGGCGGGAACACCGCCCCACCGCCTGTTGTGTCTGACCTTCACCAAGGCGGCGGCGGCGGAAATGGCCAACCGCATCGCCAAACGGCTGGGACAATGGGCTACCGTTCCCGACGAGGTCTTGGCCAAGGATCTGCTGGCCCTGCTGGGCCGCGAGGCCGATGACGAGACGCGGGTGCGGGCGCGCCGCTTGTTCGCCCTGGTGCTGGATGCTCCCGGCGGCATGCATATCGAGACGATCCACGCCTTTTGCCAATCCCTGCTGCGGCGCTTTCCGCTGGAAGCCGGATTGGCTCCGCATTTCCAGGTGATGGATGACCGCGACGCCGGAGAAATGCTGGAAACCGCCAAGGAAGAGGTGCTGTCCAAGGCTCGTTCCGGATTCGATCCGAATCTGGCTGGGGCGCTGGCGGCGGTGACGGCGGCGGTGCACGAGACCTTCTTTCCCGAGTTGATGGCGGCTTTGGCTTCGGAGCGCGGACGGCTTTTGCGTCTGAAGGAGCATTACGGTTCGCTTGCCGCCGCCGCCGAGGCGGTGTGGCGGCGATTGGGACTGGAACCGGGGCAGAACGTTCGTTCGATCATCCTGGCGGCCAGCCGCGACGAGGCTTGCGACATTGCCGGTTTGCGCAAGGCCATGCGGGCTTTGGCTGCCGGCAGCGGCAAGACCGATGTCGAACGGGCCGGATATATGGAGGCCTGGCTGGCCTCGCCGACGGCCGAGGACCGCATGGCCCATTTCGCCGACTGGCAAAAAGTCTTTTTGACCGGCAAAGGGGAAATCCGCAAATCCCTGGCGACCAAGGGGGTGGAAACGGCGGTTCCGGGGACTTTGGACAGTCTGGGCCGAGAAGCCGAACGATTGGTCCGCCTGAGCGAAAGCCTGAAATCGGCCACCACGGCGGCGGCCACCGAAGCCCTGTACCGGCTGGCCGAAGCCTTGCTGGACAGCTATCAGCGCCAGAAGCAGTCGCGGGCCATGCTGGATTACGACGATCTGATCCTGACATCCGTTTCGCTTTTGCAACGGGAAGGCCAGGCGGCCTGGGTCTTGTTCAAGCTGGACGGCGGCATCGACCACGTGCTGATCGACGAAGCTCAGGACACCAATCCCGACCAATGGGCGGTGGTGCGGGCTTTGACCGGAGAGTTTTTCGCCGGCAGCGGCCTGCGGGAAGAGGGAACCCGCACGGTGTTCGCCGTGGGCGACCCCAAACAGTCCATCTACAGCTTCCAGCGGGCCGATCCGGCCGAGTTCGAGCGTATGCGCCGGCGTTTCTCGGAAATCGTGCCTCAGGCCAACGGTCGCTGGGACGAGGTGGATCTGCTGGTGTCGTTCCGCTCGGCGCAGCGGGTGCTCGACGCCGTCGACGGCGTGATCAATTCGCCGGAAGGCCGATCGGGGGTGGTGTCGTCGGAAGACGGCATCCGCCATCTGGCATGGCGGCATGGTGCAGCCGGGTTGGTGGAGCTGTGGCCGGCGGTCGAGCCGCGTCCCAAGGACGATCCCAGTCCGTGGAAACCGCCCATCGAACGCATTCGCGGCGACAGCCCGCGGGGACGCCTGGCTGGTCTGCTGGCTCGGCGCATCAAGGCTATGACGGACGGCGGCGAGAGGCTGGAAAGTCGGGGCCGCGCCATTCGCCCCGGCGACATCATGGTGCTGGTGCGCCGCCGCAACGCCTTCGTTGAAGAGCTGGTACGCGAGTTGAAAACCCTGGGTGTCGCCGTGGCCGGCGCCGATCGCATGGTGCTGACCGAGCAACTTGCGGTGATGGATCTGATGGCGTTGGGCAATGCCCTGCTGCTGCCCGACGACGATCTGACCTTGGCCACCGTTCTGAAAAGCCCGCTGGTGGGATTGGACGAGGACCAGCTGTTCCGGCTGGCCTGGGGGCGCAAGGCCAGCCTGTGGGACGCCTTGCGCCTGCGCCGCGACGAGGCCGATTTCGCCGAGGCGCATGCCCGTCTGGCGGAATGGATGGCCCTGGCCGACCGGGTGACGGCCCACGATCTTTACGCCCATATCCTGGTGCATGGCGGCAAGAAACGTTTGCTGTCGCGCTTGGGGCCGGAAGCGGAAGACCCGCTGGACGAATTCATGAGTCTGACCTTGGCCTTCGAGCGGCTGCACCCGCCGTCGTTGCAGGGGTTCCTGCGCTGGCTGGAGCAGGGCGGGGTCGAGATCAAGCGCGATCTGGAGGCAGGATCCTCCAACGACGGGCAAGGCGCCGTGCGCATCCTGACGGTCCATGGCTCGAAGGGATTGCAGGCCCCGATCGTCTTTTTGCCGGATACTCTTCAGGCTCCCAGCAAATCGCCCCGCTTCCTGTGGCTGAAGGACGCGCACGGGACCGAACTGCCGCTGTGGCCGCCCAAGGCCGACGATCAGGACGAAATTTGCCGCGCCGCCAGGGATGCCTCGGCCCGGGCCCGCGACGACGAATACCGCCGCTTGCTTTATGTGGCGATGACCAGGGCCGAGGACCGGCTTTACGTCTGCGGCTGGAAAACCCGGCGGGAAGCGCCCGAGCATTGCTGGTACAACCTGATCCACGACGCCTTGCGCCGCGAAACCGATCCGGTGGTCGACGCCTTCCTGGCGGCGCAAGGGGCGGACGTCATCGCGCCGGAAGTGCTGCGCTGGCAATCGAAGCAAGAGGCGGCGGTGCCGCCGCCGAAGGAGCAGCTGGTCGCCGCCGTAACCGGAGCGTTGCCCGATTGGGCCATGCGGTCCGCGCCCGAAGAACCGTCGCCGCCGCGTCCGCTGGCGCCCTCGCGCCCCGAGGACGAGGAACCGGCGGTGCGCTCTCCCTTCGGTGCCGACGACGGCCAGAAATTCCAGCGCGGACGGCTGGTCCATCGTCTGCTGCAATCCCTGCCGGATCTGCCCGAGGATAAACGCAAGGTCGCCGCCGCCCGTTTCCTCGCCCGTTCGGCCTGGAACCTGTCGGTCAAGCAGCAGGCGGAGATTGCGGGAGAAGTGGCGGCCGTGCTGGCCGACCCCGCCTGGGGTGCCATTTTCGGGCCGGGCAGCCGGGCCGAGGTGCCGGTGGTGGGCATGGTCGGCGAACGCATCATCTCCGGTCAGGTCGACCGGCTGCTGATAACCGACGGAGAAGTGCTGATCGTGGATTTCAAGACCAACCGCCCACCGCCGAAAACCCAGGCCGAGGTGGCGCCGCTGTACTTGCGCCAGATGGCGGCCTATCGTGCCGCCCTGGCCTGCATCTATCCCAAGCGGAAGATCCGCTGCGCCCTTTTGTGGACCGACGTGCCCCGCCTGATGCCGCTGGAGTCCGCGCTTCTGGACGATGCCCTGTCCGGGCTTGTGTAGTCTGTGTCTGTGTCGTTCGGGCTCTTGTAAAGGTTAACATTCCTTGCCACATCTGGGGCAGCTTGTTCCCCTCCGGGATATGCCCTCAGGATGCCCCTCGGTCGTACCTTGACGCGCCTGCGGCCTGAACCTAGAGTCTTGGTTCGGATTTCGGGGGCGGAAACCCTTATCGATTCTTCTCAAGGTGGGATACAGACATGATTGCAGTGACGGATAGCTCGTTCGAGGCCGACGTTCTCAAGGCCTCCGGCCCGGTGCTGGTGGATTTCTGGGCCGAATGGTGCGGCCCCTGCCGTCAGATCGCCCCGGCTCTGGAAGAGCTGTCGAAGGATCTGGCCGGCAAGGTTACAGTGGCCAAGATCAACATCGACGAAAACCCGCAGACCCCCAGCAAGTTCGGCGTGCGCGGCATTCCGACCCTGATGATCTTCAAGGACGGCGCCGTTGCCGCCACCAAGATCGGCGCCCTGCCCAAGAGCAAGCTGTACGAGTGGGTCGAGTCCTCGCTGTAATCGGCGGAGCTTCAGCCTGAAAGACGAAACCCCGCCCCTGGGTCAGCCAGGGGCGGGGTTTTCTTTTGCGGGTTCGGTCTGGCTGCCGGCTGGTCAGCCATTTTCCGCCAGCACGTGGCCGGCCAGATAAAGGCTGCCGCAGATCAGGATGCGGGCCGGGCCGTGACGCTTGGCCAGAAGCGAAACCGCTTCCGCGACCGAGGCGCTGGGCTGGGCGTTCAAGGTGCGGGCCTTGGCGGCGGCGGTTACTTCCGCGGCGGTCAGCGAATTGGCTTCGCCGGGAATGGCGACGGCGCGGACCTCGGCCAGATAGGGACCGAGCGGCCCGAGGAAACCCTGGCTGTCCTTGGTGTTCAGCATGCCGACCACGCCATAGAGCGGCTTGTCGGACCAATGGCTGCGGGCCATGGCGGCCAAGGCTTCTCCGGCGGCGGGGTTGTGGCCGCCGTCCAGCCATAGCTCCCAACCATGAGGCAGGGCGGCGGCCAGCGGCCCCTTGGCCAGGTGCTGCATGCGGGCGGGCCATCTGGCTTGGCGCAGGCCGTGGGCGATGGCTTCGTCGGATAGACCCAACAGACAGGCGGCAGCCACGGCCAGGCCGGCATTGCCGATCTGGTGCGGGCCGATCAGGGCCGGCTGGGGCAGATGCAGGCTGTGCTGTTCGAAACGCACGAAGATACCGCCTGCGGTTTCCCGCACCGACCAATCCCGGTCCTGCAGATAAAGCGGCGCATTCAGTTCTTTGGCGCAGGCTTCGATGACGGCTAAAGCCTCCGGCGGCTGCGCCGAACAGACGCAAGGCACGCCGGGCTTCAGAATACCGGCCTTTTCGGCGGCGATGGCGGCTACGGTGTCGCCCAAAAAGGACTGATGGTCCAACGAGATGGGCGTCAGCACGGTCAGGGCCGGCTTGTCCAGCACGTTGGTGGCGTCGACCCGGCCGCCCAGGCCGGTTTCCAGCAGGCACAGATCGGCCCTGGCGCGGGAGAAGGCCAGGAAGGCGGCGGCGGTGGTGATCTCGAAGAAGGTGATGGGTTGGCCGCCGTTCCTGGCTTCGCATTCTTCCAGAAGCGCGGTCAGGGTGTCGTCGCCGATGATGCCGCCGGCGACGCGGATGCGTTCGGCGAAGCGCACCAGATGCGGGGACGTGTAAGCGTGAACCTTTTGTCCCGCCGCCTCGGCCATGGCCCGCAGGTTGGCCACCGTCGAGCCCTTGGCGTTGGTGCCGGCGATATGGACCACCGGCGGCAGCTTGCGCTCGGGATGGTCCAGCGCGGCCAAAAGGCGTTCGACCCGGCCCAAGGCCAGGTCGATCACTTTGGGATGCAGCCCCTTCAGCCGTTCAAGAACGGCGTCAGGCATTCTCTTCGGAGTCGAATTCATCCGGAGTGTCCACGGCCAGGGTCACCAGCTCGCCCGGGACGCCGCGCTGACGCAGCAGCGACAGGGTGCGGCCGATGGTTTCGCGCAGCTTCGAACGGTGCACCACCATGTCGACCATGCCGTGTTCCAGCAGGTACTCGGCGCGCTGGAAGCCTTCGGGCAGCTTTTCGCGGATGGTGGTTTCTATGACGCGGGCGCCGGCGAAGCCGATGACGGCGCCGGGTTCCGAGATGTGGATGTCGCCCAGCATGGCAAAGCTGGCCGAGACGCCGCCGGTGGTGGGGTCGGTCAGCAGGACGATGTAGGGCAGACCCTTTTCGCGGACCTTGTCCACGGCGACGGTGGTGCGGGCCATCTGCATCAGGCTCAGAATGCCTTCCTGCATGCGGGCGCCGCCGGACGCCGGGATGATGATCAGGGCGGCGTCCTGCAAAATCGCCAGTTCGGCGGCGGCGACGATGCCCTCACCGACGGCGATGCCCATGGAACCGCCCATGAATTCGAAATTGAAAGCGGCGACGACCACGGCGTTGCCGCCCATCTTGCCGTGGGCGACGACGATGGCGTCTTGTTCGCTGCTTTTAGCCTGAGCGTCCTTCAGGCGGTCGACGTAACGCTTGCTGTCCTTGAACTTCAGCGGATCGGCAATGCATTTCGGCAGCTCGATGCGCTGGTATCTGCCCTCGTCGAACAGGATTTCCAGGCGCTTCTTGACGTTGATGCGCATGTGATGATCGCACTGCGGGCAGACCGACAGGTTCTTGTCGCGGTCGCGGTGGAAGATCATGTGGCCGCATTGCGGGCACTTGTCCCACAGATTGTCCGGCACCTCGCGCGGGGCGACCAGGCGCTGAATCTTCGGGCGGACGAAATCGGTAAGCCAACTCATGGCGGAAACTCTCTCTTCTTAACCTGCGGAGGGCTGGCGGCGGGCGGAACGCACGCCCTTGGCCAACTCACCCACGAATTGCAGCACCTCGGCCACCAGGCCGGAGCGGGGCTTGCCCTCGGCATCCAGGCCGGCGGCCAGACGCGAAACGATGGCCGAACCGACGACGGCGGCGTCGGCCAGTTCGGCCACCTCCTGGGCGGCCTCGGGGCTCTTGATGCCGAAGCCGACGGCCACCGGCAGGGCCGTGTGGCGGCGCAGGCGGGCGACGGCGGAGGCGATGGCGTCGCGGCTGGCCGAGGCCGTGCCGGTGACGCCGGTGATGGACACGTAATAGACGAAGCCGGAGGCGCTTTCCAGCACCACCGGCAGACGGGCGTCGTCGGTGGTCGGCGCGGTCAGGAAAATGAAGTCGATGCCGTTGGCCCGGGCCGGGCCGGCCAGTTCCTCGGCCTCCTCGGGCGGCAGATCGACGACGATCAGGCCGTCCACTCCGGCCTTGCCGGCTTCCAGGCAAAAGGCGTCGACGCCCCAGGCATGGATGGGATTGTAATAGCCCATCAGCACGATGGGGGTGTCGGCGTCGGTCTGGCGGAAGGCGCGGACCATGTTCAGGGTCTTGGCCAGCGAACCGCCGGCCTTCAGGGCGCGCTGCGACGCTAGCTGGATGGCGACGCCGTCGGCCATGGGATCGGTGAAGGGCATGCCCAGTTCGATGATGTCGGCACCGGCGGCGGGCAGGCCGTTGAGCAAAGCCTGACTGGTGGCCAGATCCGGGTCGCAGGCGGTGACGAAGGTTACCAGACCGGCGCGGTTTTCGGTCTTCAGCTTGGTGAAACGGGCGGGAAGGCGGCTCATCTTACAGCGCCCCCCCCAGCCGATGCAGCACAGTGGCCATGTCCTTGTCGCCACGTCCCGACAGATTGACGATGATGATCTGGTTCTTGTCCATGGCGGGGGCCAGATGCTTGGTATAGGCGACGGCGTGCGAGGATTCCAGCGCCGGGATAATGCCCTCCAGCCGGGTCATCTCCTGGAAGGCGGTCAGCGCCTCGTCGTCGGTGGCGGAAACGTAATCGACGCGGCCGACATCGTTCAGCCAGGAATGCTCCGGTCCGATGCCGGGATAATCGAGGCCGGCCGAGATGGAGTGGGCCTCTTGAATCTGGCCGTCTTGGTCCTGCAGCAGATAGGTGCGGTTGCCGTGCAGCACGCCCGGACGTCCGCCCTTCAGCGAGGCGGCATGCTTGTCGGTGTCCAGACCGTGGCCCGCCGCCTCGACGCCGTAAATCTTGACGCTGCGGTCATCCAGGAAAGGATGGAACAGTCCCATGGCGTTTGAACCGCCGCCGATGCAGGCCACCAGCGCATCGGGCAGACGGCCTTCGATCTCTTGGATCTGGGCGCGGGCCTCCTCGCCGATCACGCACTGGAAGTCACGCACCAGCTGCGGATAGGGATGCGGACCGGCGACGGTGCCGATGATGTAGAAGGTGTTTTCCACATTCGACACCCAGTCGCGCAAAGCGTCGTTCATGGCGTCTTTCAGGGTGCCGGCGCCCGAGGTGACCGGCTTGACTTCAGCCCCCAGCAGCTTCATGCGCTGGACGTTCGGGGCCTGACGCTCGATGTCGGTACAGCCCATATAGATGGTGCAGGGCAGGCCGAACAGGGCGCAGACGGTAGCGGTGGCAACACCATGCATGCCGGCGCCGGTCTCGGCGATGATGCGGGTCTTGCCCATGCGTTTGGCCAGCAGGATCTGCCCCATGCAGTTGTTGACCTTGTGCGCGCCGGTGTGGTTCAGGTCTTCGCGCTTCAGATAGATCTTGGCGCCGCCATAGGCTTCGGTCATGCGGCGGGCGAAATAGAGCGGGCTGGGACGGCCGACATAATGGGCCAGATACGACTTCAGCTCGGCATGAAAGGCGGGATCGGCTTTGGCCTCGTTATAGGCCTTTTCGACCGACAGAATCAGAGGCATCAAGGTTTCGGCGACATAGCGTCCGCCGAAAATTCCAAAATGACCGCGCTCATCCGGACCGGCGCGGTAGGTGTTCAAGGTCTGCATGCTACTCTATGAGCCCGATCAGTCGGCTTGGAAAGGCGGTACTAAAGCACAAACCGACGTGGAAGCGGAGGGATTTTGTACAAGGGGCGGGTTTCAGCCGCGTCCTTCGGCCATGGCCCAGGCTCGGTCGAGCAGGGCGGCGTTGCGGTCCTCGGGCCATCGCTCGGCGATCAGGGCGAGGGCGGCGCAAAGGTTGGAGGCGTCCAGGATGACCCGCTCCAGCGGCAGATTGGCGCCGGCCAGGGTGGGTTCGGGCAGATGCTCGAAATCGCTGTAAGCCTTGGGCGCCGGAGCATCCGAAATCCAGCGGCGTGACGAGATTTCCAGCATGGCGGCATTGACCTGACTCAGGCGCTGCCACAGGAACAGCAGCGGCCGCAGGGCGTCGGGATCGCTCGTCTCGAATTCGTCCTTCACCAGATTGCGCCAGGTCTTCAGGACCACTTCGGTATCCTGGTCGTCCATCATGGCCTGGGCGAAAAAGCTGTCGAATCCCTGGGCCTGGAAGATGACGGTGCAGCAGTCGTGCAGGGCCTGATGCAGATGGCGGTGGAACACCACGATCTGGCCGATGCGGGAAAACAGCCGCCGGACGTCGGGATCGTCGTCGAGCATGACTCTGTTTCCCCCGTCTCGGTTCAGGCGCCTTTGGCGGCGCGGATGAAGGCGGCGATCTTCTCGGCGTCCTTGACGCCGGGAGCGGATTCGACGCCCGAGGAAACGTCGACGGCGCGCGCCCCCGACAGCCTGACGGCCTCGGCGACGTTTCCGGCGTGCAGGCCGCCGGCCAGCATCCAGGGACAGGCCCATTTGCGTCCCGCCAGCAGGCTCCAGTCGAAGGCGGCGGCGTTGCCGCCCGGCCGGTCGGCCCCGGCCGGAGCCTTGGCGTCGAACAGCAGCCAGTCGCAGACTTCGGCATAGGTCTGGGCGGCGTCCAGATCGGCGGCGCTGGAAACGCCCAGAGCCTTCATCACCGGCATGCCATATTCCATGTGGACTTCGTCGATGCGCTCAGGCGTTTCCGAGCCGTGGAACTGGAACAGGTCCAGACGCAGATTGTTCATGATCTGGTCGAGAAATTCATTGCTGGGGTCGACGAACAGGCCGACGCGCTGCACCTCTTCGGGAACGAATTCCAGCAGTTCGTTGGCCCGTTCGATGGTGACGCCTCGCGGGCTTTTGTCGAAGAACACGACGCCGACGAAATCCGCTCCGGCGTCGATGGCGGCGTCCACCGTCTCTTCGTCGGTCAGGCCGCAGATCTTCACCTTCACGGGTTTGACGCTCATTTCAGTTCGTCCTGAATGCGGCGGGCCGCTTCGGCCGGGTTGGCGTCGGCGGTGATGGGACGGCCGATCACCAGCACGTCGGCGCCCTTGTCGACGGCTTCCTTCGGCGTCAGGACGCGTTTCTGGTCGTTGGCGGCGGCCCAGGCCGGGCGGATGCCGGGAATGACCAGGGCGACGTCGGCGCCGAGCAGGGCGCGCAGATGACCGACCTCGTGAGGCGAGCAGACGATGCCGTCCACGCCAGCCGACACGGCCAGCGAGGCCAGACGCTTGACCTGATCCAGCACAGGGCCGTCGACGCCGATGGTCGGCAGCTCGGGCTGGCCCATGCTGGTCAGGACGGTGACGGCGAGGATTTTCGGGCGGGCCACCCCGTGTTTGGCGGCGGCGTCGCCGGCGGCGTCGACGGCGGCCTTCATCATCTCGGCGCCGCCGACGGCGTGCAGGGTGGTCATGGCCGGAGCCAGCGGCACAGCGGCGCGGATGGCGCCGGCCACGGTGTTGGGAATGTCGTGGAACTTCAGGTCCAGGAAGATGGGCATGCCTTCTTCGGCCACGGCGCGCACGCCGGCGGCGCCGTTGGCGGTATGGAATTCGAGCCCAAGCTTGATGCCGCCGACAAGGCCGGAAAGTTGGCGGGCCAGACGCACGGCTTCAGCGGTGTCGGTGGTGTCCAGGGCGCAGAAAACAGGATTGGTCATGGAGGTAACGGTATGTCCTCAGAAAGAGACGGGGGAACGGCGGCAGCCTTGCCTGGTTGGGTGGCTTCCAGCTTGCGTTCCAGCATGGCGACGCGGTGGGACAGGGATCGTGCCCGGGCCTGGGCGGCAAGACGCCGTCCGGCTCCGGTCAGCAATCCGGCCACCAGCCCGATGAACAGGGGCAGCAGCACCGCCGCATAGACGGGAACCGTCAGCCCGTCCTCGAACGGCCAGAAGGCCAGGGGAACGGATTGACGGTTCGATAGGGCGAACAGAACGACGGCTGCGCCCAAAGGCAGGGCGATCAGCCAAAAAAGCAGACGAAGAATCGGGCGCATACCGGCTTACTTGCCGGTATTCAGCCGCTCGCGCAACTGCTTGCCGGTCTTGAAGAAGGGCACGGCCTTCTCGGAAACGTCCACGGATTCGCCGGTCCGGGGATTGCGTCCCTGGCGGGCGTCGCGGGTTTTCACCGAAAAAGCGCCGAACCCTCGCAGTTCGACCCGGTCGCCGCGGGCTAAGGCCTCGGCGATTTCGTCGAAAATCGTGGTGACGATGCGTTCAACGTCCCGCTGGTAAAGGTGGGGGTTCAGCTCCGCCAGGCGGGCGATCAGCTCCGACTTGGTCATCTCCCGGCTCCTGCCTTCCGTATTTATTGTCTTCCTGTACGGATAGAAGCCTGCCAAAGCCAAGCCGGAGCGTCAAGATAAGCCTTTATGGCGTCAGGATTTTTAATGCACGCTGACGGGCTGAAGATCGTACTGCCGAACGGCGGCGAAGGCCTGATCGCGGTCGTGGCTGAGGCCGATGTTCACTCCGTCGGCGCCGTGGATCGACCAACCGAACTCGTCGTTGATCTGCACGCGCTTGACGTAGGCGACGTCCTCAAGGCCCCAAACCGCCAGATCCTGGGCGCTCATGGCCTTGCTGGGCGCGGTGTTCCGTCGCAGAAAATCTTCATTCATGATGAGACTCCTTGTTGTTGGGACGCGCTCTATTTCGGCGCGCTTGTCACGTTCAACGCCGGGGGTGCGCCGGCCGGCGAAGCTTTTTCGATCTTGATGGTGCGCACCCGGATTTCAGGCAGCGGGCGTTGCAGATCGATATGCAGCAGTCCGTTATCCAAAGTCGCGCCGGTGACCTCGATGCCCTCGGCCAGCACGAAGCTGCGCTGGAACTGGCGGGCGGCGATGCCCCGGTGCAGAAAGACCCGGTCGGGGTCGTCTTCGCCCTGGCGTCCCCGCACGGTCAGCTGGTTGCTTTCCAGCGCCACTTGCAGGTCGTCCATGGAGAATCCGGCGACGGCCAGAGTGATGCGCAGCCCGTCCTCGCCGATCTGCTCGATGTTGTAGGGCGGATAACCCTCGGCCGAGCTTTTCGAGATGCGGTCCAGCACCCGTTCGAAATGGTCGAAGCCAAGCAGAAGGGGGCTGTTGAAAACGGATACGCGGGTCATCTTGTCGTTCTCCTCGGCTTTGAGCGAGACCGTCTTGGAGCCCATGGGGCGGCGCTCCTCGACGGGTGGACTGCGGCAGCCGCCATGCGGCCTTGCCATCAGATTATTTCGGAGGATAAACGCTCTGCGTCAAGGGAGGGAACCTTCCCTTGGAGGGCGGAGTTTTGTCTTTCTGGTGGGCCCTTCTCATAAAGAATAAGGATATTTGCCCGGCCCCCTATACGGGCGTATGATGCCGCCGCTTATCAGCAATTTGGGGCATCATATCATGACAGCGGCAACTCAAGCTTTGGCGGACCGGGACGGCTTCCTGAAAGCGCTGGACGGCAGCCAGCGCGTGACTGAGCCTTACCGGCATTGGCTGATGCAGGACATCCTGCCTTTGGATCAAGCCGAAGCTCTGCATGCTTTGCCGGTTCCCGCGCCGTCCGGTCTGGTTTACAGCGGCCGCCGCGAGACCAACAACAACACCCGCTATTATTTCAATGCCGAGGCGCAGGCGCGCTTTCCGGAAGCCCGCGCCCTGGCCGAGGCTTTCCAGGACGCGAAGACGGTCGCCACCATTGAAAAGGAATGCGGCATCGATCTGACCGGCACCAACCTGCGCCTGGAATACTGCCAGGACACCGAGGGGTTCTGGCTGGAGCCGCACACCGACATCGGCGTCAAGCAGTACACCATGCTCATCTATCTCTCGAAGGGTCCGGGCAGCGAGGACTGGGGCACCGACGTCTATGACAACGACATGAAGTGGGTTCATCGCGCTCCTTGTCTGTTCAACAGCGGTCTGATCTTCATTCCCGGCAGCGACACCTGGCATGCCGTGGATCGCCGTCCCATCGCCGGCGTGCGCAAGTCGATTATCATCAACTATGTCGCTCCGGAGTGGCGCGCCCGTGATGAACTGGCGTATCCTGAGACGCCGGTGAAGTAACCGGCCTTAGAACTCAGGGCCGGGGGGCGTGGGTTTCTTATGCTCTTGTCTCCCACGGTCCTGTGGTCGGCTGTCCTGGCGGCGCTGCTTGCGGCGCTGCTGGGGGCCGCCGTCATGCTGGCTTCGTCCCGGCGTAAATCCGATGGCCGGCGCATCGCCAGGTTGGAAGCGGATCTGGCGGAGGCCCACCATAATCTGTTGGGACTGTCGCATTTCAAAGCGGCCCTCGACCGGACTCTCGACGCTCTCTACATCTTCACGGCCGACAGCCGGGAACTGGTCTATGTCAACCAGGGCTGCGCCGAGCAATTGGGCTATGCGGTAGCAGACCTGCTGGGCCATCATCTGCGAATCATCAAGACCGAAGGCGGCGAGGAAGCCTTTTTGCGTCACGGCATGCCGCTGGTTCGGGGGCCGCAGCGGTCGGTGACCTATGAATCCGTGCATCGCCGCCGCGACGGCAGCGCCTTTCCCGTCGAGATATTCCTGCAATACCAGGACGCGGAAAACGGCCAGCCGGGCCGTTTCGTCGCCATCGCCCGCGATATTTCCGCCCGCTGCGCCTCCGAGGCGGCTTTGCGCAACGCCACGGCGCAGATCGAGGCGATTCTGGCCAATATCCCGGTGGGGATCAGCATCATCAGCCCCGACCGCCGCATCGCAAGGGTCAATCAGGCTTTCTGCTCGATCTATGGCGGCGCGGAAAGCGAGGTGCTGGGACGTTCGACGGAAGATTTCTACAACAATCCCCAGGATTTCGCGGACATCAGCCAGGTGGCCTTGCCCATGGTGCGCCAGGGTAAAACCTTTGCCGCCGATTTCCACATGCGGCGCCTGAACGGCACGCGCGATCTGTGGTGCCGCCTGACCGGGCGGCTGATTGATCCGCAAGAACCGCTGCTGGGCTTCATCTGGGTCCATGACGACATCACCGAGCGCCGCCGCATCGAGCAGGATTTGCGGGACCGCCACGAATTTTTCGAACAGGTGTTTCGTTCCAATTCGGCCATCAAGATGCTGCTCGATCCCGCCGACGGCCGCATCGTCGACGTCAATCCGGCGGCTGCGGCGTTCTACGGCTACGGTCTGGAACGCTTGAAAAACATGTGGATCGGTGACATCGACGACATGCCGCCCGAAGGCATCAAGACGGCCATCGCCCAGGCGCGTTCCGGCGAAAGGCAGCAATTCCAATTCCGTCACCGTCTGGCCTCCGGGGAAACCCGCGAGGTGGACGTCTATGCCAGTCCGATCCAGGTGCAGGGACGCACCTATCTGTTCTGCATCGTCCACGACGTGACCGAGCGGGTGCATTCGGAGCAGGAGCTTGCCCGCCGGACCATCGAACTGCAAAAATCCAACGCCGAGCTGGAACAGTTCGCCTATGTGGCCAGCCATGATCTGCGCCAGCCTTTGCGTATGGTGAACAGCTATCTGACCTTGCTGGCCCGCCAATTGGGGGATGGGCTGGACAAGGACTGCCGGGAATATCTGAATTTCGCCTGCGACGGCGCCCAACGGATGGATCGCCTGATCCTCGACCTCTTGTCCTATTCACGGGTGGGGCGGCAGGACGCAGCCATGGAGGCGGTGCCGTTGCGGGCGGTTCTGGAGGACGCTCTGTTGCCGATGCAGGGCGTGTTGCAGGAGCATGGCGTCCGCCTGAGCCTTCCCGATCATTTGCCCACGGTGATGGGAAGCCAGCAGGAACTGACCCGTCTGTTCCAGAACCTGTTGGACAACGCCCTGAAATACCGCGATCCCGCGCGTGAACCGGAAATCGCCGTAACTTGCGAGCGCAAAAACGAAGCCTGGGAGATCGCCGTGTCCGACAACGGCATCGGCATTGAACCCGAATATTTCGACCGGGTGTTCGGGCTGTTCCAGCGTCTGCACGGTCCTGGGCAGTACGACGGGACCGGTATCGGCTTGGCCATCTGCCGTAAGATCGTCGAACATCATGGCGGCCGTATCTGGGTCGAATCCTGGTATGGCCAGGGCAGCCGCTTCCTTTTTACCCTGCCCACGGTCCCCTTCACGATCTCCGGGCGGACTGACGCCCAAGGACCGTGAAAAGGACGTGGAGGAGATCAGTCGTCCAGTTCGCCGACGGCCGTCTGCAGATAGTTCGGCAGGCCGACCTTCTCGACCAGTTCCAGTTGAGTTTCATAGAAATCCAACCGTTCCTCGGCCTCCTCCAGCTGATGCGACAGCAGATCGCGGCTGACGAAATCCTCGGCTTTCTCGCAGGCGGCGATGGCCTCCACCAACTGGGCGCGGGCGGCGGTGATCAGGGTCAGGTCGCCTTTCAGGATTTCCGGGACGGTCTGACCGATCAGCAGCTTGTCCAGATCCTGAAGATTGGGCAGGCCCTCCAGGAACAGAATGCGCTCGATGACGGCGTCGGCCTCCTTCATGGCCTCGATGGATTCCTTGTATTCCACCCCGCCCAGTTCCCGAAAGCCCCAGTTTTTCAGAATGCGGGCGTGCAGGAAATATTGGTTGATGCAGGTCAGATGGAAACGCAGCACCTTGTTGAGCTGCTTGTTGATGGTGCGATCACCCTTCATGGCGGTGGCTCCCCTCAGCTCTTGCCGATAGCGGCGGAAGACTGGATGTAGTTCTCCAGGCCCATGGTCTTGACCAAGCCCAGATGCTGTTCCAGCCAATGGGTGTGGTCTTCCTCGGTGTCGCGCAGCAGATCGACGAGAATGCGCCGGGAATCGTAATCCTGCTCTTTCTCGCACAGAAGAATGGCCTTCTTCAGGTTGGCGACCACGTCCAGTTCGTAGGCCAGATCGTTGGCCAGCATCTGGGGAACGGTGGCGCCGACGGCCAGCGGCGCCCGCGAGGCCACATCGGGAATGCCTTCAAGGAACAGGATGCGCTTGATCAGCAGATCGGCATGCTCCAGCTCTTCGACGCGCTCGTGCTCGACCCGCTCGTACAGGGCCTTGAGGCCCCAGTTCTCGTACATGCGCGAGTGGATGAAGTACTGGTCGGCGGCTGTCAGCTCGCCGGTCAGCAGCTTGTTCAGCTCGGCGATGACCAGGGAATTGCCTTTCATGGTGATGTCTCCTGTAAGAGGCTGTTAAAGGCGATTGAGAATCATTCTCATAGTGTGTTAGATTATCCGATATGACCCCATTTTCCACAAGGAGAAATGGCCGTGTATGTATGCGTTTGCAATGCCATAACCGATTCTGACGTGCAGGATGCGAAAGCATTGGGCGCCGTCCACGAGGATGACATCTTCGACCACTTTGGTGTTGAGCCTTTGTGCGGGCGCTGCTGCGACATGATGGGCCAACTGTTGGGCGGCTGCGGCCATAGTCACTGCGGCCAGGGGCACTGCGCCCGCAAAAGCTTATCCTGATATTCACGCAAAAATTGCTCTGATTTGCACTCGAAAGTTTGCGCCGATCCGTCGTTGGCCGAATTCCGTTGTTTGCATTTTGCGAAGCGTTCGGCGTGTGGGCAGCGCCTATCATCACGCTACCGCTACCAAGCGGCTTAGTAGATTCCTTGAATTTCAATACGTTAAAAGCGCAATGCCTTTGGCATGAGGTTTGCGCCGCTGTCTCCGTTTGGGATCGCGCATCCCCCCATAGCCGGAGCCAGCATAATGTCGTATCCCCCGCGTCTTTTCCCGATGAATCGCATTTTGCGATCGCTCCCGGCTTTTTGCTGACGGAGGGGATCATGGACGATGCAATGCGCCGCATGGTGGCCGAAGCCTATGACGAAACCGTGGCCGAGGCGATGGCCCAGGGACACCCTCCGGAAAAGGCCCATAAGGAAGGGGTGACGGCGGCGGCCATGTTTTTGTCCTCCATGACCGGGGTCGAGGATGCCGCCGCCCGCGCCGACGTCGAGAGCCTCAATCTGGAACCCGCATAACTAAAAGAATAAAAAGAGGGAACCATGCATCCTGAAGATGTAACCATCAAATGGACCGACGAGCTAAGTGTCGGCATCCCTTCGCTGGACGACGACCATAAAATTCTCGTCGATCTCTTGAACAGTACGCTGGTCGCGTGTTATGCCGGTTTCGGCGATGAACATGTGGGTATTATTCTTGAAGAGTTGTTCAAGTATACCCAGATCCATTTCAACCGCGAGATGTCGCTTCTCAGGATCTCCGGCTACGATCAATGTGATCTGCATGAAGCCGAGCATCAAAGAATTTATGCCGAGGTCGAACAGATGGCTCAGCGGGCCCGGGCCGAAGCGGATCAGGGCCTCAGCCAGGATGTGGCCGACTTTTTGAAAAACTGGTTGTTCACTCACATCATGGAGCACGATCGCCGTTACGCCGCTCATCTGCAAAAGACACATCTGTAAAAGAAAGCAGCCATAAGGCTGTCTCAGGACGGGACGCTTCAAGATGATCCGCAAGCTTTCAATTTCTTTGAAACTGATGTCCACGGTGGTTGGCGGCACGGTCGGCTACACGCTGGTGACGCTGTTGGCGCTTTACTTCATGTACGGCGCCATGCAGGACGAGCGGGAAAGCAAGGTGCGCGGCCTGGCCGAGACCGCCCATGCGATCATCGCTCACGAACAGGACCGGGTCCACCAGGGCGAAATTACGGAAGACGAGGCCCGCAAGACGGCCATCCGCGAGCTTCGCGCCATCCGTTACGGCGGTACGGAATATTTCTTTGTCTATGACTACGACGGCAATGCCCAGATGGTGCCCCCTTGGCCGGAACGCGAAGGGAAGAACTTCTTGGCGGTCAAGGACGCCAACGGCGTGCCTTTCATTCAGAAACTGATTGAGATGGCGCAAAAGGGCGGCGGCGCCGTCTTTTATGAATATTCCAAGCCCGGCGTCTCCACGCCCCAGCCGAAAGTGTCCTATGCCATGGGCGTTCCGGATTGGAAGTGGATGGTGGGAACCGGGCTCTATATGGACGACATGAACGCCCAATTCTGGGCTTCGGCCTGGAAAGTGGTGGCGGTGGTCAGCGTCATCGTGCTGATGGCTTTGGGCTGGGTCTTCATGCTGGCCCGGCATATCGCCGCGCCGCTGGTGCGCCTGAACGAAGTCACCGATCGGTTGGCGCAACGGGATTACTCGGCCGATGCGGTGGCGGTGGTGGGCGAGCTGCGGGGAGACGAAATCGGCACGCTGGCCCGCTCCATCCGGGTTTTGCGCGACGAGGCGCGGGAAGCGGATGGCCTGCGGCAGGAACAAGAGCGCCAGCAGCAGCGCATGCAGGCGGAACAGCGGAAGACCCGCCTGGACATGGCCAATCAATTCGAAGGCAGCATTCAGCAGGTGGCCGATTCCATTACCGCCGCCGCTCAACAAGTGCATTCCGCCGCCGCCATGATGGCGGGGGTCAGCGGCGAAGCGTCGGGCGCCGCCGGCGAAGTGGTGGCGTCGGCGGACCGGGCCGCCAGCAATGTGCAGACGGTTGCGCGCGCCGCCGAGGAACTGGCCAGTTCGATTTCGGAAATCAGCCAGCAGGTGGGACACAGCTCCAGCATTTCCGCCCAGGCGGTGCTGGAAGCCCAGCGGACCGACGCCCTGGTGCAGGGGCTGGGGCAAGCGGTGGCCAAGATCGCCGAGGTTTCCAGTCTGATCAACGACATCGCCAGCCAGACCAACCTGCTGGCCTTGAACGCCACCATCGAAGCGGCGCGGGCCGGAGACATGGGCAAGGGGTTCGCCGTGGTGGCGTCCGAGGTCAAGCATCTGGCCAACCAAACCGCCAAAGCCACGGACGAGATTTCCGGCCAGATCGCGGCCGTGCAGACGGCGACCACCGAAGCCATTGCGGCTATCAGCGCCATTGGCGGCACCATCGAAAAACTGAACAGCGCCGGCGACATCATTGCCCAGGCGGTGGAGCGCCAGCGCGACTTGACCCAGGCCATCGCCCATAACATCTCGGAGGCCGAGGTCAGCAGCGGCGAGGTCTCGCAGCATCTGAGCCAGTTGAGCCAGGCCAACCACACGGTTCAAGGCGCATCCGGCGAGGTCGTGCATGCCGCCGAAGGCATGGTCGGCCAATCGGGACGGCTGGGCCAGGAAGTGGCGGTGTTCCTGAAAAGCGTTCGAGGCTAGGAGGCCTCGAACCACCGTTTCCGATGTTGGGACAATACCGTCCAGTTCCATAGAAACAGGCGGTGATCGGCTTTGCCGGCGCGATGTTCGGCCAGCCAGCGGCGGGCCGTTCCGTCCTGGCTGCCGGGCAATGGCGTGAAGGTGGCGTCGCTCTGGCGGCGCATCCAGTCCATCAGCGGAATGCCGAAGCCCTTCTTTTTGCGGTTCAGAATGTCGGAGGGCACGACACCCTCCAGCGCTTTCTTCAAAATAAATTTGCGCACGCCGCCGCGTATCTTGAAATGGGCCGGCAGACGGCGGACGTAGTCCACCAAATCGTTGTCGAGGAAGACCGATCGGGCTTCCAGGCCGTTCATCATGGCGGCGCGGTCGACCTTGGTCAGGATGTCGTCTTGCAGATAGAAGCGGGTATAGAATTCCAAGCTGCGGTCAGCCAGGGATTTCTGCGTCGAACTGTTCCAGGCTGTTCGGACTTCGGCGTACAGGTCGTCCACATGCACGGGTTCGTCGAGCAATTCCGCGAGAGCCGGAGGAGACAGCGGGGCGAGCCACAGAGGATGCCAGAGTGCGGCATCGTGCCCCATGCCGCCCAGGGCGCGGCGCAGCTTGTAATCGAAGCTCATGTTGCGGCCCGATTTCGGCAACAGTTCGGCCAGTCGCATCATGCCGCGATGCATAACGGCGGGCACCATGCCACGGTATAGCCGGGCCATACGCAGCGCGGCGAATGTGTCGTAACCGGCAAATAGTTCATCGCCGCCGTCGCCGCTCAGGGCCACGGTGACGCGGGTGCGGGCGAAACGGCAAAGAAGATAGGTGGGCAGAATCGAGGGATCGCCCATGGGTTCATCCAACGCTTGCAAGACGGTCGGTATCAGCCCGGCGGCTCCGTCCATGGTCAGGATGTCCTGATGATGGTCGGTCCCCAAGGCCTCGGCCATGGCGCGGGCATAGGGCGATTCGTCGTAGGATTCCTCGGTGAAGCCGATGGAGAAGGTTTGTACCGAGCGGCCGCCCCGCAATTGGGCGGCGAAGGCTGCTACCGCTGAAGAATCGACGCCGCCGCTGAGGAAGACCCCCAAGGGCACATCGCTCATCAGCCGCCGCTCCACCGATTGGCGCAACAGATGACGTACCGTTTCCGCAGCCTCGTCGTCGCTGGGGCTCAGGTCGGGGTCGATGGAGAACGTCCAGAAGCGGCCTTCCCGCAATGATCCGTCGGTTAGCGAAAAAAGCAGCCAGGTTCCGCCCGGCAGTTTCCGGGCACCCTTCCAGAAAGCATTGGGCGAGGGAATGAAGCCGTGGGCCAGTAGCTTCTTCAGGGCCGTGCGGTCGATCTCCGGGGTGAATGCGCGGTGTCCGGCCAGCGCCGACAATTCGGACGCGAACAAGATGCCGCCGGCCGTTCTGGCCCAAAACAACGGCTTCTCTCCGAAACGGTCGCGAGCCAGGAACAGGCTTCGTTTATCCCGGTCCCACAGGGCGAAGGCAAACATGCCGTTCAGTTTCTCGACCAGATTCTCGCCCCATTCCTTCCAGCCGTGAATCAGAACCTCGGTATCGGAATGGTTCGTCTGGAAACGATGGCCCTTGGCTTCCAACTGACGGCGCAGTTCAGCGTGGTTGTAGATTTCGCCGTTGAAGACCACGGTGATTCGGCCCAAGGAATCGCCCATGGGCTGGGCGCCGCCCTCGACATCGACGATGGCCAGACGGCGATGGCCCAGATACACGGGGAAGTCAGGGTCGATGAACAGACCCTGGCCGTCCGGTCCGCGATGGGCCAGCGATGCCGTCATGGCGGACAGATCGTCCCTGTCTCCGGTTCCGGCGAAGCCGGCCAGACCGCACACGGCGTCAGTCGAAGTTGGTCAGGGTGCGGACGGAATAAATCCGCTTGTCCTGCGATTCGTGGTAGGTGCGGACCAGCAACTCGGCCAGCAGACCCATCAGGATCGACAGAACGCCGGTGCAAAACAGCATGGCGGTCAACACCGGCAGCGGAGTCTGGATGAAGGTGGTCGAGAAGAACAGCTTCAGGATCAGCATCCACAGAAAGGTCAGCAGGCTGCCGCCGATACACATCATGCCGAAACCGCCGAACACATAAATAGGCTTGGTCAGGAAACGGTCGAGAAAGCGCAGAACGGCCAAGTCGAGCAGAACCTTGGCGATACGGTTCAGGCCGTATTTCGACTTGCCGCGCAGACGCGGATGGTGGGTTACCGGAATTTCGGTAACCTTCGCGCCGTGCCACGACGTATAGATCGGAATGAAGCGGTGCATCTCGCCGTACAGGCGCACCTTCTTGATGATCGAGCCGCGATAGGCTTTCAGCGAACAGCCGTAATCGTGCAGATGCACACCGGATACCTTGGAAATCAGGGCGTTGGCGATGCGGCTGGGGAACGTGCGGGTCAGCATGTCGTCCTGGCGATCCTTGCGCCAGCCTGAAACCACGTCGAAACCCTGGTCCAGCACGTCCAGCAGGCGGGGGATGTCGGCCGGGTCATTCTGGCCGTCGCCGTCCATGGCGATGACGACGTCGCCGCAGGCATGGTCTATGCCGGCCATCATTGCCGAGGTTTGGCCGTAGTTGCGCACGAATTCGATGACGCGGACCTGCTTGTCCTTGGTGGCGATGGCGCGAGCGCGTTCGGGAGTGCCGTCCAAACTGCCGTCGTCGATGAAAATAATTTCAAAGGTTCGGCCGGTCTGTTGCAGCGGAGCCAGCAGACTTTCGTAAACTGGATCAATATTCTCAACCTCGTTGTAGATTGGAATAATGACGGAAATGCCGATTTCGGATTCGCTCGATCCGGACAAGGTCTGCATAGGACTTTTTTCCATTATGCGACTGCTTCTCGTTTGAAACGGTTCTGGCCCTTAAGAGCGCAATTTATGAGAATTACGCTTAGGTAGCAACCACGCATGCAGCCATTCCAGATTGATGATGCCGATCAGCGAGGAAATCGAAACCAGCGGCGCCAGATATCGGGATTCGATATGGACGATGCCGTAAATGCCGACGAACCCGGCAAACAGGAACAGTATGCCGAGTGCCGCCCCGGATGGGCCGCCGGTGCGTCGTTCGCACCAGACGCGATAGGGGGTCACCAACAGGAAGCCGGCAAAGACCACGATCGAAGCGGTGTTGCACAGGCCGTCAATGATTAGCAATCCCAGTGCGGCAGGCGGCGAGGCATAGTGGCGCCATGTCTTCCAGGTAGGCAGCCTTGTGTCGCTTTTTTGCCATACCAGCATGTCATGCAGGCTTTCCACGGGTTGCAGCCACAGCTTGGCATAGCGGATGCGCAGATTATTTGCCGGCAGATGAAGCATGGACAGGGGATGATGCCGCCAAGCCGAGAAGTAATGGGCATAGCCCGAGGCGGCTATGGCGATGCCGTCCATCCCCAATTGCTGGTTCAAGGCCGCATTGAGGGCAAGGACTTCGTCGAACGAGCCTTTTCTGAAGACCTTGCGGGCTTGTTCCATCACCGGATCATCCCCCTCCAGGACGGACGGATCCTTGGCGGCGACTTCGAACAATGCCTGAAACATGGTGGTCTGGGCGCCGGTGGTGACAATGGCGATGCCGGTTCGTTGGCGGTTCCACTCTTTGTAAGCCTGCTGCGTCAGTGCCAGCGGAAGCAAAACCAGAAACGCCATGGTCAGCCGCGCGATCCAGCCGCTTTGCTTCCAGGCGGCGAAACCGATCAGCGGCAGCAAAGCCAAGCACAGAAACGTCGTCGCCTCGCGCAGCAGAAAGCTGGCGGCGATCAGACAGCCGCAGAGCAGAGCTCGCGTTGGCTTCAGGGCATGAAAGCCCATGGCGGAATCCACAAGGCCGCAAATCGCCAGAAGCATCAGGCTGGAATAAAGACTGTCGGTAAGAACGGCCTGATCCAGTTGAAGCGACAAGGACAGAGCCGGGACCATGGAGGCGGCCGCAGCCAGCCACGAGGACAGGCGGCAACGCAGGCCGAGTTTGTAGACGGCGGCGGCGGCGGTCAGTGACAGGGTGATCTGCAGGGCGATGATCAGCCAATTCCAGCGGCCGCCCGCGATCCATTGCGTCAGAGCCAGGATGGCGGGATAGCCGGCGACACGGAACAGAGTGTTGGGAATGGCGGCGCTCAGATCGACCTGAGCCGTTTGACCGGCCAAGATCGTCTGGCTGAAAGCGAGATAGCCACTGGTGTCAGGCGGCTGCAAAGGCCCCATCCAGAGCAATAATGCCAATTTCACGGCCAGAACGACGGCGATCCAAAGCCACATGGCCGTCGGTTCACCTGACTGGCTTTCAGCGGAAGGCGGCGGGACGCTCATGGGTGGTGGGTGCTCCAGCGATCTGCGCGGGACGCTAGCATGGGGGTTTCAGGCGGGCAAGCCGGTCCCGGCTTCGGCCGGGAGCTGCCGGGGTGCGGGCGGAATGAACGGCAGGGCGGTTTCGCTGCGGTTGCGGCCAAGGGCTTTGGCTTGATAAAGAGCCAGATCGGCCCGTCGCAGCATGTCTTCCAATTCCTCGCCGGGCAAACACTGGGCGATGCCGAGGCTGACGGTAAAGCCGATCTCGTCGGCCTCGGGGGCCAGTTCGGCGGCTTCGCGGGCGAAATTCAAGCGCAGGCGTTCGGCGACCAAAAAGGCCTGGGCCGATGACGTCATGGGAAGAAGAGTGACGAATTCTTCGCCGCCCCAACGGCAGAAGATGTCTTCCTGGCGCAGCACCCGCTCGGCCACCGAGACGAACAGGCGCAGGGCGATATCGCCGGTGGCATGGCCCAGGCGATCATTGATCTGTTTGAAATGGTCCAGATCCATCATCAGCACGGACAGGGGTTGGTGCGTGCGGCGGGATCGAGCCAATTCGCGGGAGGCGTGCCGGCTGAAGGCGCGGCGGTTCAGGGCGCCGGTCAATGGGTCGAGGCTGGCTTGGCGGTCCAGGCTTTCCCTGAGCACTTCAGCGGCCATCAGCACCATCCCCAGGGTGATGGACATGGTCATGCACATCCACCACAGCAGCGTCACCGCCATCAGCCCGGAAGACTGCATTTCTCCAAGAGAACCAGGCTCCTGTTCGGCGGCGACGGCGCGGGCCAGGGAAAAGACGGCGTTGGCGGCATAGAGCCAACCGGTGATGCGTCGGGCCGGCCGATGGGCGGCGGCTTGGTACAGAAGGTCGAAGGCGATCAGGCCGGAGAAAAAAGCCATGATCAGGGCGTTGAAGATCGAGCGCAGGGGCAGGGAATCTTCGAAATGCGCCAAGGCCGTGAGCACCAGCGGTCCGAGCAAGGCCGCAGCCTGCAAGGGAACGGGCAGCCGCTTGCGGCCGACGAAAGCGCGAAAACCGTCCCAGGCGATGACGAAGCCCAGAGAAATCAGCATCTGGGCCAGCGTCAGGGAGAAAATTTCGGCAATGGCGCCTCTGGCCGCGATCAGCGTCAAGGCGACGCCGCCCATCAGGCAGGCCAGAGCCCAGTTGCCCAGGCCAGGAAGCGAGGGGTGCAGCCGCCACAGCAGAGCCCTGGCGCCGGCGCAGATCAGCGTGGACAGAGCAACCGCTATCAGCAAGGTTCGTATATCGAAAAGCATATGCCCCAACCCCATTCATACCGTCTTAGTAGATAGGTGGTGGCGGCTTATTAATCCAGAGGAAAATAATTCGGTTTCGTAATCGGCGTTTGGTTTTGCCGTTATCCGTTCTCGGCCATTCCTTTTAATTGTTCTTGCGATAGTACTGAGTGACGAAAGCGGCGGCCTGATCAAAGGCGGCGCCCCATTTCGCCTGAGGCAATGCCGGCGGCGGGGGGCAGGCTTTGCCTTGGTTCAGGCCGCACTGCGCCGCGGTCAGACCGTAGCCCGTGGGCCAATGTTCGTCGTAATCCACATGATCGCGGAACTGTCGGGCCAGCGTAATGCCATCGGCCACCGCCTTGGCGGCGTCGGCGGGATGGTTTTCCATCAGGTCCATCAGTTGCTTGATGCCGTCTCCGCCGCCCATCAGAAAAGCGCGTTTGAAAAAACCCTCGTTGTTTTCGATTTCTGCGCGGCCGCTTTCGTCGGCGAAACGCAGGGCGTCATACCAGCCGAGGGTGGCCTGCATGGCGACGGCTTTTAAAAGGTTCTGCATATTGGCGGCGCCTTCCCGCGGCACGTAGAAAACGCCGTACAGGTCCATGGCCTCCATGGGTGTCAGGGACACCGGGTCTTTCTCGAATCCGGTCAGGGCGCCGTCCAGGGCGGCGGTGGCTTTCGTCTTGTCCTTGCCGTTCAAGGCTTGGAACAAAGCCACGCGCCGTTGCTGCCAATCCTGCAGCGGCGTTTGCACGGCAACGGTCTCGGCTTGCGCCGCGGCGCACATCAACAGCATGGCGGTCAAAGCGGCCTTAACGGCAAAACCTCTGATCATCGGCAATGCTCCCTTTCGCGGCATTCTGCGATATTCGCCGCCAAGCATAGCATCAATGAGGCACGCCCGCATTCACCGGAACCGGCGGGCCGCTGGGGGCCGACGGCATGGCCGGCCAGGCGGCTTCGTGGGCGGCCATCGGCGCGGTTGGCAGTTCCCAATAGGGCCGGGTTTCCGAGAAGCGGGGCACCGGCCCCAGATAGCTCAGCCGGCCATAGGCGGTCTCGCGCTGAAGGGCCAGGGATTCGGCGGTGCCCGGCGGCACCAGGATCGACGGGGGAACGCTTTGCACATGGCCCAGGGACTGAATCCACATGGCGGTGCGGCACAGAGCCACCTTGACATGATAGCTGCCGCCCATGGCCGCCCGCAGGCGAAGGGCGGCGGTGATGCCGAACGCCCCCAGATAGCCGGTGATGTAGTCGTTGGGATAGACCGGACTCAATTGCGGGTCGGAAAGCGAACCTTCGCCCACCGCCATGCCGGAAACCGATTGGGCCAGTTGTTCCCAGCCCCGGCGGGTGCCCCAGTCGCCGGTTTCGCCATAGCAGCTCAGGGACAGATAGACGATGCCGGGATGGTGGGAGGCTAAGTCTTCCGGGGAAAAGCCCAGCTTGTCGAGCGCGCCGGGGCGGTAGCTTTCGGCGAAAACGTCGGCGTTGCCGATCAGTTTCCACAGGCAATCGTGGTCGGCTTTTTGCGTCAGGTCCAGCAAGGTGGAAAGCTTGCCGTGGCCGGTATCCATGACGAAGCTGGGAATGGTCGGATGGGCCGGGGGGCGGATGCGCAGCACCGTCGCCCCCTGTTCCGCCAGGGTGCGGGTGGCGGTGGGGCCGGCCAGCACATGGGTCAGGTCCAGCACCCGGACGTCGGACAGGGGGCGAGCCGCCGGAGCGAAGGGCTTGGCCTCGCCGTCGCCGATGCGGGTGATGCTGACCACCGGCATGTCGGCCAGCAGGGCGCCCTGGGGCGTCTTCAGCCATTCCTCGCGCGAACGGGCGACGCCGCCGCAAAGGCCCAGATCGGCCACGGCGTCTTCCAGTTTGAAGGCATCCCACTTGGCGACGGCCTTGTTGATGGCGTCGCTGTCATTGGGGCAGTCCAGAAGCTTCAGCAGGCCGTCGCGCAGATAGGGATAGCCGGCGTGCAGAAAGATGCTGCGGCCGTCCTTGCAAGGATGAAAGGCGGTCAGCGGGTATTTGACGTCGGGATAGGGGACGGCATAGCCGCGCTGGCGCAGCATCAGCACCGCTTCCAGCGACATGGCGGCGGCGGCGGTGTCGATGGCGATGTCCTGGGAGCGACCGCTGCGGTCCTGCCAGATGGCGGCGATGGCGGCGCTTTGCGCGGCCAGGGCGGTGGCGGCGGCCTGGCCGATGCGGTAGCGGGTGGGGTAAACGGGGTCCGAGCCGGTGACGACGATCCGGCTCTGATGGTCTTCGAGCCGTCCGGCTTTCAGCAATTCATGCAGTGCGTCAGCGGTCATGGGGCGTTACCTCTGAAAGTTGTCCGCCGCTACTCTAGCGCCAGGTCCGGATCGTGGCCAGCCCGAGGAAAAATCCTCAACCGATATCCTGATTGCCGTCGCCGGGTTCTCTCGGCGCGGTGTTCAAGACGTCGGCGTCCAGGACGTCGGCGATGGTATGGATCATGATGTCCGGGTCGATGGGCTTGGCCAGATGGGCGTTCATGCCGGCGTCCAGACATCGCTCGACGTCGCTGCCCATGGCGTTGGCCGTCAGGGCGATGATCGGCAGCAGACCGCGGGGAGCCGGCAGGGTACGGATGGCCCGAGCGGCTTGCAGGCCGTCCATTTCCGGCATCTGCATATCCATCAGGATCAGGTCGAAATCCTGGCGCGAGGCCAGATCAAGGGCCTCGCGGCCGTTGTTGGCCAGGGTGACCTGATGGGAGCCTTTCGAGAGCATGCCCAAGGCCACCTTCTGATTCACCGGATTGTCTTCGGCCAGCAGGACGCGCAGCGGCGGCAGGGCGGGCAGGGGCTTCGGCGCCGGGACGTCGGGGGCTTCGGCGCGGTTGTAGCGCAAGCGGAACCAGAAGCGGCTGCCCTGACCCATCTGGCTTTCCACGCCGATGGCGCCGCCTTGGCCTTCGACCAGCCGTTTGCAGATGGCCAGTCCCAGGCCGGTGCCGCCGAAACGCCGCGAGATGGAGGCGTCGGCCTGCACGAAGGATTCGAACAGGCGGGCCTGAGCTTCGCCGTCGATGCCGATGCCGGTGTCGATCACCGAAAATTCCACCAGCACGCCGTCCTGATCCTCTTCCATCGGTTTCACCACCAGGGTCACCGATCCCTTGGGTGTGAACTTGGTGGCGTTGCCCACCAGATTCAGCAAAATCTGGCGCAGACGCCCGGAATCTCCGCTCAGCCAGCGGGGCAAGGCCGGGTCGATGCGGCTTTCCAGTTGCAGATTCTGTTCGTCGGCCCGGAAGCGCAGCAGCGAAATGACATTGGCGCAGATGTGGCTGGGGCGGAAAGGCTGATGCTCGTATTCGATCTGGCCTGCTTCCAGCTTCGAGAAGTCGAGAATGTCGTTGATGATCGACAGCAGCGCTTCGGCCGAGATGCGCAGGCTCTCCATGCGGTCGTGCTGCTGTTCGTCCAGGGGCGTGTCCAGCACCAGCCGGGCCATTCCGAGGATGCCGCTCATCGGCGTGCGGATTTCATGGCTCATGATCGCCATGAAGCTGCTTTTGGCTTCATTGGCCCGATGCAGCGCGGCCTCGCGTTGTTCGGCTTCGCCGGTGCTGCGCTCCAGGGCGCTGGCCATTTCGTTGAAGGCTTCGCCCAATTGGCCGATCTCGTCGGTGCGGTCCAGTTCCACCCGGGTCGACAGATTGCCCGAGGCCATCAGCCGCGCCGCTTCGGTCAACGTGGTCACGGCCTTGATGATCAGCGAATTGCCGATGCCCCAGGCCGACAGTAGGACGACCAGGGTCACTACGCCCAAGGCGACCAGACCGCGGCGCATGGCCGCGTCGGCTTCGGCGAAGAGGACGCGGGTTGGGCGGCTGACCGAGATATAAAGGGCGTGCTCGCCGTAATTGAGGCGCGAAAAGGCGTAGAGCCGTTCTTGATTCTCTTCGTCGCGGATACGCAGGGCACCCTGTTCGGCGCCATTGAGGAAGGATGAAAAGATGGTGTCGCTGGTTCCCACGGCCTGTTCGTGGTTGGGCACGCGCACCAGAATGATGCCGGCGCTGTCGTACAGGCGCAGCTCGGCGTCGGGCGGCAGGCGGGGCGCCATGGTGCGGGCGATCCACGACAGGTTGATGGTGACCAGCATGACGCCCTTCAACTGGCCGTCGGCGATGATCGGTCCGGCCACGGGAATGATCGGAGCCTTGATGATTTTGCCGAAGATGTATTCGCCGGTGACCAGTTCGCGGCGGTCCTTGACCTGCCAGAAATAGGCGCGGTCGCGGATATGATTGTTGCCGGTGCCGGGAGGGCGGGCGGCGCAGTAAATGTCGCCGTTGAGATCCGAGGCGACGAAATTATAAAAGTTGTCAGAATCGTTGACGGCGTTGAACAGCAGCTCGGTCAGCCGTTTCGAACAGCCCTGATGATCGGAAGCCAGCACGGCGGGGTCGCGGGCCAGGAAATTGTTCAGGGTGCGGGCCTGATTGTTCAGGTCGTTCTGATAGTTGGAAGCGACCTTCAGAAGCTGGAACGACGATTCCGTCGCCTGTTCGATGGCGATGCGGCGCGTTTCGTGGGCGTCGTAGAGAATCAACGCCAAAGCCGGCAGCACGGCGGCGAACACCACGGCCAGCAAGCGGACTCTGAGACCGACACCACGCTGAGACACGGACAACTCCCCTGACGAAGGGCATAAACTATTCCACTCGCGGGACGCCCGCAACAGGCGCTTGCTAAAGCAAGTGGTTTCGCCGCCGAATATTCTACGCTCAGTATCTGATCAATATATGATTAACGCCGCCCAGGGTTTTACGGTGATGGAGGAAGATTTATTCCGCCTGGACCGACATTATTGCTTTCGGAGCGATTCTTCGTCCTGTCCTTCCTGCAGAAGCCGCATGAATGTGGACAGCACCAGATTGGGGCGGCCGCTGCGCAGGGTGATGGCCTGGTATTCGATATTGTGGGTGTGGCGGTCAGGGCGGATGGGGCGCATCATGCCGCGCTCCTCCCACTGGCGGGCATAGTGGGTGGGCAGAAAGCCGATATAGCAGCCGGTCAGAATCAGAAACGCCATGCCCTCGCGGTCGGTGGCGGTGGCCGTCACTTTGAGCGGAGCCGCCTCTGCCAGGATGACGCTGGACGGCGCCACGGCGTCGGCGGTGGCGATGATTTTCTCGCTCAAGGCTTCGTCCGGCTGGGAGAAGAAGGGATGTTCGGCGGCGCAGTAGAGATGGGATTCCTCATCATAAAGCGAGACGCCGCTCAGGCCGGGCAGGGTGCGGCGGCTGGGAACCACGCCCACATGCAACTGGCCGTCCAGCACCCCGCGCTCGATTTCGTTGGGGGGGATCATGCGGATGTTCACCCGCACTTCCGGTCCCTGTTCCTTCAGCACGCGCAAGGCCTGGGTCACCCGCATGCGCGGCGATGTCACCAGATTGTCGGTGATGCCGATGTTCAGTTCGCCCCGTAGCCGGGCGTGGATGGAATTGATCTCGGCCCTGAAATTCTCGGCCGCCGACAAAAAGCGCAGGACGGCTTCGTAGACTGCCCGCCCTTCGTCGGTCAGCAGGAAGCCCGCCCGCCCGCGTCGGCATAGACTGAGCCCCAGGCGCTTCTCCAGATCGGCCATATGCTGGCTGATGGCGGCGCGGGAAATGTTCAGTTCCACCTCGGCCGGAGTGAAGCCTCCGCATTCCACCACCGTGCGGAAAACACGCAGCAGTCTCAGGTCGGCTTCGTTGATCTGGGGCAGCAGGGCCATAGTTAAGTAAATCCATAACTGAAAATAATGAAGTTTGGATTTATCAGACCTAATCCAGGTCGCACTCTGGTGTCAACCGAAGCCTATTCCATCGCCAGGAGCACCAAACTGATGGCCAAGACGTTCGACACCGCGGCGGCGGCGGGCCTGTCCCGCGAGCAGCTTAACGCTTATTGGATGCCGTTCACCGCCAACCGCGAGTTCAAGGACAACCCGCGCATGGTGGTGGGAGCCGAGGGCTGTCATTTCATCGACGCCAAGGGTCGCAAGATTTTCGACAGTCTGTCGGGCCTGTGGTGCACCGGCTTCGGCCATGGCCGCCAGGAAATCGTCAAGGCGGTGAGCGAGCAGATCGCTACCCTGGACTATGCTCCCAACTTCCAATTCGGCCACCCGCTGGCCTTCAAGCTGGCCGACAAGGTCGTTTCCATGGCCCCCGAAGGGCTGAACCATGTGTTCTTCACCAATTCCGGGTCCGAATCCGCCGACACCGCCCTGAAGATGGCCCGCGGCTATTGGCGTCAGAAGGGCTATCCCACCAAGACCAAGCTGATCGGCCGCGTCAAGGGCTATCACGGCGTCAATTACGGCGGCACCAGCGTCGGCGGTCTGGTCGGCAACCGTAAGATTTTCGGCTCCATGGGCGATATCGACCATCTGCCCCATACCCTTTTGCCGGAAAACAAGTTCAGCAAGGGCATGCCCGGGCACGGCGCCGAATTGGCCGACGCCCTGGAGGAAATCGTCGGCTTGCACGACGCCTCGAACATCGCCGCCGTCATCGTCGAGCCGTTTTCGGGCTCGGCCGGCATGGTGGTGCCGCCTAAGGGCTATTTGCAGCGTCTGCGGGCTTTGTGCGACAAGCACAACATCCTGCTGATCTTCGACGAGGTCATCACCGGTTTCGGCCGCGCCGGCGGCACCTTCGGCGCCCAGGTGTTCGGCGTCACTCCCGACATCATGACCATCGCCAAAGGTCTGACCAACGGCACCGTGCCCATGGGCGCGGTGATCGCCAAGGACGAAATTTACGACACCTATATGGCCGCCGGCGGCCCCGATTATCTGGTCGAGTTCCCCCACGGCTACACCTATTCCGGCCATCCCGTGGCCTGCGCCGCCGGTTTGGCCGCCATGGATCTGTTCCAGCGCGAGAACTTGGCGCAGAAAGCCGCCGATCTGGCGCCTTATTTCGAGACGCTGCTGCATGGCCTGAAAGGGCTGAAGTATGTTGCCGACATCCGTAATTTCGGCTTGGCCGGCGCGGTGCAGATCGAGGCGGCTCCCGGCGAACCGGCCCGCCGTCCGTGGGAAATCGCCCTGAAATGTTGGGATGCCGGCTATTATGTCCGCTACGGCGGCGACACCTTGCAGTTCGGCCCGCCCTTCATCAGCGAAAAGTCCGATCTGGACGGCCTGATGAACGCGGTCGCCGACGCCATCACCTCTCTGGCCTGAGTCTTTAGGGAAAACAGACCATGACCACCGTTGCGCATTTCATTCATGGCAAGCCGCTGTCCAGCCCCGGCGCCCGCTTGCAGGACCTGTTCAATCCCGCCACCGGCAAGCCGTCGGGCAAGGTCGAACTGGCCACCAAGGCCACCGTGGAAGAAGCCATCGCTTCGGCCCAGGCGGCGTTTCCCGGCTGGCGGGCGACGCCGCCGCTGAAGCGGGCACGCATCATGTTCCGCTTCAAGCAGCTGCTGGAAGACAACGCCGACGCTATCTGCGCCCTGATCACCGCCGAGCACGGCAAGGTGCTGGACGACGCCAAGGGCGAACTGACCCGCGGCATCGAGAATGTCGAATTCGCCTGCGCCGTTCCCCAATTGCTGAAGGGCGAACATTCCAAGGATGTCGGCCCCGGCATCGACAGTTGGTCCGAGTTCCAGCCCTTGGGAGTGGTGGCGGGCATCACGCCGTTCAATTTCCCCGCTATGGTGCCGCTGTGGATGTATCCGGCGGCTATCGCCTGCGGCAACACCTTCGTCCTGAAGCCGTCGGAACGCGACCCCAGTTCGACCCTGCTGATCGCCGAGCTGGCTCTGGAGGCAGGTCTGCCGCCGGGCGTGCTGAACGTGGTCAACGGCGACAAGGACGCGGTGGACACGCTGCTGAGCGATCCGCGCGTTCAGGCGGTCAGCTTTGTCGGTTCGACTCCCATCGCCGAATACATCTATGCCACCGCCTCGGCCAACGGCAAGCGGGTGCAGGCGCTGGGCGGGGCTAAGAACCACGCCATCATCATGCCCGACGCCGATCTGGACAACGCCGTCAGCGCCCTGATGGGCGCGGCCTACGGTTCGTGCGGCGAACGCTGCATGGCCATTTCCGTGGCGGTGACGGTGGGTGACGAAGTGGCGGACAAACTGGTGGCCAAGCTGACGGCCGCCCTGACGTCCCTGAAGGTCGCCCCCGGCACCGACGCCAGCGCCGAGATGGGACCGCTGATCACCAAAGCCCACATGGACAAGGTGCGCGGCTATGTCGATCAAGGCGTGGCCCAGGGAGCCAAGCTGGTGGTGGACGGACGCGGTCTGACCGTGGCCGGCCATGAAGGGGGCTATTTCCTTGGTGGCTGCCTGTTCGACCACGTCAGCCCGGATATGACCATCTATACCGACGAGATCTTCGGGCCTGTGTTGTGCGTGGTGCGCGCCCAGAGCATGCAGGAAGCCATGGATCTGATCGACGCCCACGAATACGGCAACGGCACCTGCATCTTCACCCGCGACGGCGAGGCGGCCCGCTATTTCACCGACAACATCAAGGTCGGCATGGTAGGCGTCAACGTGCCGCTTCCGGTTCCCGTGGCCTATCACAGCTTCGGCGGCTGGAAGCGGTCTTTGTTCGGCGATCTGTCGGCCTATGGCCCCGACGCCGTGCGGTTTTATACCCGGCGCAAGACGGTGACCCAGCGTTGGCCCGCCGGCGGTTTGCGGGAAACGGCCCAGTTCGCCTTTCCCAGCCTGAAATAGGCGCTCCAAGGTCGGAGGCTTGGCGGTGGAGAACCGTCAGGCTTCCGGCCGAGCGCTCAAGACGGCGCTTGCCGCCGCGACGATTCGCCGAAGGGCGACCATCCGGACCGGTTTAGAATTTTCACCGGTTTAGAATTTTCAGGGAAGTGCAGGCACGAAGCCTAACGCCGTCTTCGGCCGCATGCCGCGGTCAGGGCGATGCCTCTATGCGCCAGCTCCGGGCGAACGAACAAATCCGGGTGGGCGAACAAAGAGGAGATAATCGCGAAGCGCTCAAACCGGCCAAAACCGGCTTGAGCGCCTCGAACGATTAGAGGGCCTTCAGGTTGACGGCCGAGGTCTTACCGCGACGGGCGTCGCGTTCCTCTTCGAACGAGACCTTCTGGCCGTCGTTCAGACCCATCATGCCGGCGCGCTCGACGGCCGAGATGTGAACGAAAACGTCGGCGCCGCCGTCGTCAGGCTGAATGAAGCCGTAACCCTTGGTGCCATTGAACCATTTAACCGTGCCGTTGGGCATTTTACTTCCTTTACTAAGGCCGCCTTCAAAGAATTTTGAGGCGCATCAAATGCCGAACGACTTCAGACGTGGGGCAGTAGATAGTGGGTGTATCCTCTTTATTTCGCCAGAAAGCAAGGATTTAAAATCGCCAGCTTGCCTGGGGTTTTTGCCCGAGGATCGGGAGATTCGGAGTTCAGCTTTGATATGATTGATCTTTTGCCCGGCGAGAAACCTAGATCGCCCAGACGCTGTCCAGGCTCCATGCTTCCACCCATTTTGGGAAATTCTCGGCGGGCATCGGCCGGGCGATGCCGTACCCCTGGGCCAGGTGGCATCCCAGGGACAGCAGCATTTTGGCATGGGCCATGGTTTCGACGCCTTCGGCGATGACTTCGCGCCGGAAAGCCTGAGCCAATCCGATGATGCCTTCGATGATCGCCAGATCGTCGCGGTCTCCCAGCATGTCGCGGATGAAGGTCTGGTCGATTTTCAATTGCTCGGCGGGCAGCCGCTTCAGATAGGTCAGCGAGGAATAGCCGGTGCCGAAATCGTCCAGGGCGAAGCGGATGCCCATTTTTTGGCAATCCTTCATCAGTTCGGTGACGATGCCGATGTCGGCGATGGCGCTGGTTTCCAAAATCTCCAGTTCCAGGCTGGACGGTTTGATCTGGGGATAGGCGGACAGCAGTTCGCGCAGGCGCGGCACGAAATTTTCCTGCTGCAACTGACGGGCGCCGACATTGGCGCTGACGATGATGTTCAGCCCGGCCTTGCGCCACTGGTCGATCTGATCAAGCACGGTGCCGATCACCCAATCTCCCAAAGCGATGCTGAGAAGATGCCCTTCGATGATGGGCAGGAACATGGACGGCGGCAACAGGCCGCGTTCGGGATGCTGCCAGCGGATCAGGGCTTCGGCGCCGATCACTTCGCCGGTCCGCAGGTTGACCTTGGGCTGGTAATGCAGGACGAATTCCCGCCGCTCCAGACCCTGGCGGATGCGTTCCAGGCTTTCCCGCTGGGTTTTGACGACGATGTCCTCATCGACGTCGAACAGGTGGTAGCGGTTCTTTCCCGCCTGTTTGGCCTGGTACATGGCCTGGTCGGCATGGCGCAGCAGCAGGTCGGCGTCGGCTCCGTCCTGGGGGAAAAGCGTCGTGCCGATGCTGGCGCTGACATGCAGCACCGTCTCGTTCACCACTACCGGCACGGCGACGGCCTGTAGCAGGCGGGTCAGCAGGTGCTTGCAGTCGTCGGGCTTTTCCAGGTCGGTCAGCACGGCGACGAATTCATCGCCGCCGATGCGGGCCAGGGTGTCGCCTTCGCGCAGGACGGCTTTCATGCGCTGTGAGACGGCGATCAGAAGCTGGTCTCCGACATCGTGGGTATGGTGGTCGTTGATTTCCTTGAAGCCGTCCAGATCAAGGTAAACCACCGCCAGGGACAGGCCGCGCCGCTGGCATTGCGCCAATCCCTGCTGGAGCCGGTCGGCCAGCAGAACCCGGTTGGGAAGGTTCGTCAGCACGTCGTAATGGGCGATGTGCTCCAACTGCTGCTGATGGTCCTTGATATAGGTGATGTCGGTCGAGACGCCGAGAATGCCCGAAACGGTGGTTTCGTCGGCATCCTCGAAAATGGGGGCCTTGACCTCGAGGAAAACGCGGTTCCCGTGGGAGGCGCTGGGGACGTTGACTTCCTGCCGCGACTGCCCGCCCGCCAAAACGTGCAGGTCGGCGTCGTGCAGTTGCTTGACGGTCTGTTCGGGGAAAAAGCGGCTGTCCTCGCTTCCGGCCAGTTCTTCGGCCGTACAGTCGAACATGTCCAGCACGGCCCGGTTCGCATAGAGATAGCGGTGCTGGCAGTCTTTTATGTAGATGTAGGACGAGACGTAATCCAAGGCCTTACGGAAACGATGGGCCTCGGCCAGGGCGCCGCGCAGGTCGAGCGCCGCTTGGTTGCGTTCGGTAATGTCGCGCGAAACGCCCAGGACGCCGATGATGCTGCCGTCAGAGGCGTACATGGCCATCTTGGCGGTTTCCAGCAGCACCCTTCGGCCGGTGCTGAGCATGGTTACCCATTCCTCGTTCACGCACTTGACGCCGCTGTCGGCGGCCAGACGATCTTTTTCCCGGAAAAAATCCGCCAGGTCCCGGTCGACGAAGTCGTAGTCGGTTTTGCCGATGATCTCGGATTCGGGAACGTTGTAGAGCTGTTCGAACTCGTGATTGCAGTTGAGATAAACGCCGTCTGGATCTTTCAGCCAGACCATCTCGGGCAGGGTGTCGAGCAGCGTCCTGAGATGCAGGCGCTCTTTTTCCAGGTTGACGTTGATTTCGAGATATTTCTTCCGGGCGCGGCCCATCTCGCCGATCAGCGAGACAAGGCGGCTGAAAAACTGCATCAGGGATTTGACCTGCTCGTGGGAAAAGACCGGAACCTTTTTCAGAGCCTCGATATATCGGTCTTTGTCGAAGCCGACGCGGTCGGATTGTTCAAGAAAATATTCGACGTTCGGCGGCTCGAAGAAGAATTGCCCGGTGAAGAAGTTGGCGACGTGCTCGCCGTCCACGACGATGGGAACGGCGACATCGACCATGCCGTTCTTGCATTTATAGACGTTGTAGGTTTCGCCTTGCTCCAACTGTCCGGCCAGGATCGTATCGCTTTCCCGGCAGCGCTGGGCGGTGGTCGGATTGACGCGGTGAAACTGGGTGCAGATGTCTTGCCATCCGGTGGCGATCAGCACGTTTCCGTTCAAATCGAGAATGGCCGTTACGGCGCCGGTCAGCGTTGTGAAGTCTTCGCAGATTGCACGAAGCTCTTTGATATCCACGATATCAGTGAATTTCATGGTGGCTCCGTTGATTATGCAAGCGATGCGTCTCCTTAAAAGAACGCTTCATCGGGCGAAAGTCACAGGTGGCCCTGGTAAAACTATTATCAAGATTGATATCTGGCAGTTACATGGCATTGGTTTATGCATACTTGTGAGCGACGGGCCGCGAAAAGGTATGGGGATTTTGGCCGAGGTTGTCATACGGTTCTTGTCATTATTGATGACCCGACAATCCGGGCGGTCAAGAAAACCATCATCCGTCGCATGGTTTTTCCGGAAGGTGGCGGCATCTGGAAATCACGGCGGCTTGACAACATCGGTATGATCGGCACTCTTCCGCCAACCGATCCTTTGCCGATCCCTGGCCGGAGTCCGATGTGAAAGAGAGCTACTTCCCGAAATGGGCCCTGAAGACCGGGGGCATGGTCGCTCCCGACGAACGTTTGTCCTGGGGACATACCATCCTGATGGGCATTCAGCATGTGGTCGCCATGTTCGGCGCTACGGCGCTGGCGCCCATCATCATGGGTTTCGACCCCAACGTCTCGATCTTCTTCTCGGGCGTCGGCACCCTGATTTTCTTCGCCTTGACCGGCGGCCGGGTTCCCAGCTATCTGGGGTCCAGCTTCGCTTTCATCGCCGTGGTGATGGCGGTGACCGGCTATTCGGGCGTCGGGCCCAACGCCAACATTCCCTTGGCCCTGGGGGGCATCGTCGGCGCCGGCCTGCTTTACGCCCTGATCGGCGTGGTGGTCTCGTTCGTCGGCTACGGCTGGGTTGAAAAGCTGATGCCGCCGGTGGTCACCGGCGCGGTGGTCGCCGCCATCGGCCTTAATCTGGCGCCGCTGGCGGTCAAGGGGGTCAGCGCCTCGGGCTTCGACGTTTTCATCGGACTAGGGACCGTGCTGATGGTCGGCCTCGTCGCGGTGCGGGCGCCGAAATCGGCCCGCCGGCTGCCGATCCTGCTGGGTGGATTGGGCGGTTATGTCCTCTATCTGGTTCTGGCCAATATTTTCGGCTTGGTCAAGCCCATTGATTTTTCCGGCGTCGCCGCCGCCGACTGGTTCGGTCTGCCGCATTTCATCTCGCCGGTCTTCACCGGTTCCGCCGTCAGCATCGTCGCTCCGGTGGCGGTGATTCTGGTGGCCGAGAATCTGGGCCACATCAAGGCCATCGGCGGCATGAGCGGCCGCAATCTGGATCCCTATATCGGCCGTGCCTTCATCGGCGACGGTTTGGCGACCATCGTCTCGGCCTTTGGCGGCGGCACCGGCGTCACCACCTATGCCGAGAACATGGGCGTGATGGCGGCGACCCGCATCTTTTCGACCCTGCTGTTCGTGGTGGCGGCTCTGTTCGCCATCCTGCTGGGTTTTTCGCCGAAATTCGGCATGCTGATCCTGACCATTCCCGGTCCGGTGATCGGCGGTCTGGAGCTGGTGGTGTTCGGCTTGATCGCCGCCACCGCCGGCCATATTTGGGTGGAGAACAAGGTCGATTTTTCGAAGCCGCGGAACCTGCTGACCGTCGGTGTCACCTTGACGGCGGGGGCGGGCAATCTGGCGGTCACTCTGGGGCCGCTGGCCCTGGGTGGCATCGGCACCGCGACCTTCGGCGGCATACTGCTTTATCAGTTGCTGCGCGAAAAGCAGGACTGAGACGGCCGGGGCGGGAACATCGGTTTCCGCCCTTCGCTTTTCTGCTGGCGGGTATGCCGTTTGGCCGCTAAAACCTGCCCGTCAACTGAACCAGCGGGGGCTGTGATGGATATTCAAAAGCGTTTTCCCAACCTGCATGTGTTGAGCCATCCGCTGATTCTGCACAAGCTGACCCACATGCGGGACAAGACCACGTCGACCAAGACGTTCCGTCAGTTGCTGCGGGAAATCTCGTTGTTGATGGGTTACGAGATCACCCGCAACCTGCCGCTGTCGCAGGCGGAGGTGGAAACGCCCCTGACCAAGTTCATGGCGCCGCTGATCGCCGGCAAGAAGCTGGCGGTGGTGCCGATCCTGCGGGCCGGCGTCGGCATGGCCGACGGTCTTCTGGATCTTCTGCCTTCGGCCCGTGTCGGCCATGTGGGCTTGTACCGCGATCATGATACCCATCGTCCGGTAGAGTATCTGGTCAAGCTGCCCGAGCCGGAAGGCCGGTTGTTCATTCTGACCGATCCCATGCTGGCTACCGGCTATAGCGCCGTGTATGCGGTGGATGCGCTGATCAAGCGCGGCGTCAAGGCCGAGAACATCCAATTGATGGCGCTGGTGGCGGCTCCGGAAGGGTTGGAGGTGTTTTTCCAGCACCATCCCGAAGTCCATGTCTATGTCGCGTCGGTGGATCAATGTCTGAATGAAAACGCCTATATCGTCCCGGGTCTGGGCGATGCCGGCGACCGGCTGTTCGGTACGAAATAGGGAAGCCGGCGAAATTTAACGTCGCTCAGGCGTATCGTCAAAGCCGGGGGTGGAAGGCGCGTCGCCAGCCAATCCTCGGCCACCTGCCGGAAGCCGATATGGTGCGCGACGTTGCCGCAGGCCGAGCGCCAATCGCTGTTCGGGTCTTCCAGCCAGGCCTGATAAGCCTTCATCGTCAGAAGTGCGGCTTGCCGCTTGTCGTCGGTGCCGAGGCTGCAACGAGGCCGCTTATCGCCAAGCTTCAGCAAGTACCAAGTGGCCCGGCTCTTCGTTGCCCGCTGGGCAATCCAAGCCTCGTCCGTGACCTTGGTGATGTTTACATATGTCGGATTAGAAGAGTGCGGTCGTCCCATTGTTGTTATTCTTTAAAGTCTCCACATGCAAAGCGTATTAGCCTGCGCTTTGGCATGTCAATTTAAAGACAATGGCGAAGCTGTCTATTTTTTGTAAACGGCATCCAGGTAATCCAAGGTCGCTTCTTTGGCTTCCAGATATTTCGCGGAAATATCATTGATCTTTGACCGAAGAATTTCTCCAGCCTCTCTTCCCGCGTCTCTGGCCTCTTGATTGCCTTCTTTATCCATTGCCAGTCTATCGCGAACTGCCTTGGTCGATACCCTTGGCAACGGTGGATCAATCAAGCGCCAGCCCTCTTTGGTATGTCTGACCCGGTAAGAGACAGTTTCGTCGAAAGCATTCCTGGGCAGAAAAATAATTTGTTCCGAGCTTGGATACTCAAAGGGTTTGCCAAGCTCTTTTAGCTCTCCCCGTGCGATCGTGTGGAAACGGATTTTAACAATCACCTCGTTTTTCCCAGCCTTCTGGCCCCCTAAGGACGACCAGGACGAAACGATGACCACGTTCTCATTCGGAAGCCACATTTCGCGGGGCACCCAGCAACCACAATCGCCCTCGATCTGCTTGCCATCACTGAAGATGACTTGATCGCGTCGCGCCAGCACATCGCCGTCGATTTCCTTTGCCACGATGTCGGTGACGAATGCCTCTGGCCCTGTATCGTCCGCCTTGGCGGGACTGGCCGTAACCAGAAGCATCGTCAGCACGACATAAACGATGGCAATACACTGACGCGACATATCAAAGCTCCGTTACGCAGATTGCTGCTTCAAGGGGCGATAGAAGGTGTGCTTCCCAAAATCATCCACCGAGCCGCGTTGGTACTTCACGCCCTCACGATGCGCCGACCAAACCTGCCCATTTCCCGCATAGATTGACATATGCCCTTTATAGAGCACAACATCTCCGGGCTGTGGCTCTTCATTTGCGTCCAGCTTGCGGAATGGAATCTTTCCACTTGCGGCACGCTCTGCAAATTTCCCTGACTCAGTGTAGTCGTAATCGATGCCCTGAGATTCCATGATGGCATGGACAGAGCCAGAGCAATCTGCAGCAACACCTTTCTCGGCATTCGGTCCAGAATATTCACTATACTCTTTTGCTGGCTTCCCCTCGCCCGGAGGCTTGGGGGCGTAGTGCGTTCCGTCCCATGTTTTGGCCTCATTAACGATCCCTTGTCCGGTCTCGGCGGAAACATCTCCTGGCTTGCGCGGTGTGCCGGGGGTTACGTCACTTACTTGATGTAAGAGACCTTGATGCGGGGTAAGGGGTGCTGCCTGACTCCCGCCGTCATTCGGTGCGAACTGGCCGCCGCGACTATCCCCTGCGGGATAGTGGTTGGGATTGAACTTACGGAAATTGCTCCGCCCCAATCCCCAAGCCTTCCTGATCTGGTTGCCCGAGACACCGGCGTCGAGAAAGCCATCGGCGATGAACAGCAGCCGGAAACTGTCGGAATCGTGATCCAGCGGCTGCAGGCCGGTGTAGACGAGGTGAAGGCAGGCTTGCACCATCTCGCCTTTGGCTAACGCCCGGCTGGCGCTATGGAAATGCGTGATGATGCCGTCGGGCATCGGGTGATCCCAGGCCACCGACAGAAGGGCGAGGATGCGTTCCTCCTGTCCCTCGATATCAAGGCTGCGGCGGTCCCATTGGTCTTGGATATATTTGACCAGCAGCGTGCCTTTGCCGAGTTCCAGCCCTTGATCGGTGAAGGTCAGAGTGCGGTGGGTGGTGCGGTAACGGCCCTCGGCGAGCCAAGCCTTTTGCAGGCGCTCGTGCATTTGCATGTGACGTCCTTTCGGAAAGCAAAAAGCCCCGGCCTGGAGAGGCGCGGGCCTTATGGGG
>DATLJS010000065.1:0-3469 GCA_035538795.1 Candidatus Sulfotelmatobacter sp. | reverse complement strand
GGATTGGGTGCGGCCATCCTGTCGGCCCCTGGCAAGGCAGAGGCACAACGGGCGCCCGCTGACATTCGCTGGGACTACGAGGCGGATGTGATCGTGTGCGGCTCCGGTGGGACCGGAATCGTGGCGGCGAAGCGCGCCCATGACCTGGGCGCCGATGTGCTGGTCATCGAGCAGAACTTCGATATCGGCGGGAAATTGGCGCATAACGGCGGACAGTCGTCGTTCGGCGGCGGCGACCACGTCCAGGAACGCGATCGCCTAGGCCGTCCCGATCCCGACGGATGGCTGACCGCCCCGCTGCTGGCGAAAGAGGATCTGACCGACGACCCCGAGACGTTGTTTCGCGACACGACCGACTGGTCGGTCGTCGACAACGGAGCGGTTGCCGACTATCGCTACAACTCGCGCGCATTCCAGCGGGGGTGGGCCGACAACGCGGCCGCGACCCGCCAGTTCCTGACGGACAACCATGTGCGCTGGTCGCGCATTACCACTACGCACACCGGCGGCGGCATGACCAAGGGGCGGGCCGCTTATTCGATCATGAAGCTCGGCGCCAAGACGGACATCGAGGCGGGGACGATCACCCAGGAAGACGCCGGCAACTTGGCGGAGGAAAGACAATCACCCTTCAACCCCCAAACCTGCGGGTTCGCCGGCGCACCGGTTGACGCCTGGGGCGCTCCTGGCTGCGTAGGCGGCGGCTACGTCATCTCGCGCTCCGTTGAATACGCCGCCCGCAAGGCGGGCGTCAGGTTCATGATGAACCGGCACCTGGACGAAATCATCCGCGAGGGTGGCGATTCCGGCAGGATTATCGGTGTCAAGGCAAGCTACACGCCGCGCTTCAGTCCCAAGACGGGCAAACGGCTGGAGAGCTTCTGGAGCAACGGCAATATCGACGAACGAAAGCAGGTCATCTACATCCGCGCTCGCAGGGCGGTGGTCGTGGGGACCGGTGGCTTCATGGGCAACATTCCCTTCCGCACCCAATTCGACCCGCGGATGAGCGAACCTTCGATGCAGTACAGCACCGGCCTGATGGGTCCGCTCCACGAGGACGCGAGCGGCATTCTGGCCGGCATGAAAGTCGGGGCAGGCCTCGGCGGTCTTTTCCAGTCCTACGGTCATTCCCTAGCCACCCCGAGGCTTAATAGCATTCTGGCCGTCAGCGACGTTTGGGACAAGGTGATGCCGGGGCACCCGGCGTTCGAGTTCATCGGTTCCTTCGGCATCAACATCGGTACCGCAGGCTGGGAATACATCATTGCCGTCAACCAGGTCGGCAAGCGCTTCCACGACGAGATATCGACCGGCGCCGAGCGCAGTGCGGAAGCCAAGTACCCCTTAGGCTCGTCCGGGACCAACAGGCCCTTCACCCCCCTCGATTGGCGGAACGCCAGCGTGAAGCATGTCCGCTCGACTTATAACTGGGGGGCTGGCTCGGACGCGGCGATGGCCATGAACGAAGGCTCGCGCGCTCCGGACTACTCCTCGGGGCCGGTCTGGGCGATCTTCGACCAGGCAGCGGTCGATGCCAATAAATGGCCGGTCCGTTACCCCTATATCGCCGATCCCCCGAACGGGACCTTCTTCAAGGCGGATACGCTTGCTGAGCTTGCCCGGTTGGTGGTGGGCAACCGGTTCCAGCACATGCCGCTCAAATATCTCGAGGAAACCGTCGCCAGGTTCAACGCCTTCGCCGACGCCGGCAAGGACACTGACTTCGAGAAGCCAGTGATGCACAAGATCGCCAAGGCGCCATTCTATGCCGCGCTGATCCCGTTGGCCGTCAACGATTCCTATGGCGGACTGAAAATCGACGGCAATTGCCGGGTCATCGACATATATGGGAAGCCTATTCCGGGCCTTTATGCCGGCGGCGAGGCCTCCGGCGGCGGCCGGCAGCACGGCATCGGTCGCGCGTGTGTCACTGGCTATATCGCGGGGACGCACGCGGCTGCCGAACCGGCCGCCTGACCTAACGGCGCGTGGTGTCGGCGGGCCATGTGGCCCGCCGACACGCCCCGCCGTCGGCGAGGGCGCTATGTGGGCTCGCTTGAAGCAACCGGGCCGAAGCATTTTCGGATAAGGAACCTATCCATGAATGGTCAGGAATCCGTTCTTTTCCCCGTTTCCCTGAGCCTGTCGATTTCGCCCCAGGAAGTCGACGCCGGCGCTGAGCTGACTCTCAAGGCTGTGGCAGAATGCCCCGAAGACTACGATCTTTCGGGTGATCAGATTTCGTTCCATGACGCTGCCGGCCGTGAGATTGGCAGCGCGCCGCTCGCCGTCCTCGAAGAAGACGGCTTCGGCGCCGAGATTATCGTGACCGCCCCGGTCGAACTCGGCGAATACGGATACAGCGCCGTGCTGACGGCTGCCGAGAGCGATGGCGTCGCCCATGCGGGAGCCAGGGCCGAGGCCCGCTGCAGCGTCAAGGCCCACGACGCCTATCTCAATGCCTGGGACGTCCCCTGGGCGATCACGGCCGGCGATGCCTTCAGCTTCCATATCGGCCTCAAATGCTCGTGCGGTTGTAATCTCGCCAACCGCAGCTTCGTCGTCCGTGACCAGGCAGGCACCGTCGTTGCCTCAGGCAGGCTTGGCGACGCAGTCTGGCCGGGCACCAGCGCACTCTATTTCGCGGAGGTCCAGGCTGT
This sequence comes from Candidatus Sulfotelmatobacter sp., assembly GCA_035538795.1. Taxonomy (GTDB): domain Bacteria; phylum Pseudomonadota; class Alphaproteobacteria; order Rhodospirillales; family Magnetospirillaceae; genus JAJZGK01. The sequence continues at coordinate 806 of DATLJS010000065.1, read as the reverse complement.
AGCGCCAGCGGACATCAGCCTGCACCAGTGGATGGTGGAGTCCGCCGGCTCGAACAGCGGGATCGCGCATGCCCCGGGGTCGCTGGCTATGCGCGTCCGCACGGTCGCGGCGCCGGACCGTGAAATCCGCATAGAGGCCGTCGACCGGGAAAACGGGGCACCGCTCGAAGGGATCAACCTCATCGTGGGCCCCTACCGGGCCACGACTGGGGGAGATGGTGTGGCACAGATGAGGGTGGTCGGTGACCACTACGTGCTGCATGCCTCAGGACTCCAGCGTATGCCCTATCGGGATCATCTCGATGCGACCAGGCCCATCGGCCTCCGGCTCCTGATGGCTGTAGAGCTGCCGCAAGAGCACTTCATGCCCCCAGTCAACCAGAAACCATCCATCGCAGAGGTGCTGGAATGAGTGGCATGCGCGGCTATCTGCGCTACATGCTGGCGCTTGCCGCCTCTGTCGGACTGGGTGTTCCCGTCATCGCACAGGACAGGTCGGACCTCGCTGCCGGCCAGAACGCCTGGAACCGGGCCGGGTGCTACAATTGTCATGGTAGCAGGGCTCAGGGGGGCGACGGTGGCGACTACCCTATGGGCCCCGCCCTCATGACCACTGCGCTCGACAAAGAGACGATGATGATGATCGTGAGCTGCGGGCTTCCGGGGACGCCCATGCCGGCCTGGCTGAAGGGCGCCTACACCACGGTTCAATGCTATGGCATGCCGTTGGGGTCGAGACCCGCCGACACGGTCATTCCGGCGATCTTGACCGCCGACGAGATCAAAGCTCTGGTCGACTATGTCTT
>DATLJS010000064.1:0-16954 GCA_035538795.1 Candidatus Sulfotelmatobacter sp. | reverse complement strand
CGCGGAGGTTCAACCGGAGAAGCAAAGGAATTCTCTCATGGCTCTGCCGACCTTCACCATGCGTCAGCTGATCGAAGCTGGCGTTCATTTCGGTCACAACACCCGCCGCTGGAACCCGAAGATGGCTCCCCATCTGTTCGGCGTCCGCAACGGCATTCACATCATCGACCTGCAGCAGACCGTTCCGATGCTGCATCGCGGCTTGCAGGCCGTTCGTGACGTCGCCGCCGCCGGCGGCCGCGTTCTGTACGTGGGCACCAAGCGCGCCGCCGCCGACATCGTCGCCGAATCGGCCAAGCGCTGCGGTCAGTACTATGTGAACCACCGTTGGCTGGGCGGCATGCTGACCAACTGGAAGACCATTTCGCTGTCCATCAAGCGCCTGCGCGAGATCGACGAGCAGATCGCTTCCGGCAATGTCCAGGGCCTGACCAAGAAGGAACAGCTGAACCTGTCGCGCGAGCGTGAAAAGCTGGACCGCGCCCTGGGCGGCATTCGCGAGATGGGCGGCCTGCCGGACATCCTGTTCATCATCGACACCAACAAGGAGTCGCTGGCTGTTCAGGAAGCCAACAAGCTGGGCATTCCCGTGGTCGCCATTCTGGACTCCAACTCGGACCCGGCCGGCGTGACCTATCCGATCCCCGGCAACGACGACGCCCTGCGCGCCATCCAGACCTATTGCGATCTGGTGTCCGGTTCGGTGCTGGACGGCATCCAGGCCGAGATGTCCCGTTCGGGCGTCGACCTGGGCGAGCAGACCGAGGCTCCGGTGGAAGTCCTGGCTGAAGCCGCCGTCGAGGCGCAGCCGGAGGCCTAATTCGGCCTTTGCCTGAAAATGTCATCGGATGGCGGCGGCGAAGTCCGCCGCCATTCGTTTAATGAAGATATCCGTTTCCAAAATCCAATCTGCAAGAGGATGACCATGGCCGAGATTACCGCCTCGCTTGTCAAGGAACTGCGCGAGAAGACTGGCGCCGGCATGATGGACTGCAAGAAGGCGCTGTCCGAGACCGCTGGCGATCTGGAAGCCGCCGTCGACTGGCTGCGCACCAAGGGTCTGGCCGCTGCCGCCAAGAAGGCCGGCCGCGTCGCCGCCGAAGGTCTGGTGGCCGTCGCTTCCGAGGGCACCGTCGGCGCCGTCGTCGAAGTGAACGCCGAAACCGACTTCGTCGCCCGCAACGAACAGTTCCAGGGCTTCGTGAAGTCCGTGGCCGCTCTGGCCGTCGTCAACGGCGACGACATCGCCACCCTGAAGGCCGCCAAGGTGGCTTCCGGCAAGACTCTGGACGAAGAGCTGACCGCTCTGATCGCCACCATCGGCGAGAACATGAACTTCCGCCGCGCCAACGTGCTGAAGGTGTCGCAGGGCGTCGTCGCCAGCTACATCCACTCGGCCACCGCTCCCGGCCTGGGCAAGATCGGCGTGCTGGTCGCCCTGGAATCCGCCGGCGACGTCGCCAAGCTGCAGGACGTCGGCAAGCAGATCGCCATGCACGTGGCCGCCGCCAACCCGCTGTTCCTGTCGGTCGCCGCCGTTGACGGCGCCGCCCTGGAGCGCGAGCGCGCCGTTCTGACCGAGCAGGCTTCGGCTTCGGGCAAGCCCCCGGCCGTCATTGAAAAGATGGTCGAAGGCCGCATCCGCAAGTACTACGAAGAAGTCGTTCTGCTGGAGCAGGTCTTCGTCGTCGACGGCGAAACCAAGATCAGCAAGGTCGTCGAGAACGCCGCCAAGACCGTCGGTGCTCCCGTCGCCCTGACCGGCTTCGCCCGCTTCGCCCTGGGCGAGGGCGTGGAAAAGGAAGAGAAGGACTTCGCCGCCGAAGTCGCCGCCCAGCTGGGCAAGTGATCTTCCCATAGTCTGGGCCGCTCGGCCTAGAAAGGACGCGACAGCCGGCGGGAATGGTGTATCATCCCTGCCGGTTGGCCGCCCTGTAAGCCGGATTTGCACTTCGCAGTTCCGGCTTTGGTTTGTCCGCCCCGGCGGTTCGCTTTTCGGTTCGCCCGTGGGGCGGGTCAGGCCGCCACCCCAACAGATGCTTATGGAAAAGGCTGCACCATGTCCAATGCGCCCAAGTTTCGCCGTGTTCTGATCAAGCTGTCCGGTGAAGGGTTGATGGGGGACAAGGGGTACGGCCTGGACGCCGAAACCGTCTCCCGCATCGCTCTGGAAATCCGTTCGGTCGTCGAGAAGGGCGTGCAGGTCTGTCTGGTCATCGGCGGCGGCAACATTTTCCGCGGCATGTCCGGCGCCGCTAAAGGGATGGAGCGCACCAGCGCCGACTACATGGGCATGCTGGCCACCGTCATGAACGCCCTGGCCATGCAGAACGCCCTGGAGCGCATCGGCCTTCAGACCCGCGTGCAGTCGGCCATTCCTATGGCCATGGTGTGCGAACCCTATATCCGCCGCCGCGCCATCCGCCACATGGAAAAGGGCCGCATCGTCATTTTCGCCGCCGGTACCGGCAATCCCTTCTTCACCACCGACACCGCCGCTTCGCTGCGCGCCGTCGAGATGAACTGCGATTTGCTGGTCAAGGCGACGCAGGTGGACGGCGTCTATTCCGCCGACCCGAAGAAGGATCCCCATGCCACCCGCTACGAGCGGCTGTCCTTCATGGAAGTTCTGACCAAGGATCTGCAGGTCATGGACACCACAGCCATTGCGCTCTGTCGCGAAAACGGCCTGCCCATCCTGGTTTTCAACCTGCATGAGGAAGGCGCGTTCGCCAAAGTGGTGTCCGGCGAAGGCCGTTTCACCATTATCGAAGAAGAAGAGGAGTAAGTCGTGTCGGTCAACAGCTATGCCGATCTGAAAAAAGATCTGAAGCGCCGCATGGACAGCGCCGTCGAAGTGCTGAAGAAGGAATTCTCCGGCCTGCGCACCGGCCGCGCCTCGGCCAATCTGCTCGACCCCGTGGTGGTCGAAGCCTACGGCAACACCATGCCCCTGAACCAGGTGGGCAACGTCAGCGTTCCCGAGCCCCGCATGATCACCGTGCAGGTGTGGGACAAGAGCATGGTCAAGGCCGTTGAAAAGTCGATCCGCGACGCCGGTCTGGGGCTCAATCCCGCTGCCGACGGCCAGACCGTCCGCGTGCCGATTCCGCCGCTGAACGAGGAACGCCGCGTCGAGCTGCAGAAGGTCGCCAGCAAGTATGCCGAACACGCCCGCGTTTCTGTGCGCAACGTCCGCCGCGACGGCATGGACGGCCTGAAGAAGCTGGAAAAGGACGGCATCATCTCGCAGGACGAGCAGCGCGGCTTCGAAAAGGAAGTGCAGGTCATCACCGACGAAACCATCAAGCGCATCGATGAGACCTTGGTGCATAAAGAAAAAGAAATTATGCAGGTCTAGCCCTGATGGAAGCCGCATCGTCTCCTCAGACGGGATCCGCGCCGCCGCCGCCCGTACATATCGCCGTCATCATGGACGGCAACGGGCGGTGGGCCAAGGCCCGCGGTCTGCCGCGCGTCGCCGGTCACCGGCAAGGGGCCGAGGCGGTTCGCGCCTGTGTGCGCGCTGCCGGTGAATTGGGTGTGTCCTATCTGACCCTGTTCGGATTTTCCTCGGAAAACTGGAAACGTCCCGACGGTGAAGTCCACGACCTGATGGGATTGCTGCGGCTTTACCTGCGCAATGAAGTGCGCGAGCTGCACAAGAACAATGTGCGGCTGCGCGTGGTGGGCGACCGCCAGCGTCTGGGCGCCGACATCGTCGCCCTGATCGATCACGCCGAAGAAAAGACCGGGGCCAATACTGGGCTGACCCTGACCCTGGCCCTGTCTTACGGCGGCCGGGCCGAGATCGTCCATGCCGCCCGCGTTCTGGCGGAAAAGGCGGCGGCCGGGGAAATCTCTCCAGCCGCCCTCGACGAGGAGACGTTCGCGGCGGCCCTGTTCACCGCCGGCATGCCCGATCCCGACTTGTTGATCCGCACCAGCGGCGAGCAGCGCATCAGCAATTTTCTGCTGTGGCAGTGCGCCTATGCGGAAATGGTCTTTACCGACGTGCTGTGGCCGGACTTCGATCGCTGCGAGCTGGAAAAGGCCATTCTGGCCTTCCACGGCCGCGACCGCCGCTACGGCACGGTCCGCTAAGGCCGTTTGATGCTGCGCCAGCGCATCCTTTCCGCTTTGATCCTGGGGCCGGTGGCTTTGGCCGCCGCCTGGATCGGCTCCTGGGCCTTCGTCGCCCTGGTGCTGGTGGCCGGCATATTGCTGGGCTGGGAATGGGTGCGCATGTGCCTGGGCCGTTGGGGGCTTGGCGGGCTGGCGCTTTCCGCCGCCGCCGCCTTGGCCGCCGTCGCCGGCAAGGTGGCTCCGGCCGAAGGATTGCTGCTGATCCCGGCCGCCGCGCTGCTGGCGCCGCTGTTGCAAAGGCAGCCGGGCCGTTCGCCCCTGTGGCTGGCCTCGGGGGCGCTTTACATCATTCTGCCGGTGATTTCCCTGGTGTGGCTGCGCGAGCAGGGGGGCGAGACGCTGTTTTGGCTGCTGCTGCTGGTCTGGGCCACCGACATCGGCGCCTATGCCGCCGGGCGGACCATCGGCGGGCCGAAGCTGATGCCCAAGGTCAGCCCCAATAAGACCTGGGCCGGGCTGATCGGCGGCATGGTCTCGGCGGCCGTGGTTGGCGCCGGAATGGCGCTTTGGCTGGGGATCGGCCCCGGACCGATCGTTCTGTCGGCCGTCAGCGCGTTGCTGGCGGTGGTCGCCCAGGCGGGCGATCTGGCGGAATCTTCCGTTAAGCGTCGCTTCGGCGTGAAAGATTCCAGTAACATCATTCCCGGCCATGGCGGGGTGTTCGACCGGGTCGACGGCCTGCTGTCCACCGCTCCGGTGGTGTCCGGTTTCTGTCTTGCCTTCGGCGGGGGATTGCCGCTGTGGAATTGAATGACGGCCAACGCCGTTCGGTGACCATTCTGGGCTCGACCGGCTCGGTGGGCGCCAATACCGTGGATCTGGTGGAGCGCCATCCGGAAAGCTTCCGGGTCGAGGCTTTGACCGCCAACACCAACATCGCCGTTCTGGCCGAACAGGCCCGGCGGCTGAAACCGCGTCTGGTCGCCGTGGCCGATGCCGAGGCCTATGGCGCCTTGAAGGACGCCCTGGCCGACCAGCCCGGGATCGAACTGGCCGCGGGGCCGGATGCGGTCATCGAGGCGGCGCGGCGTCCGTCGGACGTGGTGATCGCCGCCATCGTCGGCGCCGCCGGTCTGCCGCCCACCTTGGCGGCGGTGCGCCGTGGCGCCGTGGTCGGTCTGGCCAACAAGGAGACGCTGGTCTGCGCCGGTTCCCTGGTGATGGCCGAGGCGGCGCGGGCCAAGGCCGTCATGGTGCCGGTGGATTCCGAGCATTCGGCCATCTTCCAGGTGCTGGACGAGGCCAACCGCTGTGCCGTCGACAAGATCATCCTGACCGCCTCGGGCGGTCCGTTCCGCACCCTGCGCCGGGAAGACATGGCTGCGGTGACGCCGGAACGGGCGGTGGCCCACCCCAATTGGAGCATGGGCGCCAAGATTTCCGTCGATTCCGCCACCATGATGAACAAGGGGCTGGAGGTCATCGAGGCCTTCCATCTGTTCGCCCTGCCGGAGGAGCGCATCGACGTGCTGGTGCATCCCCAGTCGGTGGTGCACAGTATGGTGTCTTATGTCGACGGTTCCGTGCTGGCTCAGTTGGGGACGCCGGATATGCGGACGCCGATCTCGCTGGCCCTGGCTTGGCCGCGGCGCTTGCCGACACCGGGAAAGCGGCTGGATCTGGCGGCCATCGGTCAATTGACCTTCGAGGCGCCGGACCCGGAGCGGTTTCCCGCCTTGCGTCTGGCCCGCCAGGCCTTGCGCCAGCAGGGTGGAGCGCCAACTATTTTGAATGCCGCCAACGAAGTGGCCGTACAGGCATTTCTCGAGCGGCGCATCGGGTTCCTCGATATTGCCCGCATTGTCGAGGATTGCCTGCAGACGCTGCCCTCGGGCGCGGCCTCCAGCCTGGACGATCTGCTCGCCCTGGACGGCGCGGTTCGGCGGCTGGCGTCCAATTTGTGCGGCAAGGCGTGAAGGGCTAGGCAAGGGACATGGCGGATTTACTGCACTGGGTTTGGGGCAACGTCGTCGTTTTCCTGGCGATTCTGACCGTTGTCGTGTTCGTCCACGAGATGGGGCATTTCCTGCTGGCCCGCGCCTGCGGCGTCAAGGTGCTGACCTTTTCCATCGGTTTCGGGCCGGAAATCTGGGGGCGGACGGCCAGGAACGGCACCCGCTGGCGGATCAGCCTGCTGCCGCTCGGCGGTTATGTGAAGATGCTGGGCGACGCCGACGCCGCCAGCACGCCCGGTTCCCTTGACGGGTTGAGCCAGGATGAGCTCAAGCAGACCTTCCAGATCAAGAAGCTGTGGCAGAAGGCTTTGATCATTGCCGCCGGCCCGGTCTTCAATCTGATTTTCGGGCTGGCTATCGCCGCCGTTGGTTTCATGCTGATGGGCGAGGTCCGTATCGCTCCGGTGGTGGGCGGGGTCACTCCCGGCAGCGCCGCCGAAGAGGCCGGCGTGCAGGCCGGCGACCGCATTCTGACCGTCAACGGCAAGGCCGTGGCGGGATTCCAGGACGTGCAGATGATCGTCGGCCTCAATGTGGGCGACACCATCACCTTGCAGTTGCGTCGTGGCGATCAGGTGCTGACCATGGACACCCATCCGCGCATCACCGAATTGAAGGACGCCTTCGGCAACGTGCAGAAGCGCCCCCTGCTGGGCGTGCGTAGCGACCCCAGCGCCGCCGAGCTGATCAAGCACGGTCCGCTGTCGGCCGTGGCCGCCGCTGGCCGCGAAACCATGGGCATGATCTCGGCCACCCTGACGGGGGTCGGCCAGATGATGAACGGCAGCCGTTCCACCGACGGCATCAGCGGCCCCATCCGCATCGCCAAGGGGGCTGGGCAGGCGGCACAGGTTGGGTTCAGCGGAGTGGTGTTCTACATCTTCTTGCTCTCCATCAATCTGGGGTTGATTAATTTATTTCCTGTTCCGTTGCTCGACGGCGGGCATTTGCTGTTCTATGGTATCGAGGCGTTGATGGGCCGTCCTCTGGGCGCCAGAACGCAAGAATATGGTTTCCGCATTGGCCTGTTTCTGGTATTGGCCTTGATGCTTTTGGCTACCCGCAACGACATCGTGGATTTGTTGCACGGCAGCTGAACCAAGGGCGATCTGATGTCCACGGCCTTTGTTGTCTTAGGGGGAATCTTGGTCCGTTCGTTTCGCTCTGCGCTTATTGCCTCGGTCCTGGCCTTTCTGGCCGCCGTCGCAGGTATCGCCATGCCCGCCGCCGCCCAGGAGGCCGGCAGCATCCGCGAGATCGTCATTCAGGGTAATCAGCGCATCGAACCGGAGACCGTCCGCTCCTATATGTCGGTGGCCGAAGGCGATTCCTTCGATTCCGTGAAGGTGGACAAGTCGCTGAAAAGCCTGTTCGCCACCGGCCTGTTCGCCGACGTCTCGATTCACCGCGAAGGCGACAGCCTGATGGTCAAGGTGGTGGAAAACCCCATCATCAACCGCATCGCCTTCGAAGGAAACCGCCGCGTCAAGTCGGATCAGCTGCAGACTGAGGTTCAGTTGCGCGCCCGTACCGTCTATACCCGCACCAAGGTGCAGAACGACGTCAAGCGCATCCAGGAAATCTACCGCCGTTCCGGCCGTTTCGCCGTTACCGTCGAACCCAAGCTGATCCAGTTGGAACAGAATCGCGTCGATCTGGTGTTCGAAATCAACGAAGGCGCGCCCACCTACGTCACCCGCATCGACTTCGTCGGCAACAAGCATTACAGCGATTCCGCCCTGCGCGAGCAGCTGCAGACCAAGGAAGAGCGCTGGTACCGCTTCCTGTCCACCGACGACAGCTATGACCCCGACCGCGTGAACTACGACCGCGAATTGCTGCGCCGCTTCTACATGAAGAACGGTTACGCCGATTTCCGCGTGGTGTCGTCGGTGGCCGAGCTGACGCCTGAACGCGACCGCTTCTTCCTGACCTTCACCCTGGAAGAGGGCGAGCGTTATTCCATGGGCGATATGCAGGTCAAGAGCGCCATCCCCGATCTGAAGACCGAGGATCTGACGCCCCTGGTCACGCTGCAAAAGGGCGACTGGTACAACGCCAACGAAATCGAAAACACCATCCAGGCCCTGACCGATGCCGTCGGCAACAAGGGGTATGCCTTCGTCGACATCAAGCCGATCCTGAACCGTCACCGCGATACGCACGTCATCGACGTGACCTTCGACATCCAGGAAGGTCCGCGGGTGTTCGTCGAACGCATCGACATTCAGGGCAACGTCCGCACCCTGGACAAGGTGATCCGCCGCGAGTTCCGTCTGGTGGAAGGCGACGCCTTCAACAGCGCCAGGCTGCGCCGCTCGAAGGAGCGCATCAAGGATCTGGACTTCTTCGAGAAGGTCGAGGTCAACAACGTGCCGTCCGAGACGGCGCCCGACCGTACCGTCATCAAGGTCGACGTGACCGAAAAATCCACCGGCGAAGTCTCGTTCGGCGTGGGCTGGTCGTCGAGCGTCGGCGCCCTGTTGCAGATCGGCGCCTCCGAACGCAACCTGCTGGGCAAGGGCCAGACCCTGTCCATCAACGGCCAGATCGCCCAGAAGCAGACCTCGATCACCACCGGCTTCACCGAGCCCTATTTCCTGGACCGCCACTTGATCGCCGGCGCGGACCTGTTCTCGACCAACAGCACCTCGACCCAGACCACCAGCAGCTACGACTCCAAGACGTTGGGCGGCGATCTGCGCATGGGGTACTATTACAACGAGTATCTGCGCCACGACTGGCGCTACACCTACAGTATCACCGACATCACCAACATCGCCTCCGACGCCTCGATTTATGTGCAGGATCAGGCGGGCACCACCACCCTGTCGATGTTCACCCATGGCCTGACCTGGGATCACCGCGACAGCCGCGTCGATCCGACCCGCGGCTATGTGCTGAAGTTCGGCAACGATCTGGCCGGCGCCGGTGGCACGCAGCACTTCATCCGCACCTCGGCCTCCGCCGGTCAGTACTTCCCGATCTTCGACGAAACCGTGCTGGCTCTGAACACCGCCGCCGGTGTCATTACCGGGCTGGACGGCGAGGACGTCCGCATCAATCAGCGCTATTATCTGGGCGGCGACAACCTGCGCGGCTTCAAGGACGCCGGCGTCAGCCCGCGCGACAAGTCCACCGGCGACGCCTTGGGCGGCCTGTGGGACGCCACCGCCAGCGCCGAGATGACCTTCCCCATCGGTTTCCCGAAGGAGATGGGCGTCCAGGGCAAGCTGTTCACCGATATGGGCACCATCGGCCCGACGGCCAGCGGCGTGGACAAGAGCAAGGTTTACGAATCGCAGTCTCTGCGTATGTCCGTGGGCACCGGCATCGTCTGGCGGTCGCCCATGGGCCCCATCAACGTCGACTTGGGTTTCCCGATTATGAGCGACTCCCACGACGAAAATCAGATCTTCCGACTTAATTTCGGTACGAGGTTCTAATCATGACGAATCATTCGGGCGCCCGGCTCCTTGTCGCCGGCTGCTTGTCGGCCATCTTCCTTGCCTCCGTTCCGGCCCTGGCCGAAGACAACGGCTTCGGCATCGGCAATGGCGGCGGCGGCGGCGCTCCGATCAGCGTGCCGCCTCCGTCTTCGGGTGCCGCCGCTCCGGCCGCCGCCGCTCCTTCCGCCGCTCCGGCCTCGGCTCCGGCTCCGGGCGCGGCCAAGGGCGTCGCCCTGACGACTCCGGTCATCGCCGTTCTCGACGTGGACATGGTCATGGGCCAGTCCTCGGCCGCCAAGTCGGTGGCCGCCCAGCGCGAAAAGTGGCAGCAGACCTATCAGAGCGAACTGTCGGCTCAGGAAAGCACCCTGCGTGAAACCCGCCAGAAGCTGGATAGCGAACGCGCCAGCATGAAGCCCGAGGAATTCCAGGAAAAAGCCCGCGCTTTCGAGCAGAGCGCCGGCGAATTCGAGCGCAAGGTCATCATCCGCCGCCGCGCCCTGGACAAATCCTCGGCCATCGCCATGGGCCAGGTCGAACGCGCCATGATCGAAACCAGCGCCCAGGTGGCCGGCAGCCATAACGTCAACATGGTGCTGCCGCGTTCGCAGGTGATCCTGTTCGCCGACAGCATGAACATCAGCAAGGAAGTCATCGACGCCCTGAACAAGAAGCTGGCCAAGGTGGACATGCCCGCGCCGGTTCTTGAGAGCGAGACCGGCGACAAGACCGAGAAGAAGAAGTAAGGATGGCCGATCCCCGTTTCTTCGAGAGGGCTGGACCGTTCAGCCTCGATGAACTGGCAAAGTTGTGCGGCGCCGAGCTTTCGCCCGGCGCCGACGGCTCTTTGCGCATCGTCGACGTGGCTCCGCTCGATACGGCGGGGGCCGATCAGGTTTCCTTCCTCGACAATAAAAAATATGTCGAGTCGTTCTCGCGCAGCCATGCCGCCGCCTGTCTGGTTCACCCCAGCATGGCGCCCCGTGCGCCCCAGGGCATGGCGCTGCTGCTGTCGCCCGATCCGTACCGGGCCTACGCCATGGTGGCCCAGGCATTCTATCCGGCGGTCAAGGCCGTTGGCGGTCTCGCTCCCACGGCTTTCGTCGATCCGTCGGCGGTTCTGGCCGAAGGGGTGCAGGTCGATCCAGGCGCCTATGTCGGCGCCAACGCCGAAATCGGCGCCGGGTGCCGCATCGGCCCCAACGCCGTCGTCGGCGAAGGCGTGGTGCTGGGGCAGAACTGCGTGATCGGAGCCTGCGCTTCAGTCAGCCATGCCGTGTTGGGGAACCGCGTCAACATCTATCCCGGCGCCCGCGTCGGCCAGGACGGCTTCGGCTTCGCCATGGGGCCCATGGGGCATCTGAAAGTGCCGCAATTGGGCCGGGTGGTCATTTACGACGACGTCGAGATCGGCGCCAACGCCACCATCGACCGTGGAGCCGGACCCGACACCGTCATCGGCGCCGGCAGCAAGATCGATAATCTGGTGCAGATTGGCCATAACGTTCAGTTGGGCCGGGGCTGCGTCATCGTCGCCCAGGTCGGTATTTCCGGCAGCACCAAGATGGACGATTTCGTCGCGGCTGGCGGGCAGGCCGGAATTACAGGCCATCTGCATATCGGCGCCGGCGCCCGCATCGCCGCCCAAAGCGGCGTGATGCGCGATATCGAGGCGGGCGGCACCGTCGGCGGCTCTCCCGCCGTACCCATGACCGATTGGCTGCGTCAGTCCGCCGTCCTGGGACAAATGGCCCGCAAGAAGGGCCGTTAAGGCTTAAGTTTTATCAAGAGGAAATGGCTGGATGAGCAGCTCGGAACAGCAGACCGGCAAGGTCATCGACATCAACCGCATCATGCAGATGATTCCCCACCGCTATCCGTTCCTGATGGTGGACAAGGTCGTCGATCTGATCCCGAACCAGAGTGCCGTTGGCATCAAGAACGTTTCTGCCGGCGAACCGCATTTCCAGGGCCACTTTCCCAGCCGTCCCATTATGCCGGGCGTGCTGATCATCGAATCCATGGCCCAGACCTCGGCCGTGCTGGTGGTGGAAACCCTGGGGCCGGACGCTGAAGGCAAACTGGTCTATTTCATGACCGTCGACAGCGCCCGTTTCCGCAAGCCGGTGATTCCGGGCGATACCCTGCATATCCATGTGTTCAAGGAACGCAGCCGCGGCAACGTCTGGAAGTTCCGCTCGGAAGCCAAGGTGGACGGCCAATTGGTCGCCGAAGCCACCTATGCCGCCATGATCATGGATAGCTGAGGTCAAATGACCAACATTCATCCCACGGCCATCGTCGCGCCGGGTGCTCAAATCGATGCATCCGCCGAGATCGGTCCGTTCTGCACCGTCGGCCCCCAGGTCGTGCTGGGCCCGAAAGTGCGTCTGATCTCCCATGTGGCGGTCGACGGCATCACGACGGTGGGCGAGGGGACCGTGGTTTATCCGTTCGCCTCATTGGGGTTGCGTCCCCAGGATCTGAAATATCATGGCGAGCCGAGCCGCCTGGAAATCGGCGCCAACAACCAGATCCGCGAAAACGTCACCATGAACCCGGGCACCGAGGGCGGCGGCATGCTGACCAAGGTGGGGAACAACGGCCTGTTCATGGTCGGTGCCCATGTCGCTCACGACTGCATCGTCGGCGACAACGTCATCCTGGTCAACAACGCCACTCTGGCCGGCCATGTGGTCATCGGCGATTTCGCCGTGTTGGGCGGCTTGTCGGCCGTGCATCAGTTCGTCCGTATCGGCGCCCATGTGATGGTCGGCGGCATGACCGGGGTCGAGAACGACGTCATTCCCTATGGGGTGGTCACCGGCAACCGGGCGCATCTGTCGGGTTTGAATTTGATCGGCATCAAGCGCCGCGGCTTTTCGCGCGACGATATCCATGCCTTGCGCAACGCCTATCGCCTGCTGTTCGCCCCGGAGGGGACGATGTCGGAACGTCTGGAAGACGTGGCCGATCAGTTCCAGTCCGTGGCCCCGGTGAGGGAGATCCTCGATTTCATCCGTGCCGACAGCTCCCGCGCCATCTGCCAGCCGAAGCTGGAGAATGCCTCCTAAGCTGGGCATTCTGGCGGGCGGCGGGGAACTGCCGGCCCGCCTGGTGGCCGCCTGCCGCCGGCAGGGGCGCGATGTCTTCGTGCTCGGGCTGGAAGGGCATGCCGACCCGGCCTCTTTTCCCGACGTCGATCAAGCCTGGATCAGGCTGGGCGAAGCCGGGCGCGGCTTTGAAATCCTGCATGAAAACAACTGCGTCGAAGTGGTGATGGCCGGCCCCGTCCGCCGTCCTACCTTGCGCGAGCTGCGGCCCGACTGGCGGACCGTGCGCTTTTTCTCGCGCATCGGCGTCAAGGCCCTGGGCGACGACGGCCTGCTGAAGGCGGTCATCGCCGAATTGGAAACCGAGGGCTTCCACATCGTCGGCGCCCATTCTATTCTGGGCGATCTGCTGGCGGCGGAGGGTGTGTGGGGGCGTCACCAGCCCGACGAGCAGGCCCATGCCGACATCGCCCGTGGACTGGAGGTGGCCAAGGCCATCGGCCTGTTGGACGTGGGACAGTCGGTGGTGGTGCAGCAAGGGATCGTGCTGGGGGTCGAGGCGATTGAAGGCACCGACGCCTTGATCGCCCGCTGCGGCGGCTTGAGGCGCGACGGCGACGGCGGCGTGCTGGTTAAGATCGCCAAGCCCGGTCAGGAACGCCGCGCCGACCTGCCGACCATCGGCCCCAAGACTATCATCTCCTGCGCCGCCGCCGGCTTGCGCGGCATCGCCGTCGAAGCCGGGTCGGCCATCGTCGTCAACCGCGAAGCGGTGATCGCCGCCGCCGACGAGGCCGGTCTGTTCCTGATCGGCGTTACGGTGGCGCAATGAACGCCGCTCCTCTGATCTATCTCATTGCCGGCGAACCTTCGGGCGATCTTTTGGCCGCCCGCTTGATGGCCGCCTTGCGTGATCTGACCGGCGGCAATGTGCGCTTTGCCGGCATCGGCGGCGAAGCCATGCGGGACGAGGGGCTGGACAGCCTGTTCCCCCAGGCCGATCTGGCGGTGATGGGGCTGGCCGAAGTGCTGCCGCGCATTCCCCGCATTCTACGGCGTCTGCGGCAAACTCTGGCCGATATCGAAGCCAAGCGGCCGGCGGTCATCGTCACGGTGGACAGCTGGGGCTTTACCGGACGGGTGGCGAAAAAACTGAAGGCGGCGGGGTCGGTCATTCCCCGGGTTCACTACGTCGCTCCCATGGTTTGGGCCTGGAAGGAAAAGCGGGTCCATCAACTGGCGGCGCGTGTCGACCGTCTGTTGTGTCTGTTGTCCAATGAGACGGAAGCCTTTGAAAAGGCTGGCTTGCGTTCCGTTCATGTCGGTCATTCCGTGTTGGAAAGCGGGGCCGAAAAGGGGGACGGGGCGTCGTTCCGCTCCCGTCACGGCATTTCCGCCGGAGCGCCGCTGCTGTGCGTGCTGCCCGGCAGCCGCCGTTCCGAGACGTCGCGCCTGCTGCCGGTTTTCCGCGATACCGTATCGCTGTTGTCCGAGAGCCGTCCCGGCCTGCGGGTGGTGGTGCCGACCGTCGAGACCGTGGCCGCGGAGGTCGAGGCCGAGGTGAGCCGATGGCCGGTGCCGGTGACGGTGGTCAAGGGCCGCGCCGCCCGCTACGACGCCTTCGCCGCCAGTCAGGCGGCTTTGGCAGCGTCCGGCACGGTGGCCTTGGAACTGGCCATGGCCAGGCTGCCCATGGTCATCGCCTATCGGCTGTCGCCGATCACGGCGTTCCTGGCCCGGCGCCTGATCAAATTGCGTTTCGTCTGTCTGATCAATCTGTTGCTGGACCGCGCCGTGGTGCCGGAACTGTTGCTTGAGGATTGCCGTCCGGACAAACTGGCTCCGGCTCTGATGCCGCTGTTCGAGGACGGAAAAATCCGGACCGAACAATTGGTCGGGGCGGCGGAGGCCTTGCAACGCCTTGGTTTCGGCGAGGGAAGCCCCAGTCACCGGGCCGCCGCCGAAGTTCTTTCGATGATTGACCTGAAAGGTGCCCCATGAGCGAATTTCGCTTTCTGCACACCATGATCCGCGTCTTCGACCTGGAAAAATCCCTGGATTTCTATACCCGTCTGCTGGGCATGAAGCTGCTGCGCAAGACCGATTACCCGGACGGCCGTTTCACCCTGGCCTTCGTCGGCTATGGCCCCGAGGAATCCAATACCGTGGTCGAACTGACCCATAACTGGGATCAGGCCGAGCCCTATGCGGTGGGAACCGGCTTCGGCCATCTGGCCCTGGGCGTGCCCGACATCTACGCCGCCTGCGACGCCTTGGCCAAGGAAGGCGCCAAGATCACCCGCGCCCCCGGTCCGATGAAGCATGGCACCACCGTCATCGCCTTTATCGAGGATCCCAACGGCTACAAGATCGAGCTGATCCAGGCCAAGGGCTGATGCTGGTCTTCGGGCGTCTTCTGCAAGCGGCGGGTCTGGTGATCGCCGCGGTCGGGCTGGCCAACGGCGTCGGAATTCTGATCGCTACCCTGCGCGGGAGCGACGCCATCGGCGGATACGCCGCTTTCGCCCTGCCGGTCATCCTGGCCGGGTTGGTGCCGGGCGGAGTGCTGGTCTGGCTGGGGGCGCGGCTGGTGGGCAAAAGCCGGGATTAATCGACCACCGCATCCAGCAGCATGTCGCGGAACTTGTGCAGCAGCACCTGATCCAGATGGCCGGGCATTTCCTCGACCATCATCCTCAGGGCGGTTTCCGCCTCGATGGGCGGCTTGTAACAGCGCTGATCGGTCAAGGCGCCGAAAACGTCGACGATGGCCGCCATGCGGGCCAGATTGTTCAGCTGCTTCGATACCAGGCCGTGGGGATAGCCGGACCCGTCCAGCTTTTCATGATGCTGGCCGGCGATGGTGATAATGCCTTTGGGGATGCTGTCGCTGGCTTCCAGATAGCTGACCGAGGCGTCGACATGGCTGCGCATGGTCACCAGTTCCTCGGGCGTCAGGCGGCCGGGCTTGTTCAGCACCTCGTAGGGAATGGTCATCTTGCCGACGTCGTGCAGCAGCCCGCCGGTGGCGAGGATCTGCTGTTCCTCCTTGTCCAGGCCGATGGTGTTGCCGAACAGGCAGAGCAGGGTGCCCACCCGCAGGGAATGGGCATAGGAATAGTTGTCGTAATCCTTGATGCTGTCCAGAATGGCGCGGAAATCGTTGGTCTGCACCGCTTCGACCAGGGGGGCGCAGGCGTCGCGGATATTGTCGTAGGCGATCGGTTCGTTCTTGTCGATGACGTCCGAGATGCTGTTGAAGACCTCGACGGTGCCTTTCAACGCCTGACGCTGCAAAGGCGGCAGGCTTTCCCATTTTTTGACGATGCCGTAATTCAGGTGGGTCGAAATCACCCGCACCAGCTCGCTGCGGCGATAGGGTTTGACCAGACAGGCCTTGGCTCCGGCTTGCTCGGCGGCCAGGCGCAGTTCGGCGTCGTCGCTGTTGAGCAGAAGCACGGCGGGAACCGAGGACAGCACCCGGTCGCGACCCATGGCGGCGATGAAATCAAGACCGCTGGCAGGGCCGTTCTGGGGCGGCAGATCCTGATCCACCAGGATCAGACTGGGCGGCACGACGCTCATGCCGGCCATGGCGTGGACGCGGTCGGGATATTCGACGGTGACGTAGAAGGAAATCAGGGCGGTATGAACCATGTCCCGCTGTTTGGCGTTGCCGTCGGCAATGGCGATCAGATGCCGTTCGATGAAGGAGGCCGTTGGGTCCAAACCTGAAATTCCTTCACAGAAGCCATAAACCACTGTCTGTTGTGGATTGTACCTTGTCATCTCGTAACGAGAAAGGGACGGCGTGATCTCTTTCGATCAGGCCGTCCCCCTCTTAAGTGCGCTTGACGGAACGGGCGGAGCCTCAGGCTTCGCGGACCTCCCGCAGGAAGGTTTGCACTTCCTGCTCAAGCTGCTGGCTTTGCTGCTGCAGCATGTTGGCGGCGCCATAGACCTGTTGCGCCATCTGCCCGGTCTCCGAAGCGGCCTGGGCGACTCCCGAGATGTTGGTGGCGACATCGCGGGTGCCTTGCGACGCCTGTTCGACGTTGCGGGCGATTTCGGCGGTGGCGGCGCCCTGTTCCTCGACCGCGCTGGCGATGGCCGAAGACAGCTCGTTGATCTTGTCGATGGTCGAGCTGATGCCGGTGATCGATTGCACGGCGGCCTGGGTTTCGTTCTGCACCGTGGCGATCTGGGTGGCGATTTCATCGGTGGCGCGGGCCGTCTGGCCGGCCAGGTGCTTGACCTCGTTGGCGACCACGGCGAAGCCCTTGCCGGCCTCGCCGGCACGGGCCGATTCGATGGTGGCGTTCAAGGCCAGCAGATTGGTCTGGCTGGCGAT
>DATLJS010000063.1:0-39627 GCA_035538795.1 Candidatus Sulfotelmatobacter sp. | reverse complement strand
CCGTGGCCGGTGGTCGAGGAGAGGGCGACGCTGCGCACCGGCCGGTAGGCGGTCGAGGTGTAGTACTCGGTGATCCAGACGATGAGGCCGGTCACCGCGAGGCCGACGAGGGCGCACAGGAAGAGGCCCTGGCCGGTGGTCGAGCCTGACGTCATCGCGACGTCCTGGTTGAAGCCGACGAGCCAGCCGATGACGACGGCGATCAGCCCCGCCGAGAGGATGCCGGTGACGACGAGGCCCTTATAGAGCGCCTGCATGATGTTGTTGCCGCCGCCGAGGCTGACGAAATAGGTCCCGACGATCGAGGCGAGGATGCAAACCCCGCCGACCACCAGCGGCAGGATCATCATGGTGTCGCGCAGCGCGCCGCTGAAGAAAATATTGCCGAGCAGCATGGTCGCGACGATGGTGACGGCATAGGTCTCGAAGAGGTCGGCCGCCATGCCGGCGCAGTCGCCGACATTGTCGCCGACATTGTCGGCGATCACGGCCGGATTGCGTGGATCGTCCTCGGGGATGCCGGCTTCGACCTTGCCCACCAGATCGGCGCCGACGTCGGCGCCCTTGGTGAAGATGCCGCCGCCCAGACGGGCGAAAATGGAAATCAGGGACGCGCCGAACGACAGCGCCACAAGGCCTTCCACCAGCGACCGGCCCTCGAAGCCCAGGTTGCGCAGGGCGACGTAATAACCGGCCACACCCAACAGGCCGAGACCGACCACCAGCAGACCGGTGATGGCGCCCGACTTGAAGGCGACGTCCAGGGCCGGAGCCAAGCCGCCGGAGCGGGCGGCTTCGGCAGTGCGCACATTGGCGCGGACCGAAACGTTCATGCCGACATAGCCGGCGACGCCGGACAGCACGGCGCCGATCACGTAGCCGATGGCCACATGCAGACCCAGCTTGATGCCGAGAATGATGCCGACCACGATGCCGACGGCGGCGATGGTGGAATATTGACGGTTAAGATAAGCCCGCGCGCCCTCCTGAACAGCGCTGGCGATTTCCTGCATACGCTCGGTGCCGGCGGCCTTGGACAGGACCTCCCGGCTGGCGTAGGCGCCATACAGCAGCGCCAACACGCCGCAGGCTAATACGAAAGCATAGGCCATGTGTGCTTCTCTCCCCTGATGAAGCCATGATGCCCGTCTTTCTCTGTAGGTCTTTGTTAACCGGCGAAAATCCATCGTCGGCAAGAGAACGACGGTAGGGGGGAAAGCCTGCCAGAAGCCCTGGACTTACGCAACCAAAGTATTCACCCCCCAAAACGGAGGCGAAACATTCACCAAAGCCATAGGGGCGATTGTGCGATGCGAAATAAGGGGAAATAGACGGCCGGGACGGCGGCTGTCAGCGATAATACATCGACTTGATGACAACATCGTGAACCGCGCCCTCGCCGAACTCCTTGTTCCCCAAGGCGATGAGGTGCTGGCGGATGGCTTCCTTGTCGGCGGGGTTGCGTACATCCATATGGTTAGGGACGGTGTCGTAAAGATCGAGATTGACCGAATTCTGCAAACGCGGCATCTCGGCGGCCACTTTGGCCTGAACCCGTACCTCGACCTCGATCTCCATGTCGAGACCGACCTGTTTGACGATGTTGCGCTTTTGCACCACGGGAATGATGAAGGTGCCAAGGTCGAAGAAGACGGTGGGCGGCGGCGGCGCCTCGGCGGCGGCCTTGGCCTCCTCTTCCGCTTTTTTCTTCTGCTGTTCGGCCAGCATGGCGGCGAAAGGCCCCTTGCCGAGGAACGTCATGACCCCCAACCCGCCGCCCACCAGAAGCAGCAGAACAAGAATAATGACGATCAGCTTCTTCATAATGCCCTGGAATCCGCGTCGAAGTGATTGTAGCCGCCTCGACCGAGGAGCATCGACCGGCCTTCAGCGTCGAGAACCCGCACGACGTCGCCCTCAATGATCCGCCCGATGGGCGTCAAGCGCAAGCCCAGACGGAGAGATAGGGACACTATTTCTTCCGTTTGTTGTTCATCGGCGGTAAAAAGCAACTCGTAATCATCTCCGCCGGTCAGGGCGGTGACGATCCCCTGCCCCATTCCCGCCCGCACGGCCGCCGTCGCCGCGTCGGACAAGGGCAGCAGCGCGGCCTCGATTTCAGCTCCCACCCGCGAACAGGCGCAAATGTGGCCGAGATCGCCCACCAACCCGTCGGAGACGTCCATCCCGGCGGCGGCGATGCCGCGCAGAAGCGGTCCCAGGGCGGTGCGCGGACGCGGCAGACGGTAGCGGTCCAGCAGGGCCGCCCGATCTTCGGCGGCCAGCCCGGAGGCCTTTCCCTGCGCCGCCAGCAAGCCAAAAGCTCCGTCGCCGATGGTGCCCGACACCCAGATCCGCTGACCCGGGCGGGCGTTCGCGCGCAAAATGGCGGTCCCGGCGGGCAGTTCCCCCAGGGCCGTCAGGCTCAGGGTCAAGGGGCCGGGCATCGACACCGTGTCGCCGCCGATCAGGGCGATGGAGAATTCCTGGCAATCCGCCTTCAATCCGGCAGCAAAACGTTCCAGCCAATCGGCGGTGACGTCGCGGGGAAAGCAGACGGTCATCAGCACGAAACGGGGCGCCGCCCCCTTGGCGGCAAGGTCGGACAGGTTCACCCGCAACAGCTTGCGGGCGATCAGGTCGGGGGGATCGTCGGGAAAGAAATGAACGCCGGCCACCATGGCGTCGGCGGTGACCGCCCATTGCGCCCCATCCGCTCCGGCGAACAGGGCGCAATCGTCGGTCAAGCCCAAGGCACCGTCATGGCTCGCCGCCAAGGGGGCGAACAGACGGGCGATCAGGGCGAATTCATCAGGCCTTTCCATTACCGCCGAAATCGTCTGAGCGCACCACCTTGGCGATGCGGTCCAGCACGGCGTTGACCAGCCCCGGTTCCGGACCGGCGAAGAAGGCCTTGGCCACGTCCACATATTCGGAAATGGCCACGCGGGGCGGAATGTCGGAGCGGGTGGCCAGTTCGAAGGCCCCGGCGCGCAGAATGGCGCGCAGAACCGCTTCCAGGCGTTCGACCGACCATTCGCCGCTGAGAGCGCCGTCGATCATGGCGTCGAAATCGGCCTGACGGGCGACGACGCCGCGCAGGATGGCGGCGAACAGCACCTTGTCCGGTTCGGCCAGGTCGGCCTCGACCTCGGGTTCGTATTCGCCCTGGGACAGCAGGGTCTTGGCCCCGATGCCATGGTCCAGGAAATCGGACAGCACGCGGTCCACCGTGGCGCCGTTCAGCTCGACCTCGTAAAGGCCCTGGACGGCGGCAAGGCGGGCGGCCGAGCGGCGCTGAGACGAATTGTTCTTACGGGCGTTTTTTTCTGTCATTTCGGTATGAGGCTAAGCTCTTTCTTGATTTCGATCATCCGCAGGCAGGCGCGGGCGGCCTGGCCGCCGAAATTCCTGCGCTCCGGCAGGCAGCGTTCCATGGCCTGCTGACGGTTGTGCACCGTCAGAATGCCATTGCCCACCGCCAGGGTGTAGTCCAGGGTCAGTTGCTGGATGCCGCTCATGGCTTCCCGGCAGACATGATCATAATGGTCGGTCTCGCCACGGATGGCGCAGCCCAGGGTGATGTAACCGGCGTAACGCTCGTCGGTGGCCCGCAGCTCCATGGCGCGGATGGCATAGCGGATCGCGGCGGGAATTTCCAGGATTCCCGGAACGATCAGCCGCTTGTAGCCGACGCCTTGGGCCGTCAGCTCCTTGACCGCCCCCTTTACGAGGCCATCGGTGATTTCCTCGTAGAAGCGGGATTCGACGATGAGAATACGCATGAGCCCCCCTCAGCTTTCCTCGGTGATGGCGGGAATCGCCCGCTGCTCGACCACTTTCAGGCCATAGCCCTCCAGCCCGATGATGGTGCGCTTGGTGTTCGAGAGCAGGATCATCTCGCTCACGCCCAAATCCAAAAGAATCTGCGCCCCAACGCCATAGTCGCGCAAGGCTCCAGCGTCGGCGTTGCCTTCGATGTGGGCCTTGATGCGGTCGGACAGGCTGGTGGGCGACGGCTCGCGGATCAGCAGCACCACGCCCCGGCCCTCTTCGCCGACGATGCGCATGGATTCGTGCAGCAGACCGGCCTTGCCGGTGTCGAAGGCGCCCAGCACGTCGTCGAGCACGTTCAGCGCATGGGCGCGGGCCAGCACCGGCCCGCCCGAGGTGATGTCGCCCTTCACCAGGGCGATATGCTCGGCATAGGCCACCGTATTGGTATAGACGATCATCTTCCATTCGCCGCCATAGACCGAATTCAGCGTGCTCTCGACCGAGCGGCGGACGATCTTGTCGTTCTTGCGACGATAGGCGATCAAATCGGCGATGGTGCCGATCTTCAGGCCGTGGAACTGGGCGAACTTCACCAGATCCGGGGTCCGGGCCATGGTGCCATCGTCGTTCATGATCTCGCAGATCACGCCGGCCGGGGTCAGGCCGGCCAGACGAGCCACATCCACCGCCGCTTCCGTATGGCCGGCGCGCACCAGAACGCCGCCGTCGCGGGCCACCAGCGGAAAGACGTGGCCGGGGCTGCCGATGTCGGCGGCGCCCTTTTTGGGATCGATGGCGACTTCGATGGTGCGGGCGCGGTCGGCGGCGGAAATGCCGGTGGTCACGCCTTCGCGAGCCTCGATGGAGACGGTGAAGGCGGTCTGATGGCGCGAGGCGTTGTCCTGGGCCATCAGTTTCAGGCCAAGCTGCTGCACGCGCTCCTTGGTCATGGACAGACAAATCAGGCCGCGGCCGTAACGGGCCATGAAATTGACCGCTTCCGGCGTCGCCATCTGCGCGGGAATGACCAGATCGCCTTCGTTTTCGCGGTCTTCGTCATCCACCAGGATGAACATGCGGCCCTGACGCGCCTCTTCGATGATTTCCTCGATGGGCGACAAATACTCGTGATATTGCGACACTTTGATCAGTCCTTTTCGAGCAGCCGCGCAACATAGCGCGCCAGCATGTCGATTTCCATATTGGCCAGAGAGCCGACCTCGTAGAGGCCGAAGGTGGTCACCGACTGGGTGTGGGGAATGATATTGACCCCAAAGCGGTTGCCTTCAACCTCGTTGACCGTCAAAGACACACCGTCGAGAGCGACGGAGCCTTTGGGGGCCACAAATTTTTTAAGATTTTCAGGGGCTTCGAAGACATAACGCAGAGAATCGTTTTCCGGCGTGATCGACACAACGCGGGCCACGCCGTCCACATGGCCGGAAACGATGTGGCCGCCCAGCTCGTCGCCGACCTTGGTGGGACGCTCCAGATTGACACGGGTGCCGGCCTTCCAGCCGCCCAGCGTCGTCTTGGAAATGGTTTCGGCCGAGGCCTGAACCGTATACCAGCCCGGGCCGCTTTCGATCACCGTCAGGCAGATGCCGTTATGGGCAATGGAGGCGCCCATGGGAATGTCCTTGACGTCGTACGACGTTTTAACGCGCAGAAGAACGTCGCCTTGACCTTTGACTTCAACGACTTCGCCAAGATCGGTGATAATTCCGGTGAACATGGAAGTTAGTCTCTCGTCAGATATTCGAAAATGTCTCCGCCCAATTCGGCGACCGACAGGCGGATGAAACGGGGCGCCTGATCCAGATGATCGACGCCGAAGGGAACCACCGCCGCCAAGCCGTCGCCCCCCAGCAGAACGGGCGCGCGGAACCAGGCCACGCGATCCACCAGATCGTGGCGCAGCAAGGCTGCCGTCAGATGGGCGCCGCCTTCCACCAGCAGGCGCGTCAGGCCGCGGCTGCCCAGCTCCGTCATCACGGCGGGCAGATCGACGCCCTCCTCTCCCGCCGCCACCTCGATGACTTCGACGCCGCAATTGGCATAAGCCAGCAGGCGCTCGGGATCATTGCCAGTGACGGTGATCAGCCAGGTAGGCGTGCTCTTGGCATTAGCCACCAGCTTCGAGGTCAAAGGCAGACGCAGGCGGCTGTCCACCACCAGACGCACCGGCGACCGCCCTTCCAGCCCCGGCAGGCGGCAGGTCAGATCGGGATCGTCGACAATGGCGGTGGTGCTGCCGACCATGATGGCGTCGGCTTCGGCCCGCAGGAAATGCCCGGCCGAGCGGGCCTTGGGGCCGGTGATCCATTTGCTTTCGCCGGAATGGGTGGCGATGCGGCCGTCCAGCGAGCTGGCCGACTTGACGGTGACCAGCGGCCGCCCCGCGGACAGGCGCGTAAAGAATCCGGCGTTGATTTCCGCCGCTTCCTCGCGGCACAGCCCCAGCTCGACGACGATTCCCGCCTGGCGCAGCATCTCCAGCCCCCGGCCGGAAACGCGGGGATCGGGGTCGTCGATGGCGACCACGGCGCGGACGACGCCGGCCTTGATCAAGGCCTCGGCGCAGGGGCCGGTCTTGCCCTGGTGGCTGCAAGGTTCAAGGGTGACGTAGGCGACGGCTCCCTTCGCCTGCTCCCCGGCCATCAGCAAGGCCTGGGTTTCGGCATGGGGACGGCCGCCAGGAGCGGTCCAGCCGCGCCCGACCACCCGGCCTTCGCGCACCAGAACGCAGCCGACAGCAGGATTAGGCCACACCTGCCCCAGACCGCGCCGGGCCAAGCCCAGCGCCGCCTGCATGTGGGCGCGGTCTTCCGCCGCGCCCTTAATCGTCGAGGTCGATGTCGACACCGGGTTTCCCAAGGAAATTCTTGCCGACGAAATCCTCGAAATCCTTGGCCTCGCGGAAGTTGCGGTAAACCGAGGCGAACCGCACATAGGCGACCTGGTCCAGGGCGGCCAGGGCCTCCATGACCAATTCGCCGATGGTGTTGGTGGAAATCTCGGTTTCGCCGCTGCTTTCCAGACGGCGCTGGATCGAGTTGACGATGCGTTCCACCCGGTCCGGATCCACCGGCCGCTTGCGCACGGCGATGGCGATGGAGCGGGCCAGCTTGTCGCGGTCGAAGATCGAGCGCTGCCCGTTCTTCTTGACCACGATCAGCTCGCGCAGTTGCACCCGCTCGAACGTGGTGAAGCGGGAACCGCATTGCGGGCAGGACCGGCGGCGGCGGATGGCCGAGTTATCCTCGGTCGGCCGCGAGTCCTTCACCTGGGTGTCGTCATGACCACAGAACGGACAACGCATAACGTCAACTCTCCCCTGAACCCTGAACTGTTCCCGGATTTAGGAATAAATCGGGAAACGCTTGCACAGTTCGGCGACCTTGGCCCGCACGGCGGACTCGGCCTCCGAATTGTCTTCGGGATTGGCCGCCAGACCGTCGAGCACGTCGCCGATCAGATTGCCGACCTGAATGAACTCCTCGACGCCGAAACCGCGGCTGGTGGCGGCCGGCGAGCCCAGGCGGATGCCCGAGGTGACGGTCGGCTTTTCCGGGTCGAAGGGAATACCGTTCTTGTTGCAGGTGATGCCGGCGCGCTCCAGGCTGGCCTCGGCGGCTTTGCCGGTCAGCTTCTTGGGACGCAGGTCGACCAGCATCAGATGGTTGTCGGTGCCGCCCGAGACGATCTCGACGCCGCGACGCACCAGCGTGTCGGCCAAAGCGGCGGCATTGGCCTTGACGGCCTTGGCGTAGAGCTTGAATTCCGGCTTCAGGGCCTCGCCGAAGGCCACGGCCTTGCCGGCGATGACATGCATCAGCGGACCGCCCTGGATGCCCGGGAAGATGGCCGAATTGAACTTCTTGCCCAGATCCAGGTCGTTGGACAGGATCATGCCGCCGCGCGGGCCGCGCAGGGTCTTGTGGGTGGTGGTGGTCACCACATGGGCGTGGGGCAGCGGGCTGGGATGCACGCCGCCGGCCACCAGACCGGCGAAGTGGGCCATGTCCACCATGAAATAGGCGCCGACCGAATCGGCGATGGCGCGGAAGCGGGCGAAGTCGATTTCACGGGGATAGGCGGAGCCGCCGGCGACGATCAGCTTCGGCTTATGTTCCTTGGCCAGGGCCTCGACCTCGTCGTAATCGATGCGGCAGTCCTGGGGACGCACGCTGTAGGGAACGGCCTTGAACCATTTGCCCGACATGTTGGGGGCGGCGCCGTGGGTCAGATGGCCGCCGGCGGCCAGATTCAGACCCAGGAAGGTATCACCCGGCCGCATCAGGGCGAAGAACACCGCCTGATTGGCCTGGGAGCCCGAATTCGGCTGGACGTTGGCATAGGCGCAGTCGAACAGCTTCTTAGCCCGCTCGATGGCCAGTTCCTCGGCGATGTCGACGAACTCGCAGCCGCCGTAATAACGCTTGCCCGGATAGCCTTCGGCATACTTGTTGGTCAGCACCGACCCCTGAGCTTCCAGAACGGCCTTCGAGACGATGTTTTCCGAGGCGATCAGCTCGATCTGGTCCTGCTGGCGGCCCAGCTCCTTGCCGATGGCGGAAAACAGCTCGGGATCGGACTGGGCCAGCGAGGTGCCGAAGAAGCTTTGCAAGGTGGCCTTATCGGTGGACATGGGGAACTTCCTTCTAAATATGGTGCGCGGGCGAAACGGGCTTATTCGCCCAGCATGGCGACGCGTCGAGCGTGACGGCCGCCTTCGAATTCAGTGGTCAGAAACAGCGTCAGGCAATCCTTGGCGACTTCCGAACCGACGGTGCGCCCGCCGAACACGATCACGTTGGCGTCGTTGTGCTGGCGGCACATGCGGGCGCCGAAGGCGTCGTGCACCAGGGCGGCACGCACATGGGCGTAGCGGTTGGCGGCGATGCTGATGCCGATGCCGGTGCCGCAGACCAGAACGCCGCGCTGGGCGGCGCCGGACGACAGGGCGTCGGCCACGGCCTTGGCGTAGTCGGGATAGTCAACCGAAGCAGAACCGTTGGTGCCGAGATCGAGAACGGAATAACCGTCCTTTTCCAGCTGGTCCTTCAGAATGGTCTTCAGATCGACGCCGCCATGATCGGAGGCGAGCGCAATGGTCGGTTTGGTCATGACGGGACAGACGGCTCTGCAAGTGAAAGAACGAAGCGATCTGATACCATATCTCGGCCAAGTTTGCCAATGCGCCACTACCGATCGCCGCCCGATCCCGGGTCATAGTAAAAGCCGTCAAAGGGACGGGATCAGAACGGCCTGGAAAAAAGTATATGCCTTAGGACATGAGAGCCCTAAGAAAACGCCATTTCTCATTCATATATAGTGTCACCCCACCCTACCCGAAAGGGTGATAGTAGTCATCATGTCCAGTTCTCAATGCCCAACGGAAGCGTTCAATACCGCGAAGCGATATTTTATTGATGATGCTGAGTAGGGAAGAAATCAGTATTCGATAACCGGCAAATAGCATTGACAGGCCCGCAGTGACCTGTGTTAATTTCGCCATACCCAATTCACTCCGTCAGGTTACGATCATAATGAGCGAAAACGCCGTAGAAAAAACGTCGCGCGATGACATCCTTCGGATGGCCGTCGATGTGGTTGCTGCCTATGTCAGCAAGAACCCGCTGCCCGCCACTCAAATTTCCGAGTTGATCAATACGGTCTATAGCTCGCTGAGCCAACTTGATCCGCAGGCTCCCGAAGTCAAGGCGGAAGTTGTTCGTCCTGCGGTGCCGGTGAAGAAGTCGGTCAATCCCGATTTCATCATTTGCCTGGAAGACGGCAAGAAGTTGAAGATGCTGAAGCGCCACCTGCGCACCACCTACAACATGACGCCCGACGAATATCGCGCCAAATGGAACCTGCCGCCGGACTATCCGATGGTTGCCCCCAACTACGCCGCCCAGCGTTCGGACTTCGCCAAGAAGATCGGTCTGGGCCGCAAGGCTGAGGACGGCAGCGAAGACAAGCGCGGCCGCCGTCCGCGCGCCGCCAAGTAAGGCACTTTCGCAAGAGCGGTGACGGGGGGAGCCGCACAGCGATTGGGATCGAAGAAAAAGCCGCATCCAACGGATGCGGCTTTTTTCATGGGGCGGCGCTATTCTTTTGTTTTCGAGTTCTTTTCAAGAACCCAGATCAACTTCCGCAGCGCCGTCTGCTTGAGATAGGCCTCGCCTGCTCCCGGCGAACCGACGATCGACACCTCGGTATTGCTGATCGGATCGACAGCGGAAACCTTCACGCTGTTGCCCAGACGGCGAAACTCGAACAGAACCTCGTCCGGAAGCAGGGTCATGACAGAGGCAATTCGGCCTCGTCCAACGGCGCGAACAGCGCCGTCAGCTCGGCATCGGACGCCAGTTCGCTCCAGGCCGGGGGCTGGCTGCGGTCGACCAGGCGGGACCGCACCCCTTCGTGAAAGTCGCGGCTGCGGGTACGGCGCAGGGACAGGCGATATTCCACCACCAGCGTGTCGGCCAAGGTCTTCCCCCCGCCCTCGCGCAGTTGCAGCAACGTCAAGGCCATGCTGGACGGCGCCGCGCCGGCAATCAGGGTGCGCGTCTGATCTCCCCAAGCCGACGTTTCGGCCTTGAGCGCACTTAGAATCGACGGCAGATCGTCGTGAACGAACACGCGGCGAACGGCTTCGCCGTCGCGATCCAAGGCGCTGGCGCCCGGATGGCTGGAGAATTGGGCCAGAACGGTTTCCAGATCCGGCTCGGCGGCCATGGCCGCCACCAGATCCGGCAGTCTGGCCGCCGGAACGTAATGAGTGGCCAAGCCGCAATGCAGGCAGTCGGCTCCGTCGATACGAGCTCCGGTTACGCCCAGATAGCGGGCGACGACAGGATCGAGACGGCCGAGAAAATAAGTGCCGCCGGCGTCGGGATAAAAACCGATGGCGGTTTCCGGCATGGCGAAACGGGTCGCTTCGGTAGCGACACGATGGCTGCCAAGGATGGAAATGCCCGCACCGCCGCCCATGACGAATCCGTCCATCAGCGAAACGATCGGCTTGGGATAGTGGTGGACATAGTGGTCCAGCAGGTATTCGTCCCAGAAGAAGCCGCCCGGATGCTCGTCACGCCCCACCGTCTCCCACACCGCCTTGATGTCGCCGCCGGCACAGAATGCTCGCCCTTCGCCCTCGACGACAATGGCGGAAACACTGGGATCCTCGGCCCACGCCAGAAGCTGCGCATGCATCTGCCGAATCATCGTTCGGGTCAGGGCGTTCAAGGCCTCGGGGCGGTTCAGGATGATCCGGCCCAGGCGGCCGAGCCTTTCGGCGCGGACATGATGGGGTGGTTGCTCGCTCATAGGCACCAAGATAGTGATATGGGAAACTCAGGCAAGTCCGCTCATTAAAAACACAAACACATCGTTGTATATTTTTATATACACCAATTTAGTATGTTGTTCGACTTGACAGGGCTTTGCCGAGATGCTTTGCTGCATGCCAGTCAAGATGGCCCGCCCAGCATGGAAGGCCGTCGCTTCAGACCTGACAGCAAGGGGCAACTCCTCATGAGCGTGAAGTCCGTCCATCCCGAAACCCTGGTTCTCCACGCCGGCTATCGCGCCGACCCCGCCACCACCTCGGTGGCTGTGCCGATCTACCAGACCACCAGCTATCAGTTCCGCGACACCGAACATGCCGCCAACCTGTTCGGTCTGGCCGAGCTTGGCAACATCTACACCCGCCTGATGAACCCCACCACCGACGTGCTGGAACAGCGCCTTGCCGCCCTGGAAGGCGGCGTCGCCGCTCTGGAAGTGTCGTCGGGCCAGGCGGCCAGCACCTTCTCGATCCTGAATATCGCCCAGGCCGGCGACAACTTCGTCACCTCGACCGATCTGTACGGCGGCACCTGGAATCTTTTCGCCAACACCTTCAAGCAATTCGGCATCGAAGCCCGCTTCGTCGATCCCTCGGACCCGGAGAACTTCCGCCGCGCCGCCGATTCCAAGACCCGCGCCTTCTACGCCGAGACCCTGCCCAATCCCAAGTTGCAGGTGTTTCCCATCGCCGAGGTCGCCAAGATCGGCGAGGATCTGGGCATTCCCCTGATCGTCGACAACACCGCCGCTCCGATCATCGCCAAGCCCTTCGAGCATGGCGCCCACATCGTCGTCTATTCGACCACCAAATATATCGGCGGTCACGGCACCTCCATCGGCGGCGCCATCATCGACAGCGGCAAGTTCGACTGGGAAAAGCACGCCGAACGCTTCCCGCTGCTGAACCAGCCCGACCCCAGCTATCACGGCGCCGTCTGGACCCAGGCCGTCAAGCCGCTGGGCCCGATCGCCTATATCCTGCGCGCCCGCGTCATTCTGCTGCGCGACGTCGGCGCCGCCGTCAGCCCCTTCAATTCCTTCCAGACCATCCAGGGCCTGGAAACCCTGCCGCTGCGCATCCGCGAGCACAACCGGAACGCCATCGCCGTCGCCGAGTTCCTGGCCAAGCATCCCAAGGTGACCAAGGTCATCCATCCCAGCCAGCAGAGCGGCGAACCCCGTCGCCGCGCCGACGCCGTGCTGAAGGGCGGCTATGGCGGGCTGCTGGGCTTCGAGCTGAAGGGCGGCAAGGCCGCTGGCAAGGCCTTCATCGACGCGCTGAAACTTTTCTACCATGTCGCCAACATCGGCGACGCCCGCTCTCTGGCCATTCATCCGGCGAGCACCACCCATTCGCAGTTGTCGGCAGAAGACCAGTTGGCGACGGGCGTGTCCGAGGGGTATGTTCGCCTTTCCATCGGAATCGAACATATCGACGATATCCTCGCCGATCTTGCCCAGGCTCTGGAGGCCGCATAACCAAGTGATTGGACCCGTCGTCACCGGGGATTTCCCCGGAACCCGGCTGCGCCGCAACCGCCGCGACCAATGGTCGCGGCGGCTTGTTGCCGAGAACAGCCTGTCCGCCGCCGACCTGATCTGGCCGGTTTTCGTCACCGAAGGCCGCAACAGCCGTACCGAAGTGGCCTCGATGCCCGGCGTCGAACGCCTGTCCATCGACCTGCTGGTGGACGCCGTCGCCGAGGCCAAGGCGCTTGGCATTCCCGCCATCGCCCTGTTCCCCCAGACCGACCCGGCCGCCAAAACGCCCGACGCCCGCGAAGCCTACAGCCCCGACAATCTGGTCTGCCGCACCGTCCGCGCCATCAAGGCCGCCCATCCCGACATCGGCATCATCTGCGACGTCGCCCTTGATCCCTTCAACAGCGACGGCCACGACGGTCTGGTCATCGACGGCTATGTCGCCAACGATGAAACCGTCGAAGCCCTCTGTCGTCAGTCGGTGGCCTATGCCCAGGCTGGCTGCAACGTCGTCGCTCCGTCGGACATGATGGACGGCCGCATCGGCCTGATCCGCAAGGCGCTCGACGATGCCGGTTTCGACCATGTGCGCATCATGTCCTACGCCGCCAAATACGCCTCGGCGTTCTATGGCCCGTTCCGCGACGCCATCGGCTCCAGCGGCAACCTCAAGGGCGGCGACAAGAAGACCTATCAGATGGACCCGGCCAATTCCGACGAAGCCCTGCGCGAAGTGGCGCTGGATTTGAAGGAAGGCGCCGACATGGTCATGGTCAAGCCCGGCATGCCCTATCTGGACATCGTCCGCCGCGTCTCGGAAACCTTCTCGGTTCCGACCTTCGCCTATCAGGTCAGCGGCGAATACGCCATGCTGAAGGGCGCCATCAACAACGGCTGGCTGGACAACGATAAAACCGTTCTGGAAAGCCTGCTGGCCTTCAAGCGCGCCGGCGCCGACGGCATCCTGACCTACTTCGCCGTGGAGGCGGCAAAGCTGCTCCGCAAGGGCTAAGAGGCTTTGCCGACATTCTGGGTGAATAAAGAATGGCCGGAGACGATCCGGCCATTTTTTTGCCTCACACTCCGACCGGCGGCGAGCATTTCATCCCACCAGCCAATCCTTGACCACGGCGATCTGCATCGGATCGAACAAAGCCGGAGCATGGCCGCAGCCGGGAAACTCGATCAGATCGGCTTTGGGACCGCGCCGCGTCATCTCGGCCGCGGTTTCCACCGACAAAAGGTCGGACTCGGCGCCCCGCAGCAAAAGCACCGGACAGGAGATGGCGTCCCAGACGGGCCAGATGTCGACGTCCTTCAAGGACGCCGGATCGCTGAACACCACCGCAATGCCCGGATCGTAATGCAGGCGGAAACCGCCGCCGTCGGCCGCCGGACGGATGCTGCTTTCCACCACATGGCCCCAATGGGCGGCCTCATGAATGCCGAAATTGCCCAAGGCCTCGTGAAGGTAGGCTTCGCCCTCCTCCAGGGTTTCGAAGCGGGGATCGGTGCCGACGAAGCTGGCGATGCGCCGCAGCGCCGCCTCCGGCAGGAAGGGACCGATGTCGTTCAGCACCATGCGGTTGATGGGATTGCCCGGCGTCGCCGCCAAGGTCATGCCGATCAGACCGCCCAGGGAAGTGCCCAGCCAGTCCACCCGGTCGACGTCCAGACGCGCCAACAGGGTGGACATCACCTGCACATAGACCGGCAGGCAGTAATTGTTCTTGAGAATCAGCCAGTCGCTGTCGCCGCGCCCCGGCAGATCGGGGCAGATAACCCGGTAATGCTCGCTCAGTTCGCGGGCCAGAAAGTCGAAGTCCCGGGCGTTGCGGGTCAGGCCATGGACGCAGACCAGAACCCGCGGATTGGCGGGGTCGCCCCATTCGGCATAAGACAGGCGGGAGAAACCGCCATGGCCACCCAGAAACGGCACTGTGCGCCGACGCATCATAGTCCCCCACTCCCTTTTTTTCGTCACGCCAAAGCAGTCACGGCAGGCTGGTGTCGCCCAACTGATTGTAAGAGCCCCGATAATACAGCAGCGGCTGGCCCGCCTCGGAATGCTCCAGATGCACAACCCGCCCGATAAAGATCAGATGGTCGCCGCCCTCGATCACCTGCTCGGTCCGGCAATCGAATAAAGCTAGGCAACCCGGCAGAACCGGCGCGCCGGAAACCCGGCTTTCCGGCGACAGACCGGCGAACTTGTCGGCCTGCTTGCTGGCGAAGGTGATGGATAACTCGCGCTGGTCCTGGCGCAGCACATGGACGGCGAAAGCGCCGGACTGCCTGAAAGCGTCCAAGCAGCCGGTACGCTTGTCCAGACATACCAGCACCTGGGGCGGATCCAGCGACAGAGAGGAAAAAGCGTTGACCGTCAGTCCTACCGGCGCGCCGTCCGCCGCCTTGCTGGTGACCACCGTGATTCCGGTGGCGAAACAACCCAGAGCTTTGCGGAACATGCGGTCGTCGATGCTCATCTTGGTGTTTTTCCTTTTCCCTTACGAGGTTAAAAGTCATACAGGAAATCCGCGCGGGCGGCAAATTTCCCGCGCAGGGCCGGACCTTGTTCATATTTTTTGCCCGGCCATGCTGTTGACCGGCGACAAGTCGCGGAAATTATTGCATCCTTGGCCGCGGATGGTCCTGAGCAAGCGGGGACAGAGGGTAGCTTATGTTCGTCATCATTGGCATTTTCGTGGTGATCGGCTCGGTCATCGGCGGCTACGTCGGTAACGGCGGTGAACTGGGCGTTCTGATTCAGCCCTTCGAGTGGATCATCATTCTGGGCGCCGCCATCGGCAGCATGATCATTGGCAACCCGAAAGCCGTGATCACCGGCCTGGGCAAAGCCATGGGCACCATGTTCAAGGGCTCGCGCTTCGACAAGGCCGCCTATGTCGAACTGCTCAGCATGCTCTACTCGGTCTTCAAGCTGGCCAAGACCAAGGGCGATCTGGCCCTGGAAAGCCATGTGGAAAAACCCGACGAAAGCCCGCTATTCCAGAAATTTCCCAAATTCTCGGCCGACCACCACAACCGCGAATTTCTCTGCGACTATCTGCGTCTGCTGACCCTGGGCACCAACAACGCCCACGAGGTGGAATCCATCATCGACGCCGAAATTGAATCCCACCACAACGAAGTCGCTCTGATCGCCAATGCCATCACCACCATGTCCGACGCCATGCCCGCCCTGGGCATCGTCGCCGCCGTGCTGGGCGTGATTCACACCATGGGGTCGATCACCGAACCGCCGGAAGTGCTGGGCCATCTGATCGGCGCGGCGCTGTGCGGCACCTTCATGGGCGTGCTGTTGTCCTATGGCTTCTTCGCACCGTTCGGCCGCATCCTGGACATCATCTACAAGACCGAAAGCGAATATCTGAACTGCATGAAGGCCTGTCTGCTGGCCCACATGATGGGGTATGCTCCGCAGGTGTCGATCGAGTTCGGCCGCAAGATTCTGTCGCCGCATGTCCGACCCAGCTTCGCCGAACTGGAAGAGACCGTCACCAACCTGCCGCCGGACTGATCCGGCGGCCCCGTCATGGTGAAGGCTCAAGGCGAAAAGACAGGACATGGCTGAACAACCCATCATCATCAAGCGGATCAAGAAAGGCCACGGCGCTGCTCATGGCGGCGCCTGGAAGGTGGCTTACGCCGACTTCGTGACCGCCATGATGGCCTTTTTCCTGCTGCTGTGGCTGCTGAACGCCGTGACCGAGGAACAGCTTCAGGGCGTGGCCGATTATTTCGCGCCCACCTCGGTGTCCCAGTCCACCAGCGGTGCCGGCGGCATGCTGGGCGGCAAGGTGGTGGGCGAAGGCTCCATGACCTCCAACGCCAACACCCCCAGTTTCACCCTGTCCCTGCCCCCGCCCACCATCGGCCAGGGCGGCGACGCCTTGTCCGACCCCAAGGAAGGCGGCGCCGGCGAAGGCCAGGGCACGTCTCCCGATGAAAATGCCGGCATGGGCCAGAATCCGGGACTCGGCGACGCCCAAGCCAGCGGCACCGGTTCGGCCAAGACCAAGGGCCAGCAGAGCGGCGGGCTGAACGGCCAGGGCAGCGGCGGCCTCAACGGCCAGGGCGCCAGCGGCGCCAACGGTCAAGGCACAGGCGGCGCCAACGGACAACAAGCCGGCAACGCCGGCAAGGGAGGCCAAGGCGCGTCTGGCGGCGCCAGCGGACAGGCCGAGGCCGTCAGCGAGGCCCAGATCATCAAAGCCAACGCCGAGCGCGAACAGCAGCAGTTCGACCGCGCCAAGCAAGCCCTGAATCAAGCGGTGAATTCCATTCCCGAACTGAAGAAGCTGGCCGACAGCCTGATGGTGGACAACACGCCCGAAGGCCTGCGCATCCAGATCGTCGACCAGGAAGGGCTGGCCATGTTCCCCAAGGGGTCGCCCGATATGTACGGCCATACCCGCGCCCTGGTGGATCTGGTGGCCCGCGTGGTCAAGATGCTGCCGGAAAAGGTGGCCATTTCCGGCCATACCGACTCGACGCCCTTTTCGGGACAATCCAATTACGGCAACTGGGAGCTTTCCGCCGACCGCGCCCTGGCGACCCGTCGCGCCTTGCTGAATTCCGGCGTGCCGGCCGATCGCGTCGATCGGGTGGTGGGACGATCGGACACCGAGCCGCTGGTCAACAACGATCCAGCCAATCCGCGCAACCGCCGCATCACCGTGGTGCTGCTGCGCGACACCCAGCAGCCGCAGAATGTCGGCATGACGTCCGACGCCGCCCGCAGCGGCCAATTGCCCGACGCGCTGAAGGGCGCTCCCTCGTCCGCCCTTCCGCCCGTGCGCAAGCCGGGCCAATAGGCGATGGCGTTTCCCGATCTCAACCTTTCTCCCGGCCTGTGGCCGCCCGATCCCCTGGCCGAGCCCCAGTGGTATTACGGCGTCACCCTGCGGCGGATGTTCGCCTATGGCATCGATCTGGTGGTGCTGTTCATCATCATCGCCGCCATCCATCTGATGCTGGGCATCCTGACCGTCGCCAGCCTGGGACTGCTGTTCCCCCTGCATCTGCTGGTGGTGCCGCTGGGGGTGGCCCTGCTGTATCACAGCCTGCAATTGGCCGGTCCGTCCGCCGCCACCATCGGCATGCGCCTGATGGATTTGAGGGCGCATCGCCAGGAAGGCGGCGCCCCCACCCTGCCCCAGACCCTGGTGCATACGGTGATATTTTACGGAACCCTGGGGCTGGGCGCCGGAATCCTTCTGCTGTTCGCCCTCTTCAATCCGCAAAGACGGACGATTCATGACTTTCTGTCGGGGATTTTGATCCTCAGGGTCTGTTGAACATAGCGTTCCTTTCCCATATTCCATAAGCTGGGATGGATAAGACGGGTTCGCCATGGATCAATTCGCGCCAAAACGGCCACATTACTTCTTCACGACCGCGCCTCTGCCTTGCCCATACATCCCCGGGCGGCTGGAGCGTAAGATCGTGACCGAATTGACCGGGCCCGAGGCGGAAGCCCTGCATGAATCCCTGTCGCGGGCCGGGTTCCGCCGCAGCCATTCCATCGCCTATACCCCCGCCTGTCCCGGTTGTTCGGCCTGCATTCCCGTGCGCATCGTCGTCGATGGCTTTCAGCCCGACCGCACCATGCGCAAGATCAACCGCCGCAACGGCCAGTTGGCCGCCATGCCGGTCAACGCCAAGGCCACCGCCGAGCAGTATCGGCTGTTCGCCCGCTATCAGGAAAGCCGCCATTCCGGCGGCGACATGGCTTTGATGGGCTTTTACGATTACCGCTCGATGATCGAGGACAGCCCGATCGACAGTTTCGTCGTGGAATTCCGCAGCCCGGACGGCATGCTGCGCTCGGCCATGCTGACGGACCGCATGTCCGACGGCCTGTCAGCCGTCTACAGCTTCTATGATCCGGTGCTGACCGAACTGTCGCTTGGCACCTATATGATCCTGTGGCTGATCGAGGAAGCCCGCCGCCAGAATCTGCCCTATGTCTATCTGGGCTATTGGATCGCCGACAGCGGCAAGATGTCCTACAAGTCCCGCTTCATGCCGCTGGAGGCCTATGGCACCGACGGCTGGTTGCCGATGCGGCTACCGGCGGAAAAGCCGGCTCCAGAAACCGCCTGACACCGCCCGGCGGGGCGTCAGATAGGCGCGGTTGGCCGCCAGCAGATCGCGGCAGAAGGCCAGATATCCCGGAGTTACCGGCGCCGTCACCCCATAAGCGGCGAAATAGCCGCGCAGGGCCGCCTCGTCCGGCTTGGTTCCCGTCTCCAGACACCATCGCCCGAAATTGAATTCCTGGCCCCACCAGCCCGCCGCCGCCGGAGCCAGACGCCCGGCCATGGCCAGCATCTGGGATGGGGCCGAGGCGTCCGGAGCCACCGGCCAGATATCGGCGTAGAAATAGTCCGCGGTCTTCCCGCCGGTGAACAAAGCCAGTTGAGCCGGCAGATCCGGATCGAGGGCGTCGGCCATCAGCAGTTGAATCTTGCCGCGCCCCGGCCATTGAGAAAAACCGACCGCCTGTTCCAGGATTTCCGCCACGCGCGGATCGCGCTCGACGATCACCACCTGGGTGACGTCGGGCTTTTGCGATACGGCATAGGCGTACATGCCCATGCCCAGCCCGGCCACCACCACCAGCCCATGCGCGGCCTGAACATGCCAAGCGTGGCTTTCCACCTCGAACAGGCCGGTAGACATCCAGGGACGCCGCCCTTCATAGAGAACGAAGCGGTTTCCCTCGACGAAGGATTGGGTCAGATAGCCCTCGGACATGCTGGGCAGATGATGACGGACATGCCAGCCTTTGCCCTTGACCTCGGCATAACGCGGCAGGGCGAACAGGCCGAAGCCGTAAGCGGCCAGCATCCGCTCGTGCCGGCCCGGTTTATCTTTGTCCTTGGGGGTAGTCATGACGCCTCGGAGGAAAATCCAAGGCGCCATTCTGGCCTAATCAGGACGCCGCCACCAGTTCCCGATATGTCGCCGCCAAGGCGGCGTCGGCGTCGGGATCGACGAACATGGAAATGGCCGCCAGCAGCCCCATTTCCTCTTTCTGGATGTGGAAGATTTCCCGCTCGCACAATTCGACGCCGCGGCGATGGAATTCCTTCCAGCTCTCCGGCGTGAAACCGCCCCCGTTTAAGGCGGACCCAGCAGTTTCGGCCAGTTCCTGGGCCAGCGGCAGGATCGAGCCGTGTTCTTCGGTCAGGAATGCGGCGATGCCGCCCTCGCCCCGGCTGATCAGAACCGGGAACAGATGGTTTTCCTCGAAACCGAAGTGGCGCTCCACCTCGAAGGCGACATCGGACAGCAAATGCTCCAGCAATTCGCGCACCTTCGGATCGGCGGCGTCGGGCACCCGCTTGCTGGTCTGCTTCAGCAAATATTCCTCCAGCCCCTGCAACGCCTGAATGGTACGGACATGCTCTTCATGCAGCAGGGTACCGATCTGGGTATTACCGAACATCCTTATTTCTCCGAAGATTGCGGCTGTTGAAACAGGTGTTTCCGCAGGGAAAACCCGACATGGGCGGCGGAAACGGCGTATGACAAGGCGCCCAGCAGGCCCAGACCGGCGCCAAGGCGCACCAGCGGCGCCCATTGCCCGGCCAGCCCCGCCGAGACGACGGCCAAGGCGGCGATGTGAAGGATCATATGCAGGCGCAACGGCCTGTCGGCGGTCAGGGCGGAAACCAGCGCCGGCTTGACGCCGGGCCGCACCGAATGCATGGACGCCAGGAACGGCAGAATGCGCTGCAAAATGCCCAACAGGAAGGTCAGCAGCCAGCCGAACACCAGCACGAAGCCGAACAACGGCCCGGTGCGGTCGGGCGCGAATCCCAAGGCGGCGGCCAGTCCGACGACGATGGACAGCGGCATCAGTCCCCAGGCCAGCCGGATCAGCACGAAACTGTCGCCCAGATTCTTGCGCATACGGCTTTTCATCACCTTGGCCATCACCCACAGATGCAGAGCCGAAGCCGCCAGCCCCAGCAAACCGCCCAGGATCAGCACCGGCTTCAGGTCGTGGACCAGACCGGCCGCGGCCAGCAGAACGGCGGCGCCGGCCATCCAGCCGGCGCGGCGCCCATTCTTGACGTCGGGCGGCGGCGCCAGGCAGAACATGGGGATCAGCACGAAACTGAACGCCAGGGCCAGCATGCCCATGAAACCGTAGGCCGCCACCACGCCATGGGCCAAAGCCAAGGCGCGATGATC
The DNA here is from genome assembly GCA_035538795.1 of Candidatus Sulfotelmatobacter sp. Lineage (GTDB taxonomy): Bacteria > Pseudomonadota > Alphaproteobacteria > Rhodospirillales > Magnetospirillaceae > JAJZGK01. The sequence goes on along the minus strand of DATLJS010000063.1, from coordinate 18,780 downwards.
GGGAAGAAAGCCGCCGAAGGCGTAATCGGCCACCAGCAGACTCGCCAGCGCCAACAGGAACAGCAGACCGCCCATGGCGATCCAGGCCTGATCGGTGACCACCCGCATGTCCTTGACCTGCCGCAGATTGTCGGTGATCAGGAAAGCGAACAGGGCCAAGGCCACCACCACCAGCACGCCGCCCAGACCCAGCGGCAGAACGTCGCCATGCCCCATGCCATGGCCCAGGGCCAAAAGCCCGGCCAGCATCAGCCAGAACGCCGCCTTGCAGGCCGTCTCCGAACGGACCGGACGTTTGGTCGCCACCGGCAGAAGCTGAAAGGCCGCCCCCATGCCGGTCATGGCGAGAACGCCCAGGGTGACGAAATGCAGCGAGGCCAGCAGATGCCCCAGCCCGCCGACGAAACCCGGCGCATCGCCGGCATAGCCCAGCAACAGCCCCCAGGCCGCCACATGGAACAGCACGGCGGCGGCGAAAAAGCGCAAGGGAATGGACATGGGCAGCAGGCGGCTGCGCGCGCCCATCATGAAATCGCCGAACAGCATCAGCCGCGCCTCACCGTGAAAAGAAGTTCCCCTTCCGCTCCGGAACCGCAGGGCTCCAGGCTCCAGCCGATCTCGGCCAGTTCGGGGTAAAGGAAGACCGGATCGCGGTCGTGGTGGACGATGACCGTTTCGTCCCCCGCCAACGACCCCACCAGCCGCAGAATCGCCAGCATGGGCAACGGCATGGCCAAGCCGCGCACGTCGATGTGGCGCACCTCGCCGTCCAGCCAGACCGGCGCCCCCGCGGGCAGGCCGGCGCAATCGTCGGGACCGGGCGCGGTCTCCACCAACCCCTTGCCGTCACGAGTCAGCAAGACCCGCCAAGAGCCGTCGTTTTGTTTTCCGGCTTGCGAAGAAAAGCCCATCTGCCCCAACACCCGGCGCAAGGGCAGCGGGTTGAACGGAGCGAGCAATTCCATCCGCCCGCCCGAAGGCAGGCGTCCGGCATCCTGCACCACCCAGGTCAGGGGATCGGTGCCGGATGCCAAAATAGGACGAAGATCCAGGGAAAGAAGAATTTCGGACATGGCTGCTCATTACCTCGACGGCCAAACAGTGACGGCGAAGGCAGACACGATCCTTGATTTTAGGCAAGCGAGATGACGGCTTAAAAACTGTGCAGACCGGGCTATTCAGCCTCGTCCAGGCAATATTGCTGCAAAAGCGCCAAATCATGGATGGCCACCAGATTGTCCGGGCGGCTTTCCACTCCCAGTTCGCCCAGCTTGAGCAGGGCACGGGACAGGCTTTCGGCGCTCATGCCCAAGGAATCGGCGGCAAGACGCTTGTCATAGGGAAAACGCACCACTGCCTGGCCTTCGGTCTTCGGCGTCAAGGCCAGCAGAAAAGCGGCAAGACGCTGGGCGGTATTCTTCAGCTTCAGCCGGGTGATCTGCTCAATCAGGCCGCGCAGCCGCATGGACATGGATCCCAGCATCCGCAGGGTCAGGTCGAAGCGTCCCTGCAACACCGCCATGAACGGCCTGGCCGGCACCGCCAGCAGCTTGGCGTAGCCGACGGTGCGGGCCGAATGGGGATAGCCGCCGCCGTCCAGAAACAGCGCAGTCTCGCCCAGCAGCAAAGATTTTCCCGCCACTTCCAGCACGTTGTGGCGCTCGGCTTCCAGCAGGAACAGCTCCACATGGCCGTCCAGCACGACGAAAAAACGGTCGGCCACCTGACCGGCCTCGAACAGAACGACGCCGTCGGAATAGGTCTCCACCATGGCCTCGCCGGTCAGGGCGGCCAGATCGTTCTCCGCCAGCCCGGCGAACAGCGGCGTTTTGCGCAAACTGTCGAAAAGGCCGCGTTCCGAGGATGCCGATATGATGTTCATAGAGGCAGAATGGCGATTTTCCTCAGCAATCTCAAGGGCCGCGCAAGGGAGTGTAGCCAAGACTTGCCGAATGTTCTAAATCACAGCCAACGCCTCGCGGCGATCAGATGGATCTTTCAGAAGGGAAAGAAGACCGCCATGCCCTCTTTCGACATCGTTTCCAAGACCAACATGGCCGAGGTGGACAACGCCCTGGCCGGAATCACCCGCGAAATCACCACCCGCTTCGACTTCAAAGGCAGCAAATGCTCGGTCGAGCGCGCCGACCATACCATCACCATTCTGGCCGACGACGACATGAAACTGAAGCAGATGCATGAACTGATGGCCGTTTATCTGACCCGCCGCAGCGTCGATCCCAAGGTGATGGACTATAAGACGGTGGAAAAGGCCTCCGGCAATTCCGTCCGCCAGATCGTCACCATCAAGGAAGGCATCGACAAGGATCTGGCCAAGAAGCTGGTCAAGGAAATCAAGGACAGCAAGATGAAGGTTCAGGCCGCCATCCAGGGCGACGAACTGCGCATCACCGGCAAAAAGCGCGACGACCTGCAAGAAGCCATCGCCCTGCTGAAGAAGCTGGACCTGGACCAGCCGCTGCAATATGTGAACTTCCGCGACTGACCGGAACCGAGGGCGGCCCGCAAGCCGCCCTTTTCCTTAATAGCCGCCTTTCTTGCCGGGACTGCCGACGAAAACGAAGTCCCATTCCTCCTTGAAGGGCTCCCACCAGCCGGCGACGCCGGTTTCCTTGTCCACATGACGGAAAAAGCCGGTCAATTGCGGCGGCTGGACCGTTATCGCCAGATGATATTTGCCCGGCCCGTCCAGCTTCAGGTTCTTGCCGTAGTGGGGACCGCCTTCGGCCACCATGGGCACCAGCACCCCAGTCGCCTTGTAAGGCGATCCCCGGCGGGTCAGCTCGAACGACACCGTCAGATTGGGAATCCATTCGCCGGCGGCAAAGCCGTTGCGGTTGCCCGGCAAAGCGTGAATCAGCGCCGTCAGATGAATGTCGGCCTCGACCGGACCGCACATCTCGTCCTGGGGATCCATGGTGACGGCCTGCAAAAACGCCGATTCCACTTTCAGGCCGTTGATCTCCACCGGCTGGCCGATCATGTGCTCGCCGGCCCAGGCGCCGCCGCCCGCCCAAATCCCCATCATCGCCAGTATCCCGACGACCGCCCTTGTGACACCCATGCTGTATCTCTCCGCTTCGCGATATTGCGAATTAGTCGCAAATTTCCGTGAATGTCAACAAAAGCTTTATGGCTATGGATAAAATCGAAAAACCTATTCACCTACAGGGTGTTATCTCGGGATTCGCAGATATGACATTCGGACTAATTTATGATAACGATTCTCATTAGCGCTTGACAAGATGCTTTCAAGGGCATGAATTGCGATTCATTCTTAAATCCGAAGAGGTTGAAATGCGCAAACTCATCCCTGCCGCGGCGGTCGCGGTGATGGTTCTTGCCGGTGGTCAGGTCCAAGCCGGCAGCGGCGAGGACACCGAGTTTCTGTTCCGCCTGGGCATGCTTCAGGGGCATCTGATGGTCGGGCACGATCTGCTGGCGGCCGACAAGGTCAAGCTGGCCATGCCCCATTTCGGCCATCCGGTGCGCGAGCTTTACGACGACATCAAAGACTATGTGAACGAAAAGCATATCGCCCCGTTCGAACAGGCTTTGATCGATCTGGAAAGCTCGGCGCAGAGCAATCCCCACGGCGCCGAAACCGAAGCCAAGTATCAGGCCGTCATCGCCGATCTGGAAAAGGCCCGCGAAGCCACCCCCGCCTCGGTCCGCGCCTCGGTGCCGACCATGATCGAGGTTTGCGCCGACACCATCGACGCCGCTTCCGGCGAATACGGCGAAGCCTTGAACAAGGGCCGCGTCGACGATCTGGGCGAATATCATGACAGCCGCGGCTTTATCACCTATGTCACCGCCCTGGTGGACAAGATGAGCGCCAGCCAGCCCTCGGCCGCCGACAGCGCCCTGATCGCCCGCTTCAAGACCGTTCTGGCCAAGGCCCAGAACATCGTCGAACCCCTGATTCCGTCGGAAACGCCCCGGGCGTCCGTGGCTCAGTACCGCGCCGTGGCCGAAGAGGCCCGTGCGGTCGCCAAGCAATAGCCCCACCCGCTCGATTTAAGGAACGATCATGCGTCATCGTCTTCTCAGCGCCGTCGCCCACACCGCCCTGTTCGGTCTGGCCGCCATCGCCGCCGCCTCCCCCGCCCTGGCCGAAGGAGCCCCTGCGGAACTGGTGGTCGGCGGTTCCATCAGCACCCACTTGCAGCTCGAACACGACAAGGCTCAGGACAGCAAGGCCTCCAACACCCTCTATGACGATACCGATCTGACCGGTTACGCCAATTGGTCCGATTGGCTGACCGTCAACGCCGACGTCAAGCTGGAACGCCAGCGCAACGACAATCTGGACAGCTATTACAATCAGCCCGGCGCCAAGGGCAACGCCTTCATGCGCAGCGAAGGCGTGACCTTGCGCCAGCTGAACGCCACCGTGCGCCCCGTCGAAGGCGTGTCCGTCTATGGCGGCAAATACCATCCGCTGTTCGGTTCGGCCTGGGAATCCATGCCCGGCCAGTTCTACAGCTTCGCCTCCGACTACGAGCAGGACGAGCGCGTCGGCGCCGGCGTGGCCCTGAACATGCCGGAAGGCCTGGGCGACGCCAAGCTGTCGCTGGAAACCTTCTTCCTCGACAACAGCGCTTTGTCCAATTCGATCTTCTCGCGCCCCGGCTATGACGATTCCGGCATCAACCGCGCCAAGCGCTACCGCCTGTCGGACGGCGGCGCCTCGAACACCGGCAACCTGGAATCCTATACCGTGGCCTGGCGCGGCGGCAGCCTGCCCGGCGGCATCGAGGGCGTGAAGTACCAGTTGTCCTATACCCACGAAGCCGTGCATCTGCCCGGTGAAGCCGCCGAGAACGGCTATTCGGTCGGCGTCTCCTACGATCCCACCGGCGACGGCATCCCCCTCACCCGCCGCCTGGGCGTGACGCCCTTTGCCGAATTCACCCACTTCAACAACTATTCGGGCACCGACGGCCTGAACCGCGACTACGTCCTGACCGGTCTGAACTTCATCTACGGCCATTGGAACATGGCCGTGACCAGCGGTCTGCGTTACAGCAGCAACGACAAGGTGGCCGCCGCCGACCAGGATCTGAGCTGGCAAGGCTCGGTCGCCACCAACGAGGTCAGCGCCTTCGATCACCAGGAAAACCTGACCGTGACCTACGAGGTCATCGAGCACCTGCAGATCGGCGCCGGCGTCAACCATGTGCGGGTCAACGACCGCTCCAGCATCGGCTGGGGTCCGTCGATGAACTACTCGCTGGCCTTCTAAGCCGATGCCGACCATGAAGAAGGCGGCGTCCGCCGTCCTCATGGCCGTTCTCGCCTTGCCCTGCCTCTCCGGCAGGGCAAGCGCCGAGGACGCCGTGACCATTCCCGTGACCATCGAAAACCATCGCTACACGCCCGAGGAAATCCATATTCCCGCCGGCAAGGAGGTGGTTTTGCAGGTGGAGAACCGCGACCCTTCGGCCGAGGAGTTCGAATCCAGCGTTCTCAACATTGAAAAGGTTATCGCCGGGGGCCATCGCAGCCCGGTCCGTCTGCACGGTCTGGCGGCCGGGCGCTATCCCTTCATCGGCGAATTCCACCAGGAAACCGCCCATGGGGTGATCATCTCGGAATAAGGCGGCGGCCGACCGGCGCCACAAACAAAAAGACGGCCCGCTGGGCCGTCTTTTTTTGTTTCCGCGTCAGGGAAGAATGGGGCGAGCGATCGGATTCGAACCGACGACATCCAGGACCACAACCTGGCGCTCTAACCAACTGAGCTACGCCCGCCATCCTCTTCCCCCCTTGAGGGGAGGCCCGGTTTCTAGCCTAAGAGCGGACCCCGCGTCAAGTGCCTCTGTTCACGAAAAATAATCGGCCAGCCTGTGCGAGGCCACATCGAGGATATCCTCGGTCTTGGCGAAGCAGAAGCGCACGTAATCGCGCACCGCCCCGTTCTCGTAAAAGGCGCTGACCGGCACCGCCGCCACCCCCGCCTCCATGGTGATCAGGCGGCAGAATTCCACGTCGTCGCCGGCAAAGCCCTTGCGCTTGGCCGGACCGGCGAAGGCGGCGGACAGGAAATAGCTGCCGGCGCAGGGCAGAACCTCGAAACCGGCGGCGGTCAGACCCTTGGCCAGACGGTCGCGGCGCGATTGTAGACCGCGAGTCAGGCCGGTGAAATATTCGTCGTCCCAGCGCATCCCCTCGGCGACGGCGATCTGCAGGCCGGGATGGGTTGAAAAGGTGATGAACTGGTGCGCCTTGGCCACCGGCTGCAACAGATGCGGCGAAGCGATCACATGCCCGACCTTCCAGCCGGTCACGGAAAAGGTCTTGCCGGCCGATCCGACCTTCAGGCAGCGGTCGCGCATGCCCGGCAGGGTCATCAGGGGAACGTGCTGGCGGCCGTCATAGACCTGATGCTCGTAGACCTCGTCGCAGACGCAATAGGCGTCGTGCCTGACCAGCAGATCGGCGATGAAGCCCAGCTCCTCCTCGGTGAACACCTTGCCGTTGGGGTTCATCGGCGTGTTCAGGATCATCAGCTTAGTCTTCGGCCCGAAAGCGGCGGCCAGTTCCCGTTTCGGCAGCGTCCATTCCGGCGGCGACAGGCGCACCAGCTTCGGCACCGCCCCGGCCCGGCGCAGGATCGGCAGATAGCTGTCGTACAAAGGCTCGATCAGCACCACCTCGTCGCCCGGCTCGATCAGCCCGAACAGGCAGTCGGCCAGCGCCTCGGTGCCGCCCGACGTCACCATCACCTCGGTTTCGGGGTCAACTTCCAGGCCGTAGAAGCGCATGGCGTGGGCCGCCACCGCCCGGCGCAGTTCCGGCACGCCCATCATCGGCGCATATTGCTGCGGGCCGTCCGTCATCAACTGCGAGACGGATCCCAAAAGACGTTCGGATTCCAGCCCTTCGGGAAAGCCCTGGCCCAGATTGATGGCTCCGTGATGCGAAGCCAGACGGCTCATCACTTCGAAGATGGTGGTGCCATAGCCCGACAGGATGCTGTTGCCCGACTTCATGATGACCGCTCCACGGCAATTTCCGATCCTTTCTGCTTACCACGAAGCGAGAGGAAAAACAGGCTTCAGTCATGCTGCAACGCAACAATGATCAAGAAATAGGCTAAAGTTCTGAAAAACAGGCAAATTTAGCCGTTCACACCGCAAAAAACATAGGGGTTCAGCCACTTTTGCCCATAGCCCAACTGGCATGAGCCGTGCTAAATGATGTACCGCGTTTTCGACGCAACGGGTTCCTTAAGACAAGAGCACCGGGGTACATGAAAAAGATCGAAGCGATCATCAAGCCCTTCAAGCTGGACGAAGTGAAGGAAGCCCTTCACGACATCGGCCTGCAGGGCATCACTGTCACCGAGGCCAAGGGTTTCGGTCGGCAGAAGGGGCATACCGAACTCTATCGCGGCGCCGAATATGTCGTGGACTTCCTGCCCAAGGTGAAAATCGAGCTGGTGATCGAGGACAACCTCGTTGAACGCGCCATCGAAGCCATTCAGCAGGCAGCCCACACCGGCCGGATCGGTGACGGCAAGATCTTCGTGACGCCGGTCGAGGAAGCAATCCGCATCCGCACCGGCGAGCGCGGTAACGACGCCATCTGATCCCCTGCCCGTGTTTGTCCGGCGCCGCCGGACAAAGCGGAAGAGGTCGCGTGCGTTTTTTGAGTAGTTAGCTCTCATTCCTTTCAACTTCAATTGGGAAATTGACCATGTCCGATGTGAAGAAAGTCCTCGAGATGATCAAGGAAAACGACGTTAAGTACGTCGATTTCCGCTTCACCGATCCCAAGGGCAAGTGGCAGCACACCGCCCAGCACGTCAGCACCGTTGACGAAGACCTCCTGACCGACGGCATCTATTTCGACGGTTCGTCGATCGCCGGCTGGAAGAGCATCAACGAGTCGGACATGATCCTGCAGCCGGACCTGTCGACCGCCGTGATCGATCCCTTCGCCGCTCAGACCCAGATGGTCATCTTCTGTGACATCGTCGAGCCCGCCACCGGCCAGCTCTACGACCGCGATCCCCGCTCGATCGCCAAGCGCGCCGAAAAGCATCTGGCCGCCACCGGCATCGGCGACACCGCCTTCTTCGGCCCCGAAGCCGAATTCTTCATCTTCGACGACGTCCGCTATCAGATTGAGCCGAACTCGGTGTTCTACAAGGTCGACGCCGAAGACGGCGCTTGGGCCACCAGCAAGGAATTCCCCGAGGGCAATTCCGGTCACCGTCCGGCCGTCAAGGGCGGCTATTTCCCGGTTCCGCCGGTGGATTCGGGCGTCGACATCCGCGCCGAGATGCTGACCGTCATGGGTGAGCTGGGCCTGCCGATCGAAAAGCACCACCACGAAGTGGCTCCGTCCCAGCACGAGCTGGGCTGCAAGTTCGGCACCCTGGTGCAGGCCGCCGACTGGATGCAGCTGTACAAGTACGCCGTCCACAACGTCGCCCACAGCTACGGCAAGACCGCGACCTTCATGCCGAAGCCGATTTTCGGCGACAACGGCTCGGGCATGCACGTCCACCAGTCGATCTGGAGCAAGGGCAAGCCCACTTTCGCCGGTTCGGGCTATGCCGATCTGTCGGAAACCGCTCTGTACTACATCGGCGGCATCATCAAGCATGCCAAGGCTCTGAACGCCTTCACCAACCCGACCACCAACAGCTACAAGCGCCTGATCCCCGGCTTCGAAGCCCCGGTGCTGCTGGCCTATTCGGCCCGCAACCGCTCGGCCTCCTGCCGCATCCCGCAGGCGTCCAGCCCGAAGGCTAAGCGCGTTGAAGTCCGCTTCCCGGATCCGGGTTCCAACCCGTACCTGGCCTTCGCCGCCATGCTGATGGCCGGCCTGGACGGCATCCAGAACAAGATCCACCCCGGCGACGCCATGGACAAGAACCTGTACGACCTGCCGCCGGACGAACTGGCCCTGGTCCCGACCGTCTGCGGTTCGCTGCGCGAAGCCCTGGACAACCTGGCCAAGGATCACGAATTCCTGCTGAAGGGCGACGTGTTCTCGAAGGACTTCATCGAGAGCTACAGCGAACTGAAGTGGGAAGAGGTGTACAAGTTCGAGCACACCCCGCACCCGATCGAATACGCCATGTACTACTCGGTCTAATCGACCGCGGTACCAGCGTTTCGCTGATCGCAGACCCCCGGCAGGAAACTGCCGGGGGTTTTTGTTTTCATCAGGAGCCGCCGGAAAGGTGGAACCGCCAGCTCTCGATAAATTGAGGATGTGGGGGAAGATTGGGGGAAGACGTTACCTGATGTTCGACTTGGTCACCGGCTGCACCGGCGCGGCGGCGCCGTTTCCATAGCCGCCCGCGCCACCGGGAGCAGCCACGGCGCCACCCGGCCCGGCGGGAGCCATGGTGACGATGACGTCGGAGCCGAAGGTGCTGTCCTTGATCTGAATGGTGCAGACCCGCGTATCCCGGATCCAGGTCTGCACGCTGATGCTGGCCCGGATCGAGGTGATCTCCTGCCAGCCGAAGCCGGGCATTTCGCCTTTATAGAAATCATAAAGGCCGGAAGCATTCGTCCAACTGGAATAAACCAGCCGCCCGGTCCAGCTTTCGCCGTTGCCCAGCAACAGGGACTGGTCGACGTTCATGGTCGCCTTGGCCGGCACCGGCAGATCGGAAAACTGGCTGAAACTGGGGCTGCTGGCGGTGCCGTCGCTCTTGGCGTTGGGGCTCAAGGGGCTGGTGGTGCAGCCCGCCAGGATCAAACCGGCGGCGAGCGTCAGGACGGCGGCGTTCAACCTCATACGGAGACCCCTGAAAAAGCAACGATGTTCCCCCCTTGTACCATGGGCGGGGAACGCCGTCACCTCAGCCTTTCGGCGTGCGCAGGCGATCAAGGCGCAAACGGTGCCGCGGATCGGACAGCCGCTGCACGCCGCCGAACACCGCCGCCAAAGCCCCGAGCCCGACGCCGCCGGCGATCAGGAACAGGATCATGATCTGATATTTGACGGCCTCCGTCGGCGGCACGCCGCCCAGGATCTGACCAGTCATCATGCCGGGAATGGACACCACTCCGGTGGCCGACATGACGTTGATGATGGGCATCAAGGCATGGCGCAAAGCCTGACGAACCACCGGACCGAAGGCGGCGCGGCGGTCGTCCCCCAGCATCAGCCGGGCCTCGACGGCGGCGCGGCGCTGATGCAGGCCGGTGGTCAGGCTGTTCATGCCCAGCGACACGCCGGTCATAGTGTTGCCCAGGATCATCCCCAACAGCGGCAAAGCGTAGCGGGGATCGTACCAGGGATCGGGTTTCAGAGCCGTGGTCAGGGCCAGTACGGTGACCAGCACCGCCGCCAGCATCATCGAGGCGGTGCCCAGACCGTAGCTCCACAGTCCCGCCAGACGCCGCTCCTGGCGGGCTGCCACCTCGCGCCCGGCGAAGGCCACCATGATCAGGGCGGCGAGGCTGGTCAGATAGGGCGACAGCCGGGTGAAGATCACCGTCAGCACCAACCCCATCAGGAACAGCTGCACCACCATGCGCACCGAGGAAACCAGCAGCCGCTTGTGCAGCCCCAGTTGCAACGCCAGCGACAGTCCGGCATTGGCCAGAACCAGCAGCGAACCCAGGGACAAATCCCAGTAATCCAGGGCAATATAGGCGGCGGAACCGTCCATCAGGCGCCCTCCAGCCGGGCATGTCCCTTTTCCACCGCCAGAATGCGGCTGGCGACGCGGCCGCCCTGCCCTTCATCGTGGGTCACCCACAGGGCCGCCAACCCCTCGTCCCGGCGCTTTTCGGCGATCAGTTCCTCGACGGCGGCCACGGATTTGGCGTCCAGCGCCGCCGTCGGCTCGTCCAGCAGCAGCACTTTTGGCTTGCGCTCCAGAGCGCGGATCAGGGCCAGACGCATGCGTTCCCCGGTGGACGGCCGGGTGATCGGCCAGTCCCGGGCGTCATCGGGAATGCCAAGACGACCGCGCAGGTCGCCCAACAGCGGCCAGTGCCGGAAATGCTCGCCGACGCTGTCGCCCCACCAGCCGGGCTCGGCGGGCAGATAACCGACGATGCCGCGCCATTCCGGACCGCCGAAATGACGGCGTTCACGCCCTTGCCACAAAACGTCGCCCTCGGACGGGTCAAGATCGGCGACGGCGCGCAGCAGCAAGCTCTTTCCGGCTCCGGAAGGACCGCGCACAGCCAGGCATTCCCCCGCCTCCAACTGGAACGAGACGGCCGACAAACCAATCCGGGACAGGGCGCGCACTTCAAGCATGGCCGGATTTAACCATGAACGGCGCTTGGGCGAAACCGCCGTGGCACGGCTTTTGAAACTCTCCTCTCAGAGCTTGGAAAAAACGCGGATTTCCGCCGTTTTACCCGGTCGTTTCTTCCCACCCCACGGGAAACGGGAAGTTTCTGCCGGGCAAAAAGAGGGTTTGGTCGCATGAGCGTCGTCGGTTTCAACACTCTTTCCGCCTATCAGGGCAGCGGCATCGCCGCAGCGCTGTGGGGGCAGAGCCTGTCCGACCGCAACAACCGGCGGCAAGACCAAAACGCCACCGACCAGTTGAACGATCTGACCGCCAAGGCCGCCACCGCCAGCACCGGCAGTCTGGGGCCGCTGCTGCGCCAGGCGTCCAGCGCGCTGGAAAACATCAGCGCCAGCGCCGCCTCGCAAGACGACCAGACGAATCAAAAGAATATGAACGCCTTCAACGGGCTGTTGTCTCAGCTTGCGGCATTGGCGCCGAAAGCCGGAGCCGCCGTCTCCAAACTGGCCGCCGAAACCATCGACAGCCTGAACAGCCAGGCCTCGGCCCTGGCCCGCTCGTTGGGCGTCTATTGGTCCGACGTCTCGGTGATGAGCACCAATCTGTCGGCGCCGGGCATCACCGGCAGCAGCCGGCACACCCTTGACATATACGCATAAGAAAACCCAATAACCTATTGATCCGAAGCCTCGTTTATGGCGGCATCGGCATCATCGCCGGGGCTCTCGGCGTCACCGTCGTCGGCGGGAAGCGACGGCGGCACCACCACCTTGTGATAGGGCTTGGGATGACGGCTCCAAGGCCGGTCGCCCTGCCAGTCGGCGCTGGTCAGGATGCGGGGAGGGTCCGCCTCCAGCCAAACCTGATGGGTTCCCTGGCTGCGCAGGTCAAGAAGATCGAATAAACGCTTGGCAGACGGGCAGAAAATTCGCACCGGAACCGCAACGAAAACCAGATCGGCGGTCTGGCAATCGTCGGGCAAAGCCTCCGGGCGGCGGGCCAGGGCGACCAGATGCCCCTTCATCCGCAGCGAACAGCCCAGATCGTCGCACCGGCCCGGACTGTCGGCCAAGTCCGCCCACAGAGGGGCGTCGCGGCCCTGCCCCGCCTGCTTGACCCAGCTTGACCGCAAAGACCGCCCGCCGCGCTTCTGGTTGATGGCCAATTCGCCGCCGTCGGCGCGGATCGCCGCCAGCCTGCCGGTGGCGTCCACCATCAGGTCCGGCGGCCGGTGCAGCAGGGCGACGGCGATGCCCGCCGCCATCACCGGCAGGCCGTACAGCCGCCAGCGCCCCTTCCACAGCAGCAGCCAGAAACCGCCCAGAGTAAAGACGATCAGCGCCGACACCGGCATCGACGGCAGGTTCAAGGTGGCCCCGGGCAGACTGGAAACAGCCACGGCGATGCGGTTGACGGCGACGATGCCCCAGCCCATCAGTTGCCAGCCCCAGCCGTCCAGCCCGAACGGCATCAGCACGAAGGCCAGCAAGGCCGCCGGCATCACCCATACGCCCACCAACGGCACCGCCGCCGCATTGCCCAGCAGACCGTAGGTGGCGTAGCGGTTGAAGTGGAACACCGTATAAACCGCCGTCGAGGTGCCGGCGATCTGAGTGGTCAGCAGAATGCCCAGCAAATGGAACAGAACCCACCGCCGCCAGCCGTGGGGATGCGCCTGCTTCCATCGGGCCATTTGGGGCGAAGCCACCTCGTATCCCGAAATCAGGCCGTAGACGGCGGCGAAGCTCATCTGGAAGCTGGCGCCGATCAGGGCGTCCGGCTCCATCAGCAGCACGGCCAGGGCCGCCCAGGTGATGGAACGCAACGATATGGCCTCGCGGTCCAGCAGCACGGCGATCAGCACGATGGCATTCATGATGAAAGCCCGCTGGGTCGGCACCGGCGCGCCCGAGATCACCAGATAGCAGAACGTCACCGCCAAGGCGGCGGCGGCCGTCCACTTTTTGATGGGATAACGCAGGGCAATGGCGGGAATCGCCGCCAAAAACCCGCGCACGGCCACGAAGACCAAACCGGCGACCATGCTCATATGCATGCCGGCGATCACCAGGATGTGAGCCAAACCGGCATCGCGGTAGGCCTGCAGCAAATCCGGCGGCACCGGCCCGCGTTCGGCGGTGATCAGGGCGGCGGCGGTGGCCCCCACCCCGGCTTCGATCCCCGCCCCGTCGATGGCCGAAACGATGCGCCCGGTCAGGTCGTGGCGGCGGTTGGCGATCCACAAGCGCAGATTTTCCCACCAACCGTCTCCGCTTTCCTCGCCGACGATCTGCGGCGGCTCCACCGCATATCCCACCGCCCCCAGCCCCTTGAACCAGGCGACGCGGGAGAAATCATAGGCTCCCGGCGCCGCCGGCATGGGCGGCGGCAACAGCGAAGCCCGCAGGGAAATGATCTGACCGGGCCGCAGACCGGCGACATCGCGGGGCATGCGCACCCGCACGGCCTCGGGCGGCGGCTCTTTTTGCCGCAGCGGCGGCAATTGCAGGTGGTCCAGCACCACGCGCACCCCATGCTCCAGGGGTTCGACCTCCTGGATGCGGGCCTGAAAGGTGATCATGCCGGTGGGGCGCGACAGGACCGGCGCCGCCACCGCATGACTGCGCCCCATCGCCAGAACGAACCCCAGAACCGCCAGCCCAAGGCCCGCCGCAACCATCAGCAGGATCAGATTCCGGCGGGCCAGCCAGCCTCCGGCCGCGCAGGCCGCCAACAGCGGCGGACCTACCCAAAAGGGTGGCTCGACGGGCAAGGCGAAATAGGACGCAATGCCGGTCCCCAAGGCGATGGGAGACCAGAGAATCCAACGTTCCCGCTCTGCCAGCAGGGCTATGCCGATTTTGGAAAGCAGCCCAGTCATTAAAATGTTAAACCCCATGCTGCACGGGCCAGGGGAATATGCTACACAGCGAGCCAACACACCACTGAAGTAAGAAGGTCATCCCTTCATCATGTCGCCTGTCGTTACCCGCTTCGCCCCCTCGCCCACCGGCTTCCTTCACATTGGCGGCGCCCGCACGGCGCTGTTCAACTGGCTCCATGCCCGCCACACCGGCGGCAAGTTCCTGCTGCGCATCGAAGACACCGACCGTCTTCGCTCGACCCAGGCGGCGGTGGACGCCATTTTCGACGGCCTGCAATGGCTGGGGCTGGATTGGGACGAACCGCCGGTGATGCAGTTCGAGCGCGCCCCGCGCCACGCCGAGGTGGCCCTGAAGCTGCTGGCCGAGGGCAAGGCCTATTATTGCTACGCCTCGCCGGAAGAGCTGGAAGCCATGCGCGCCGAACAGAAGGCCAAGGGTCTGCCGGTGCGCTACGACGGCCGCTGGCGCGACCGCCCGGCCTCCGACGCCCCCGCCGGCGTCAAGCCGGTGGTGCGCCTGAAGGCCGAGCAGACCGGCGAGACCGTGCTGACGGACAAGGTCCAGGGCGAGGTTCGCATCGCCAACGCGCAGATGGACGACATGATCCTGCTGCGCGCCGACGGCACGCCCACCTATATGCTGTCGGTAGTGGTCGACGACCACGACATGGGCATCACCCAGGTCATCCGCGGCGACGACCATCTGACCAACACCTTCCGCCAGATCCAGCTCTACAAGGCCTGCGGCTGGGACGTGCCCGATTTCGCGCACATTCCCCTGATCCACGGCCCCGACGGCGCCAAGCTGTCCAAGCGCCACGGCGCCCTGGGAGCCGAAGCCTACCGCGACATGGGCTTCCTGCCGGAAGCCATCCGCAATTACCTGCTGCGCCTGGGCTGGGGCCACGGCGACGCCGAGATCATTTCGACCGAGCAGGCCATCGAATGGTTCGACCTGGACGGCTGCGGCCGCGCCCCCTCGCGCTTCGACATGGCCAAATTGACCAACCTCAATGGCCACTACATGCGCGAGGCCGACAATGCCCGCCTGGCCGGGCTGGTCGCTCCACGCATCGAAGCCTTGGTCGGCCACCCCTTGAACGATGGCGATCTGGCCATTCTCGAACAGGCCATGACCGGATTGAAAGAGCGTGCGAAGACGCTTGTGGAACTTGCTGAAAGCGCCGCATTTTTCTTCCGCGCCCGCCCCCTTGCTCTGGACGACAAGGCGGCCAAGCAGCTGGACGGCGACGGTCGCCAGACCCTTGCTGCATTCGCACAAATTCTTGCCGCCACCGAAAACTGGCGGCAGGATGTGATGGAGGAACATGCCCGGCAGTTCGCCGAGACGCGGGAGTTGAAGTTGGGAAAACTGGCTCAGCCCTTGCGCTCCGCGCTCACCGGGTCTACGGTGTCGCCGCCGATTTTCGAGGTCATGCAGATCCTCGGGCGGGAGGAATGTCTGGGCCGCATCCAGGACGCGGTCGAGGCAAATCGATAGGGGGCTGATTTTAAAACGGGGCCGTCGACACCATCTTCGGTCCACGAACCTTTCTAAAACCGAACCTACAGGGAAACAGTCAAATGACACAGAAGGAAACGGTAACCCTCACTGACAACTCCAACGGCCGTTCTTACGAATTCCCTCTGCTTCCCGGTAGCATGGGACCGAAGGTGATCGACATCCGCTCGCTCTATGCCGAGACCGGTCACTTCACCTATGACCCCGGCTTCACCTCCACCGGTTCGTGCGAATCCAAGATCACCTACATCGACGGCGATGAAGGCGTTCTGCTGCATCGCGGCTATCCCATCTCCCAGCTGGCCGAACATTCGGACTATCCCGAAGTCTGTTACCTGCTGCTGAACGGCGAACTGCCGAACGCCGCGCAAAAGAAGGACTTCGAGACCATCCTCACCCGCCACAACATGGTGCACGAGCAGCTGGCCACCTTCTATCGCGGCTTCCGCCGCGACGCCCACCCGATGGCCGTGATGTGCGGCGTCGTCGGCGCCCTGTCGGCCTTCTATCACGACAGCCTGGACATCAACGATCCGCATCAGCGCCTGATCGCCAGCCATCGTCTGATCGCCAAGATCCCGACCATCGCCGCCTGGGCCTACAAGTATTCGATCGGCCAGCCCTTCATCTACCCGAAGAACAACCTGAGCTACGCCGAAAACTTCCTGTACATGATGTTCGCCACTCCGTGCGAAGAGTACAAGGTCAGCCCGGTTCTGGCCAAGGCCATGGACCGCATCCTGATCCTGCACGCCGATCACGAACAGAACGCCTCGACCTCGACCGTGCGTCTGGCCGGTTCGTCGGGCGCCAATCCGTTCGCCTGCATCGCCGCCGGCATCGCCTCGCTGTGGGGTCCCGCCCATGGCGGCGCCAACGAGGCCGTGCTGCAAATGCTGACCCAGATCGGCAGCAAGGACCGCATCCCCGAGTTCATCGCCAAGGCCAAGGACAAGAACGATCCGTTCCGCCTGATGGGCTTCGGCCACCGCGTCTACAAGAACCACGACCCCCGCGCCCAGGTCATGCGCAAGACCTGCCACGAGGTTCTGGACGAACTGGGCGTGCGCGATGAGCCCTTGCTCGAACTGGCCATGGAACTGGAGCGCATCGCTCTGGAAGATCCGTACTTCGTGGAAAAGAAGCTGTACCCGAACGTCGATTTCTATTCGGGCATCATCTTCCGCGCCATGGGCATCCCGGTCAGCATGTTCACCGTGCTGTTCGCCGTCGCCCGCACCGTCGGCTGGGTGGCCCAGTGGAACGAGATGATCTCGGACCCGCATCAGAAGATCGGCCGTCCGCGTCAGCTGTTCACCGGCAACACTCCGCGCGACTTCAAGCCCGTGCATTCTCGCTAAGAGACGCACTTTGGCTGAGATCAGGCATCTGCATGATCAAGACCGGGAGGGCCGCGCCGCAAGCGCGGCCCTTTCGCCGTCAAAACGCATGATGCCGGCCAACGACAACCGCCCTCCCCTGCGCCTGATCCTGTGGCGCGGCCTGTTCTTCGCCGCTTTGCTGGCATTGCTCGGCGGTCTTCTCGCCGACCATCTGGGGCTGTACTGACCCTTCTTTTGCAGATTGGTTTTATTCAAAAAAATAAAATCGCAAAATGCAAAAGCCATCCCCTATCCAAAGAACAATTCCTCATATCCAACGTCGGTTCTCCTCCGTTCAACGGTATCGGAGAGTCTCCGGCTATTGGCATTAGGGATCACAAAACCTTTCCTCATTACTTTTGGCACGGCTATTGCTGTAAAAACACAACAACAGCCAAGACAAAGGACATAGATGCATGTCCTTCGCCAAACGGGGAGACGTCACATGGGAAGCTGGCTCAGCAATCAGAAACTTCTGGTCAAACTGTCGCTGCCGATCAGTCTGCTGGTCGCGGTCATCATTGCCATCATCATCACCGCCTTCAGCGGCATCGGCAAGATGGAGGACAGCACGAACACCCTTAGCTTAAACGCGCGCCGAGCCACGTATCAGGTTTCCATACAGAGAAACATCGCCGCCGCCGGCAGCCACATGCGGGATGTGATCATCGAAACCTCCGACGACGGCATGAAAGACGCCGCCGACCGCTACAAGGCCTCTATCGACGACGCCTTGAAGAATGTCGACACCGTCATCTCCCTGGCCGATACGGACGAACGCCGCAAGCGCAACACGGAAATCCGCGAGGCCATCGTCGCCTATAACGCCACCGTTCAGGAAGTGTTGCAGCACGCCCTGGTCAACGACAACGAAGTGGCATTCAAGATTGCCAAGGAAAAGGCCGTTCCAAGCCAGAATTCACTGCTGGCCCTGCTTAATGAGCGCGTCACCATCAACATGCAGGCGCTTGAGGACAGCAAGCAGAAAGCCGCCGAAACCACCACCACGGTCAATAGCATGCTGATCTTGGTTTCCCTGATCGGCGTCACCCTGTCGCTGATCTTCCTCGGCTGGATCGTCATGCGCGGAGTTCTCCGTCCGGTCGCTTCCATCACCTCCTCCATGGACAGCCTGGCGGCCGGCAATCTGGAGACTGCCGTCGAAGGCGCCGAACGCCGCGACGAAGTCGGCACCCTGGCTCGCTCCCTGGACGTCTTCAAGCGCAACGCTCTCGAACGCCGCCGCCTGGAAGAGCAGGAAAAAGCTGAAATCGCCAAGCGTGAGGCCCGCCAGCAGAAGATCGATGACGCCACCAGGCGCTTCGACCAGCAAATGGTGAAGATGCTGCAAAGCATTACCGCCGCCGTAAGCCAACTGCATAGCTCGTCCCAGGCTTTGACCAGCAATGCCGACCTGACCCAGCGCCAGAGCACCGCCGTTTCGGCCGCCACCGAGGAAGCCACCACCAACGTGGAAACCGTCAGCTCGGCCAGCACCGAACTCAGCGCCTCGATCCACGAGATTTCCCGTCAGGTACAGCAATCGGCGATCGTCACCCAGGAAGCCGCCCGCGAAGCCATGGAGGCCACCCAGAAGATCGGCGGTCTGGCCGAGGCCGCCCAGAAGATCGGCGAGGTGGTCAACCTGATCAACGACATCGCCAGCCAGACCAATCTGCTGGCCTTGAACGCCACCATCGAATCGGCCCGTGCCGGCGAGGCCGGC
>DATLJS010000062.1:0-5670 GCA_035538795.1 Candidatus Sulfotelmatobacter sp. | reverse complement strand
CATCGGCGGCACCTCCGGACTGCTCGAAGGCAATGCCGGGCAGGTCGCCCTTCAGGCCGAAGGCATCCTGGTCACCATCGTCTGGTGCGCCGTCGTCTCCCTGGTCCTCTACAAGGTCATCGACTGGACCATCGGACTCCGTGTCACCACCGAGGAAGAAGTCGAAGGCCTCGACTACTCCCTCCATGGCGAGATCATCCACGACTGATCCCGCTTCTCACTCCTACCGCGAAGGGGCGCCAACTGGCGCCCCTTTTGCTTTTGCGGCATGATGCCGGCATGACCGGCTTCATCCTTCCTCCATTTCCACCGCTGTCCCCCGCCGAAGGCTGGCAAGCCGACGCCAACGCCGTCACCGCCGTGATCGTCACCGAGGACCAGCGGTTCCTGCTGCAATTGCGGGACGACAAGCCCGGCATTCTGCTGCCCGGCCATTGGAGCTGTTTCGGCGGCCATGTGGAATCCGGCGAAGCGTTCGAAGCCGCCATGCGCCGCGAACTGATGGAGGAACTGGCCTATGTGCCGCCCCGGTTGGACTGGCTGTACGAATCCGTCCATACCCTGCCCCGCGCCCGCCGCCGCCGGGTCCGCAACATCTGGTACGCCGTGCCTTTGGCCTTGGCTGACATTCCCCGCCTGAATCAGCAAGAAGGCGCGGGCATGGATCTGTTCACTCTTGCGCAGGCCCGCACCCTCGCCCATGTCTCGCCCTTGGACATTTGCGCCATGACCATGTTGGCGCACCACCATCGGCTTTACCCGCAGGTCTGAAGGCCGCTATGCTGGCGCGACCCATTTTGTTGAGGACACCCGCCTTGAAGCGCAACCCTTTGAAACTGAACCCCTTGCAGCTGCGCACTCTGACCCTGTTGCAGGAAATGGCCAAATATCCCGAGCTGTCCACCCGCAACCAGGATTCCGGCGAGGTCTTTTTGTCGAACATTCCCCAGCCTCATGGCGACCATTTTCATGTCGGCCGCCGGGTGGTGCTGGCCAAGGACGCCACCGGCCTGAACAATCAGGCGGTCTGGGTGGCGCTGGAACGCAAGGGACTGGTCAAGGCCACCTTCCCCTTCGCCATCACCCTGACGGTGGCGGGCCTGTCTTACGACACCGGCCTGGGCGACGTCATCCTGCACGGGTCTGACCACTGATCAGGCAAGATATTGCGTTAATCTTCCTTTACAGCCGCAAGAAGCAGTAGCACTTGCGGCTGTTTTTTTGATAGTCTTTCCCTAGGTTCTTCCAGCAGAGGAAAGACCAGTTTGGGACGCGTTTCAAACATCGCATCGCCTTCGGTGGCACTCTCCCAAGCAGCGGCATGCCGTGCAGAGGCACAGCCGTCCATCCGACGCCGCATCTTTGGTGTCGCTTCCGTCAAGCCTCCCGTTCCGGGAGGCTTTTTCTTTTCCCGTAGGCTCATGGAGTCCTGAATGGCTAAACGTACCCGACAAGTCGTCCAGTCCAAGCCCGAGAACAATGTGCATCCGCTGTATGGAAGCGTCGTCAGGGGTGGTTGGGATCCCCTTGGCGAAGAGCAGCGGGACCAAAGCTATGTGAAAAAGGTTCGTCCGCAGAGCGAAAACCAAAGCGCCTTGCTCGACGCCATGAACGAAAGCAACCTGACCCTGGCCCTGGGTCCGGCCGGCACCGGCAAGACCTATCTGGCCATTTCCGCCGCCGTCGAAGCGCTGGACGAAGGCAAGGTGGGCCGCATCGTGCTGTCCCGTCCCGCCGTTGAAGCCGGCGAAAGCCTGGGCTTCCTGCCCGGCGACCTGCAGGAGAAACTGGCCCCTTATCTACGTCCCCTCTATGACGCCCTGTCGGACCGCATGGGCGGCAAACGCCTTCGCGCCGCCCTGGCCGACGGTTCCATCGAAATCGCGCCCGTCGCCTATATGCGCGGCCGCACCCTCAACAACGCCTTCGTGGTCATCGACGAAGCGCAGAACTGCACCTATGGGCAGATCAAGATGCTGCTGACCCGCCTGGGCTGGCATTCCACCATGGTGCTGACGGGCGACCCCGATCAAAGCGACCTGTTGCCCGGCATCTCCGGGCTGGCCGACATCGCCAACCGCCTGAGCGGCCTCAGCGATATCTCGGTGGTGCATCTGACCGATCGCGACATCGTCCGCCATCCCTTGGTGGCGTCGATGCTGACGGTTTTGTAGACAACAAAAAAACCGCCTTCTCCAGCCAGCGGCGGAGAAGGCGGCTTCCTTTGTCGAACCTCAGTCGGCGGCGACAGCCGCCAAACGTCGCCGAGGTCTGCCGTGACCGGCGGAAACGTGCCCCTGTTCGGTGGCGGCGGCCCGGTAATAGCCAAGAATGAAAACGCGCATGGCCGCCGTCAGGTTGTTGCCGCGATGGCGGTCGGCAACCATGGTGCAGGCTTCATGCATCGTAATCTGTTCACGGCGACAAATTTCGTCCAACGCATCCCACATATCGGGCTCCAGCTTCATGCTGGTACGACGCCCCGCGATGGTGACGTTGCGATTAAGCAGCGACCCTGCGGCCATGCTACCGTCCTCTCTTGCCTCAGCTCCCTATCCGAACAATTAATAGGCGCAGTTTAAGCGGCATTGCAACCATATTGCGCGATGAGGGCTTAAGAAATTCCCCGAAGATGGTAACCAAGCGATAACCTGCGAAAGCCTCCCTTTTCAGCCGGTGCGAAGTTGGGCTTCGCCGGGAGTCAGGGTGGTCAGAGACAAAGCGTGGACGCGTTCGCGCAATTCCTCGGCCAAAATGCCGTAAACCATCTGCTGACGCGCCACCCGCCCCTTGCCCTCGAAGGCGGCAGAGACAATCTGCACGGTGAAGTGGCTTTCGCCGTCGGGCCGGCTACCGGCATGCCCGGCGTGACGATGGCTGTCGTCGATGATTTCCAAATGCGAGGGAGACAGTCCCTCGGTCAACTTACGTTCCATGGTGTCGCGTACGGTCATGCCTTCTGCCTTGAACTTATGCTTCGATTTTCCCTACTTGGGGACCAGACACGGATATTGCCAGCCCCCGTCCCTGCGATCATAGTGTGGCATCATGACGGGACATTCACGGAAATTCTGGCCCCCCAAGGACAAGGACGCCCCCAAAGGATCACACCGCGCCTGCGACCATCCGGGGTGCCCCGAGCACGGCGAATACCGGGCTCCCAAGTCGCGGGACCACCTGAGCGATTATTACTGGTTCTGCCTGGACCATGTCCGCCGGTACAACCAGGCATGGGATTATTACGCCGGCCTGAAGCCCGAAGAGATCGAGCAGATGGTCAGGCTGGACACCACCTGGCAGCGCCCCACCTGGCCGCTGGGGCGGATGAGCGGCGGCCGCTGGCAGTTCGACCCCGAACGGGTCAAGGACAGCTTCGGCGTCTTCGACGAGGAGATGTGGCAAAAGCCCAAGGAGCGCCGCGCGCCCCCCTCGCCCGAGGAACTGGCCATGCAGTTGATGGAACTGTCGTGGCCTCTGACCGTCGAGAGCCTGAAGACCCGCTACAAGGAATTGTGCAAACTCCACCATCCCGACGCCAACAACGGCGACAAGGATGCCGAAGAACGCTTCAAACTCATCGGCCAGGCTTATCAAACCCTGATGGGATGCCTGACCGCCCAGGATCAACCTTACAGATAGACCGGAACCAGTGATGAGCGACAACACCCCCACCGCCCTGCCCTCGGACCACCCCTTGGCGGCGCCCGACATCACCGTTTCCGTGCGGGAAGTCTTCGGCCTGGATTCCGACATGATGGTGCCCGCCTTCAGCCAGGGCAGCGAGCATGTGCCGGACCGCGACGACAGCTATCTGTTCGACCACGACACCACCATGGCCATCCTGGCCGGCTTCGCCTTCAATCGCCGCGTCATGATCCAGGGTTATCACGGCACCGGCAAATCGACCCACATCGAGCAGGTGGCGTCGCGTCTGAACTGGCCCTGCATCCGCGTCAACCTGGACAGCCATGTCAGCCGCATCGACCTGATCGGCAAGGACGCCATCGTGCTGAAGGACGGCCAGCAGGTCACCGAATTCCGCGAAGGCATCCTGCCCTGGGCCTTGCAGCACCCCACCGCCCTGGTGTTCGACGAATACGACGCCGGCCGCCCCGACGTGATGTTCGTCATCCAGCGCATCCTGGAGGTCGAGGGCAAGCTGACCCTGCTGGACCAGAGCCGGGTCATCCGCCCCCATCCGTCGTTCCGCCTGTTCGCCACCGCCAACACCATCGGCTTGGGCGACACCACCGGCCTCTATCACGGCACCCAGCAGATCAACCAGGGCCAGATGGACCGCTGGAACATCGTCGCCACGCTCAACTATCTGGAGCACGACGCCGAGGTCGAAATCGTCGCCGCCAAGCTGCCGGGCTATGACGGCGAGGCGGGCCGCAAGACCGTCGCCCAGATGGTGTCGCTGGCCGACCTCACCCGCCAGGGCTTCATGAACGGCGACATCTCCACCGTCATGAGCCCGCGCACCGTCATCACCTGGGCCGAGAACGCCAAGATCTTCGGCGACGTGGCCTTCGCCTTCCGTCTCACCTTCCTCAACAAGTGCGACGAGGTGGAGCGTCCGGTGCTGGCCGAGTACTACCAGCGCTGCTTCAACCAGGAACTGCCCGAGACCCCCGCCCGGGTGATGATGTAGGACGATTCGTTTTGGCCGTTCCGCCCAACGCCCCTTCCGCTCCGGTCCCCGCCGGTGCCGCCCGCGACGAGACGCCCGCCGATTTGATGAAGCGCTGCACCACCTCGGTGCTGCGCGCCATCGCCGGCCGGGCCGACCTGGACGTGGGCTATGGCACCGGCGCCGCCACTGTGCGCGGGGCCGAGGTGCGGCTGCCGGCGCCGCCGCGCAACGTCACCGAGGCCGATCTGATCCGCCTGCGCGGCACGGCCGACGCGGTGGCGCTCAAGTACCGCTACCACAACGATGCCCTGCATATCCGGCGCATGCCGCCGGGGGCCGAGGCCCGCCGCGTCTACGAGGCGGTCGAGTTGGCCCGCATCGAGGCCCTGGGCGCCCGGCGCATGGCCGGCACCGCCGCCAACATCGCCGCCGTGCTGGAGCAGAAGGCGCGTGCCGAAGGGCTCGACCGCGTCACCGAGCGCGACGACGTGCCGCTGGCCGAGGCCATCCGCCTGATCGCCCGCGAGCATTTCACCGGCATGGCGCCGCCACCCTCGGCGGCCAAGGCGGTGGAGCTGTGGCGCCCCTATGTGGAGGACAAGGCCGGCGCCCGCCTGGACGCCCTGGCCGAGCTGATCGGCGACGAGGAACGCTTCGCCGGCGATCTCAAGCAATTGCTCTCCGAGCTG
Source organism: Candidatus Sulfotelmatobacter sp. (assembly GCA_035538795.1). Taxonomy (GTDB): domain Bacteria; phylum Pseudomonadota; class Alphaproteobacteria; order Rhodospirillales; family Magnetospirillaceae; genus JAJZGK01. Next base: position 345 of record DATLJS010000062.1, on the reverse strand, counting down.
GAGTTGTTCGCCGAGGGCGAACTGGAGGACGAGGAGCGCCAGAGCGACGAGCAGGGCCAAGAGGCCAGCGAAGGCGAGTCCCAAGGCAGCCGCGAGAACAAGGACGAGGACGATGGCGCCTCCGCCAAGGGCGAGGGCGAACCGCAGACCGCGCCCGGCAGCGCCGAGGGCGACGGCGAGCAGGACGGCCTGGAGACCGCCGACGACATGATGATGGGCGGCGGCGGCACCGAGGAGCCGGGCGGCCCGTCGCGCCAGCGCCCGCAATTCGAGCCCCAGCCGGGCGAGTCGGGCGAGCGCCCCTACCACGCCTATACCGACAAGTTCGACGAGGTGGTGGCGGCC
>DATLJS010000061.1:0-1881 GCA_035538795.1 Candidatus Sulfotelmatobacter sp. | reverse complement strand
GATGAAGTGGCCTCACCATCCCGGAGAGGAATAAAGGGGTCTGATCGCTTTCGCTACGGCTTAGGGGCGGGGGACCGGTCCGCCTCATCGGGGGACCGACGCTTCGAGGGGCTCCCAAGGAATATCGCGAATAACGAGACTTTAGCACCATCACCGGGACTCAGCGTCTCCTTGTGTGGTGAAGGGCCTTCATGGTTTGCTCGCGTGAGGGGCCTTGGGCCTCGCGAAACATGTCCAGGGCGATCCGGCCGCTGATCGTCGCTTGAGTTCGGACCCGGTACACGGTCTTTTGCATCTTGCGATGCCGGCGGTTGCCCCGTTCCACCGCATTGGAGGTCGAACCGAGCAGGCGATCGTCCAGGAAGGTCAGGGCCTTCTCCAGGTCCGAGGACCGGAGCTTCTTGAAGATCGGCCCCAGTCCCTTGCAGCGGCCCACCTGGGTCCGCAGCCGGGCCAGCTTCGCCAGGGCCGTCTCGGTGCGACACCGGCGGTCGAACAGGCGGTGGATCTCCTCCACGATCCGCCGGAGGGCTCGCAATCGCGGCAGACCCCGGGTGATGCGCCACAACGTTCGCTGCTCAGCCGGCGTGAGGTAGCGCCTCACGAACAGATGACGATGCTCGAACAGATCCCCGATCTTCCGATCGAGGTGCCGGCGCCGCCGGACCTTCCGTCTCGCCTCCGTTGTGACGGGGCGCCCGCGGGGGAGCTTCGGCTTCTCCGCCGCCAGGCGCTTGCGGACCTGCGCCACGGCGCGGAGGACCGCCTTGTTCAGTTCCGCCAGGATGTGGAACCGGCAGACCTGATGCTTCACGGCGCCGAAGACCTGCGAAATCGGCTGCGGATAAAGCTCCGAGCCATCGGTGGTGATCCCGCGAAGGGTCAGCCCTCGGCCGGTCAGGGCCGCCCGGAAGCGGCGGAAGAACCTCCGGACATCCCGATGAGTCGGGTTATGGTCGAGGACCTCGTAGCACAGCCGCTTGAAGGCGCGGTTGTCGACGATCGACAGGACGCAGAAGGGGCCGTCGTACAACTCGTCAGCGGCGACGTACCCGGAGAAGCCGTCGAGGGCCCAATCGAGGTAATCGGCCCCGATGCGACGGGCCGCCTTTTTCCCCCCTGGCCTCCACCGAGTTCTGGATGGTGGCGAAGGGGACGAAGACGCGATGGTCGCGCCAGAGGTGCCAACTGGCGGCCTGATAGGGGAGGCCGTCCTCGACGACCAGTCGGACGGCCAGGGCCACGACCCGATGGGTGTAGCGGGCCCTGGGCGCGGCCAGGTCGGACATATCGGCGGTAAAGAAGCGGCGGCACCGGGTGCAGTGGTGCTGCGAGTAGGTGAGTCGGATGTCGTGGGGCCGCCCGGCCACCGGGTCGCCCAGGTCATGCAGGGTGCGGGTGAAGATCCGGTCCCGAGGGCAGGACTTCCCGCAGAGCGGACAGGGCCGATGCTCGTAGTTGCGGCTGCGCGAGACGAGCTTCGCGGGCGGGAGCATCTGGGGATCGGTGATGCCCAGGGTGGGGTCCGGCGGGTAGACTCCAGGACAACGCATGACGACGCCCTCCCGAGCCAGAGGCATTTCTCCTTGATTTTAGGGCTCCGGCCGGCCTTCTTCATCCCCTAACTCCCGGTGGAAATGCTAAAGTCTCGAAAAATGGGCGTGAAATAACACGGCCGATTTGAAGTCCACTTCTTGTTAGCCCGCGGAGGGGTCATAGATTGGTACCGATGGACGACCCGAGATGGGCGGCGGTGGACGACTACTTTGCCGACCACCTCGCGCCGCAGGATGATGCACTGTCGGCAGCCCTCGCGGCCAACGCCCGAGCTGGCCTGCCGCCACACGACGTCTCCCCCCTCCAAGGTCGGCTGCTGCAAGT
>DATLJS010000060.1:0-158271 GCA_035538795.1 Candidatus Sulfotelmatobacter sp. | reverse complement strand
GAGCCGTCCTTGGCCTGGTCGAGGTCTTCCTGGGTACGGCGCCAGAAGGCTTTTTCCTCGTCGCTGCCGCGCTGCATGGCCAGGATGATCGGCAGGGTGATCTTGCCTTCGCGGAAATCGTCGCCGATGGTCTTGCCCAGCTTTTCCTGCTTGGCGGAATAGTCCAGAACGTCATCGATCAATTGGAAGGCGATGCCGAGGTTGAGGCCGTAGGCGTCCAGGGCGGCTTCTTCCGCGTCGGGGCGTTCGGCCACCACCGCGCCGATGCGGCAGGCGGCGGCGAACAGGGCGGCGGTCTTCGAGCGGATGACGTCGAGATAGGCGGCTTCGGTGGTGGCGGTGTCGTTGGCGGTGATCAGCTGCAGCACTTCGCCCTCGGCGATTACCGACGAGGCGTTGGAAAGAATGGCCAGAACCTTGAGGGAGCCGTCCTCGACCATCAGTTCGAACGAGCGCGAGAACAGGAAGTCGCCCACCAGCACCGACGCTTTGTTGCCCCACACGGCGTTGGCCGAGGCCTGGCCGCGGCGCAGGTCGCTTTCATCGACCACGTCGTCGTGCAGCAAGGTGGCGGTGTGAATGAATTCGACGCAGGCGGCCAGTTTCAGATGGCGTTCTCCGTCATGGCCGCACAGCTTGGCGGCGGCCAGGGTGAGCATGGGGCGCAGGCGCTTGCCCCCGGCGGCGATCAGATGACCGGCCAGTTGGGGGATCAGCTCGACTGGGCTGTGCATGCGATCGACGATCAGCTGGTTGCACTTGGCCAGATCATCGGCGACCAGCACCGTCAGCCCTTCCAACGAGGCCGGCTTTCTGGTCTGGTCGTCTTTGTGTTGCACCGCGATGGCCACCGGCAATTCCCTTCACTCTATAACGTGTCGCCGCATCCTCCCTGCAGCGCGGGGAGCATAAGGTTGCGCAACCTTGCCGGTCAAGGCTACAACGGCTTTCGGCGCGCGCCTTGCGCGGCGTCAAGCGAGGATCAGCATGAGCGAATACACCGAAGACACCCTGATGGGTGGCCGCATTCTGTTGCGCCAGCCCGCCGAGGGATACCGCGCCGCCATCGATCCTTTGTTTCTGGCCGCCGCCGTTCCCGCCCAGGACGGCCATCTGGTGCTGGACGTAGGCAGCGGCGTGGGGGCGGCGTCCTTATGCCTGGGCTGGCGAGTGCCCGGCTGCCGGATTATCGGACTGGAGCCCCAGGCCGAGCTGGTGGCCCTGGCCCGCGACAATATCACCCTGAATAATATGACCGGCCGCGTCGAGACGGTGATCGGCTCGATCCAGGCGCCGCCGCCGCGGCTGGCGCCCGGCAGTTTCCATCATGTGATGACCAATCCGCCCTATCACAAAGGCGGCACTCCGTCTCCTCATGCCGGCAAAGCTCAGGCCAATACCGAAGCCGAGGTGGATGTGGCCGCCTGGATGCGGATGTGCGTCGCCATGTTGCGGCCCAAGGGAACGCTGCTGGCGGTGCATCGGGCCGACCGGCTGGACGAATTGCTGGCGGCCTTACAGGGGCGGGTGGGCGAGGTCATCGTTTTTCCGCTGTGGCCCAAGCGCGGACGGGCGGCCAAGCGCATTTTGCTGCGGGCCAGGAAAAGCGTGCATTCGCCCCTGACCCTGCATCCGGGCCTGATTCTGCACGAGGAGGACGGACGCTACAGCGCCGAAGCCGACGCCGTGCTGCGGCTGGGCGCCGCTATCGATTAGGACTATCCGCATATGCCGCTATGCAGGCGGCGACGTTGCGGTTATCTTGCTTTCATTATGGGGTGAAGGGGGATTCATCTCATTTGGGGATCGGGGCGTGCGGAGCCCCGGCCGGGCCCTTGACGGGGCCGGTGTCTGCGGAGGCATCATGCCGGTCCGTCGTCTCGTCGGCCTGGCCGCTGTTCTGGCGGCGTTGCTGTTGTTGCAGGGGGTGCTGGCCATCCGTCCGGCTTGGGCCGAGGCGGTGGAGGCGCCGCCTTTGCGCGTGGCGTTGCTGCCGACCAATCCGCCCCTCAGCCTTTTGCGGCTTTACGATCCCTTCCGCCAGTTTCTCTCGCACCGCCTGCAGCGTCCGGTGGAGCTTTACACCGCCCGGAATTTCCGAACCGCCCTTGACGATATCCGTCGCGGCGATTTCGACGTGCTGGTGACGGCTCCGCATTTCGGCGTGATCGCGGTCGATGCCGGTTACGTGCCTCTGGCCCGCTACAAGGTCGAGCTGCGCCCGCTGATCGTGGTTCTCAAGGGCAGTTCTCTGACGGAAGCCGCCCAGTTGCGCGGCAAAAAAGTGCTGACGGCCAACCGTCTGACCGCCATGTCGGTGGTCACCGAGCATTGGCTGGAAAGCCAGTATGGGCTGGTTGCCGGACGCGACTATCAGTTGATCGACGCCCAGAGCCATGGCACGGCCATCCGCGCCGTCGGCATGGGCGACGCCGACGCCTGCGTCAGCAGCGTTTCGGCTTTGCAGCAGGTGCCCGAGGATGTCCGCGCCCGCGTCACCTTTTTCGAGGCGGGCATCGCCGTGCCGCATCAGTTCACCTTGGCCCATCCCCGGCTGGGGGAGCGGCGGATTGCCGAGCTGCGCCAGCTGATGATGGATTTCAACGACACCCGCGAGGGAAAAGCCTTTTTCGCCGCCGGCGGCTTCCAGGGGTACAGTTCCCTGACCGCCAAGGACATCGAAGACGCCAGACCCTATGCCGACAAGGTGGCCAAAATGATCGAGGACAAGCCATGAGCGCGATGGGCGATTGGCTTCCCCCCGTCGGCTTCACCAAGTCGCTGCGCTTCCGGCTGCTGCTGGTCAGCGTTCTGGTGGAATGCCTGATGCTGACGCTGTTGGTCGCCAACAGCACCCGGCTGATCCGCTATCATCTGATGCACAATACGGAAATTCGGCTGGACGCCCAGGAGGCGTCTTTCAACATCGCCCTGGCCGGCCTTCTCGCCGCCCGCGACTACGGTTCGGTGCAAAGCGTGCTGGACGGCTGGGGCGGCATTCCCGGCATCACCTACATGGCGGTGACCGACGCGTCGGGGCGGGTGGTGGCGGCGCATGGGCGAAAGCTTGAAGACCCCGTGATCGACGAAGATCCGTCCATCAGCTATGACGCGCCGCTTTATCACGGAGCCTTCGACATCACTTACCTGGGGCAGAAATACGGAGAAGCCTATTACGGGCTGGACACCAGCTTTCTGCAAAAAGCGTCGGGCGAACTGCTGCATCAGAGCCTGGCCATCGCTTTGGCCGAGGTGCTCATCACCCTGACCTTGCTGGCCAGTCTGGGTTATTGGCTGACGCGGCATCTGACCATGCTGGCCAGGGCGGCCCTGCAGGTGGCGCGGGGAGATTTCGCGGTCACGTTCGAGTTGTCCGGCCATGACGAGGTGGGAGTGCTCAGCCGCGCCCTCAGTTCCATGTCCCAAGCGGTGTCCAGCCGCATCCAGCAACTGGACGAAGGCCAGCGCCGGTTTCGCGCCATCGCCGACTACACCTATGGCTGGGAATGCTGGTTCGATTCCGAGGGGCGTCTGCGCTGGGTCAATCCGGCGGTGGAGCGCATCGCCGGCTACAGCCAGCGGGAATGCCACGACCTAGCCGATTTCCCGTTGCCCCTGGTGGTCGAGGAAGACCGCAACGAGGTGCGGATGCATCTGGCTTCGGCCAAAGCCGGCACGACCGGCCACAACGTCGAATTCCGCGTGCGGCATAAGGACGGCGTGCCCCTGTGGATCGCCATGTCCTGGCAGCCGGTGCTGGACGAACAGGGGGCGCCGCTGGGGTTCCGGGCGTCGCTGCGCGATATCACCGACCGCAAGCAAAGTGCCGAGATGCTGATCGCCGCCAAAAGCGAGCTGGAGCGGCTGCTGTTCGCCGCCTCCCACGATTTGCAGGAGCCGGTGCGCGATATTCTCATTCACCTGCAAAGGCTGGAGCGTCAGGCTGCCGGCGCTTTGTCCGAGGATGCTCTGCACAGTCTGGCCCTGGTGCGTGAAGGCGGCACGCAACTGGGGCTGCTGGTCAAGGGACTGCTGGCCTTCAGCCGTAGCGACCGCCCGATGAACGCCTTCATTCCCATCGACCTGTCGAATCTGGTTGAGCGGGTGGTGGTGCATCTGGACGGGCTGGCCACCGGCCAGGAGCCGATGTTCAATATCGAGCGCCTGCCCATGGTGTCCGGTGATCCGGCCCTGTTGTTCATCCTGTTCGAAGCCGTGATCGGCAACGCCCTGAAATTCGTCGCCCAGGGTGCGCGTCCGGCGGTCAGCATTTCGGCCCGCCTGGAGCGGCGCGGCGAATTGGAAGGCTGGCGCATCGACGTGGCCGACAACGGCATCGGCATCGAAGCGGAATATCTGGGCTCGATCTTCCGCCCCTTCTCGCGCCTGCATTCCCGCGCCACCTATCCCGGCGCCGGATTGGGGCTGGCCTCGGCGCAGAAGATTGCGCTTCTGCACGGAGGCGGCGTTTCCATCGAATCCACGCCGGGCCAGGGCAGCACGGTGCATATCTGGCTGCCGCTGCCGGGCGAGCGCGGCGGCGCCGTGGACGAGGCGCCGCCGGTTTAGACGGGCGCTTCTACAGGATTTCCAGCACCTGTTCCGGCGGGCGGCCCAGCCTGGCCTTGGCACCCGAGACGACGATGGGCCGTTCGATCACCTGGGGATGGGCGGCCATGGCGGCGATCAGGGACTCTTCCGGCTGGGTGGGGTCGACTCCGGCCTCGGCGGCTTCTTTCTTGCGCAGAAGATCCTTGGCCCGAATGCCCAATTTGCCCAGGATGTCTTTCAGCTCGGCGGCGCTGGGCGGCGTCTTCAGATATTCGATCACCTGCGGCTCGATACCTTTGCCCTGGATCAGGGCTAGGGTTTCTCGGGACTTGCTGCATTTCGGATTGTGATAGATGGTGACGGCCATCGCCATGCTCCTTGCCAAGCGGGGCCTCCCGTCATTATGTGGGAGGTTCCTGGTTTCTCATTGTCTGTTCCGGTGTGCCATGTCCCGTGCCTTAGCTCAAGCCGTCCGTTCCCTTGCCGTCGCCGTTCTGCTGGCGGCATCGCTGTGGCAGGCGTTGCCGGCCCAGGCCGCCGACGCTCCGGACAAGCCGGTCAGCAAGGCCGAGGTGGATCAGCTGATCCATTCCATCGAAGACCCGGACAGCCGGGCCAGACTGGTTTCCCAGTTGAAGCTGATGACTAAGGCCGACCAACAGGCCAACGAGGACGACGAGCCGACCCTGCTGTCGCTGATGACCGAGCAAATCGGCAAGGCCGGCGACGAGGCCATGGACGTGATCAGCGGATTGGCCGATGTCGGCCATGCCTATGACTGGATCATCCTGCAATTCGCCGACCCCGTTCACCGCGCCCTGTGGACCGAGGTGCTGGGCAAGTTCGCCGTGCTGTTCGCCGCCGCCTTCGCCGCCGAGCGGGCGCTGATTTTGGCGTTTCGACCCTTGCGCCGCCTGCTGGAGGGCCGCGAGGCGAAAAACCGCTGGATGCGCCTGCCGTTGATGGCGGGCATCTGGGTGCTGGAAGTGCTGCCTCTAGGGCTGTTCATCTTCGTCGCCCACGGTTTGCGCGCCTTGCCCAGCCTGACCCTGGACGGCGACCCCAAACAGGCGACGGTGCTGATCAATCTGGCTTATGTGCTGACCCGTTTCGTGCTGGTGTCGGTGCAGGTGCTGCTGCTGCCGGCCAACGCCTCTTCCCGGCCCCTGCCGCTGGACGATGAAACCGCCAGCTATCTGTCCATCTGGGCCCGCCGTCTGACCCTGACCGGCGTCTGGGGCTATTTCGCCATCCAGGCGCTGAAGCTGCTGGGCCTGCCGAAAAGCGCCTACGGCTTGTCATTGAAGACGCTGGGTCTGGTGGTGGCGGCGCTGCTGGTGATTCTGGTGTTGCAGAACCGTCAGGCGGTGGCGGATTGGATCCGCAGCCGCGGCAAGGCCGACAGCCGGGTGCAGCCCCTGCGCGAGCGTCTGGCCGATGTCTGGCATGTGTTGGCCTGCCTTTACATTGCCGGAGCCTTCGGCATCTGGGCCTTGCAGGTCAGGGGCGGTTTCGAGTTCCTGATCCGCGCTTCGCTGCTGACCGTTCTAGTACTGGCGGCGGCCAATGCCTTGGCGACCCTGGGAGCCGATCTGGTGGGACGCGCCTTCGCCATCAACGACGATCTGCGCCGCCGTTTCCCGGACCTGGAAACGCGGGCCAACCGTTATGTCGCCGTCTTGCAGAATCTGGTGCGCGGTCTGGCCGGTCTGGCCGCCGTGGTGGCGCTGTTGCAGGTGTGGGGGGTCAACGCCCTGGGATGGTTCGGGTCCGATCTGGGGCGGCGTCTGATGGGCAGCCTGCTGTCCATCGGCGCGGTGATCGTCATGTCGCTGCTGGCCTGGGAACTGGTCAGCGCCGGGGTCGAGCGCTATCTGTCGCGCACCGACGCCGACGGCAATCCGGTCAAGCGCAGCGCCCGCGCCCGCACCTTGCTGCCGCTGCTGCGCACCGTGGTGCTGGTGGTGCTGTCGGCCATGGTGACGTTGATGGTGCTGTCGGAGTTGGGGGTGAACATCGCTCCCTTGCTGGCTGGCGCCGGCGTGGTCGGCGTAGCCATCGGCTTTGGTTCCCAGAAGCTGGTGCAGGACGTCATCACCGGTGCCTTCATCCTGTTCGAGGACACCATTGCCGTGGGCGATTCGGTGAAGATCGGCGACAATGTCGGCACGGTGGAAGGGTTGACCATCCGCACAATCCGTCTGCGCGCCGGCAACGGCCAATTGCATACCCTGCCGTTTTCCAGCGTTTCGACGGTCATCAACATGAGCCGCGATTTCGCCTACCACACCTTTGAAATCAGCGTGGCCTACAACGAGGATGTGGACCGGGTGATCGAGGCCATTCGCGAGGTGGGGGACACCTTGCGCGGCGAATCGGAATGGGCGCAGTCCCTGCCCGAGCCGATCGAGGTCTTCGGTGTCGACAATTTCGACGGCGCGTCCGTGGTGATCCGCGGCCGCTTGAAGGCGGTGCCGGGCATGCAGGCCCCGGCCGGGCGGGAATTCAATCGCCGCCTGAAGAAGATGTTCGACGAGATCGGCGTGGAAATGCCCAGCAGTTCTACGACCCTGGTGCTGGCGCCCCGCGAGTCGGAAGCTCTGCACGAGGCCTTGCGCCTGGAGCGGCTGGAAGCCGAGGAAGGCGGTGGCGCCGAATAAGGCCCCGCCGCCGTTGGCGCTTCGGCGTCAGGCGTCTTCCAGCGTCCAGGGCAGGGGATGCGACAGCAGCTTGGCGAATTCGTCGGCGGGCAGCGGGCGGCTAAAATAGAATCCCTGGATTTCGTCGCAGCCGTTTTCCTGCATGAAGCGCAGTTGCTCGTGGGTTTCCACGCCTTCGACGTTGACGCGCGCGCCGATGCCCCGGCCCAGGTTGATGATGGCCTTGACGATGGCGGCGTTGTCGGGGTGCAAACCGATGTCGGTGACGAAGCTGCGGTCGATCTTCAGCTTGTCCACCGGGAAACGCTTCAGATAGTTCAGCGACGAATAGCCGGTGCCGAAATCGTCAATAGCGATGGTCAGGCCCAGCGCCCGCAGGTTCTGCAGAATGCCGACCGAATAATCGAAATTGGTCATGGCGCTGGTTTCGGTGATTTCCAACTGCAAAAGGCGCGGATCGACGCCGGTCTGCTCCAGCACGTCGATGACGGTGGCCAGCAGGTCGTGGTGCTTGAACTGCGCCGGCGACAGATTGACGGCGATCTTCACCGGCGGCAAGCCGAGCTGTTTCCAGGTCTGGATTTGCATGGCCGCCTGATGCAGCACCCAGCGGCCCAGCGGCACGATCAGTTCCGAACGCTCGGCGATGGGGATGAACAGGGCAGGCGGGATGGAGCCGTTCTTGGGATGGTGCCAGCGGATCAGCGCTTCGGCCCCCAGGACACGGCCGGTTCCGGAATCCACCTGCGGCTGATAGAACAGGCTCAACTGCTCGGTGCCCAGGGCGTGGCGCAGGTCGGTTTCGGTGGTGCGGCGGCGGCGGACCTCTTCGTCCATGCCGGCGACATAGAAATGGAAGCGCGACAGCCGTTCCGTCTTCGACCGCAGCAGGGCCAGATCGGCGTTCTTCAGCAGCGTTTCGGCATCCTCGGCGTCGCCGGGGAACAGGGTGATGCCCATGCAGGCCGAAGTGACGACCTCGTGGCCGTCCAGGCCGAAAGGCTCGGCCAGGATGCGCAGCACGCTGTCGGCCACGGTGCCGGCTCCGTCGGCGCCGCTGACCTGGGCCAGCAGGATGGCGAACTCGTCGCCGCCCAGACGGGCCACCGTGTCGGTTTCGCGCACGCAATGCAGGATGCGCTTGGCCGAGGCGCGCAGCAGCTTGTCGCCGATGGCATGGCCCACCGTGTCGTTGACCTCTTTGAACTTGTTCAGATTCAGCAGCAGCAGGGCGACTTCGGTGCTGTTGCGCCGGGCCATGGCCAGGGCGGAATTCAGGCGGTCGAGGAACAGCGCCCGGTTGGGCAGGCCGGTCAGAGTGTCGTGATGGGCCAGATGGGCGATACGTTGGGCGTTCTGGCGGCGTTCGGTAATGTCGCGGCCCAGCACCACCAAGCCCTTGCGGCTGCCGTCGGCGTTGAACAGCGGCGTTTTGCGCATGTCGAAAATCCGCTCGCTGCCGTCGGGCAGAGGGATGATCTGCTCATAGCTGATCGGACGGCCTTCCTGCCACGCCTGAAGGTCGGTGTCCAGGGTCGCCAGCATGAACTGCTGATAAAGCGGCGTCAGCGCGCCCAGTTCCTGGGCGTTCAGGCCGACGTAATCGACGCCGTTCAGGCGGAACAGATCCAGATAGAACTGATTGGCCACCAGCCACCGGCCCTCGCCGTCCTTGAAGCAGACGATGTCGGGCAAGGCGTCGGTCAGGGTGGTCAGCCATTCCTTTTGCAGGCGCAGGCTCTCCTCGGCGGCCTTGCGCTCGGTGATGTCGTGGGCGATGGCCACGTAATGGGGCTGGGGGCCGACGATCATGGCGCTGATCGACAGCTCGATGGGCAGGATGCTGCCGTCCTGTCGCCGGCCCAAGGCCTCGCGGCGGCCTTCGATGAAAGGCGCCAGAACCTTTCTGGCGCGGGTGTCCAGGGCGCTGAGTTCGGGGATCAGCAGACCGACCGGGCGGCCCGCCGCGTCGTCGGCGGAAAAGCCGAAGATGCGTTCGGCCGCCGGATTGTAGGTGCTGATCACCCCGGCGCAGTCGAAGCTGAGAATGGCGTCGGCGGTATGTTCGACGATGGCGCGCACATGCTGTTCGTTGGTGCGGAACGTCTCTGCCATGGCCTGCATCGTGCGGGCCTGTTGGCGCAGCACGTAATCGCGGCTTTCGGCGGCGGTGACGTCGTTGACCTGCAGGAGGCATCCCTTGTCGCCATCCAGATCGATGGGCTTGATGACGATGATCTGCTTGATTTCCTCTTGTCCCTGAGCCGTCGGCTTGGACAAGGGGAGAAGCTTGCGGTTCAGAGTGGTCGAAAGGATCGAGGAAACGCCCCTGTCCAGGGAATCCCGCACGGCCAGCGGAACCCGCGGTCCCAGCCGGTTGCCGAAAATCTCGTCGAGGGTTTTGTCGGCGGCCCGGTCGGCGGCGATGCCCGAGGTCTGGCTGATCCAACTGTTCCACAAAACCACGCGACCCGTCCCGTCGACCAGGACAAGCCCGATTTCGCTGGCGTCGAGGATCGACTGGAGCAGGGCGTTCGCATACATACCCCGATGATATGACGATCTTTAAATGCCTGTCACCACGAATTCGCTCAAGAGAATCGGGGTGGAAGTGATAGGCTTTTGGAGTTGCAAGCTTATCTGGAAAAATAACGTAAAAGGATAAGATCCATGATTAGCCATCACGCAGCCTTGATCTATACGATGGTTTTGGTGTCCGCCGCCGACAGCGACATGTCGGATGCCGAAATCCGCGCCATCGGCGAAATGGTACGTTATCTTCCCGTTTTCCAGGACTATCAGCCCGAAACGCTGCCGGCCACGGCGGAAGCCTGTGCCGAGATGCTGGAGATGGAAGACGGGTTGGAGAAAATTCTTGAACTGGTGCGCCAGTCGCTGCCGGCGAAGCTGCGGGAAACGGCTTATGCCCTGGCCTGCGACGTGGCGGTGGCCGATGCCGAAATGAATCAGGAAAAATTGCGCGTGCTGGAGCTGATCCGCCATAAGCTGGAGATCGACCGTCTGGTGTCGGCGGCCATCGAGCGCGGTGCGCGGGCGCGCTACAGGCGGGCCTAAGGGGCGTTTTGCTCGACCAGCCGCAGCAGGCGGTGCAATTCGCTGCGGGTGATGCCGATTTCCGTCATCTGCGCCACCGTCTGGGCCAGATAATCAAGGCTTGAGCCGGCCATGCCGTGACCCTGGCGGATCAGGCGGGCGGCTTCATTGATGGTCAGGCGGCCGGAATATTGCTCATGGTCCTTGCGGACCGGAAAGATGAAGACCGGCACGCCGCGCCCATCGTCCAGCCGGGCCGGAGAAAAGCGGGGCGTATAGACTCCGGTGATCATTTCCCGGTCGTAAAGATATTGCCGGACCTCTTCGCTTTTGTCGGCGGCGATCCGAAAGGCGACGCCGCGGCACGATCCGCCGCGATCCAGGCCCAGCACCAGTCCGGGCTTGTCCGGGCAGCCGCGGTAATGGGTGGAGAGCACGCACATGGCCCGGTGCCAGCCGTGCAAAGTGGCCGCCCGGCGCTCCTGATAATCGAAGCCGGGACGCCACATCAGCGAGCCGTAACCGAAAACCCAGAAATTCCCATCCATTTCTTCGCGTACTCGCTCTATAAGGTGTGCGATGAACATATCGCCATTGAAAAACCGCAAGACAATACTTTTCTTGGCCGCCCTGGCCAGCCTTCTGGCAGGTTTCTGCCTGTGGTGGGGGCTGCTGGCCTACGAGATGCGGCAAAGGCTGGACGACTGGGTCGTCCAACGCCGGGCCGAAGGCTGGGTGGTCACCACCGGCAGCCCGGTTCTGGGCGGTTTTCCCTTTCAGGTCGCCTGGAGCCTGCCGAGTCCTTCGCTGCAGACCGCCGACGGCAGCGGCTGGAAAGGCCCGGAAACCCGTCTGTCCCTGTCGGTCTTAGAGCCGGTCCGGTTTCATCTGGTGGCGCACGGCAAGCATGTTCTGATCCCGCCGGGCGAGCCGCCGCAGGAAGCCTTCATCGCCGAGGCCCGCGCCGAGATCGACGGCGCCGATGCCGCCAGACTGTCGCTGGTGGCCGTCGAAGCCTTTGGCGGCGGCGTCAGCCATGCTGTCTTTACGTTGACCAGCCAAAGCGTGGAGGCCGATCTGACGGGCCTGCTCCTGCCCGAGGATGCGCGCCTGCTGTTGGGCCGCAAGGTGGCGCATCTGCATGTCAAAGCCCTGGCCAAGGGAGCGTTGACGCCGACCCTGGCGGCTTGGCGCGACGGCGGCGGAGTGATGGAACTGTCCGACATCGCCTTGACCTGGGAGCCTTTGGCTCTGACCGGCGAAGGCACGCTGGCCCTGGACAAGCGGATGCAGCCCCTGTTTTCGGGTACGGTCTCCATCGGCGGTCTGTTCGAGACGCTGGACAAGCTGACCACGGCGGGGGCGGTCCGCGCCAAGGATGCCGCCATGGCCCGTATCGCCTTGCAATTGCTGGCTTTGCCCGGCCCCGACGGCAAGCCGCGCCTGGGCGTGCCGGTGACGGTGCAGGACAACCGGCTCTATGTCGGGCCGGTGGCCCTGATGCTGTTGCCGGATGTGGAATGGCCAGGGTCGTTTTATTTTCGCAACGAATAAAACGCGGATGTAGTTAGCGCCGCTCTTTGGCCCACAGGCGCAGTTGTCCGGCGACCTGCGCGACGGTTTCAGACCAGTTGCCGCGCCTGGTCTGGCGGAAGATTCGGGCGGTGGGATACCAGGGGCTGTCCTCGCGGTCGAGGAACCAGCGCCAGCAGCCGTCATAACGCGACAGCACCCAGACCGGCTTGGCGACGGCGCCGGCGACATGCACCACCGAGGTGTCCACGGAAATCACCAGATCCAGATTGGCCACCAGGGCGGCGGTGTCGGCGAAATCGGCGATGTCGCCGGTCATGTCGAACAGGGTCATGCCCTTGGGGGGGATCAAGGCCTGGGCGGCGCGGGGGCCGAGTTGCAGGCTGATCAGGGAAATTCCGGGAATGCCCGCCAGCGGCGCATATGTTTCGAGATCGAAACTGCGGCGGCTGTCCAAAAGCATGGCTTCGGAGGCGCCGGGGCGGGGGGCGCCGGCCCAGGCGATGCCCACCTTCAGGCCGGGGCATTCCTCGAGCTTGCGCCGCCAAGCCTCGACGTCGGCGGGATTGGGGCGCAGATAGGGCGTTTGGGCCGGAATGTCTACCATTTCGACACCCAGGGCGTAGGGCAGGCTGAGCAGCGAACAGGCATAGTCGGCCAGCGGTACGGGCGCCTTGCTGTCGATGACCTCGCCGACGCCGTCGATGCTGGACAGGATGCGTACCAGCGACGGCTCCACCCGCAGGATCACCCTGTCGGCCAGGGCTGCTACCCGGGGCAGAAAGCGGATGAATTGCAGATCGTCGCCGAACCCCTGTTCGCCGTGCAGCAGGATGGTCTTGCCGGTCAGCGGTTCGCCGTTCCAGCGCGGCAGCAGGATGCGCTGCATGGGAATATGGCTGTTGGCCCGCCAGCGCCATTCATGTTCGGCGAAGCCTTCCCGCAAGCGGCCCTGCTGCATCAGGGCGATCGCCCGGTGCAGGCGCAGCTCGGGCATGTCGGGGGCCAGTTCCACGGCACGGTCGTACATGTCCATGGCTTCGCCGCGTCGTCCCTGCGCCCACAGGGAATCGGCCAGGTTGACGTGAGCCAGGGCATGATCGGGCTGGATGGCGATGGCCCGGCGCAGCGTCGCCTCGGCGTCCTCGAAATGGAACGGCAGCATCAAGGCGTTGCCGAAATTGTTCAGGGCCTGGACAAAGTCAGGCTTCAGGGCGATGGCCCGCTGATAGGCGGCGAAGGCCTCGTCGTAGCGGCGGGCGTCGGTCAGGGCGTTGCCCAGATTGAAGGCCGAAACGGGATCTTGCGGCTGCAATTCGGTGGCATGGCGAAAGCACTCCGACGCCTCGACGGGCAGGCGCATTTCCTGCAGCACCCGGCCCAGTTCGTTATGGACCTCGACGGCCGAGGGAAGCATCTGGCACAGCAGCATGTAAAGCCGCTTGGCGTCGGCCAGTTCGCCGGCCAGATGGTGGCGCCGGGCCTGATGGATCAGCCCCGTCAGATGTTCGATCTGTTCCGGCGTCAGCGCGCTCATCAGCCGTCCACCTGTTTCAGAAGCGGTTTGATGTCCAGCAGCGGCGTGCCGTCCAACGCCTCCAGGGGCGCCACCTTCAGACGGTTGCCGGAAATTTTCAGAAGCTCCACCCGATGCAGGCCGATGGGGTTGGGCCGTTCCGGCGAGCGGGTCGAGAATACGCCGGTTTCCTTGCGGCTACCGTCGCTGCGGCGTGGGGTGGCCCGCAATTGGTCGCGGCGCGACAGATGCAGCCAGGTCAGCAGGATCAGCTCCATGCCCGCCGCCAGCCCATCCAGGCCGGACAGCACGGAATCGTCCAGCTCTAGCCACGCCTCGGGCGCGCCCAAGAAACCTTGGTGGGGAGCGTTTTCCCGCTGTTTCAGCTCGGAGCGGACGACGCCGATGGGATGCAGCTGAAGATCCATCAGCCGACCGCCTTCAGGTCGAAGGCGGCGGCCATCAGCGCCTTGGTGTAAGCGTTGGCCGGAGCCTGAAAGACGTGGGCCGCCGGGCCGCTTTCCACCACCTTGCCGTCCTTCATCACCACCAGATGGTCAGCCAGCGCCTTGACCACCCGCAGATCGTGGCTGATGAACAGATAGGCCAGATCGTGGCGGGCCTGAAGATCGCGCAGCAGGTCGACGATCTGGGCCTGAACCGAGACGTCCAGCGCCGATGTCGGTTCATCCAGAACAATGAATTTGGGCTTTAGCACCAAGGCGCGGGCAATGGAGATGCGCTGGCGCTGCCCACCCGAGAACTCGTGGGGATAGCGGTCCTGGGTGGCGGGGTCGAGCCCGACTTCTTCCAGCACCTGGGCGATCAGGGCGCGGCGTTCCGCCTTGCCGCCGCCTAGGCCGTGGACCTCCAATCCCTCACCGACGATCTGCCCCACCGACAGGCGCGGCGACAGGGAGCCGTAAGGGTCTTGGAAGACCATCTGCATTTCGCGGCGCAGAGGCCGCAGGGACTTGGCTGACAGGCCGTCGATGGGGGTTCCCAGAAAGACCACCGGCCCTTCGGACTGATTCAGACGCAGCAAGGCCAGTCCCAGCGTGGTCTTGCCCGACCCGGATTCGCCCACCACGCCGACGGTCTGGCCGCGGCGGATGGAAAGGCTGACGCCGTCCACCGCCTTGATATGGTCGCTCACGCGGTTGAAGACGCCCTTGCGGATGGGGAACCATACCTTCAGACCGGCGCAGGCCATCACTTCGGGGGCGTCGGCGGCGGGAACGTTGGGCGATCCCTTGGGTTCGGCGGCCAGCAGGCGCTGGGTATAAGGATGCCG
The DNA here is from genome assembly GCA_035538795.1 of Candidatus Sulfotelmatobacter sp. Taxonomy (GTDB): domain Bacteria; phylum Pseudomonadota; class Alphaproteobacteria; order Rhodospirillales; family Magnetospirillaceae; genus JAJZGK01. Next base: position 143,663 of record DATLJS010000060.1, on the reverse strand, counting down.
GGGGGCGGCGAACAGCGCTTTGACCTCGTTCTCCTCGACGATCAGGCCGCCCTGCATGACGCAGACCCGGTCGGCCATGCCGCGCACGATGCCGAGGTCGTGGGTGATCAGCAGCAGGGCCATGCCGAAACGGGCCTGAAGGTTCTTCAGCAGCGCCAGGATCTGCGCCTGGATGGTGACGTCGAGGGCGGTGGTCGGCTCGTCGGCGATCAGGATGTCCGGCTCGTTGGCCAGGGCCATGGCGATCATCACCCGCTGACGCTGGCCGCCCGACAATTCGTGGGGCAGGGCACCGAGGCGCTTTTCGGCCTGGGGCAAGCCGACCAGGGTCAGCAGCTCAAGCACGCGGGCGCGGGCTTCCGTGCCGGTCATGCCGCGATGGATTTCCAGTACTTCGCCCACCTGCTTGCCGATGGAATGCAGCGGGTTCAGGCTGGTCATGGGTTCCTGGAACACCATGGCGACGCGGTTGCCGCGGATGTGGCGCAAGGTGCGCTCGGGCGCGTTCACCAGTTCCTGTCCGTCCAGGGTGATGCTGCCCGACGGATGGCGGGCGCGGGGATAGGGCAGAAGCTGAAGCACCGAAAGCGCCGTGACCGACTTGCCCGATCCGGACTCGCCCACCAGGGCCAGGGTCTGGCCGCGTTCCAGTTGGAAGGAGACGCCTTTGACCGCCTCCACCGCCTGGGGGCCTTGGCCGAAAGTGACTTTCAGGTCTTGGACGGAAAGCAAAGCGGTCATTGGTTCGTCTTTCGGGGGTCGAAGGCGTCGCGCACGGCTTCGCCGATGAACACCAGCAGGGTCAGGGTCATGGACAGCACGACGAAGCCGGTGATGCCCAGCCAGGGAGCATGGATGTTCTCCTTGCCCTGGCGCAGAAGGTCGCCCAGCGAGGCCGAGCCGGGCGGCAGGCCCAGGCCCAGATAATCCAGCGACGTCAGCGACACCATGGCGCCGCTGGCGATGAAGGGCATGTAGGTCATGGTCGCCACCATGGCGTTGGGCAGCATGTGCCGCCACATGATGCGGCTGTCCGACATGCCTAGGGCGCGGGCGGCGCGGACATAGTCGAAATTGCGGGCGCGCAGGAATTCGGCGCGCACCAGCCCCACCAGCCCGGTCCAGGAAAACAGCAGCAGGATGGCCAGCAGCGTCCAGAAGCTGGGGGCGATGATGCCGGCGACGATGATCAGGATGTAAAGCTCCGGCAGGCCGCCCCAGATTTCCAGGAACCGCTGGAAGAACAGGTCGACCTTGCCGCCGAAATAGCCCTGCACGGCGCCGGCGGCGATGCCGATGACGGAGCTGAAAACCGTCAGCAGCAGGCCGAACAGCACGGACAGGCGCAGGCCGTAGATCAGCCGGGCGGCGACGTCGCGGCCCTGGTCGTCGGTGCCCAGGATGTTTTCGGTCGTGGGCGGCGAAGGGGCGGGCGACGGCGTGTTGAAATTGATGGTGTCGAAGCTGTAGCGGATGGGCGGCCAGACGGCCCAGCCGTGCTCGGCGATCTTTTGCGCCAGATAGGGGTCGCGGTAATCGGCGTTGGTGGCGAAGTCGCCGCCGAATTCGGTTTCGGCGTAATCGACGAAGACTGGGAAATGCGCCTTGCCGTCGAACATTACCAGCAGCGGCTTGTCGTTGGCCCACAATTCGGCGAACAGGCTTAAGGTGAACAGCGCCAGGAAAATCCACAGGGACCAATAGCCCCGGCGGTTGGCCCGAAAAGCGTCGAGGCGGCGGCGGGTGAGCGGCGTCATGGCCTTTAGCTCCTCGCCTCGAAATCGATGCGCGGATCGACCAGATGATAGGTCAGATCGCTGATCAGGTTCAGCACTAGGCCCAACAGGCTGAAGACGTAAAGGGTGCCGAACATCACCGGATAATCGCGGTTGACCACCGCCTCGAAACCCAGCTGTCCCAGTCCGTCCAGCGAGAAGATGATTTCGATCAGCATCTGGCCGGTGAACAGGATGCTGACCAGAACCGAGGGAATGCCGGCGATCACCAGCAGCATGGCGTTGCGGAAGATGTGGCCGTACAGCACCCGGCCTTCGCTCAGACCCTTGGCCCTTGCCGTGACGACGTACTGTTTGTGGATTTCGTCCAGGAAGCAGTTCTTGGTCAGCATGGTCAGGCTGGCGAAGCCGCCGATGACCACGGCGGTCAGCGGCAGGGCCAGATGCCAGAAATAATCGGCGATGCGGTGCGGCCAGGAAAAGCTTTGCCAATCGGGGCTGACCAGCCCGCGCAAGGGAAAGACCGACCAGAAGCTGCCGCCGCAGAACAGCACCACCAGCAGAATGGCGAACAGGAAGCTGGGGATGGCGTTGCCGACGATGATCATCCAACTGGTGGCGACGTCGAAGCGAGAGCCGTCGCGCACCGCCTTCGAAATGCCCAGCGGGATCGAGACCATATAGATGATTAGCGTGCTCCATAGCCCCAGCGAGATGGAGACGGACATCTTTTCCGCCACCAGCGACACCACGCTTTGATCGCGAAAGAAGCTGTTGCCGAAATCGAAGCGCAGATAATCCTTCAGCATCTTCAGGAAGCGTTCGTGCGGTGGCTTGTCGAAGCCGAACTGCTTTTGGATCTCGGCGACGAAGGCGGGGTCCAGGCCGCGGGCGCCGCGATAGAGCCCCGACCCGCCGGATGCGCCAGCCGATTGGGCGGAGGGCTGACTTTGCGCCACTTCCGAGGCGCCTTCGCCGGAAAAGCGCGAGGTGGCCGACACGCTTTCCTGCCGGGCCTTGGACAGCATCTGTTCGACCGGACCGCCGGGAGCCATCTGGGCGACGGCGAAATTGATCAGCATGATCCCCAACAGGGTGAAGGGGATCAGGGCCAGACGGCGAAGGCAATAGGCCAGCATCGGCGGCTTATTTCCCCTTGGCCAAAGCGGCGGCCTTGGCCGGGTCGATCCACCAAGCGTCGAATACCACGCCGCGGCGCGGCACCACGTCGGGGATGCCGAACTTGTCCCAATAGGCGACGCGGTCGTAGCCGATGTGCCAGTGGGGAATGACGATGTGGGTTTGCAGCAGCACCCGGTCCAGGGCGCGGGTGCGGGCCACCAGGGCTTCGCGGTCGGGGGCGGCCACCAGGGTTTCGATCAGGTTGTCGACGGCCGCCGACTTGATGCCGGCCATGTTGGCGCTGCCCGGCTGGTCGGCGGTGGCCGAACTCCAGAATTCCCTCTGCTCGTTGCCGGGCGATTCGGATTCGCCCCAGACATGCACGATCATGTCGTAGTCGAAGCTGTTCAGCCGGTTGATGTACTGGGCGGAATCCACCGTGCGCACGGTGGCGGCGATGCCCAGGCGCTGCAGGTTCTGAACGAAAGGCAGGGCGATGCGTTCCCACACCGGCTGGTCCAGCAGGATTTCAAAGCTGAAAGGCTTGCCGTCCTTGACCAGCTTGCCGTCCTTGACTTCCCATCCGGCGTCTTTCAGAAGCTGGGTGGCGGTGCGCAGGTTCGGACGAATGCCGGTGTCGGAACCGTCGGTGGCCGGCGCCTGATAGGTCTGGGTGAAGACGGCATCGGGAATCTTGCCGCGCAGGGGTTCGAGAATTTTCAGTTCGTCCGCCGAAGGCAGCCCGGCGGAGGCGAGGTCGGAATTGGAAAAGAAGCTGTTGGTCCGGTCGTACTGACCATAGAACAGGTTCTTATTGCTCCATTCGAAATCGAAGGCATAGGTCAGGGCCTGGCGCACTCGGTCGTCCTGGAACTGCGGGCGGCGCAGATTGAAGACGAAGCCTTGCATGCCGGTGGGGCGCTGGTTCTCGAACTTCCGCACCTTCACCTGACCGGAGGCCACGGCGGGGAAGTTGTATTCGGTGGCCCATTTTTTCGATTCGTTTTCCGGGCGGAAATCGTATTCGCCGGCCTTGAATGCCTCCAGCGACACGGTGGAATCGCGGTAGAAGTCGATGCGGATCTTGTCGAAGTTATAGAGCCCCTTGTTGACCGGCAGATCCTTGCCCCAATAGTCCTTGACGCGGACCAGGGTCAGGCGTTTGCCGGCTTCGAAGCTCTCGACCTTGTAGGGACCGCTGCCCAGCGGCGGGTCCATGGTGGTTTCCTCGAACTTGCGGCCTTGCCAGTATTTCTTCGACAACACCGGCAACTGCCCCAGGATCAGCGGCAGTTCGCGGTTGTCGCCGGCGGCGAAGGTGAAGCGCACCTTGCGGTCGGCCAGCTTTTCCGCCTTCACCACGTTCTGATAATAGGCGCGGTAATTGGGCGATCCCTTAGTGCGCAGAATGTCGAAGGAAAACAGCACGTCGTCGGCGGTGATCGGGCTGTTGTCGTGAAAGCGGGCCTGCGGGCGCAGGTTGAACACCACCCAGTTGCGCTCGGGCGGGACTTCGACGCTTTCAGCGATCAGGCCGTATTCGCTGAAGGGTTCGTCGGCGGATTCCACCATCAGGGTTTCGAAGGTCTGGCCGATGGGAGCCGCCTGTCCCTTGACGATGAAGGGATTGAAGCTGTCGAAGTTGCCCAGCGAGGCTTCGTGCAATTCGCCGCCCTTGGGAGCCGAGGGATTGACGTAGTCGAAATGGTCGAAGCCGTTGGCGTATTTCGGCTGGCCGTGCATGGCGATGCCGCCTTCGGGCTGGGCGGCGGCAACGGCGGTGGCGAGGCAAAGGCCGAGGGCCAATCCGGCGGCCAGGGCCTTCATGCCAGCACCTTCAGGGCGGCGCCGTGCAGAGCGCGGTCGCCGGCGGCGACCACCCGGCCGTCGGATTTCAGTCCCAGACGGTTGCCTTGCCAGTCGGTCATGACGCCGCCCGCTCCTTCGATGATGGGAACCAGGGCGGAATAGTCGTAAGGCTGAAGCGAGGCTTCGACCACCAGATCGACGAAGCCACAGGCCAGCAGGCCGTAGGCGTAGCAGTCGGTGCCGTAGCGGGGCAGCTTGACCTGGGCCCGCAAGCGTTCCCAGGCGACGGCGTCGCCGCCCTTGAACATTTCGGGCGCGGTGGCGAACAGGGTCGCCAGCTTCAGGTCGGGGCAGGCGCGGACTTTGATGTCTTGGCCGTTCAAGGTGGTGGTTTGCCCGGCCACGCCCAGCCAGCGCTCATGAGAAATGCACTGGTCGATGACCCCCAGCACCGGCACGCCGTTGTGCAACAGGGCGATCAGAGTGCCGAAGGACGGCTGACCGGAGATGAAGGCCTTGGTGCCGTCCACCGGGTCCAGCACCCATACCCATTCGGCGTCGGGATTTTCGACGCCCCATTCCTCGCCATAGATGCCGTGGTCGGGGGCCTTGGCGTTGATGATGCGGCGCATGGCCGCTTCCGCCTCGCGGTCGGCCACCGTCACCGGGCTTTCGTCGGCCTTGTCGAACACCGTCACCGGCGTGCGGTAATAGCCCCGGATGACCGAACCGGCGGCGTCCGCCAGTTCCTGGGCAAGGTCGATGAAAGTCTGGGGAACGCTGGTCATGATCGCGGCATCGTCCGTCCTGTTGAACCGAGCCGAGTGTGCACCGGCACAAACAGGATTTCCAGAGGCGATCGGTCAGACGGTCTGCGCCGTCGCCTTTCGCGCCAGCCCCTCGACCAGCCCCAGGGCCACGACGGCCAGGCCCGGATGCAGCCATTCGGTGACGGCGTTGAAGGCGGCCAGACTTTCATGCATCTGGATCAGGCCCAGCGGCGGGATCAGCAAGCCGACGGCGAGGGCCAGCCAGGCGCCCGGGCGGCGGATGCGCAGGACGGCCAGGGTCCATAAGCCGAAGATGGTCAGGGCGCCCGCCGCCATATGGGCGTGGATCGGCACAGGCTGGCCCAGCCGGAAGGCCAAGCCCAGCACCAAGGCGGCCAACCCGCCCAGGCGAGCGGCATAAAGGGCGACGGTTGCGGCTTTCATTGCGTTCTCCTCAATCGGCGGGTTCGGCCAGCAATCTGCGCAAGGTTTTGGTGGCCCGGGCCTTGCGCGACAGCAGGGTACCGATGGGTTCGTCCCAGCGTTCCGCCAATTCGCGGAAACTGAAACCCTCCATTTCCACCGCCATCCAGACCGCCCGTTCGGCGGTTCCCAACAAGGACAATGCCTGGCTCAGTCCCAACTGTTCCTCGGCGTCCTCCGGAACAGGTGGTTCGGGAGCGTTCTCGGGCAAGGGCTGTTCGCGTTTTTTCCGGAACAGATCGGCGATGCGGTTGGCCAGCGCCGTAAACAGATAGGCGGTGACGTTTTCCACCTCGGCCAGCAGGTCGGCCCGCTCCAGAAGCCGCAAGACCACGTCCGACAGCACGTCCTCGGCGTCCTGATCGGCAAGATCGTCGGGCAGGCGGCGGCGGGCAAAGCCCACCAGCCTGCCCTGATCCGCCTTCAGGGCTTCGGTCAATCGGTCGCGGTCGGTCGGCCGGAGCGGCTCGCTCATTCTGCGGTCGGGCGCTCGGACGAGGCCTTGCGGGCCTGGAAGGCGCGGAAGGCGGTTTCCCCCTCTTCCCACCACCATTGGGCGAAGGCGCCGCCTTCGGGCGGGGCGTCGGCTTCCGGGCGGCGGAAATGACGGCCGACACGGCATTTGCCGTGGCCGCGATGGCGATGATGGAAGCGACCGAACAGCACCCGGCCCAGAATCATTAGGCCGACCGCCTGCCAGAAAGTGATCAGCGGCAGATTGAAGACGGCGGGAACGACGGCGTTCCAGGCGGTCATCACCACCCAGCCGAACACCACCGCCACGACGGCGACCACCACGATTCCCAGCAGGATATGGCCGCCGAAATGCAGAATGCGGCCGCAGCGGGTGGTGGGCTCGCAGGCTCCGTGCCCGTGGCGGCAATGTTTGAACAGACCCATGATCAATGTCCTCGTGAGTGGCTGAATTGCGTATCTGCCTTCTCAGACGAACGGTGGTGACGATTTATTGCATGGCTCCATAAAAATAATGGGGCGCGATTTTCCCGCCTGCGGGGTTCCAACCGTGCCTGAGCCGTTATATGGTACGCGCGCTGAAACTTTCTGGCCGATTGCCGTCATGCCGACCTTGAATCCCGTCATTGTCATCCCCGCCCGTCTGGCCGCCACCCGTCTGCCCAACAAACCGCTGGCCGACATTCATGGCGAACCGATGATCGTTCACGTCTGGCGCCGCGCCGTCGCCGCCGCCATCGGTCCGGTGGTGGTCGCCTGCGGCGAACAGATCATCGCCGACGCCGTGATCAAGGCCGGCGGCAACGCCGTGCTGACCAAGCCCGACCATCCTTCGGGCTCGGACCGGGTGTTCGAGGCCTTGGAACTGTTCGACCCCGAGCATAATTTCGACGCGGTCATCAACGTTCAGGGCGATCTGCCGGCCATTGCTCCGGCGATCATCCGCAACGTCTTCACGCCGCTGGAAAACCCGGACGTCGACATCTCGACCCTGGTGGTGGAAATTACCGACGATTCCGAGCGACACAATCCCAATGTGGTCAAGGCCGTGGTCTCCCTGGCCGAGGGCCAGCGGGTGGGCCGCGCCGTCTATTTCAGCCGCGCCGCCGTGCCCACCGGCGACGGCCCGCTGTATCACCATATCGGTCTTTACGGTTACCGCCGCGCTTCCCTGGAACGCTTCGTCACGCTGCCTCAGGGCGTGCTGGAGCAGCGCGAAAAACTGGAGCAGCTGCGGGCCCTGGAAAACGGCATGCGCATCGACGCCGTGCTGGTGGAAACCGTGCCTTTGGGCGTCGACACCCAGGCCGATCTGGAAAAGGCCCGCCAGATTCTCAGCCGCCTTCATTAAGCAAAAGATCAGAGCAACAGAATGTCCGAAGCTTCGTCTCCCGCCAACCGCATCGCCTTTCAGGGCGAACCCGGCGCCTATGGCCATCTGGCCTGCAAGGCCGCTTTTCCCGACATGGAGCCGATGCCTTGTCCGGCGTTTGAGGACGCTTTCGCCGCCGTCAACGAAGGCCGCGCCCGTCTGGCCCTGATTCCTATCGAAAACTCCATCGCCGGGCGCGTCGCCGACATCCACCATCTGATGCCGGGATCGAAGCTGCACATCATCGGCGAGCATTTTCAGCCGGTGAATCATCACCTGCTGGCCCTGCCGGGCGCTGCCATCGGCGACATCAAGATCGTCAAAAGCCATGTCCACGCGCTGGGGCAGTGCCGAGTGTTCCTGAACCAACACGGCCTGAAGCCGGTGGTCGCCGCCGACACCGCCGGTTCCGCCGCCGAGGTTGCGGCCAAGGGCGACAAGTCGCTGGCCGCCATCGCTTCGGAACTGGCCGGCGAAATCTACGGCCTGCAATCCCTGGCCGCCAACATCGAGGACGCCGAGCACAACACCACCCGCTTCCTGGTGATGGCCCGCGAACCGAAGCAACCCGAGCCCAAGACCGGCCCCTGCGTCACCACCTTCATCTTCCGCGTGCGCAACGTGCCTGCTGCCCTTTATAAGGCCATGGGCGGTTTCGCCACCAACGGCGTCAACATGACCAAGCTGGAAAGCTATCAGGTCGGCGGAACCTTCGCCGCCACCCAGTTTTATGCCGACGTCGAAGGCCATCCCGACGACGTCAGCCTGCGCCTTGCTCTGGAGGAATTAGAGTTTTTCTCGCGTGAGGTCCGCATTCTGGGCGTCTATCCGGCCCATCCCTACCGCTTCCGGGCGCGTGTGGCGGCGGACTAAAGGCCGTCAATAGACGTTTGAAGCAGATTAAGGACCGGGGCCGAGGCTCCGGTCTTTTCGTTTCAGGACGGGTCGGTTCGGGGCTTAGAACGGTTATCCCTTCAGCCTCTCTAGGGCTGCCAGAGCCTTCTTCCGAGCGGCATCGTGATTGACCAGCGGATCGGGATAGGTCGCCCCCAGCCGGACCCCCGCCGCCGCCAGTTCCAGGGGCGAGGCCGTCCAAGGGGCGTGGAGGAAACGGTCGGGTAGCTTCGCCAGTTCGGGGCACCAGCGCCGCACGTAAACGCCGTCGGGATCGAATTTCTGGCCCTGAAGAACCGGATTGAAGATGCGGAAATAGGGGGCGGAATCCATGCCGCAGCCCGTCACCCATTGCCAGCCGCCAGCGTTGTTGCCGGCGTCGGCGTCCACCAGGGTGTCCCAGAACCAGGTCTCGCCTTTTTGCCAGGGGATCAACAGGTCTTTGACCAGGAACGAGGCGACGATCATGCGCACGCGGTTGTGCATCCAGCCGGTGGTCCACAACTCCCGCAGACCGGCATCGACGATGGGATAGCCGGTTTGTCCCTTGGTGAAGGCGGTCCATTGGCCGTCGGTGCCGCTCCAGGGAAAGCGCTCGAATTCGGGGCGTTGGGGCTTGCGGGCCATGTCGGGATGGCGGATCAGCATGTGATGGCAAAATTCCCGCCATCCCAGTTCTCGCAGGAAGCCCTCGGCGGGATGGGCTCCGGCGGCGCGGGCGACGTGCCAGATCTGGCGCGGCGAGATTTCGCCGAAGGCCAGATACGGCGACATCCGCGATGTGCCTGGGCGGCTGGGAACGTCGCGCAGACGGGCATAGCCGTCCAGATCGTGATCGAGAAAATCACCCAGGCGCCGGTGGGCGGCGGCTTCGCCGGGATTCCAGGCGCCGGCCAGACCTGCGGACCAGTCGGGCTTGGCCGGCAGCAACCGCCAATCGGCCAAAGCGTCGCCGTTCAGGCCCGTGAAGCCGTTCAGACCGCCGGGAGCGGGCAGGGGACGGGGCGGGGCCGGCAGCTTCAAGGCATTGCGCCAGAAAGGGGTGAAGACCTGTACCGGCTGTCCGGCCTGGGTGAGCACGCTGCCCGGTTCGAACAGCAGGTCGTCGGCCATGAGATCGAGGCGGCCGTCCAAGGCCTGGGCGACGCGGGCGTCCAGCGCCGCCTCTTTCGGATCGTTGCGGCGGTTGGCGAGGATGCGGCCGGCGCCGATGCGGGCGGCCAACTGCGGCAGCAGGCGGGCGGCCGAGCCTTTCAACAGCAGCGGCGGAGCCCCCTTGGCGGCCAATGCGCCGGCCAGGGCGGCCAGGGAATGATGTAGCCACCAGCGCGAGGCGCCGCCCGGCGGGCGCGGCAAGTCGTCTTCCAGGATGAAGACCGGCAGGATGGGAGCACGGCTGCGGACGGCTTCGTTCAGGGCCGGGTTGTCGGCCAGCCGCAGGTCGCGGCGGAACCAGAGAATGACGGGGGTGGAAGACGGAGCGCTGCCGCCGTTCATTCCGCCGCCGCTGGGTCGAGAACGCGCTCGATGGCCGACGCCACCGACGGCAGCGGAATGCCCTCCATGGCGTCGCTCAGGGCGAAATCCTGGGCCCGCAAGACGGTCAGATGGCTGGTGGCGGGAGCGAATTTTTCCGGCGGCGTCGGCCCGAATAGGGAGATCATCGGCACGCCGGACGCGGCCAGCATGTGGCCGGTGCCGCTGTCGTTGGCCACGGCCACGGCCATCCGCCGGCCCAAGGCGATGGTCAGGGGCGGGGTCGAGCGGGCATCCAGCGGCAGCACGGCGCCGGGAATGGCGTCGCGGATTTCGCCTTCCCACTGCTGTTCGGCCGGTCCCAGCAGCATCACCGGCACTCGCCCCGATTTGGCCAGACGCATGGCCAGGGCGATGTAATTGTCCAACGGCCAACATTTATGCTTGCCGCCGGCGCCGGGAGCCAGTCCCACGTAAAGCGGGCCATAGGGCAGACGGCGCTCGGCTTCGGCTTCGATGGCCGGGTCCAAGGCCAGGGGCGTAGAACAGTCGGCGGGTTTGCCGCTGGCCAGTTCCAGCAGTTCCAGCATCTGGCGGACCATGGACGGCGGCTTGTTCCAGCCCGGGCCGGGTTTCAGGTCGGACAAATGCCAGTCGGCGGCGGACGAGACGAACATGCCGTGGCGGATGCGCTTGGCGATCAGGGTGGTGGCGGCACGGCGCTGGGTGTCGATGATCAGGTCGAACCTGCGGCCCGCCAGCGGGCGGCGCAGCAATTCCCACCAGTGGGTGCCGATGTGGGCGTCGTCGATCACTTCGTCCAGCAGGCCGGCGACCAGCGGTGCGAGAACACCGGAATAGACGCTTTTGCCTTTGCCGGCCAGCCAAGTGATGTGGGCTTTGGGATAGGCGGCGCGCAGAGCGCGGACGAAGGGAAGCTTCATCACGCCGTCGCCGACAAGATCGAGGCCCACATAAACAAGGATGGAGGAAGGCTCAGTCGCCATGATATCTGCACTAGACGCCGGGAGGGACGGCCAGGGTAGCCGCCTGCCTGCTCAGGTCAAGCCCATTCGGCGGAAAATGCGCGGGGATCAGCAGCGCCCCGACGCGGCGGCTTCGCCGCGCAGAAAGCGCTCGGCATCGGCGGCGGGAACCGGTTTGCTGTAATAAAAGCCCTGGACCTCGTCGCAGCCCAATTGCCGCAGATGTTCAAGATGCTGACGGGTCTCCACCCCTTCGGCGATGGTGGTCAGCTTCATTTTCGCGGCGATGGCGATCACCGCCTGAACGATGGCGTCGTCTCCCGCCGATTGGGCCATACCCCGGATGAAGGACTGGTCGATCTTGATCTTGTCGATAGGGAACTGCTTCAAATAGCTTAGGGACGAATAGCCGGTGCCGAAATCGTCGATGGCGATGCTCAGGCCCAGGGACTTCAGGCGCTCCAGCGTGGCGATCACCTGATCGACGTTGTTCATCAGCGAGCTTTCCGTTACCTCCAGGGCCAACCGCTCGGCGGACAGTTCGTGACGGTGCAAGATGGCGGCAATTTGGGGCATCAGATCCAGTTGGCGGAATTGCTGGGCGGCCAGATTGACGGCCATGACGACGTCGGGCAGTCCAGCCAGTTCCCACTGGCGGGTCTGGCGACAGGCTTCGTTCAGAACCCATTCGCCGATGGGCACGATCATGCCGGTTTCCTCGGCGACCGGAATGAAACGGGCGGGGGAAACCAGCCCCATTTCGGGATGCTGCCAGCGCACCAGCGCTTCGAATCCCACCAGCCGTCCGCTTTCCAGGTTGTATTGCGGCTGATAGAACAGCCGCAGCTGATTACGGGCGATGGCCTTGCGCAAGTGGTTTTCAATCAGCATCCGTTCGCTGATGGCCGACCGCATTTCCTCCGAGAAGAAGCGGTATCCGGCCCGGCCGCTGTGTTTCGCCTCGTACATGGCGGCTTCGGCGCCGCGCAGAAGCTCGGATACGTCGGTGCCGTGCAGCGGCTTGAGGGCGATACCCGCCGAAGCGGTGATCTCGATCTCCTGCCGGGCCAGGAACATCGGTTCGGCCAATTCGGCCAGCAGCGTTCTGGTCAGGTCCGCCACCCGGTCCGGACCGCAATCATCGGTCAGGATGACGACGAATTCATCGCCGCCATGCCGCCAAAGCTTGGCTGACGACGGCAGAAGCGACAGCAGCCGCTCGGACGCGGCGCAAAGCAGCAGGTCGCCAGCGTCGTGGCCCAGCATGTCGTTGACGTTCTTGAAATTATCGATGTCCAGAATAATCAAGGCCATCGGCTGCGAAGGATCGTCGCCCGACAAGGGGACGGCCATGCTTTCCAATGACAGGCGGTTGGGCAGCTGGGTCAGCACGTCGTGGGTCACCAGATGGTCGATATGGTCCCGCGCCATGCGGTCCTGACGGCGCAATTGCAGAACCAGGGCGGCGATCTGTCCCAGCATGATGATCAGGCTGATGCCGAACAAAGCCCGCTTATGCCGCCATTCCTCAAGGAAATCGGCAGGTGCGCGCCCGGCGACGATGACCAGGGGCGGGAAGGCCAGTTTGGTGAAAACATATTGGCGCTTGAGGCCGTCGATCGGCGAAACATTGACGAACGAGCCTTTGGTCTTGCCTTCCGCCAGGACCTGGGCGACCTCGGTGATGGGGTAGACGAAGCCGATTTGGCCGCTGCCCAAAGGGGTGCGGGCGATCATGCGCATCTGGCCGTCGAACATGCCGATCACCCCGTGGCCGCCGAGATCGAGGGATTCGGCGGTCTTTTGCAGGTCGGCGATTTTGAGGGACGCCATCACCAATCCCTTGAAAGCACCGTTGCGGGCCCGCAGCGGTCGGGCAAAACTGATGATCCATTCCCCGTTCAGAAAACGCGACTGCAGAGGCTCGGACATCACCAGTCCGGCGGCGGGGTCGGCCTTCAGCCGCAGAAAATAGCTGCGGTCCGAGACGTTGGCGTCGGGAACGGTGTCGTTGTCGTTGGCTTGGTAGATGGCATAGCCGTCGGCGCCGATCACCCGCAAGGTCTGGTCTCTGATTTCAGGGACGCGCTGCTGGATTTCATGCAGTTTGAGGTTGGTGCTCGTCACATCGGGCATGGGGCCGGGAGCGCTCAAGGCCGCGGACATATCGTCAGCGAGGTCTTTCAGCACCAGGTCGAGTTTTTCGACGGTGGAAACCATCTGGCGTTCCAGCAACTGGGTCAGGTTCTGGGATTCCGCCAGGGCAAGCTCCCATTCGCGCTGTTCCGAGGTCACAAGCTCGTGGGCGAGAACGGCGGCTGCGCCGAGCCATAACAGCAGCATCAGAACGGCGGCTTTGACCGTCCGCGACGGCGCCTCGATCTGATGGAACCGCTTGATCAGGAAATGGCCCGCTTCCGTCATGACGACGTCCTGCCGTTGCATCGTTCTTTTTAATTATCCATTCATTAGTACCCGGAGGCCGAGGGGCGCACCAAGGCGAAGCTGCGCTTCTAGTTCCAATGCCCTTGCGGTTAGACGGAAGGGGGGGATACTTTCGGCTTAAGATGGTTCGCTCCCTCCTTAAGGTTGCTTGCAATTGCCCATTTTTCAACGCCTGTTTTCTCCTTATCTGATGATGTTGCTGCCGCCGTTGTTCTGGGGCGGCAATGCCGTGGCCGGACGCATGGCCGCCGGATTGGTGCCGCCGCTGTCTTTGGCCTTTTGGCGCTGGCTGTTCGCCTTTCTGCTGCTGCTTCCCTTTGGTTTGCCGCGCGTGCTCGGGCAGATGGACAAGGTGCGCCGTCATTGGAAGCTGCTCTGCCTGCTCTCCCTGTCCAGCGTGACGGCCTATAACAGTTTCCTTTATGTCGCCCTGACGACGACGACGGCGGTCAACGCCACCCTGGTCAGCGCCGCCATTCCGGTGGGGATCGTCGCCCTGTCGTGGCTGTGGTTCCGTGAAGGAGTGGGACCGCGCCAGGGGGCGGGCATCATGCTGTCGCTGGCGGGGGTGCTGCTGGTCATTGCGCATGGAGACCTGGCGGCGCTGCTGTCTTTGTCGCTGCATGGCGGCGATCTGTGGGCCTTGGCGGCGGTGGCCAGCTGGTCGCTGTTTTCGGTGGTGCTGCGCCGCTATCCCACCGGATTGGATTCCCTGGCCTTGCTGACGGTGCAGGTCGGTCTGGGAACTCTGTTCATCCTGCCGCTCTATCTGGGCGAACTGGCCTTCGGCCGATCTTTCGACCTGACCTGGACGGCGACCGGGCTTATCGCCTATGTGGCGGTTTTCCCCTCACTGGTGGCCTATGGCCTATGGAATGTGGGGGTGGTCAGATTGGGGGCCAGCACGGCCGGGCTGTATGTCAATCTGATCCCGGTTTTCACGGCTTTGCTGGCCATTCCCATGCTGGGGGAAAGCTTCCACTGGTTTCACGGCGTCGGCATGCTGCTGATCTTCGCCGGCATCTGGCTGGCGACGTTGCAGCGCAGCAAGGCGAACGCATAGGTGGTTTGCTTGCTTCTGGCGCGCGGGCGGCTTGTCAGGGCTGTTGCGGCTGGTCATTATTCGGCTACAGTTCGCCCCTCGTCTGTCCGACCTTGCTCAGTCATAAGGAGTGCCCGTGGCCGTTTCCCCGACCCTTGCCGACACTCAATGCGCGGCGGGCCGCGCCGATAGCCTGGCTCTGCGTTGGCTGGGATGGAACGGCGAACGGATAGATTTCTCATACCGGCAATTGGCGGAACAGGTGGACCGCGCCGCTGCCGTGCTGGTGGGACTGGGGCTGAAGCCCGGCGACACCGTCGGCGTCATGACCGGGCGGCGCCCGGAAACCGTCGTCGCCGCCCTGGCGGTGTGGAAGGCCGGCGGTGTCTATTGTCCGCTGTTCGCCGATCTGGGGCCCGATCCCCTGCTGATCCGTCTGGAAATGGTCAAGGTGCGGCTGTTGATCGCCGACGCCGCCCTGTACGCCGAATTGGTCGAGCCGCTGGTGTCGCTGCTGCCCGATCTTGAGCGCGTCCTGCTGGTGGGCGACGCCGCTTTGATCCCTGACGGCATCATCGATTTTTCCGCCGCCTGCAAGGCCGCCCAACCGCTGCGTCAGGCGGTGCCTTTGGTGGACGGACAGGCGGCGGTGGTGCATTTCACCAGCGGCACCACGGCGCCGGTGGCCAGCGGCGGCGCTCCGCCCAAGGCGGTGCTGCACGACAAGGCGGTGCTGGCCGCCATGGCCGACAGCGCTTTAGCCGCCTTCGATCTGCGGGCCGGCGAAATGATCTGGTGTACCGCCGACCCCGGCTGGGTCACGCATACCGCTTACGGGCTGGTGGCGCCCTTGGCCCTGGGGGCGGCGATCCTGATGGACGAAGTGCCGTCGGCTCCCAACCGCTGTCTGGCGGTGTTGGAGGACGAGCCGGTGGCCGTCTGGTACACCACGCCGACCGTCATTCGCGGCCTGATCGGCGGCGGCGCGGCGCCGGCGCGGCTGTCCAAGCCGAAAGCCCTGCGTCTGGCCGCCAGCGTCGGCGAGCCTTTGTCGGCGGACGCCGTCGAATGGGGGCGCAAGGTTCTGGGCGTGCCCTTCCGCGACAGCTGGTGGCAGACCGAAACCGGAGCTATCGTCCTGGCGCATGATCCGCGCCATATGCCGATTCCCGGCAGCATGGGAAAGCCCATGCCGGGCGTCGAGGTCGCCCTGATGCGCCGCAACGAGGACGGCATCGAATTGCTGACCGAGGCCGAGGTCTGCGGCGAGTTGGCCGTACGCGGCGATTGTCTGCCGTCCTGGCGCTGCCTGGGCGGTGAAGGCGGGGCCTTACCCGAAGAGTTGGAAGGCTGGCATCTGTCGGGCGACATGGTGCGCCGCGACGCCGACGGCTACCACTGGTTCCTGGGCCGCGAGGACGAGGTGATCCTGGCGGCGGGCCGCATGATCGGTCCGTTCGAAGTCGAGGCCGTGCTGATGTCCCATCCGGCGGTGGCCGAGGTCGGGGTGGTCGGCGCCCCCGATTGGCGCAGCCACGAGCATCTGGTGGCCTTCATCGCCGTCAATCCCGGTTTCGAGCCCGGTGAAGGGCTGAGGCTGGAACTGATGGACTATGCCCGCGAACATCTGGGCGAGGCTTTGTCTCCTCAGGAACTGATCTTCGAGCACGACATGCCGCGCACTCCCAGCGGCAAGATCATCCGCCGTGCCCTGAAGGCCCGGTTGCAGCCTTCCCGCGTTCTGTCGGACTGAGCTTTTCATGCTGTGCGAGCTTCTGGAGTCCTGGCTGACGCCGTCGGGACGCCATGCTCGCCGCTTGGGCTATGTGCGCGAAGGGGTGGCCATCGAAGCCCGCCACCGCCGCTGCCGCAGAGCCTGGAAACCCCATCTGGAGGCCAGCCGTTCGGCCATCTTGTCCGAAGCCGAGGGGTTGGACGGTATCGCCGCAGTGCTGGGGTCCGGAGCTTTGTTGGATGTACCACTGGCCCAGTTGGCGGCACGCTTTCGGGCCGTTTATCTGGTCGATCTGTTCCATCCCTGGTCGGCACGGTTGAAGGCGCTTCGTTTCGCCAACGTTCACTTGGTCGATCTGGATCTTTTGGGCATCGCCGTGGACGGCGACCCAAAGGCGGCTCCGTCCCGTTTGCGCGATTGGCGCCGGTATCTGCCTGGGCCAGTGGATTTTGTGGTGTCGCTGAACCTGTTGAGCCAATTGCCGTTGCGGCCGCTGGAGCGCTGGGGCGAGGATTTGGGAGAGGCCTGGATGACCCGGGTGATGCTGGGCCATCTGGACGATTTGCGGCAAGGGCCGGGACGGGCTTGCCTGATCAGCGAATTTTGCCATCGTTCTTATGACGACCGGGGCTGTCTGATCGAAGTCGACCCCCTGTTGGCCGGCATGAACCTGCCGGAACCGCTCAGCCGCTGGGTGTGGCCCCTGGCCCCGCTGGGCGAGATGTCCGCCGGCGAGTCTCTGGAGATGGATGTCGGAGCCTTTCGGCTTTAGTCCGGTAAACGCTTCCCAGAATCGAAACGACATTGCGCCGGGCGGCGCGGCTCAGGCGTTCGCTGGGGCAATCCCAGCGAGCCAGGCCGTCCAGCACGAGCAAGGCCTGGGCTTTTCCCCGGCGCCCTTCAGCCACGGCCTTCCACATGGCCTCGGTTTGCTGTTGCAGGCGGCTGGCGGTCATTGCCCGATCTTCCGCAGCAGGCGCCAGCATTCCCGATTGGCGCTGCGGGCGTACAGCCGCAAGGCTTGAAGCTCGCGCTCCAAAGCCTGGCAATGGGGTTGCGCTCCGGCGATCTGGCGGGCTTTGCGGATGCGGCGGATCTGGCGGCGCAGGGCCGACGCCCACATCAGCCGCAGGCCTTGCGCCCGCTCCAGCCGGTCGGCGTGGCACAGCGAAAAGGCGGCTTCGGTGGCGTATTCAGGGGGAATGGGGCCATCATAACGGCGCTCCAGGGCCGACCAATGATCCAGGTCGAAGGTCATCTTTACGCTCCGTACTTGATTTGTTCTTTTTGGCTTACGCCTGGAGCGGGTGAGAGTCAAAGTGTTTTACGGTGTTCGCAAATTTATTGGGTCACATCTCGGCGATGCCGACTACCCGATGAATGGATACCACCTCGTCCAGCGGCCATTCCATGCTCTTTTGCGGGTTGAACTGGCTGACCACCAGCTTGGTGGGAGTCGAGCATTCGTAGACCTTCACATAGGCCAGGGGCGGGGAATGCTCGTCGGCGGCCTTGACCTGCACCACCACGTTGTCGCCCTTGCGCACCGGGCGGTTGGGGTTGACGTGCAAAAGCCAGCCCGGCTCGAAGCGCGGCCACATGGAATCCCCCTGGACGTAGACGGCGTAGGCGTTGCGGGCCGCCGCCAGGGACGGCGGGCGTTCGGCATAATCCATGCTTTGGCCGTTCATCTCGAAAGCGCCGTCGATGCCGCCCCGGGCCGAACCGTAAATCGGCAGATTCCTGGGCATTTGCCCCGTCTGGGGCAGGGACGCCAGCGTGCCGCTGGACGGCGCCAGGGGCGGGCGTCCGGCGGCGGCGTCCGGTCGTGGCGTCTCGGCCGCCGCACTGGTCCTGTGCGGCGCCAGGCGGGCCACCAACTCTTCAGTGGTCATTTGCAGGATTTCGGCCATCACCGGCACTTCTGAAACCTGAACATTGCGCCGCCCGCCGATGATTTCGGACACACGGGCGGGGTCGATGCCCAGCGATTTTGCCAGGCTGCCTTTGGTGACGCGCAGGCCTTTCAGGCGGGTGCCGATCCATTCGTTGGACATGGGGAGATTCCGTGATGCGTTGCTTCCAATCGTTTTGCAATAATGGCAAAAACATTCTTGACGTTCAATTGCGAAAAACGTACAAATGCCATCCGCAACCCCTAAGCGAAAGCGGAGTTCCCTCATGTCGTTCTTGCGCAGTCCGGTGCCGTCGTCGCGCACCCATCCCCATCGCGTTTCCATCGGATTGGCCCCGTTGCTGGTTTGGGTCTACCGCGACCAGAAAGCCGACAAGATGAGCGGGCGCGGCCTGTGGGCGCCCGAGGCCGAGGCCGACGCCGCTCCCGGCGTGCAGGTGGTGCGCCGCTGGTCCGGCTGCGGCTGTGCCCAATTGGAGGCGATCGCTCTGCTGGGCAGCCGTATCGACGCCACCGGCTGGCAGCAACGCCCGGTTTTGCATCCCGATGCCGAAGTC
Source organism: Candidatus Sulfotelmatobacter sp. (assembly GCA_035538795.1). GTDB lineage: Bacteria > Pseudomonadota > Alphaproteobacteria > Rhodospirillales > Magnetospirillaceae > JAJZGK01. The sequence continues at coordinate 124,847 of DATLJS010000060.1, read as the reverse complement.
CTTCATGATCGCTTGGTGGAGATGAGCCGCGAGGATTGGATGGGGGCATTGCTGTTGCGGCGTTATGGCGGCGATGGCGGCATGCCCGATTGGGGCGATGGCGATCAGGAGCTGGGGCCGGTCTTCGACGCCCGCGATAAGATCGTTCAGGACCACTCCGATGAAATGGTCGAGGTGGTGGACGCCGTCGGCCGCAACCTGCTGGTGCCGGTGCGTTATTGCCCGCTGGAGGCTTACCCTTCCGACGACTGGGTGGCTTTGACGCGGGGCGAGTATCGCCAATGGTTCGCCGCTCTGGAGCGGTTGTGGGCTCGTTTGGACGGTTTGGCTTTCAGCCGTTGGCGTCTGGACGGCTTGGGAGCCGAAGCGGAGCCGTGGATGGTGAAAAAATAAGAACAAAACAAGAACTTTTTGATTGACTCCGCTCGAGAAAAATTTGACACTGCACATGAGCCCGACGAGCAGCTAAACGAAACGCCCCGGCGACCAGCGCCGGGGCGTTTGCTTTTGCGGCAAAGGAGGTGGCTTTTACAGAACCTTCAGGCGCACCGGAACGTTGTTGCGGGTGGCGTTGGAGTAGGGGCAAATCTGGTGGGCCTTGGCGACCAGATCCTCGGCGGCGGCGCGGTCCAGGCCGGGCAACGAGACTTCCAATTCCACGTCCAGGCCGAAACCGCCTTCAGAGCGAGGGCCGATGCCGACGATGGCGGTTACACGGGTGTCCTGCGGCACCTTCGGTCCGCCCTGCGAGGCGACGAATTTCATGGCACCGATGAAGCAGGCGGAGTAACCGGCGGCGAACAGTTGTTCCGGATTGTTGCCTTCACCGCCGGCGCCGCCCAGTTCTTTCGGCGTGGACAGGGTGACTTCCAGGCTGCCGTCTTCGATCACCGAACGGCCGTCGCGGCCGCCGTAAGATGTGGCGCTGGTGGTGTAGAGAACATTGACGGACATGATGACTTCCTTTCGGTCTGACGGCGGAGGGGGAGACGCCGTTCGCTGCATGGCATTGTGTTTAGTCTAAAATTAAATTGTGCGCAATTAAAATTTTTGAGCGATGGAGCCTAGCCCCTTGCCCAAGGTTTCCTGGCGCACGATTATCTTGTGCAACAGACAAGAAAAGGAGCGGAGCGATGACCGCCGCCACAACGGAACATGCGGATGAATTCGATTGCGACAAGGGGTTGCTGCTGAGCAGCCAGCTCTGCTTCGCCGTCTATTCCACGGCTCACGCCTTCAACCGGCTCTATAAGCCGTTTCTTGACCGCCTGGGTCTGACCTATCCGCAATATCTGGTCATGCTGGTGCTATGGGAGCAGGACGGGCTGGCGGTGAAGGAAATCGGCGCGCTGCTGCACCTGGATTCAGGAACCCTGACGCCGCTGCTGAAGCGGTTGGAGGCGGCGGGGCTGATCAGCCGCCGCCGCGATGCCGCTGACGAACGTCAAGTGCGCATCGCCCTGACAAATCAGGGACGCGCCTTGCGCGAACAGGCCAAGACCGTTCCCGGCAATATCCTGAAATCCTGCGGCCGTCCGGTGGAGGACGTGGTGGGGCTGCGCGACGCCATGCTGTCTTTGCGCGATGCCTTGAACCTGGCGGCGGATCGGGGATAAAAGAAAAAGAACATAACAAGAACTTTTCTGTTGACTCCGCTCTGAAAAAATTTGACACTGCACATGAGCCCGACGAGCGACCGCAACGGATCGCTGCGGCGGCTTTTCCAAACGCCCTGGCGCGACATCGCCGGGGCGTTTTGCTTTTCGCGCACCTCAAACCGGACAGACGATGACCATCCAGCAGCACAAAGCCCTCTGCGGAGCGGCGACGCGGCGCGGCCACGCCTGCCGTAATCCTGTACCGGCCGGCGGTGGCCTCTGCCGCCTGCACGCCGGTCTCTCGAAAACCTTTTCTTCGGCAAGGCGGACCGCCAGACGCGCGACCTGGCCGGTTTCTTCCTCGGACGCGGAACCATCTCCCGCCGTGTCGTCGGAGGAGGCGGAGGCGCAGGGAGCGCTGGAGGGCGATCCCTCGCGCCAGCTCCAGATGCTTCAGGATGCTGCCTTGCGGCGCGCTCTGGCGGTCTACCTTGCCGAAGAAAGCGCCGTGCCCGAGGACAAGCGCGACGCCGCCTTTGCCCGCAACGTCCGGCTGGCCGCCACCATCGCCCGGCTGCGGCTGGCCTTGGACAAGGCCGACGACGCTCCCAAGAGCGGCGACGATGCGTCCCAGGCGGAATTGGTGGTCTACAAGCTGCCCGATAACGGGCGTGAGTGATGGAACGCGAATGATGCCGGTTCTCGAACCCCAACCCGGCCCCCAGGAGATGTTCCTGAAAAGCCCGGCCGACATCGCCATTTATGGCGGCGGCGCGGGCGGCGGCAAAAGCTGGGCCTTGCTGCTGGAGCCGCTGCGCCACAGCGACAAGGCCGAATTCACCACGGTGATTTTCCGCCGCACTTTGACCCAGGTGAAAAATCCCGGCGGATTGTGGGATGAAAGCGCCAAGCTTTATGTGCCCCTGGGCGGCAAGGCCAGGACTCAGGGGCTGGAGTGGCAGTTTCCTTCCGGCGCCCGCGTCCGCTTCGGTCATTTGGAGCACGAGCGCACGGTGTTCGACTGGCAGGGGGCGCAGATCTCGCTGCTGTGCTTCGACGAATTGACCCATTTCAGCCGGGCGCAGTTTTTCTACATGCTGTCGCGCAACCGCTCCTTATGCGGCGTGCGGCCTTATGTCCGAGCCACCACCAATCCCGACGCCGACAGTTGGGTGGCCGGGTTCATTTCGTGGTGGATCGACGCCGAAAGCGGTTTGCCGATCCCGGAACGGGCCGGACGGCTGCGCTGGTTCGTCCGCGTCGGTGATCGTCTGGAATGGGCTGACGACGCAGATGACCTAGCCGTCCGCCATCCCGGACTGCCGCCCAAGTCGGTGACTTTCGTTCCCGCCAGATTGGAGGACAACCCGGCCCTATCGTCGGCGGACCCCGGCTACCGCGCCAATTTGCTGGCCTTGCCCACGGTGGAGCGGGAACGGCTGTTGGCGGGGAACTGGAAAATCAGGCCGGCGGCGGGGCTGTATTTTCACCGCGCCTGGTGCCCGCTGGCCGAAGCTCCGCCCGTCGGTTTGAAGCTGGTGCGCTATTGGGATCTGGCGGCCACGGCCAAGACCGAGAGCAACGATCCCGACTGGACGGTGGGGGTCAAGATGGGGCGCGACGGCGTCGGCGGCTATTGGATCGTCGACGTTCAGCGCTTTCGCGGCAATCCCGGCGAGGTGGAGCAGCTTCTGCTGTCGACGGCGGCGGCGGACGGCAAGGCGGTGCGCATCGGCCTGCCGCAGGATCCGGGGCAGGCGGGCAAGGCCCAGGCGGCGTATCTGGTGCGGCAACTGGCCGGCTATTCCGTCACCGCCACCCCGGAAAGCGGCGATAAGATCACCCGCTTCGGGCCGTTTTCGGCCCAGGCGCGGGCGGGGAACGTATCGGTTCTGCGCGGCTCCTGGAGCGAGGAATTCCTATCCTCTCTCGAAGGTTTTCCCGAAGCCGCGCACGACGACGACGCCGATGCGGCCAGCGGCGCCTTCAACCTGTTTCAACAAGACGGCGGCGGCCTGATCGACTTTTATGGCCGCGCCTTGATCCAGCAGACATAAGGAGATCCACGACATGGCGCGTGACGGCGGTATCGACATCGAGCCCGGATTGCTGACCCGCGTGGCTCAAGGGCTGCGCTGGGTGGTGGGCGGCAAGGCTCCCGAGGATTGGTTCGGCCCCATGGACCCGCTGCCTCCGGCGGCTCCCCAAGCGGCAGGACGGCAGTTCGATTATCCGGTGGGTTACAATCTGGTCACCCAGCCCCGGCAGTCCGAGCCGATCGGCTTCGAGCAATTGCGGGGGCTGGCCGACGCCTATGACCTGATGCGGCTGGCCATCGAAACCCGCAAGGACCAGATCGCGAAGATGGGATGGGTGATCCGTCCGCGCATCGGCTTGAACGGCGCTCCCCGGACGGCTCACGACGATCCGCGCATCGCCGCCGCCGCCGACTTTTTCGCCCGCCCCGACGGTGAGCACGGCTGGGATTCCTGGCTGCGCATGCTGATCGAGGATCTGTTGGTGATCGACGCCGCCACCGTCTATCCCCGCCGCGACCAGGCCGGGCGCCTGCTGGCGCTGGAGCCCATCGACGGCGCCACCATCAAGCGGGTGCTGGACGAACGCGGCCGCACGCCGGTTCCGCCCTATCCGGCCTATCAGCAGGTGTTGAAGGGGCTGCCGGCGGTGGATTACCGCTCGGACGAGCTTTATTATCTGCCGCGCAACGTGCGATCCCACCGGGTCTATGGCTACAGCCCGGTCGAGCAGGTGGTGATGACCGTCAACATCGCTCTGCGCCGCCAGTTGCATCAGCTTCAATATTATACCGAGGGCAATGTTCCCGAGGCCCTGATCGGCGTGCCGGAGACCTGGACGCCGGACCAGATCGGTCAGTTCCAAGCCTATTGGGACGCTTTGCTGGAAGGGGATTCCGCCCAGCGCCGCCATGCCCGCTTCGTGCCGGCCACCATTTCCAAAAGCTTCGTGCAGACCAAGGATGCCGGACTGAAGGACGATTACGACGAGTGGCTGGCCCGCATCGTTTGTTTCGCCTTTTCCCTCAGTCCCCAGGCGCTGGTCAAGGAGATGAACCGGGCGACCGCCGAAACCGCTCACGATCAGGCGTTGCAGGAAGGCTTGCTGCCGCTGATGCGCTGGGTGAAAGACCTGGTGGACCGCGCCTTGCGCGACGGCTTCGGTTGGTCCGACCTGGAGTTCGCCTGGCAGGAAGCCAGCGACCTCGATCCTCTGACTCAGGCCAAGATCGCCCAGGTCTATCTGGCCGCCGGAGTGCTGTCTCCCGCCGAGGTGAGAGCGGGACTGGGGTTGAGAGGGGAAGGGGGGGCGGTCAGTGCCGGTCCGCCCTTTCGAGAAGCATAACGGCGGCCAGCCCCGCGCACCTGCCGGAACGCCCAGTGGTGGGCAGTGGATGTTGTTCCGGTAGCGGAAGGGAAAGGCGGGAAAATGATATTGTTCTCTTTTTGTTCTTGACGCCGCTCCGGAAAAATTTGACAATGCGTCCGTGCCCGAGTTGCGCCTGATGGGCAAGTGCCGAGGGTGCCGCCGTCATCCTAAGTCTGAATGACTTGGCCCCGACTGCCTCAATGAGCTGATAGTCGAAATCGGCTGATGCCCGGTCCGAGCAATCCGGGCTTTGGTTCGTCCCTTTGCCAACATCGACCGATCCGTTCCCTCCGTCCTGCCGGGCCGGAGGTTTTTTGTTGCCTCAACCAAAGGAAAGACTTCATGAGCTTGTTCATTCCCTTGTGCAAGGTGGACGCGGCCCAGCGGCTGGTCTACGGCCAGATCGACGAAACGCCCGATCGGGCGGGCGAAGTGTTCGACTATAAATCGTCGAAACGGCATTTCATGGCCTGGTCGAAGTCGGTCCAGAAGGCCACCGACGGCAAAAGCTTCGGCAACGTGCGGGCCATGCATGGCCCGGTGGCGGTGGGCAAGCTGGAGGATATTCATTTCGACGACGCCAGCCGCAGCATCCAACTGACCGCCCGCATCGTCGACGACGGCGAATGGCGAAAGGTGGAGCAGGGCGTCTATACCGGCTTTTCGCCGGGCGGCCGCTATGTGAAGCGCTGGCGCGACGGCAGCCTGACCCGCTATACCGCCGAACCTTCGGAAATTTCCATCGTCGATCTGCCGTGCATTCCCTCGGCCAGCTTCACCATGGTCAAGGCCGACGGCGCCGAGGTGCAAGTGCCTTTCAACGCCGACGGCGATGCCGATGACGATGACGACACTGACGGCGATAGCGATTTCGCTTCCGACGCGGAGGCCGGCGGCTATAGCCGCGAACGCCTGGCCGGTCTGCTGGGATCGCTGGACTGGCTGGACGATTCCGGCGATTGGCAGGACGAATGGGCTCTGGGCGACCAGCCGATTCCCGACGATGTGCGCGGTTGGCTGGAAAGCGGCGTTGCCGTTCTGGCACCCTATCTGATCGACGGCGATGATGCCCAGGATGGCGAGGCCGACGATACGGACGGCGGCGCTTTCGCGGCTTCGGCCCGGCCGCGCGGCCTGATGAAAATGCAGCGCGATCTGAACAGCTTGCGCAACCATCTGGGCCGGTTGTCCACCGAGCGCGATCGCCTGCTGTCCCGCGTCGAGGCGCTGGAGGCTTTGCCCAAATCCGGCGGGCCGGTGCTGAAAGCGGTGTCGAAAGGCGAGGACATCGGCTATGCCGGCCTGTCCGAACAGGAGCGTCTGGCCAAGTCCATCGAGGACGATCAGGCCCGTAGTCTGGCCCTGATCAAGCTGGCTCACCAGCAGCCCAAGGTGCTGAGGTTCTGAGAGAAACGGCGTCGGTCCTTTCGCTGCCGCCGTCATCCGATTTTTCCACCCCGCCGCGCCTTGGGCCCGAGCGGGTTTTTTCATGCCTTCAAGGAGACATCCCTTATGTCCAACGAAACCAAGACCAGTCTGGCCGCCGTCAAGAGGGCCCAGCGCCGTCCGCTGACCCAGGACGGCCTGAGCAAGGCCTATCAGCAGAGCACTGCCGCCACTGCCGGTCTGACCTATTACGATCTGCAGCCGGGCGCTCTGTCGCTTTATCCCGTCACGACGCCGCTGCGCAACCGCATTCCCCGCGTCGGCACCGGTCGCGGCGTGCAGGCCAACTGGCGGGCCGTCACCGGCATCAACATCAACTCCTTGGGCGTCGGCGTCTCGGAAGGCAATCGCGGCGGCGTCATCGCCACTTCGACCCAGGATTACATGGCCGCCTTCCGTGGTCTGGGCCTGGAAGATTATGTGACTTTCGAGGCCGATTACGCGGCGGCGGGCTTCGATGACGTCAAGGCGCTGGCCGTCAACGGCCTGCTGCGGGCTCTGATGATCGGCGAGGAAAAGGTTATCCTGGGCGGCAATACCTCGTGCCCGCTGGGCGCCACGCCCAACCCGACCGTCGCCGATGCCGCCACCGGCGGTTCCCTGCCGGCCAATTCCGCGGTTTCGGTGCGGGTTGCCGCGCTGACCCTGGAAGGCTATCTGGGCTCGTCGGTGATCGGCGGCGTGCGCGGCCAGGTGTCGCGCAGCAATGCCGACGGCTCCAGCGACTCTTATGGCGGCGGCACCGCCAAGATGTCGGCGGGGGCCAGCGTCACTACTGCCAACGACGGCAGCGCCAGCCATAAGCTGACCGCCACCGTCGCCCCCGTCACCGGCGCTGTGGGTTATGCTTGGTTCTGGGGCGCTTCCGGTTCGGAAGTGTTGGGCGCCATCACCACCATCAACAGCCTGATCATTACCGCCGCCGCTACCGGCACTCAGACCGCCGCATCCCTGGGCGGCAACGACAATTCCGTCAACGGCCTGGTGTTCGACGGCCTGCTGACCCAGATCGTCAAGCCCGGCAGCAACGCCTATGTCTATGCCATGCCCACCGGCGCCGCCGGTCAGGGCACGCCCCTGACCGCCGACGGCGTCGGCGGCGTGGTCGAGATCGATGCCGCTCTTCAGCATTTCTGGGACGCCTACCGTCTGTCGCCGACCACCATCTGGGTCAGTTCGCAGGAACAGATCAACATCACCCGCAAGGTGCTTCAGGGCTCGTCCAACAGCGCCTTGCGCTTCTCGGTGGGGGCTGACCAAAGCAATCTGGCCGGCGGTCAGATGGTCACCACCTATCTCAACAAGTTCAGCATGGACGGCGCCAAGGCCATCAACGTTCTGCCCCATCCCAACCTGCCGGCCGGAACCATTCTGTTCGATACCGAGGTGCTGCCCTATCCGCTGTCGGGCGTGGCCAGCCTGCTGCAGATGAAGACGCGGCGCGACTATTACCAGATCGAATGGCCGGTGAAAGCCCGCCGCTATGAATACGGCGTCTATTTCGACGGCGTGCTGCAGAACTATTTCCCGCCGGCTTTCGGCATGATCACCAACATCGCCAACGGCTGAGGCCGCGACCTTTCCCGTCCTGCCTGTCCGCGACCTTGGGGCGGCCTCCTTCGCGAGGCCGCCCTTTCTTTTCAGCACAAGGAGACCTGCGCCATGGCCAGGATCATTTCCACCGCCGGGGCGGCCTCGGTGGTGCATGACGGCAAGGAGTACCGCCCCAACCGCCAGGGGGTGTTCTCGGTGCCCAACGAGGTGGCCGAGCATCTGTTGGCGCACGGCTTCGTATCGGTCGACAAGCCGAAGCCGGTCCCGCTCAAAGACGGCGAGGTCTGAGCCATGACCACCGCCGACCTGACCTCCCTGGACCGGGCCAAGGCCTGGCTGGGCCTGACCGATCCCGACCAGACCGAGGACGACCTCCTGTTGTCTTGGCTGATCACCGCCGCCAGCGCCTTCATCGCCAGCTGGTGCGGCCGCGATTTCGCCAGCCAGGGCTATATCGAAACCCGCGACGGCACGGGCAATGTCCGCATGCCGTTCGCCAACAGCCCAGTGACGGCGGTGGCCAGCCTGCTGATCGACAACCGGCCGATTCCGCCCGGCGATCCGGTTTCGGCGCCCGGCTATTACTTCACGCCCAGTATGCTGATGCTGAACGGATTTTCTTTCAGCCGGGGCCTGGGCAACGTGGTGATCACCTACACGGCGGGATTGCCGGGGATCCCTCCCGATCTGGAACAGGCCTGCATCGAGCTGGTGGGGCTGCGCTTCCGCGAGAAAGACCGCATCGGTCTGACCTCGAAGGGATTGGCCGGGGAGAGCACCGGCTTTCAGCAGGCCGACATGCCGGCCTCGGTGCAAACCGTTCTGCAGTTCCACAAGCGGATACTGCCCCTATGATTCGGGTTTCCGTCGACGACCGGGTGCTGCAAGCCCGGTTGGAACGGGCGCGTCAGGGCGTTCCCGGCGCGCTGGAGCGGACGGCTGCGGGGTTGGGTGACCAGCTTCTGGCCGGAGTGCGGGGCGGTCTGGCGTCGGGACCGCTGGCCGACGCTTATGCCGTTTCCTTGGAGACATCAGGCAATGCGGTGGTGGTCAGCCTGACCAACAGCCTGCCCTATGCGGCTTTCTATGAACGGGGTTTCCAGGGAACCGAGGAAGTTTCCGAGCATTTGCGTCAGATGACCGAGGCATTCGGTCATCCGGTCGCCACGCCCCATGAAATTCTAGTGCAGAGTTATTCCCGCCGCGTCGATGCCCCGGCCCACCCAGTGGCTCAGTCGGCGCTGGAAACCATGACAACGGCCATTACCGACGGCTTTACCCAGGCCGTTCTGCAGGAGCTTGCGCCATGAGCCGAGAACCCGTCTATGCCGCCCTGTTCGATCTGCTGAAAAACCTGAAGACGGCGGGAACCGTCAAGCTCTGTGACCGCCGCGTCCGTTTTCTGGAGGAGATGGGGGCGTCGGAACTGCCCGCTTTGTTCATGGCCGTCAGCCATCAGCAGACGATGGCTCTCGCTAACATGCCGCCCCGAAGAACCCTGCAGGCCAAACTGTACCTCTATGCCGCCAATCCCGACCGTCACCGCTCGGCGGGTGTGGTGCTGAACGGGCTTTTGGACGCGGTCGAACAGGTTCTCCAGCCGCCTGCCGGAGCTGAAACACTGACCCTGGGCGGGTTGGTCCGCCACGCTTTCATCGACGGCCCCATCGAAGTTTTCGAAGGAGCCCAGGGCGAACGGGCGGCGGCGGTTCTGACCGTTTCCATGCTGCTTCCCTGATCACGCTTTTTCATTCAACACCATCCAAAGGAGTTTTGTCCGATGGCTATCTACAGCTTCGGTTCCGGCACCCTGTGGGGCGTGCGGAGCGATACCGCCAACGCCACGCCCATCAAGTTCGGTACTTTGCACGACGTCAATCTGGAGTTCTCGGCCACGGCCAAGCAGTTGTTCGGCCAGTACCAGTTCCCGGTGGCGGTCGCCCGCGGCACCAGCAAGATCACCGGCAAGGCCAAGTTCGCCCAAGTCCAGGGCCGAGCTTTCGCCGAGCTGTTCTTCGGCTCGGCCCTGCAAAGCGGGCAGGTGACCACTGCCAACGCCGAGGCGGCTTCGGTGCCCGCCGCCGCCCCCTATACGGCGTCGGTGATCCATGCCGCCGACTTCGTCCAGGACCTGGGCGTGGTCAACGCCGCCACCGGGCTGCCCTTCACCAAGGTCGCCAGTTCCCCGGCTCAGGGCGAGTACGTGACGGCCGACGGCGTCTATGGTTTCAACGTCGTCGACGCCGGCGCCGGCCTTCTGATCAGCTACGGCTACAGCGCCAGTTCCGGTCAGAAGATGGTGGTCAGCAATCAGTTGCTGGGGGTGCAGCCGGTGTTCCAGGTGGCGCTGGAAACCAATTACAGTGCTCCCGGCGGTCTGAAGAAGGCGGTTCTGACCCTGAACGCCTGTGTTTCCAACAAGCTGGCCTTCGCTACCAAACAGGATGACTTCTCGATCCCCGAGATGGACTTCGAAGCCTTCGCCGACGCCGCGAACAATGTTCTGACCTGGTCCTTCAGCGAGGCGTCGTGATGAGTTATGCCTCGGAAACCGGCGAAATCAAGCTGGGTGGGAGAAGCTTCGCCGTTCATGCCTTCACCTTCGATCAGTTGCAGCGGATGATGCCGGCTTTCGGCCGGCTGGAGCTGGGACTGGCCGAGGGTGGGCTGACGGCGGCCCGCGACATCATCGCCGCCGCTTTGTCCGACGCCTTGCCAGCCGAAGAACTGGCCGGCTTGCGCACCACCATCCCGGAAATTCTGGAGGCGGTGCCGGTGGTGGCTCGCATCTCGGGACTTGCCCAACTGGGGGAAGCCTTGGCGGGGAAGAAGACGGCTTAGCGCTGGATTGGGACGATCTTTACGCCCAGGTCATAGCCGCCACCGGCTGGACCTGGGCCGAGGTCGGACGCCTGACCCTTCCCCGCTTCAAAGCCTTGGCCGAGCATTGGCGCCGCCATCCCCCAAGCCATATCCTGTTGGCCGCCTGGCTGGGGGTGGAGGCGGAGCCGAGAACAAAGCCGCTGCACCAGAAAATGGATTTTCAAACGTTCTTCAAAGAGATCACGGGGCAATCGCCGCCGTCATGACGCGGGATGTCGGGCGCTCTGGTTTTCGCCGTAATGTTGTGTAAGCTGTCACCTGTCCAAGCGTCTGGCGGAAGAGGGTGACATGCGGTGGGGGATCGTGATGATGGCTGCAGCGCTGCTGTTGAGCGGCTGCGCTTTAAGATCAGAAAGCTGGGGTGGAAAAGTGACCTGCCTAGCCGGTCGGGATTGTCAGATCAAGATGGGACGGGCTTACGAATTCATCAATACCCATGCCCTGGTTGAGCCTAAGGTGGCGAATTCGACGAGCATAAGGACCAGGAACACGAGAGACGAATCCATTTTCCTTGAATACAATGTTCATAGAATAGCCGTTGATCAGCAAAACGACGTCATTGAGATAAATGTTATGTGTGGCAGGTGGGGAGGGTGCATGGGTGATCCGCATGTGTTGGCGGATGCCTTGCTTATGTGCGTCAATGGCAAATTGGATTGTGATGTCCAGTAGTCTTTATTTCAGGTTGTTATTTTGAAATCCGCCTTCGGGCGGATTTTTTTATGACCGTTTGGAGGGTGAGATGGCAAGCACGGATGTCGTCATAACGTTTGGCGCCAATGCCGAGGAATTACAGGGCGCCCTGAATATTCTTTCGCAAACGGCGGCTCTCTGCGCCGATGGTATGGCCGCGAATTCCGATAAAGCCGCCAAGGCGCAAGAGGGGCAGACCTCGGCGACGCGGGACGCCACCCAACAAATGCTTTCATATGGGCATCAGGCCGGAGAAACGGCAGGACAGGTTTCCAACGCCCTCGGGAAAAACAAAGGGGAATTCGCTCAGGTCAAAAAAGACATTCTTGAAATCACCGATTCTTTGAAAACGATGAATAACGCCATTGGCGCCAGTGTGTTCAATCTGGGGCATGCCGCCTTACAAGGAGGCAATGCTTTTGCCCAAGCCCAGAAACAGATTTGGAAGGATCTGCATACGGCGGCATTGAGTACGATCAAAAGCATCGTCAGCACTTACATCTCCGGGCAATTGAATATGCTGGAGCTGAGTAAAGTGTTTGGCTATTCGGATGAGGAGATTCAGGCCGCCCTGGCGTCACGCAAGATGAGCCTCCTCCGTCTGCTGACCGCCAACAGTGCCGCGAATCAACAGCAGCAAACGGCCGCCACCCAGGCCGGAGCTACGGCCCGTCAAACGACCGAAGTCGGTTCTCAAGCCGCCCAGACGGCGGCGGTCGAAGCGGGCAACGCCGCCCGGACGGGATCGGACGCCGCCGCCGCCGCCGAACAATCCACCGCGCAAAGCGAAAGCGTGATGACGCATGCGAAATCGGCGGCGTCGGCGGTTTACGACGACGTGGCGCAAATTCCCTATGTCGGCTGGATTCTGGCCCCGGCGGCGGCGGCTTCGGCCTTTGCCGCCGTGGCGGCTTATTCGGCGGCGGGCGGTTGGGAGCGGGTGCCCTATGACGGAGCCCTGACCGAACTGCACAAAGATGAAATGGTGCTGCCGGCCAGCGTCGCCAGCACGGTTCGTGCGGCCTCGTCGGCGGTGGGAGCTTATGGCCTGCCGCAGCAATCCAGGCAATGGGCCAATCCGGCCCAGCCGGCGGTGGCGGCAAGTGCGGCGTCGGGTGGAAGCGGAGGGTCGGTGACGCTGAACTACACTCCGTCCGTCAGCGCCATCGACACGCGGGGAGCCCGCGATTTTCTGGATCAGCATGGGCGTTACATCGTCGATGTTCTGCAACGCCAGCAACGAAATTTCGCGCAGGTGAAGAAATGAGCGACGTCGTTTTTCCCACGCTGCCCGGCCTAGCCTGGTCGGTGACCAAAATTCCGGAATTCTCCACCATCGTCAAGACGGCGGTGAACGGCGCCGAGACGCGCATCGCCCTGTGGTCGGCGCCGCGCTGGCATTTTCTGCTGAAATACGAATTTTTGCGCGACGACGCCACCGGCGAGCTGAAGAAACTGGCGGGTTTCTTTCTGCAACGTCAGGGGCAGTTCGAGGATTTCCTCTACCTCGATCCCGACGACAATATGGTTGCCGAGCAGGCGCTGGGGCAGGGAGACGGCAAGACCGCCGCCTTTACCTGCCTGCGCAACTTCGGCGGTTATCTGGAGCCGATCGGCGCACTGGACGCCGACAGGGAGATGAGCTTCGCCGTCGGTGGCGTTGCCGTTCCTTTCTCCATCAGCGGCAATCAGGTGGTCTTCGCCACCGCTCCGGCGGCGGGGCTGGCGGTGACGGGAAGCTACGGCTTTCATTACCGCGTCCGTTTCGCCGACGACAAAGCGGAGTTCGAACAATTCATGCATCGGCTTTGGCAATTGCAAAGCTGTGAACTGGTGAGCGTGAAATGACCGATGCCTCGGATATCCTCAAAACCCTTCTGGCCGGCGGATGCTATGGCCGGGCCGACCTTTACACCATCGCCCCGGTCGGATTGGAGACGCTGACCCTGACGTCGGCCGACATGGACGTGACGGCCAGCGGCGTCACCTATTCGCACGGCCTGCTGCGTGTCACCCGCGATAGGTTGCGGCTGGTGGCCGGGCTGGAAACCGACACCTTCACCCTGACCTTGGCGGTCGACACCGCCAACGAGATGACCATCAACGGCGTGCCGTTCCGGCAGGCGGTACAGTGGGGACTGCTGGACGGGGCGCATATCCAACTGGATTGGGCTTATATCGACGGCTGGGGGCCGCCGGCCAATGTGGTCGGCAGCCTGACCCGCTTCGTCGGACTGGCCTCGGACATCGCCATCGACCGCACCGGCGTCAAGATCACCTGCAAGTCCTGGCTGTCGCTGTTGGACACCCAGGTGCCCAGCCAGGTGTATCAGGCCCATTGCCGCTTCATGTTGGGGGATTCCCATTGCGGCGTCGATGTGGCGGGCTACAGTCGGGACGGGACGGTGCTGGCCGAAGGCTCCACCGCTACCTTGAAGACCGATGTTTCCGACGCTGACGGCACCTGGGCGTTGGGTTGGGTCAGCTTCATCAGCGGCGTCAACAAAGGGGTTTGTCGGGGCGTTCGCGCCCAGACCGGCGGTATCCTGGTTCTGAACGGCCCCTTGCCCTGGTCTCCCGAGGCCGGGGACGCCTTCACTCTCTACCCCGGCTGCGACAAGCTGATGCCCGGCACGTCGGGGGCCAGTTGCTCGGCCGTCTTCAACAACGCCAGCCGTTTCGGCGGCATGCCCTATATCCCGACGGCGGACACCGCCACCTGACGCTGCCTTTTTCAGGGAGCTCCCATGACAGAATTGGAACGACAACAACGCCGGGCCGTGGCGGCCGAGGCGCAAAGCTGGCTGGGCACGCCCTATCATCATATGGGACGGCTGAAAGGCGTCGGCGTCGACTGTGCCATGCTGCCTGCCGAAATCTATGAAGCCTGCGGCCTGATTCCCCGCCAGGAAGTGGCCTTCTATCCCATGGATTGGAATTTGCACCAGGGAGGCGAGCGTTATCTCGCTCAGGTGCTGGAGCATGCCGCCGAGGTGGAGGCGCCGCATCCCGGCGATCTGGTGCTGTGGCGTTTCGGCCGCTGTCTGGCGCACGGCGCCATCGTGCTCGATTGGCCCCGGATCATTCATGCCGTGGTCCGCGTCGGCGTGGTGCTGGACGACGGCGAATCCCCTTCGCTGCTGCGTCAGCGCCAAGACGGCCGGCCGCGTGAACGGCATTTCTACAGCCTTTGGAGGAAGCGGCCATGAGCACGCTGTTCGGCGGAGGGAAAAAGACCCAGGCCCAAACCCAGAGCACGGTCACGGACCTTCAGGTTCAGACGTCGACCCAGGGCGCCGTGGTGCCTGTGGTCTACGGCACCCAGAAAGTGGCCGGAAATCTGATTTGGTACGGCGATTTCACTTCGATTCCCCATTACAGCAGCAGCGCCAGCGGCGGAGGCAAAGGTGGCGGAGGAGGAAGCAGCAGTTCGGTCGATTACACCTATCAGACCGCCATCGCCTTCGCCGTCAGTGCCGGCAAGGTGGTCGACGTGGCCCGGATCTGGTGGGAGAAAAATCTTTACAGCCTGTCGTCGGTGCCCGGCAACGCCCTGCTCAAGCAAGGGGACGTGGATCAGGAACCCTGGAGCTATCTGTCGTCCAAACATGCGGATCAGGCTTTGCATTATCCGGGGCTGGCCTATGTGGGCATCAGCGCCGTCGATCTGGGCAGCAGCTACAATCTGCCCAACATCACCTATGAGGTGTTGGGGAAGGGGCCGGCGGCGTCTGTCTATGCGTTGTCCGGCGTCAGCCATTCCATCGACCTGTCGAGCTTGAAAACGGCTCCTGCGGATACGGGTAAGCAGAAAATCGCCGCTCAGTTGGGTTCGTTGAACAATATTTCCGGCAATTACGCCTTCGATACTTCGCCTGCTTATTGCTTCTACGATTTGCTGGTCAACGACGTCTATGGCGCGTCCTTTCCCACCGCACGGCTGGCCGACCTTTCAGACTACGCCCTGTGGTGCGAGGCGTTGGGCATCACCATGTCGGTATCCCTGGATCAGGCCCAGGATGCCCGCTCGGTCTTGCAGGGCTGGCTGAAAATGACCCAGGCAGAAGCCGTTTGGGCCGCCGGCACGCTGACCATCGTTCCTTATGCCGACAGCACGGTCAGCGCGACCCGTATGGACGGCACCATCGCGACCTATAGCCCCGACCTGACGCCGGTGATGAGCATCGACGACAGCATCATGCTGCATACAGAGGAGGATGAGCCACCGCTGACGGTGACGCGCAAGGACCCTGCCGACGCCAAGAATCGCATCACTCTGGAATATACCGACCGCTCCAACGCTTATGCCCTGACGGTGGTCACCAGCGAGGATCCGGCCCATATCTCCCGCTACGGCCTGCGGGCCGACAGCAGCGCCACCGCACACGAATTCACTTCCGGAACCGTGGCGCAAACGGTGGCCGATCTGCTGCTAGCCCGCAGCACCAACATCGTCGCCACCTACGAATGGCGGATGGGCGGGCTGGCGGCTTTGCTCAAACCCATGGACATCGTCGCCTTGAGCGATATCGACCAGGGTTTGAGCGCCACGCCGGTACGAATTCTGGAAATCGAAGAGGAAGACGACACCGTCTTTCGCGTCAAGGCCGAAGCCGTGCCTGGAGCCGTCGCCGTGGCGGTGGAGCGGCCGTTACAGGCGTCTCTTGGCTATCGTGCTGATTACGGAGCTTTTCCCGGCGACATCAGTCCCCCCGTGATGTTTGAGCCACCGTCGGCGCTGACCGGCGGGGCTTTGGAATTGTGGGTGGCGGCTTCCGGCGGCGAGAACTGGGGTGGGGCCAACGTCTGGGTGTCCGCTGATGGCGAAACCTACGCCAGCATCGGTTCCATCACCTTGCGGGCCCGCCAGGGGGTGTTGTCCACCGCCTTGGCCGCAGGCGGCAGCTTGGACGTGATCAACGCTTTTCAGGTGGACCTGTCCCTGTCTCGCTCCACCCTCAGCGGCTGCTCGGCAGTGGATGCCGCCGCCTACAATACCCTTTGCTATGTCGATGGCGAGTTGCTGTCGTTCCAGGACGCCGAATTGGTTTCTCCCCACGGTTACCGCCTGAGTACCCTTTATCGCGGTGCCTATGGTTCGACGGTGTCGAGCCATGCCGAAGGCAGCCAATTCGCCCGTCTGGACGGCGGCATTTTCAAATATGCCTTCACCGCCGCCCATATCGGCAAGACGCTGCAGATCAAGTTCACCTCGTTCAATTTGTTCGGCGGGGCGGAGCAAAGCCTGGCCGACGTTGCGCCATACAGCTTCACGGTTCAGGGCAGCGCGCTGACACTGCCTTTGCCGAACATCACCGGTCTGAGCTGTGCTTATGTTTCCGGCATTGCGCAATTGACATGGGATTCCATCAGCGACGAGCGCAGCCCCGATTTCGAGATCCGCAAGGGGGCGAGCTGGAACAGCGCCGTCTTCATCCGCCGCACCTCGGTACCTCAGGCTCCGACTGCGGGTGACGGCGTTTATTGGGTGGCGGCGCATTTTACCGTGGCCGACGGCTACGAAATCTATTCGGCGGTTCCCGCCATGATTTCGGTATCTGGTGCCCAGATCGTCAGCAACGTCATTGCCAGTCATGACGAATGGGCCACGGGGTGGAGCGGTGCGAAGTCCGGCCTGAGCGTCGTGCATGGTTATTTGCAGATGTCTGGGGCGGCCGATCTTTCGGATGTCGATATTCCGTCTCTGGCCGATGTGATTTACGGCGACGGTGCAGAAATCTCGGGGACTTACACCATTCCCGAGAAACATCGGATCGATGTTGGGCGGATCGTCAATTGCCCTGTCGCCATCAATGTTCAAGCCATGGGGCAGCCCTGCCGTCAGGATTTACGGTTCGAAAGGGATGTGTTGCTCTTGCAGGATGTCTGCGGGGTCAATCTTGGGCCTTCGGTCAGTGTTTCTCCGCAAATCCGCCTGTCTCAGGACGCGGTGGCGTGGGGCGACTGGCAAAGCTGGACGGCCGGCAGCTATTTGGCCAGGGCTTATGACGCCCGCCTGCTGGTGTCTACCCGGGATGTCACAGCGGTGCCGGTGGTCGAGGGCTTCTCGTTTCTGGTGGATGTGCCGGACCGGCTGGACAGTTTCACCGGCTTGGCGGTGCCGATTTCCGGCCTGCAGGTCAATTTCACCGACGGTTTGGGCGGCAATCCGGCTGCGGCTTTCAACGGCGGTCCCAACGGCGAGGACGCTCCCAATGTGTTGGCTACCGTGCTGAACGGCGATTCCGCCGACACGCCGGTTATCTCCGAACTGACCAAAAGCGGCTTTTTCATCCAGGTGCTCAATGGCGGTCAAGCCGTTGTCCGCACCGTCAACATTATCGCGCAAGGATATTGATCCATGACACAAAACGTCTTGCAGATTTCCACCTCTTCACCGCTGAAGGGACTGGATATGGTCGTGGGGGTGAACGGCGCCTTGGCCAGTTTGGCCAGCTTGTTCAGCGGCAGTACCGCGCCCACGGCTTCTGTCCTCGGATTGGGCAGTCTTGCCGGACTGATGTGGCACGACACCGCCCAGAACAAACTCTATCTGCGGAACCAGGCCGATGATGCCTGGATCTTGTTGGGGAGTATCGACGAGACCAACGGCGTTTTCAGTCCGGTCGGTTCTGCCGGTACCAGCGCTGTGGCGGGTGGCGTTACGGCGTCGTTGTCCATGAACGGCCAGCTGCTGGTGGCATCGGCGGTGACGACGCTGACGCTGCCGGCCAGCAATACGCTCAGCACCAACTGGATGGTGTCGGTTTTTGCCAAGGCGGGCGGTGTGACCATTCAGCTGGCCAATGGCGGCGACAGCTTGAACGGCACTTCCAGTGGCAGCGTGGTTTTACCCAAGGGGTATCTGGCCCAGGTCGTCACCGATGCGGCAGGCACTTTCACGGTGATGGTGTTGCCGGCGGCTTACGGACTTTCCGTTCAGGCTTCGGCCGCAGTTCTTGATTTGGGAACCGCCACGACCCGTACCGTCAGTGTCACGGGAACCATCGCTATCACGAGCTTTGGCGGCAGTGCGCCGGCAGGCATTATTTATACCCTGCTGTTCTCGAACTCTTTGACGCTAATCCATAACGCCGTATCGCTCATTCTGCCAGGAGCGGCAAATATCGTTGCATCGGCGGGGGATACCGCTCAGTTCTTGTCGTTGGGAGGGGGGAACTGGCAGTGCATTTCCTATCAGGCGGCCGTGGTCAAGGCTTCAGTTGCCGCATCGGTGCCGGTGCGGCAGACGGCTTTGAGCGGCGCTGCCGACAGTTCGGGAAAAGCCGTCTTTATTTCGAGTGGAGCAGGATTGTCTCCATCTTTGCTGGCCTCCGCATCACCATTGGTTCTGGCATTCGCCGCCGGTTTTGGCTCTGTCGGCGCTATCGATTACGTCGAGCGGATGACGGCGGATGTCGCGGGCTTCTTTGGTGCCCTGCCGGCCAACAATTTATCGTATCTCTATGCCAGCCGAGCCACGGCGGGAGCAGTCGGCGGTGGTTCGACCTTGGCGCCGCCGCAATATGGGCCGGCTTATAATCAAGCGGCTCAGGCCAAGCTGGATTTGAACAACTCCATCCTGGATGATTTCGGCAATGCCTGGACGAGTGCGGGGGTAACGTTTTCCAATGCCAGTCCGAAATATAGCGGCACCTATTCCGCAGTGCTGACTGGATCGGCATCCTCCTACATCAAGACGGTTTCCATTACCTCTCTCAGCAGCAGTCCGAATGGGGCTTTTACCATCCATATCCCATTCTATGTCGCCTCTCTGGCGAACATGGGGCTGATGTATTGTGTCAACACCTCTCTTTACGGCTTGTCGCTGGGTGTAACCAGCGCCGGCAAAACCTGCTTGTACGCCTCCTCCAACGGAACTGGCTGGGACATTGCCAGCAACACCAACGGTACGGGCAGCGTCACGGTTGGTTGGCATGATCTCGAATTCACGTACGATCCGGTCGCCGGGAAATATTACCTGTACCTTGATGGCGTGATGGACCAGAGCATCACCTCGACGGCCAGGATTTGTGCCGGAACGGGTATTACTATTGGCATTGGCGCTGTCGCCGGCAGTTCGAATGTATATTTCACGGGCAATGTGCAGGGCTTCGAATTCTTGCCATATTGCCGTCACCCTGCCGGGAGTACCTTCGTTCCTCAGACTGCTCTATCCTCGTTCGGCGTTCCTGGTTATGCCTCGGATTGGTTCGACGTCACCAGCATGGTGATGCGGACTCCGAACGCCGCCAGTGCTGTGGCCGGAAATAACCCGGCATTTTCTGCCTCGAATAAGCTCTATCTGGGCGAGGCCATCGCCGGGTTGGCGACAGTCAATAGTGTCGTCAGCTATGTGTTTCGGGGGTATTGCGATTCCGGGCTTGTCGGAACGATCCCCGGCGTCAACACCAGCATTTCCCTTAATCACAACGTCGGTTCTAAGCCCGTAGCCGCGCCGATGATTTACCTCGAATGTATCACCGCCGAGCTTGGTTACTCCCCAGGAACCCGGTTGCCCTGGGTTGGCGGCGTCGATACCAACTGGCACTTCACTCAGACGGCGCCGGCGATGGATCGCAACACGATCAGTTGGACCTCGGCCGCCGTCTATACTTGCATTATTCCCCAAAAAGCGGGGGGAGGGCCCACGACTGTCACGGCAGCAAATTGGCGATTCGGAGCTGTGGTTGAGAGAGGATGGTGATCATGTTCGGCTATTTCATGAGTGCAGAGAGCGGCTATTATATCGGTGAGCGGCGCAGTTCTGGCGACAAACCGACGGATCCGCGTCCCGATGATACATACGATCCCGATGGCAATGGCGGCTGGATTTCGAATGCCGAGCGGGATGCTGCGGCCAAAGCAGCGGGTATCCAGCAGAGCGTTGAACGCTTGAATCTTCAAGGATCCGACGCATCCATGAGTCGCGGCCTGGAAGATCTCGCCGTTCTATTGATTGCTAAAGGTGTCATCGCTAAAGGCGACCTCCCTAGGCCTTTATTGACGAAAATAAACAACCGCCGCGTTATCCGTGGACAGGAGGCCCTATGATGGGAGCCGAAAGTATTTCTGTTTGGAGCGTCTTGACGGTAGTGATGCTGCCGCTTTTAGGAGGAGGCTTCTTTCTGCTGTGGACGCGTCTGGACAAGCACCAGGATGGCGAAGCTACTCATCACGACAATGTCTGGGACGCGATTCACGAATTGCGAACTTGGTTGCAGCGTCATCAGGTGGAGTGTGAGCGCCGTTTTGTCAAAACGGATGATTTAAGGTCGTTGGAGGAACGGCTTGACGGCCGTTTGAGCCGCATCGAAGGTAAATTGGATGCGATCGTCACCCCTTGCGGCGGAAAGGGGGCGCCATGAGTGCCGGTATCCTTCCTGTTCATCTACGCCAGTTGGTTATCGCCCCGGCTTTGTCGGTAATAGGCCTGGGCGGTCAGGCAGCCGAGGAGTTGCTTCTGGGCACCGCCTTGCAGGAGAGCCTTGGCGGCGTTTATTTGCATCAACTGGGACTGGGACCCGCCATCGGTATTTTTCAGATGGAGCCGCGGACCCATGACGACTTGTGGAGCAGTTTTCTGCCGCATCACGTCGATCTGTCCGTAAAAACTTCATCTCTGCTGGTGTCTGGGATGGGACGGTTGAACCAGATGGCGGGCAATATGCTTTATGCCGCTGCGATGGCTCGGCTGCTGTACTACCGTTGCCCGGAAACTCTTCCGGCGGCAGGTGACATTCCGGCGCAGGCGGCGTTTTACAAACGCTGGTATAATACGGCCGGTGGTGCGGCCACCATCGAAGGCTATCTATCCCGCTGGAAGACGGCCTGCTCGTAAACACGCAGCCCTAAATTCACGCCCCCATCCGCCGTTTGGCTTTCGCCCGGCGGTTTTTTCATGTCTGCAGTTTAAGGAGATTCTCTATGGATCATGCTTCCATTGTCGATCTGACGCCGCTGGCCGCGCTGCTGGCCCAACTCCTGATCGCCGTGCTGGCCGCTACCGCCACCTGGGCCGCGGCTTGGGTGAAGAAGCGCGCCAACATCGCAGCCGACACTGAGATGAGCCAGCAATTGGACGGCCTTCTGACCGAAGCGGTCAATTTTGCCCAAGGTCATCTGATGACCCTGCTGGGTCATGCTGACTTCGCCAAGGTGGAAACCCGCAATGCCGCTGTGCAGTTGGGTTTGTCCTTTGTCGCTGCTCAGGCTCCTGCCGCTCTGAAGTCCTTGGGACTGACCGATCAGCATGTGGCTGATCTACTGCTGGCTCGCATGGCCAAGCTGGATCCGACCCTGGTCCTGCCCGGTTCGGTGCCGCTGCCGTCCTCGCCTCAGTCCGTTACCCCGGCGGCGGTCTGATGGCTTTGACGGCTTTGCTGGGGCAGCTGCTCCAGGCTCTTTTCGGGCTGCTGCCTTTGCTGCTGGCTGATCTAGCCGGCAGCAGGCGGGCTCGGCTGATCCAGGCTGAAAATACCGCGGAGGTGAAGAATGCGCAGTTGGCCTGCCGTCATCCTGACACTATCGACGCTGCTGTGCGGATGCTCTGATCTGCGGAGCGGTGATTGTCCACCTTTGGGCGATTACGATGCCGCCTTCAAAACCCAGTTGGCCAAAGAACTTCATAGCCTGGGCGAAGACAGTGCTGCCGCCAAGGTGGTAGAGGATTATTCTCAATTGCGGGAACAGATTCGAATTTGCGGGTAAAGAAAAGAGACGGGCCTTCCGGTGGAAAGCCCGTTTTTTCAAAGCTATAACTGGTCCGGCACCACGGTCATGACCGTGCGGGATCCCTTGGTGATGGTGATGCCCAGGCCGTAAACCTGAGGCAGGATGCTTTCGGCGTAAAACCAGGCGGTGGCCAGTTTCGATAAATAGAAGCCCTGATCGCCGTCGTTGGCGTCCAGACGGGCGCGGGCGATTTTGGCGGCGCGGGCCAATTGATAGCCGCCGAAGACATAACCCAGCAGGCGCAGCAGCGGCACACCGGCAGCCGCGGGCAGACGAGGCTCGCGCACGGCGGCGCCCAACAGCCATTCCACCGATTGCAGGGCCACAGCGGCGGCGGCGGCCAGTTCGCTGCCAATGCCCTTCAGAAACTCGTCGGACTTGCCTGACAGCTCTTCCGCCAATGCCGCCACATCAGCTAAGGCCAGGCGGGCGGTGGCACCCTGGTCGCGCAGAATTTTCCGGTTGACCAGATCGTTGGCCTGAATGGCGGTGGTGCCTTCATAAATGGTGGTGATGCGGGCGTCGCGCAGATGCTGGCAGGCGCCAGTTTCCTCAATGTAGCCCATGCCGCCATGGACCTGTACGCCCAACGAGGCGACTTCGTTGCCGACTTCGGTGCACCAGCCTTTGACGATGGGGTTGAGGAATTCGGCCATGCGGTGGGCCTTTTCCTTGGCTTCGGCATCGGGATGGCCGTGAGCGACGTCCAAAGCGGCGGCCGCCACATAGGCGATGGCGCGCATGGCTTCCACTTGAGATTTCATGCTCATCAGCATGCGTCGCACGTCGGGATGATCGACGATGCCGCCTTTTTCCGAGCAGCCGACGGCCTTGCCCTGAACGCGTTCGCGGGCGTAGGTTCTGGCTTGCTGATAGGCGCGCTCGGCGATGGCCAGCCCCTGGATGCCGACGTTCAGGCGGGCGTGGTTCATCATCACGAACATATATTCCAGACCGCGGTTTTCCTCTCCGACGAGGTATCCGACCGCTCCGCTCTGATCGCCGAAAGACATTACGGCGGTGGGACTGGCATGGATGCCCATCTTGTGTTCCAGCGACACGGCATGCACGTCGTTGCGGTCCCCAAGGGAGCCATCGGCATTGACCAGGAACTTGGGGACGATGAACAGCGAGATGCCCTTGACGCCGGGAGGGGCGTCGGGAGTGCGGGCGAGAACCAGATGGATGATGTTTTCCACCATTTCGTGATCGCCGTAGGTGATGAAGATTTTTTGTCCGCTGATCAGATAGTGGTCGCCATTCTTCACCGCTTTGGTGCGGATGGAGCCCAGGTCGGAACCGGCCCCGGATTCAGTCAGGTTCATGGTCCCGGCCCATTTTCCCGACACCAGATTGGGCAGATAGGCGGCTTTCTGCTCCTTCGAGCCGCATTCGACGATCGCGTTGGCGGCGCCCTGGGTCAGCATAGGGCACAGGGCGAACGACATGTTGGCAGCCTGCCACATCTCGCCGACGGCGACGTTGACCAGGCCGGGCAGACCCATGCCTCCCCATTCGGGATCATAGGGCAGGCCCAGCCAGTTGCCTTCTACCAGAGTGTCCAAGGCGGCCTGCCAGCCTTCGGCGGTCCGCACCTTGCCGTCCACCAGCTTGGCGCCCTGACGGTCGCCGGCCTGGTTCAGCGGGGCCAGAACTTCCTCGGCGATACGGCCGGCTTCCTCAAGCACGCTGGAAACCAATTCGTTGGAGGCTTCTTCGAAGCCCGGCAGCGTGGCGATGCCTTCCAGGTCAGCCAGATCGCGCAAAACGAATTCCATGTCGCGGATGGGCGGAAGATAGGCAGTCATGTTGGGAATGCTCCTTCATCAGCGGAGAGTCGGCGGCGCGGAGGCTATCCTTCGCCGCACATCGCGGCAATGACCGGACCGCTCGCCCGTGGTGGCGGAAAATGCCATCCTTCAACGGAGGCCACGGGCGAGGGCTGAGGTCGACGGTCGTCAGAGTTCCTTGGCCTGCTTGCGCAGCTCGAACTTCTGAATTTTGCCGGTCGAAGTCTTGGGCAGCGCGCCGAAGACGATGCTGCGCGGCACCTTGTAATGTGCCAGATGTTCGCGGCACCAGGCGGTGATGTCGTCCTTGGTCACCTTCGCGCCGGGTTTGAGGGTCAGGAAGGCGCAAGGCGTTTCGCCCCATTTCGGGTCGGGCCGGGCGACTACGGCCGCTTCTAGCACCGCCGGATGGCGGTAAAGGACATCTTCTACCTCAAGGCTGGAGATGTTCTCGCCGCCCGAAATGATGATGTCCTTGGAGCGGTCCTTGATCTCGATATAGCCGTCGGGATGCCAGACAGCCAGATCGCCGGTATGAAACCAGCCGCCCTTGAAGCTTTCCTCGGTGGCTTTGGGATTCTTCAGATACCCCTTCATGACGTTGTTGCCGCGCATGAAGATTTCGCCCATGGATTCGCCGTCCTTGGGCATCGGCGTCATGTCGATGGGGTCGGCGACCATGGCTCCTTCCATGATCGGGCCGCGCACGCCTTGGCGGGCTTTGACGCGGGCCTTGTCTTCGATGGACAGATCGTCCCATTTTTCCTGCCAGGCGCAGAAGACGGTGGGGCCGTAGACTTCGGTCAGTCCATAGACATGGGTGACATTGATGCCCATGCGCTCCATGCCCTCGATGATGGCGGCGGGCGGAGCGGCGCCGGCGGTCATGACCTCGACCTTATGATCGATGCCGGTCTTCATCTCGTCGGGAGCGTTGACGATCATGTTTAGAACAATGGGCGCGCCGCAGAAATGGCTGACTTTCTCGGTCTTGATCAAGTCCATGATGCTTTCCAGACGCACGGAACGCAGGCAGACGCTGGTGCCAGCGTTGACGGCCAGGGTCCAGGGGAAGCACCAGCCATTGCAATGGAACATCGGCAGAGTCCACAGATAGACCGGCTTCAGCGGCATGCCCCAGCGCAGGATGTTGTCGATGGCGTTCAGATAGGCGCCGCGATGGCTGTAAACCACGCCCTTGGGGTTGCCCGTGGTGCCTGACGTGTAGTTCAGGGCGATGCCGTTCCATTCGTCCGAAGGGCGCAGCCAGTCGAATTCGGGATCGCCGTCGGCCAGCAGTGCCTCGTAATCCAGGGGGCCGAGCAATTCGCCACCCTCGTACTGGGGATCGTCGATGTCGATCACCAGCGGCTTGGCCGCCATGGCTTCGACGGCCGGTCCGACGACCTTGGAAAATTCCCGGTCGGTGATGAGAATTTTGGCTTCGGCATGTTCCAGGATGAATTTGACGCTGGCGGTGTCTAGGCGAGTGTTGATGGCGTTCAGGATGCCGCCGGTCATGGGGACGCCGAAATGCGCCTCGAACAATTCCGGGGTATTGGTGGCCATGACCGCCACGGTGTCGCCGATGCCGATGCCGCGCTTGGCCAAGGCCGAGGCAAGTCGGCGGCAGCGGGCATAGGTTTCCGCCCAATTGCGGCGGACGGAGCCGTAGATCACAGCGGGCTGATCGGGGTATACCGCCGCGGCCCGTTCCATGAAGGCCAGCGGGGTCAGCGGAACATAGTTGGCGTCGTTCCGGTCAAGGTCGGTCTCGTAAGGATTGACTTGGTCTGGACGGTTCATTCTGCGGGTTCCTCCCGGGCGTGGTTTTTCACCTTATCCGTTTGAAACGATACCAGAAGCCGAATGCCCTGTCCTGTTTCATCCTTGAGACGGTATGGCTTGGCGCAAGAGGATAGGCGCTCTTATCGGGTGGTTTTATTGAGGCCGAGACGCTTTTGGCGGATCGTCCGTCCTTCTCGCATTGAACATAAGGGCAAGGGCAAGTAGCCTGTGCGTGCCGCGGGGTGGGAACGGGCTGGAGCCGAATGGAAGATATCCTTAAGCCGATCGAAGATACGGATATGGACTCGATGTTCATATTGCCGTTGTCCGTTCTGCCGATCACGACGCCGCAGCTTCAGACCGCCCGCCTGATCAAAAATGCCCGGCTGCAAAGCATGGTCGAGCTTTTCTATGACCGCCAGGCCGGATCGGGGCAGGTGACCATCGATGCCTTGCCGTCCGTGTGCAACTGGCCGGCGGGGGAGCTGCATCCCGATCTGATCATGCTGCGCAAGCTGGCCTTCATTCCCAGCTACGACGTCTATTCGTTGCGCATCTGCCTGCGTGAGCAGAACATCAAGGTCAACGA
Organism: Candidatus Sulfotelmatobacter sp.; assembly: GCA_035538795.1. GTDB lineage: Bacteria > Pseudomonadota > Alphaproteobacteria > Rhodospirillales > Magnetospirillaceae > JAJZGK01. The sequence continues at coordinate 98,367 of DATLJS010000060.1, read as the reverse complement.
CGTGGAAAGTCTGCGGCTCAGCCCCGAGAAAGAGGCTGAGTTGGCGCAATACATGATCCTGTTCACCCGTCCGCTGACCAAGATGATTTATGGCGACGACTCGGCGCAGGTGGAAACCTATGACGATCTGTTGCGCATGTTCCGCGACCCGGATGTGGAGAAGGCGCGGGAACGCCTGTTCAACATGGCCAACACGCTGGGCATCGACGTCATGGGCGTGCCGCGGTTCCTGGAAAACTATGGCGACACCTTCATGTCGCTGTCCTATTTCCGCCATTGCCTGGAGCGTCTGGCTCCCTATTTCACGGCGGCACTGGACGCCTTGACGCCGATCCGCAAGCATTTCCAGTTGAAGCAGAATACCAACCTGATGCGCACCTGCGATCATATCGAGGAAGTCATCAATTCCGTGACCGCCAGCATCACCGGCCGTCTGGAATTGTTCGAAAGGCGCACCAAGCAGATGTGGGACAATATCAGCCAGGAGGAGTTCCGTTCGGTCAAGGCCATGATCGAACGGCATCATTTGACCATCGGCGCCGCCTTGTGCGGCCTGACGGTGAAGATGAACGCCTTTGCTCTGGCCTTTCCTCATGCCCGGGCCGGCGGCCCCATCAAACGGGCCGATTTCATGGCCGCCGAGATGATGCAGGGGCTGGAGGTCATCCGCGACGCCGAAAAGCGGTACGGCGGCACCGACTGAAACACTTCGGACCGTGTAAACGAAAACGCCGCCCGATTGGGCGGCGTTTCGCATTTCTGGAACGGCATCTGCGTCTAGGTGTCCAGGAAGCTGCGCAGCTTGCGCGAACGCGAGGGATGCTTCAGCTTGCGTAGAGCCTTGGCCTCGATCTGACGGATGCGTTCGCGGGTGACCGAGAACTGCTGACCGACTTCTTCGAGGGTATGGTCGGTGTTCATGCCGATGCCAAAGCGCATGCGCAGGACGCGTTCCTCACGCGGGGTCAGGCTGGCCAGAACGCGGGTGGTGGTTTCGCGCAGATTGGCCTGGATGGCGGCATCCAGCGGCAGGACGGCGTTTTTGTCCTCGATGAAATCGCCGAGATGGCTGTCTTCCTCGTCGCCGATGGGAGTTTCGAGAGAGATCGGCTCCTTGGCGATCTTCAAGACCTTGCGCACCTTCTCCAAGGGCATGGACAGCTTTTCGGCCAGTTCTTCGGGGGTCGGCTCGCGGCCGATCTCGTGCAGCATCTGGCGGCTGGTGCGCACCAGCTTGTTGATGGTCTCGATCATGTGCACCGGAATGCGGATGGTGCGGGCCTGATCGGCGATGGAGCGGGTGATGGCCTGACGAATCCACCAGGTGGCGTAGGTCGAGAACTTGTAGCCGCGGCGGTATTCGAACTTATCGACGGCCTTCATCAGGCCGATATTGCCTTCCTGGATCAGGTCAAGGAATTGCAGTCCGCGGTTGGTGTATTTCTTGGCGATGGAGATGACGAGACGCAGGTTGGCCTCGATCATTTCCTTCTTGGCCTTGCTGGCCTCGCGCTCGCCGCGCTGAACAGTGGCGACGATGCGGCGGTATTCCGAGATCGGCAGCCCGGCTTCCTGAGAGATGTCGCCGATGGTCGAGCGGATGCTGTTGACGTCGCTCAGATGCTTGCCGGCGAAATCCTTCCAGCCCTTGCCCGGGCGCTCGGAGACGCGTTCCAGCCAAGTGGGGTCCAATTCGCTGCCGAAATAGCTGTCGAGGAAGTCCTGACGCTTGATCTTGCACGATTCGGCCAGACGCAGCAGACGGCCTTCCTGGCCCATCAGGCGGCGGTTCAACTCGTTCATGTGATCGACCAATTGCTCGATGCGGGCGTTGTTCAGGTGCACGCCGTCCATCAGTTCGATCAGCTCTGTCTTCAGCTTGTCGTATTTCTTTTCGGTGGCGGGCGGCACCTTCTCGCCCTTTTGCAGGGCGGCCAGACGCTGTTCCTGCACCTTCTGCATCTTGGCGTAGGTGTCGGCGATGCCCTCGAAGGTTTCGATGACCTGGGGCAGAAGCTCCAGTTCCATGGCGGCCAGGGAGATGCTGTTGTCCTCGGCCTCGCCTTCGCCCTCGCCTTCCTCGGGCGCGGCGCCTTCCTCGGTTTCCTCGCCGCCCTCGGCGGGCTCCTTGGCTTCCGATTCATCATCGGCGGCAGCGCTGGGGGCGGGCTCTTCCGGCGGACCGGCTTCCAGTTCCTCTTCCGACAGTTCGGCGCCAGGGCTGCCGTAGGTGGCGTCCAGATCGATGATGTCGCGCAGCAGCATCTTGCCTTCGACCAGGGCGTCGTGCCATTCCAGCACCGCGCGGATGGTCATGGGGCTTTCGCAGATGCCGCCGATCATCATCTCGCGGCCGGCTTCGATGCGCTTGGCGATGGCGATTTCGCCTTCGCGGGACAGCAGCTCGACCGAGCCCATTTCACGCAGGTACATGCGGACGGGATCGTCGGTGCGGCCAAGGTCTTCCTCGTCCACGTTGCCGGCGGTGGGCATTTCGCCTTCGCCGCTGAACTCGCTTTCCTCGGTGGCCTGGGCTTCCTCGCCTTCTTCGCTCTCGACCAAGTTGATGCCCATCTCGGACAGCATGGACATGGTGTCCTCGATCTGTTCGGAAGACACCTCGTCGGGCGGCAGGGCCGCGTTCAGCTCGTCATAGGTGATGTAGCCGCGCTCCTTGCCACGGGCCACCATCTTTTTGACGGCGATACCCATGGTGTCCAGCAGCGGACCGTCCAGAGTCTCTTCCTGGCCTTCGGAAACGTCTGCCGTATTCGTCGCTTTGCTAGCCATTCAGTCTCTGCTCCCCGTTGCGGCGCCCCGTCCCCCCTGGGGGGTACGCCGCCTGGCGATAATGACAAAAAGACCGCGTCCGCCCGGCCAGGGCGGAACGGCGATCCGATTATTGATCCGTGCCTTCATCCTTCGACCAGACGAGGGCACTCAAACGCTCCATCCGATCGGACGTCAGATTCTCGGCCAAGGCTTGCTCGGCCTGCTGAAGGTCGATCGTCAGTTCCTTTTGCATGTACTGCCTGAACAGCACCTCCCATCCGGCGCGCGCAACATCGAGAGGCGCGTCAGGTCTGGAAAACGCCGCAGGGACATGAGCACTGGCTTCCAACAGGCAGTCCAAGGTCTGCGAAAAACCGCATGAACGTAGGTGGCGCTGCACCCCCTCGAAATCAAGGCCGCCCCAGGTATCGAGAGCCTTTAAGACTTCCTGTCGAAGCTTGTCAAGGGCGGAATCTGTAAACTGCAGCCTTCCGAGATTCTCGAACACCTCTTCCAGCAACCGTGGGTGGCAGATCACGGTCATCAGCAGGAGCCGTTCGGCATGCAGCCAGGGAGAGGGCGGAACCGGATTGGGGCGGGCGGCGATGAGCACGCGGCCCGTGTAATCCCGTTGGGTATAGCTGCGCGCCTTGGGTTTGGCCGGGCCGAAGCCCGGGCGGTTGCCGCCGGCCTGGAAGCGTCCGCCGCCGCTCTGGTAGGGGGCGGGGCGGTTGGCGTCCCGTTGGCGGCGGGCGGCGTCGCGGGCGCGCTGGACGAAATCGTAGCCGTAATCCTTGCGCAGGCCTTCGTCCTTGACGACCTCGAAGAAATGACGGATGTCGCGCTCCAATCCCTGGCGCTGTTCCGGAGTGCTCAGGGGATGGGTGGCGAAATGGGTGCGCCACAGCATGTCGGACAGGGGTTCTGCCCGGTCCAGCACCTCTTGCATGGCGGCGGGACCGTGCTGGCGGATCAGGCTGTCGGGGTCTTCGGGGGCGGGAACCACAGCGAAGCGCAGGGATTTTCCCGGTTTCAGGACGGTCAGAGCCCGCTCGGCCGCGCGGGAGGCGGCTCGCTGGCCGGCGCTGTCGCCGTCCAGGCAGACGATAGGTTCGTCCACCATGGTCCACATCATTTCGATCTGCTGCTCGGTCAGGGCGGTGCCCAAAGGTGCCACCGCGTTGTCGAAGCCCGCTCTGTGCAGGGCGATGACATCCATATAGCCCTCGGAGACGATGAAGCAACCCGTCTTGATGGCGGGCTCGCGGGCCTGGGCCAGGCCGTAGAGCACGTTGCCCTTGTGAAACAGCGGCGTATCCGGGGAATTGATGTATTTCGGCTGGCCGTCGCCCAGGGTGCGGGCGCCAAAGGCGATGACCCGGCCTCGACGGTCGGTGATGGGGAACATCACCCGGCCGCGGAACAGGTCGAAGCTGTCGCCGCCGCCGTCGGGTTTTTTGAGCAGGCCGCCCTCGACGCCCTGGGCTTCGGAAATGCCGGCGGCTTTCAGGAATTGCTTCAGGGCGGTGCGGCTGTCGGGAGAAAAGCCCAGGCGGAAACGGGCGATGGTGCGGTCGTCCAGCCCCCGGTTTTTCAGATAGCTCAGGCCGGCGTGACCGGCGGGGCCGCGCAGCTCCTTCTCGAAGAAGGCGCAGGCGGCTTCCATGGCGTCGTACAGCGAGGCGGCGCGCTTGGCCCGCTCCCGCTCTTCCGGCGCCTGGACGGGAACATCCAGCCCGGCTTCCCCAGCCAGTTTTTCCACCGCCTCGGGAAAGCTGAGGTGATGGGTCTGCATCTCGAAAGTGATGACGTCGCCGTGGGCGCCGCAGCCGAAGCAATGATAGAAGCCCTTCTCCTCGTTTACCGTGAAGCTGGGCGATTTCTCATTGTGGAAGGGGCACAGACCCATGTGTTCCCGCCCCTTGCGGACAAGGCGCACCTTGCGGCCGATCACCGTTGCCAGTGACAGCCTTGTGCGCAGCTCGTCCAAAAAGGAAGGCGGGAAAGCCATGGCGGGTTCGCACCCCTGTGCCGGAGACGCTCCACTCCACTATAGGAGGCGATCCTATATATGGCGCGGAAAAAGGCTTACGCCAGTTGGGCCTTGACCGTGGCGCTGGCCTTGGTGAAGTCCATCTGGCCGGCGTAACGCTCCTTCAAAGCGGCCATGGTGCGCCCCATGTCCTTCAATCCCTGCGCGCCGATTTCGGCGATGACGGTCTTGACCGCCTCGGCCACTTCGGCTTCGGAGAACTGCGCGGGAAGGAACTTCTCGATGATGGCGATCTCTTCGGCTTCCTGCTGGGCCAGTTCAAGGCGGCCGCCCTGTTCGTAGAGGGAGATGCTCTCGCGGCGCTGCTTCATCATCGATTGCAGCATCGACAGGATTTCCTCTTCCGGGATGCCGTCGGCCAGGCCCCGGGGGCGGGCGGCGATATCGCGGTCCTTCAGGGCGGCCAAGATCAGGCGCACGGTGGACACGGAACGGGCATCCTTGGAAAGCATAGCCGTTTTTAAGGCATCGTTCAGGCGCTGGCGCAGCATGGCGGCCACTTATCCTCCCCCGGTGTTGTGGAAGCTTGGGAGCCTACAGTAAAGCTTCGACAAAATCAAGTTTATAAGCCATTGAAACACAACGATAATTTAAAAATCATCCAGGACTTGACGGCGCGTGCGGTTTTGCATATCTACACCGCAATTTGCCTGCACCGATTGGGCGGCGGCTCCATGGCCGCTCCCACAGGGGTGAGCCGCAACTTTGCCGGCTCACCTCCGTTCGCGCGCGGCCACACCTGGAAGTCAAGGAACCCTTTATGACTCACGATAAGCCGGAAGCCCGCACCTTCAGCCCGCGCCCGCCAGGGGCGACGGCCGCCCTCATCCTTGGGGACGGAACCGTGCTGTGGGGCCGAGGCATCGGTGCCGCCGGTTCGTCGGTGGGCGAGGTCGTTTTCAATACCTCGATGACCGGCTATCAGGAAGTGCTGACCGATCCCAGCTATGCCGGGCAGATCATCACCTTCACCTTCCCGCATATCGGCAATATCGGCACCAACCAGGAAGATTTGGAAAGCGTCACTCCGGCGGCGCGCGGCGCCGTCTTGCGGGCCGACATCACCCAGCCATCCAACTGGCGCTCGACCCGCCATCTCGACGCCTGGATGAAGGCCAACAACATCGTCGGCATCTGCGGCGTCGATACCCGGGCCCTGACACGGCGCATCCGCGAGCAGGGGGCTCCCAACGGCACCATCGTGCATGCTCCCGACGGTGAATTCGACCTGCCGGCCCTGCTGGCCAAGGCCACCCAGTGGCCCGGTCTGGAAGGCATGGATCTGGCCAAGGATGTCAGCTGTCTTCAGACCTATTCGTGGGACGAGGCCCTGTGGAGCCGCGGCAAGGGCTATGCCCGCCAGGAAAATCCGCGCTTCCATGTGGTGGCCGTCGATTTCGGCGCCAAGCAGAATATTCTGCGCTGTCTGGCCGATGCTGGCTGCAAGGTGACGGTGGTTCCTGCCAAGACTTCCGCGGCCGAGGTTCTGGCTCATAAGCCTGACGGCGTGTTTCTGTCCAACGGCCCCGGCGATCCGGCGGCTACCGGGGAATACGCCGTGCCGATGATCAAGGGCGTGGTCGATGCCGGGCTGCCGTTATTCGGCATCTGCCTGGGCCATCAGATGCTGGCCCTGGCCTTGGGCGGCAAGACGACCAAGATGGAAACCGGCCACCGCGGCGCCAACCATCCGGTCAAGGATCTGACCACGGGCAAGGTGGAGATCACCAGCCAAAACCATGGCTTCGTTGTGCTTGAGGACAGCCTGCCGGCCGGCGTCAGGGTGACGCACCGTTCGCTGTTCGACGGTTCGGTGGAAGGCTTGGCCCTGGAAGGCAAGCCGGTATTTTCGGTGCAATATCACCCGGAAGCCAGCCCCGGTCCGCAAGACAGCCACTACCTGTTCCAGCGTTTCGTCGATTTGATCGAGCGGCGGGGCTGATCTCAGCCTCGCGCCCTCATCTCGCCCTCAAGACTTCTCAGACCGGACGGTCCTATGCCCAAACGTACAGATATCAAGTCCATCCTCATCATCGGCGCCGGCCCGATCGTCATCGGTCAGGCCTGCGAGTTCGATTATTCGGGCGTGCAGGCCTGCAAGGCTCTGAAAGAGGAAGGCTACCGGGTCATCCTGGTGAACTCCAATCCGGCCACCATCATGACCGACCCCGGTCTGGCCGACGCCACCTATATCGAGCCGATCACTCCCGACATCGTCGCCAAGATCATCGAGAAAGAGCGTCCCGACGCCCTGCTGCCGACCATGGGCGGGCAGACCGCGCTGAATACCGCCATGGCTCTGGCCGACGACGGCACTCTGGACAAATTCGGAGTCGAGATGATCGCCGCCAAGCGCGAGGTCATCGCCAAGGCCGAGGACCGGCTGCTGTTCCGCGACGCCATGGATAAGATCGGTCTGGAATCGCCGAAGTCCCGCGTGGTCCGGACTCTGGCCGAAGCCCGCGAAGCCATGTCCGTCGTCGGCCTGCCCTCGATCATCCGTCCCAGCTTCACCCTGGCCGGCACCGGTGGCGGCATCGCCTACAACGTCGAGGAGTTCGAGCAGATCGTGGCCGGCGGTCTGGCCGCCAGCCCCGTTCACGAAGTGCTGGTCGAGGAATCGGTGCTGGGCTGGAAGGAATATGAGATGGAGGTCGTTCGCGACAAGAACGACAACTGCATCATCATCTGCTCCATCGAAAACATCGATCCGATGGGCGTGCATACCGGCGATTCCATCACCGTCGCTCCGGCCTTGACGCTGACCGACAAGGAATACCAGATCATGCGCGACGCCAGTCTGGCGGTCCTGCGTGAAATCGGCGTCGATACCGGCGGGTCAAACGTGCAGTTCGCGGTCAATCCCGCCGATGGTCGCATGACCGTCATCGAGATGAACCCGCGCGTTTCCCGCTCTTCGGCCCTGGCGTCGAAGGCGACCGGCTTCCCTATCGCCAAGGTGGCGGCCAAGCTGGCCGTCGGCTACACCCTGGACGAACTGCTGAACGACATCACCGGTGTCACCCCGGCTTCGTTCGAGCCGACCATCGATTATGTCGTCACCAAGATTCCGCGCTTCACCTTCGAGAAATTCCCCGGCGCCGATCCCATGCTGACCACCAGCATGAAGTCGGTGGGCGAAGCCATGTCCATTGGCCGCACTTTCCAGGAAAGCCTGCAAAAGGGCTTGCGCTCCATGGAAACCGGATTGAACGGCCTGAACGAGGTCGAGATTTCCGGCGCCGACGGCGGCAAAAACAAGGACGCCGTCAAGGCTGCCTTGTCTCAGCCCCGCGCCGACCGTCTGCTGGTCATCGCCCAAGCTTTCCGTTACGGCCTGACCATCGAGGACGTGCGCAGCTGCTGCTATTACGACCGCTGGTTCCTTGAGCAGATCAAGGAGATCATCGACGAAGAGGCGGTCATCCGCGAGAAAGGCCTGCCCATCGACGCCCCCGGCATGCTGCGGGTGAAGAAGATGGGCTTCTCGGACGAACGCTTGTCGGAACTGTCCGGCAAGACCTTGGTGGAAACCTCCTTCCGCCGCGAAGTGCTGAACGTCCACCCGGTGTTCAAGCGCATCGACACCTGCGCCGGCGAGTTCCCGTCCAAGACCCCGTACATGTACTCCTGCTACGAGGGCGACGGCATCCAGGCTCCGGATTGCGAATCCGATCCCACCGATCGCGAGAAGATCGTGATCCTGGGCGGCGGTCCCAACCGTATCGGCCAGGGCATCGAGTTCGACTATTGCTGCGTCCATGCCGCTTACGCCCTGTCGGAAGCCGGCAAAGAGACCATCATGGTCAACTGCAACCCGGAAACCGTTTCGACCGACTACGACACCTCGGATCGTTTGTATTTCGAGCCGCTGACCGCCGAGACCGTCATCGAACTGGTCCGCAAGGAACAGTCCAAGGGCACCGTCAAAGGTGTGATCGTCCAGTTCGGCGGCCAGACCCCGCTGAAATTGGCGGCGGCCTTGGAAAAGGCGCAGATTCCGATTCTGGGCACCAGCCCCGACGCCATCGACCTGGCCGAGGACCGGGAACGCTTCCAGCAGTTGCTGCAGCAGTTGGATCTGCGCCAGCCGGCCAACGGCTTGGCCATGACCCTGGACGAAGCTAAGGCCGTCGCCGAAAAGATCGGCTATCCGGTGGTGATCCGTCCGTCCTACGTGCTGGGCGGCCGCGCCATGCGCATCGTCCACGATCACGACGGCCTGGAACGCTATATGAAGGACGCCGTGCTGGTCACCGGCAAGAATCCAGTTCTGATCGACCGCTATCTGTCGGACGCCACCGAAGTGGACGTGGACTGTCTGGCCGATGGCACCGACGTGTTCGTGGCCGGCATCATGGAGCATATCGAGGAAGCCGGCATTCACTCCGGCGACTCGGCCTGCTCTTTGCCGCCTTATTCGCTGACCAAGGAGATCATCGCCGAAATCAAGCGCCAGACCGGCCTGTTGGCCAAGGCCTTGAAAGTCGTCGGTCTGATGAACGTGCAGTTTGCGGTGAAGGACGGCGACATCTACATTCTGGAAGTCAACCCGCGCGCCAGCCGCACGGTTCCCTTCGTCGCCAAGGCCACGGGTATTCCCATCGCCAAGATCGCTTCGCGCATCATGGGCGGTGAAAGCCTGTCGTCCTTCAATCTGGTGGAGCAGCCGCTGAAGCATGTGGCGGTCAAGGAAGCGGTGTTCCCGTTCGCACGCTTCCCCGGCGTCGACATCCTGCTGGGGCCAGAAATGAAGTCCACAGGCGAAGTCATGGGCATCGACGTCGATTTCCCTCGCGCCTTCGCCAAGTCGCAGCTGGGCAGCGGTTGCCGTTTGCCGCTGGAGGGCACCGCCTTCCTGTCGGTGCGCGATGGCGACAAAAAGGGCATCGTCGGCGTGGCCAAGAACCTGGCGGCTCTCGGCTTCAAGCTGATCGCCACCTCGGGCACCGCCGCGCATCTGCGTGACAACGGCATCGAGGTCGCCGTGGTCAACAAGGTGCTGGAGGGCCGTCCCCATTGCGTCGACGCCATGCTGTCCGGTCAGGTTCAGCTGGTGGTCAACACGGTGGAAGGGGCTCAGGCGGTTTCCGACAGCTTCTCGATCCGTCGGACGGCGTTGACCCACAACGTCGCCCACTATACGACTCTCGCCGGAGCCCGGGCCGCCGTGGCGGCCATTAAGGCTCTGCGTGGCGGGGCACTTGATGTTGCTCCGCTCCAGTCGTATTTTAATTCGTCGTTTTAAGGGCTACTGGCGGCGGTGATGGCACTGCCGCCAGGAATTCTTTGTCTTTTCAGGAAGATCGGATGGAAAAAATCCCGATGACTCCAGGCGGCCTTGTGACGCTGGAGGATGAGCTGAGGCAGTTGAAAAGCGTGGAGCGGTCGGCCGTTATCCGTGCTATCGCCGAGGCGCGAGAGCATGGCGACCTTTCGGAAAACGCAGAATACCATGCCGCCCGCGAGCGTCAGAGTTTCATCGAAGGCCGTATTACAGAGCTTGAGGACGTTATCAGCCGAGCCCAGGTGATCGACGCCACCAGCCTGTCGGGCGACATGGTCCGCTTCGGTGCCACCGTAACCTTGGCCGACGAGGATAGCGACGACGAGTCGATCTATCAGATCGTTGGCGTTCATGAGGCCGACATCCGCTCTGGCCGTCTTTCGGTGCATGCGCCCCTGGCTCGTGCGCTGATCGGCAAGCATATCGGTGATTCCGTCGAGGTCAGCACCCCCGGCGGTTCCAAAAGCTACGAGATCGTCGACGTTCGCTTCGTCTGATCTTCCGGCATTCCAAGAAAAAGCCCCCAGGTGATGAGCCTGGGGGCTTTTTTGATTCCTGGGTCCGGGAAAGGACCGTCGGCAGGCCGTGAGGCCTGCCGGAATCCTCTGCTTCTTCTTAGCCGACGATCTCGGTCTGGGCGAAGAAGAAAGCGATCTCGATGTTGGCGTTCTCGAGCGAGTCAGAGCCGTGCACCGAGTTGGCTTCCACCGATTCGGCGAAGTCGGCGCGGATGGTGCCGGGAGCGGCGTTGGCCGGGTTGGTGGCGCCCATGATCTCGCGGTTGCGCAGAACGGCGTTCTCGCCTTCCAGAACCTGGACGACGACCGGGCCGGAGGTCATGAAGTCGCACAGTTCGCCGAAGAACGAACGCTCGGAATGAACGGAGTAGAACTGGGCGGCCTGTTCCTTGGTCAGGCGCAGGCGCTTCTGGCCGACGATGCGCAGGCCGGCATCTTCGAAGCGGGCATTGATCTTGCCGGTCAGGTTGCGGCGGGTAGCGTCGGGCTTGATGATCGACAGGGTACGCTCGGTGGCCATGTATTTCTCGTCCTACTTAAGATTGTTGCGGGGCCGCCGGGATTCGTTGCCGGCGGCGATCCATTGGGGGGCGCGGTTCAAGCCAATGGCCGCCCTGCTGCCCGTCATTTCCCTCTTTCCACACTTGGCGGAAGTCGGCGCGTTATACTCTGTTGCCGTGGGACTTGCAACGCGCCAATTGATGACGCTTTTAGTCCGCAGGATAGCTTGAAGTGTCATGCCTATTCATGGCATGACACAGTGGCTTCGCATGATCTGGACTATGTGCCGGAATGGCGGAGTGAGGGAAATAGACTCCGGGTACATAAAAATGAACAACCCGAGCAAAAAGCCGGAAACTCTGTCGCGGGAAGAGCGGCAGGTGGCGGTTACGGTACAGTCCGCACAGGGCGTCTTGCGCGAAATAGAAGGTTTGCGCGGCGTGCTGTCCGATGATTCCCGGCCCCAGCAAATGCGCCTGGACGCCAAGCACGACATGCTGGAGGCATCCGAGCGTCTGTGCAATCTGATGGGCCTTGCCGTCTATCAGATCGCCAACGGCGTCAGCGGCGAATTCCAGGGGCGGATGAAGGCGTCTTTGGATGCCTTGCGCGGACGCCTGCTGGACATGGGCACTAATCTGATGGTGGAAAAGCTGGAAAAGATCCGCGACCGTGCCGAAACGGTGCTGCAGGGGCGCAATTACCCCATCGGGTTGGCGGCTAAATTGGATCTGGCCTATTCCGGCATCGTCGATAACCTGAAGACCTTGAACGCCCAGGAGCGGCTGGGCGATGAGCTGCACGATCTGATTTCCGTGACGGAAAAGGATATCCGCACACTGGCCGATATCGAGCGCGGCCTGGGGGTGATGGACGAAATGCCCGAGGTCCGGCCTCGCCAAGGATATGGCTACTGACCGTTCCGTCTTATCCCTAAGATTGCCATCGCCTTAATACCCATGATAAAGTTCCGGTCATTCCGTTCCGTGTGCGGGGGCAACCGGTGGGGGATGAAGGCGTGACGCCTTCACGCCGGTCAATGCTCCGGCCCGAGAGCGGGTCATAACCGGAGGATTGTTGGCATGAACTTCGCTCATCTCGACGGCGACGCTCAGATCGCGCTTGGCTTCCTGGCTGCCATTATCGTCATCGCCGTTGGCGTTTTCTCTTTCGTCTTTACCCGCAAGAGCGGCCGCTGACCGACGATGCGGTCCGGCGCAAGACCGGGCCGGCGACTAAAGCTCGACGCGAACCGGGAAAGACTGCCGGTTCGCGTTTTTGTTTCCGTTCCGTCGTCATGATGGCCGCCATGGGCGCTTATGCCCCTCGGCGGGCTTGACCTGAGGGCGGCATGGCCGTCCAATGTCGGACATGATGTTGCGTATTTTCTCTATTCTGGCGGTGGTCGCGGCGGGGCTCCTGTATGGCTGCCCCGGCGCCTTGGCCAGCACCATGGAATTCGACGGCCTGCAACGAAGCTTCGAGATGGCGGTGCCGCCTACGGCCCCTCGCCCATTGCCGGTGATTCTGGTTCTGCATGGCGGCGGCGGCACATCCAGCCAGATCAGGGCCTACAGCCATTTCGACGATGTGGCGCAAAGCCAGGGCGCTTTGGTGGTTTATCCCCAGGCGGTGGGGCGGCACTGGAATGACGGGCGGCTGGTGCCCGGGATCTTGCCGCACGCGGTGGAAACCGACGACGTCGCCTTTCTGATGGCGCTGGTGGACAGCTTGGCTGGAACGGGTCTGGCCGATCCGCACCGGGTCTATGTGGCGGGGATCGCCAATGGCGGTATGATGGCTTTGCGGTTGGCCTGCGAACTGTCGGAACGGATATCGGGCATCGCCGTGGTGGCGGCCAACATGCCGGTGGGAATCGATTGCGCGCCGTCCCGTCCGGTCCCGGCCGTGTTCTTCCATGGCACCCAGGACCGCTTCATTCCCTGGGACGGCGGCTATGTCCTGCAATGGGCCAATATCGATCGCGGAAAGGTCGAATCGGTGGCCGACACGCTGGCTTTGTGGCGAAAGATCGACGGCTGCTCGGGCGAGATTTCCCGCGATGTGGTGAGTAAAAGCGGGTCTCTGGTCAGCCGCAGGATCACGTCGGCCCGCTGCCAAGGCGCGTCGGTGGAGCATTATGTCACCGACGGCGGCGGCCATGTCTGGCCGGGAGCGCGCCAGGGACCGGGCGGCGACGCCCTGCTGGGCGCGGTGGACAGAGATTTGGATGCCACCGCCGTCATCTGGAGCTTCTTCAAGGCCCAGCCGGGCAGATAATCCCGCCCTTGCCGGGACAACTCTGCCGGGGCGGCGGAATTTGCCGCCCCAATTCCTTGAAAAATCGTTGTAAATCAATGGGTCATTGTCGGCACGGGGCTTGCTACGGGACTTCTAAATCCCTTTGCGAGGAGGAAGTCGCCATGCCCCATACCAGCGCTTTGCCCCTACGGTACATGCCGACCGACGGGCTGCAATTGACCACCGTCGAAATCCTGTATCAGACGCCGGGGCGGCCGCATCTGATTCAGAGTTTTCTGTGGCAGGACTACGACATCGCCCCCGAATATCCGCACTTGACCCGCTTCTTGCATTTCTGGGCGCAACGCTTCGACGTGACCGTGCATTCCGTGCACATGACCGAACCCGAGGAACTGGGCTCGGCCATGGGGCACTATGTCGGCTATTCGCTGGTGGTGCATTAAGGCCTTTTCCGTTTTCCGCGCTAAACGGTGATGAAGCCTTCCAGATAGGGAACGACCCGGCCGGCGATATGGACGCGCTGGCCGGCCAAGGCGACCTGCAGCTCTCCGCCGCGAGCGGATAATTGGCGGGCGTTCATGGCGGTCTTGCCCAGACGTTCGGCCCAATAAGGGACCAGCGTGCAATGGGCCGATCCCGTCACGGGATCTTCTTGTGCGATTTCGCCGAGGGTGAAGAAGCGGGACACGAAATCGACGCCGCTGCCGCTTTCGCCCGAAGCGGTGACGATGACGGCATGGACGTCCAAGCTTTCCAATTGGGAAAAATCGGGCTTCATGTCGCGGACGATGCGGGCGTCGGGGAACACCGCCACCAGATCACGGGACCGCAGGCAGGCGAGAGGCGTGTTTTTCAGCGCCGCCGCCAAAGTGGCCGGAATGGCGCAAGGCTCGGGCGGCCGCGAAGGAAAATCCAGAGACAAGCTTTCGTCGTCCTGTCGGCTGACCCGCAAAGGACCGGACAGGGTGATGAAATCAAGATGCCGGGCCTTCGGCTCCAATGTCTGGAAGATCACCCAGGCGCTGGCCAGCGTGGCGTGGCCGCAAAGGTCCATCTCGTATTCCGGGGTGAACCAGCGCAACCGGCGAACGTCGCCCTCTTTCACGAAAAAGGCGGTTTCCGCCAGATTGTTTTCGGCGGCAATGGACAGCAGCAAGGCATCGGGCAGCCATTCCTGCAAGGGAACGACGGCGGCCGGATTGCCGGCAAAGAGCCGATTGGCGAAAGCGTCCACCTGATAGAGGGGAAGACGGGGCATGCGGCCTCCTTCTGGTTTTGACAGAGGCGGCGATGCTATCACCGGGGCCGATTAGTGTGCCAGAAAACCGTCGATTTCCGACTGGTCGAGAATCTTGGAACTGCCGTGAATGACGGCGCTGGCCAGGTCCATCAGTTTTTGGACGCCGCGGGAGGCTTCGCTGCAGACGAAGCGCAACTCCTCGGGATTGCCGCCCTCGATCACTTCGGCGATATGGTCGATCGAGGCGGCGACAAGAGCGTTCATTTGGCTGATGACGTTTTCGAACGCGGCGCGGAATTTCGACGGGACGTGATCATAGGCTTCTATGGCCAGTTCTTTGTCGCGGAACTGGCTGTCGCGGAAATGGTCCTGATAGGACTTGGGCTGCCACTCGCGGGCTTCCTCCAGGCATTCCGGGACGTCGGGAATCATTTCGAGCATCATGATGATCTCGTTGAAATGATTCAGATAGTCGGTCGCCAGCAGAGTCTGGGGATTGATGTTCGTCCCCACCGCCTTGTCGCTATAGGCCAGAAAGGCTTCTCGCTCTTCCGGCTGGATGCCGTCTAAATCCAGGCCTTCCATCATGCCTTTTGTCCACCGGCCATTTCCCCCACTCCGAATGGTAACATAGACATTCAGGGATAAGGCTTCAATGTTTGGAATGTTGCATCTGTCGCTTTCCGCCGGGCCGATGGAAAGTCATTCAGCCTTGTTCCCGTCCCCGGTGATAGGGGTGGTTGGCCAAGATGCATTCGGCCCGGTAAATCTGCTCGGCCAGCATGCCGCGCACCAGCATATGCGGCCAAGTCATCAGACCGAAAGACAGCATCAGATCGGCGCGGGCGCGCACGCTTTCCGAATGACCGTCGGCACCGCCGATCAGGAAGGCCACGGCTCCACGGCCTTCATCGCGCCAACCACCCATCTTGGCGGCGAAAGCCGGGCTGTCGATGGGTTTTCCCCGTTCGTCCAGCACGACGACGGCGGCTCCGGGTGGAACTTGCGCCAGCAGCAGTTCGCTCTCGCGGGCCATGCGCTCCTGCACGGGCAGGGGGCGCTTTTCCTCGACCTCTTTCAAGGTCAGGGGCCAGTTCAGGCGGCTGGCGTAATGTTCGAACAGGCTGCGCTCGGGGCCGGGCTTGGCCCGGCCGACGGCAGCCAGGATCAGTTTCAAGACGCTTTACGCCTCAAGGCCGATCATCGGTTCGGCGCGTTCCGGAGTCTTCAGGCCCCACATCTTTTCCAAGGCGTAGAAGCTGCGGACTTCCGGGCGGAACAGATGCACGACGATGTCGCCGGCGTCGATCAGCACCCAGTCGCCTTGAGGAACGCCTTCCACCGAAACGGGCAGGCCCAGATGCTTCAGCTTTTCGTGCAGATGCTCGGCCATAGCCACCACCTGACGCTGGGATCGGCCCGAGGCGATCACCAGATGGTCGGCGATGGAGGAACGGCCGCGCAGATCAACGATCATCACGTCATCGGCCTTGTCGTCCTCGAGCGAGGTGGAGACGGTGGAAACGACCTTTTCCGGGTCGAGCGGCTGGGGATGCTGGGCAGAAATGGCTGTGGGCTCCATGAGGTGGTCAATGTAGTTCGGCAAAAGGCGAAAGCCCTTGCCGACGGATCGCGGTGGCCGAGGCGGGATGGCGCTGCTGATGCAGGAACACCCAGGCGGGAGGCGTCGCCTCCACCACCTGTCCGGCCCGTCTTGCGGGCCGCCGCGCCTGTTCGAAGCGCCTTGCCGCCAAGCCGGCCAAGACAGAATGAGAATATGGGCTGCGGTCGAAAACCGCAACCGGCACGCTTTCAAAGATGCGCTGCCAGTGATTCCAGCGGGGCATCTGGCTCAGGTTGTCGGCGCCCATCAGCCAGACGAAGCGGCGAAAAGGGAAATGCTGGCGCAGGGCGGTCAGAGTGTCGGCAGTGAACCGGGTTCCCAGCACGCTCTCGATGCCGGTGACGCGGATGGACGGATGGGCGGCAACCTTGGCCGCGGCTTCCAGCCGCAGATCCTGCGGCGCCATGCCGTGGACCGGCTTCAGCGGATTCTGTGGGCTGACCAGCCACCAAATCTCGTCCAGCTTCAGGGCGCGCAAGGCGCACAGGCTGATGTGCCGATGCCCGGCATGGGCGGGGTTGAACGAGCCGCCCAGCAGGCCGACCCGCAGGCGCAGGCGATCTCCTCTGGGATTGGGCGGCAGGCTGCGCATGGTCTTTAGACGCGGGTCTGGCCGGTGCCGCGCACCACGTATTTGAACGTGGTCAACTGCTCGACGCCGACGGGGCCGCGGGCGTGCATCTTGCCGGTGGAGATGCCGATTTCCGCGCCCATGCCGAATTCGCCGCCGTCGGCGAATTGGGTCGAGGCGTTGTGCAGAAGGATGGCGCTGTCCACCCCGGCGAAAAATGCCGCCGCCGCCGAAACGTCGTCGGTGATGATGCTCTCGGTGTGATGCGACCCGTACGTCTCGATATGGTCGATGGCGCCTTCGACGCCGTCCACCAGCTTGACCGAGATGATGGCGTCCAGATATTCGGTGCGCCAATCCTCGTCGCTGGCGGGAACCACGCGGGCGTCGACGGCGCGGGCGGCTTCGTCGCCGCGCACTTCGCAGCCGGCATCCAGCAGGTCTTTGACCAGCGGGGCCAGATGGCGGCCTGCCGCTTTACGGTCCACCAGCAGGGTTTCGGTGGCGCCGCAGATGCCGGTGCGGCGCATCTTGGCGTTCAGAACGATCTTACGGGCCATGTCCAGATCTGCGGCGGCGTCCACATAGGTGTGGCAGATGCCGTCCAGGTGCTGGAACAGGGGGATGCGGCTTTCGGCGATGACGCGCTCGATCAGGGAACGCCCGCCGCGGGGAACAATGACGTCGATATAATCGCTCATGCGCAGCATGATGCCGACGGCGGCGCGGTCGGTGGTGGGCAGCATCTGAATGCAGGTTTCGGGCAATCCGGCCTGGGCCAGCCCGGCCTGGAGGCAGGCGAGAATGGCTCGCGAGCTGTTGATGCTTTCCGAGCCGCCGCGCAGGATGGCGGCGTTGCCTGATTTCAGGCACAGCCCGCCGGCGTCGGCGGTGACGTTGGGGCGGCTTTCATAGATGATGCCGATGACGCCCAAGGGAACGCGGATCCGGGCGATGTCCAGGCCGTTGGGACGTTGCCAGCGAGCGATCTCGTCACCCACCGGATCGGTCAGGGCGGCGATGTCCTCAAGCCCCTTGGCCATACCTTCGATGCGTTTGTCGTCCAGCAGCAGGCGATCCAGCAGGGCGGGCGTTAGTCCCTTGGCGCGGCCGGCCTCCATGTCGGCGGCGTTGGCGGCCTTGATGGCCGGAGCCTGGGCACGCAAGGCGGCGGCGGCGGCCAGCAGCGCTTTGTTCTTGGTTTCCGGTGAGGCTTGAGCCAGCAGGCGGGCGGCGGCGCGGGCGGATCGGCCCAGTGCGGTCATCAGCGATTGCAGGTCGGCGTTTTCCTGGGTCATGATTCCAGCACCAAATCGTCACGGTGGATCAATACGTCCGGGCCACGATAGCCCAGCAACTTTTCGAAATCTGTGCTTTTGCGCCCGATGATGCGCACGGCGTCCTCGGAGGAATAGGCCACCAGTCCGCGGGCGACGGCGCGGCCTTCGCCGTTCACCACCACCACGGCCTCGCCTTTCTGGAACTCGCCCTCGACGGCGCTGACGCCGGCGGGCAGTAGGCTGCCGCCCTTGGTCAGGGCGCGGCAGGCGCCGGCATCGGCCACCAGGGTGCCCTGGGGCTTCACCGATCCGGCGATCCATTGCTTGCGGGCGGTCAGGGGCTCGTGACGGGGCAGGAACCAGGTGCAGCGTCCCCCTTTCTGCATCGCCGTCAGGGGGTGTAGCGGCGCGCCGGGCGCAATGGCCATGCGGCATCCGGCGGCCAAGGCGATGCGGGCCGCCATCAGCTTGGTGACCATGCCGCCCGAGCCGTGCGAACTACCAGGGTCGCCGGCCATGACTTCGATCTCGGGTGTCAACTCGCGGACTTCGGGAATGAATTGGGCGGCCGGATCCTGGCGGGGATTGCCGGTATAGAGACCGTCGATATCCGAGAACAGCACCAGGGTGTCGGCTCCGATCATCTGCGCCACGCGGGCGGCCAGACGGTCGTTGTCGCCGAAGCGGATTTCGGCGGTGGCCACCGTGTCGTTCTCGTTGATCACGGGCACGGCTCCAAGGCGCAGCAGCGTCTCTAGGGTGTTGCGGGCGTTCAAGTAACGGCGGCGGTTTTCCGAATCGTCGATGGTCAGCAGCACCTGGGCCACGGTCAGCTGGTGACGGGCCAAGCTCTCCTGATAGGCGTGGGCCAGACGGATCTGCCCGGCGGCGGCGGCGGCCTGTTTTTCATCCAGGCGCAGGGTGCCCTTCAGCCGCAAAGGCCCGCGCCCGACGGCGACCGCTCCCGACGTAACGACGATGACGTCCACTCCGCTCCGGCGCAAAGCAGCCAGATCGTCGGCCAAAGCATCCAGCCAAGGTCGGTTGATGGCTCCATTCTTGCCGACCAGCAAGGAGGAGCCAATTTTCACGACCAGACGGTTTGCTTCGGCCAGGGGAGTCATTCTTCCTCGTCCTCGTAATCCTCGTCGTCGTCGCCGGCGGAAAGGTCGTAGAAAGTCCGTCCGTCCCAAACGGCGTTCTTGTCGTCGTCGTCATCCTGGTCCAGGGCGGGTTTCCAACTGCTGGCCTTGCCGGTGCCGCCGGTCGCTTCGGCGGCCAGAGGACCGGCGCCATGTTCCGCCCGGCTTTCCTTGATGCGGGCCAGCAAGCCGAACAGCACGTCCTTCAAACCGATGCCGGCCGCGCCCGACAGGGGCATGACCTTGGCGCCGCCGGCAGCTTCCGACAGGGCAGCCATTTTTTCCTCGATTTCTTCGGGAACCAGGGCGTCGCACTTGTTCAGACAGATGATCTCGTGCTTTTCGTCCAGTCCGCCGCCATAGGAGGCCAATTCCCCACGAACCACGCGATAGGCCTCGGCCACATCCTCCTCGGTGCCGTCGATCAGATGCAGCAGCACGCGGCAGCGTTCGATATGGCCGAGGAAACGGTCGCCCAGACCGGCGCCCTCGTGGGCGCCTTCGATCAGGCCGGGAATGTCGGCGATGATAAATTCCTCCTCGCCGGCCTGGGCCACGCCCAGATTGGGGTGCAAGGTGGTGAAGGGATAATCGGCGATTTTCGGCCGGGCATGGGTGACGGCGGCTAAAAAGGTGGACTTGCCCGCATTGGGCAGGCCGACCAGACCGCAATCGGCGATCAGCTTCAGGCGCAGCCACACCCACATTTCCTGGCCGGGCCAGCCGACATCGCCGCGGCGGGGCGCCTGATTGGTCGACGTCTTGTAATGGGCGTTGCCGAAACCGCCATCGCCGCCGCGCAGCAGCACGATGCGCTGGCCGGGTTCGGTCAGGTCGGCGATCACTTCCTCGCGGTCCTCGGTCAGCACTTGGGTGCCGACCGGCAGCTTCATCACGATGTCTTCGCCGGAACCGCCCGTACGGTTCTTGCCCATGCCGTGATTGCCCTTCTGAGCCTTGAAGTGCTGCTGATAGCGATAGTCGATCAGGGTGTTCAGATTGGCCACGCATTCGACGATGACGTCGCCGCCGCGTCCGCCGTCGCCGCCGTCGGGGCCGCCGAATTCGATATATTTCTCGCGGCGGAAACTGACGGCGCCGGCGCCGCCGTCACCGCTCTTGATGAAAATCTTGGCCTGATCGAGAAACTTCATGGCGTCCGCCGAGGTAAGAAAGAGAAAAATGTGTGGCCCGGAAACCAAAAAAAGGGGAATGGCGGACCATTCCCCTTTTTTCGATAAACGGCTTCTTCTGCGGGGAGCGTGGCCGTTAGGCCTGCGGCTCCACCGAGATGAAGGTACGGCCCTGGGCCTTGGTGGTGAAGGTCACGCGGCCTTCGACCAGGGCGAACAGGGTGTGATCGGTTCCCATGCCGACGTTGGCGCCGGGATGGAACTGGGTGCCGCGCTGACGCACGATGATGTTGCCGGGAATGACGGCTTCGCCACCGAACTTCTTGACGCCGAGGCGCTGACCGGCCGAGTCACGACCGTTGCGGGAGCTACCGCCAGCTTTTTTATGGGCCATATCTCAAACTCCTGGTGATGAAGGGATCAGCCGTTGATGGCGGCGATGCGCAGGACGGTCAGGTCCTGACGATGACCCTTCTTGCGCCGGTAGTTCTGGCGGCGCTTCTTCTTGAAGACGATAATCTTCTCGCCACGGGTCTGTTCGACGAGGGTGGCGGTAACGCTGGCGCCGGCCACCAGGGGCGCGCCAACCTTGTCGCCGACCATCAGAACCTGGTCGAGAGTGACGGTGTCGCCGGCCTGCCCCGGCAGCTTTTCGACGAGAATGACGTCGTTGGGGGCGACCTTGTACTGCTTCCCGCCGGTCTTGATGACTGCGAACATGACTTTCTACCACTCACACAAACGGAATCCAGCGGGCCCCTAAGGGCTCGCGGCGAGAGGCGGGAAATATACCGATCCGGGGCAGTGAGTCAACATGGAATCTGATCCATGGTCGACGTCCCGATAAGAAAGGGTGCCGCCATCATGCTTTAAGGGGCGTTTTGAAAAAAATGAAAATGGCGTGATTTTTTGTCTTGCGGGGTCCAGGGGGAATGAGTATCTTCCGCCACCTCGACGCCGGGGAGCAGCAAGCGAACCGGTGTCCGATGCGCCCGTAGCTCAATTGGATAGAGCATCAGACTACGAATCTGAGGGTTGGAAGTTCGAGTCTTTCCGGGCGCGCCATTGAAGACCCCAGCGGGAAACCGCTGGGGTCTTCGCCGTTTCGGGGCATTGTTCCGCCGCCTAGGGGCAACGTGAAAGCTACTCGCCGCTTTTCAGGCGGTAGCCGACGCCGGGGTCGGTGACCAGCAGGCGCGGCTGCGAAGGGTCGTCTTCCAGCTTTTGGCGCAATTGGTTGACGTAGACCCTGAGATAGGCCGTGTCCTCCACATGGGCCGGCCCCCAGACCTCTTTCAGGATCAGCTTGTGGGTCAGCACATGGTCGGGATGGCGGGCGAAAAAAGCCAGCAAGTCCCATTCCTTGCGCGACAGGCGAATCTCTTCGCCGGCGCGGCTGACGATCAGGCGGCCCAAGTCGATATGCAGCGTTCCGATCTCGACCACCTCGTCGGGTTCTTTGGGCTGTTTGGCCCGTAGCACGGCGCGCACGCGGGCCATCAGTTCGGCGATGCCGAACGGTTTGACCACATAATCGTTGGCGCCGCGATCCAGGGCTTCCACTTTGTCCATTTCGTGGGCGCGCACGGACAGGACGATGATCGGCATGGCGGAGATGGCCCGCACGGCGCTGATGACGTCCTGACCGTCCTGGTCGGGCAGCCCGAGGTCGAGGATCAGCAGGTCCGGCGGCGTCTGTCTGATATGGGCGATGCCTTCGGCGGCGTTGGCGGCTTCCGCCACCGCGTAGCCGTTGGCGCCCAGCGAGATGCGCAGGAACTTGCGGATTTGCGGTTCGTCGTCGATGACCAGGATGGCGGGGCTCATGGACTGTAAGCTTCGCCCTCGGCCGCGGGCAGGTCAAGGGCCGGCGGCAGGGGCAGGCGGATGACGATGGCGGTGCCGGCGCCGTTCAGTCCGGCCTCGGCTGCGATCTGGCCGCCGTGCGCCTCGACGATGCCCCGGCAAATGGCCAGGCCCAGGCCGGTGCCCGCCGGCTGGCTGTCGGCCAGATTGACCCGATAGAACATGTCGAAAACCTTCTCGCGGTCGTCCGCCGGGATGCCCGGTCCCTGATCGGTGACTTCGATGGCGATATGGTCCGGACGTTTTCTCGCCCACACCTTGACCATGGTGCCGGGCGGCGCGTATTTGCAGGCGTTGTCGAGCAAATTGAAGAACATTTGCTCCATCAGCACGGCGTCGACGCTGAGCAGGGGCATGTCCGGAGCAATTTCGACCTTGATCTCGTGGCGTCTGGCGAAGGCTTTCGCCCGCTGGGAGGCGGCGCCGACGATGTCGTGCAGATCGGCCCAATCAACGCGAGGCTTCAAGGCGCCGGATCCCAGGCGGGTCATGTCCAGCAGGTTCTGGACGAAGCGGTTCAGGCGCTCGGCCTCGTCCTGAACGGTTTGCGCCAGATCGCGGCGTGAGGCGGGGTCGAGGGCTTCGTCGTATGAAATCAGACTGCTGGCGGCTCCCATGATGGAAACCAGCGGCGTGCGCAAGTCGTGGGATAAAGAGGACAGCAAGGCCGAGCGCAGCCGTTCCCGCTCGGTGGCGACGCGGGCCACTTCGATGTCGGCCACCAGGGTGGTGCGTTCGATGGCGATGGCGGCCTGATCAGCCAGGGTCTCCAACAGGCGCATCTGCTCCGGACTGGGCAGATCGGCGTCCTCGCTCATCTGCACGCCCAGCACGCCCACCGACGACCGGGCTGTCTTCAGCGGCAGGAACAGCCATAACGAGGCCGGCAGGGTAGCCGATCCCCGCCCCGCCAGCTTGCCGTGGCTCCAGGCCCAGACGGCGGCGGCGGACGATTTGTCGTCCAACTGGTCTTCGGGCGGATAGCCGGCGGCGATGGCCAGTCCCTGCTCGGCGGGCAGCAGCACCAGAGATTTTCCCTGGATGGTGGCGGCGACATGGTGAACCACAGCCCACAGCACGTCGTCCTGGGTGGCGGCCGCCGTGACCTTGCGGCCGAAATCGTAAAGATTCGCCGTGCGCCGTGCGCTTTCCCGCGTTGCCTGGACCTGGGCCCGCAGACGGCTGGCCATGTTGGAGACGATCACGGCGGCGATCAGGAAAAATACCAGCGTCAGGATGTTTTGCGTGTCGCTGACGGCGAAGCTCCAGCGAGGTTCGGTGAAGAAGAAGTTGAAGGCGAAGAAGCTGGCGACCGAAGCGAGGATGGCGGGTTGCAGTCCTACGCGCATGGCCACCACCATGACGCCCAGAAGATAGGCCACCGAGATGGAGGCCACCGGCAGCCACAGATCGATGACGAAGCCCAATCCGGTGGCGGTGGCCGTCACCAGGGCGGCGAAGGCCAGCCCCAGCCAGTCGGTGGGAACGGCCTTTGCGACACGGGACAGGACGGGCTTACCCGCCGCCTCGCCGCCAACCACCAGCACCGCCACTTCGCCGGCCTGGGCGATCAGGCTGTCGGTGACGGTGCGGCGGCTCCAGCCGGATTTGCGCCGGGGGCGGCCCACCACCAGTTGGGTGACGTTGCGGTCCTTGGCGAAGGCCAGCAGGCTGTCGACCACCTCTTCGCCTTGCAGGGTGACGGTCTCGCCGCCCAATTGTCCGGCCAGACGCATGGCCGAGGCGACGCGGTCTTTTTGCTCTTCCGTCAGCAGGGCCGAATTGGTGGTTTCGACGGTGACGGCGATCCAGGCCGCGCCCCGGCGTTCGGCGGCCCGCTTGCCGACGCGCACCAGCTTTTCCGAATCGGCTCCGGGGTCGATGCAGACCATCAGCCGGTCGCGGGCGGGCCAGGGGCCGGAAATGGCGTGAGCCCGCATGTAATCGACCATCTGGCGGTCGACCCGGTCGGCGGCATGGCTCAGGGCCATTTCGCGCAGCGCCGTCAGATTGCCCGGTGAAAAGAAACTGTCGATGGCCCGGCGGGCTTGCTCGGGTACATAAACCTTGCCTTCCTTCAGGCGTTTGATCAGGTCGTCGGGGGCAAGGTCGATCAATTCGATTTCGTCGGCCCCGGCCAGTACGCCGTCGGGCAGGGTTTCACGCACCTTGACGCCGGAAATCTGTTCGACCACGTCGTTCAGGGAATCCAGATGCTGAATGTTCAAGGTGGCGTAGACGTCGATGCCAGCGACCAGGATTTCCTCGACGTCCTGCCAGCGCTTGACATGGCGCGAGCCGGGAACGTTGGTATGCGCCAACTCGTCCACCAGGGCCAAGGCGGGTTTGCGGACCAGCACGGCGTCCAGATCCATTTCGCGGAAATCGCGGCCGCGATAATCCACCTGGCGATAGGGCAGCAGTTCCAGCCCCTTGACCAGCGCCTCGGTTTCGCGGCGTCCGTGGGTTTCGATGACGCCGGCCACCACGTCGACGCCGTCGCGCAAGCGGTCGTGGGCCGCTTGCAGCATGGCATAGGTCTTCCCCACCCCCGGAGCGGCGCCCAGGAAGATTTTCAAACGCCCGCGCCCTTCCCGCCGGGCTTCGGCGAGAAGGGCGTCGGGCGACGGACGGATTTGCTCGTCGCTCATGGTTCTACTTCACGGCATGGGCCACTTTTCGTCCAGCGCCATGTTGAGTTTCAGTACGTTGACCCGCGGTTCTCCCAGCACGCCCAAGGACCGTCCCTGGACCTGGGCGGCGATCAGTTTGCGCAGGTCGGCTTCGGCGATATGACGGACCGAGGCTACCCGTCTGGCCTGCCAATAGGCGGCATCCGGCGAAATGTCGGGATCCAGTCCCGAGCCGGAGGCGGTCAGCAGATCGGCGGGAATCGGATCGCTCTGATCGGGATCGGCGGCTTTCAGGGTATCGGCGCGGGCGGCCACGGTGTCCGCAAGGGCCTTGGCGCTGGGAGCCAGGTTGCTGGCCATGGAGTTGGACGCATTGTAGGGCGCATCCACGGTCTTGGTGGCGTCGTTGGGATCGGGGGCGTTGGTTGCCGACGGGCGGCTCCAGAAATAGCCGGGCTTAGAGAAGCTCTGGCCGATCAGGGCCGAGCCGACCACCTGACCGTTCTTCTCGATCAGGCTGCCCGCCGCCTGCCAGGGAAAAGCCACCTGGGCGACACTGGTGACGGCGAAGGGATAGGCAAGGCCGGTGACGATGGTCATCACCACCAGCAGCATCAGGGACGGACGAAGTTCTTTCAGCATTTGAATATCTCCCCGTTAAGCCAGATGCAAGGCGGCGACCAACAGGTCGATGGCCTTGATGCCGGCGAACGGCGCGATCAGGCCGCCCAGGCCATAGACCAGAAGATTGCGTTTCAACAGCACCTCGGCCGGAGCCGGGCGGTAGCGCACGCCCTTCAGGGCCAGCGGGATCAGGGCGATGATGATCAGGGCGTTGAAGATGATGGCCGACAGAATGGCCGACTGCGGGCTGGCCAGTCCCATGACGTTCAAGGCCTGAAGCTGCGGATAGCTGGCGATGAACAGGGCCGGGATGATGGCGAAATACTTCGCCACGTCGTTGGCGATGGAAAAGGTGGTCAGCGCCCCTCGGCTCATCAGCAGCTGCTTGCCGATCATGACGATCTCGATCAGCTTGGTGGGGTCGCTTTCCAGGTCGACCATGTTGCCGGCTTCGCGGGCGGCTTGGGTGCCGGTGTTCATGGCCACGCCGACATCGGCCTGAGCCAGCGCCGGGGCGTCGTTGGAACCGTCGCCGCACATGGCGACCAGACGCCCGCCTTGCTGCTGTTCGCGGATCAGCTCCAGCTTTTTCTCCGGCGTGGCTTCCGCCAGGAAATCGTCGACGCCGGCCTCTGCCGCGATGGCGGCGGCGGTCAGAGGGTTGTCGCCGGTGATCATCACCGTGCGGATGCCCATTTCCCGCAATGTGGCGAAACGTTCGCGGATGCCCGGCTTGACGATGTCCTTCAGGTGGATAACGCCCAGGGGCCGACCGTCGCGGGCCACCACCAGCGGCGTGCCGCCTGATTTGGCGACCCGTTCCACCAGTCCGTTCAGTTCGCGGGGGATGGGGGCATGATCGCCGACATGGCGGATGATGGCGTCCACGGCGCCCTTGCGGATTTCCGACACGGCCATCATCACGCCACCCCAGGTGCCGTGGCTGATGTTGACGCCGCTCATGCGGGTCTGGGCGGTGAAGGGCACGAAGCTCAGGCCGTCGCGGTCCGGGTCGGTCAGGCCGAAACGGCTTTTGGCCAGGAGGACGATGGATTTGCCTTCGGGCGTGTCGTCGGCCAGCGATGACAGGAACGACGCTTCCGCCAGATCCCGCTCGTTGACTCCCGACAGGGCCAGGAATTCCGATGCCTGACGGGCGCCCAGGGTGATGGTGCCGGTCTTGTCCAGCAGCAGCACGTCGATGTCGCCCGCCGCTTCGACGGCGCGGCCCGATTTGGCGATGACGTTGAACTTCACCAGACGGTCCATGCCGGCGATGCCGATGGCCGACAGCAAGCCGCCGATGGTGGTGGGGATCAGGGTGACGAACAGAGCGACCAGGAACACCACGGGGATATAGGTCCCCGACCACGAGGCCCAGGCCGGCAGGGTGGCGACGACGATCAGGAAGATCAGCGTCATGCCCACCAACAGAATGGTCAAGGCGATCTCGTTGGGGGTCTTCTGCCGCTTGGCGCCTTCGACCAGGGCGATCATGCGGTCCAGAAAGGTTTCGCCGGGATTGGCGGTGATGCGCACGATGATGCGGTCGGAAACCACGCGGGTTCCCCCCGTCACCGCCGAGCGGTCGCCGCCGGATTCGCGGATCACCGGAGCGGATTCGCCGGTGATGGCGCTTTCGTCGACGGTGGCGATGCCGAATACCACATCGCCGTCGCCGGGGATGGTGTCGCCGGCCTCGCAGACCACCAGATCGCCCGCCCGCAATTCGGCGGCGGCGACAATGGTTTCTCCGGCGCCGCTTTCTGAGGCGACGCGCCGGGCCATGGACTCGGTCTTGGTCTTGCGCAAGCTGTCGGCCTGGGCTTTGCCCCGGCCCTCGGCGATGGCTTCGGCGAAGTTGGCGAACAATACGGTGAACCATAGCCAGGCGGTGATCTGGACCATGACGGCGGCCATCTCGCTGGTGTGCAGCACGTCGCGGACGGTCAGGCCGCTGGCCAGCAGGGCCACCAGGGCGGTGGTGAACATGACGGGGTTGCGCACCAATTGGCGCGGATCGAGCTTGATCACCGAGTCCAGGGCGGCGCGGGCCAGGATGCCCCGGTCGAACAGCGACAGCCCCTGTTGACGATGGATGCTCATGGAATGCTCCTCAGAACAGAGTGCCGGCGAACAGAGCCAGGTGTTCCACCACCGGGCCAAGCGCCAGAACCGGGAAATAGGTCAGTCCGCCGACCACCAGGATGACGCCCACCAAAAGGCCGACGAACAGGCCGCCGTGGGTGGGGAACGTGCCGGCCGACGGCGGCACGGTCTTCTTGGCCGCCACCGATCCGGCGATGGCCAGAATCGGGACCAGGACGACGAAGCGGCCCAGCACCATGGCCAGGGCCAGGGCGGTGTTGTAGAACAGGCTGTTGCCCGACAAGCCGCCGAAAGCCGAGCCGTTGTTGTTGGTGGCCGAAGCGAAGGCGTAAAGCACTTCCGACAGGCCGTGGGGGCCGGGGGCGGAAATGCCGGCCAATCCCGCCGGCGCCACCATGGCCACCGCGCCGATGCCCAGCACGCCGACGGGGGCGGCCAGGATGGCGATGATGGCCAGCTTGACTTCTTTGGCCTCGATCTTCTTGCCGAGATATTCCGGCGTGCGGCCAACCATCAGGCCGGCGATGAAGACGGCGATCAGAACGAACAGCAAGATGCCGTAAAGGCCGGAGCCGACGCCCCCCACCACCACTTCGCCCAGCAGCATGTGGATCATGGGGACCATGCCGGCCAGGGGCAGCAGGCTGTCGTGCATGGCGTTGACGGCGCCGCAGGACGTCGCCGTCGTGACGGCGGCGAACAGGGCCGAGGCGGCGATGCCGAAACGGACCTCCTTGCCTTCCATGTTCGCCAGTCCGCCCAGAGCCGGGTTGCCCTGCACCTCCGCGCCGTAAAGCACGAAGACGGCGACGGCGAAGATCAGGCCCATGGCGCCCAGGATGGCCCAGCCCTGGCGTTGGTCGCCGACCATGCGCCCGAAGGTATTGGTCAAGGCGGCGCCGATCACGAAGATCGCCAGCATATGGACGAAGTTCACCAGCCCGTTGGGATTTTCGTAGGGATGGGCGGCGTTGGCATTGAAAAAGCCGCCGCCGTTTGTGCCCAGATGCTTGATCATCATCTGGCTGGCGACGGGGCCTTGGGCGATAATCTGCTGGCCGCCGTCCAGGGTCTGGGCGGTGACGTAGTCGCCCATGTTCTGCGGCACGCCCTGCCAGACCAGGAACAAGGCGCCGACGAAGCAGATGGGCAGCAGCAGATAAAGCGTGATGCGGGTCAGGTCGACGTAGAAGTTGCCCACCGTCTTGGCCGATTTGCGGGTGAAGCCGCGGATCAGGGCGGCGGCGACGGCGATGCCGGCCGCCGCCGACAGGAAGTTGTGCACCGTCAGTCCGACCATCTGGCTGAAATAGCTCAGCGTGCTTTCACCGCCGTAATTCTGCCAGTTGGTGTTGGTGGAGAAGCTGATGGCGGTGTTGAAGGCCAGATCGGGGCTCATCGGGCCCTGGCCGGCGGGATTGAACGGCAGGTATTGCTGCAGCCGCAGGATGGCGTACAGGCTCAACACCGCCAGCAGATGAAAAGCCAGCAGCGCCAGGGCATAGGCGCTCCAGTGCTGCTCGCGTTTCTCGTCGATGCCGCACAGGCGGTAGATGCCCCGCTCGACGGGACCGAGCCAAAGCGTCTTGCCTTGGAAGATATTGGCCATATAGCGGCCCAGCAGCGGCGTCGCCGCCAGCACGAGGCCGATATAGAGCAGAATTTGCAGAATGCCGGTGGCATCCATCTCAGCCTCCTAGAACTTCTCGGGGTGGATGAGGACGGCGGCCAGATAGCCGAACAGCACCACCACCAGCACGCCGCCGACGATGAGACCGAAAACATCGCTGGTAATCATGGCGA
Organism: Candidatus Sulfotelmatobacter sp.; assembly: GCA_035538795.1. Classification (GTDB taxonomy): domain Bacteria; phylum Pseudomonadota; class Alphaproteobacteria; order Rhodospirillales; family Magnetospirillaceae; genus JAJZGK01. The sequence continues at coordinate 68,949 of DATLJS010000060.1, read as the reverse complement.
TATCTCCTCTCAGACGCGTTCGCAGCCGCGGACCAGAAGGGCGCAGCCGACGAACAGCAGAATGGAGACAAGGGGAAACAGGCCGTCCCACAAAGTGGCCAACATGACGAAACTCCTTTGGAGCAATGGCTCAAGGTTCACCCCGACCATCGCGCCAAAGGGCGTTAAGGCTCCATGCGGAGTTGGCGTCGCCGCTTTATGGAAAATTTATACCGGCTGAAGAATGCAGGATTTCTCCCGCTTTTCCCAATGACGACTGGGACGGAGGACCGCCTTTTCTTATTTCCGCCGTAATTACCGGGTGAAAATGTTATTTTACTTCCGGTCTGGCCAGTCAGGGAGCCGTGATGTTGGTGAGGTTTCGGGCAGGCATCCGGCAGATGCGGACGCACGGTTTTAAAACGCGGCTGTCTCTTCGCAACAATGAAAAGGCCCTGATTGTTCTCTGCGCTCCCTTGGGCTGGGGGATCGGGCTGATCGTGGTGGCTCTGCACGAGCTGGTTTCGTGGCTGCATGAAGTGGATTTCGCCTTGCCGGCCGGCGGGCAATTGAGCACGGGGATCGGCGTCGATCCGGTGCGGCTTCTCTGGATACCCGCCGCCGGAGGGTTGCTGTTGGGCGGCCTGTCCTTTTTTGGCCAGAAGCTCCGCCCCCGCGACATTGTCGATCCCATCGAAGCCAACGCCATTCAGGGCGGGCGCATGTCGCTGACGGACAGCCTGCGTCTGGTGGCCGCCACCGTTCTGTCCAATGCCGCCGGCGCCTCCTTGGGCATGGAGGCGGCCTATAGCCAGATGGGCGCGGGGGCTTTGTCCTTTTTCGGACAATCCATGAATCTGAGGCGCAACGATTTGCGGATTTTCGTGGCCGCCGGGGCCGCCGCCGCCATCGCCGCCGCCTTCAACGCCCCTTTGGCCGGGGCTTTCTACGGCTTCGAGCTTATTCTGGGCAGCTACAGCCCGGCGGCCTTGGCCCAGGTCGCCATGGCGGTTCTGGGCGGGACGCTGGCGGTGCGCATGACCATCGGCGTGGCTCCGATCTTTCTCGTGCATGGATTTTCCGTCACGGTCAACCATTGGGGCTATCCTCTGTTCGTGCTGCTGGGAGTCGCCGCCGCGGCGCTGGGAATCGTCACCATGCGTTCCGCCACCTGGTCCGAGGCGCTGTTGCGCAAGCTCAAGATTCCCCGCTGGCTGAGACCGATGATCGGCGGCGTGGCCATCAGCGCCATCGCGCTTGCGGCGCCTCAGGCCCTGGGCGCCGGGCATGGCGGCATCCAGCAATTGTTCGACGCCTCGCCGTCCCTTTTGCCGCTGCTGTTGTTGCTGGCGGCGAAAACGCTGGCTTCGGCGGTCTCGGTCGGGTCGGGGTTCCGGGGCGGGCTGTTCAGTTCGTCGTTGTATATCGGCTGCCTGTTCGGCGCCGCGGCCGGACAGGGGGTGGTGCTGATCACGCCTTCCTTGTCGGGACAGGAAACCCTGTTCATGCTGGTGGGCATGGGGGCGGTCGCCGCCTCCATCGTCGGCGCGCCGGTGACCATGATGATGCTGGTGCTGGAGGTTACCGGGGACTTCGAGACGACGCTGGCCGTGTTGGCCGGAGTGGTGACGTCGGCGTCCATCACCCGCTACGCTTTCGGCTATTCTTTCGCCACCTGGCGTTTCCAGCAGCGAGGCAAGCCGATCCGGGGCGCCCACGATGTCGGCTGGATCGGCGATCTGACCGTGGACCGCCTGATGCGGCGCGAGGCCAGAACCGTCCCTCAGAACACAACTTTGATGGATCTGCGCCAGCAAATGCCGCTGGGGGCGGTCAGCCGGGTTTTCGCCGTGGATGAGACCGGACGCTATGTCGGCTTGATCGAACTGGCGCTGGCCCATGATCCGGATCTGGACGACGCCGCGCCGGGGTTGGTCGCCGGAGACCTAGCGACCAACCGGCACGACTTCCTGCTGCCGGAGATGAACATCCGGGCCGCTCTCAACCGCTTCGAGGATGCGGAACTGGAAACCATGGTGGTGCTGGCTGACGACGGGGACCGGCGGATCGTCGGTTATGTCACCGAGGCCTTCGCGCTGCGCCGCTATGCCCAGGAAATGGAGCGCCACCGCAGCGTCGAGTTGGGCGAACGGGACTTGTTTGCCGCCGGCTCCGTCGGTCAGTAACCGGCCGGTGGTTCCGCTCCGCCGTCGCCTTTGAACAGACGGGCCAGACGCCGGGTGGCGTTGGAGAGCAGCAGGGTGTCGACGCCCACGGCCACGAAACGGCACCCCATGCCGATGAAATGACGGGCTTGGGCTTCGTCGGTGCAGAGCACGCCGGGAGCCTTGCCGGCATCGAGAATGCGCCGGACTGCGTCGGCCATGGCGTTCATTACCACGGGATGGGACGGCTGGCCGAGATAGCCCATCGAGGCGGACAAGTCGGCGGCCCCCAGGAATACGCCGTCGACGCCCGGCTGCCGGGCGATGGCGTCGAGGTTTCCCAGCCCCGTGAGAGTCTCCACCTGCAACAGCAGGCAGACCATCTGGTTGGCTTTGTCCACATAGTCGCCGATGTTTCCCCAGCGCGAGGCGCGGGCGATGCCGGCTCCGACGCCGCGGATGCCGTCGGGCGGATAGCGGGTGGCCGCCACCATTTGGCGGGCCTGTTCGGCGGTGTCGATCATGGGGATCAGCAGGGTCTGGGCGCCGATGTCCAGGATCTGCTTGATCAGCACCGTATCGCCGACCGGCGGACGGATGATGGCGTGGGACGGATAGGGGGCGATGGCCTGCATCTGGGCCAAGGTGGTGCGTAGGTCCAGCGGCGAATGTTCGCCGTCCAGAAGCAGCCAGTCGAAACCGGCGCCGGCGCACATTTCCGCGGTGTAGGGCGAGGCCATGGCCAGCCAGAGGCCGATTTGCGTTTCCCGGCGGGCCAGGGCGTCCTTGAAGGAATTGCCGCTGCTCATGACGGCGCTCAGCTTCGCTCGGGTAGGCTGTCGGCGAGAAGCGACGTCAGATGGGTCAGGGTGCGATCCATATGTTCGTCCAGCAGTTTCCCGGCCTGTTCTTTGTCGCGGGCCAGGGTGGCGTCCATGATGGCCTTGTGCTCGGCGTGGACGTCGCGGCTGACCGAGGCCGAGATTAGCGAAAAGCGGCGATACCTCTCCGACTGGTGGTACAGAATTTCCCGGAAATGCAAAACCCAGCGCGACGGACAGGCCGAGATCAGGGCCTGATGGAAGGCGTTGTTGCGTTCCTCCCAATCGTCGGCGAACTGCTTGCAATCGTCGTGCAGGCGCTCCTCGATGCGGCTGAGACGGTGGAACGCGGCGACGATGCCGCCTTCCCAATGGTCGTCGCCGTTTTCGATGGCCTCCATCAGCGCCATGGTTTCCATCATCTTGCGCATGCGGGTGACGTCTTTCAGGTCTTCCAGCGAAATGGGGGCCACTTTGAACCCCCGTTGACCTTCGGAAATCACCAGGGCGTCGGCCACCAACAGGGTCAGCGCCTCGCGCAGGGTGCTGGAGCCTATCTCGTATTTCGCGCGCAAATGCTCGATGCGCAGCTTGCTGCCGGGTGCCAGTTCGCCAGAGATGATGTCTTTGCGCAAACTCTTATATGCGAATTCGATCAGCGTCTTAGCGCCCCGTCTGGGGTGCTGGGCGTCTGATTCGCCGGTTTGCTCCTGAACTCCATCCATGCGCCGGGGCTCCTAAGGCGGGTGATGACTGAGAGGATTCTATCAGATAAAGCGAGCTTGGACAGGGAATTTGATCAAAAGTCGATTGTGCAAAGCAATATACGATCATTTTAAAAATATCGATATTTTTTCATTGACGTCTCCGGGCCTGAATGTGCACATTTGCATGACAGCCATGCATCAGTCCGCGATGCCGCTTCCGCGGCGCCGACGGCGCAAACAAAAAGCAGGCTGACTGGGAGATGTTCATGACGATTTCAGAGACGGGGCAGGCCGTTGCCTCCGGCACGCCGCATTTCCATGGCGAGACGGCTCTTGCCGAGGCTTCCGCTCAAAGCCGGACGGTAAGCGTTTCCGGTTCTTCGCAGGCGGTGAAATGTTCGCCCGGAGCCAGCGTTCTGGATGCCTTTGAGCGTGCTTTGCGGCCGGTTTCCGTCGACGGCGAGGCCGTGGTCCGGGTTGGCTGCCGCCGTGGCGGTTGCGGCATCTGCAAGGTTCGCGTTCTGGCGGGTCTTTATCGCACGACGCCGATGAGCCGCGCTCATGTCTCGGAAGAAGAACAGTCGGACGGTCTGGTGCTGTCTTGCTGCGTGTTTCCGGAAACCGATCTGGTGATCGCCTCGGTTCCGGTTTGTCCAAGAAGTCTCAAAAAAAACTGAAACATCAATTCAAAAGCTGGGAGGTTTTAAAATGGCAATGACAGGAGTTTTGCGCCCTGGTTTCATCCAGTTGCGTGTTCTCGATATCCCCTCGTCCATCGAACATTATGTTGACCGTATCGGTCTTTACAAAGTCGGTGAAGAAAGCGACGGCCGCGTCTATCTGAAGGCCCGGGACGAGTTCGATCATCATTCGGTCGTGCTGCGCAAGGCCGATCAGGCCGGTCTGGACGCCTTTGCTTTCAAGGTCGACAGCGACGACACCTTGAACAGCTTCGAGAAGCGCGTCACCGCCGTCGGCATCGCCGTCGACCACGTTCCCGCCGGCGAACAGCCGGGCATCGGCCGTCGCATCGGCTTCCAGATTCCCTCGGGCCACCGTATCGAGCTTTACGCCCACGCCGATCTGGCGGAGAAGCGTCCCTCCACCCTGAACCCGGACGTCTGGGACGAACAGCCCCATGGCATGGAAGCCCGCCGTTTCGACCACGGTCTGCTTTACGGCCCGAACATCGACGCCGTCGAGAAATTCTTCTGCGACGTTCTGGATTTCAAGGTGACCGAGCGGGTCGATCTGCCGGAAACCGGCACCCTGGCCATCTGGCTGACTTGTAGCCACAAGGCCCACGACATCGCCTTCGTCAACCATCCCGAGCCGGGCAAGTTCCATCACGTGGCCTTCGAACTGGAGAACTGGAACGACGTCGGCCGCGCCGCCGACATCATCACCCGCTACAACATCTCCATCGACATCGGCCCGACCCGCCACGGCATCACCCGCGGTCAGACCATTTACTTCTTCGATCCTTCGGGCAACCGCTGTGAAACCTATTGCGGCGGTCTGACCTTCTATCCGGACAATCCGGTTCGGGTTTGGGACGACAAGCATTTGGGCAAGGGCATTTTCTATTACGAGCGCGCCCTGAACGACCGCTTCCTCACGGTCTTGACCTAAGCATCATGACGGTCTGCATCCGACAGGACTGCATTTCCACCCAGGCCGCCTTGGCCGCCGTTCAGGCGGCGGTCAAGGCTGGGACTGCCATGGGATGCAAGGTCAACGTCGCCGTGGTCGATGCCGGAGGGCGGCTGCTGGCTTTCCTGCGGGAAAACGGCGCCTTTCTCCATTCCGTCGGGATCGCCCAGGACAAGGCCTTCACGGCGGTCAGCTTCGGCATGCCGACGGCCACGCTGTACGACCTGATCAAGGACAATCCGGCCCTGCGCGACGGGATGGCCCAACGGGAACGGCTGGTGGCTTTCGCCGGCGGCTTTCCCATCCGCCGTAACGGCGGATTGATCGGCGGAATCGGCGTGTCGGGTGCCTCGGAAGAACAGGACTGCCTCTGCGCCCAGGCCGGGCTGGATGCGATCAAAGCGTTTGAACAAGAAGGAGAAGAAGCATGAGCGCCGCCGCCAATCCCTTGAAGGCTCTGGAGACCGCCCCGTCCGCCGAGACGGTCCAGTTCATCAACGGGCAATTCGTCCGGGGCACCTCGGGCAAGAGCTTCGAAAACCGTTCGCCCGAGGACGGACGTCTGGTCAGCGTCGTTCATGAAGCCTCGCGCGACGACGTGGACGCCGCCGTCAAGGCCGCCCGCGCCGCCGTCGACGGCGAATGGGGCAAGATGCCGGTGGCCAAGCGCTGCGAGCTTCTGCACGCCGTCGCCGACGAGATCAACCGCCGCTTCGATGATTTCCTGGCCGCCGAGATCGCCGATACCGGCAAGCCCCGGTCGCTGGCCTCGCATCTCGACATTCCGCGCGGCGCCGCCAATTTCAAGATTTTCGCCGACGTGGTGAAGAACGTTCCCTCCGAATTCTTTCAGTTCGACACACCGGATGGGGCGGGCGCTCTGAACTATGCCTTGCGCGTGCCCAAGGGCGTGGTGGCCGTGGTCTGCCCATGGAACCTGCCGCTGCTGCTGATGACCTGGAAGGTCGGTCCGGCCCTGGCCTGCGGCAACGCCGTGGTGGTCAAGCCGTCCGAAGAGACACCCTCCACCGCGACTTTGCTGGGTGAGGTGATGAACAAGGTCGGCATTCCCGCCGGCGTCTATAACGTGGTGCATGGCTTCGGCCCCAATTCGGCGGGCGAGTTCCTGACCACCCACCCCCAGGTCAACGCCATCACCTTTACCGGCGAGACTCGAACCGGCGAAGCCATCATGAAGGCGGCGGCCGTCGGCACCCGCAACATTTCGCTGGAACTGGGCGGCAAGAACCCGGCCATCGTTTTCGCCGACGCCGACCTCGACGTGGCCATCGAAAACACCGCCCGTTCAGTCTTCGCCAATTGCGGCCAGGTCTGCCTGGGCACCGAGCGCGTCTTCGTCGAGCGGCCGGTGTTCGAGGAATTCACCCGCCGTCTAAAGGCGGCGGCCGAAAACTTGAAGATCGGTCCTTCCAGCGAGCCCGGCACCAATATGGGACCGCTGATCAGCCAGGAACACCGCGCCAAGGTCTTGTCCTATTACAAAAAGGCGGTGGATGAGGGAGCCACGGTGGTCACCGGCGGCGGCGTTCCCGACATGCCCGGCGATCTGGCTAACGGTTCCTGGGTCCAACCGACCATCTGGACCGGTCTGCCCGACACGGCTTCGGTGATGCGCGAGGAAATCTTTGGTCCCTGCTGCCATATCTCGCCCTTCGACAGCGAGGACGAGGTGCTTAGGCGCGCCAACGACACTCCCTATGGTCTGGGCGGCGCCATCTATACCCGCGATCTGGCTCGGGCCCATCGTGCCGCCGCTGCTCTGGATGTGGGGCTGGTGTGGGTGAACTCCTGGTTCTTACGGGATTTGCGCACGCCTTTCGGCGGCGCCAAGCAGTCCGGCATCGGCCGCGAAGGCGGCGTTCATTCGCTGGAGTTCTATACCGAGCTCCGCAACGTCTGCATCAAGCTCTGAGGAACGATATGGCTTCGCAAAACGAACAGGCCGCGACCTTCGCTCAACGCATCAACGACGCCTGGCGGAACAGTCAGCCGATTTCCCCGATCCGCGAGCATTTCGCCGAGGGGGACACGGGCGCGGCCTATGCGGTGCAGAACGTCAACACGACGCGCTGGGAGGCCGAAGGACGCCGGCTGGTGGGACGCAAGATCGGCCTGACGTCGAAGGCGGTCCAGAAGCAGTTGGGGGTCGATCAGCCGGATTACGGCATGTTGTTCGACGATATGGAGGTTCCGGACGGCTGGGAGATCTCGCGGGCGTCGCTGATCCAGCCGAAGGCCGAGGCCGAGGTGGCGTTCGTCGTCGGGCGCGACCTGACGGACGAGCGCGTCAGTCTGGCCGAGGTGATCCGCGCCGTCGAATTCGCCCTGCCGGCCATCGAGGTGGTGGATTCGCGGATCGCCGATTGGAAGATCGGCATCATCGACACCATCGCCGACAACGCCTCGTCGGGGCTGTACGTGCTGGGCAGCCAGCCGAAACTGCTGAAGGACATCGATCTGCGCCTGTGCGGCATGGTGCTGGAATGCCGAGGCGAACCCCTGTCCACCGGCGTCGGCGCCGCCTGCCTGGGCAGTCCGTTGAACGCCATGTGGTGGCTGGCCCGCACCATGGCCCGCGCCGGACGCCCGCTGAAGGCCGGCGACACCGTGCTGTCGGGGGCTCTGGGGCCGATGGTTCCGGTGCAGTGGGGCGACGTCATGGAAGCGCGCATCGCCGGACTGGGTTCGGTCCGCGCCGCCTTCTCCAAGGAGTAACGACGATGAGCAAGGCGAAAGTCGCCATTCTGGGATCGGGCAATATCGGCACCGACCTGATGATCAAGATCATGCGCAACTCCAAGCATCTGGAAATGGGCGTGATGGTCGGTGTCGATCCCGATTCCGACGGTCTGGCCCGTGCCCAGCGGCTGGGCGTAGCCACCACTTTTGAAGGTATCGACGGCCTGGTCAAGATGCCGGAATGGGCCGACATCCAGGTGGTGTTCGACGCCACCTCGGCCTACGCCCACAAGCGCCATCACGAAATCTGCGTGGCCGCCGGCAAGAAGCTGATCGACCTGACCCCGGCTGCCATCGGTCCGCACACCATTCCGGTGGTCAATCTGGAACAGAATCTGGACGAGCCCAACGTCAACATGGTGACCTGCGGCGGTCAGGCGACCATTCCCATGGTCTATGCCGTGAAACGGGTGTCGAAGGCCGTGCCCTATGCCGAGATCGTGGCTTCGGTCTCCAGCAAGTCAGCCGGTCCGGGCACTCGGGCCAACATCGACGAATTCACCGAAACCACCGCCAAGGCCATCGAGACGGTGGGCGGAGCCGCCAAGGGCAAAGCCATCATCGTGCTCAATCCGGCCGAGCCGCCGATGATCATGCGCGACACCGTCTATGTGCTGGCTCAAGGGGCCGACCAGGCTGAGATCGAGCAGTCGGTGGCCGATATGGCGAAGGACGTGCAGTCCTACGTGCCCGGCTACCGTCTGAAGCAGAAGGTGCAGTTCGAGCATATCGGCGACAACGCGCCCCTGAAGATCCCCGGCTACGGCACCTTCAGCGGAATGAAGGTCTCGATCTTCCTCGAAGTCGAGGGCGCTGCCCACTACCTGCCGGCCTATGCCGGCAATCTGGACATCATGACCTCGGCCGCCATGGCCACCGCCGACCGTTGGGCCGGCAGCAAGATCCACGGGTGAAACCGATGACACAGAAACTCTATATCCAGGACGTCACCCTGCGCGACGGCATGCATGCCTTGCGGCATCAATATTCGCTGGAGACGGTGGTGAGCATCGCCAAGGCGCTGGACGAGGCTCGCGTCGACGCCATCGAGATCACCCACGGCGACGGCATCAACGGCGGCAGTTTCAATTACGGCTTCGGCATGCATACCGATTACGAATGGATCGGCGCCGTCTCGGACGTGCTGAAACATGCCCGGACGACGGTGCTGCAATTGCCGGGCATCGGCACTAAACATGAACTGAAGGAAGCCTACAGCTGCGGCGCCCGCAGTGTCCGCGTCGCCACCCACTGCACCGAGGCAGACGTTTCCGCCCAGCATATAGCCTTCGCCCGCGAGTTGGGCATGGACACCATCGGCTTTCTGATGATGAGCCACATGATCAGCCCGGCGGATCTGCTCAAGCAGGCCAAGCTGATGGAAAGCTACGGCGCCGAATGCGTCTATGTGGTGGATTCGGCGGGAGCCCTGCTGCCCGAGCAGGTGGCCGAGCGGGTCAGGCTGTTCCGCGCCGAACTGAAGCCGGAAACCCAGATCGGCGTGCATACGCACCACAATCTGACCCTGGGGGTGGCCAATGCCGTGGCCGCCGTCCAGCACGGTGCGGTGCGCGTCGATGCGTCTCTGGCCGGCATGGGAGCCGGGGCCGGCAACGCGCCGCTGGAAGCCTTGATCGCCGTGTTCGACCGCATGGGCTACGACCACGGCTGCGATCTGTTCAAGCTGATGGACGCCGCCGACGATCTGGTGCGGCCGCTACAGGACCGGCCGGTGCGGGTCGACCGCGAAAGCCTGTCGCTGGGCTACGCCGGCGTCTATTCCAGCTTCCTGCGTCATGCCGAGCGGGCCAGCCAGACCTATGGCATCGATACCCGCGAGATTCTGGTGGAACTGGGCCGGCGCAAGATGGTCGGCGGCCAGGAGGACATGATCGTCGATGTCGCCCTTGATCTGGTCAAGGCCCGGGAATTGCTCAAGGGGAGCGCCGCAGAATGAAGAGCCTCAACGATTACGCCGCCCTGCTGGACCAGGCCGCCGCCGAAGGCCGGGAAGTGCCGCAGATTTCCAACGACCGCGCTTTCACCGTCGAAGAAGGTTACGCCATCCAGGCTTTGTCGCTGGCCCGGCGCTACGGGCGCGGCGAAAAGCGGGTCGGCGTCAAGATGGGTCTGACCAGCCGCGCCAAGATGCTGCAGGTCGGCGTCGACGAAGTCATCTGGGGTCGCCTCACCGACGCCATGCGGGTCGAGGAGGGCGGGCACGTCTCCCTGTCCCGCTATGCCCACCCGCGGGTCGAGCCGGAGCTGGCTTTCCTGATGAAAGCCCCGCTGGCCGGTGAGGTGTCCAACGTCGAGGCGATGGCGGCGGTGGCTGCCATCGCCCCGGCGATGGAGATCATCGACAGTCGCTACCAGAACTTCAAGTTCACCCTGTCCGACGTGGTGGCCGACAATTCGTCGTCGTCCGGTTTCGTGCTGGGCAACTGGTGCGATCCCGCCATCGATTTCACCAACCTTGGGCTGGTGATGGAAGTCGACGGCCGCGCCGTGCAGACGGGATCGTCGGCCGCCATCCTGGGCAACCCCGTCCGTTCGTTGGTGGCCGCCGCCCGCATGGTCGCCCGCTGGGGCGAAAGCCTGAAGCCCGGCGACATCGTTCTGGCCGGCGGCATCACCGCAGCCCATCCGTTGGCTGCCGGCATGCATGTCCGAACCGAGTTCCAGTCCCTGGGCTCGCTGTCCTTCTCGGTCGGAGAATAACGCCATGCCTATTGTCGAAGTAACCTTGATCGAAGGCCGCAGCAAGGAACAGAAGCGCGCGTTGGTGAAGGAGGTGACGGATGCCGTCGTTTCCTCCATCGGCGCTCCCGTCGAAGCCGTGCGGGTGATCATCCGTGAAATCCCGCCCGAGCATTTCGCCGTCGGCGGAGTGCCCAAAGGCTGACGCCGAAGATCAGCCCGTCAACAGCCATAAGGGACCGGCCACCAAAGCTGGCCCGAATAAAACAGCATCCAACAGGGGAGTGATGTCTATGAAAAAGCTTTTGTGGGCCGGAATGGCTCTTGGGGTTCTGGGAACCGCGCCGGCCGTTGTCGCCGAGGAAAACTGGTCGCCGCACCTTCCGGGCGTCGATCAGGGGCTGGCCGCCGGAGCCTTGCCGCCGCCGGGAACCTATTTCATCAACAGCACGCTTAACGCCGATTATCGTTACGCCGACAATAGCGGCACGAAACAAGGGACACGCGCCAGCATCTTCGTGGACGTGCCGATCATCCTGTGGAATCCCGGCGTTCAGGTGCTGGGCGCCGATTATTCGGCGGCGCTGGCTCAGCCTTTCACCCATGTGGACACCCTGTCCAACGGCAGTACGGTTGCCAGGAACTGGGGGCTGTTCGAAACCATTGCCGTTCCAGGCATGTTGTCCTGGTCGCTGCCCAACGACTTCCATGTGAAGACGGGTCTGGCCGTCTATATTCCGGATGGAACCGCCCAGAAGCAAAAAAACACGTCGGCCAACGGCACTTATGCCGGCGTGGCCAACAGCATCAACTACTGGTCCTTGGAACCGTCCGTGGGTCTGAGCTGGCTGCATGACGGCTGGAATATCGGAGCCGAGCTGAATTACGACTACAACTTCAAGAACACTCAGACCGGCTATACCTCGGGCGACGTTCTGGTGGTGGATTACACCCTGACCAAAACCATCGGTCCGTGGACCGTCGGCTTGGGCGGCTATTCGGTCAACCAGTTGGAAGACGACAAATCGAGCATTGCCTCGGTGCAAAGCTCCATCGACGCCAACGGCGGCTTCCGTCAGGCCAAGTATGCCGCGGGTCCTATCCTTGGCTACAATTTCGGGCCTTTCGCCGTCACTGGCGCATACAACCATGCCATCGGCGAGACCAAGAACACCGTCAACGGCGACAGTTTCTGGACCCGCGTGGTCGTGCCGTTCTGATCTGTTTCCGGGCGGACCTGTCTGACGGGTCCGCCTTTTCTCAGGGGCGTCATGTTCAGCTTTCTCAAAAATCGGAAAAACAGCGCGGCCGCCGATCTCGGGCTGTTCGCCTTTCAGGCCTGTTCCGTCGGGATCATGATCGTCAACGAGAAGATGGTTCTGCACTGCAATCCGGCCCTTCAGGCCTATTTCGGGGCCGCCTCCAAAGACCAGATCGTCGGCCGCCATCCTGGAGAGCTGTCGCCGCCGCTGCAAGCGGGCGGCGTCTCGTCCCAGGACTTGGCCGACCGGCTGATCCATCAGGCGATCACCGAGGGGCGGGCGCAGTTCGAATGGATTCATCGACGCCTGGACGACGGGCGCGATTTCAATGTCTGGGTGACGTTGACGGCGGCCATGCTGGTGACCGAGCCGGTGCTGATCGTTACCCTGCGTGACAACGAGACCGAGGTCGCCCAGCGGAATCAGCGCCGTCAGGCGACCGCCGATCTGGCCGCCCGTCTGGAGGAGGACGTGCAAGGCGTGGTGCGTTCCCTGTCGGCTTCGATCGAGCGTTTGCGAGCGTCGGCCGGGCAGATGATCGGCAATGCCGAGGATACGGCGCAACAAAGCGCCACGGTGTCCGATGTCATCGAATCGGCGTCGTCCAACGCTCAACAGGTATCGGCGGCCAGCAGCGAGCTTTCCGCGTCCATCGACGCCATTCTGGGGCAGGTCCATGCCGCTGCCGCCACCATTCAAGAAGCGGTGTCCCAGGCGGCGACGGCCAGCCGCCGCATCGACGGTTTGTCGGAATCCGCCCGCGAGATCGGCGATATCATCGGTCTGATCAACGACATCGCCTCGCAGACCAATCTGCTGGCGCTGAACGCCACCATCGAGGCGGCAAGGGCCGGGGAATCCGGCAAGGGCTTCGCCGTGGTGGCCGGAGAGGTCAAGCATCTGGCCAGCCAGACGGCGCGGGCCACCGAGGAAATCGCCCGCCACATCGCCGCTGTGCAAAGCGAAACCCAGGAAGCGGTCAAGTCGGTGGAGGAGATGACCCGCACCGTCGACCGCATCAGCGGCATGTCGAAGGCCATCGCCGACGCCGTGGCCGAACAGGGCGGAGCCACCAGCCAGATCGCCCGCAACATTGAAAGCCTGAGCGCCGGCACCCGCCAGGTGGCGGAAAGCATCGGCGGTGTCGCCCGCGCCGCCGGAGAAACCAACGACATCGCCCGTCATATGATTGGCGAGGCGGAAAAGCTGGGCGGAGAAAGCGCCTCTCTGGACGCGGAGGTCCGCAATTTCCTGGCCAGCCTGCGGGCCGGCTTGGACGAAGCCTGAGATCGGAAGGGAAAAACGCCATGGCGCGTCAGAATCCGGAAATCGCCTCCAGCATTCTGGTGGGCGGGGCCTTGACCAATTATCACGACGAGGGGCAAGGCTTCCCGCTGTTGATGATCCACGGTTCCGGTCCCGGCGTCAGCGCCTGGGCCAATTGGCGCCTGGCCATTCCGGAATTGTCCAGGAAACGCCGGGTGATCGCTCCGGACATGGCCGGTTTCGGATTCAGCGAACGGGTGCCCGGCGTCCGCTATTCCATGGACGGCTGGGTCGGCCAGTTGGTCGGCCTGATGGACGCCCTGGATATTTCCCAGGCCGATCTGGTGGGCAATTCCTTCGGCGGAGCCCTGGCCCTGGCGATGGCCATCCGCCATCCCGACCGGGTGCGGCGCCTTGTGCTGATGGGCAGCGTCGGCGTGCCTTTCGAGATCACGCCGGAACTGGACGCCGTGTGGGGATATGCCCCGTCGCTGGTGGCCATGCGCCGGTTGCTGGACATCTTCGCCTATGACCGTACCCTGGTGACCGACGAATTGGCCCGGCTGCGCTTCGAGGCCAGCATTCGTCCCGGCTTTCAGGAGTCCTTTGCCGCCATGTTTCCGGCGCCGCGTCAGCGCTGGGTCGACGCCATGGCCCAAAGCGAGGACGACATCCGCGCCATTTCTCACGAAACGCTGATTCTGCATGGCCGCGATGATCGGGTGATTCCCTTGGAGAACTCCCTGATCCTCAACCGCTGGATCAACCGTTCGCAGCTGCATGTCTTCGGCTGCTGCGGCCATTGGGTGCAGATCGAGCATGCCGCCCGGTTCGTTCGTCTTGTCGGCGATTTCTTGGGGGAAGCCTGAACGGCATGGGCTTTGATCCGGCTCTCCTGATCTGGCAAGGTTTTGTCCGTATCCTTTTTCAGCATGAACAGGCACGGCCATGACCGGCGGCAAGATCATTCCCACTCCCTGGCATACCGCTTCGTCGCAGCAATCGGGCTATGATCAGGTGGTCGAGGAAATTCTATCCGGTCATCTGGCTCCCGGCTCGAAAGTCGAACTGGTGGAGCTGATGCGCCGCTTCTTCCAGACCACGACCGATCTGCGCCAGGCCATCGTGCGTTTGACCAACGAAGGACTGGCGCATCAGGACGGTCCGGCGGCGCTGCGCATCAACCCGGTGTCGGTGGCCGATTTGGAGGAATTGACCGCAACCCGTGTCTTTATCGAACGGGAAACCCTGGTGCGTTCCGTACAATCCGGCGGCGCCGCTTGGGAAGCGACGGTGATGGACAGCTATGCCGCCTTGGTGGAGGACGATCCGTCTCAGGCGGAAGACGTGCGCGCCGGCGTCGATGTCTGGGAACAGCGCAATCATGTCTTTCACATCGCCTTGATCTCGGCCTGTCCGATCCGCCGCCTGCGCGAAATCAGCGATAATTTCTACCGTCAGCATGAACGCTATCGCCGGTTGCTGGGCGGACGCCGCCCGGTGCCGCAGGCGGCGATTCAGGAACATCAGGCGCTGCATAAAGCGGCCATCGCCCGCGACGCCGAACGGGCGGGCGATCTGCTGGTCGATCATATCCGGCATTCCGCCGCCACCCTGGCCGACGGCATCGCCGACGGCAGTTGGTTCGGTTCGGCGGTTTAGCTTTCTCCCTGGGCTTTGCGATAGCGATAGGCCAACTGAGCGCGGGTCAGCCCCAGCTTGCGGGCGGCTTCCGACAGATTGCCGTCCGACCGCTCCACCGCCGCTTCGATGATCATGCTTTCCAGGGTATCCAGCGGCAGATCGCAGGACAGCAGCTGGTCCAGCGCCGGCACGCCGTTGTTCGGCGCCGGGGCCGCGACCGGCGGGCGCGCTCCTTCGGTCAACTGTCCGTCCCGTCCGACGCCCAGGAACGGCGACAACACCTCGCCGCCTTGGGCGAACAGGTGCCCGACGTCAATGGGGGTGGTTTCGTTGGGGCAAAGGATGACGGCTCGCTCGACGATGTTTTCCAGTTCGCGGACGTTGCCGGGATAATCGTAATCCATCAGCCGGTCCATGGCCCGGTCGCTGACGCCGGCGACGCTCTGGCCGTAGCGGGCGCAGTATTTGGCCAGAAAGTGCCGGACCAGCAACGGGATGTCCTCGCGCCGTTCCCGTAATGGCGGGATGCGGACCGGAAAGACGTTCAGCCGAAAGAACAGGTCTTCGCGGAACTCGCCCCGCTGCACGGCTTTGCGCAGGTCGACGTTGGTGGCGGCGACCACCCGCACGTCGATCCGCCGGGTCGCCGTGCCGCCCACCGGCTCGATTTCCCGCTCTTGCAAGGCCCGCAGCAATTTGCTCTGGGCGGGCAGGTTCAAGGTGCCGATCTCATCGAGAAAAATGGTGCCGCCGTTGGCCCGTTCGAATTTGCCGGGGCGGGACTGCACAGCTCCGGTGAACGCCCCGCGCTCGACGCCGAACAGCTCCGACTCCATCAGGTTCTCGGGGATGGCGGCGCAGTTGACGGCGATGAAGGCTTTGTCCGAACGCTTGCCCGAGGCGTGCAGGGTGCGGGCGAACATTTCCTTGCCGACTCCGGTTTCCCCCAGGAACAGAACGGTGGCGTCGGTGCCGGCGACTTTCCTCAAAAGCTGGTGGGCGCCGCTGAAGCCCGACGACACGCCCACCAGACCGGCCGGACCCTGCGCCGGAGCGGCCTCGGGAGGCGGCGTCAGGTTGGGGGATGCAGGTTCCGTCCGCTCCACCAGACTGGCCAGGCCGCCCGGCTGGAAATAGGTCATGTCGGAATTGGGATCATCCCATTCGTGGACCGGCTTGCCGACGATGCGGCAATGGGGACTGCCGGCCCCCCGGCATTCGACCTCGCGGTATAGGATCGGCTGTCCCATGAAGACGCTGGTATAGCCGGTGGCGTAACCGATCTGCATCCAGCAGACCGGCTCGGCGCTCATGCCGAAAGCGGCGAAATGGGCGTCGACCTCCGATGAGCAGTGCCAGATGAATTCGCCGTAATGGTGACCGGCCTCCAGATCCACCTCGGCGCGGATGGTTTCCACCGAGACGATGCCTTCCAGGGCGTGCAATTGCGGTCCGGCCAGAAAAGCCTGGACGGAATTCCCGCGCAGCCGTTTGGCCAATTGGGCGTCCTTGCAGCCCGAGGTATAGCCCATGCGGGTCAACAGACCGCGCGCCGCCGGAACTCCCAACGACGTCACCAGTTCGTGGCGCAGTCCGGCCAGGGCGGACAGATGCAGCAGCAGCATGCGCTGTTCGTCCAGCCAGATGCGCCCGTCCTTGGGACAGAAGCGCAGCCGGGCCGAGAGATCGGCGAATTCCGGGTTAAGGCCGTCCGGCCCGCCCATCAAGGGCACGCTGACGCCGTCGTCAGCCGGAAACCCGTTCGGGGTTCCGGACGTCTTATGTTGGCTCACTGCACGTCACTCCCAGCGAAGGCGGCCTTCGGGATCTGTCGCCCGTTTTTTCAGCCACCGCCGTTTCCGCCTTTTGATGAAATCGTCAAATCTGCAGGGCCGCTTCGGAGGGGGGTGACGATTTCATCAATACTGCAGCAGCCAAAATAACCGATATTTTTTCGAATATGTGAGAATTCTGCAAATTTCGGCATATGGCACGCCGCTTGCTCTTCCCATCCCTGACGGAAGCCGGAACCCGGCCCCAAAATGAAACGACAGGGATCGTTTGGGATCATGAGCACAGCCAACGCCATGGCGCGGCACGTCCGCGTCAAATCGGTCAGAAACGGAAAATACGTCGAATTCGAATTCTCGATCCTCGACGCCGACCTTTCCGTCGAGCTGATCATGCCGTTTCCGGCATTCAGCGAGTTCTGTCAGGCGCAGAACGCCACCGTGACTCTCCCCGATGGCCCCATCGAAGGCCTGGCGACCGCCAATTCGGCCGATCGTCAGGCCGGGCTTTACCGGCGACCGCATCAATACGGCTTCCCCAACGGCTGAGTCCGCTGGATGCCGGGGCACTCTCCGCGCCCGGCGGCAAGAACAACGACGGAGAGCAAGGAGGAACACGGTGACAATCGACATCAAGACCTTGAAGGTGGAGCCGCGGCGCAACACCTTCGGCCACATCGCCCGGCGTCTGGGCGCCGACAAGCCGGCCTCGCGCTACGAGGAAGGCACCCTGGACGTTCAGGCTACCGCCAATTTCCACTACAAGCCTTTGTGGGACACGGCCCACTGGCACTATGACGAAACCCGCACGGCCGTCCGCATGCGGGACTGGTACGTGCTGCGCGACCCCCGCCAGTATTACTACGCCACCTACAACATCGCCCGGGCGACCCAGCATCAGGCCACCGAACGCAATTTCGAGTTCGTCGAAAAACGCGGCATGATGACCGGCCTGACCCCGGAATGGCGCGACGCCGTCGGCTTTTACCTGCTGCCGCTGCGCCATGTGGAATGGGGCGCCAACATGAACTGCACCGACCTGTGCGACCGCGGCTACGGCACGGCGGTGACGGCACCGTGCATCTTCTCGGCGGGGGATCATCTGGGCATGGCTCAGATCATCGGCCGCATCGGCCTGATGCTGGACGGCAATCTGGGCAATTCCCTGGATGCCGCCAAGAGCGTCTGGATGAACGCCCCGGAATGGCAGCCTCTGCGCAAGCTGGTGGAGGACAGCTTCGTCATCAAGGATTGGTTCGAGCTGTTCGTCGCCCAGAATCTGTGTCTGGACGGTTTGCTCTATCCCCTGGTCTACGGCCAGTTCGAGACGGAAGGTCGCGACAAGGGCGGCACCGCCGTCTCGATGCTGACCGAATTCATGAACGACTGGTTCGCCGAACATAGCCGCTGGGTCGATTCGGTGATCAAGGCCGTCGCCGCCGAATCGCCGGAGAACAAGGCACTGTTGTGCGGCTGGTTCAAGTCGTGGGGTGCAGCGGTGTCCGAGGCCCTGATGCCTTTGGCGCTGCGCGTGCTGGGGTCCGGCAAAGGTCCGGCCGCCGTCGACATCTGCGTCTCCACTCTGAAGAAGCGCGCCGCCGCGCTTGGCCTTGCCGTCTGAAAAGGATCGGACAGATGCCCCGTATCGTTTCCATCACCCTGCAGAACACCGACGATGCCCGCCCGATCATCGAGGCGATCACCAGCGACAACCCCGACTGCACGGTCCACTCCTATCCCGGCATCGTCAAGATCGACCGCGACGACAGTCTGACTGTCAAGCGGGCTTCGGTCGAAGAACGCATCGGCCGCAACTGGGATCCTCAGGAACTGCACCTGAGCATGGTCTCGATGGCCGGCAATCTGGACGAGGACGACGACTATTTCAGTCTGTCCTGGTCCTGATCCACAAACGACATCACAGGGAAACGCCATCATGAACGCACCCGCTAAGCTGGGCCTGAAGCAACGCTATTCGCTCTTGACCCATGGTCTCGACTGGAAGCCTACCTATCAGCCGATGGATAAGATCTATCCCTACGCCGAGTTCGAGGGGATCAAGATCCACGACTGGTCGAAATGGGAAGACCCTTTCCGTCTGACCATGGAAAGCTATTGGAAGTTCCAGGCCGAGAAAGAGCGCAAGCTCTATGCCGTGCTGGACAGCTTCGCCCAAAACAACGGCCAGATGAACCTGTCCGATCCGAAATATGTCAACGCCATCAAACTGTTCCTGACCGGCATCTCGCCCGAGGAATATCAGGCCCACCGCGGTTTCGCCCATGTGGGGCGTCATATCCCCGGCGTCGGACCGCGTGTTGCCGCTCAGATGCAGTCGCTGGACGAACTGCGCCATGTGCAGACCCAGATTCATACCCTGAGCCACTACAACAAGTTCTTCGACGGCTTCCACGAGTTCCCCCACATGCACGACCGCGTGTGGTATCTGTCGGTGCCCAAGTCGTTCTTCGACGACGCCCGTACCGCCGGGCCGTTCGAATATTTCATCGCCATCGGCTTCGCCTTCGAATACGTGCTGACCAATCTACTGTTCGTCCCCTTCATGTCGGGGGCGGCCTATAACGGCGATTTGGCCACTGTCACGTTCGGTTTCTCGGCCCAGTCCGACGAAAGCCGCCATATGACCCTGGGGATCGAGGTCATCAAGTTCCTGCTGGAACAGGATCCCGGCAATCTGCCCATCGTGCAGAAATGGGTCGACAAATGGTTCTGGCGCGGCCATCGCGTGCTGGGCCTGGTGGCCATGATGATGGATTACATGCTGCCCAAGAAGATCATGTCCTGGCGCGAAGCCTGGGAGATCTATTTCACCGAGGCCGGCGGCTCGCTGTTTCAGGATCTGGCCCGTTACGGCCTGAAAGTGCCGAAATACGCTGACGTCGCCACCGCCGAGGCGGATCATATCTCGCACCAGAACTGGGCGACCTTCTATCAGTACTGCCACGCCGCCGGTTTCCATACCTGGCTGCCGTCGGCCCAGGAAATGGACTGGCTGTCGGAGAAATATCCGACGACCTTCGACAAGTACTATCGTCCGCGCTTCGAGCAGTGGGCCGAAATGGAGAAGGCGGGCAAGCGTTTCTACAACAACGCCCTGCCGCAGCTTTGCTCGGTCTGCCAGATTCCCATGGTCTACACCGAGCACAAGGATCCCGGCACCATCAGTTTCCGCACCTCGGAATACAAGGGCGACCGTTATCACACCTGTTCGGACGGCTGTAAGGACATCTTCGACAACGAACCCGAGAAGTACAGCCAAGCCTGGCTGCCGGTGCACCAGATCTTCCAGGGCAATTGCGGCGGCACCTCCATCGAGGACGTGCTGAAGTGGTACAAGCTCAATCTGGGTGCCGACAACCTGGATCAGACCGGATCTCCCGATCAGAAGATGTGGGACGAGTGGATGGCGGCGCGCTCCCGCGTCGCCGGCTGATCGCAGCAAACGGGGGCGCGGAGAACCGCGTCCCCTCACCAAAAATCAAATGGAGGAATTCATGTCGGTCGTCGCCATTGATAAGAATTATGCCGACAAGGTCGATATCCGCGACCGTGTCGAAAATTTCCACGGCAATCAGGTGGTCTATGTGCATTGGGAAGATCACCTGATGTTTTGCGCCGCCCTGGCTTTTCCGCTGCCCCCCGATATGCCGTTCGCCGACCTGATCAACCAGATCCTGCCGACCTATTACGGAATGCATCCCGATTTCGCCCGGATCTCCTGGCCGGCGGTGCGCTGGAGCCTGGACGGCAAGCCGCTGGCTCCGGCCCTGGACAAGTCCCTGAAACAGAACGGGGTTGGCCACAAATCCTGCCTGCGCTTCTGGACGCCCGGCCTGAACGGCGTCAAGCATTCGCGCAGTTAAGGCGGAAAGGAGGGATGCGGTGAGCTATTCACTGACCATCGAACCCAACGGTGAAGCGGTCGAAGTGGCCGAGGGGCAGACCCTGCTGGACGCCTGTCTGCGTTCCGGCGTCTGGCTGCCCCATGCCTGCGGGCATGGCCTGTGCGGCACCTGCAAGGTCGAGGTACTGGACGGGGACGTCGATCATGGCGACGCTTCGCCCTTCGCGCTGATGGATTTCGAGAGGAGCGAGGGCAAGACGTTGGCCTGCACGGCCCGCTGCCTGTCCGACGTCTCCATCGAAGCCGACATCGACGAAGACCCCGACGGCCGCCGCATCCCGGTCCGCGACTTTGCCGGCACGGTCGTCGGCATTGCCGACCTGACCCACGACGTCAAGGGCCTGACCATCGAGCTGTCCGCGCCTTTGGATTTCCAGGCCGGGCAATATATCAACCTGACCCTGCCGGGAATCGAAGGGGCGCGGGCTTTCTCCATCGCCAATCCGCCGTCGGTTCCGTCACGGTTGGAATTGCAGATCCGCCGGGTGCCGGGGGGCGTCGCCACCGGCTATGTCCATGACCGGCTGACGGTGGGCGAGGCCGTCACCGTCAGCGGTCCCTATGGCCGCTTCTATGTGCGCAAGTCGGCGAGGGAGCCGATGATCTTTCTGGCCGGGGGAACCGGCGTTTCCAGTCCGCGCTCGATGATCATCGACCTTTTGACCGAAGGGCGCGGCGAACCCATGGCACTGTTCCACGGCGTGCGGGCCTTGCGCGATCTTTACGACCGGGAGCTGTTCGAAGACCTTGCCGCCCGCCACGGCAACTTCACCTATGTGCCGGTGCTGTCGGCCAAAGAGCCGGGAGACGATTGGGCCGGCGAAACCGGCTTTGTCCACGAAGCCTTGCATCGTCATTTCGACGGCATGTTCGCCGGGCGCAAAGCCTATATCTGTGGGCCGCCGCCCATGGTCGAGGCCTGCATCCGCACTTTGATGCAAGGCCGCCTGTTCGAGCGGGACATCTTTACCGAGCGTTTCCTGACCGCCAGCGATGCCGACGGCGGCAAGCTGCGCAGTCCGGTGTTCAAGCGGATCTGAAGGCCAACAAAAAACCCCGGTGGTTTTCCGCCGGGGCTTTTTGAATTTGAAAGCAAGCGCCGGAGTGCGCTGCGAATGGTCCATGTTTACAGTTTGAGGCGAAAATTTCATACAATGCCTTAAAGGACAGGGATCATGGCTCAGGACATCGCAGCAAAGGCCGAAGGCGTGGATCAAGAAACATCCCACGGACAAGCTTCCCGCGGGCAAACCTTCCACGGGCAAACTCTCCACGGGCAAGACCCCCGCTGGCGGGCGCTGATGGCACGCGACCGCGCCAGCGACGGGGCCTTTGTCTATTCGGTGAAGACCACCGGCGTTTATTGCCGTCCATCCTGCGCCGCGCGTCTGGCCAAGCCCGAGAACGTGCAGTTTCACGACAGCTGCGCCGCCGCCGAACAAGCCGGCTTCCGTCCGTGCAAACGCTGCAAGCCCGATCAGGCTTCGGCGGCGGAACGCCAAGCCGGCGTCATCGCCGCCGCTTGCCGCCGCATCGAGCAGAGCGCGGACCTGCCGCTTCTCGACGATCTGGCGGCCGAGGCGGGACTCAGTCCGTCGCATTTCCATCGTCTGTTCAAATCCGCCACCGGCGTCACACCGCGGGCCTATGCCCGAGCCCACCGCGCCCGTAGGGTCCGCGACGAATTGTCTCACGGCGGCGGCAGCGTGACCGAAGCCATCTATGACGCCGGGTTCAATTCCAGCAGCCGCTTCTATGAACAATCCGATGATTTGCTGGGGATGACTCCGACGGCTTACCGCAACGGCGGAGCGGGGGCCGAAATTCATTTCGCCGTCGCCGGATGCTCCTTGGGTTCTGTGCTGGTGGCCCGCAGCGGGCGCGGGGTTTGCGCCATTCTGATGGGCGACGATCCGCAAACTCTGATCGAGGATATGCAAAGGCGCTTTCCCCTGGCGCGGCTGATCGGCGGCGATCCCGGATACGAGCATCTGGTCGCCGCTGTCATTGGCGCGGTGGAACATCCGGTCCAAGGACTGGACTTGCCGCTGGATGTCCGGGGAACGGCTTTTCAGCAACGGGTCTGGCAGGCATTGCGGGAGATTCCCGCCGGCTCGACGGCGACCTATACCGAGGTGGCGGAGAAGATCGGAGCGCCCAAAGCCGTGCGGGCGGTGGCCGGAGCCTGCGCCGCCAACGTCCTGGCCGTGGCGATTCCCTGCCATCGGGTGGTGCGCACAGACGGTTCGCTGTCGGGTTACCGCTGGGGCATCGAGCGTAAGCGGGCCTTGCTGCGGCGGGAAGGCGCGCGGTGATCGTCGATCTGCCCGAGCATTACCGACAGGAAGACGTGCTGTCTTTCCATGGCCGCGATGCCATGGGAGTGTCCGAGACGGTGGACGGCGACAGCTTGCGCAAGGGCATCGTGTGGCGGGGGACGCCGGGATGTCTGACGCTGTCCTTTGCGAAGGGCCGGGTCGCGGCCGATCTGCATCTGGATGGGCGAAAGCGGCCGGCGGACGAGGCCGGGCTTCGGGAGATGGTCCATCGGATGCTGGGATTGACCCAGCCGGTGGAACAGTTCGAAAGCGCCTATCGCGGCCATTCCCAGATCGGCCGTCTGATCGCCCGTCATCCCGGTCTCAGGCTGCCGGTGGCGGCTTCGCCGTTCGAGGCCTTGACCTGGGCGGTGACGGGGCAGCAGATCAGCGTCGGGGCGGCGGTATCGATCCGGCGCAAGCTGATCCGGGGCGCGGGCGCTGCTCATTCGTCGGGGCTTTTATGCTATCCGGATGCGGCGGCGGTATCGGTTTTGAGCGAGGACGATCTGCGCAGCGCGGGTTTTTCCCAGACCAAAGCGCGGACCGTGCTGGAGATCAGCCGCCGGGTGACGGACGGCCGCCTGCCGCTGGAGGATTGGCTGACCGGGGCCGATATGAAGCTTGTCGGCGAACGCCTGCGCGAGGTGCCCGGCATTGGCCCCTGGACCGTCAGCTATTCCCTGCTGCGCGGCTATGGCTGGCTGGACGGATCGCTGCATGGCGACGTGGCGGTGCGGCGGGGGCTGCAATCTTTGCTGGGATCGGCGGAAAAGATCGACGAAAAAGCCGCCGAGCGGTGGCTGGCGGCTTTTCGTCCCTGGCGGGCGTTGGTCGGCGCTCATTTGTGGGCCTGGACGTCTGTTCAGGCGTGATTGCATCAGCCTCTGGCGTCCAATCCGCCGCTTTTCAAAATGAACCGGGCAATATCCTCGACGCCGTCCCCGGCCTTCAGGTTGGAAAACAGGAAGGGCCGTGCGCCGCGCATCTTCTTGGCGTCCCGATCCATCACCTCAAGGCTGGCCCCCACCAGCGGGGCGAGGTCGGTCTTGTTGATCACCAAAAGATCGGATCTGGTGATGCCCGGTCCGCCCTTGCGCGGGATCTTGTCGCCGGCCGAGACGTCGATGACATAGATGGTGATGTCGGCCAGCTCCGGGCTGAAGGTGGCCGACAGATTGTCGCCGCCCGATTCCACCAGGATCAGTTCCAGCCCGGGATGGCGGGCGGTCATCTCGTCGACAGCGGCCAGATTGATGCTGGCGTCTTCGCGGATGGCGGTATGGGGACAGCCTCCGGTTTCTACGCCCATGATGCGGTCGGGCGCGAGCGCCCCCGAGCGGTTGAGAAATTCGGCGTCCTCGCGGGTGTAGATATCGTTGGTGATGGCGGCGATGTTGTAATGATCGCGCAGGCGCTTGCACAGGCGGTCCATCAAAGCGGTCTTGCCGGAACCGACGGGGCCGCCGATGCCGACGCGGAACGGTCCTGAATGGGATGACGTCATGATCTGAACAGCCTCGTATATTGGGTTTCGTGCTTCATGCTGGTCCAATCGACCATGGGGGACGCTGTGCCCAGGTCGTCGAAGGAGGTCTGCCGGGCGGCAGTGGCGATGGCGGAAATACGTTCGGCCAGGGCGGCGGTGATCCGCTGGCCGTCGGTTTGACCCAGCGGCACCAGCCGCACGGCGGCCGACACCAGATTGGCCGCGACCGCCATCAGGAATGCCGACAAAGCTGGGCTTTCGGGAATACCGGCGCAGGCGGCGGCCACGGCCACGGCGACGGCGTAGCCGGGGGGCTCGTCCAGTTTCGACATCCATTCCGCGAAGAGGACATCCTGCCAGGAGGCTTTCACGGCGGAGACGAACGCCGCGCCCTGAGCCTTGGCCTCCAGCGCCATTTCCGGGGTGCCGCGCAAGGCGGCGGCCCAGTCCGCCACCTCGCGCAGATCGCCATTGCCTAGAACCGTGCGGTGGGCGGCCAGGAACAGCCCGCCGTCCACCCAGGCCGAGCCGTGGCGCAGGATGTGGGCGATCCACTCCTCGGTCTGCGCCCGATTGGTCAGAAACCCGCATTCGACGGCATATTCGATGCCGTGGGAATAGCTGAACCCGCCCACGGGGAAGGCCGGAGACAGCCAGCTCATCAAGCGCAGCAACCCGCTTTCGTTCAAGATTTCAGGCACGTTTGTAGCCATGAGCGGGGGCATGGTCGTGGGATTTGGCATAGGCTCCGCTTTCGGGGTGAAAGGGAGCCCGGCGTTTCTCGACCCGGGCGCCCAGCCCGGCCAGCATTTCCACCAGCACATGGTCCCACGGCAGTCGCAGTCCGCCGGGAATGATCTGCACGGCCATATGGCGGTTGCCGATATGCCAGGCGATGCGGGCCAGTTCCTCGGGCGTCGAACACTGGAGTTCGGCCACGTCCTCCTCGGCGGCGATCACCAGGATGAAGCCGCCGCTTTCCAGCTCCAGCCCGTCGCCGTCGGCCAGCAGGACGGCCTGGGGCAGGTCGAGCATGAAGGCGGCCCCATCGTCGTCCTGCATCAGCAGGCGGCGGCGGTGTCGGTCTTCATAGGCCAGGGTGATCCGACTCGCCGGCTGATCGGCGGGCCATTGCTCCCTGGGGCGAACGGCGACGGCGCGGCGCAGATTCTTGGTCATCAGAACAGGAAATAACGCTGGGCCAGGGGCAGTTCTCGAGCCGGTTCGCAAGTCAGCTTCTCGCCATCGGCGCGGACTTCATAGGTTTCCGGGTCCACCTCGATCTTGGGACAGGCATGGTTGTGGACCATGGACGCCTTGGTCAGGCCGCGGGTGCCCGACACCGCCAGCACGCGCCGCTGCAATCCCAGCCGTTCGCCGATGCCGTCTTCGGCGGCGGCTTTGCTGACGAAGGTGACGCTGCTGGCCTGTAAGGATCGCCCGAAGGCGCCGAACATGGGGCGGTAATGAATGGGCTGCGGAGTGGGGATCGAGGCGTTGGGATCGCCCATGGCGGCGGCGGCGATGGTGCCGCATTTCAGCACCAGATCGGGCTTTACCCCGAAGAAGGCCGGTTTCCACAGCACCAGATCGGCCAGCTTGCCCGCCTCGACCGAGCCGACATGGGTGGCGATGCCGTGGGTGAGGGCCGGGTTGATGGTGTATTTGGCGATATAGCGCCGGGCCCGCAGATTGTCGTTGCCGCTTTCGCCGCTCAAATGGCCGCGCTGGGCCTTCATCTTGTGGGCGGTCTGCCAGGTGCGGATGATCACCTCGCCAATGCGGCCCATGGCCTGGGAATCCGACGACATCATGCTCATGGCGCCGATGTCGTGCAGAATGTCCTCGGCGGCGATGGTTTCGCGGCGGATGCGGCTTTCGGCAAAGGCCACGTCTTCCGGGATGCGCGGGTCGAGATGATGGCAGACCATCAGCATGTCCAGATGTTCGTCCACCGTGTTGACGGTAAAGGGGCGCGTGGGATTGGTCGACGACGGCAGCACGTTGGCGACGCCGCACAGGCGGATGATGTCGGGGGCGTGGCCGCCGCCGGCGCCTTCGGTATGGAAGGCGTGAATGGTGCGGCCTTTGAAGGCGGCGACGGTGTCTTCGCAAAAGCCGGATTCGTTCAGGGTGTCGGTATGGATGGCCACTTGAACGTCCATGTCCTCGGCCACGCTCAGACAGGCGTCGATGGCGGCGGGCGTGGTGCCCCAGTCTTCGTGCAGCTTCAGACCGCAGGCTCCGGCTTTGATCTGTTCGATCAGGGCGTCGGGGCGGGTGGCGTTGCCCTTGCCGAAGAAGCCGAGATTGACGGGCAGGCCTTCCGCCGCCTGAAGCATGCGGGCCAGATGCCAGGGACCGGGAGTGCAGGTGGTGGCGTTGGTGCCCTCCGCCGGGCCGGTGCCGCCGCCCAGCAGGGTGGTGACGCCGGAATGCAGGGCGTCCTCGATCTGCTGCGGACAAATGAAGTGGATGTGGCTGTCGATGCCGCCGGCGGTGACGATGCGGCCTTCGCCGGCGATCACTTCGGTGCCTGGGCCGACGATGATGTCGATGCCGGGCTGAATATCGGGATTGCCGGCCTTGCCGATGGCTGCGATGCGGCCGTCCTTCAAGCCGATATCGGCTTTGACGACGCCCCAGTGGTCCAGGATCAGGGCGTTGGTGATGACGGTGTCTACCGCGCCTTGGGCACGGGACAGTTGGGACTGGCCCATGCCGTCGCGGATGACCTTGCCGCCGCCGAACTTCACTTCTTCGCCGTATAGGGTGCGGTCTTCTTCGACTTCGATGATTAGGCCGGTGTCGGCCAGCCGCACTTTGTCGCCCTTGGTGGGGCCGAACATGGCGGCATAGGCCTTGCGCTCGATCTGGTACGCCATGACTTCAGCCCTCCAGCTTGCCGTTGATCTGGCCGTTGAAGCCCCAGACGGCACGGTCGCCGCCAAAGGCCACCAGGGATACCTCGCGGCTTTGTCCCGGTTCGAAGCGCACGGCGGTGCCGGCGGGAATGTCCAGGCGGAAACCCTTGGCCTTGTCGCGGTCGAAGGACAGGGCGCGGTTGGTTTCCGCGAAATGATAGTGAGACCCCACCTGGATCGGGCGGTCGCCGGTGTTGGCGACGGTCAGGCTCAAGGTGGGGCGGCCCTCGTTGAGGGTCAGGCTGCCGGGAGCGGTGATGATTTCTCCGGGGATCATGGCTGCGCCTCCTTCAGCGGATGGGTTCGTGGACGGTCACCAGTTTGGTGCCGTCGGGAAAGGTGGCCTCCACCTGGATTTCGTGGATCATCTCGGGGATGCCGTCCATCACCTGCTCGCGGGTCAGCACGCCCGCGCCGTCGCGCATCAGTTCGGCCACCGATCGTCCGTCGCGCGCACCCTCCACCACGAAATCGGTGATCAGGGCCACGGCTTCCGGGTAATTCAGCCTGACGCCGCGCTCCAACCGGCGGCGGGCGACCATGGCGGCCATGGCCACCAAAAGCTTGTCCTTCTCGCGGGGGGACAGATTCACGGGCGTTCTCCTTCAGACATGCCACAGACGGGGCAATTGGGCGGGCAGACCGGCTTCGGCGGCGCGAAGATGCATCCAGGCGGCGGCGAAATTGCGGCGGAGCGCGGCGGCGTCGTCACTCAGCCAGCGCAGCAGCAGCAGACCACCAACGATGGTGGCCGAAGCCCGGGCGTTTTTCTCAAAAATTCCGCGCACCGTTTCCACATGGCGGGTCGGATCGGGGCAGAGCAGCAGAATGGTGGCGGCGGCAACGGCCCCGCCGAATCCGGCCGGGGCCGCCAGCAGGCTTTCGACGTCGCCGTCCAGATGTTGGGCGTCGGCCCAGATCAGCTTGCCGTTTTTGCGTACTTCCCAGGCCTCGCGCAGCAATCCGTGGGTGACGTGCTCGTTCATGGCGGTGCGGCCGAAAACGATCATTTCACCGGCCAGCATGCGGGATCCGGCGGCGGCGTGCAGACAGGTGCGGCGGCGCAGGCGGGCGCCTTGGAACAGAATGGTTTCCTGGGGCAGATATTCCAGCCAGGCGCCGGGGCCGGCGGTCAGGCCGACTTCGATGCGGGCGTCGGGTCCGGCGGAGCGATAGATCTTCTCCGCCGCCTGGGCCATGAACTGCACCCGGCAGCCCTCGCCGGCTTCCAGCCGCATGTCCAGCCGATCGCCGCCTACCACGCCACCGGACGTGGTGACCAGGGCGGCCTGGGGAATTTCGCCGTCGGGAACATGGGGGAACAGCACCCGCAGGGGTGAAACCTGATGCAGATGGGCAAGCCGGGCCTTTCCCGCCCGATGGCGGAAGACCACTTCGGCTGTGCCCTGCATTCCCTGGGGCGAAGCCTCAGACGGTGAGATAGCGGCGAACATCTTCCTCCACCAACTCGGCGGCCTTGCCCGCCGCCACCACTTCGCCGCGATCCAGAACCGCGAAGTCGTCGGCCAGTTCGCGGGCGAAGTCGAAATATTGCTCGACCAGCAGTATGGCCATTTCTCCGCGATCCGCCAGCATGCGGATGACCTTGCCGATATCCTTGATGATGGACGGCTGGATGCCTTCGGTGGGTTCGTCCAGAATCAGCAGGCGCGGGCGCGTCACCAAAGCGCGGCCGATGGCCAATTGCTGCTGTTGCCCGCCCGAGAGATCGCCGCCCCGCCGGCCCAGCATGCTTTTCAGCACCGGGAACAGTTCGAAGATTTCATCGGGAATGGAGCGTTGGGAACGGGGCAACGGTGCGAAGCCCGTTTCCAGATTCTCCTTTACCGTCAGACGGGGGAATATTTCGCGGCCCTGGGGCACGAAGGCAATGCCGCGGCGGGCATGTTCGTAGGCGGGAAGATGGGTGACGTCGGCGCCTTCCCATTCCACCTTGCCGCCCTTGGACGGCTGCATGCCCATGATGGCCCGCATCAGGCTGGTTTTGCCGACGCCGTTGCGGCCCAGCACGCAGGTGATCTTGCCCGGCCGGGCGGTCAGGGAGACGCCGCGCAAGGCCTGGCTGGCGCCGTAATAGAGATTGATGTTCTCGACGTTTAGCATGGCATCAGCGTCCCAGATAGACTTCGACCACTCGGGGATTGTCCTGCACCTCGTCCAACGGCCCTTCGGCCAGCACGGAGCCTTCGTGCAAAACGGTGACTTTCGAGCCCAGGGTGCGCACGAACTCCATGTCGTGCTCGACCACGATCAGCGAACGGTCGGGCTGTTTCGACAAATCCAGGATCAATTGGGCGGTGGCTTCCGTTTCGGCGTCTGTCAGGCCGGCGACGGGTTCGTCCAGCAACAGAACCCGCTGGTCCTGCATCAGTAGAATGCCGATTTCCAGCCATTGCTTCTGGCCATGCGACAAGGCTCCGGCCTGCCAGCCTTCCTTGCCGGTCAGGCCGACGGTCTTCAGCACTCCGGCGATGCGGTCCCGGGCCTCGTCGTCCAGCTTGTGGCGCAGGGTGAAGAAGATGCCGCGCGGGCTTTTCGTCGCCAGTTCCAGGTTTTCGAGCACCGTCAGGTTTTCAAACACCGTCGGTTTCTGGAACTTGCGGCCGATGCCAAGGTTGGCGATGCGGCTTTCATCCAGGCGGGTCAGGTCGATCTTGCCGTCGAACAGGACGTCGCCCTTGTCGGGCCGGGTTTTGCCGGTGATGACGTCCATCATGGTGGTTTTACCGGCGCCGTTGGGACCGATGATGGTGCGCAACTCGCCCGGGGCGATGACCAGCGACAATTCGTTCAGGGCGCGGAAGCCGTCGAAGCTGACAGTGACGCCGTCCAGATAGAGGATGCTGCCGGCCGCCACGCGGTCGGTGTTGGACGTTTCCTCGATATAATAGTTCTCAGACATGGCGTTCCTCCGTCTTCGAGAAGCGCTTGGCGAACCGCAGCTTCAGGCCCATCAGTCCCTTGGGCAGCAAGATGGTGACGACGATGAACAGGGCGCCCAGGAAGAACAGCCAGACTTCGGGTGCGGCGCCGGTCAGCCAAGTCTTGGCGGCGTTGACCGACAGAGCTCCCAGGATGGCTCCGACCAGGGTGCCGCGTCCGCCTACCGCCACCCAGACGGCGACTTCGATGGAATTGGCTGGCGAGAATTCCGACGGGTTGATGATGCCGACCTGGGGCACGTACAGGGCTCCGGCCAGCCCCGCCAGCATGGCCGACAGGGTGAAGGCGAACAGCTTGGCGTGGGTGGTGGAATATCCCAGGAAGCGCACCCGGCTTTCGGCGTCGCGAAGCGCCATCATGATGCGGCCCAGCTTGGTCGAAACCACATGGCGCATCAGCAGCAGCGCGCTCCCCAGCACCAGGGCCGAGGCCAGATAAAGCCCCATCTTGGTGGTCGGTTGGGATAGGTCGAAACCCAGCAGATCCTTGAAGTCGGTCAGGCCGTTATTGCCGCCGAAGCCCATTTCGTTGCGGAAGAAGGCCAGCATCAGGGCATAGGTCATGGCCTGGGTGATGATGGACAGGTAAACGCCGGTGATGCGCGAACGGAAGGCCAGCCAGCCGAAGACGAAAGCCAGGATGCCCGGTACCAGCAGCACCATCAGGGCGGCGAACCAGAAATGGTCGAAGCCGAACCAGTACCAGGGCAGGCTTTTCCAATTCAGGAACACCATGAAGTCGGGCAGTTCGGCGTTGCCGTAGACGCCCCGGGTGCCGATGGCCCGCATCAGATGCATGCCCATGGCATAGCCGCCCAGGGCGAAGAAGGCGCCGTGGCCCAGCGACAGCACGCCGCAATAGCCCCAGACCAGATCCAGGGCCAAGGCCAGGGTGGCGTAGCACAGATACTTGCCCAGCAGCGGGATCATGTAGTTGGGCACCTGCAAAGGCGAACCTTCGGGCAGGGCGTTGAGCAGCGGTACCAGCAGGCACAGGGTCAGTCCGGCGGCGGCGAAACTCAGCCAGAAACGGCGATCGCTGGAAGTGGCGGCGAGACGGGAAAGGATCATGGCTGTCGGCTCCTCAATTCTCGACCGACCGGCCCTTGAGGGCGAACAGCCCCCTCGGACGCTTCTGGATGAACAAGATGATGAAGACCAGCACCAGGATCTTGCCCAGCATGGCTCCGGCATAGGGTTCCAGGAACTTGTTGACCGCCCCCAGGCTGAGGGCGCCCACCAGGGTGCCCCACAGCGAGCCAACGCCGCCGAAGACGACCACCATGAAGCTGTCGACGATGTAGCCTTGTCCCAGGTTGGGGCTGACATTGCCGATCTGCGACAGAGCCACCCCGGCGATGCCGGCGATGCCCGATCCCAGGCCGAAGGTGAAGGCGTCGATGCGGCCGGTGCGGATACCCATAGCGGCGGCCATGGGGCGGTTCTGGGCGACGGCGCGCATTTGCAGGCCGAAGGCCGACCAGCGTAGCAGGGCGGCCAGCGCTCCCAGCACCAGCAGACAGAAAACGATGATGATCAGGCGGTTCCAGGTGACGGTGAAGCCGCCCATCAGATCGAAGCCGCCGGTCATCCAGGCGGGATTGGCGACTTCCTTGTTGGGGGCGCCGAAGACCGAGCGCACGGCCTGTTGCAGAATCAGGCTGATGCCGAAAGTGGACAGCAGAGTTTCCAGCGGGCGGCCGTACAGGAAGCGGATCAGGCCGCGTTCCAGCGCGATACCCACCAGGGCAGTGAACAGGAAAGCGACGGGCAGGGCGACGATCAGATAAAGATCGATCCAGGCCGGCGGCAGCCAGGCGCGGAAGGCTTCCTGCACCACATAGGCGGTATAGCTGCCCAGCATGATCATCTCGCCGTGGGCCATGTTGATGACCCCCATGACGCCGAAGGTGATGGCCAAGCCGATGGCGGCCAGCAGCAGCACGCTGCCAAGAGACAGCCCCTGGAACAGATTGGCGGCCAGGCCGATGGCCGCCAGCTTGCCGTCGATGGAGGACAGGGCTTTCTCGGCGGCGGTTTTGACCTGCGGGTCTTGTTCCTGAGCAAGCAAAGTCTGCAATTGCCCCTGTACGCCACGGTCGGTCGATCCGGCCAAGGCGGCGATGGCCGCCAGACGGCGGTCCTTGTCGGGCGAGGCGAGATCAAGCCCCGCCAGGGTCGATTGCAGGGCTTTCCTGACTGTGGCGTCGCTTTCGTGATCCAGCGCCTTGCGCAAAAGCTCGGCGGATTCCGGGTTGCCTTGGGCGGCGACGGCCTGCACCGCCTTCAGACGGGCGGCAGGATCGGGGCTGGCGATGTCGAGAAGCGCCTGTAGTCCACGCAGAATACCGCGCAGGCGGTTGTTGACGGTAACGGCGGTCAGGTCGGAGGCGTTCACTCCGGCCACGGCCGCGCCGCTGACGGGATCGCTGTAGCTGCCGCCGGTTTCCATCACCAGTGAACCGTCGGGACGGGCATAAAGGACGCCGTCGCCCAAAGCCGCCAGTACGGCGGCGCCGCGGGGATCGCCCAGGGCGGCCAGCGACTGCGCCGCGGCGATCTTGTCGGCGTAGCTGTCGGCGTTGAGGGACCGCACGGCGGCGGCGAAAGCGTCGTCGTCGGCGCGGCTGCTTTGCGGCAGCAGGGCGGCGAAGAGACACAGCGTCAGGGCCAGCACGAATTTCACGGCAGTCTCCCGAATAGGACTGAGAAAGGGAAAGGAGGCCCCCGCCGAAGCGGGGGCCAGTCGGGACAAGAGGTGCTTCAAGCCTTACTGAGCGGCGTACTTGCCGGTGGTGCAGTTGCCGCAGACCCAGGGATAGGTCCAGTCGGCGATCTTGCCCTTGTCTTCGGCCAGATAGCTGCTCCAGGCTTCGGCCTTGATGACGTCCTTGGTCTTCCAGACGGTCTGGAACTGGCCGGAAGCCTGAATCTCGCCGATCAGAACCGGCTTCGACAGGTGGTGGTTGGTGTTCATCACGGCGGTGCCGCCGGTCAGGTTTTTGACCTTTTGGCCGTACATCGCCTGACGCACGGCGTCGACGTCGGTGGTGCCGGCCTGTTCGACGGCCTGGGTCCACATCTTGAAGCCGATATAGGTGGCTTCCATGGGGTCGTTGGTGGTGCGCTTGTCGTTCTTGATATAACTGTGCCACATCTTGATGAAAGCGTCGTTCTCAGGCGTCTTCACCGACTGGAAGTAGTTCCAGGCGGCCAGATGGCCCACCAGATTCTTGGTGTCGATGCCGGCCAGTTCCTCTTCGCCCACCGAGAAGGCGACGACCGGAATGTCTTCGGCCTTGATGCCCTGGTTGGCCAGTTCCTTGTAGAACGGCACGTTGGCGTCGCCGTTGACGGTGGAGACCACGGCGGTCTTTTTGCCGGCGGCGCCGAATTGCTTGATCTTGGCCACTTCGGTCTGCCAGTCGCTGAAGCCGAACGGCGTGTAGTTGACCATGATGTCCTCATCCTTGACGCCATGGGCCTTCAGGTAGGCTTCAAGAACTTTGTTGGTGGTGCGCGGATAGACGTAGTCGGTGCCTTCCAGCACCCAGCGTTTCACTTCGCCGCCGTCCTTGCTCATCAGATATTCGACGGCGGGAATGGCCTGCTGGTTCGGAGCGGCGCCGGTATAGAAGACGTTGCGCGACGATTCCTCGCCCTCGTACTGGACGGGATAGAACAGCAGGCCGTTATCCTGCTCGAACACCGGCAGCACCGACTTGCGCGACACGGACGTCCAACAGCCGAACACCACCGAGACCTTCTGTTTTTCCAGAAGCTCGCGGGCCTTTTCGGCGAACAGCGGCCAGTTGGAGGCGGGGTCGACCACCACGGCCTCGACCTTCTTGCCCAACAGGCCGCCATGCTTGTTGATGTCGTCGACCATCATCAGGACCGTGTCCTTCAGAGTGGTTTCGGAAATGGCCATGGTGCCGCTCAGGGAGTGCAGAACGCCCACCTTGATGGTGTCCTCGGCGGCCATGGCGCCGAACGAAACGCTGCCCGTCGCCAAAAGGGCGCCGGCTCCGACAAGGGTCTGGAACAGTTTCATGGGGTCGAATCCTTGCTCGATTGACAGATGCCTCCATAAAGGCAAAAGCCGGGCCAACCGGGAAAAG
Source organism: Candidatus Sulfotelmatobacter sp. (assembly GCA_035538795.1). GTDB lineage: Bacteria > Pseudomonadota > Alphaproteobacteria > Rhodospirillales > Magnetospirillaceae > JAJZGK01. The sequence continues at coordinate 34,462 of DATLJS010000060.1, read as the reverse complement.
GACTCTACGGCTTTGTTATAAAAGGAATAAACTCTTAGAAAAGAACCGGAAAAGAACTGCTGGTGCCTTGAATGTAGTCATGGCTGTGTATCAAAAATATGCAAAATCACGCGGAGATTAAAAAATAACCACATAGAGTTTGCTCCGGAAAATAATTGGAAACAATTTGATGGTATTCCATAAATGTGATGACAGTGTTTTGAATTTTCAGGATTTTACGAGGATTATGCCGGAAAATATCCTGTGAATATTTCTGGATATTTTCTGGGTATGCCGATGTTTTTCCGTCCGTTCCGGTTCTGGTCGCGGAGATGGGGCGGAGGCAATGCGGAACGAGAGTGATTATATGCGGTGAAGGTTTCTGGTATTTTTCCAATCGGGAGCGCGATGATGAATTGCCTAAAAGGCAGGCGGGGAATCCGGTATGACTGAGATGGCGCATATCCTGGTGGTGGACGACGACCCGGCGGTGCGGGCCATGTTGTCCGCCTATGTCAAAAGCGGCGGCTACCGGGTCAGCGAAGCCGGGGACGCCACCGACGCCAAGGCGCTGCTGACGCTGGGCGACATCGATCTGGTTTTGCTAGACCTCAATTTGCCCGACGCCAACGGCATGGTGCTGGCTCGCGAGATGATGAACCGCTGGGGCGTCGGCATCGTCATGGTGACCGAGCGCAACAGCCCCGAGGACAGGGCCGACGGTCTGGAACTGGGGGCCGACGATTATCTGCCCAAGCCGGTCTTCCCCCGCGAACTTCTGGCCCGGCTGCGTAAGGCGCTGGATAACCGCGTGGCGCGTCCGGCGGGCGGCGGCAGCCAGCAGCGTTGGCGCTTCAATGGATGGAGCCTGGATCCGCTCAACCGTTTTCTTCTCGACGATCAGGGCGAGAAGGTGGACCTGACACCGGCCGAGTTCGATCTTTTGTCCATCCTGGCTGGGCGGCCCGGACGTCTGCAGAGCCGAGAGCAGTTGATGAGCGCCCTGGGCTCGGATGATGGCGAGTCTGGCACCCGCAGCGTCGATATTCTGGTCAGCCGCCTGCGCAAGAAGCTGGGCGACGGCGATCATGGCCGCATGATCGAAACATGTCGGGGCCACGGTTATCGGTTCGCCGCCGAGGTCAGACGGGAATAGTGTCCAGCCAGCGTTCCAGGGCTTCCAGTCCCTGGACGGCGATTTCGTCGATGCCGTCTTTCCAGGCGGCGGCTTGGGCCGTTTCCGCTCGGCGCAGCAGGCCGTCGATCTCCCTGGCTCGTTCCTGCAACGCCGTCAGGCCGTAACTGCCGGCGCAGCCCGCCAGTTTGTGGGCGGCGGTCTGCATGGCCGGCCAATCGCCGCTGCCGGCGCCGTCGGACAGGGCAAGCAGGTGGCTTTCGATGACGTCTCGGCCCAGGGCCGCCAGCCGCCGCACCTCGTCGGCGCCCAAAGCCTCCAGGGACGCTTCCAGGATGCCGCAGGCGAAGACGCCGTCCTCCCAGTCGGGAGCGGGCAGGGCGATCATGCCCTGGGCCTGGGCTTCCATGGCTTCTGCCAGGGCGGCATTCAGGCGGCGGGGATCGACCGGCTTGCCCACCACGGCCACCATGCCGGCGGCGTGGCAGGCGGCGATGTCCTCGGCCATCAGGTTGGCGGTGACGGCGATTACCGGCAGCGCCTGGCCGCGCCGGGCGGCCAGGGCGCGCATGCGCCGGGTGGCTTCGAAACCGTCCATGCCCGGCAGCCGCAAATCGGCCAGCACCACGTCGAAATCCCCGGTTTGCACCGCCCGCACCGCTTCCCGCCCCGATTTGGCAATGGCGATGCGGTGCCCCGCCTGTTTCAGCAGACCGGACAGAACCTGACGGTTGACCTCCTCGTCTTCGACCAGCAGCACCGAAAGGCTGTCGGCCAGAACCGGGGCATGGCCGAATTCCGGCTGGGCCGGTTGGGCGGCCTGCAGTTCCAGGATCAAGCTGAAACGGCTGCCCTGGCCGGGTGTGCTTTCCACTTCCAGGGAACCGCCCATGCCCTCGGCCAGACGCTGCGAAATGGCCAGCCCCAGGCCGGCCCCGCCATGACGGCGGGCATAGGAGCCGTCGATCTGGTAGAACGGCTGGAACAGCGAGGCCATGGCCTCATCGGGAATGCCGATGCCGCTGTCGGTGACGGAAAAGCGCAGGCGAACGGTCGGAGCCGGGCCGGGCGCGTCGAGCCGCTCCACCTTCAACAGGATGCCGCCGCTTTCGGTGAACTTGATGGCGTTACCCAACAGGTTCAGCAGCACCTGACGGATGCGGGCGGGATCGCCCAGCACGGCGGCTGGCAAGTCCGGCCCGGCCTCGGCTTTCAGCTCCAGTTCTTTGTCCTGGGCGGGAAAGCGCATCAAGGCGGCCAGGCTGTCCACCAGGGCCAAGGGCGAGAAGGGGCGGGAATCGAAAGCCACTTGTCCGGCGTCGACGCGGGAAATATCCAGAATGTCGCTGAGCAGCACCGACAATGTTTCCCCCGACTGCCGGATGGTGCGGACATAGCTCTTGGATTCCGGATCGTCGACCCGATGGTCGAGCAGTTCGGCCATGCCGATCAGGCCGTTCATGGGGGTCCGCAGTTCGTGGCTCATCATGGCCAGGAATTCCGATTTGGCCCGGGTTGCCGCCTCGGCCTGATCCTTGGCCCGGCGAAGTTCGGCGGTGCGGTCCTCGACCATGCGCTTCAGGCCGGTCTGATAGGACTGGATTTCGCCGGCCATGTCGTTGAACGATCCGGCCAGCGAGACGATTTCGCTGCTGCCCTCCACCTCCAGGGGTTGGGTGAACGCGCCTCGCGACAGGGCGCGGATGGCGTCTTCCAGATCGCTGAGTGGGGCGGCGATGCCGCGGGCGATGAAGATGGATACGACCAGGGCCATCACCAGCGACAGCAAGGTCGATAGCAGTCCCAGCCGCTTCAATTTCTGGACGCCGGCCAAGGTTTCCTTCAGATCGCTTTTCGCCACCATGCCCAGCCCGAAGGACGGCAGATAGCGCCAGGCGGCCAGAACGGGTTCGCCGCGGTAATCCTCGACGGTTTCAACGCCGCGGCCGCCGGCCACCGCCCGCGCCAGAATCGGTCCCATGCCCTGGCTGGCGGAAAGCTGACGGTCCTCCGGCAGCTGGTCGGCATAGCGCAACGGGCCGTAGACCGTCACCGTGCCGGGGGCGTCCTGGCCCACCAGCATGATTTCGCCGGTTTGTCCCAGTCCGTTGGCGTCGCTGGCCAGGGCAGCCAAGGATTGCCGGTTGGTGCGCATGGTCAGCACTCCCAGCAGGGCGCCGTCGCGGGTGATGGGGGCGGCGACGATGCTGCTGACCAGATGCCCGGATTCTGGAATGGCGTCGGATGTTTCCGCCTCCATCAGGGTGCGGGTGCGTTGGAAGACGTCGGCGAAGTCCTGGTGGCCGGGGCGCCCGTCCAGCAGATTGGCGCCCAATTCATGGCCAGACATGGTGAAGACGACGTCGCCTTTGACCGATACCAGCAGCAAATCGGCGGCGCCGTAGGAATCGGCGTAGCGGGTCAGCAAATGGCGGTATTCGGCGTCTGTCCGCAGGTAATCGGCGGAATCCAGCCGGTTGACCTTGAAGGCGCCGCCGTAGCGCTCCATGGCTTCGACGATGGACGGGGTATAGGCCAAGGTGGAAACCTCGCGCAGGCGATCGCGGGCGAAACCTTCGATCTGGGCCATTTTCTGGTCGGCCACCGACGAGATGTCGTGTTCCACCTGGGCGGTCAGGGTCTGTTCGGCGGCGTGGAACAGAAGCCACACCACCAGAACCAGCGGCAGGCTGCCCACCAGCAGGGCGCCGGTGGCGATTTCCACCGCCAATCCGCTGCGTTTGCGCCGAAGAAGACTGCGCAATGCGCTCAGCATGCCTCAGTTCTCCTTTGCCGGCGCGGCCGGAGAGGGATTGGGAGCCGCCCAGTTCCCTCCCCAGCCGGCATAAAGCTGGTCCAGGAAATCCTGCCATTCCGCCTTCGATAAAAAGCTGGGATAGGGCACGGGTCTGACCGGACGCTGGGAATCCCAGCGGATGTCGATGCTGCCGTCGGGTTGAATCTGGCCGATGCGCACGGTGCGCCAGGTGTGCTGGGTTTCCGGGTCGATATAGACGATGCCGCCGGGCGAGGTCATGCTTTGCCCCTTCAAGGTGTTGCGGTAATCCTTGAAGTTGGCCGAATGGGCTTCAGTCACCGCTTTGGCCCACATCATGACGCCGAAATAGGCGGCCTCCATGGGGGCGGTGAAAGCGGTTCCCGGCGGATGGCTGGTTTTGAAACGCTCCAGAAAGGCGCGATTCTCCGGGGTGTCGACGGTTTGGAAATAGTTGCGGGCGGCGTAGTCTCCGGCGGCGATGGCCGGGCCGATGGCTTTGACCTCGCCTTCGGCGATGCTGAAGGACATGACAGGAATATCCTTCGACGTGATGCCGGCGGCGCGCAACGCCTTGTAGAAGCCCAGGTTGGAATCGCCGTTGATGGTGTTCAGGATGACGCTGGGCTTGGCGGCCTGGATATGGTCGACGATGGCCTTGAAATCGCGACTGCCCAAAGGCGCGTAATCCTCGCCGACCACGTCGCCTTTCAAGGCGGTCAATTGGGCCTTGATGATGCGGTTGGCGGTGCGGGGAAACACATAGTCCGACCCCACCAGAAAGAAGCGGGTGCCCAGATTGTCCATCGACCATTTGATCGCCGGAATGATCTGTTGATTGGGGGCCGAGCCGGTATAGACGATGTTGGGCGACTGCTCCAATCCTTCATACTGCACGGGATAGAACAGCACGGCGTCGTGCTTCTCGAAGACCGGTTTGACCGTCTTGCGGCAGGCCGATGTCCAGCATCCGAACACCGCCGACACCTTGTCGCGGGTGATCAGGCGGTCGGCCTCGGCGGCGAAGATGGGCCAATCGGATTTGCCGTCGACGACGATCGGCACCACCTTGCGGCCCATGACGCCGCCCTGGCGGTTCAGTTCGTCGACGGCGAACAAGGTGGCGTCGACCACCGGGCGTTCGCTGACGGCCATGGTCCCGCTTAGGGAATGCAGAACGCCGATGCGGATGGGGCCGCGTTCGCCGCTTTGCTTGCTGCCGAACGGAGCCGACGAGCCGACGATGGCGATCCATCCCAGGATGGCGCCGACGAAAGCTCCCACGAAATAGCGTTTGCGCAACCCGTTCTTCAGCATTCCGCCGTGCCGTCTGCTCCAAAGGTGTCCGTCTTTAGCCTAGAAGATCGTTTGGCTAAACGCAGGCGGATTCTATGCGGATCAGGAGCGATCGCTTTTTGGGGGTGAAGTGATATGTTCTTCGCCGCAAACGAACAGGGCTTAAAAGGGGGCATTTTGAAGTCACTGCTGAAAATCGTTTCCGTCGCACTTTTTGCGCTGTCGGTGTCTGCCTGCGCCAGCAGCCGCAGCGTGGTGACGCTGGATCAGGCCAAGGCGACGCCCGCCGTCCAGCCTCAGGCGGTTGCCGTCAAGATCGTACAAGTTATGGACGCCCGCTATTTTGACGCTCCCCTTTGGAAACTACCTTTAGGTTATCCGTGAAGGAAAGTTTCGCAAGAAAGATATCGCCAAGGTTTATAAATGCTCGACCCAATGCCGCAAGCCGTCCAGGGAACGGAACTCGGGCAGGGCGCGTACCGGCAGGTCGGGGAAACGGTCGCGAGCCATGCGGGCGAGCCCGCTACCGGGGCCAAGTTCGAGCAAGGCGCGGCAGCCCATTTCCGCTAATCCTTCCAAGCAGGAAGACCAGAGAACGGGGCAAAAAAGCTGGCGGGACAGGCAGTCCACGGCCCTGGTCCGCTCATGGACGGGAGAGCCGTCGATGCCGGCCAGAACCGGCGTGGAGAAGCGTTTCCAGGCGGATTGTTCCAGGGCGTCACGGAATGGCAGGACGGCATCCGTCATCAGCGATGTGTGCGAGGCAATAGTGATCTTCAAGGGGGTGACCTTGGCCCCGCGTCCCAGCAGGATCGGCTCCAGCGCGGTCAGGGCGGAAACGGGACCGCCGACCACCAGCCGGTCGATATCGTTGACGATGGCGATCTCGGCCCCAAAGGGAGTGCACAAGGTGGACAACTCAGCCTGAAAAAGACCGCGCACCGCCATCAGGCCGCCGGGAGAAGGAGAGGCGGCGTCCATCAGGCGGGCGCGGGTCGAGGCCAGATCGAGAATCTGTTCGGGGGAAAGGACACCGGCGCAGCCATAGGCCGCCAGTTCTCCGACGCTGTATCCGGCGAAGGCCGACAGATCGGAAAGATGGGGCGACAAGGCCGCCCAGGCGGCCAGTTGAAAGGCGCACAAGGCCGGCTGAGCGACGGCATTGACGGTCAAGCGGTCGGCATCCAGCCGACGAAGGTCTTCTCCCAGCCGTGCCGACGCCAGATCGAGGATACGCACGGCGTCGGGGCTGTCGGCCAGGATGTCGAACATGCCGGGCGTCTGGTCGCCTTGGCCGGGGCAGAGAATGCCCAGCGTCATGGCGTTAGGCTTTGCACGAAGCAGGCGGCGGCAAGAATGTCGGCGGCTCCGCCCGGCGACAAGCGGCGGGCGACGCAGGCGCGGTGCAGGTCCATGGCCTGCTCCCGCCAGCCGGAGCGTTCGACGCCGCCTCGTTCAAGAAAAGCTCGCGCCCGGCTTTGAACGAAATGCAACCCTTCGGGACCGCCCCGATGCAGCAGATTGGTATCTTCCAGTACGGCCATGACGGCGAACAGGCTTTGCACCCTTGCCCGCTCGTCGAGGCCCAGACGGTTCTGGGCGGACAGCAAGGCGGGCAGGGCGGTCGTGGTCAAGGTTGGGAAACCGTCCAGAGCCTCCTCGCGCGCGCCCCGCGCGCCGTAACGGCGGGTGGCCCGGCCACCGTTGCTGTTCAGAGACTGACAACCGGCGGCGGCGATGGCGTCACCCCATTGCGCTACTACGGTTTCGCCCAGGGCTCCGCCTTGCAGGGACAGTCCCCGGCGGTTGCGCCATCCGGCGGCGGCGGCCAGCAACCCCAGGCAGAAGATGGCGCCGCGATGAGTGTTCACTCCCTGGGTGGCGGTCAGCATGCGGGCTTCCGCCTGAATACCGAGGCGCTGCAATTCGGGGAAAGGCATCGCTTCGGCCCCGGCGGCGGCGATGGCGGAGAAATAGCGGCGCAGGGAAAACAGCGACCGCAGGAAGGTCCCGGCATCCATGTCGTCGTGGGCGCCGCTGTCCAACGGGCTGACCAGTCCCGGCTTGGGGTGCAGGACCAGCTCGGCATGCAAGGCCCGCACGGCCTGTTTACCGATCCAGAGACTGGCGGCGTCGGCTTGCCGCCGCGGAGCCAGAAAGCTCATGCCGCCCTCCGCCCGAATTGGGACATGACCTGGGCCAGGGGGCGCAAAGCGGCCTCGTCCATGCTTTTGACCAGCAGCCGGGGCGGACGAGCCGCCAGTTCTCGCCAGGAGACGCCCGCTCCGTCGGGCAGGATGATCTCGCCGTCCAGACGCGGTGCCGGGGCATGGCGGCCGTCGCCGGACAATTCCCGAAGCAGCCGCTCCACCGACGGCCAAGCGGCAGGCCGGAACAACAGATCAAGATCGGATGAGGGCGACAGGAAGCGCAGATCCGGGTCGTCGGCGAAATGCTGCCAAGCCAACGATCCGTAAACGCCGATTCCCGTGCCAGTCCCGCGGCCCAGCCGTTCAAGCCAATCGAGGGTTTCATGCCAGTCCTCGGGGGACGAGGACTTCACCTGCGACGGCGAGGGAGACAGGGTGCTGCTGACTAGGGCGTCCTGGCGCAGATGCAGCGACAGCCGCCCTCGATTGGGCTGGGCCAGCCCCAGGCGCAGAGTGTCATCGCCGTCGCCCGGGAGGCGGCGGGCGACCACCAGGGGGCGGCCGGCCTCCAGCCAGCGGTCCAAGGCATAGCGGGTGGGCGGCAGGATCGGGGCGATCAACTGGTCGGGCCAGGTCTTGTCCAGCCAGACCCAATCGTGGCGCTGGAAGCGTTCAGCTTTCGGCATGGCGCACCCGATGGGAAACGGGGAGGGCCAGCAGGCGCCCCCGGCGGGTTTCGCCCAGAGCGCGGCGGTGATCGCCCTGAACAGGCTTGGCCAAAGCTTCGGCCAGACAAGAGGCCAGATCGCCGTTCCAAAGAGCGGCGACGGCGCCCATGCGCAGGTAATTTTCCACGCCCGGAGCGAAAACGGGAGAGGTTTGGCTCAAGTCCTCAAGGCGTTCCAAGGGGATTTTGGTGATGCGCGACATGGCGGGCAGGTTCATCACCTTCACCTCCGCCTCGGGCAGGGCGTAGCATTCGTCGGCCAGCAGCGAACTGGCCAGGAAACCGCCACTGACCGCCTGGGAATAGACCAGCCCGATGACCTTGTGGCCGTTCTTCCGGGCCAGCTCGATGCATTTGGCTAGATGGGCCATGTAGCCGTTGATGCCCAGCAGTTCATCGCGGTGGCTCAGGCGCTGACCTTGGGTGTCCACCAGCAGAAGAATGGGGCGGCCGGGGTGGGCGCGGACGATGGACAGTACTTCACCGGCCATGCGAAAGGCCAATTCGACGCCGATGGGAGCGGCGTCGACGCTGCCGATGACGGCGACGCTCTGATCGCCGCACTGGCCGGTTCCGCAGAAATAAAGGCCGTCGAAGCCGATCTCGTGGCTTTGGGGGAACAGGCGGTTCAGAAGGGATTTGGCATCCATGGTCAGGCCCTTTTTCCGGCGATGGCGGCGTTAAAGTCGTCGGCCTCCAGCAACGGCAGGCGCTCGGGATTTTCGATACCCAGCCGCCGCCAGATGTCGGTGCCGTCCTTGCAGTCGCCGAAGCGTTCGATGCGCCGGCCCAGGAAGACGTGCTCGGCCTCCAGCGCGGCCAGGGACAGGTCGGGCGTCAACGACAAGGCGTCGATGGCGGCGTTCCGGAAGGCCCCGATATCGTCGGCCACCAGGGTTCCCGCTTCCCCCAGCAAGGTGCGGTGTTTGCCGCCGACGGTGCGCCAGACCAGAGCGCGGTCGCGGGAATCGAATTCCTCGACACCGCAGGTGGTCTCGATCACTTCCGGTCCGGACAGGCCCAGGCGCCCTTCCTCGCTGATGATGACGGTGTCGCACAGGCGGCTGACGATGCCCATGCCGCCGAAGCAGCCGAATTGCCCGCCGTCCAGCACGATCACCGGAATACCCGCGCCGCGCACGGTCAGCACGGCCCGCATGATTTCCGAGACGGCGATCAGACCGGCATTGGCTTCGTGCAGGCGCACGCCTCCCGATTCTACCAGCAGCAGCACGGCCGTCGGGCGGCTGTCCAAGGCGCGTTCCAGCAGTCCCGTCAGTTTGGCACCGTGGACCTCGCCGACCGCGCCGCCCATGAAGCCGCCCTCCTGGGCGGCGGCGAGAACGGGGCGGCCGTCCAGGCGTCCCTGGCCGACGACGACGCCGTCGTCGAAAGCCGCCGGAGTGTCCAGTTGCTTCAGATGCGGACTGGTGACCCGTTCGCGGGGCGGCAGGATTTCGGTGAAGCTGCCGGGGTCGAGCAGTCCTGCCAGCCGTTCGCGGGCGCTGGCCTCGTAATAGCTGGCCTTCATTTCTCGCTCCCCAGAAAGGATTCGACGGCCTGATCCAGGCGCAGAGACACCACCGCAGGAGTCGCTCCGACGTCGTTGATGGAAATGGCGATGTCGGCCAGCCGGTGGCGGGCGAAGAAGTCGTCCATCACCGCCTGCCAGATGGGAGCGAAGCCGGTGGCGGCGGTCACCACTTCGATGCGGCAGGCTCCGCCAAGGTCTTTGTGCTCCACCAGCACTTCCAGATTGCCAGAGCCGACCACGCCGACTACAGCGGCGTCGGGGACGGAGTTGGCGGCATGGCCGCCGCGATATTCGAAATTCAGGGTTTCCATGACGTCTCTTCGCCTCACCAGTTGCGGAAACGCTTGGGCGGGTCGTACAGACTGCCCGAGGCGCGCACCAGATCCTTGACCGATCGGGCCGCCAGCAGATCGCGGCTGGCCATGCGCTTGTCGATGCCCAGGTCTTCGGCGCGGCGGATGATGCCGCGATCCCGCAGGTTCTCGACCATGCGCCTGTCGCGGCCCAGTCCCACCGGGGTATAGCCGGCGACGCCGCGGATGGCCTGTTCCCGTTCCTCGTCCGTGCGGCACAGAAGCAGGTTGGCGATGCCTTCCTCGGTCAGGATGTGGGAGACGTCGTCGCCGTAGATCATCACCGGGGGAAGCTCCATGCCGGCGCTTTCCGCCAGTTCCCAGGCGTCCAGTCGTTCGACGAAGGCGGGCTGCATGTGTTCGCGGAAGGTTTCCACCATCTGCACCACCAATTTCTGCCCGCGCGGGATGACGTTGCGGCCTTGGCGGGCCTCGCGTCCGGCTTTCAGCCAGGCGGGGCTGGCATGGCGGCGTCCGCGCGAATCTGATCCCATATTGGGGGCGCCGCCAAATCCGGCGATACGGCCCAAGGTGGCGGTTGATGAATTGCCCTGAAGGTCGATTTGCAGGGTCGAGCCGATGAACATGTCGCAGGCATACAGCCCGGCGGTCTGGCACAAGGCGCGGTTGGAGCGCATGGAGCCGTCGGGGCCGGTGAAGAAAATATCGGGACGGGCGCGGATATAAGCTTCCATCCCCAGTTCCGAGCCGAAGGAATGCACCGACTCGACAAAGCCCGCTTCGATGGCCGGGATCAGGGCGGGATGGGGGTTGAGAGCCCAATGCCGGCCGATCTTGCCCTTCAGCCCCAAGGATTCGGCGTAAGTCGGCAGCAGCAGCTCGATGGCGGCGGTGTCGAAGCCGATGCCGTGGTTCAGACGGTTGACCTCGTATTCGGCATAGATACCTTTGATGGCCATCATCGCCATCAGCACCTGTACTTCGGAAATCTGCGCCGGATCGCGGGTGAACAGGGGTTCGATGTAATGAGGCTTGGGGCTTTGGATGACGAAGTCCACCCAGCCCGATGGAATGTCGACGCGGGGCAGGGTCTCGACGATCTCGTTGACCTGGGCGATGACGATGCCGCTTTTGAAGGTGGTGGCTTCGACCAGAACAGGCGTGTCCTCGGTGTTGGGGCCGGTGTAAAGATTGCCGTCGGCGTCGGAGGCCTGGGCGCAGACCAGACAGACGCGGGGAGTCAGGTCGATGAAATAGCGGCCGTAAAGTTCCAGATAGGTATGGATGGCGCCGATATTGATGCGGCCTTGCGCCACCAGCTTGGCCAGCCGCGCCCCTTGCGGACCAGAAAACGAGAAATCCAGCTTGGAGGCCACGCCCCGATCGAAGACGTCCAGATGTTCGGGGATGGCCAGCACGGATTGAACGATGTGCAGATTATTGACCTTGGCGGGGTCGAGACCCGCCAGTACTTTGGCGAGAAAATCCGCCTGCTTCTGGTTGTTGCCTTCCTGACAGACGCGGTCGCCGCTTTCGATTACAGCCTCGAACAGGGCCGGAGCGTCGGCGGCGGCGACAGTTTTTCCTTTGGCGAGGTGGGAGGCGCGGGCCAGCCGCGCCCCCCTGTTACGGGCCTGACGGTTCCAGTCTTTCATTTTTCGATGCTCCTCAGCCCATGAAAGCTTTGACCGCCAGGAACAAAACCGACGGGCCCATCAGGCAGCCCAAGCCGGTGTGGAACGTCGCCACCAGCGCGCCATAGGGCACCAGACGGCGGTCGGTGGCGGCCAAGCCGGCGCTGACGCCGCTGATGGTGCCGGCCAGGCCGCCGAAGACCATGGCCGACTGCGGATTGTTCAAACGCATGAAGCGGGCCAGGGCCGGGGTGAAGATCATCACCATGATGGCCTTGATGACGCCGGTGGCGATGCTGAGGGCCAGCAGGTCCGAACTGGCGCCGATGGCGGCTCCCGTCACCGGGCCGACGATGTAGGTCACGGCTCCGGCGCCGATGGTGGTCAGGGCCACCGGATCGGTGTAGCCGAAGGCGCGGGCGACGACGACACCGAAGACAAAAGGAATGACCGTGCCCAGGAACAGGGCCAGCACCCCCAGCCATCCGGCTTTCTTGGCCTCTTCCACCTGAACCTCGTTGGCGGTGGCGACGATGCAGAAATCCCGCATCATGGCGCCGCCCATTAGGGCCATGCCGCCGAACATGGTGATGTCGGCGATGCCTTTGCCCTTGCCGGTCACCATGCCGCCCCAATAGGCCAGGGCCAATCCGGCCAGCACGGCGAAGGCCGATCCATGCACGCGTCCCTTGGTCAGGTAATGGGACAGGCGGCCGGAAATCCAGATCACCGCGCCGACCACGGCGAAGGCGGAAACCAGAGGATTCTCCGTCAGAATTTTTTCGATCATCTGCAACATGCGAGAATCTCCTACAGGTTTTCGCCGTCGGCTTCGGGCTGCCACGGCTTGCCGCCATGCGCCCGTTCGATAATGCGGTTGATGACCGAGACGGCGACGGCGCACAGCAGCACCGAGCCCAGGGCGGCGGTCACGGCCATGGGGCCGCTCTTGAAAGCTACCAGCACGTTCTGGGTGGCGGCCATGGCCACCACGACCGGGATGTACATCATGGCCCAGAAGGTGATGCCCCGTTCCGATTCCGGCTTCATCCAGCCTTTTTTGCGCAGGAAATATTGGGCGGCGATCAGCATGATCATGGCGATGCCGACCCCGCCCACATTGGCTTTCACGCCGATGAGCGAGCCCAGGATGTCGCCGATGAACAGGCCGACCACATAGCAGGCGGCCAGCAAGGCGGTTCCGAAAATCACCATGGCCGTGTCTCCCCGGCAAGGGGGAACGACCCATGGGTGCCGGCGCCCGCCAGGGGGCGCGAAAGATGAGTATGCATCGACGTGACCTTCCCGTTGGTGCGGCCCCATGTGGGTGCCGCGTATTCGCACTTTCTTATTTTGTGTGCGTCATTATATTTTATGTATACACAACATCACGCCTCTGGACGCATAGTCAATATGTTTGTATCCTTTTTGAGATGAAAGCGGCTGCGTTCAGATCGAGGTTCTTTATGGAAAATTCCCCTCCCACCAGATTGTCCGAGCAGTTCCGCGAACGGATCGAGGAAAGCATCGTTACCGGCGCCTTTCCCCCCGGCACCCGTCTGGACGAGGTGGAGTTGGCCGAGCTTTATGGGGCGTCGCGGACGCCGATCCGCGAGGCACTGATCCAGTTGGGCGCGGCGGGCTTCATCGACAAGCGCCCGCGCAAAGGCTGGGAAGTGGCTGAGATTCCGCCGTCGCGGCTGTGCGAAATGTTCGATGTGATGGCGGAACTGGAGGCCATGTGCGGCCGCTTGGCGGCGCGGCGGGCCAGCGAGGTCGAGCAGCGCCGCGTCAAGCTGGCGCACGAGGCCTGTCTGGCCGCCCGCAAGGCCAACGATCCGGCCGAGTACTACCGCTTGAACGAAGTGTTCCACCACGCCATCTATGACGCCAGCCACAACACGTTCCTGATCGAGCAGGCCAGGGCCTTGCATCGCCGTCTGCGTCCCTATCGTCGCCTTCAATTGCGGGTAAGAAACCGAATGCACACTTCTTTTGACGAACATGAACGCATCGTCGGCGCCATTCTGGCCGGAGAAGGGGCTCTGGCCGCCGAGCTTTTGCGATCGCATGTGGTGGTCCAGGGCGAACGCTTCGCCGATCTGGTAGCTTCGCTGGCCAGCCTGAACACGCGCCGCAAGGCGGTGGGAGAGTGAGCTTTCTCGGGTTGGATCCCCATAACATCCCATTGCTGGCGGCTTCTTCCTTCGCCGCCGGAGCCGTCAATTCGGTGGCCGGCGGGGGGTCGTTTTTGTCCTTTCCCGCTCTGGTTTTCACCGGCGTGCCGTCGGTGATGGCCAACGCCACCAACACCATCGCCCTGTTTCCCAGCCAGATGACCACTGCCTGGGCTTATCGCAAGGAATTCCCCAAGCTGGAGGGGCTGAGCCCCCGGACCATCGTCGGTATCAGCATTGTCGGGGGAATTCTGGGATCGCTGCTGCTAATCTTCACGCCGGAAAAGGCCTTCGACGCGCTGGTGCCCTGGCTGCTGCTGCTGGCCACCGCCTTGTTCGCGTTCTCGAAGCGGCTGGTGCCGTGGCTGAAGCAGCGTTACCACGTCGGGCCGGTGGCGCTCTGTTCCGTGCAGTTTCTGCTGGCGATCTATGGCGGCTATTTCGGCGGCGCGGTGGGGATCATGATGCTGGCCCTGTTCGGGCTGTTCGGCATCGACCACATCCATTCGGCCAACGCCTTGAAGACGCTGCTGGCGGCGATGATCAATTCCATCGCCGTGGTCTGCTTCATCGTCGCCGGGGCGGTGGCCTGGGGGCCGGCCATCGTCATGTTGATCGCGGCGGTGGCGGGCGGTTATCTGGGGGCGCGTTTGGCCCAGAAAATGCCGCCCGAACTGGTGCGTAAAGCGGTGGTTCTGATCGGCGTCGCCATTTCGGTCGCCTTTTTCGCCCGCATGGCCTAAAGGTTGGCGGCGTCCATCTGTAAGGTGGCGGCGCTGATTTCGTAGCGGTCGGCCAGACTGCGGAAGGTGGAGCCGGCATTTTTCCGCCCCAACGAGATGGCCCGCATGATGGCCGACAATTCGATCAGTTCCCGGGCGGTGGTTTCGGAAAAGCGGATGGTCTGGGGCATGATGGCACTCCTTTGAGGCAAGGCCCCGCCGGGTGATCCGGCGGGGTTTTTCGTCGCTTCAGGCCGCTTGCTCGGCGGCGCTGGAGCGGATCAGGTGGTCGAAGGCGGACAGGGCCGCTTTAGCGCCGTCGCCCATGGCGATGACGATCTGCTTGTAAGGCGTGGTGGTGGCGTCGCCGGCAGCGAAGATGCCGGGAACCGAGGTCTGGCCGCGCTGGTCCACTTCGATTTCGCCGCGCGGACTGAGGGCGATCGTATCCTTCAGCCACTCGGTGTTGGGGACCAGGCCGATCTGCACGAAAATGCCTTCCAGTTCGACCTTGTGTTCGCTGCCGTCCTGGCGGTTCTTGTAGGCCAGCCCGGTCACCTTGGCGTCATCGCCGATCACTTCGGTGGTTTGGGCCGAGGTGATGACGCTGACATTGGGCAGGGACCGCAGCTTGGCCTGCAACACGGCGTCGGCGCGCAACTGACTGTCGAACTCGATCAGCGTCACCTGGGCGACGATGCCGGCCAAATCGATGGCCGCTTCCACGCCGGAATTGCCGCCGCCGATCACCGCCACGCGCTTGCCCTTGAACAGGGGGCCGTCGCAGTGCGGGCAGAAGGCCACGCCCTTGTTGCGGTATTGGTCTTCGCCGGGCACGTTCATGGTCCGCCAGCGGGCGCCGGTCGACAGGATCACGGTGCGGGCCTTGAGACTGGCGCCGGAGGCCAGCTTCACTTCGGTCAGGCCGCCGGGAACGCCTGCGGGGATCAGCTTTTCCGCCCGCTGCACGTTCATGATGTCGACGCCGTAATCCTTGACGTTCTGTTCCAGCACCGCGCCCAGCTTGGGGCCTTCGGTGTGGATGACCGAGATCAGGTTCTCGATGGCCAGGGTGTCCAGTACCTGTCCGCCGAAGCGTTCGGCCACGACGCCGGTGCGGATGCCCTTGCGGGCGGTATAGATGGCCGCCGCCGCGCCGGCCGGGCCGCCGCCCACGACGAGAACGTCGAAAGCGTCCTTGGCCTGGATGCGGGCGGCTTCGCGCTCGGCGGCGCCGGTATCGACCTTGGCCAGAATCTGCTCCAGACCCATGCGGCCCTGGCCGAACGGCCGACCGTTCAGGAAGATGGCCGGCACAGCCATGATTTCACGGCTCTGCACTTCATCCTGGAACAAGGCGCCGTCGATGGCGACGTGGCGGATGCGGGGATTGATCACGCTCATCAGGTTCAGGGCCTGCACCACGTCGGGGCAGTTCTGGCAGGACAGCGAGAAATAGGTTTCGAAGACCAGATCCTGGTCCAGGTTGCGAATCTGTTCGATGGTGGCCTCGTCGGTCTTCGACGGATGGCCGCCGACCTGGAGCAGGGCCAAAACCAGGGAATTGAATTCATGGCCCATGGGCAAGCCGGCGAAACGGACCGACACGTCGCCGCCCACCCGCTGGATGGCGAACGAAGGCTTGCGGGCGTCGTCGTCGCGGCGCACCACCGACACCTGATCGGAAAGAGCGGCGATATCCTGAAGCAGGGCGAACAGTTCGTTGGACTTTTCCCCGTCGTCCAGGCTGGCCACCAGCTCGATGGGCTGGCGGATGTAGGTCAGATAAGTCTTCAGCTGTTGTTCGAGGGTGGCATCCAACATTTGATCGGCTCCTGGCGAGAGGGGAGGGGAGTCCCCGGAGGCGCGGCGTCGCCTCCGGGGACCGGACTTGCGGTCTTAGATCTTGCCGACCAGATCCAGGGAAGGAGCGAGAGTCTTCTCGCCTTCCTTCCACTTGGCCGGGCAGACCTCGCCGGGGTGGCTGGCGACGTACTGAGCGGCCTTGACCTTGCGCAGCAGCTCGGAAGCGTCGCGGCCGATGCCGCCGGCATTGATCTCGACGATCTGGATCTTGCCGTTGGGGTCAATGACGAAAGTGCCGCGATCGGCCAGACCGACGTCCTCGATCATCACTTCGAAGTTGCGGCTGATGGCGCCGGTCGGGTCGCCGACCATGGTGTAGCGGATCTTCTTCACGGCATCCGAGGTATCGTGCCAAGCCTTGTGGGCGAAATGGGTGTCGGTGGAGACGCTGTAGATTTCAACGCCCAGAGTCTGGAAGGCGGCGTAGTTGTCGGCCAGGTCTTCCAGCTCGGTCGGGCACACGAAGGTGAAATCGGCCGGGTAGAAGAAGACCACGGACCACTTGCCCTTCAGGTCGGCGTCGGTGACGGTGAGGAACTTGCCGTCTTTGAAAGCTTCGGCTTTGAACGGCTTCACTTCGGTGTTGATCAGCGACATGTGAGTCTCCGGTTGATCGTGGTGTGAACTCGATGGATTGGAGACTAGACCCGGCCAGACCCATTGTGAAATTGATTATTATTGAATTAAAAAGTGATTTTTTCGATCATATTGACGAAAGAAAAGCCGGCAGGGGGCTTCCTGCCGGCTTTCCGGAAACAGACCTGCGGTCGTATCAGGCGGCGATCGCTTTGGCGATGTCCGCATGAGCGGCGGCCAGAGCCTTGTCCTTGGCTTCCGGCCCCATGCTGACGCCCTCGGCGCGGACGAAGGTCACGTCGGTGATGCCGATGAAGGCCAGAACGGTCTTCAGATAGGCTTCCTGGTGATCCAGGCTGCGGCCGAAATCGGAGGTGGAATAGACGCCGCCGCGGGTCGAGACGATGATGACCTTCTTGCCGGTGGCAAGGCCCACGGGGCCGTTGGCGGTGTAGTTGAAGGTGCGGCCGGCCTGGCAGATGCGGTCGATCCAGGCCTTCAACTGGGTGGGAATGGTGAAGTTGTACATCGGCGCGCCGATCACCAGCACGTCCGAAGCCAGTAATTCATCGACCAGAGCGTCGGTCAGGGCCAGCTCTTCCTTTTGGCGCGGGGTCAGATTGTCGAGATTGCGGAATTTCACCACCTGCAGCAATTCGGCGGTCAGATGGTCCGGGGTGCTGGCGGCGACGTCGCGGTAAACGATCTGATCGGCGGGCTTGGCGGCTTTCCAAGCCTTGACCACGTCGGCGGTCAGAACGCGGGAAACCGAAAGATCGCCCAGCGGGCTGGAATCGATGTGCAGAACCTTGGCCATGGGGCGTGCTCCAAAGGGAGAAGAATTTCGAGATGCCGAGACTATGCCGCCAAGCCGGGTAAGGGAGAAGATACCAAATTCGACACTCACTTGTTCGCAACCAGCAACAATGGATTGTCGCGCCGCAAATTATGAACGGCAGATGAAACGGTCAGGTGGCTGCCGAGAGGGGCAGGAGCAAAGCCACGAGACCGCCGCCATCGGGATGGTTGGCGACGTCGAGGCGTCCCTGATGCATTTCGACGATCTGGGAAACGATGTGCAGGCCCAGGCCGTGCCCAGGAATTTCCCGGGCGTTGGAAGCCCGGTATCCCTGCTGGCCGATGGCGTGCAGTTCGCCGGGCGGGAAACCGATGCCGCGGTCGCGGACGGCGATGCGGACCATGTTCTGCTCCACGTGCGCCGAAACGACAACGGGATGGCCGGGCGGCGAAAATTTGCGGGCGTTGGTCAGCAGGTTGGTCAATGCCATCTGCATCAGGATGGGGTCGCCAAGGAATTGGGCGGCGCAAAGAGACGGACGAATGTCGATGTCGGACCGTTCTCCCACCTCGTGGACGGCGGCGCGGATCAGGTCATTGGCGTCCAGCAAAGCCGGTTCCGTCTGATCAAGGCTGACCTGTTCGGCGGTCACCAAACCGCTGACCAGCCGCGACAGCCGCTGCACCGAAGCGCGGATGGTGGCAAGGCGGGTGGTCAGGGTTTCCGGCGCGATTTCCAGCATTTCCGCGGAACGGTCGATGGCGGCCAGGGGGGTGTTGATCTCGTGGTCGAGCTGGCGCAGAAACTGGCGGCGGCGGAAATACAACCGGGCCTGCTGTCTCAGAGCCTGGGTGGCCTCCTCGGTCAGGCGTTCCTGCAATTCTATTTCCTGGGCCAGGGTCTGGTTGTGTTCTTGCAGGCTGTGGGCCTTGCGGTTGCCGATGGCGCCGAGAATGCAGAGGAACAATACGTTCACGCCCATGGAAATGACGAAATAGAACCAGCCCTGCTGAGGATTGAACACATCCAGCGGTTCGCCGAAATGGAGCGTCGAGATGACCATGCGCACCAAGGCCGAGATCATCAGAACCGCCAGGAACGTCAGGATCAGGATGCGCCACAGCCGCGATTGTATCCGGTCGGCCAGGATCAGCCGCGCCATGCGGGCGTCGACCAGAAGAGTGAAAAGCGACGAGGCGATCACCCGCAGCGGCAGGCTTTGCTCTTCGGGCAGCCATAGCTGCGAGGCGGTCCAGAACACCAGCGTGAAAGCCGCCGCCGCCCAAGGCGTCCAGCGCCAGGGACGCTGGTTCAGCACCAAGGCCAAGCCTTCGCAGGTCAGAGATTGGGATACGTTGAACAGCAGGTTGCGAAGAGTGACCGAGGCGAAGCCGGGCACCACGATCATGGGGACGGCCAAAGCGAAGCTCAACAGACCGGCGGCCACCATGCCGAGACCGGGCAGCTTGCGGTTCGCTTTCCACATGGCCAGACACACGATTCCATCGACGGCCAGAAAGGCCACCAGGAAAATGAGCGCGGTCTCCAGACTGAGGGACATGATCGGAAAAAGGTCTATATCGAAAGTTGGAGCTGGATCAGTGTTAACACGTAAGACTTGGTCTGATCCAGTTTCTACGTTGCAGATTTAGACAGTTTCCAGATAGGTCTGATATTCGAACGTGGGTATTTCGTTGGCGAAACGGCGGTATTCCGCCCGTTTTAGCGCTGTGAGAACCGCCAGCATCCGTTCGCCCAAGGCGTCTTTCAGAAAGGGCGAAGCCGCGGCCCGCAGGATGGCCGAGCGCCAGTCGGGCGGCAAGGTCAGAGGATCGGGAGCGGCGTAACCGTTGCCTTCGGCGGCGGGGCCAGGAACTGCGGCTTTGGCGATGCCCCGGCGCATGGCGGCCAGCACCACGGCGCCGACCAGATAGGGATTGGCGTCGACGCCGGCTGCCCGTTGCTCAAGATGCCTGCCCTTGGTGGCGCCAGCCGGAACGCGCACGGCGACGCTACGGTTATTGACGCCCCAGTTCGGGGACAGCGGCGCATAGCTTTGGGCGGCGAAGCGCCGCCAGGAATTGGCGTGGGGTGCGAAAACCAGCAGGGATTCCTCCATGGTTTCCAGCAGACCGGCGACAGCCTGGGTCAGCAGCGGCGCCAGTTGCCCGTCGGCGATGTCGGCGAACAGATTGGCCCCCGTCCGATCGGTCAGACTGGCGTGAATATGCATGCCCGACCCGGCCTGATCGGCATAAGGCTTGGCCATGAAGCAAGCCAGCATGCCCCGCCGGGCGGCGATGGCGCGCAACATGCGCTTCAGCCGGATCAGGTCGTCGGCGGCCTGAAGGATCGAGGGGCGATGGTGCAGGGTCAGTTCATATTGGCCGCAGCCATATTCCGAAATCATGGTTTCCAGCGGCAGACCCAAAACCTCGGCCGCCCGATAAACCTCATCGATGAAGGGTTCCAGCCGGTCCAACTCCTCGACACGATAGACCTGGATGCCGGCGGGGCGCTCTCCGGTCAGCGGCAGACGGGCCGGCAGGGGCGGCTGGCCGTCGGGACCGCGTTCCAGCAAATAGAATTCCAGCTCGAAAGCCGCCACCGGGTTCATTCCCTGGGCGCGCAGCAAATCATCCTGGCGGGTCAGGGCGTGGCGGGGGTCGGCGGTCACGGGCCGGCCGTCCAATTCATGCAGCGACAATTGCACCTGCCCGCGGGGCGGCGACGTCCAAGGCAGGGCGGTCAGCGATCCGGCGATCGGCCAGGCCCGACGATCGGCGTCGCCGTCGCTCCATACCAGCCCGGTTTCCTCGACGTCCTCGCCCCAGACGTCAAGCCCTAAAATGGAGCCGGGCAGATGACGGCCGTCCTTGAAAATGGGCAGCAGTTCATGGCGGCGGACGATCTTGCCGCGGGCGATGCCGTTGGCGTCGATCAGCACCAGATCGAAGGCGACGATTTCAGGATGGGCGGCCAGGAAGACTTCAGCCTCCTCCTCGACGGCGGCGGCGGCGGGTTTCATACGGCGTCTCCCAAAGGGGCCAGGACGGCGTCATAGGCGGCGATCAAAGCGTCGGCCTGATCCTCGGCGATCTCGGGGCAGACCAGCATCATGTTGTGAAACGGCGTCAGCAGGAAGCCCCGGTTCAGCATAGCCAAATGCAAATAGGCTTCGACGTCGGGCCGGGCGGTGGCGTGCATCCCGGCCGCGTTGGCGACGGGTGTCGGCGAAAACACCACCTCCAACCGCGCACCCAGCCGGGCGACGTGCCAGGGCAAACGGCGGCGGGCGATGGCCTGCTTCAAGCCGGTTTCGATGCGCTGGGCCATGGTTTCCATGCGTCGATAGACTGTCGGGGTCATGATCTCTTCCAGGCAGGCGCGGATGCAGGCCAGTTGCAGCGGACTGCCCGACAGGGTGGTGCCGATGCCCGAATGGCCCGGCGGGCGGCTGCGATGCGCTTCGCGCAGGCGTTCGGCCACATCGGCGCTCATGCCCCAGACGCTGGCGGGAACGCCCCCGGCGATGGCCTTGCCGACCACGAACAGGTCGGGCTGCAATCCATGATTGCGGCTATAGCCGCCCAAGGCGGTCGAGACGGTATGGGTTTCGTCGATCAGCAGCAGGGTGCCGGCGGCGCGGGTCAGGCGGCGCAGGGCGTCGTGATAGCCGGGTCGCGGCAGGATCATGCCGCAATTGGTCATGGCCGGTTCGGCCAGCACGACGGCGACGTCGCCGCCCGTCAAGGCGGCTTCCAGGGCGATTGTGTCGTTGAAGGAAACGGAAACGGTGGTGGCCGACAAGTCCGTCGCCTGCCCCAGCAGGCTGCGGCGGGTGACGGTGCGGCCATCTTCCAGGTCCACCAGGGCATCGTCCACGGCTCCGTGATAACAGCCGTCGAACACCAGCACCTTGGGACGGCGGGTGACGGCGCGGGCGACGCGGATGGCGAAGCGGTTGGCGTCGCTGGCGGTCGTCGCCACTTGCCAGAAAGGCAAGCCGAACAGTTCAGCCAGACGATCGCCGACCGGGGCGCTATCGACGCTGGGCAGCATGACGGTCAAGCCTTTGTCCAATTGCCGCCGCACGGCGCGGGCAATGGCGGCGGGGGCGTGGCCGAACATGGCTCCGGTATCGCCAAGACAGAAATCCCACAGGGCGTTGCCGTCGCTGTCGGTCAGGCGGGCTCCCTTGGCTTCGGCCACCACCATGGGAAATGGCGTTGGCCAATCGAGCATCCAATGCAAAGGCACGCCGTCCAGCATGCCTTTTTTCTGGCCGCTGTCCGGGTGCCGGGATGCGGCAAGCGCGCCGGGGCGGCGTTGAGCATAGATACGTTTCTCCTCGGCCAGCAGATCGGCCGCCAGGCGCTCGATGGACGAAGAAGAGCCGTTTCGCACTGCCGCCACGGTGGGCTCCCGCTGATTGTGATCACAGATTGTGGAATTTTTACCATGGGACTGCGGCCATGGCAATTCTGCGGACGTTTTTTGTGATCGCAGAATGACGAGGGCGGCGTCGGGCTTGCACCCGGATCGGCAAAGGATCATCTAGGAGAGATCTGGGATTTCACGACACGAGGTATTTCATGGCGACCGGCATCACCAAGCTCATCGCACTACACGGCGTCGGCGCCAGCGGAGACGATTTCAGCGGTTTGGCCGATAGCTGGAGTTTGCGGATACCGGGTTTGCGGGTGCAGTCGCCCGACGCGCCTTTTTCTTTCGACGGCGGCGGCTTCGGACGCCAATGGTTCAGCATCGCCGGCGTCACTCCGGCCAACCGCCAGGAGCGGGTGACCGCCGCCCGCTCTTTCTTCGATGCGGTCATCGCCGAGGCGCTGAAAAACCTGGGAGCGGCGGACGACGCCTCTGACGCGGCCTTTCTTGGTTTTTCCCAGGGGACCATCATGGCCTTGGACGCCGTGGCCTCGGGACGCTGGCGTCCGGCGGCGGTGCTGGCGTTTTCGGGGCGCTTGACCACGCCGGTGGCGGCGCAAGGCGGAAAAACCAAGATTCTGCTGACCCATGGCGGCGACGACCAGATGATCCCGTCATGGGAAAGCGAACAAGCCGCCCAGTCTTTCGAGAAGGCTGGTTATCAGACGGCTTTGCGCATCGAACCCGGTTTGGGTCACGGCATTTCCGGTACCGGCGCCGACAACGCTCTGCGCTTCCTGCAATCCATCAGCATCGGCTGAACGGCGCGGACCTTGCGTTCAGGGTGTTCAGGCGGCCATGACGGCCTCCGGACGCATTGTGACGCAACCGACCTTTCCATCTTCAGGGGCATCTTCAGGCCGCAGCCGTCATCAACCCGCCCGGTCAGAGCGAGTTGATGATGTTTTGCTGCTGGGTCGACATGGCGTTCACCTGCACCGTGGTGAAGGCCTGCGCCTGGGCGTGGGTCAGGGCCGACAGGGTGGTGGTGGTGAAAGCCACCGCCTGGGTGGTGCTGAGAGTGGTGATGTCGGTGGTGGTCAGCCCGGCGATCTGCGTGGTCGACAGCGAAGTGATCTGAGTCGTCGTCAGGGCATCGGCCTGGGTGGTGGTTAGGGCCGAAATCTGGGTCGAGGTCAGCACGCCGATCTGAGCCACCGACAAGACCGCGACATCCGCCGAACTCAGGCTTGAAACCTGCGGCGAGGACAACAGGGCCAGTTCGGTGGCGTTGAGGGCCGTCGCCTGGGTGGTGGTCAAGGCCCCCACCTGGGTGGTGGTCAGAGCCTGCACCTGGGCGCTGGTCAGGTTGGCGATCTCGTTCGAGGTCAGGCTGACGATCTGCGTGGTCGACAGCACCTGAAGGTCGGAGGTGGACAGCACGTCCAGGTTGGTGCTGGTCATGCCCGACAGTTGAGTGGTGGTCAAAGCCGCCGCCTGGGTGGTGGTCAGCACCGCCAGATTGGTGGTGTCCAGGGCATTGACCTGACCGGCTGTCAATGCCTGTAACTGGGTGGTGGTCAAGGCCACCACCTGCTGGGTCAGCAGGTTCAGCAATTCGGCATTGCTCATGGCCGACACCTGGGCGGCGGACATGGCGGCGATGTCGGTGGTGGTGATCACCTCCAGATTGGTGGTGGTCATGCCGGCGATCTGCGTGGTGGTCAGGCCCGCGACCTGGGTGCTGGTCAGCACCGCCAGATTGGTGGTGTCCAGGGCATTGATCTGACCCGCCGACAAAGCCTGCAACTGCGTGGTGGTCAAAGACTGAGCCTGCGTGGTGGTCAGCCCGATCAGTTGGGCGTTGCTCAGAGCCTTGACCTGGGTAGTGGTCATGGCTTGAACCTGGGTAGTGGTCAGAGCGTCCAGTTCGGCCAGCGACAGATATCCCATCTGGGCGGCGGTCAGGCTGCTGATCTGGGTGGTGGTCATGGCCACCAGATTGGTGGTGGTCAGGGCGTTCAGGGCGCTGCTGCTCATCCCCGCCACCTGGGTGGTGGTCAAAGCCGCCGCCTGGGTGCTGGTCAACGCGCCGATGTTGGTGGTGTCCAGGGCCACCACCTGGGCCGCCGACAAGGACTGAAGCTGGGTCGTGGTCAGCGCCACCAACTGGCTGGTGGTCAGGCTGACCAGCTCGGCGTTGCTCAGCGCCACCACTTGGGTGGTGGACAGGGCGGCAAGGTCGGTGGTGCTGATCACCTGCAGATTGGTCACGGTCATGCCGGCGATCTGGGTGGTGGTCATGGCCTGGGCCTGGGTGACCGTCAGCACCGCCAGATTGGTGGTGTCCAGGGCATTGATCTGGGCGGCCGACAGGGCCGTCAACTGGGTGGTGGTCAGCACCACCACCTGCGTCGTGGTCAATCCCACCAGATCGGCGTTGGTCAGGGCTTTGACCTGGGTGGTGGTCAAGGCCTGAACCTGGGTGGTGGTCAGGGCGTTCAGTTCGGCCAGCGACAGATAGCCCATCTGGGCGGCGGTCAGCGCCTGAATCTGGGTGGCGGTCATGACCGCCAGATCGGTTGTGTTCAGGCCGTTGATCGAGGCGCTGCTCATGCCGGCGATCTGGGTGGTGGTCAGCGCCGTCGCCTGAGTGGTGGTCAGAGCGCCCAGATTGGTGGTGTCCAGGCCGTTGATCTGGCCGGCGGACAGCGCCTGCAACTGGGTGGTGCTGAGAGCGGCCACCTGGCTGGTGGTCAGGCTGATTAGCTCGGGGTTGCTCAGGGCCGTCATCTGTGTGGTGCTCAGGGCCATGATGTCGGTGGTGGTAATCACCTGCAGATTGGTGGTGGTCATGCCGGCGATCTGGGCGCTGGTCAAAGCCGCCGCCTGGGTGGTGGTCAATGCCGCCAGATTGGTGGTGTCCAACGCATTGACCTGCCCCACCGACAAAGCCGTTAGCTGGGTGGTGGACAGCACTTGCACCTGGGTGGTGGTCAGGGTGACGAGATCGGCATTGCTCAAGGCCACCGTCTGGGTGGTGGTCAGGGCGCCGATTTGGTCGGTGGTCAGGGCGGCGATCTGGGCCAGCGACAGATAGCCCATTTCCTGGGCCGTCAGGGCGCGAATCTGGGTGGTGCTCAAGCTTGCCAGATTGGTGGTGGTCAGGGCGTTCAGGGCGCTGCTGCTCATACCGGCCACCTGGGTGGTGGTCAGAGCCTGGGCCTGAGTGCTGGTCAGCACCGTCAGATTGGTGGTGTCCAGCCCGATGATTTGGGCGGCGGACAAGGCTTGAA
Source organism: Candidatus Sulfotelmatobacter sp. (assembly GCA_035538795.1). GTDB lineage: Bacteria > Pseudomonadota > Alphaproteobacteria > Rhodospirillales > Magnetospirillaceae > JAJZGK01. The sequence continues at coordinate 9,095 of DATLJS010000060.1, read as the reverse complement.
TCTGGGTGGTGGTCAGCGCCAAAACCTGGCCGGTGGTCAGATTCAGCAGTTCGGCGTTGCTCATGGCCGCGATTTGCGCCGCGGACATGGCAGCGATGTTGCTGGTGGTCAGCACCTGCACATTGGTGGTGGTCATGCCGGCCACCTGGGTGGTGGTCAAAGCCGTTGCCTGGGTGCTGGTCAGCACCGCCAGATTGGTGGTGTCCAGGGCATTGATCTGGGCGGCCGACAAGGCCTGCAGCTGGGTGGTGGTCAGCACCACCGCCTGGGTGGTGGTCAGGGTCACCAACTCGGCGTTGGTCATGGCCTTGATCTGGGTAGTGGTCATGGCCTGAACCTGGGTGGTGGTCAGGGCCACCAGATCGGCCTGCGACAGATACGCCATCTGGGCGGCGGTCAGTGCCTGAATCTGGGTGGTGGTCATTTCCACCAGATTGGTGGTCGACAGCGCGTTGATGGAGGCGCTGGTCAGGCCGCTGATCTGGGTGGTGGACAAAGCCGTCGCCTGGGTGCTGGTCAGGGTGCTCAGATTGGTGGTGCCCAAGGCGTTGACCTGGGCCGACGACAGAGCCAGGAGCTGGGTTGTGCTTAGGGCCACCAACTGGCTGGTGGTCAGATTGACCAGTTCGGGGTTGGTCAGGGCGACGACCTGGGTGGTGGACAGGGCGGCGATGTCGGTCGAGGTCAGGACATCCAGATTGGTGATGGTCATGCCCGCCAATTGCGTGGTGGTCATGGCCTGAGCCTGGGTGACGGTCAGGGCGGCCAGATTGGTGGTGTCCAGCGCATTGACCTGAGCCGCCGACAGCACCTGGATCTGGGTGGTGGTCAAGGATTGCGCCTGGAGCGTGGTCAGGGTCACCAGATCGGCGTTGGTCAGCGCCGCCACCTGGGTGGTGGTCATGGCTACGATCTGGGTGGTGGTCAGGCTGGCGATCTGATCCAGCGACAGATAGCCGATTTCCTGCGCCGTCAGGGCCGTGACCTGGGTGGTACTGAGCGTCGCCAGATTGGTGGTGGTCAGGGCATTCAGGGCGGCGCTGTTCAAGCCGGCCACCTGGGTGGTGGTCAGAGTGTCGGCTTGGGTGCTGGTCAGGGCGTTCAGGTTGATGGAGCCCAAGGCATTGATCTGAGCCGCCGACAGCGCCTGGATCTGGGTGGTGGTCAGGCTGACGGTCTGGCTGGTGCTGAACGAAAGCAGCTGGGCGCTGGTCAGGGCTGTCATCTGGGTGGCGGTCATGGCCGCCACGTCGCTGGTCGAGAGCACGCCCAGATTGGCGATGCTCAGGGCGGCGACCTGGGCGCTGGTCAGCGCCGCCGCCTGGGTGGCGGTCAGCACGGCGATGTTGGTGGTATCCAGGGCGTTGATCTGGGCCGAGGTCAAAGCCTGCAACTGCGTTGTGGTCAGCGCCTGGGCCTGGGTGGTGGTCAGGCTGACCAGATCGGCGTTGGTCATGGCCTTGATCTGGGTGGTGGTCATGGCCTGAATCTGCGTGGTGGTCAGGCTGGAAATCTGCGCCAAGGCCAGATAGCCGACCTGAGCCGCCGACAGGGTGGCGATCTGGGTGGTGGTCATTTCCACCAGATCGGTGGTGGTCAGGGCGTTGATGGCCGCGCTGGTCAGGCCGGTGATCTGGGTGGTGGTCAGCGCCACGGCCTGGGTGGAGGTCAGAGACGACAGGTTGGTGGTGCCCAATGCCACCACCTGGGCGCTGGACAACGCCTGCAACTGGGTGGTGGTCAGGGTCGTGGCCTGGGTGGTGGTCAGGTTGATCAGGGCGTTGTTGCTCAGCGCCGTCACCTGGGTGGTGGACAGGGCCAGCAGATCGGTGGTGGTTAGAACCTGCACATTGGTGATGTTCAGACCGGCCATCTGGGTGCTGGTCAGGGCCGCGGCCTGAGTGGTGCTCAGGGCGGCGATGTTGACGGTGTCGAGCGCGTTGATCTGGCCCGAGGTCAGGGCCACCAGCTGGGTGGTCGACAAAGCCGAAAGCTGGGTGGTGGTCAGGCTGGCCAGACCGGCGTTACTCAACGCCGTGATCTGGGTGCTGCTCATGGCCGTCAGATCGGTGGTGGTCAGCGCTTCGATGTTGCTGGTGGTCAGGGCGTTGATCTGGGCGCTGGTCAGGGCCGCCGCCTGAGTGGTGGACAGCGCGCTTAGATTGGTGGTGTCCAGTCCGTTGATCTGGACGCTGCTCAGAGCCTGAATCTGCGTGGTAGTGAACGCCGCCACCTGGGTGGTGGTCATCGACACCAACTGAGAAGCGGTCAGAGCCTTGACCTGATTGGAAGTCAGGGCCGTTACCTGCGTCGCCGTCAGGGACTGAGCCTCGCTGGTGGTCAGCGCCGCCAGCTGGGCGCTGGTCAGAGTGGTGATCTGGGTGGTGGTCAGCACCGGAATGCCGGTGGTGTCCAAGGCGTTCAGATTGCTGGTGGTCAGGCCGGCGATCTGGGTGGTGGTCAGTGCCGCCACCTGGGTGGTGGTCAGCGCGCCCAGGTTGGTGGTGTCCAGCGCGTTCAACTGAGCGGCGGTCAGGACCGCCAGCTGGGTGGTGGTCAGCGCGTCGACCTGTGTGGTCGACAGACTGAACAGCTCGGCGTTGGTCAGGGCCGACATCTGAGCGTTGGTCAGCGCCGCCAGATCGGTAGTGGTCAGTACGTCCAGATTGGTGGTGGTCAGGGTGGCGATCTGCAGGGTGGTCAGGCCCTGCACCTGAGTGGTGGTCAGCGCCGCCAGATTGGTGGTGTCCAGCCCGTTCAGCTGCAGGCTGTTCAAGGCCTGCAATTGGGTGGTGGTGAAAGCGGCCACCTGCGTGGTGTCCATGCCCACCAGTTGCGATGCGGTCAGGGCCTTGACCTGATTGGCCGACAGGGCCGTTACCTGGGTGGTGGTTAGGGATTCGACGGTGCTGGTGTACAGAGCGGCGATCTGGGCCGAGGTCAGGGCCGCGATCTGGGTGGTGGTCAGCGCCTGAATGTCGGTGGTGGTCAGGGCGTTCAGGTTGCTGGTGGTCAAGCCGGCGACCTGGGCGCTGGTCAGTGCCGCCGCCTGGGTAGTGGTTAGCGACGACAGATTGGTGGTGTCCAGAGCATTGACCTGGCCGGCCGACAAAGCCGCCAGCTGGGTGGTGCTCATCACCTGCACCTGGGTGGTGGTCAAGCTGACGAGTGCGGCGTTGCTCAGGGCCGTCACCTGTGTGGTGGTCAGCACGGCGATGTCGGTGGTCGACAGCACGTCCAGATTGGTGGTGGTCAGGGCCGCCATCTGGGCGGCGGTCAGCGCTGCCGTCTGGGTGGTGGTCAGGAAGGCGATGTTGGTGGTGTCCAGCCCGTTGACCTGCTGGCTGGTCATAGCCTGGATTTGCGTGGTGGTCAGGGCCGCCACCTGATCGCTGGTCAAGGACGACAGTTGGGTGGAGGTCAGCGCCTTGACCTGATTGGCGGACAGCGCCTGAAGCTGGGTGGTGGATAGCGTGATCAGGTCGGTGGTGGTCAGCACCGCCACCTGGACGCTGGTCAGCGCCTGCATCTGGGTGGTGGTTAGGGCGTCAAGCTCGGTGCTCGACAAAGCGTCCAGATTGGTGGTGGTCAGGCCGGCGATCTGGGCGCTGGTCAGGGTGGCGACTTGAGTGGTGGACAGAACCGACAGGTTGGTGGTGTCCAGGGCGTTGATTTGGCCCGAGGTCAAGGCCGTCAATTGCGTGGTGGTCAGTGCCGTCGCCTGATCGGTGGTCAAAGCCTCAAGGTCGGCATTGCTCAAAGCGGCGATCTGAGTGGTCGACAGCACCGCCAGATCGGTGGTGGTCAGGGCGTCCAGATTGGTGGTGGACAGGCCGGCGATCTGCAAGGTGGTCAGCGCCGCCGCCTGAGTGGTGGTCAGCACCGCGATGTCGGTGGTGTCCAGGCCGTTGACCTGGATGCTGGACAAAGCCTGGATCTGGGTGGTGGTCAGCACCGCCACCTGCGTGCTGTCCAACGCCTGCATCTGGTCGGCGGTCAGGGCCTTGACCTGGATGGTGGTCAAAGCCTGGATCTGGGTGGTGGTCAGGGCTTCGGCATAGGTGGTGGACAGACCGGCGATCTGGGCGCTGGTCAGGGCGGCGATCTGGGTGGTGGTCAGGGCGTCCAGGTTGGTGGTGCCCAGGATGTTCAGATTGGTGGTGGTTAGGCCGGCGATCTGGGCGCTGGTCAGCGCCGCCGCCTGGGTGGTGGTCAGCGACGACAGGTTGGTGGTGTCCAGGGCGTTGATCTGACCCGAGGTCAGCGCCGCCAATTGCGTGGTGGTCAGCGCCGTCGCCTGTGTGGTGGTTAGCGCCACCAGCTGGGCGTTGGTCAGGGCCGTGACCTGGGTGGTCGACAGGGCCAGCAGGTCCGTCGTGCTCAACACGTCCAGATTGCTCGAATTCAGCCCGGCGATCTGGGCGGTGGTCAACGCCGATGCCTGTGTGGTGGTCAGCGCCGCCAGATTGGTGGTGTCCAGGGCGTTGACCTGCGTGCTGGACAGCGCTTGTATCTGCGTCGTGCTGAAGACAACCACCTGGGTGGTGTCCATCGACACCAATTGCTGGGAGGTCAGAGCCTTCATCTGTGTGACGGTCAGAGCGGCCACCTGGGTGGTGGTCAAGGCTTCGGCGTTGGTGGTGGTCAGCTGCGCGATCTGGGTCGAGGTCAGGGCCTGCACCTGCAAGGTGGTCAGGCTATCCAGATTGGTGGTGTCCAGGCCGTTGACCTGGACGCTGGTCAGGGCGGCCACCTGCGTCACGGTCAAAGCCTGCACCAAGGTGGCGGACAGGGCCGACATCTGCGTGGTGGACAGACCGGCCAACTGGGTGTTGGCCAGGGCCGACAAGTCCGTGGTGGACAGGGCGTCCAGATTGGTGGTGGACAGTCCGGCGATCATCAGGCTGGACAAGGCGCGAATCTGGGTGGTGGTCAGCGCCGCCAGATTGGTGGTGTCCAGGCCGTTGATCTGGGTGCTGTTCAGCGCCGACATCTGGAGAGCGGTCAACGCCGCCGCCTGGGTGGTGGACAGCGACACCAGCTGCGACGTGTTCAGCCCCTGCATCTGAGTGGTGGACAGCGCCGCCAGTTGGGTGGTGGACAGCACCGTGATGTCGGTGGTGGCCAGCGAGGCGATTTGCGCCGAACTGAGGCCGGTCAGCTGCTGTGTGGTCAGAACCGAAATGTCGGTGCTGACCAGGGCGTTCAGACTGGTGGTGGTCAGCCCGGCGATCTGCTGGCTGGTCAGGCGGCCGATCTGGGTGGTGGACAGCACCGCCAGATTGGTGGTGTCCAGGCCGTTCAGCTGCAGGGTCGAGAAAACCGCCAACTGAGTGGTGGTCAGGGCTGCCACCTGATCGGTGCTCATCGCCACCAGCTGCAAGGTGGTCAGGCCGGTCACCTGCACCGACGACAAAGCCGCGATCTCTGTGGTGGTCAGGGCCGTCAGATTGGTGGTGGTCAGCCTGCCGATCTGGACGCTGGTCAAGCCGCCGAGCTGGGTGGTCGATAGGCTGGTCAGGTCGGTGGTCGACAGGGCGTTCAGGCTGGTGCTGGTCATGCCGGCCAGCTGGGCAGCGGTCAGGCCGGTGATTTCGGTGGTGGTCAGCACCGCCAGATTGGTGGTGTCCAATCCGTTGAGCTGGGTGCTGGTCATGCCGCCGACCTGGGTGCTGGTCAGGGCTTGGGCCTGTGTGGTGGTCAGCGTCACCATCTGGGCGGCGGTCAGGCCGCTGATCTGGGCGCTCGACAGGGCCGACAGATCGGTGGTGGTGATGGCCTGAATGTTGGTGGTGGTCAGGCCTTTGATCTGCAGGCTGGTCAGGCCGGAAATCTGGGTGGTGGTCAACTGGGCCAGATTGGTGGTGTCCAACCCGTTGATTTGCAAGGTGCTCAAAACCGTCAACTGGGTGGTGGTCAGCGCCTGCACCAGGGTCGAGGTCAGGGCCACCAGTTGCAGGGTGGTCAGGCCGGTCACCTGATTGGTGGCCAGGGCCGACAGTTCGGTGGTGGTCAGGGCGTCCAGGCTGCTGGTGGTCAGCCCGGCGATCTGCAGGCTGCCCAAGGCGCGAATCTGGGTGGTGGACAGGGCCGCCAGATTGGTGGTGTCCAGGCCGTTCAGCTGGGTGCTGTTCAGCAATACCAATTGTGCGCTGGTCAATGCCTGGGCCTGGGTGGTGGACAGAGCCACCAATTGCGACGCAGTCAAAGCCTTGATCTGGGTGCTGGTCATGGCCGCCACCTGGGTGGTGGTCAGCGACGCCATGTAGGTGGTGCCCAGCGACGCGATCTGGGCCGATGTCAGCCCCATCAGCTGGAGCGTGGTCAAGGCCGCCAGATCGGTGCTGGAGATGGCGTTCAGATTGGTGGTGTTCAGGGCGCCGATCTGCTGGCTGGTCAGGGCGCGGGCCTGGGTGGTGGTCAATTGCGAGATGTTGGTGGTGTCCAGCGCGTTGATCTGCGCCGTGCTCATCACCACGATCTGCGTGGTGGTCAAAGCCGCACCCAGGGTGGTGGACAGCGCCTCCAGCTGGCCGGTGGTCAGGCCGATGATCTGATTGGTGCCCAGCGCCGAGAAGTCGGTGGTGGACAGGGCGTCCAGGCTGGTGGTGGTCAGTCCGGCCATTTGCTGGCTGGTCAGGGCGCGGATCTGGGTGGTGGTCAGGACCGCCAGATTGGTGGTGTCCAGGCCGTTCAGCTGTGTGCTGTTCAGAAACACCATCTGGGCGCTGGTCAGGGCCTGGGCCTCGGTGGTGGTCAGGCTGACCAGTTGCGACGCGGTCAGCGCCCTGACCTGCGTGCTGGTCATGCCGGCGACCTGGGTGGTGGTCAGGGCGGCGATGTCGGTGGTCGACAGGTTGGCTACCTGGACCGAGGTCAGGCCCAACATCTGCACGCTGGTCAGCGCCGATATGTCGGTGGTGGTCAGCGAGTTCAGATTTGTGGTGTTCAACCCGGCGATCTGCTGGCTGGTCAGGGCGCGGGCCTGGGTGGTGGACAGCTGCGACAGATTGGTGGTGTCCAGCGCGTTGATCTGCGCCGTGCTCATCACCACCAACTGGGTGGTGGTCAGCGCCTGTCCTTCGGTGGTGGTCAGGGCTTCAAGCTGCAAGGTGGTCAGGCCGGTGACCTGATTGGTGCCCAAAGCTGAAATATCGGTGGTCGACAGGGCGTTCAGATTGGTGGTGGTCAGCGACGCCAGTTGCTGGCTGGTCAGGGCGCGCACCTGGGTGGTGGTCAACTGGGCCAGATTGGTGGTGTCCAGGCCGTTCAGCTGGATGCTGGACAGTACCGCCATCTGGACGCTGGTCAAAGCCTGGGCCTGGGTGGTGGACAGGCTGACCAGTTGCGAGGCGGTCAGGGCCTTTACCTGAGTCACGCTCATGGCCGCCACCTGTGTGGTGGTCAGCGACGCGACGTCGGTGGTGGACAGGCTGGCCACCTGGGCCGAGGTCAGGCCGAGCACCTGCTGGGTGCTCAAGGCCGCCAGATCGGTGGTCGAGAGAGCGTTCAGATTGGTGGTGTTCAGGGCGCCGATCTGCTGGCTGGTCAAGGCGCGGGCCTGGGTGGTGGTCAATTGCGACAGGTTGGTGGTGTCCAGCGCATTGATCTGCAGGCTGGTCAAGACCACCAGCTGCGTGGTGGTCAGCGCTTGTCCCAGGGTGGTGGTCAGGGATTCCAGCTGACCGGTGGTCAGACCGTTGACCTGATTGGCGGCCAGCACCGACAGATCGGTGGTGGACAGGGCGTTCAGGCTGCTGGTGCTCAGCGAGGCGATCTGGACGCTGCTCAACGCCTTGACCTGAGTGGTGGTCAGTGCCGCCAGATTGGTGGTGTCGAGACCGTTCAGCTGGATGCTGGACAGCGCGGCCATCTGGGCGCTGGTCAAAGCCTGGGCCTGGGTGGTGGACAGGCTGACCAATTGCGACGCGGTCAGCGCCTTGGCCTGGGTGACGGTCATGCCGGCCACCTGGGTGGTGGTCAGCGAGGCGGCGTCGGTGGTGGACAGGCTGGCCACCTGGGCCGAGGTCAGGCCCACCAACTGGGCCACGGTCAGAGCCGAAACGTCGGTGGTGGATAGGGCGTTCAGGTTGGTGGTGGTCAGGCCGGCCAGTTGCAGGCTGGTCAGGCGGGCGATCTGGGTCGTGCTCAACAGCGCCAGATTGGTGGTGGTCAGGCCGTTCAGTTGCAGCGTCGTGAAGGCGCCCAACTGGGTGGTGGTCAAGGCCTGCGCCTGATCCGACGTCAGGGTCGACACTTGCGCCGAGGTCAGGCCGGTGACCTGGGCGGCGCTCAAGGCCGACAATTGCGTGGTGGTGAAGGATGTCAGATTGGTGGTGGTCAGGCTACCCACCTGCCGTGAGGTCAGGCCGGTCAACTGGGTGGTGGTCAGGGCCGATAGATCGGTGGTCGACAGGGCGTTCAGGTCGGTGGTGTAAAGCCCGCCCAACTGAGCGGCGGTCAGGCCGCTGATTTCAGTGGTGGTCAGGACCGACAGATTGACCGTGTCCAGCCCGTTGAGCTGCAACGTGGTCAAACCGGCGATCTGGGTGCTGGTCAGGACGACCGCCAGGGTGGTGGTCAAGGCCTGCATCTGGTTCGTGGTCAACCCGGAAAGCTGGGCCACCGTCAGGGAAGACAGGTCGGTGGTGGAAATAGCGTCCAGATTGGCCGTGCTCAGGCCGCGCAGTTGCAGGCTGCTCAGGCGGCTGATCTGGGTGGTGGTCAGGGCGGCCAGATTGGTGGTGTCCAGGCCGTTCAGCTGGGCGGTGGTCAGGACGCCCAACTGCGTGGTGGTCAGGGACTGAGCCAAAGTGGTGGTCAGCGACACCATCTGGGCGGCGGTCAGGCCGGTCACCTGGGCGGCGGTCAAGGCCGAGAGCTGGGTGGTGGTCAGGCTGACCAGATTGCTGGTGGTCAGGCCGCCCAGCAGGCGCGAACTCAGGCCCATCAATTGGGTGGTGGTCAGGGCCGACAGGTCGGTGGTGCTGAAGGCGTTCAGGCTGGTGCTGGTCAGACCGCCCAACTGATTGGCGGTCAGACCGCTGGCTTCGGTGGTGGTCAGAACGCCGATGTTGGTGGTGTCGAGACCGTTC
>DATLJS010000059.1:0-1906 GCA_035538795.1 Candidatus Sulfotelmatobacter sp. | reverse complement strand
GGGCCGTCGAAGACCCCTTCGATGGCGTCGCGCCGCCGCATGTATCGCGCCATCCACTCGGCCACGTAATACATCGTGTAATGGACTTTGGGGTCGACGGAGGGGGCGCACGGCGGGATCGGCTTCGCTCTCTTGAGCTGAAGTTCGAGGTAGTGGCGGTGCATGTAATCGTTCACAGCGTGGGCAGGAGGGATGGGACGGGTTGTCGATTGGTGTGGGCTTGGACCGCTTCGACCAGCCAGGCAAAGACGTTGCGGGACTGGCGGCGGCAGGTCTCGATCACCGTCAGCAGGCGTTCCACAAAGCGACTGCCCGAGGCCGATTGCGTGCCGAACGACAACTTCCGCCAGATCACCGCTTGGCGCAGGGCCTGCTCGGCGGCATTGTTGGTCGGCTCCACCCCGTCGACGTCCACGAAGGTCCAGAGGTGTTCGCCATGCTCCACCAGCTCCTTGCAGAAGCCGCGCGTGCGCGCGTTGTAGTAGCCGCGCAGCAGGAGGGCGTCCACCCGCTGACGGACCGGCCGCATCCGGCGGCGGAACGCCCGGCGCGACATCGTCCCGTCGCGCACTTTCTGCCACAGGGCGAACAACTCCTTGGTCGGGGCCCTCAGGTCGTGGCCCAGGCGCTTGGCGGTGGCACAGGAACTGTCGATCAGCGCCTGGAAGTCGCGCTTCAAGTGGGCCCAGCACCACTGCAGGCGGCCGAAGGCCCAATACATCCGCGCCCGGTCGCAGTGGACGACGCCGGCGTAGTCGGTGCCCAAAAGCTCCTGAGGCACGTCGGCGGCCCGGCTGGTCCGGCAGGCGAAAAAGCTGAACGTGGCGGCCACGAAGGTCCAGACCCAACTCTTGCTCTGGCCCTCCTTGGTCGGCGATTCGTCGACGTGCAGCACCGGCTGCGCGGGGAGTCGCGCGGCCAGTTCGTGGTAGGCGGGCAGCACCGCGTCGCTGGCGCGGCCCTGCAACAGGACCATCCAGCCGGCCGTGGCGGGCTGGTTGAGGATCAGGCTCAGGAACTGGGCGGCGCGGCGCTTCGACTGGCGGAAGCAAGCCATGAGCAGCCCGGCAAAGGCGATGAGCCGCGGCCCGGCTTGCCCGGCCGGCACGCCGGGGGGCAAGTCGCCACAGGTCGAGCAGCCGCAGGCGCAAACGAGCCGATGGCGCTGATACTCGGTGACGAGCGGCCGGATTTCGGGGAGTTCCCAGACCTGCTGGCGGAGCGGTTCGGGATCAACCCCGGCCAAGGGTCGGCCGCAGCGCCGGCATTCGCTCGGCACGCAGGGCACCACGTCCTGGCATTGCTCGGTGGGGATCAAGGCGCGGTCGTGTTTGTCGTGGCCGGGCTGGCCGCCCCGGGCGCGTCCCGACTTGGCCTTGGAGGGGGTTGCCTTGTCATGCGGGTGCGTGGCCGAGGGGGGCTTTGAAGAGTTGGTGGGGTTCTTGCCGAGTTTAGCTTCGAGTTCCGCGACGCGGGCCGTCAGCAAGCGGATCTGCCCTGCTTGCCAATCGATCAGCGCAACGACGGCCGGGGGCAACGAAGCCAGGACATCCGGTGATAAGGCGGGTGGTGCATCCATGCCAACCCCGAGGATACCCGAAACCGCGATTCGGGGCTATGCCGACCTGTGAACGATTACCCTTCAACCCTAGGTATGCCAAGCGGTTTCGTAAGATGCTTCAAAAGCAAAATCGGATTCCCAAAAAGACAAAATGATGGAAAGGAATTTCAGGAAAAGAGTTCCAGCAGAAATCGAGAGGCCTGGTCGTAGATACCCTCGGCTTCGCTCTCACGCGGTCCGGCCACGTTCAGGATGTGAACCCGGTGCTCCCGAGCCCAGTGGCGTACTTCATCGGTTTTGGGTTGCCGGTCCAGGTCCAGGACGAGACAGGGTTTGGCCAGCTTA
>DATLJS010000058.1:0-1953 GCA_035538795.1 Candidatus Sulfotelmatobacter sp. | reverse complement strand
AGGACTCTTCACGTCGATGTCCCCATAGCCGATTCGCCAGATCACCTCCGCGCCAGCGGAAATCGCTGACATGATGTCCTTGTGACGTGTGAGTCTGTTAGTCGCCGTATCGTCCTTGATTAGCGCCCCCTTGCCTTTTCCGCCGGGGATTTGCAGAGTAGCTGTCGAGTGCGGATGTGTCACGCGACGAGGCAGCGATGGCATCCATCAAGGTGTTCGACCCGGTGTCCGTGCCCCTCTCGGTCCTTCAAGAGTTGCAGCAACTCCGCGCCCGAGTCGAGCGCCTCTGTCAGGAGAATGATCGCCTCCGACGGGAGAACGACCGCCTCCGCCGCGAACTCGACGAGGCCCGCGCCAGCCTCGACCAGGCGCGACGCCAGTCCAAGCGCCAGGCGGCGCCGTTCTCCAAGGGGCCTCCCAAACCCCAGCCCCGGCGGCCCGGCCGCAAATCCGGTCAGGCCCACGGCCGCCACGGCCACCGCTCGCCCCCCGACCCCGCGGCGGTCGATGAAGTCCTGGAGGCACCCCTGCCCGGGGCTTGCCCCCGGTGCGGCGGCCCCGTCCGGCAGACGGGGGTCGCGGCGCAGTATCAGACGGAGATCCCGCGCCGCCCCCTCATCCGCCTGTTCCACGTCCACGTCGGCTGTTGCACCGCTTGCGGCCGGCGCGTCCAGGGGCGGCACCCCTTGCAGACCTCCGATGCCCTGGGGGCCGCCGCCGCCCAGATCGGCCCCGATGCTCAAGCCGCTGTGGCCCTGCTGAACAAGACCTTCGGCCTGTCCCACATCAAGGTGGCGGCGGTCTTCCGCGCCCTCTTCGGGATCGGCCTGACGCGCGGCGGCAGCGCCCAGATCGTGCTCCGGGCAGGGGACCGGTTGGGGCCGGCCTACCAGGAGATTCGTCAGGAGATCAAGTCCGCGGCGTGCGTGACGCCCGACGAGACGGGTTGGCGGGTGGCCGGGCGGCCGGCCTGGCTGCACGCCTGGGTCGCGAAGCGCGCGACCTGCTACGCCATCGACCCGCACCGCAAGGCCGACGTGCTGGAGCGGCTGATCGGCATCGACTGGCCGGGCACGATGGTCCACGACGGCTTCGCCTCGTACGACCGGTTCGCGGCGGCGACCCACCAGCAGTGCCTGGGCCACCTGCTGCGGCGGGTGCGCGGCCTGGAAGCCGAGGCGACGCGGGGGGCGGTGCATTACCCGCGGAAGCTGATCGCGCTGTTCACCGAGGCGATCCACCTCCGCAACCGGCACAAGGACGGCGCGGTGACGGCCCGGCAGTTGGAGCGAGCGCGCGAGGGGTTCGATCGCCGCCTGCGGGTGCTGGCCTGGCCGGCTCGGGAGGTGCCGGCCTACGAGACGTTGTCGGAGCACCTGTGGAACCACTTGGACGAGTGGTTCACCTTCCTGAGCCACCCCGAGGTGGAGCCGACCAACTGGGAGGTGGAGCAAGCGATCCGGCCGGCGGTGGTCAACCGCAAGGTGTGGGGCGGCAACCGCACCTGGGCGGGGGCACGCGCCCAGGAGGTGCTCATGTCCGTGCTGGAGACGTGCCGGCGCGCCGGGCATCCCGGCCTGGAGTTCGTCAGCCAGACCCTGCGCGCCTTCGCCAATCCCACGCTCCCGCGCCCGATCCTCCTCACCCCACGCTAATTAAGTCCCTTGAATCTCTTCTCGGTTCGGACGTAGACTCTATCCCGCTGATAATCGAAGTAGGCGCACTCGCTGGCACGCTCCAAGTCCTTCAACACGAAATTTGGTTTGCCAAAGACCGGCCATTTCCTCTGGGGCTTCGGGAGGCTTTCCGTAGTTGCGATGTCAATGGTTTTTCTGTCGCAGCCTTCGGCGCTTGGTTGTCTTGCTTCTACCGCTGAAAGAAAATCACAAAGTACTTTTACCGCCATACAGTCTTCCTTGTTGTACTGGATGAGCTTGCTCTTCAGTGTCGGAT
>DATLJS010000057.1:0-2087 GCA_035538795.1 Candidatus Sulfotelmatobacter sp. | reverse complement strand
ACAGCCCCTGCGCCCCCGTGAATGCGGGGCATAGCCGACCAGACGCGCCATCGACGTGGTAAACCAAGTCTCGTCCAGGAAAATCAACCGGCCGGGAGTTCGCTCCGCCAGGCGCTGCGGCCAATCCGCGCGGGCTTGTTGCACGTCCGGGCGGTCCCGCTCGCTGGCATGGATGGACTTTTTTTCTAGCTTGGCAAAGTTGACTGGACGGTGAACCTCGCTCTGGGTTAGGGTTTACGGCTCCTCAATTAGGAGAGAGCTATGGCCAGGAAGGCTTCGCGTCCTCAACCCGCCTCTACTGAGCATCTTCGCCCTTGGTTTTCCCATTGCACCGCTTGTGGTCAACCCCTGTGGGCCGACTACCGCAATCGACGCACCGTCGCCACTCTCACCGGGTTGATCGGCCTGCTTCTCGACGTCCGCCGTTGCCACAACCGCGCCTGCGACCGCTACGGCAAGCCCTACCGGCCCGAGGCCGAGGGCTTCTACGCTCTCCCCCAGCATGAATTTGGCCTCGATGTGATCGCCCACGTCGGCAGTCTCCGCTACGCCGAACACCGCAGCATCCCCGAGATCCATCAGACCCTGGGTCGCCGCGGCCTGCACATCGCCCAGCGCACCGTTACCAACCTCCTGGATCGCTACGACGAACTGCTGGCCGTCACCCTGACGGATAACACCCGCCTCCAGGGACTCCTCGCCGCCCAAGGGCGCGTGATCCTGGCCCTCGACGGCCTGCAGCCGGATGTCGGCCATGAGGTGTTGTGGGTACTCCGCGACTGCCTCAGCGGTGAGGTACTCTTGGCGCGCAGCCTCCTGTCCGGCCGGCAGCAGGAGTTGGCCGCGTTGATCGGTCAGGTCCGCGATGGTCTGTCGGTGCCGATTGTCGGTGTCATCTCCGACGGCCAGCACGCCCTCCGCAAGGCCGTGGCCCAGGCCTTGCCCGGTGTGCCCCACCAGCTCTGCCAGTTCCACTACTTGCGGGAGGCCGCCCGGCCCGCCTACGAGGCGGACCGCCATGCCAAGAAGGAGCTGAAAAAGCACGTGCGGGGGGTCCGGCCGATCGAGCGGGCGCTGGAGGGACGTACCGATGCGGAGGCCCTCGCGGCGCGCGGCTATTGTGATGCGGTGCGGAGTGCCCTGACCGACGACGGTCGGCCGCCCCTAGACGCTTCGGGGCTGAAGTTACACGAGCGGCTGTCGGCAGTCGCGGCCAGCTTGGATCGGGTAGCCGAAAAAAGGGGCTGCCGACCGAGTTGCAGCGTCTGAGGAAGCTGGTGCGTGCTGGTCTGGAGGCGACGGCGACCTTGTGGCCGGCCATTGCCCTGATGTACGCCTGGATTTGGCGGGCAGCTCATATCCTGGGCGCCAACGGTCCAAACCAGGCGGCAGCGGCGCGGCGGCAGTTGGGCGGCCTGTTAGGCACCCTGGTGCGGCATGGCATCCGACTGGGGCCATTGGCGGGGGCCGCCGCGCACTTCGTGCGGGTCAGCCGCAGCTACTGGCCGGGCCTGTTCCACTGCTATGACGTAGCCGATCTGCCGCGAACCAACAACGACTTGGAGCACTTCTTCGGCAGTCACCGCTACCACGAACGGCGCGCCAGCGGTCGCAAGGGGGCTGCACCGGGCCTGGTGTTACGGGGACAGGCCCGCCTGCTGGCGGCGGCCGCCACCCGTCAGCGCTGCTACACGGCGGAGGAGCTCTCGCGGGCCGACCCGGAGCGGTGGGAACAACTGCGTCAGCAGTTGGAGGCTCGCCGCCAGCGCCGCGTCCAACGCCGGCGTTTCCGCCGCGATCCCCGGGCATTCCTCAACCAACTCGAAGAACAACTGCTCCAGTCAGCTTTGCCGACCTAGAAAAAAAAGCTCCGGCGGAGTAACGGATCTGCCGGAGCATCGACCCAAAAAGGATTTCACTGGTACTTATTGTGCATCGGCACATAGGCCAGAAGGGCTGAAACGAAAATGCCCTCGGCATGACTTCCCCAGTTATGCCGAGGGCTCAAGGCAGCATTCCCCTATCCAGAAAGAATATAGCTCACAGTGCAGCGCCAAGCGGCCTGGAAACGAAAAAAGCTCCGGCGG
>DATLJS010000056.1:0-2695 GCA_035538795.1 Candidatus Sulfotelmatobacter sp. | reverse complement strand
ATGGCTTTGAAGGGGTAATCCTGTCGTAACCAGTCACCAGTTCCGGGAATGGCTTTCGTAATATCTTGGGGCAGCTCCCGGATTGTCTCGTGGGTTATGGCATTGACGAGCGTGATCTTCCTCTCTCCAGTCGAGTTATTTTTTTGAGTCAGCAAGATGTCATCGCGGTTTCGCAGCCTGACGATATCGCAGCTGACAAGGTCCCCGCTGGGATTGAGCGGGTAAACCGTGCGGGGGCGAGCAATTGTCAAATGTTGTGGACGGTGGCTGCTTCAGGCGGCTTCGGTTTGCTCCACCCCATCGACAAACCGGACCCCGGCGATGACCTTCGGCAGCAGCGGTGAGCCGTTCAGCAGCCGCCAGCTTTTCGAGGCCGACTCCATCAGCTTGAATACCATCGTCAGGCACGCCGACCGCGACCCGCTCCCCTTCGTCTTCGCCGTCCGCAGCCGCACCGTGGCGAACGTCGATTCGATCGGGTTGGTCGTCCGCAGGTGCACCCAGTGCTCCGCCGGGAAGTCGTAGAAGGCCAGCAACTCCTCCCGGTCCTTGGCCAGGCAGTCCGTCGCCTTGCCGTACTTGGCCCGGTAGGTCGCCACGAACAGGTCGAACGCCTTCTCCGCCTCCGCCTTCGTCGCCGCCTGCCAGATGTCGTGCAGCATCGCCTTGGCCCTGGGCTGCTGCCCCTTGGCCATCTTGTCCAGCACGTTGGCCGTCTTGTGCACCCAGCACCGCTGCTCCCGCGTCGCCGGGAACAGCTTCCGCAACGCCTTCCAGAAGCCCAGGGCCCCGTCCCCGGTCGCCAGCTGGGGGGCGGTCGTCAGCCCCCGGGCCTGGCAGTCCAGCAGCAGGGCCTGCCACGACTGCTCCGACTCCCGGTAGCCGTCGGCCAGGGCGATCAGCTCCTTGCGGCCGTCGGCGGTGGCCCCCATCAGGACCAGGATGCACTGGCGGTCATCCTCCAGGCGGACGTCGAAGTACACGCCGTCGGCCCAGACGTAGACGTAGTGCTTGCCGGCCAGCGACCGCTGGCTCCAGGCCTGGTACTCCTCGGCCCAGACCGCCTTGAGCCGGGTGACCGTCGTGGCCGATAAGCCCTTGGCGTCGGGGCCGAGCAGGGCGGCGAGGGCCTCGGAGAAGTCGCCGGTGCTGACGCCCTTGAGGTACAGCCAGGGGATCAGCTCCTCGATGCCCCTGGTCTTCCGCAGGTACGGCGGCAGGATCGCACTGGTGAACTTCTCCCGCTGCTGGGGCGGGCGGCGGTCATGGACCCGCGGTTGCTTGACGCCGACCGGCCCGACCCCGGTGGTGATGGTCCGCTCGGGCAGGTAGCCGTTGCGGACGACCTGGCGGCGGCCCGCCTCGTCCCGTAGCTCGGAGCGCGCCTCCAGGTAGGCATCGACCTCGGCCTGGACGGCCTGGGCGAGTAGTTGCTGGGCCCCGGCTCGCAGCACGTCGGTGAGGGCATCGCGGGTGGTGGCCAGTGGCAGGGCGTCGGCGTTCGTGGTAGCGTCGTTCATGGTGGCGTACTCCAGTGCCTCGTGGGCATGTGGGTGGTCTTGCAACAACCCAGGGTACGCCGCCTTCTTCAGCTGTTCATCCACAACTTTCGATCATAGCTCCGTTGACCCACGCGCCGCCTCTTCTCGAAGCGCCTCTGGAGAGAACTCCTTGGCCGGCCCGTCGTATCGGCGCTGGACGATTGGATAGTGATCGAGACCCAACGCCGGGATCAGCCAATCGTGCGTCTGCCCGGGGTGGATCAGAATCGGACGCTCAGAAATCTGCCGGACGATGTTCTGGCTGGCCCGATTGCCGTAAAAGAGCAAGGGATACTCGCGACGGTCAAACTCTGGATCCACGTCGCTGATGGCATGAAAACAGTCGCACCCCATTCCGGTGCGCGCGGCTTCGCCGACGGCATCGGTGCACTGATAGCCAATGACGCCTGATTCCAGGAAGGCCTTTTGCGTCAAGAACCGGTCGTAGAGTCCGTGCCAGGTCTCAAAGGGCCCCCAGAGCGAGACGTGTTCACCGTTGTGAAGCACTACCTTGAGCGTGGTGTCGAGGTCGAGGTTGGCTCCCTTTTCCACCCGGAACCTGAGCGGCCGAACTTCGAGCGTGGCCGGCAACCAGCTGATGGTATGCACTTCGGTGACCTGGGGAGGACACCCCGGTAGCTCGGTCGTCTTGACCACCGTGGCCCAGGTGTGCGTGTAGCGCGGGATCCGCGGAGTCGTTTGCGAGCCGAAGACCAGAATGTAAAAATGTTCGTACTCCGGCTTGGGAGCGGCAAGCAACTCCTCGACGCTCAGATCGCGCGCCGGTGTGGGCGGGCGAACGGCCTGACCCGCACAACCTGATGCGTACAGCACGAGCAATAGCCAGCCCGGACTTCGCGCTTTCATGGTCCGTTACTTCCCTGGTTGGAAGACGCTCTCCCCACCATCACCCCTGTATTTGGTCAGGTTAGTCGTTCATCGTCTACGTAACCGAAATACTTGAAATAAAGGAGACTTCTCGCAAATTCCCACCGCTGTACAGAGCACTGAACGGGCCTGTACAGGGTAGTTATTTAACGCCATGTGCAACTTTTCAGCAGGTCAAGGTGCTCTCCTCTACAAAAGCAGTAGAGAAGCCTGTTTTGAGAGGAGAGGCACCATGACCCTGGATGATTATATCCTGACGGTGTTCT
>DATLJS010000055.1:0-102906 GCA_035538795.1 Candidatus Sulfotelmatobacter sp. | reverse complement strand
CATCGGCGGCACCTCCGGACTGCTCGAAGGCAATGCCGGGCAGGTCGCCCTTCAGGCCGAAGGCATCCTGGTCACCATCGTCTGGTGCGCCGTCGTCTCCCTGGTCCTCTACAAGGTCATCGACTGGACCATCGGACTCCGCGTCACCTCCGAGGAAGAAGTCGAAGGCCTCGACTACTCCCTCCATGGCGAGATCATCCACGACTGATCCCGCTTCTCACTCCTACCGCGAAGGGGCGCCGACTGGCGCCCCTTTTGCTTTTCGCGCGCCATGAAAAGAAATCTGCGCATGACGCTCGATTTTCAGTTAAAACTGTCTCCGTTTCGTTCTTTCGCATGAAGGCTGCGTCCGCTGACCATGGTTAACCCGAGGCTTGATCTTCTCACCGACTATCCTTTCCAGCGCCTTGCCGCCCTGCTGCAAGGTGAACCGGGGGACGAGCCGCTGATCATGTCCATCGGCGAACCCCAGCACCGCCCTCCAGCCTTCGTCGCCGAAATCCTGGCCAAGGAAGCGGCGGGCTGGAACAAGTATCCGCCCATGGCCGGCACTCCGGATTTCCGCAAGGCCGCCGGCGGCTGGCTGATGCGCCGCTTCGGCCTGTCCGATGCCGCCTTTGATCCCGACAAGCAGATTCTGCCCCTGGCCGGCACCCGCGAAGGTCTGTATCAGATCGCGCAGCTGGTCGTCGCCGAGGCCAAATCCGGGGCCAAGCCGCCGGTGGTGCTGCTGCCCAATCCCTTTTATCAGGTCTATGCCGGGGCCGCCCTAATGGCCGGCGCCGAGCCGGTGTTCGTCTCCGCCACCGCCGAAACCGGCTTCCTGCCCGATTTCGCCTCATTGCCCGAAGAGATTTTGTCGCGCACCGCTTTGGCCTATCTGTGCACGCCCGGCAATCCCCAGGGCGCGGTGGCCTCGCTGGAACGATTGCAGGCCACCATTCAATTGGCCCGGCAATACGGTTTCGTGCTGGCGGTGGACGAATGCTATTCGGAAATCTACGATGCCGCCAAACCGGCCGGCGCCCTTGAGGCCTGCCGCGAACTGGGCGGGTCCTATCGGGGCGTGGTGGTTTTCCACTCCCTGTCCAAACGGTCCAGCGCCCCCGGCCTGCGCTCGGGCTTCGTCGCCGGCGACCCGGATCTGATCGCTCCCTTCGGGCGTCTGCGCGCCTATGCCGGAGCCACCATTCCGACGCCGATCCTGGCCGCTTCGGCGGCTTTGTGGCGGGACGAGGAGCATGTGGAGATCAACCGCTTCGCTTATCGCGCCAAGATCGACGCCGCCCAGGCCATCCTGGGCAACCGCCTGGGTTTCTATCGCCCCCAGGGCGGTTTCTTCCTGTGGCTGAATGTCGGCGACGGCGAGCAGGCGGCCAGGACCTTGTGGGAAAAGGCCGGCATCCGCGTCCTGCCCGGCGCCTATCTGGCCCGGCCGGGCGCCGGCGGCGTCAATCCCGGACAGCCCTATATCCGCGTCGCCCTGGTCCACGAGCTTGAGATCGTGCGCAAGGCGATCGGCCGCATGAACGACGTTCTGGGAGCCGAAGGTTTGGTGGAGGCCTGATGGCGACCGGTCCTCAGACCCGCAAGAAAAAGAAATCCGGCGGCTTCCTGCCCGAGGGCATGTCGGCGCTGTTCACCCGCTGGGCCTGGCAGGCGGCAGGCGTCGGCGTCGTCGGACTGGCCCTGGTTCTGGCCGCCGCCCTGGCCACTTATCACCCCAAGGACCACAGCTTCAACACCGCCGCCGACCCCACGTGGAGCACCCAGAACATGGGTGGACTGGGCGGAGCCTTCATCTCGGACGTGCTGTTGCAGTTGGTCGGCATCGCCGCTTGGCTGCCGCCCATCGCCCTGCTGCTGTGGGGCGGGCGGCTGATGGTCGGCGGACGACCCATGGAAAAGCTGTGGCTGCGCGGCTTGCTGCTGCTGTCGGGGCTGCTGCTGGTGGCCATCGGACTGGCCGCCGTGCCGGTGCCGCCGCAGATGCATCTGCCCGGAGCCGGAGGACGGCACCTGGGCGGGTCGGCGGGAACCCTGCTGCTGGAGGGCCTGACCTCGACCCTGACCCTGTTCGGCGCAGATTCCTTCGGCTGGGTAATGGCCCTGCTGAGCGGCGCCCTGGGCACCGTCTGCACCGTCACCAGCCTGGGACTGTCCTGGCAGGAATGGCGGACGGTGGGCCGGTCGCTGCGGAATACGTTCCGATCGTGGAACGAAACCCGCGAGAAGCTGGCCGCCCTGCCCGACGCCATCCGCGCCATGTTCGCCCGTCAACCGGCCTTTGCCGGCGCCGAACAGCCGATGTCTCATGAGCCGGTGCGCCGCGAACCCAACCTGCGCCCCGAGCCGCCGATCAAAACGCCGACGCGCAAGGAACCCAGCCTGTTCGCGCCGACCTACATCGCCGAGGAGGAACCCGAGGACGATTTCGACGAGCCGCTGCCGCCGCTGGAGCGGCCCGAGCCCCTGGTGGCGCCGCGGGCACCGCGCACCCAGCCGGGCAAGCGCGCCCAGGCCCAGGCCCAGGGTAAGCTGCAATTGCCCGACGAAGACCCTTACGAGCTGCCACCGCCCCAATTGCTGACCGAACCGCCGCCGGCCAAGGGTTACGGCATCAACCAGGAATCCCTGGAACAGAACGCCCGTCTGCTGGAATCGGTGCTGGAAGATTTCGGCGTCAACGGCAACATCGTCAAGGTGCGCCCCGGCCCGGTGGTCACCCTGTATGAACTGGAGCCCGCCGCCGGCACCAAGACCAGCCGCGTCATCGGTCTGGCCGACGACATCGCCCGCTCCATGTCGGCGCTGTCGGTGCGCATCGCCACCGTGCCCGGCCGCAACGTCATCGGCATCGAGCTTCCCAACACCAAGCGCGAAACCGTGTTCCTGCGCGAGCTGCTGGATTCCGAAGCCTTCGAGCGCGCGCCGTCGCGCCTGACCCTGGTGCTGGGCAAGGATATCGGCGGTCAGCCGGTGATGGTCGACCTGGCCCGCATGCCGCATCTGCTGATCGCCGGCACCACCGGCTCGGGCAAGTCGGTGGCAATCAACACCATGATCCTGTCGCTGCTTTACAAGCTGAAGCCCGAAGAATGCCGCATGATCATGATTGATCCCAAGATGCTGGAGCTGTCGGTCTATGACGGCATCCCGCATCTGCTGGCCCCGGTGGTGACGGAACCCGGCAAGGCCGTGGTCGCCCTGAAATGGGCCGTGCGCGAGATGGAAGACCGCTACCGCGCCATGAGCCAGTTGGGGGTGCGCAACATCACCGGCTACAACCAGCGTCTAGTCGAAGCCCGGCACAAGGGCGAATCCCTGTCGCGCACTGTGCAGACCGGCTTCGATCCCGATACTGGCAAGCCGATCTACGAAGACCAGCCCCTGGCTTTGGAGCCGCTGCCCTTCATCGTCATTGTCGTCGACGAAATGGCCGATCTGATGCTGGTGGCCGGCAAGGACGTCGAAGGCGCCGTCCAGCGTCTGGCCCAGATGGCCCGCGCCGCCGGCATCCATATCATCATGGCCACCCAGCGCCCGTCGGTGGACGTCATCACCGGCACCATCAAGGCCAACTTCCCCAGCCGCATTAGTTTCCAGGTGTCGTCGAAGATCGACAGCCGCACCATTTTGGGCGAACAGGGCGCCGAACAATTGCTAGGCCAGGGCGACATGCTGTACATGGCCGCCGGCGGCCGCATCACCCGCGTCCACGGCCCCTTCGTCTCGGACCAGGAGGTGGAGGGCGTGGTCGAGCATCTGCGCCAGCAGGGCGAGCCCGCCTATCTGGAAAGCGTCACCGAGGAAGACAATTTCGACCCGGACATGGCGGCGGGCGGCGCGGGCGGCAGTTCGTCGGGCGACAGTCTGTACGATCAGGCCGTGGCCATCGTCGCCCGCGAGGGCAAGGCCTCCACCAGCTTCATCCAGCGCCATCTCCAGATCGGCTACAACAAGGCCGCCGGCATCATCGACCGCATGGAGCGCGAAGGCGTGGTCAGCAAGGCCAATCATGTCGGCAAGCGCGAGGTGCTGGTGGGGCATCACGGGGATTGAGATTGCCCAGCTTCCGCCATAATAACGGCCCATAACGCAGCATCCGGTTCTTCAGGAGTTTCCATGTCCGCCTTGACCCGCCTTGCCGGCATCGCCACCGTTCTCGTCGCGCTGGCCGGCCCCGCCGCCGCCGGCCCCGCCGAAGACAAGGCCGATACCGCCCGCGCCGAAGAATATTTGAACACCATCAAGACCCTGAAGGCCCGCTTCACTCAGATTTCCCCGGCCGGCGACAGCATCGACGGCTCGGTCTATCTGTCGCGGCCCGGCAAGATGCGTCTGGACTACGATCCGCCCTCGCCGATCCAGGTGATGGCCAACGGCAATTTCCTGATCTATTACGACAAACAGCTGAAGCAGGTCAGCTATCTGGACCTGGAATCCAGCATCGCCGGCGTGCTGGTGCGCGATCAGGTGCGCCTGGACGGACCGGACCTGAAGCTTCTGAAGATCACCCATGCCCCCGATCTGCTCAACATCACCGTCACCCACCGCAAGGATCCCTCGCAGGGGCAGATCACCCTGGTCTTCACCGAACATCCCTTTGCCCTGCGTCAGTGGAAAGTGGTCGATGCCCAAAACCAGTTGACCACCGTATCGCTGTATCAGCCCCAGCAGGGCATTCCCCTGGATTCCGAGCTTTTCCACTTCGTCGACCCCAATGCCGCCAACGGCATCGACCTAGACACCAAGGGCAAATAACCCTTCGAAAAACGGAGAATTCCGGTTTGTCTCCCATCCTTTCGGATGGTTTGACGTTCCTTAAGTTTAGAATGCTTGCAATCTAGAAAGGCTGAACCCAACTGTCCTATAGCGATCAAGACTGCAAAGGTCTTCGGTCTCGGGGATATGAGGTCTCCCCTGCCTCACCCCCGGCTCTTGTCAAAGGAGCGTGGCGCCCGGTTCCCCCCCTGACCGGGCGCCTTTCCTTTTTAAGGCCGGTCCTTTTTAAGGCGGGCCTCTTCCGTTTTATCCCTCCTCGGCTATACTGGCGGCCAGCCTGACCTTTTCCATTACAAAGGCGGAACAATCCATGACGACTTTCGTGATCCCCTCTGCCGCTCCCACCGTTTTGGCGGTTTCCGGCGGCGGTCAATTTCCCGTGCGCCGTATCTTCTGCGTCGGCCAGAACTACGCCGACCACGCCCGCGAGATGGGGGGCGATCCCGATCGGGCTCCGCCGTTTTTTTTCACCAAGCCCACCGATGCCGTGATCTCGTCGGACAAGGTGCCCTTCGCCCCGGCCACCAACCGGCTGGATTATGAAGGCGAACTGGTGGTCTGCCTGGCCTCCGGCGGCGCTGACATCCCGGTGGAGAAAGCCAACGACCTTATTTACGGCTATGCCGTTGGCTGCGACCTGACCCGCCGCGATTTGCAGGCCGAGGCTAAGAAGGCCGGCCGGCCGTGGGACATGGCCAAGGGCTTCGACGCTTCCGCCGCCATCGGCAGCGTGGTCGCCGCCGCCAAGATCGGCCACCCGGCCAAAGGCGCCATCACCCTGGCGGTCAACGGCGCGGAAAAGCAGAAGGGCGATCTGGACCAGATGATCTGGTCGATTCCGGAAATCATCGCCACCCTGTCGAACTTTGTCACCCTGGCCGCCGGCGACCTGATCTTCACCGGCACCCCCGCCGGCGTCGGCCCCCTGGCCAAGGGCGACACAGTGGACATCGCCGTCGCCGGCATCGGCACCCACAGTTTCACCCTGATTTAACAGACAGGCCGCGAAACCGGGCCCCTCGCCGGATGCCAGACGGCAGACCGGCGGGGATTCTCCCGGCGCAGGGTCTTACAAGGGGTTCATCGTTTGCGCATCGCCACCTGGAACGTCAATTCCGTCCGCCTGCGTCTGGAACAGCTCAAGGCGGTCGATGAACATTTACGGCCCGACGTGCTGTGTCTTCAGGAAACCAAAGTGGTGGACGAGCTGTTCCCTCACGACGCCTTCAAGGCTTTGGGATTCGAACATATCGCCGTCAAGGGGATGAAAAGCTACAACGGCGTCGCCATCGCCTCGAAGCTGCCGCTGGAAAATATCCAAGCGCCGCAATGGTGCGGCAAGGACGATTGCCGCCATCTGGCCGCCACCATTCAGGGGATCGAGGTGCATAACCTTTATATTCCCGCCGGCGGCGACATTCCCGACCCCGAGCAGAACGAGAAATTCGCCCACAAGCTGGGCTTCATCGACGCCCTGACCACCTGGTTTGCCGAAACCGGCGGGAATCGGCCGATGGTCGCCCTGGGCGATTTCAATATCGCGCCCCTGGAAACCGATGTCTGGTCGCACAAGCAATTGCTGAAGGTGGTCAGCCACACCCCCATCGAAGTGGAGCGGCTGGCCGGATTGCAGGCATCGCTGCGATGGATCGATGGCGTCCGGCGGTTCATTCCGCCATCGGAACATCTATATAGCTGGTGGAGTTATCGGTCGCCCGATTGGGCCGCCGGCAACAAGGGGCGGCGTCTGGACCACATCTGGGTGACGCCGCCGCTTGAATCCCGGCTGGGCAAGGCCATGGTGATGAAGGAAACCCGAAGCTGGGCTCCGCCCTCAGACCATGTGCCGGTACTGCTGGAGCTGGCCTAAGCCGCGCTCTTCGCCCTGCACGATCCTGGCGATGATGCGCTGCATGCGACGGGCCTGACGGCGAGCCTCGATCAGACGCATCTTTAAAGTCGCGCGAGCACGAACCGGCTCGGCGGCGGCATTGTCCAGACCCGAAAGGGTATTGATGTAGTTGAACATTAGTTGAGTCCCTGAACGGAAAGATCGGCACCGCCGCGATGCAGCGGGTCCACCTGAATGCTGTCGCACGGCGTCGCCTTGGTGCCGACGCCCTGCTTCGAGAACTGCTCGGCCACGCCTTCGCCATGGGCGCCGGTGGGATGAGCGAAATAAAGCTGGGTGTTGTAGCGGCGAACCACGCCAAGATCGCTATCCAGCAGATATTCGCTGCCGGGCGTGTTGACGAAACAGGCCACTTCCTTGTAACCGGCATCCTTGGCGCTGCGCAGTTCCGGCGTGCTGGAGCTGCTGCAGGCGGCCAGGGCCAGAGCCGTGGTCAAAGAAGAAGCGATCAGAACAAAACGGCGCATCACGGACGTATCCTGTGCCTTGGATGAATTCAAGGCGCAGAGCTATACGCCAATCGGCTTGTGTGCGGATGCGAGATTCCTGCAAGGCTCCCAGCGAAAATGCACACGGCTTAGGCTGTATGGTGAAATTATAGCCATTCCCTGCCCGCCAAGGGCGGCCCGCCATCGCCGCATTTTCGGCGAAAAACCCAATGTTTCCGCCGTATTGAGCGCTTTTCAATCCGCCGCCGCGGCTGCGGCCAGATGATAGCCGGATTCGCCCGTCAGCACCGCGTCGTCGCCCAATTTACGGCGCAGACGGTAGATATGGGTTTCCACCGTATGGGTCGAAGCCTCGGCGGCATAGCCCCAGACCTCGTCCAGCAGTTCCTCGCGTCCGACTTCGCGGGGCGCGGCCTGATGCAGATACAGTAGAATGGCCGTTTCTTTCTCGGTCAGGGGAATGCGCCGGCCGTCGGCGTTCTCGGCCAGACGGGCCAGGGGATGCAGGGTCAGGACTCCGAAACGGATCAGCGTTTCCACCGGCATCGGCCGGTTCAGCAAGGCCTCGATGCGGATCGCCAGTTGGGCCAGCCTTACCGGCTTGCTCAAGCTTTCGTCCGCCGCCGCCACGGCCGGCGTGCTCAGACCGGCCAGCAATAATATCGGCGCCGCCACCCCTTCGTCGCGCAGGCGCGGGCACAAGGCGGCGGGATCGGCCGAGGAATCCACCAGGATCAGCTCCGCCTCGTCAGCCAGGGCCGTCGTCTGCGGCCCGTCGCCGGTCGCGGTCAGGACGTAACCCTGCCCGGTCAGAGGCTCGGACAGGGTCCGGGCCAGCAAATCATCGCGGTGAATGAAGAGAATTTTTCTGGCTGGCGCCATTTTTTTCGCCGATTTTGCAGCAATGGCTTGGATGCTAAACTATATAAGTTCGCGGTGTAACCCCGCCGCCCTCTTTTTCCCGTCCATGAAAGCGGATATTGTGCGCCGCCGAATGGCTGCACAGAGAACATAATGAGCCGCCCGTTGATCCTGAAGCCCGTGACCCTCCCCCTGCCCCCCAATGCGCTGGTGGCGGTAGACAGAGCCTTGTCCGAGCTGCGCCGTGGCGGCTTTGTCCGCGTCGCCGCCGCCGACGGCACGGCCGCTTTAGTCATGGCCGCCGAGGGCGCCACCAACGAGGCTCTGGCCCGTTTGGCCAAAACTGCCGGCTCGGTTCCCGCCGCCATCCTGACGGCGCGGCGCGCTTCGGTGCTGAAGCTGGCCGAAACTCAGCATGCCGTTCGCGTCGCCCCCCTTGAGCGCGCCCTGGATTCCTCCGACGTGCTGTCGCTGGCCGATCCCTTGGACCGCCGCGAGCCTGCCGCCGGCCTGAGCGTGCTGGCCGGCGCAACCCCCGCCTGGGCCGATGCCGCCGTTTTGCTGACCAAACTGGCCCGCCTGCTGCCCGCCGCCGTGGCCGCCGCCACCGAAGACGATCACCCCGGCCTGTTCTCGGTCGCCGCCGAGGATGTCCGCCTTTATCAGCAGAACGCCGCCAGATCCCTGCGCCGCATCGCCGAGGCCCGCGTGCCCCTGGCCGACGCCGAACAAACCCGCATCGTGGCGTTTCGTCCCGCCGACGGCGGCATTGAGCATCTGGCCCTGGTGATCGGCCAGCCCGACCGCGACGGCCCGGTGCTGGCCCGCCTGCATTCCGAATGCTTCACCGGCGATCTGCTGGGCTCGTTGCGCTGCGATTGCGGCGACCAGCTGCGCGGCGCCATCGCCCAGATCTCCCAGGCCGGCGGCGGCGTGCTCCTTTATCTGGCCCAGGAGGGACGCGGCATCGGGCTGGTCAACAAGCTGCGGGCTTACGAGTTGCAGGACAACGGCTTCGACACCCTGGACGCCAACCTGCAACTGGGCTTCGACGACGACGAGCGCCTTTATCTGCCCGCCGCCGAGATGCTGCGCCTGCTGGGCATCACCCAGGTGCGTCTGATGACCAACAATCCGGCCAAGGTGGAAGGGCTGTCCCGCCACGCCATCGCCGTCACCGAGCGGGTTCCCCATATCTTCCCGTCCAACGGCCATAACGAGAATTACCTGCGGACCAAGGCAACCCGTTCCGGGCATCTGTTCTAAACCGGCAGAAACTGCCCGGCAAAGCCGCCGCCCGCGGATCGGCCGCTCTCATAACATATTGAATTATAACGCTCTGCCGGACTGGCACGGCAGATGCATCCAAGGAACTGGAATAACCCCCTTTGGATGTCTGCCATGTCGGCACCCGCGATTGGAACTTTTGAGCTTCCCGACCACGACCATAAAGGCTCACGGCCTTTGGCTTCGTCCTCGGCCGCCAATCAGGATCAGCATGACAGCCCGGTCCATGCCTGGGACGACGACGGCCCGAGCTTTTCCGACATCCTCGACGTCATTAATCCGCTGCAGCATATTCCCATTGTCAACACCATTTACCGCCATCTGACCGGCGACACCGAAGGCGCCGTGGCCGACGTGGCGGGCGGCGCTCTTTACGGCGGCTTCATCGGTCTGGGCCTGTCCCTGGCCAGTCTGGTCACCGAGGACGCCACCGGCAGCGACCCCGGCGATTACGTCTATGCCCGTCTGTTCGGCGAGGACGATCAGGCGTCGAGCATCGCCCACAACGGCCATAAAGGCGGCGACAAGGCCGCCGCCGAGACCGTGGCCAGCGACGACGCCCCGCCGCCGCCGGCAGCCTCTCCCCGCGACGTCATCACCACCAGCGACGCCGGAACCGCCAACGGCCCGGTCAAGGCCGGCGATTATCTGGTGTTCGGCGGCAGCTCAGCCGGTTCGACCCTGCCGCAGGCCGCCGTCCTGCCGCGTCAGGCCGCTGCTGCCGCAAGCGCCCCTCAGACCGCCGCGATGCCGACTACCAAGCAGGTCGTCATGACCACCGCCGGCGCCGGTACCCGCCAGGGGGATTATCTGGTGTTCGGCGGCTCGACTCCCAGCGCTCCGGCCGCCGCCGTCCAACAGGCCGCTCCCGGTCCCAGCGTCACCGCCGAAGCCGACGCCACCGCCGAAGCCTCGCCGATCCAGAATACCCTGCAACAGGCCGCCAGAAAGGAAGGCCGCCTGATGCCGCTGCCGACGCGGCGCGCCCCCTCGACGCCCTCGGCCAACCTGCCGCTGCCTACCACCGGCCCGGCCGCCGTCGGCGGCAAGTCCCAGGCCAAGCTCTGGCCCGGCACCACCGCCAGCGCGACGGCCCCGACCAACGACTGGTTCGCCGACACCGTCAACCGCAACATGGACAAGTACGACAGCCTGCACGCCACGAGCAGCTATGGCGCCGCCGCACAGACCGGGGCCGCCGCTTCGACCATGAGCATCAATTAAGGCCATGACCGCCGATATCCTGGTCACCGCCGACGGCTGGCTGCGCTGCCGCGGCTTGGCCTTTCCCTGCGTGCTGGGCCGGTCGGGCATGGTCGCCGACAAACGCGAAGGCGACGGCGGCACACCCATCGGCGCCTTTCCCCTGCGCCGCGTCCTTTACCGTCCCGACCGTGGCGAAGCCCCGCGCACCGGCCTGCCCGTCGCCGCTATCGCTCCCGACGACGGCTGGTGCGACGATCCGGCACACGCGGATTACAACTGCCCGGTCAAGCTGCCGCATCCCGCCAGTTGCGAACGCATGTGGCGCGACGACGGCGTCTATGATGTGGTGGTGGTGCTGGGGCACAACGACGACCCGCCCCGTCCCGGGCTGGGCAGCGCCATCTTCATGCATGTCGCCCGCCCCGACGGCAGCCCGACCGAAGGTTGCGTGGCCCTGGCCTCCGACGATCTGAAGAGCCTGCTAGAAATTTGCCAAACCGGCACAATTCTGCGCTTTGTCCAGCCATAGCCGGCGTCAGAATATCCCTATCTTCAACGTCAGCATTTCCTTATGATCCACAGCGAAAAAATCTCTGCGGGAGGGAAACGCATGCGCTCGATCAGCCGTCTGTTGCTGCCGGTTTTGGCACTGTGCCTTGGGCTGTCGAACGTTATCTCACCTGCAAAAGCGGCGGACGACCCCGCCTATCTCACCATCGGCGCCGGCGGCTGGGAAGTGCTGCGCGACAAGTTCACCAAGCCCGAGGCCGATATTTCCTTCCGCTCCGATTACCGCGCCTGGTTCCTCAAGCCGCAGGCCGGACTGATGTTCTCCAACGACGGCGACCATTACCTCTACGGCGGTTTTCTCAGCGACATCTATTTCGGCCAGCATGTGGTGCTGACGCCGATGCTGATGGCCGGCTATTACGGCGGCGCCGGTTTCAATCTGGGTTCGCATTTCGAATTCCGCGAAGGCGTCGAGATATCCTATCGTTTCGACAACAAGTACCGCCTGGGCGCGGCCTTCTATCACATGTCGAACGCCGGCATCACCGTCCGCAATCCCGGCTCGGAATCAGCCCTGCTGAACCTGTCGATCCCCCTGGGCAGCATTTTCTCGCGGGAAGAG
This sequence comes from Candidatus Sulfotelmatobacter sp., assembly GCA_035538795.1. Lineage (GTDB taxonomy): Bacteria > Pseudomonadota > Alphaproteobacteria > Rhodospirillales > Magnetospirillaceae > JAJZGK01. Next base: position 91,274 of record DATLJS010000055.1, on the reverse strand, counting down.
CTGGCCAAGGCGCGGGCGCCCAAGGTGGCCGTCACCCAGTTCAGCAAGCCCGGCCCCGTTCAGCCGCAGCCCCAATCCTATTAAAACCGGTTTATCAGGCCGGCTTCAACGGCGGGCGCTTGCCGAAAATGGCGGTGCCCACCCGCACATGGGTGGCCCCATGGGCGATGGCGGCGGGATAATCGCCACTCATGCCCATGCTCAAGCCCTGCAAACCGTGCCGGGCGGCAATGGCCGCCAGCAGATCGAAATGCCGTGCCGGATCCTCTTCCACCGGGGGAATACACATCAGTCCGGCGACATTCAAAGCCAGCTCATCGCGGCAAAGCCTGATCAAACCGTCCGCCTCGCCGGGCAGAACGCCGGCTTTCTGAGATTCGGCGCCGGTGTTGACCTGAATGAAGCATTCCAGCACCCTGCCGCTGCGGACCATTTCCGTGGCCAGGGCGCGGGCCAGCTTCTCGCGGTCCACCGTCTCGATGGCATCGAACAGCGCCACCGCCTCGCGCACCTTGTTGCTCTGCAAGGGGCCGATCAAATGCAGCTTCAAATCCGGCCAGCGCCGCCGCAGACCGGGCCATTTGCTTTCCGCCTCCTGCACCCGGTTTTCGCCGAACAGCCGATGACCGGCTTCGAGAAGCGGGGCGATGCGCTCCGCCGGGTGGGTTTTGCTGACGGCGACCAACTGGACGTCCTCGGGCTGACGCTTGGCGGCCTGGGCGGCTTGAGCCAGTTCAGCACGGACGGTTTGCCACTGCTCGACCACGTCGGCATGAAGCCCGCCGACCGCGTCGGCATCAAGCCCGGACGCGTGACGTCCGGAAGCATGGGGGGATTCGCTCACTGCGGATGATCCATCGTCAAGTTGAAGGGCCATGCTAATCTGGCCAGCATGCGAACCCTAGCAGACTTAGTCCGCCCTCTCAATTTACGCTGCCGTCAGACGCTGCGGGGCCGCCATCCTCCCGCACTGGTGCTGGTGACCGACGCCGAACGCATGCCCGACCCCTTGCCCGTCGCCGCCCGCCTGCCCGCCGGCAGTTTGGTGATCTTCCGCCATTACGGCCATCCGGACCGGGCCGCCGTCGGCAAAACCTTGGCCGACCTGTGCCGCCGTAAAAGGTTGTCGCTGCTGATCGCCGGAGATTTCGCTCTCGCCGTCACCCTGAAAACCGGCCTGCACCTGCCGGAGCATCTATTGCGCCAGCCCTTGAGCCGGCAAAGGCTATGGAGCCGGCAGAAACCCTCGTCTCTGTTAAGCGTCGCCTGTCACGGACGGGCGGCTTTCCGCGCGGCAATAGAAATCGGGGCCGACATGGCCTTGCTTTCGCCGGTTTTCCCCACCGCCAGCCATCCCGATACCCGGCCCCTGGGAAATTTGCGTTTCCGCCGCCTGGCTGAAGCCGCCGCCGTTCCGCTCTATGCTCTTGGCGGAATGAACCGGCGAACCGTCGGCCGTCTGGCGGAATCGGGCGCGGCCGGCATCGCCGCCATCGGCGGCTTTCTTTAAGCCGTCAGGATGGAGACGAGACGGAACAAAAAGAAAGGGCGGCCGAAGCCGCCCTTTCCCACATCTGATATCCGCGAGGATATTAGAAGTTCACGATCACGCCGGTGACAGCGCCCCAACCCGAAGTGGTGGTGGCTTCGCTGCTGCCGTCGTAATTGGCGGTGAAGATCGACTCGGTCAGCTTCACGCCCGGGCCCAGATCGTAAGCGCCGCCCAAGGCCCACACGGAGGTCTTGTCGTAGCTGTAGGTGCTGGAACCAGTGTAACCGCCGGCGTTGGCCGAGGTGCCATGGAAGTAGCTCAGGCTGACGCCGTAGGGGCCGGTCACGTAGGACACGCCGGCATCCCAGCTGGTACCAACATGGGCAGCTTCAGCCAGATAAGCGCCGGTAGCGCCCAGGCCGCCGGTGCCGCTGACGGAACCGTCCTTGTTGGTGTCGATGTCACGCTTCAGGTACGAACCACCAACGGTGAAGCCCTTGTAGCCGACATTCAGGCCGCCCTGGTAGACGCGCAGGTTGGCAACGTTGGCGTTACCGGCGCCGACGTCGGCCTTGACGGTCACGTCGCCGAAGGTGTTGTTGTAGGCGAAGCCGTACACATACAGATCACCAGCCAGGCCGCCGTTGTAGTCGGCGTTGCTGACGATGGTGGTGTGGCCGGTGTCGGAGTTCTTGATGCTGGGGGTGTAGCTGAAGCCAGCGGCCAGACCGTAGAACGACGGGGTGATGTAGATCACCTTGTTCGAGGAGCGGTCGTCACCAGCGTAGGTGCGGCCGTAGGTTTCCTTGTAGCCGCTGTTCCAGATGACCCAGTTGCTGAAGTTGCCGTCCTGGCCGCCGATGAAGCCATCGACGTTCGGCGACGAGTTGTGGATCAGAGCGCCGACGTTGTCCTGCTCGCCCAGCTCAACGGTACCGATGACCGACGACACGGCAACGAACGACTTGTAGTTGTTCTTGTTGCTGCCGCTGGCGGTGTGGCTGTTGGTGCCCTGGGTGCCCATGGTGTCGACTTCGACGCTGACGCCGATGCCGTTGTCCAGCTTGGTGGCGCCGGTGAACTGCAGACGGATGTCGTCCTGGGTGTCGAAGTTCACGGTGTTGGTGGACGAGCTGTTCTGGGCGTAACCAGCCCACTGAGCGGCGAAACCACCCAGCGACAGCTTGACAGGCTCAGCGGCCTGAGCAGCGGCAGCGCCGAAAGCAACGGCGGCGACGCCAGCGAAAAGAACCTTCTTCATCGATGTACCCCTCGTTATGACGGCTGTTCCGAGGCGCGGAGGCAGCCGTTAAGGATTAACAGCAACCGTTTTACTCTTCTCGTCCGGCGACGAAAAGCCGCATCCGTTGGTGATTGTGACATTCAGACCATGCTGTGTCATTTTCATCACAAAATCGAGGGGGAAGCGTCATGTTTGCCCAAAATATAGGCAAAAACCTGGAGCTATCTCTTAGAAAGCTCGAAGAACATATTGGTTTTATTGAATATCGAGACTCTGACAGCCGAATATCTCAAAGCCGCCCGGCAACGAAGCGCTCAACAAAGCGCAGGCAAAAGAAAAGGGCGGCCCGAAGGCCGCCCTTTCCTCATTCCGGTAATGGGGTCGATTAGAAATCGACCTTGATGCCGGTGACGGCGACGACGCCGTTGTTCTTGTTGGCGGCAGCGCCAACGTCGGAACCGTCCTTGTAGTCGACGGTGCTGACCGAAGCGCGGAAGGTCACGCCCGGACCAGCGACGTAGGCAGCACCCAGGCTCCACACGTCGGTGCTGTCAGCAGCGTAGGAGTGCGAACTGCCCAGGGCGCCCGAGTCCTTGCTGGTGTCGTGGAAGAAGGCCAAGCTGACCGAGTAGGGGCCAGTGGCGTAGCTGACGCCGGCGTCCCAGGACTGACCGGCATAAGCCAGGGCCTGAGCGGTGGCACCATGATAGCCGGTCAGGGTCGAGCCGCTGCCGGTGGTCACAGTGGCGTCGTTGGCGACGTTACGATTGAAGATCGAGCCACCGACCGTGAAGCCGGCGTAGCTGACCTGGGTGCCGCCCTGGAAGACGCGCAGGTTGGCGATGTTGGCCTGACCAACACCGAAGTCGGCCTTGACCGAGACGTCGCCGAAGGTGTTGGCGAAAGCCAGACCGCCGACGTACAGGTCGCCACCGAAGTCAGCGCCGATCACGGTGCCGGTCGGGGCGAACGTGGCCGAGTCGCTGTTGCTGGTGATGGTGGTGTGACCAGCCTGGGTCATGGAGATGTTCGGAGCGTAGGTGAAGGCGGCAGCCAGACCGTAGAACGAGGGGCTCACATAGGTGAACTTGTTGGTACGGTCGTCATAACGGCTGGCGTCGGTCGAGGTGTAGGCGCGGTGAGCGCTCGGCGGGGCAACCCACTGCCACCAGGTGCCGTCGGCAGCACCGACCGGACCAACGTTCGGGGCGCTGTTGTGGACGATGTAGCCAACGTCTTCACGCTCGCCGACGATGGCGGTACCGAAGGCGGAGCCGACGGTCACGTAGGAGCGCTTGATGTTGCCGTTGCCGCCGCAATTGGCGGTGCCGGTGATGCCGGTGTTGCCGCAGTTACCGTTGACGGTGCGGCTGTCCTTGCGCTGCGAGCCGAAGGTCTCGACGTTGACGCCGACGGTGATGCCGTTGTCGAGGGCGGTCTTGCCGGTGAAGGTCACAACCACGTCGCTCTGAACGTCGGTGGTGGTCTTGTTCTCGAGGGACTTGTTGGTGGCGTAGCCCAGGTTTTCGATGGCGTAACCGCCGATCGACAGCTTCACGGGCTCGGCGGCCTGAGCGGCAGTGCCGAAGGCCAGCAGCGCGGCGCTGGCGAGAAGAACCTTCTTCATTACAAACTCCTGTCCGAATTTGGGCGGTGTGCCTGGGTAAAGCAGGCTTCCGCGTCAGCTTGATTGACTGACAGAGGAAGCCACGCCCTCCCCCATGCCGTCAACGGCTTCAAACGTCACATTGTGATATTCGAATCTCACTGTTGCTGAACAGACACAGTTTGTTACACAAATACGTACCCCATTGTGTAATCGGCGCTTTTTGCTGCTTCGCACATAAACCGGCCCCGGCCCCTGAGAAGACGCCCCTTGGGTTCCTGACGCGCGTGTGGTACGAGAAGAATTATGAATCGGCGTCCGCGCCGCTTGGGATCAACGGGGTTAGAAACCGTCATGGTAATGCACAGAAAGTTGCGTACGGCCTTGGGGCTGTGCCTCATTCTCGGTCTGGCCGCCTGCAGCGAGGGCAAGACTATCGCCCCCTCCCGCCAGCAGGGCGACACAACCCCGACCTGGGGCGACGACCAGAAGAAGGAAACCATCTTCGGAAAGAGCGGTCTCGACCTCTTCGGAGGCGACAAGAAGAAGGATCAGGAACAGGGCTCCGGCATCGGCGTCAACTTCTTCCTGTGGCGCGCCTCGCTGGACACCATTTCCTTCATGCCCTTGTCCTCGGCCGATCCTTTCGGCGGCGTGGTCATCACCGACTGGTACTCGCCGCCGGAATCCGGCAACGAGCGCTTCAAGATGACCATCCTGATCCTGGACCGCGCCCTGCGCGCCGACGGCGTGCGCGTCAGCGTTTTCCGCCAGGTGCAGAACAGCGCCGGCGAATGGACCGACGCCGCCGTCGACCCCAAGACCGCCACCGATATGGAAAACACCATCCTGACCCGCGCCCGCGAAATGCGGACCGCCGCCCAGGCCGCCAAGTAATACGGGGACCGGACGGGGCGGCTTGCGGGCCGCCCCTCGCCTTTTAAACCGCACCATCACCAAGCAGAGAAGAAGTCAAAGCCATGTCGCGCACCGACGAGCGCTACAACGTCCGAGAAACCGAATCCAAGTGGCAGAAAACGTGGGAGGAGCGGCAAAGCTTCCTGGCCCGCGAGGACAAGACCCGCGAAAAATATTATGTGCTGGAGATGTTCCCCTATCCGTCGGGACGCATCCACATGGGCCATGTCCGCAATTACACCTTGGGCGACGTCGTGGCGCGGTACAAGCGGGCCAAGGGCTTCAACGTGCTGCATCCCATGGGCTGGGACGCTTTCGGCCTGCCGGCCGAGAACGCCGCCATCCAGAACAACGTGCATCCGGCCAAGTGGACCCGCGAGAACATCGCCTCCATGCGCGACCAGTTGAAGACCATGGGCTTGTCCTACGACTGGACCCGCGAGGTCGCCACCTGCGAGCCGGAATATTACCGTCACGAACAGAAGATGTTCCTGGACTTCCTGAAAACCGGCCTGGTCTACCGCAAGGAATCCTGGGTTAACTGGGATCCCGAGGAACACACCGTTCTGGCCAACGAGCAGGTCATCGACGGACGTGGCTGGCGTTCCGGCGCCCTGGTGGAAAAGCGCCTGCTGAGCCAGTGGTTCCTAAAGATCACCGATTATGCTGAAGACCTGCTGCAAGGACTGAAAAGCCTGGATCGCTGGCCCGAGCGCGTGCGGATCATGCAGGAGAACTGGATCGGCCGCTCGGAGGGGCTGCGCCTGTTCTTCGATCTGGAAAACCGCGGCGGCGAGCGCGTCGAGATCTACACCACCCGTCCCGACACCTTGCACGGCGCCGCCTTCGTCGCCATCGCCGCCAACCATCCGCTGTCGCTGGAGCTGGCGAAGAACAATCCGACCCTGACCGACTTCATCGGCGAATGCAACCGCATGGGCACCAGCGAGGCGGCTCTGGAAACCGCCGAGAAGAAGGGCTTCGACACCGGCCTGAAGGCCGCCAATCCCCTAGTCCCCGGCCAGTCCCTGCCGGTCTACGTCGCCAATTTCGTGCTGATGGACTACGGCACCGGCGCCATTTTCGGCTGCCCGGCCCATGACCAGCGCGATCTGGATTTCGCCCGCAAATACAACCTGCCGGTCACGGTGGTGGTGGCGCCCGAAGGCGTCGATCCGGCCAGCATCGTCATCGGCGCGGAAGCCTATGCCGAAGACGGTCTTTTGGTGAATTCCGGCGATCTGAACGGCCTGACCGTCGGCACCGCCAAAGCCAAGGTCATCGACGCCATGGAAGCCCGCGGCATCGGCCAGCGGTCGGTGAACTACCGCCTGCGTGACTGGGGCGTTTCCCGCCAGCGTTACTGGGGCTGCCCGATCCCGGTGATCCATTGCGACGCCTGCGGTGTCGTGCCGGTTCCGGAATCCGATCTGCCGGTGCGCCTGCCGGAGGACGTCACCTTCGACAAGCCCGGCAATCCGCTGGACCACCACCCCACCTGGAAACATACCGCCTGCCCCTGCTGCGGCAAGCCGGCCCGGCGCGAAACCGACACCTTCGACACTTTCTTCGAATCGTCCTGGTATTTCGCCCGCTACGCATCGCCCCAGGAAACAGCCAAGGGCTTCACCGCCGAAGCCGCCAATTACTGGTTGCCTGTCGACCAATATATCGGCGGCATCGAGCATGCGGTTCTGCACCTGCTCTATTCGCGCTTCTTTACCCGCGCCCTGAAAACCTGCGGCTATCTCAACATTGAGGAGCCCTTCGCCGGTCTGCTGACCCAGGGCATGATCTGCCACGAGACCTACAAGTCCTCCGAGGGCAAGTGGCTGTTCCCCTCGGATGTGGAAAAAAGCGCCGACGGCGGTCTGATCGAGACCGCGACCGGCCAGCCGGTCACGTTGGGCCGCTCGGAAAAGATGTCGAAGTCGAAAAAGAACGTGGTCGATCCGGCCGGCATCATCGGCACCTACGGCGCCGACACCGCCCGCCTGTTCATGCTTTCCGACAGCCCGCCCGAACGCGATCTCGACTGGACCGAATCCGGCATCGACGGCTCGTACCGTTACGTCAACCGTCTGTGGCGCATGGTGGTGGTTCCCTCAATGGAGCTGCCGCCGGTAGGAACAGCCAAGCCCGCCGCTTTCGGCCCGGCCGCCGTCAAGGTCCGCCGCCAGACCCACAAAGCCATCGCCCAGGTGGGCGAGGATCTGGACCGTTTCCACTTCAACAAGGCCGTCGCCCGCCTGCGCGAGCTGACCAACGCCCTGGCCGAGCTGCCCGCTTCCGACGAAGGCGCCCCCTGGGCCCTGCGCGAAGGCCTGGAGGCCCTGGTCACCCTGATCAATCCAATGATGCCGCATCTGGCCGAGGAACTGTGGTCCGAGCTGGGCCATGCCGCCCTGCTGGTGGACAGCCCCTGGCCGGTGGCCGACAGCTCCCTGCTGGTGGAAGACAGCGTAACCATGGCCGTGCAGGTCAACGGCAAGCTGCGCGGCACCGTGGAATTACCCAAAGACGCCCCTCAGGACGTGGCCCAGGCCGCCGCCCTGGCTTTGCCCGCCGTCGCCTCCCTGCTCGACGGCAAGGCTCCGCGCAAGGTCGTCGTCGTAGCGAACAGGATCGTCAATGTGGTCGCCTAAGCGGACCCTGATGCGTGGAATGCTGCTGGCCCTGGGGCTGACCGCCGCTCTGTCCCTGGCGGCCTGCGGCTTTCGTCCGATGTACGGCAAAAGCTCGGCCGACCCGGCCGTAGCCGGCGAGCTTGCCAGTATCAGCGTCGCCAGCATCAAGGACCGCAACGGCCAGCTTCTGCACAATGCTCTTCTGAACCGCCTCAATCCTCGCGGCGAGCCTTTGAAGCCGGTTTATTCCCTGCAGGTGATCCTGACCAGCACCGACACCGCCGAAGCCACCCTGCCCGACGATACGGCCAGCCGCAATCTGGTGACCTATACGGCGACCTATCAGTTGCTGCAAGGAGAGCGCCTGGTCACCCAGGGCGTCAGCACCAAGGAACTCTCCTACGACTATCTGGTGCAGCATTTCTCGGACATTTCAGCCCAGGACGCCGTCAATCACCGCGCCGCCGATCAGGTGGCCGAGGAGATCCGCAACGCCCTGGCCGCTTATTTCATCCGCGCCGCCGAGGTCCGCCGCGGCGACATCAAGCCGGCGCGGTAAGGCGACGCAGCCGTGAAACTGAGCGGCGCCCGCATCGAAGCCTTCCTGAAGGCACCGGATAGGAACGCCCTGGCGGTTCTCGTCTACGGCCCGGATGCGGGCCTGATCAAGGAGCGCTTGGACCGGTTGGCCAAGACCGTGGTCACCGATTTGTCGGACCCCTTCCGCATCGCCGACATCAACGGCTCGGCCCTGAAGGAAGACCCGGCCCGGCTGGCCGACGAGGCCGCCGCCATCGCCTTGACCGGCGGACGCCGCGTCGTCCGCATCCGCGATGCCGGCGACAATGCCGCCGCCGCTCTGCAATCCTTCCTTGAACGCCCCATGGGCGATTCACTGATTCTGGTCGAGGGAGGGGAGTTGTCGCCCCGCTCCTCTTTACGCAAGCTATTCGAGGGGGCCGACAACGCCGTCGCCCTGCCCTGCTATGCCGACGAGGGCGGCGGGCTAGAGGCCGTCGTTCATGAAACCTTGCGGGCCCATGGACTGACCGCCGAACCCGACGCCGTCGCCTATCTGACCGAGCATCTGGGCGGCGACCGCAAGCTGACACGATCGGAACTGGAAAAACTGGCGCTCTATATGGGCGCGTCCGGCGGACGGGTAAAGCTGGAAGACGCGGCGGCCTGCGTCGGCGACACCGCCGCCCTGTCCATGGACGATCTTTGCCTGGCGGCGGCGGACGGCGACCACGCCACCGCCCAGCGCATCCTCGACCGCCTGTTTTCCGAGGGCACCTCGACCATTCCCATCCTGCGGGCTTTGCAGAGGCACTTCCAGCGGCTGCACCTTTGCGCCGGATTCATCGGCAAGGGCAAGACCGCCGAGCAGGCCGTCGCCACATTGAAGCCGCCGCCCCACTTCCGCGTGGCCGACAAGCTGAAACAGCAATTGGCCCGCTGGCCTTCCGACCGGCTGGGTCAAGCCCTGGAGCTGCTGGTCAACACCGAGATGGATTGCAAGAGCACCGGCATGCCGGCCGAGGAACTGACCGGGCGCGCCGTCATGCAATTGGCCCGCGGCGCCGGACGCAAACCCGGTCCGCCGGGCAGGCGCTGAGACGCCGCTCTTCGCATCTGCGCACGGCTGTCGGCGCTAAACGCTGCAAGATTCGTCATCTCAATGATTTCAATGTGTTACAAGACACCAAAGCAAAATGGCCGAGACGTGCCCGGCCATTCATACATTCTGCTGGAAAAATCCTACTCGTCGCCGAAGCCGGCCGGGATATTCGCCCGGCCATGCAGACCTCCGGACAGACGATGCAGGATATCGTCCAACTGTTCCAAGGAACCATATTCGACGGCCAGTTCGCCGCCTTGCTGGGACGCGGTGCGGATCGATACCCGCAAGCCCAGCAGGTTGGACAGATCCCGCTCCAGCGATTCCACATCAGCGTCGCGATAGGCGGAATCGCCCGCCGCTGGCTTCGAGCCGCCCGCGGTCTTGCCGGCCTTAGGGCTTTTGCCAGGCTGCTGATTGGCCAGGGCTTCGGTCTGGCGAACGTTTAACCCCTTGGCCACCACCTGCTCGGCCAAGGCCACCGGATCCGGGCTGGTCAGCAAGGCGCGGGCATGACCGGCCGACAAAGCGCCGTCGTCCAGCAGCTTCTTCACCGGATCGGGCAAAGCCAGCAAGCGCATGGTGTTGGCCACATGGCTGCGGCTCTTGCCCACCACTTGGGCCAGTTCTTCCTGCGTGTGCTTGAACTCATTCATCAGGCGGCGATAGCCCTCGGCCTCTTCCAGGGGCGAAAGATCCTGACGCTGCAGGTTCTCGATCAGGGCGATTTCCAAAGCCTCGATGTCCGCCATCTCGCGGACGATCACCGGCACCTCGTGCAGGTTGGCCTTCTGCGCCGCCCGCCAGCGGCGTTCACCGGCGATGATCTCGAAGCGGTCCTGTTTTTCCAGGGGACGCACCAGGATCGGCTGGAGAATCCCCTTGGCCTTGACCGATTCGGCCAGATCGTCGATGGCGTTCTGATCGAAGACGCGACGCGGCTGGAACTTGCCGGGATAAAGCTTCTCGATGGGCAGATAGCGCACCAGACGGGAAGGATCGACCATGCTCACCGGCACGCTGGCTTCGCCCGGCGTGGTGGGAATGGTGGTGGCCATCATCACCGTGGGCGTGACCGGAGCCGCGACCGGAGCGGGATCGCCCAACAGGGCGGACAGTCCGCGGCCCAGTCCGCGGCGCGGGGCTTCACCACTCATGCGCACAGCTCCTGCTCGCGCTTGATCACTTCGCGGGCCAGATGGATATAAGCCTCGGAGCCGGCGCACCGCACATCATAGAGCAGCACCGGCTTGCCGTGGGAAGGCGCCTCGGAGACGCGAACATTTCGGGGTATCACTGTTTTATAGACCTTATCACCAAAGTAACCACGTACGTCGGCAGCGACCATATCCGACAGATTGTTCCTTTTGTCGAACATGGTCAGGACGATTCCGTGCAGCTCCAGGCTGGGATTGAGGGCGGCGCGCACCCGCTCGATGGTCTTGACCAGATGGCTGATGCCTTCCAGGGCGAAGAACTCGCACTGCAGGGGAACCAGCACCGCCTGAGCCGCCACCAGGGCGTTCAGGGTCAGCAAATTCAGCGACGGCGGGCAATCGATCAGGATCAGGTCCCAGCCGGACGCCTTGGCCAAGGCGTCGCGCAAGCGCGCTTCGCGCCGATCGGCGTCCACCAGCTCGATCTCGGCGCCCGACAGGTCCACCGACGACGGCACCACCGACAGGTTGGGGATCGGGCAGGTCAGAATCGCCTGCTCCAGGGTGGCTTCGCCCATCAGCACATGATACGAGCTGATGGCGCGCTGGCCTCGCTCGATGCCCAGGCCGGTGCTGGCATTGCCCTGAGGATCGAGATCGATCACCAGAACCTTCTTCTTGGTGGCCGCGATGGCCGTCGCCAGATTGATGGCGGTGGTGGTTTTACCGACGCCGCCCTTCTGATTGGCGATGGCGATGATCCGCGAAGACACCAAAGGGCCGCGGCTAGCGCTCGTCTCGACCACGATGTACCTCATTAAGGATGAGAATAAGACCGGAGGGGTCCGACAAGGACGGAACCCGTCTGGAGGTCATCTTCCAATGTTCGCCCGCCTGGGTCAATTCTTCATCGACGATCTTCCCCTTCAGGAAGAGGCATTGCGTTCGCTGTTGCAAAAAGGGCGCAGCCCAATCCAACAATTTATCCAACGAGGCCAGAGCCCGGGCCGTCACCGCCGCCACGGAGAAAGGCGCGACGGCCTCGATCCGCTTGTTGTGGATGACGACGTCGGCGCCGGCAATGCGGGCGGCTTCCCGTAAAAAAGCGCATTTCCGCGCGTCGGACTCTACCAGATGCACCGTCTGGCCGGTCATGACCGCCAGCACCAGACCGGGAAATCCCGCCCCGCTGCCGAGATCGAGCACCGGCCCGTCCGGCAGATGGGCGGCCATCTGGGCCGAATCCAGCATATGCCGCCGCCACAGGTCGGGCAGCGTCGCCGGCCCAACCAGATTGATCTTGGCCTGCCATTTCACCAGTAACTCGGCATAGGCGCTCAACCGCTCCAGCGTTTCACGTGAAACAGAGAGAGTCTGGGCAAACTGCTCGCGGCTCATGGGCGGCAGGGTTGTTTCACGTGAAACGCTCATGCGGCGCTCCCCTTCTCTTGCCGCTTCACATGGGCCAGCAAGGCGGTCAGCGCCGCCGGGGTGACGCCGGGAATGCGTCCGGCCGCCCCCAGCGTGGCCGGACGGGCGGCCTGTAGCTTCAGGCGCACCTCGTTGGACAGGGATCCGATGGCGGCGTAATCGAGATCGTCGGGAAGCTCCAAGGCCTCATCCCGGCGGAAGGCGAGAATGTCGGCGGTCTGACGATCGAGATAGCCGGCATAACGCCCTTCGATCTCCAGCTGTTCGGCGACATCCGGACGCAACCCCTGCAAGCCGGGCCATTGGGCGGTCAACTGTTCCCAAGTCACATCGGCATAGCGCAGCAAATCGAAAGCCGACCGGCGAACACCGTCCTGGTTGACGTTGAAACCCTTGGCCTTCAACTCGTTGGGCGTGGCAGCCAAAGACAGCATCAGCGCCCTGCCCTGCTTCAAGGCTTCCGCCTTCGCCAAAAAAGAGTCGCGGCGAACGGAACCGACAACGCCCAGTTCCATTCCTTTCGGCGTCAGCCGCAGGTCGGCGTTGTCGGAACGCAGGATCAGACGGTATTCCGCCCGCGAGGTGAACATGCGATAGGGTTCGGACGTGCCCCGCGTCACCAGATCGTCGATCAGCACGCCAATATAGGCGTCGGCGCGGTCCAAGGTGAAACGGCTTCCACCGCCGACCGCCAGGGCGGCGTTGATACCGGCCATCAGGCCCTGCGCCCCGGCTTCCTCGTAACCGGTGGTGCCGTTGATCTGACCGGCCAGAAACAGGCGCGGCGCCCGGCGGGTCTCCAAGGTGCGGTACAGTTCGCGGGGATCGACGTAATCATATTCGATGGCATAGCCGGGCCGCAGCATCACCGCCTGTTCCAGGCCGGGAATGGTCTTCAGCAAAGCCAACTGCACATCTTCCGGCAGGCTGGTGGAGATACCGTTGGGATAGACGGTATGGTCGTCCAGACCCTCCGGTTCCAGGAAGATCTGATGGCGGTCGCGATCGCCGAAGCGCACCACCTTGTCCTCGATGCTGGGACAATAGCGCGGACCGACGCTGCCGATCTGGCCGGAATACATCGGCGCCCGATCCAGATTGGCGCGGATCAGCCGGTGGCTGGCCTCGGTGGTGCCGGTGATGCCGCAGGCGATCTGCGGCGTCGTGATCTTGTCGGTCAGATAGGAGAACGGCACCGGCGGATCGTCGCCCAACTGCTGGTCCAGGCTGTCCCAGGCGATGGTCCGGCCGTCCAGACGGCAAGGCGTTCCAGTCTTCAGCCGCCCCAGAGTGAAGCCGATTTTTTCCAGCGATGCTGACAGCCCAAGGCTTGGCTGGTCGCCCATGCGTCCCGCCGGGAAAGTAGTCTGGCCGATATGGACGATGCCGCGCAGAAAAGTGCCGGTGGTGATGACCACCGCCCCTGACGCGATCTCGCCGCCGTCGGCCAGGGTTACGCCGGTGACGGTGATGCCGTCGACGGCCGTCAGCAATCCCTCGACCGAGGCGGCGCGCACTTCCAGATTGGCGGTCTCGGCCAGAATTTCGGTCATGGCCCGGCGGTAAAGCTTGCGGTCGGCCTGGGCCCTGGGCCCCTGCACCGCCGGTCCCTTGCTGCGGTTAAGAATGCGGAACTGAATGCCGGCCCGATCGATGACCCGGCCCATGACGCCGTCCAGGGCGTCGATCTCGCGCACCAGCTGGCCCTTGGCCAAGCCGCCGATGGCCGGGTTGCAGCTCATCTCGCCCACCGTCTCCAGACGCTGGGTCAGCAGCAGGGTCTTGGCTCCCATGCGCGCCGAAGCGGCGGCGGCTTCGCAGCCGGCATGTCCGGCGCCGATTACAATGACGTCGACTTTTTCCATCTCGATCCGTTGTTTCACGTGAAACAGAGTCTTTGGTTCTCTATGTCCCCGAAGGTCCAGGCGGCGGAGACATCACTTTCCGATGCAGAATTCCCGGAAGATGATGTCAAGCATATCCTCGACATCCACCCGCCCGGTGATTCGGCCCAGCGCCCGTGAGGCGAGTCTTACATCTTCCGCGGCCAGTTCGGGAAGCCCCGCATGCAGGGCATGGCGAAGATTCTCCAGCGCGTCCTCGATCGCCGCCCGGTGACGGGCGCGGGTCAGAGCCGGAGCTCCCGATCCCTCCAGGACATCGGCGGCGCGGCGGGCCAGTTCCGCCAGCAGGACATCCAGGCCGTCGCCGGTCTTGGCCGATACCGCCATGCCCTTCAGGGGAAAATCGGCCGCCGCCAGATCACTCTTGTTCAGCAGCACCAAAGACTGGTCGTCCACCAGCTCCAGCACCGCGGCGTCCACCGGCTGGCTGGCGTCGAACACCACCAGTTTCAGATCGGCGGCTTCGGCGCGGGCGCGGGCGCGGCGGATGCCTTCTTCCTCGACCGCCTCTCCCGCCTCGCGCAGCCCGGCGGTGTCGGCCAGCACCACGGGATAGCCGCCCAGGTCGAGATGCACCTCGATAACGTCGCGGGTGGTTCCCGCCTGCGACGAGACGATGGCCGCCTCGCGTCCGGCGATACGGTTCAACAGGCTGGACTTACCGACGTTGGGCGATCCCAGAATGGTCGCGTGCAAACCGTCACGCAGCCGTTCGCCGCGATGACCGTCGGCCAGATGCAGGCTCATCTCGGCCATCATGTCCTGAAGGGACAGCCGGGCCGCTTCGCTCAAGCCGCCGGGCAGGTCTTCGTCGGAAAAATCGATTTCGGCTTCCAGATGAGCCTGAGCCCGCAGCAGCCGTTCACGCCAATCCTCGTAAAGGCGCAAAAGGGCTCCGTCCATCTGCCGCAAGGCCTGCCGCCGCTGCGCCGCCGTTTCGGCGTCCACCAGATCGGCGATAGCTTCCGCCTGGGTCAGGTCCAGCTTGCCCGCCTCGAAGGCCCGGCGGCTGAATTCTCCCGGTTCGGCGGGGCGCAGGCCGCTGGCCCGCAAGGCTTCGGTCAGAGCCTGGGCCACCGCCCGGCCACCGTGGATCTGCAATTCGGCGACATCCTCACCGGTAAAGCTGGCCGGAGCCGGAAACCAGATCACCAGTCCCTGGTCGATCAGTTCGCCCTTATGAAAGATGGAACGGAAGACGGCCCGGCGCGGCGGCGGCAGATCGGCGCCGGTCAGGGAACGGACCGTTTCGGCCACCTTGGGGCCGGACAGGCGATAGACCGCCACCCCGGCCCGCCCGGCGGCGCTGGCCAGGGCGAAGATGCTGTCCATGTCAGTGCTTCTTCGGGCCGTCTTTGAAGGGGCCGTCCTCGGGCCGCAGCATCAACCGTTCGACCCGGCCGCCGCCCTGCAAATGGGCGGCAAGGATCTCGTCGATATCCTCGTGCGTCTTGAAGCCGTACCAGACGCCTTCGGGATAGATCACCAGCACCGGCCCCAACTCGCAGCGGTCCAGACATCCGGCGCTGTTGACGCGAACGTCACCCAGCCCCAGTTCCTTGGCCCGCGCCTTCAGATAATCCCGCAGCTTCTCGGATCCGGAGCGGGCGCAGGAACCGCGGGGATGGCCTTCGGGGCGCTGATTGGTGCAGATGAACAGATGCAGGCGGAAGTACAGCGGCGGATCGGCAGGCAGACTCACGGTTCACTCTTCCTGGTTCGGGTTTGGCCGTTGCCCTGAAAGGCGTTCCAGAACATTTTCTGGAATTGCTCCATGCCCTGCACCCCGGCCGGCAGCCAGGTTTTCAGCAGGGCTTCGGGGCTCATGGCGTCCAGGTTGGCGCCCATGCGTTCCTCGATCTTCTTCATCATGGAATCCTGCATGGACTTGACGTCAGGCAGACCGAAGAAGGTCCGCGCCTCCTCGGGCGTGCAGTCCACATCGAACGTGATCTTCATAGTCAGGCTCCGTAATGGCAGGATGACGGTTGCAACCAAGGGCCGGACGTCCAAACTAAGCGGTAAGACAGCATCAATGCAATCCTCCTTGGGCGATCCTCTCTTAGCCCGATTTTTGAAAGGCCCTTCATGAGCCGCAACCTGCTTGGACAGGAAACCAGTCCCTATCTTCTGCAGCACAAGGACAATCCCGTTCATTGGCGGCCCTGGAACGCCCAGGCTCTGGCCGAAGCCAAGCAAAGCGGCAAGCCCATATTGCTGTCCATCGGTTACGCCGCCTGCCACTGGTGCCACGTCATGGCCCATGAAAGCTTCGAGAACGCCGATACCGCCAGGCTGATGAACGATCTGTTCATTCCCATCAAGGTCGATCGCGAGGAACGGCCCGATCTGGACGCCATCTATCAGGCGTCCCTGTCCATGCTGGGACAACGGGGCGGCTGGCCCTTGACCATGTTCCTGACCCCCGACGGCGAGCCCTTCTGGGGCGGCACCTATTTTCCTCCCCGTCCCCGTTACGGCATGGCTGGATTTCCCGAAATCCTCGGCGGCGTCCACGATGCCTGGACGCACCAGCAAGACAAGATCGCCGGCAACGTCTCCGCCCTGAAAGACGCCCTAGCCCGCCAGGCGACGGCGGAAAGCGGCGAGGATCTGAACCTCGATCTGCTGGATCAAGCCGCCCGTTCCCTGCTCCGTTCCGTGGACATGCGCCACGGCGGTCTGCGCGGCGCGCCGAAGTTTCCCCACGCGCCGCTGTTCGCCCTGATGTGGCGAGCCCATCGCCGAACCGGCGAACCGGCCCTGAAGGACGCCGTCCTGCTGACCCTTGAACGCATGAGCCAGGGCGGCATCTATGACCATCTGGGCGGCGGCTACGCCCGCTATTCCACCGACGAGGAATGGCTGGCCCCGCATTTTGAAAAGATGCTCTACGACAACGCCCAATTGGTGGAGTTGCTGACCGAAGTGGCTCTGGACGCCGACGAACCTCTGTTCGCGCGCCGCGTCAGCGAAACCATCGGCTGGCTGTTGCGGGAAATGCTGGCGGAAGGCCGCGCCTTCGCCGCCACCCTGGACGCCGACAGCGAGGGCGAGGAAGGAAAATTCTACGTCTGGCGGGCCTTCCAGATCGAGGAAGCCTTGCCCAAGGCGCTCTATAAGCCCTTTGCCGCCGCCTACGACGTCAGCGCCGGCGGCAATTGGGAAGGCCATGTCATCTTGAACCTGAGCCGTTCCCAGCCCCTGACCCCGCACCAGGAAGAGTTGATGGCCGAGGCCCGCCAACGGCTTCTGGCCGTGCGGGAAAACCGCGTCCGCCCCGGCCGCGACGATAAAATCCTGGCCGACTGGAACGGCATGATGATCGCCGCCCTGGTCAAGGCGGCTTTCGCCTTCGACCGCCCAGACTGGCTGGTCGCCGCCGAAACCGCCTTCGACGCCGTCGCACGGCTGCTGGGCAAGGGCGACCGTCTGTCCCATTGCTATCGCCAGGGCCGAGCCTTGGACGCCGCCATGCTGGATGATTACGCCCAGATAGCCCGCGCCGCCCTGGCCCTGTTCGAGGTCACCGGACGCGGCGATTATCTGGCCCAGGCCGAACGCTGGATCGCCCAGGCCGACGCCCTTTACTGGGACGTTCGGGACGGCGGCTATTTTTTCACTGCCGCCGACGCCGGCGATCTGATCGTCCGCACCAAGACGGCCTTGGACAACGCCACGCCGTCGGGAAACGGCGTCATGGTGGAAGTGCTGGCCCGCCTGTTTCTGCTGACCGGCCGGGAATCCTACCGCCAGCGCGCCGAGGAAACCGTCATGGCTTTTTCCGGCGACGCCGCTCAATCCTTTCCCAACATGGCAACCTTGATGAACGGCTGGGATGTGCTGACCGCCGCCCGGCAATTGGTCATCGTCGGCAAGGAAAGCGATCCTCAGCGCCGGGCCATGCTCCGGCTGGCGGCGGAAAAAGGCGGACCGTCTCTGGTTCTCTGCCAGCTTTACCCCGGCCAGGAATTGCCCGCCTCCCATCCGGCCCGGGGAAAAACCGCCGTCAGCCGCGCCACGGCCTATCTTTGCACGGGCCAAAGCTGCGGCCTGCCGGTGTATGATGCCCCGTCCCTGGCGAAAATTCTCTGAGGAGCTTGTCCTTCCATGGCCTATCTGACCATTCCCAGCCCCATTTGCGACCTGACCTTGTTCGAAGAGAACGGCAAGCTGGTCAGTCTGGACTGGGGCGCAGTGGATGACGGCGAGGAAACTCCGCTGCTGCTGGAAGCCGCCCGCCAGATCGATGCCTATTTCGAAGGAAGGCTGAAGGACTTCGATCTGCCCCTGGATCCGCCCGGTAGCGACTTTCAAAAGAACGTCTGGCGCATCATGCAGGAAATTCCCTATGGCCGGATTTTGCGCTACGGCGACATTTCCAACAGGCTGAAATCATCGCCGCGGGCCGTCGGCGGCGCCTGCGGCCGCAATCCCTTGCCCATCATCATTCCCTGCCACCGGGTCATCGCCGGCAACGGCGCCCTGACCGGCTATTCCGGCTTCGGCGGCACCGACACCAAAAAATATCTTCTGGCCCTTGAAGGCTTCGATTTGACGAAAGGACAGTGATCATGAGCAAGGCCATCCGTATCCACGCCCATGGCGGCCCCGAGCAAATGCGCTGGGAAGAGGTGGAGATCGGCAAGCCCGGCTCCGGCGAAGTGCGCCTGCGCCATACCGCCGTCGGCCTGAATTTCATCGACGTCTATCATCGCACCGGCCTTTATCCCCTTCCCGTCCTGCCGGCCTCGATCGGCATGGAAGGCGCCGGCATCGTGGTGGAGGTCGGCCCCGGCGTGACCGAGGTCGATGTCGGCGACCGCGTAGCCTACGCCATGGGCGCTCCCGGCTCCTATTGCGAGGAACGGATTTATCCCGCCGCCCGTCTGGTCCGCCTGCCCGACGACATCGACGACAAGCATGCCGCCGCCATGATGCTGCAAGGCATGACGGCGCAATATCTGCTGCGTTCCACCTATCGGGTGAAGGCCGGCGACACCATCTTGATCCACGCCGCCGCCGGCGGCGTCGGTCTGATCGCCTGCCAGTGGGCCAAGCACCTGGGCGCCACCGTCATCGGCACCGTCGGGTCCGATGAAAAGGCGGCGCTGGCCCATCGTCACGGCTGTGATCATCCGATTGTCTACAGCCGCGAAAATTTTGTCGAACGGGTCAAGGAAATCACCGACGGCAAGGGCGTGCCGGTGGTCTACGATTCGGTGGGCAAGGACACCTTCTATCAGTCGCTGGATTGCCTGCAGCCGCGCGGCCTGCTGGCCAGCTTCGGTCAAAGTTCCGGCGCCATCGGTCCGGTCGATCTGGGGATTCTGGCGGCCAAGGGGTCGCTGTACGTCACCCGTCCGACCCTCGGCACCTATGCCGGCCCCCGGCCCGACCTGCTCCATTGCGCCAAGGAATTGTTCGACGTCGTGACCGCCAAGGCGGTCAAGGTCGAAATCAACCAAACCTATCCCCTGGCGGAAGCGGCCCAGGCCCATCGCGACCTGGAAGCCCGCAAAACCACCGGTTCGACCATTCTGCTACCCTAAGGCCGATACCGTAGGATTTTCCTGTTTCACGTGAAACAGGCGAAAAAGAACAGGAGCGTTGTTTCCCGTGAAACAACGCTCCCTTCTTTGTCTTGTTTGCAAGAGCCGTTCAGCCCTTGCGGATGCCGTCGATAAAGCCCGTCACTTCCTGACGCAGCTTATCGGTGTTGGAGGCCATGCCTGACATGGAATCCACCACCTGATTGACCAGTTGCAGACGGGTTTCGGCATCGACCACCAATTCTTCCAGATGGGTGGAAATCTTCTGGGTGCCGTCGGCGGCGTTCTGAACGTTACGGGCGATTTCCTGGGTGGCGGCGCTTTGCTGCTCCACCGCCGAGGCGATGCCCGAAGAAATGCTTTTTACCTGCTCGATGACGCTGGCGATGCCGCCAATCGCGGAAACCGCGCCCCGTGTTTCATCCTGAACGGCATTGATCTGGGTGGTGATTTCCTCGGTGGCCTTGGCCGTCTGGGTGGCCAGATGCTTGACCTCGTTGGCCACCACGGCAAAACCTTTACCGGCTTCACCCGCGCGGGCGGCTTCGATGGTGGCGTTCAGAGCCAGCAGATTGGTCTGGGTGGCGATATCGTTGATCAGCTGCACGACGGCGCCGATCTTGTCGGTGGTTTGAGCCAGACCGATGACCAGCTGGTTGGCGCGGTCGGTTTCAATCGAAGCGGTTGAGGAAATATTCGCCGCCTCCGCCACCTGACGGCTGATTTCCCGGATCGAGGCCGACAGTTCCTCGGCGGCAACCGCCACCGTCTCCACATTACCGGTGGCTTCCTCGGCCGTCGCCGACATGTTCACCAACTGCTTGGTGCCTTCCTGAACCTTGAAAACCATTACCCGGCCGACCTCGACCATCTTCGCTGAAGACGACGAAACTTCGTTAACCACCCCCATCACGCCGGTTTCAAAACGCTTGGCCATATCGATCATGGTTTTATGCCGCTGATTAGCGGCATCGAGCATATCGTTTTCCCGCTGATGGCGAAGCTCGGCAGCGGTCTTGGCCTCGTCCCGCAGAAGCTGGACCGCTTCCGCCAGGGAACCGATTTCGTCAGCCCGCTCCAGCGCCGGCACGGCTACGGCAAAATCGCCGGCGATGATTTTCTTGGTGGTATCGGCCAAAGCCTTCAAAGGATGGGAAATGGATTGTGAAACCAGGAAGGCGGTGGCCGAGATGACCAGCAGAATGACGGTGCCAATCCCCAGGAATTTCCAGATGGTCTTCCAAAATTCACTGTCGATGTCGTCGATGTAAAGACCAGTCACGATGAACCAGCCCCAAGGTTCGTAGGGCAAGGAATAAGCCGTCTTACCGATGGGAACGCTGCCGCCCGCCTTGGGAAAGGAATAGGTGCTGACGCCGCCGCCTTGCTTCACCGTTTCCAGCATTCGATGCAAATAGAGATCCCCGTTGCCGTCCTTTTCATCATAGAAATTCTTGCCATCGCGTTCCGGCCGAGCCGGATGCACGACTGTAGTGACCGTCATATCGTAGATGACGAAGTAATTGGAGCCGTCGTAACGCATGGAGCGGATAGCCTTCTTGGCCAGTTCCTGCGCCGTCTGCTGATCGAATTCCCCCTTCTCGGCCCGGTCGTGATAGCCCTTGATCAGATCCCTGGCCGATTCCACAAGAACACGGGCCTCGGAAATTTTTGCATCCATCATGCTTTCGCGCAGGAAATACGCCGCGAGAAAAGACAGCAGCGCCAACCCCACGGCGCTGAGGAGAATCAACCCGCTCAAGCGGATCATGATGGATTTGATTTTCATGTGAATATCCCCTTAATCGCGATCACCCTGATTGAAGCAAGATACTAGGCTTAACAACATACAAAAAGGGCGCTGTTTCACGTGGAACAGCGCCCTTTTGCTTTTTCGGACCGGTGAACGAGATCAGCTGTTCATGGCGTCGAAGAAATCGGAATTGGTCTTCGAATGCTTCAGCTTGTCCACCAGGAACTCCATGGCGTCGACCACGCCCATCGGCATCAGCACGCGGCGCAGCACCCACATCTTGGACAGAACGCCGCGATCGACCAGCAGCTCTTCCTTGCGGGTGCCCGACTTGGTGATGTCGATAGCCGGGAAGGTGCGCTTGTCCGACAGCTTGCGGTCCAGGATCAGCTCGGAATTGCCGGTGCCCTTGAACTCTTCGAAAATCACTTCGTCCATACGGCTGCCGGTATCGATCAGGGCCGTGGCGATAATGGTCAGCGAACCGCCTTCCTCGATATTGCGGGCGGCACCGAAGAAGCGCTTCGGACGCTGCAGGGCATTGGCGTCGACACCACCGGTCAACACCTTGCCCGAGCTGGGCACCACGGTATTGTAGGCGCGGGCCAAGCGGGTGATGGAGTCCAGCAGGATCACCACGTCGCGCTTGTGTTCGACCAGACGCTTGGCCTTTTCCAAGACCATCTCGGTGACCTGGACGTGACGGGTGGCCGGTTCGTCGAAGGTGGAGCTGATGACTTCGCCCTTCACCGAACGGGCCATGTCGGTCACTTCTTCCGGACGCTCGTCGATCAGCAGGACGATCAGATAGACTTCCGGGTGGTTGGCGGAAATGGCGTGGGCGATGTTTTGCAGCATCACCGTCTTGCCGGTGCGCGGCGGCGCCACGATTAGGGCGCGCTGCCCCTTGCCCAGCGGCGAAATCAGGTCGATGACGCGGGTGGTCAGATCCTTCTTGGTGGGATCCTCCAGCTCCAGCTTCAGACGCTCGTCGGGATAAAGCGGAGTCAGGTTGTCGAAGTTGATGCGGTGCCGCACGTTTTCCGGCGGCTCGAAATTGATGGTGTTGACCTTCAGCAGGGCAAAATAGCGCTCGCCGTCCTTGGGAGCCCGGATCTGGCCTTCGACGGTGTCGCCGGTGCGCAGGCCGAAGCGGCGGACCTGGCTGGGCGAAACATAGATGTCGTCGGGACCCGGCAGATAATTGGCCTGGGGCGAACGCAGAAAACCAAACCCGTCCGACAGAATTTCGAGAACGCCGTCGCCATAGATCGGCGTGTCGTTCTCGGCCAGCTGCTTCAGGATGGCGAACATCATGTCCTGCTTGCGCAAGGTCGATGCGTTTTCGATCTGCAGCTCCTCGGCATAGGCGAGAAGTTCAGCCGGAGTCTTGGCCTTCAATTCCTGAAGATTCATAGCGGGTCCAATAGTAGGAAAATACGGGAGGATTTGCCCCAAAGGGGCCGGAGGGAGGTTGTCTGCCGGAGGGCGGAGTTAGGATCGGCCCAAGGCGGCATAAGGTGAGACGGCTGGCATCGGCCCGCCGACTTGGGAAGCTTTAGCGAAAAGCCGAAATCAAGTCAAACAAAGATTAAAAAGGCTTGACCACCACCAGGATCACAATGCCGATCATCAGCAAGGTCGGAATCTCGTTGAAGCCGCGAAAGAACTTCTCCGATTTGACGTTGCGGTCCTCGGCGAAGGCGATGCGGTATCTCTCAAGCGCCACCGTGAAAACCGTCATTGCCAGCACCAGCACCAGCTTGGCGTGCAACCAGCCGTGGCCGGCCAGGCCGATCTGGGTGATCATGATCAATCCCATGGTCCAGCTTACCACCGCCGCCGGAATGGTGATGGCGTGGATCAGGCGGCGTTCCATCACCTTAAACAGTTCCGACTGCTCGGAGCCGGCGGCGACGCCGGCGTGATAGACGAACAGCCGCGGACAATAGAACAGCCCGGCCATCCACGAAATCACCGCCATGATGTGCACGGCCTTGAACCACAGATAGGCGTCGCTCATCAAGCGGCTCCCTTGTTCGGGCATTTGCTTAAGGCCGCGCCGCAAAGACGGGCGCCGCTTTGCGAACAGGGCTCGATCTTCGAGGCCATCGCCTTACCCACCAGTCCGGCCAATCCCTTGATGAAAGTGGGGTGGGATCCCAAGGCGGGAACCCGAACATAGGCCGTCACTCCGGCCTGCTTGGCCAGATGCAGATAGTCCATGTCCAGTTCCACCAGCGTCTCGGAATGTTCGGAAACGAAGGCGATGGGCAGAATCACCAGCCCTTTCTTTTCCGCGCCGGCCTTTTTGATTTCATCGTCCGTATAGGGGCCGATCCATTCGGTCGGACCGACGCGGCTCTGATAAGTCACTTTCCAGTCCAGGCCCGGCTGGTTCAACGCCTGAACGATCGCCGCCGCTCCGGCTTCCACATGGGCTTGATAGGGATCTCCCCTGTCGATCAGCGCTTTGGGCAAGCCGTGGGCGGAAAACAGCACCCGGATGTTGGAGCTGACCGCCATCGCCCGCTGCAAAGCCTTGCCGAGCAGATCCGCTTGGGCCGCGATCATGCCGGGTTCGGTGGGATAACAGCAGATGCTGCGGGTGGGAACCTTCAGGCCCATGCGGTCGGCTACGCTCTTCCAGGCCTTTAGCGACGATCCGCTGGTGGCCGAGGAATATTGTGGATAGAGCGGCAACAGAATCACCTGTTGCGCCCCCCATTTTTTGACTTCCGCCACCGTTTGCTCGGTAAAGGGATGCCAATAGCGCATGGCGATGAAGCAGCGGACATCCTGCCCCTTCTGCGCCGCCGGTCCGGCCAGCAGCGATTGCAAAGAAGCCGATTGCTGCCGAGTCAAATCCAGCAAGGGCGATTTTCCACCGATCTTGGCATAGATGTCCTTGGCGACGGGCGCCCGTTTGGACGAGATGTATTGGGCCAAAAGCCAGCGGATCGGACCCGGCGCGCCGATGATGGCGGAATCGTTGAACAGGTTGAACAAAAAGGGCTGAACAGCCTGAAGACTGTCCGGTCCGCCCAGATTGAACAGAACCACCGCGACTTTTTGAGCCATGGCCTTAAATCCTGCCCTTCACCTTGTCGGCCAGACGTGCCACGTTTTCGGGCGGGGTCGAGGGTAAAATGCCGTGGCCGAGATTGAAAATGAACGGCCCCTTGCCCAGCGCCTTCAGCACATGGTCGATGGCTTGATCCAGGGCCGGGCCGCCGGCGATCAGCATCACCGGGTCCAGATTGCCCTGCACCGTCACCTTAGTCTGGATATGCCGGGCGGCCCAATCCAAGGGAACGCTGGTGTCCAGGCTGACGGCATCGACGCCAGTCCGTTCGACGAACGGCAGCAGCAAAGCTCCGGCGCAGCGGGGGAAACCGATGACGGGAATTCCCGGCCGTTCGCTCTTGATGCGTTCGACCAGTCGGCGGGTGGGTTCGATCACCCACTTTGAAAACTCTTCTTCCGGCAGCACGCCGGCCCAGCTGTCGAAAAGCTGGATGGCTTCGGCGCCGTGATCGATCTGAGTGATCAGATAGTCGCCGGTGGCGTCCACCAGAAGGTCGATCAACGCCTTGAAAACAGACGGCTGGCCATAGGCCAGCTTTTTCGTTTCAACGAACTCCTTGGAGCCGGCTCCTTCGACCATATAGGTGGCGACCGTCCAGGGGGCTCCGGCGAAGCCGATCAGCGCGGTGGTTGCGGGAATGGCTTTAGACAGACGGGAAACGGTTTCGAAGACCGGAGCCAGATGGGATTTGAAGCCGTTCTTGGACAATTTGTCTAAACCGGTGGCGTCGCGGATGGGGTTCAGCCTGGGGCCTTCGCCTTCGCGGAAGGATACCGGCTGACCCAGGGCGTCGGGCACGACCAGGATGTCCGAGAACAAGATGGCGGCGTCGAAGCCATAACGGCGCAGCGGCTGGAGTGTGACTTCCGTGGCTTTTTCTGGCGTGTAGCAAAGATCGAGGAAGCCGGAGCAGCCGGCACGGACTTCGCGGTATTCCGGCAAATAGCGTCCGGCCTGGCGCATCAGCCAGAACGGCGGCGGCGAGACGGTTTCGCCTTTGAGGGCGCGCAGAAAGGCTTTT
Organism: Candidatus Sulfotelmatobacter sp.; assembly: GCA_035538795.1. Classification (GTDB taxonomy): domain Bacteria; phylum Pseudomonadota; class Alphaproteobacteria; order Rhodospirillales; family Magnetospirillaceae; genus JAJZGK01. The sequence continues at coordinate 65,861 of DATLJS010000055.1, read as the reverse complement.
TGCGGATGCTGGGACAAGGTCGTCTCCGTGGCCGGCGTGGTGACTGGAACTGGGCTCATCAATACAGGTCTTAAAGGTATTAGGAAAGGTGGCTGTGATGGTGGATGCCTGTGGATAACGGGGATGCGACTCTTCGCACAGGCTGTCCCGCGAATTATCCACCTTTTATCCCCTGACGAGGAATTCTGTGGACAATAAGACTTCAACCGTCCGCAAGCCCTTGAGGTCGATCAAGGAATCATGGGGACGGCGACCACTGGAAAACGGGGATAATGGCGGTGTCTGCGAAACATCCCCGATTCCGTATCGGCGACGAAGTCTTCGCTCCACAGGGGGGCCGAGGAATGGATTAGGCCATGGCATGTGGGGGGCAAAATTGGCACACTGGCGAAACCATGGGGGTTATCCCCGAAGTTCGGACTTATCCACAGGACGGTGCCTTCGTGTCGGTCAAGAAATTCCATCTTCATCTGGTATCCGACGCCACCGGCGAGACCTTGAACTCGGTGGCCCGCGCCTGTCTGGTGCAGTTTGAAAAAGTCGAGGCCATCACCCATCCCTGGTGGCTGGTGCGTACGGAAAAGCAGGTCGAACGGGTGATCACCGGCATCGAGGCCAATCCCGGCCTGGTGCTGGCCACAGTTCTCGACGGCGGCGTGCGCGGTCTTCTGGAAGAAGCCTGCCGCCACATGCATGTTCCCTTCGTGCCGGTGCTGGATCCGGTGATGGGGGCGCTGGCCGGTTATCTGGATTCGGAATTCGGTGCGCAGCCGGGCCGTCAGCATGTTCTCGACGCCGAATATTTCCGCCGTATCGACGCCATGCATTTCACCCTGGCCCACGACGACGGCCAGCTGCTGCACGATCTGGACGATGCCGACGTCATTCTGGTAGGAATTTCCCGAACCTCGAAGACTCCGACCTGCATGTATCTGGCCAACCGGGGCCTGAAGGCCGCCAATATTCCGCTGGTGCCGGGGATCGAACCGCCCCCCGAACTGTTCCAAGCCAAGCGGCCGCTGATCGTCGGACTGACCAAGGAACCGAAAAGCCTGACCGACATCCGCCGGTCGCGGCTGCAATTTCTCAATCACGACGGGGAAGCGGACTATGCCGACCTGGACAAGGTGCGCGAGGAAGTGGCCATGGCCCGGCGTCTGTTCACCCGCCACAACTGGCCGGTCATCGACGTGTCGCGCCGGTCCATCGAGGAAGCTTCGGCGGCCATTCTGCAGCATTATATCCGCCATACCGGCGCGTCCGCCGAAATCATCGTCACCTGAGGATTCCCATGCCCGACGTCATCTTGGCCTCCGCCAGCCGCACCCGCGGCGCCATGCTGGAGAATGCCGGTGTTCCCTTTACGGCCCTGCCGCCCGGCGTCGACGAGGATGCGGTGAAGGCCAGCCTGAAGGGTGAAGGCGCCACCGCGGCGGAAGCGGCGGAGGCTTTGGCCGAAATCAAGGCCACCCGTCTGTCTCAGCGCCATCACGGCGCGCTGGTGATCGGCGCCGACCAGATGCTGGTCTGCGACGATCGCTGGTACGACAAGCCCGCCGATCGGCTCGCCGCCCGCGGTCAGCTTCTGGAATTGCGCGGCAAGACCCATCATCTGGTTACCGCTTCGGTGGTGATGCTGGGCGGTCAGCGCATTTGGCATCACGTGGAAACCGCCAAACTGACCATGCGGCCCTTTTCCGAAGAGTTCCTGGAGCAGTATCTCGACAAGGCCGGCGACGCTGTGCTGTCCTCGGTCGGAGCTTATCAGCTGGAAGCGGCGGGAGCGCAGTTGTTTTCCCGGGTCGAGGGGAATCACTTCGTCATCCTGGGGCTGCCGCTGCTACCGCTGCTCGATTTCCTGCGTGTTCACGGAGTTCTCGCATCATGATTCTGTCGGGCAGGGCAAAATTGGCCGGGGTGATGGGCTGGCCGGTGGGACATTCCCGCTCGCCGCGTTTGCACGGGTTCTGGCTGCAAAGCCTGGGCATCGACGGTGCCTATCTGCCGCTGCCGGTGAAGCCCGAGGATTTCGAGTCGGTGTTTCGCGCCCTGCCCCGCATGGGTTTCGCCGGCGCCAACGTCACCGTGCCCCACAAGGAAGCGGCCATGATTCTGGCCGACGAGGTCGAGCCGCTGGCCCGGCGCATCGGCGCGGTGAACACGCTGGTGGTGCGGTCCGACGGTTCGATCCTGGGCCGCAATACCGACGCTTTCGGTTTCATCGAGAATCTGCGCCAAGGCGCTGCCGGTTTTTCGGCGGCCCGGGGTCCGGCGGTGGTATTGGGCGCGGGCGGCGCGGCGCGGGCGGTGATCGCCGCCTTGCAGGACGACGGCTGCCCCGATATCCGTCTTTTGAACCGTACCCGCGCCCGCGCCGAAGAGGTGGCCCAGGCTCTGGGCGGCAAGGTGACGGTGCTGGAGTGGGACGCCCGCGCCGCCGCCCTGGAGGGTGCCGCCCTGCTGGTCAACACCACCACTCTGGGCATGACGGGACAACAGCCGTTGGACCTGCCGCTGGATGCTCTGCCGCCGGATGCCTTGGTCACCGATATTGTTTATGCTCCGTTGATGACCGATCTGCTAGCGCGGGCGCAAGCCCGGGGGAACCGCTTGGTAGATGGTCTGGGGATGCTTCTGCATCAGGCCCGTCCCGGTTTCCAAGCCTGGTTCGGGGTGATGCCGGAAGTGACCGGCGAACTGAGGACTTTCGTGGGGGAACTATGATCATTCTCGGCCTTACCGGCTCTATCGGCATGGGCAAGACCACGGCGGCCAACATGCTGCGCAGCCTGGGAATTCCCGTTCACGACGCCGATGACGTGGTGCACCGCCTGCTGCGCAAGGGCGGCAAGGCCGTGCCGCTGGTGGAAGCCGCCTTTCCCCATACCGTCTGGGGCGGCGCCGTCGACCGGCCGCGTCTGGCGGCGCGGGTGTTTTCCGACAAGGCGGCGCTGAAGGCGTTGGAAAACATCCTGCATCCGTTGGTGCACGAACAGGAGCGTCGCTTCCTGCAGCGGGCCCGCCGTCAGCGCCGAAAGATCGTCGCCCTGGATATTCCGCTGTTGTTCGAGACCCACGGCGAAAAGCGCTGCGACGCCGTGGCGGTGCTGACCTGCCCAGCCTTTTTGCAGGAACAGCGGGTGATGGCCCGCAGCGGCATGACCCACAACAAACTGGACGTCATCCGCCACCGCCAGATGTCCGACGCCGACAAGCGCCGCCGCGCCGACTTCATCATTCCCACCGGCATGGGCCGGCGGACGACACTGCTGAAGATCACGGCGGCTTTGGCGAAACTGTCCAACCGTGCCCCCCTTCGCGGCCGAAAGAACGCCTGATGAGAGAGATCGTCCTCGATACGGAAACCACCGGCCTCGATCCGGCGGCGGGAAACCGCATAGTGGAAATCGGCTGCGTCGAGCTGGAAAATCATTTGGCTACCGGCCGGGTGTTCCACAAATACATCAATCCCGAACGCGACATGCCCGAAGAAGCCTTCAAGGTTCACGGCCTGTCCGAGGAGTTCCTCAGCGACAAGCCGGTATTCGCCGATGTCGCCCGGGATTTCGTCGATTTCATCGGCGATGCGCCGCTGGTCATTCACAACGCCGAATTCGACATGAAGTTCCTGAACTGGGAACTGAAAATTCTGGGTATGGAACAGATGCCCATGGAACGGTCGATCGACACGGTGAAGATGGCCCGCAAGAAGTTTCCCGGTTCCCCGGCCAATCTCGACGCCCTGTGCCGCCGTTTCGGCATCGACAATTCCGCCCGCGACAAGCACGGCGCGCTTCTTGACGCCGAGCTGCTGGCCGAGGTCTATCTGGAACTGATCGGCGGCCGCGAACCCGGTCTGTCGCTGTTGGGCAAGGGCGGCGACAGCTCCCGCTCCCAGGCTCAGGCCGTGTCGGTGGACGCGCCGGAACGGCCGTTTCGCGAACCCCGCCCCCATGCGCCGAGCGAAGAGGAATTGGCGGCGCATACCGTCTTTCTCGGCAAGGTCAAGAACGCGATCTGGCTGGCGGAAGAGAAAGCCTGAGCAGGATCTCGTCTTGTCCGCGAACGATCAGGTCGCGCAGGACCGAGGTCTCCTGGAAACCCAGACGTTGATAAAACTGGCGGGCCGGGCTGTTGAAGGCGCTGACGGTGGCCCACAGGTTTCCCGACGGCTCCCGCGCCATCGCCCATTCGACGGCGGCGCGGCCCAGCCCCCGGCCCTGGTGCCCGGGCAGCACGGCCAGCATCTCGATGAAGGAACCGCGCAGCCAGGGACGGCGCAGGGCCAGCAGGCCTTCGCCGTCGCCGAGGACGAAACGGGCCAGGGCGGCATCGTCGCGGCGCAAATAGCCTTCCAGGGTGGCGGCGCTGTAGCCCAGGCTTTTCCATGGATCGATGGCGGCGCAGGCTTCGGCCAAAGGAGCGGCGTCGGCCGTCTCCATGAGACGGATCGGCAAGTCGCTCACGGCAGCACGGCGTCCAGGCGGGTGAAGGCGTATCCCCTTTTTTCCAAAGCCTCGACGATTCCCGGCAGAGCCTGGGCCGTCGACCAGCCGCGTCCGTTGATATGGAAAATCAGGATGTTTCCCGGCCGGGTCTTGGACAGAACCCAACTGTTCAGATGCTCCGACGTAACCGACCGGGCGGGGTCGCCGCTAGCGAAGCTCCAATGCACGACCTTGTAGCCGGCCTGTTCGACCACCGCCAGCGATCGGGCGTCGTGGTTGCCGGCGGGAAAGCGGAAATAACGGCTGTGCCGTCCGCTGGCGGCGAACAGCGCCGCGTCGGCGTCGGCCAGTTCCTTGCGGATGGCTTCGTCGGGCATGCGGTCCATGTGGTTGTCGTGGGTCATCGAATGGTTTTCCAGCTCGACGAAATCCAGCTTACCCAATTCGGCCAGGGCTCCACCGTTGTGGCGGGCGAAGCGGCCGGTGACGAAGATGGTGAAGGGGATTTTCCGCGATACGAGAAAATCGCTGATGCCACGGTCGAGGAAAGCCGGCGTCTTGCTTTCGCAGGCGTCGAAGGTCAGGGCCACCAGTTTTTGCCCCGACGGTGACGCGGGCAATTGCTCGATCACCTCGGCCCGGGCCTGGACAGCCGTCAGCAGAAGAGCGGCGGCGGCGGTCCTAGAAATCCAGGTCGGCATAATGCTTGGGCGGCGAAATGCCCGGCAGGTGATCCGTCAGCAGCGGACGGAAACTGGGCCGGGATTTGACGCGGGCATACCAGTCCTTAGCGCCGGGATGATCGTCCCACGGCACGTCGCCGATGTAATCGACGGTGGACAGATGGGCGGCTGCGGTGATGTCGGCCAGGGAAAATTCCTCGCCGGCCAGCCAGCGGCGCCGTTCGGTCAGCCAACTGATGTAATCCATATGATCGCGGATATAAGTGTAGCCGACGCGGATGGCCCGCGAATCGGGACCGCCGGCGACGTTGTAGCCCATCTGCCGCTTTAGAATCTTTTCGCCCACCAGATTGACGGTGACTTCCTGATTGAACTTGATGTCGAACCAGCCCACCAGCCGGCGCACTTCGGCGCGCACCAGCAGATCGCCGCCCAGCAGCGGCGGATCGGGCTGCACTTCGTCGAGATATTCGCAGATGGAATAGGATTCGGCCAGGACCGCGCCGTTGGGCTCGACCAGAACCGGGACGTCGCCCGACGGATTCAGGTCCAGGAATTCGGGGCGCTGCTCCCAAGGTTTTTCCACGACCATCTCGAAAGCGAGCTTTTTCTCGCCGAGAACGATGCGGACCTTTCGGGAAAACGGGCAGAGCCAGAGATGGTAGAGCGTACGCATGTCCTTATTTAGCCACCCTGAGGGAATGCTGCAAAGGAATATGCAGGATATTCACCTGTCAGTCATGTGATGACAGGCATTAATCCACTGGTAAAAATGCCGAATCAGGCGGCGCGGGTGGCCGGATTGTCGGTCAGCAGAGCGTACAGACCTTCGGCGCTGTCGGTGCCGCGCAGTTTCTCGCAGACCGACTTGTCGCGCAGCAGCCGCGAAACCCGGGCCAAGGCTTTCAGATGGTCGGCGCCCGCCGATTCCGGGGCCAGCAGCAGGAAGATCAGATCCACCGGCTGTTCATCGATGCTGTCGAAGTTGATCGGCTTTTCCAGCCGGGCGAACAGACCGTACAGCCGGTCCAGGTTCGGCAGCTTGCCGTGAGGAATGGCGATGCCGTTGCCGACGCCGGTGGTGCCCAGGCGTTCGCGCTCCAGCAGGACGTCGAAAACGGCCCGTTCCTGAAGACCGGCGATTTCGGCGGCGCGTCGGGCCAATTCCTGCAAAGCCAGCTTCTTGCTGGTGGCGCGCAGGTTGGGCACCACGCTTTCAGGGCTGATCAGGTCGATGATTTCCATCAGAGGGTCCTCACGGTCGATTGCCACCGTTCCCCCAAGACAATATGGGGCCGGCGGGCAGATCAGACGAGATATCCTTATCCGAAATTACTCGGGTTTCCATCATTCCTCGAACCGGGCCGTCCTGGCCGCTCATCCTTTTCACAGGCGCCAGGGAACCGGTTTGCAGCCGGACCACTCGTCCGGCGCTTTCGAAGAAGCGACGGACATTAGGCCCGGCGGCTGTGCAAGTCAAGATGAGCCCTTCGTGGGCCGTTTCTCAGCCGCCGATGGATTTTTCCCGGCGCCGCTGGACCGACGACGGAATGCGCATGGCCTCGCGGTATTTGGCCACGGTGCGGCGGGCGATGTCGACGCCGTCGGCTTTGAGGATTTCGACGATGCGGTCGTCGGACAGGATTTCCTTGGGGGTTTCGGCGTCGATCAGGGTCTTGATGCGGTGGCGCACGGATTCCGCGGAATGGGATTCGCCGCCGTCCGATCCGGCGATGGCCTGGGTGAAGAAGTATTTCAGCTCGTAGATGCCGCGCGGCGTGGCCATGTATTTGTTGGCGGTGACGCGGCTGACGGTGCTTTCGTGCATACCGATCACCTCGGCGATGTCGCGCAGCACCAGCGGGCGCAGATATTGGATGCCGCGCTGGAAAAAGGCTTCCTGCTGGCGGACGATTTCGGTGGCGACCTTCAGAATGGTGGTGGCCCGCTGATGCAGCGACTTCACCAGCCAGTTGGCGGTCTGGAACTGCTCCGACAGATAGGCCTTGTCGTCCTTGCCCTTGGCCGAGCCGTGGATCTTGGCGTAATAGCGGGTGTTGACGAGAACGCGCGGCAGAGTGTCGTTGTTCAGCTCGACGATCCAGCCGCCGCCCGGGGCGGCGCGCATCAGCACGTCCGGCGTCACCGGCTGGGCCACGGAATCGTCGAAGGCCAGGGCCGGCTTGGGATCCAGGGCGCGGATTTCGCCGATCATCTCGGCCAGATCCTCGGCATCGACGCCGCAGACCTTCATCAGTGCCGGCAGATCGCGCTTGGCCAGCAGCTCCAGATGGTCCAGCAGGGCTTGGATGGCCGGGTCCAGGCGGTTCTTCTCGCGCAGCTGCAAAGCCAGGCATTCCGACAGGGAACGGGCGAAGATGCCCGGCGGATCGAAATGCTGAAGCCGGGCCAGCACCTCTTCGACCTTTTCCAGGCTGCAGCCCAAGGTATGGGCGACGTCCCACAGATCGCCGATCAGATAGCCGGCACCGTCCAGCATGTCCATCAGATGCAGGCCGATCATGCGGTCGGCGGAATCGGCCAGATCCATGTTCAACTGGCCGGTCAGATGTTCGCGCAGGGAAATGTCGCGGGTCAGGGTCTGTTCCAGACCGCTTTCGCTGTCGTCGAAACTGGAATTGCCGGTGCCGGTGCGGGTGCTGCCGCTCCAGTCGGTGGCATAACCGTCGCCGCCGTCGGCGGCGCTGTCGTTGTTGAAGGTGTTGTCGTAATCCACGTCCAGCGGCGTTTCGTCGGCTTGGCCGGGCAAGGCGTCCACCAGCTTGTCGGCGGGATCGGGCGCGGTGAGTTCCGGACCGGGGCCTTCTTCGCCGGGGCCGGCGTCCACCGGGCTGTCGTCGCGCTCCAACAGGGGATTGCGCTCCAGCTCCTGTTCGACGAAGACGGACAGTTCGATGTTGTTCAGCTGCAACAGCTTAATGGCCTGCTGCAGTTGCGGCGTCATCACCAGGGATTGGGTCTGCCTAAGGTCGAGGCGGGGAGTCAATGCCATGGGGACGGTTCCGCCTTACAGACTGAAATGTTCGCCGAGATAGACGCGGCGCACGCCTTCGTGCGCGACGATCTCGGACGGCTCGCCCTCCATCAGCACCACGCCGTCGTGGAGGATGTAGGCGCGGTCGATGATGTCGAGGGTTTCGCGGACGTTATGGTCGGTGATCAGGACGCCCAGGCCGCGGTGCTTCAGATGCGACACCAGATCGCGGATGTCGGCGACGGCGATGGGGTCGATACCGGCCAAGGGTTCGTCCAGCAGGATGAAGGCGGGACGCGAAGCCAGGGCGCGGGCGATTTCCACGCGCCGCCGCTCGCCGCCCGACAGAGCCAGGGCCGGAGCCTGCCGGATGTGGGTGATGGAGAATTCAGTCAGCAGATCTTCCAGCTGCGCCTCGCGGGCGTCGCGGTCGGGTTCGCTGACCTCCAGCACGGCGCGGATGTTGTTCTCCACCGACAGGCCGCGGAAGATCGAGGCTTCCTGCGGCAGATAACCGATGCCGAGCCGGGCGCGGCGGTACATGGGCAGCGACGTGATGTCGTGGCCGTCCAGCGAGATGCGTCCCGAATCCGGGCTGATCAGGCCGGTGATGCAGTAGAAGCAGGTGGTCTTACCGGCGCCGTTGGGGCCAAGCAGACCCACCGCCTCGCCGCGCTGAACGCGCACGGTGACGTCGCGCAGCACCGGCCGCTTCTTGAAGCGTTTGCCGATGTTCGAGGCCACCAGACCCTGGAAGGAATCGTCGTCGTCGGTCCGCACGGTCATTTTACTGTCCCCTGCCGGTCAGAGAGGAGCCGCCGCCGTCCTTCTGCTGCGGCGTGAAGAAGCCCTTCACCCGCTGCTGTCCGTTGCTGGCGCTGCCGGGAATGGTGGGATACAGCTTGCTGACCCCGGTGTTCAGATTGACCACGGCATACTCGCCGTTCAGCTTGTTGTCCTGCCGCGTCAGGGTCACGGCGCCGGTGATGGTGACGATGCCGCTATCAACGTCGTAATCGGCCTTGTTGCCGGTTACGACCTCGCGCGGGGTGGTCAGCACCACGTTGCCGACGCCGTGGGCCATGGAAATGGCGGTTTGGCCCTGTTCGTTCTTGGCGAAGTCGGCGGTCAGCAGGTCGGCCTTGATGCTTTTGTCGTTGCGCACGGCGACGGCGTTGCCGCGGGCCACCGCCTGCTGCTTCTGATCCCAATATTCCAGGCTGTCCTTGGCCGTCACCAGATCGGTGGCGGTGACGAGGCGCAGGTCCTGACCGGTGACCACGACCACGGCGTCGTCGATATTATAGTCGGCATGGTCGCCGTAGACCGTCTGGGTCGGCGAGGCGATGGTGACGTGGTCGACCGCCTCGACTCGCCAGATTTCGCTGCCGCCGCCGCTTTGGTCGTCACCTTTGGCCGCCGCCTTCTTTTGCGGCGCGGCCTGTTGGGCGTTGGGGCCTTCGGAGCGGTTGCGGTAATAGGCGATCAGGCTGTCGGAACGCACCGTGACATTGCCGCGAATGGCCTTGGCGTTGCCGTGGGCGATGACCTTACGGGCGTCCTGGCTCAGTTCCATGCCGTCGTCGGCATAGATTTCCAGCGGCGTGCCCGATTTTCCGCCCGACAAATTGAGACCGCCCCCTGAAGAGGCGCCGCCCGATGCGGCGGGTTTGTCGCTTTTGGCCCAGACGGGAGCGGCCGGGGGCAAGGCGAGGACGGTTCCGGCCAACAGGACGAGAACGGCGGCGCGCTTCATGACTTGTCCTTTCCGCTTTTTGGCCCGCTTTTGGGCTTGGCGCTTTTGTCTTTGCTGCTTTTGGCCGTGATCAGCACGGCCTTGCATTTGCCGGTGAAGATAATGGTGCGGCCCCGATCCTTCAGCCGGAATCCTTCGCCGTCGATGGTGCCGTGGGGGCTTTGGGCGTGGGTGGGGTCGTCGCCGCTTCCTTCTCCCTGCTTGACGAACAGCCGGGCGCTGTTGGTGTGCATCTCGAAGCCGTTGTCCTGATACAGGTCGACATGACCCAGCAGATCGAGAATTTCGTCCTTCTGCCGGAACAGGCCGGAATCGGCGCTCAGAATGATGCCCGAACCATCCTTGCGGGTGAAGTCGGCCACCGGGCTGTCCAGCGACATGACGTTGTTCTGCAAATCCACCTGACTGGCGTAGTTGGCGGTGACGCTGAACGGCATGTTGCGGTTGTCGGTGCCGTAATAGTGGGGATTCTGCATCGACTGGGTATCGATGGTCTTGATGTTGAAGTTGGCGAAGGCCTCGCGGAAAACGGTGTCGCGCGGGGCGATCTTCGGCCAGATCACCACCAGACCCAGCAAGGCGGCGGCGATGGCCGGCAGCAGCATCTTCATCAACGAGACGAAGCGGGTGTAACGGACCAGCATGGTCCGCACCGTGTTATGGTTTCCCGATCTTGAACCGGCGGATCTGGCGGGCAGGCCGCCGTCCATCGACGGAACGTGCCGGCGATGGGCTTCTCGGTCTTCCGAGTCGATGCGAATGTCCGGGGGCCGGATTTCCATGGGCTCTTTTCCGCCAGGTCCGGTCTTTAGGCCACGCCGGCGCGCAGGCAGTCGTGAACATGCAGAAGACCCACCGGCTTGCCGGCGTCGTCCACCACGAACAGGCTGGTGATGGAACGGGCGTTCATGACGTGTACGGCTTCGGCGGCCAAGGCGTTGGGACGGGTGGTCTTGGGATTGGCGGTCATCAGGTCCTGGGCGCTGCGCGAGAACAGGCTGGGATTCAGATGGCGGCGCAAGTCGCCGTCGGTGATGATGCCGGCCAGACGGCCGTCCTCCTCCACCACGCCGACGCAGCCGAAGGATTTGTTGGTCATCACCAGAAGCGTCTCGCCCATCGGCATGGTGCGGGGCACCAGCGGCAGCAGTTCGACGGGGTGCATCAGGTCGGCGACCTTGGCCAGCCGTTGTCCCAGCTTGCCGCCGGGATGGAACAGTTTGAAGTCCGAGGCGGAGAAATTGTTGCGTTCCAGCAGGCCGACGGCCAAGGCGTCGCCCAAGGCCAGCATCAGGGTGGTCGAGGTGGTGGGGGCCAGGCCCATGGGACAGGCCTCGCCGACATCCGGCAGGATCAGCGCCTGGTCGGCGGCCTGGGCCAGCGTGCTTTCGGCGCGGCTGGTGATGGCCACCAGGGGAATGTCGAAGCGGCGGCTATAGGCCACGACGTCGGACAGTTCGGGGGTTTCGCCGGAATTGGACAGGGCCAGGATGGCGTCGTGACGGGTGATCATGCCCAGGTCGCCGTGGCTGGCCTCGCCCGGATGGACATAGGACGCCGGCGTGCCGGTCGAAGCCATGGTGGCGGCGATCTTGCGGGCGACATGGCCGCTCTTGCCCATGCCGGAAACGATGACGCGGCCGCCGCCGGAAACGGTCAGCAGATCCAGGGCGTTGACGAAGTCGCCGTCCAGCTTGTCGGACAGGGCGCGCAAGGCCTCGGCTTCGGCGGTCAACAGCTGACGGGCGGTCTTGAGATCGGAAGCGGCTTGCTGGGAAGAAGCGGTCACGGTTTGCGGGGTCATGATTCATCCTGGCTGCGGCCGAAGATCGGCACGGCATTGCCCGGAGTATGCGTCCCGCCGCCGTTCCGGTCAATGCAAGTTCCGGGCCGGACGCCATGTCGGGCGGATGCCGTCAGGGCATCCGCTATATATATTGTATTATGTCAGTGCGAGAAAATGTCATCCTCGTCCCAGCCGGCCAGATCCAGGGCGGCGCGGACGGGCAGGAACGAGAAACAGGCTTCCGCCAGATGGCGGCGGTTTTCGCGGGCCAGCAGCTGGTCCAGTTTGTCGCGCAGGGCGTGCAGATAAAGAACGTCCGAGGCGGCGTAGGCCACCTGATCCTGATTCAGCTCGGGCGCGCCCCAGTCCGAGGTCTGCTGCTGCTTCGACAGGTCGACGCCGATCAGTTCGCGGCACAGATCCTTCAGGCCGTGGCGGTCGGTGTTGGTGCGGCACAGCTTGCTGGCCACCTTGGTGCAGTAGACCGGAGCGCAGACGACGCCGAGATATTTCTGGATCATCGCCAGATCGAAGCGGGCGTAATGGAACAGCTTGCCCACGGCCTGATCGCCCAACAGCTTGCGCAGATTGGGGGCGCGGTAATCCTGGGTGGGAAAATGCACCACATGGGCGTCGCCGTCGCCGCCCGACAATTGGATGACGCACAGCCGGTCGCGTTGCAGGTTCAGACCCATGGTTTCGGTGTCGATGGCGATCGACGAACCGAGGACGGCGTCTGCGGGCAGGTCGTACTGGTGATAATGGATGGTCAAGGCGGCGGCTCCCCTACAGGTCCGGCGAAAAGAAATTTCAGGGGATTATAGAGGCCGGTCTTCCCCGGCGGAAGTCTTCAGAAGAAGACTTCCGCCGGATGGAAGCTTGGTGCCCAGGAGAAGACTCGAACTTCCACGACCTTTCGGCCACTAGAACCTGAATCTAGCGCGTCTACCAATTCCGCCACCTGGGCGCAGGTCCGAACCGCTGGGGTCCGGCGTGCTGAGGGCCGAATAGATACTGGTCCGCCGAGAAGCTGTCAAACACTTTTCTGAACTTTTTTCGAACTTTTTTCGACGGCCTTGGCGGGCCTGTTTTCCGCCTCTCGCCGCAGGCTCCTGACACCATGCTGTCAGCAGGAGATTGCTAGGGTTCCGGTATCGCCGCCGTGCAAACGGCATTGTCGATTTCAAGGCTTAAGGAGCCGTTTTGATGAGCTTGAATCCTTCCACCGTGGTCGTCTGGTTTGAAATTCCGTCCGACGATTTCGAGCGCGCCATCGCCTTCTACGAAACCATTCTGGGCGTGACCCTGCGCCGGGAAAGCATGTCGGAAGGCATCCGTCTGGCGGTGTTTCCCTATCAGGAGCCGGGCATTTCCGGCTGCGTGGTGTCGGGACCGATGTATCATCCGTCGCGGGACGGCGGCGGCACCATGGTCTATCTGAATTGCGACGGGCAATTGGATGCGGCGATCGCCTGCGTCGAGCCGGCGGGGGGCGGCCTGCTGGGACCGAAGATCGACCTGCCGGGCGACATGGGCACTTTCATCCATATCGTCGACACCGAAGGCAACCGTGTCGGCCTTTACGCGGAAGGATAAGAGTGAAGCCATGAGACGCGCCGATCGTCTGTTTCGACTTTTGTTGGCGTTGCGCGGCGGCCGTCTGGTCACGGCCCGCCGTCTGGCCGAGCTTATGGAAGTGTCGGAGCGGACGATCTATCGCGACGTGGCCGACCTTCAATCCTCGGGCGTGCCCATCGACGGCGAGGCCGGGCTGGGTTATCTGCTGCGCGATTTCGAACTGCCGCCGCTGATGTTCAGCCGGGCCGAGGTCGAGGCCTTGGCCTTGGGGGCGGCCATGGTGCAGTCGTGGGGCGGGCACGAGGTGGCCCGCGCCGCCGCCGGCGCCTTGGAAAAGATCCGCGCCGTCCTGCCCGAGGCGCTGAACCGGAAAATGGACCAGCGGCCCTTTCATGCCGTCGGCTATCAGGTGCCGGACGGTCTGCGCAGCGACCTGGATCGTTTGGCGCGGGCGATCCAGGACCGCCGTTTGGCCGATATCGATTACGAAGCCCTGGACGGGCGGCGGTCACGGCGGCGCATTCGTCCGCTGGGCCTGCATTTCTGGGGCGGCGTCTGGACTCTGACCGGTTGGTGTGAACTGCGCGGCGACTTCCGCAACTTCAGGGTGGACCGCCTGCGCGGGCTCGACGTGCTCGTGGGCAATTTCACCGACGAGCCGGGACGCACCCTGGCCGACTTCCTGTCGCGGCTGTGCGAGCCCTGAATCCAGGTCGTATCCGCCCTTTTCTCCCATATTTTCCAGCCCTGCGGGTTGCATCGCGACCCCAGGTGTTTTAGCTTGCGCATCACGTTCTGAACGACCGTCTTAAATCAGGGGAGAGGAACATGGCGAATCGCCTGGCTGTGGTGTTCGGCGGGTCCGGTTTCATCGGCCGTCATCTGGTGCAGCGTCTGGCCGCCGAAGGCTGGCGCGTGCGTGTCGCCGTGCGGGATCCCGAAGGCGCGGCCTTCCTCAAGCCGCTGGGCGATGTCGGGCAAGTGGTGCCGGTGTTCGCCGACGTCACCAAGGACGCCTCGGTGACCGCCGCGGTGCAGGGCGCCGAGCTGGTGGTCAATCTGGTGGGTATTCTGTACGAGCGCGGCAAGCGCAGCTTCAAGGCCATCCACGAGGACGCCGCCGGCCGCATCGCCGCCGCCGCCAAAGCCGCCGGCGCCGCCCGTCTGATCCATGTTTCCGCCCTGGGCGCTGATGCCGGCTCGGCTTCGGCCTATTCCCGCACCAAGGCCGCCGGCGAAGCCGCCGTTCTGGCGGCTTTCCCGCAGGCCACCATTCTGCGTCCCAGCGTGGTGTTCGGACCCGAAGACGATTTCTTCAACGGCTTCGTGTCGTTGAGCACCTACAGCCCGGTGCTGCCGGTGTTCGTCGCCGACGGCTTCAAGCCGAAGTTCTGCGGCAAGATTCCCTGCGGCATCGATCTTTACGGTTCGGGCGGCACCAAGCTTCAGCCGGTTTACGTCGGCGACGTGGCCAAGGCCGCCATGGCCGTGCTGGCGTCGCCGGAAACTTGCGGCAAGGCCTATGCGCTGGGCGGCCCCAACGTTTACAGCTTCAAGCAGGTGCTGGAATTGGCCCTGAAGTCGGCCGGCCGCTGCCGCCTGCTGGCGCCGCTGCCCTTCTTCGTGGCCAAGATCCAGGCGGCTTTCCTGCAGTTCCTGCCGAAGCCGCTGCTGACTCCCGATCAGGTCAAGCTGCTGGCGACGGACAATGTGGTGCCGCTGGGTGTTGCCGGTCTGGCCGATCTGGGCATCACGCCGACCGCCGCCGAAGTCATCCTGCCGACCTATCTGTCGCGCTTCAAGAACCCCTATATTCATCGCAAGCCTGCGTAATTCTTTGACGGAAAATATTTTTCCATCAAAAACCGCCGCCGTCCGGGAACGGGCCGCGGCGGTTTTTTTTATGATCCGCCCTCTATTTGCGACAGATGTTACATAGGTTGTCACATTCTCCGGATTTCGACTTACCGGTTCGGCCGGGACGGTAATACCCATGAGGATATATTGATCAGGAACGGAACGCCGAAGGTTTTCCATCCTAGTCAAGAAAAAACAACAATATAAACATGGGTTTATGTTGTCGTTTGGGTTGCATCTAAGCCGAATTAACTCATCGGAAATGGCAATTCGCGGCAACCCGCAGGACGGTTTTAACCCTGTGGTATGACCATATTATCCATACGGATATTTACAGCGGATGATGCATTGTTACAGCATCAAGACACTTCTGGCCGATGTGGGTGGTTCTTGCACCCGTAAGAATAGCCATCGGGCATGAGGCCGGATCGTGTGGAGGGATTTAGAATGCGCTTTATCTTCTCGTTGCTGCGCGACAAGCGCGGCGTCAGTGCCCTGGAATACGCCATTCTGGCGGGTCTGATGGTTGTCGGTCTTTCGGCGGCGGTCGGCGGTTCGGGCGTTAAAACCCAATTGTCGAGCGTTTTCTCCAAAGTCGGCACCGAACTCACCAGCGCCACCCAATAAGTTAGTTCAATGTTCGCGTGGGCGGCTTGCGCGGTTTTTGCCGTGGTCGCCCTGCGGGATTTGGGCTGGCGCTGCATCGACAACATCCTGGTGGGGCTGTTGTTGCTGTCGTGGGTTGGGTTCTTGGCAAGCCGTGGGGGCGGCTTGCCGGACCTGGCATCCACTCTGGCGGTAGGGGGGGCGGCCTTTCTGGCCATGACCCTCTTTTTCGCTTTGGGCTGGATCGGCGGTGGCGACGTCAAGCTGGCTTTGCCGGTGTTTCTGTGGGCCGGGTTGGAGAACGCCCTGGGGATCTTGGTGGTGGTCGCAGTTTGCGGCCTGATCCTGGGTCTGCTGGGGTTCCTGTCCGGGTTGCTCTGCCGCCTGTCCCTGCCCGTTCTTCTGGCGCGAACGTTGACTCTGTTTTCGGCGGAACGGGGCGTTCCCTACGGCGTGGCTTTGTCCGTCGGAGGCGTCTTGGCCGCCTTGGCCGCGTCTGCACGGACATGACGCATCGTCCGTGGGGGGAAATGACGTCAGATGAACAAGAATTCGGCCTTTCGCATCGCAGCGGTCTTGGTCATGGCCACCGTGGCCGCGATTCTGCTGCGCGGATTGTTCGTTTCGGTCAGCGCCCCAGGGCAAAAGGCCGAACCCATGGCGGAAATCCAGATTGCCGCCGCCGCCTTGTCCCCCGGTCTTCTGCTGAACGGCAATGACCTGGGCTGGAAGGAAATTCCCGCCTCTTCCGTGGCCAAAGGCCAGATCGTCAAAGGCTCGCCCCTGGCCAAGCGTTTGATGGGGGCCGTGGTTCGCCATCCCATCGACGACGGCATGGTGGTCGAGGAAAAGGACGTGGTCTTTCCCGACGCGCCCGGTTTTCTGGCGGCGGCCTTGCATCCCGGCACCCGCGCCGTGTCCGTGGCCATCGACGACGTCACCGGCAATGCCGGTCTGATCCTGCCGGGCGACCGGGTCGATCTGCTGCTGACCCAGCGCATTTCCCAGGGCGACAGCGGCGAAGTGCCGAAGGTGGCCAGCGAAACCATTCTGGGGGACGTGCGGGTCATCGCCGTCGGCAGCCTGATGCATTTGCCCGACGCCGACGGATCGGCGCCCGCCGCCAACTCCGCCAACAGCCACAACGCCCGCACCCTGACCCTGGAGGTCGAGCCCCGCGACGCCGAAAAGGTGACGGTAGCCGGCCGCCTGGGCCAGTTGTCGCTGTCCCTGCGCAGTTTGGCGACGGTGCGCCGCGAAGGCGACGCCCAGGCCAAGGCGGAAGCCGAGGCCCCGGCTCCGGTTTGGGAGCACGACGTGTCGCGGGCGGTGCGGGAGATGTCGCCGAAAGCGGCCAAAACCGCCGCCGCCGCGCCGCAGTCCCTGCCGACGATCTTCCATGGAGCGAAGCGCGACGACGTGCCCGCCGGCGGCGCTCCGGTTTCCGTGCCGGTTCAGTGACTAATCTGGCCGTCGGCCAACTTGAAAAGAAGCCTGCAAGGCTGTGAGGAATTGGGATGATGGAACGGGTGAAACGTCTGTTCGCGGGATATCTCCGCCGGATCGCCGCGGCCTTCCTGGCCGCCGTCCTGGCTGCCGCTTTGACCGGCCAAGCCGTCTTGGCCGCCGATCTTCAGCCGAAAAGCGAGCAGCCGAAAGGCGAACAGCTTTTATTGGCGGTGGGCGAGGGCGAGTTCCTGACTCTGCCGCGCCCGTCCTTGAGCGTCTTCATCGCCAATCCCGATGTCGCCGATGTTCAGGTGCCGTCATCCACCGGCATCTTTGTGCTGGGCAAAAAGACCGGCACCACCACTTTGTTCGCCGTCGACGGCGACAATCGCGTGGTGCTGCGCCGCTCGGTGGTGGTCCGCCATAATCTGGTCGAGATCCGCGATCTGCTGCATCAGCGCTTCCCTTCCTACAACTTCAATCTGTCCTCGGCTCCGGGCTCGGTGATGATCGGCGGCGTGGTGAACAACCCCGACGAGGTCAACGCCGTGGTCAACACGGTGACGCCCTTGCTGTCCAAGGACGAGAAGCTGATCAACAGCCTGTCGGTGCAACGCCCGACTCAGGTCCAGCTGCGGGTGCGCATCGTCGAGATGTCGCGCAACATCACCCAGCAGTTCGGCTTCAACTGGCAGGCCTTGATGACGCCGGGCAACGTGGTGGCCGGCGTGCTGAACGGCCGCGACTGGTATAACGACACCACCAAAACCTATAACATAGCCACTTCAGCCTGGTCGGTGCTGGGCGGCTACAGCAACGGCAAATACAACGTCCAGACCATGCTCGACGCCCTGGACGCCGAGGGTCTGATCTCGGTGATGGCCGAGCCCAATCTGACCGCCGTGTCGGGCCAGACCGCCAGCTTCCTGGCCGGCGGCGAATTCCCCATTCCGGTGGCGCAAAGCGGTTCGTCTTCCAGCAGTAGCAACGCCATTTCCATCGAATTCAAGCCGTTCGGCGTGGCCTTGGACTTCACACCCACGGTGCTGTCCAACGACCGCATCAGCGTCATGGTCCGTCCCGAGGTCAGCGAACTGAGTTCCGACAACGGCATCACCATGAACGGCATCACCATCCCCGGCCTGACCGTGCGGCGGGTGGAAACCACCGTCGAACTGGCCAGCGGGCAAAGCTTCGCCGTCGGCGGCTTGCTGCAGGACAACATGCACGATTCCGTCTCGCGGCTGCCCGGTCTGGGCAATCTGCCGGTTCTGGGCAAGCTGTTCTCGTCCCAGGATTATCAGAACAACAAGAGCGAGCTGGTGGTCATCGTCACCGCCTATCTGGTGCGCCCGGTGGGCGGCAACGTGCTGCGCACGCCGCTGCAAAGCCTGAAGCCGGCCAGCGACGTCGAACGCATCACCCAGACCCGCTACGGCATCGACCCTCTGGCGCCGGACGCTCCGCGCCTGATGGGCGCCGCCGGCTTCAGTTACTAGGGAAGGACCGCATCATGATTCGTCCCACCTCGTTCCGGACCGTCCCGCATCTGACCGTTCTGGCCTTTCTGCTGCTGGGCGGCTGTTTCCCTAGGCCCGACTACACGCCCCTGCCCGACGCCTCGTCGATCAAGCTGGAGGCGGTTTCCGAAAAACTGGCCCTGTCGAATTTCAGCCAGCCCAGTCTGGAGGACCGCAACCGGGTCAAAGCCCATCTGACGGCCACCGGTACCGGCGACCTGCGGGTGCGGGTGCAGTGGCCGATGGGCCAGCCCCTGCCGGCGCAGGATTCTTTCCGCGCCTCGGTGCAGGCGCTGGGCATTCCCGTCGATCTGGTCGCCCTGGACAGCCGTTCGGCGCCGGGAAACCAGGTGGTTCTGGTGCTCTATCACCTGACCGCCACGGGGCCGGATTGCGACAGCATGATCACCCATAACGAAGCGGTGACGCCGACGCCGATGCTGGATTTCGACAAGCGTCCATCGGTCGCCTTCGGTTGCGCCACCTACAACAATCTGGCCGCCAGCGTCGCCAATCCGGCGGATCTGGCCGAGGGCCGGGCCTATGCCGGTTCGGACGGCGAGTCTCAATCCGAGGCTGTGGACCGTTACAATGCCGACAAGGTCAAGGTGTTGCGTCAGACCACTTCGACCAGCAAACCCACCTCCAACTAGACTGGATGGCCGCCATGTTCCTGATGGATAGCCTGAGTGGAGCGGTTCACAAGACCTTGCGACAGGCCGAGTTCGTGGCCTTTCTCGCCGACGAGGAAAGCACCCTCGTCATGGATCATTTCGCTGTCGAACAGATGATCCCCCATTCCCTGGTCCGCCAGGGAACGGTGGACCACGCCATCGCCGTGCTGAACCATCTGGAGCGACCGCCGCAGCGGCTGGTGGTGGATATTTCCGCCTCGTCCATGCCGCTGTCCGATCTGGCCCGGCTGGCCGACGCCTGTGCCCCCAGCGTGTCGGTGGTGGTCATCGGCGACCGCAACGACGTCGGCCTGTTCCGCGAACTTTTGCGCATGGGCGTCGACGATTACATTTCGAAGCCGCTGACCATCGACCTTTTGCGCCGCATCCTGGGGGCCAACACTCCGGCCGCCGAACAGAATCAGCAGGTGCGCACCGGCAAGGTGGTGGCCTGCATCGGCGCCCGCGGCGGAGCCGGCGCGACCACGGTGGCGGTCAATCTGGCGTGGTCTCTGGCCAACCAGCAGCATCGCCGGGTGGCCCTGATCGATCTCGATCCCCATGGCGGACCGGCCAATGTGCTGCTGGGCACCCAAAGCAACGAGGGCTTGGCCGACGTTCTGAAGAACGTCAACAACCTGGATCCTCATTACGTCAACCGCACCCTGGTGTCGGTGGGGCCCTATCTGTCGGTGCTGTCGTCTGAGATGGATTTTTCCGCCGGTACGCCGCCCGATCTGGTGGCCCTGAAGCGGTTGCTCAACGAACTGAAGAAGCATTTCCACTACATCATCGCCGACCTGCCTTATCGCGCCGGACCGTTGAGCCAGTGCATCACGGAAGCGGCCCAGACGGTGGTGGTGGTCAGCGAGCCGTCGGTCTACAGCGCCCGCGAAACGGCGCGGGTCATACGCATGGTGGAGACCCGCGACAACCACGCCAGCATGATGCTGGTGATCAACCATCAGCATCCGGCGGGCAAGGCTGAATTGGCGGTCAAGGATTTCGAGGAGGCGGTGGGCCGCAAGGTCAGCATGGAACTGCCTCACGATTTCGAATCGGCGGCGGAAGCGGAAAATCTCGGGCCGCCGCTGGTCACGCGCAGCGGCCTGCTGGCCCAGGCCTTGCGCGAGCTGGCCAACGATCTGTCGGGCCGGCGCGATGAAAAGGCGGCGGAGGGCAAGCTGGCCCAATTGCTGGCCAAAGCCAAGGCCGTGGTCGAGCGGTTGCTGCAAAGGCAAACCTGATGTTCGGGCGGAAAAACAGCGTCGCCGTCGAAGGCTTGTCGGTTCCCGAGTACATCGTCTCGGCGGAAACCGCCGTGCCGTCTTCCGAACAGCCGGCCGCGTCTTCCGCCGTCTCGTCCTTTGCTGAAATCTCCTCGGACATCCAGCCCAAGCCGCAACCGGGCCTGCTGGCATCGATGCACGCGATTCCGCCCGAGGGCAAAGAGCATCTGGTGCGTTCGACCACCTATCTGCAGATTCGCAGCGCCGTCTTTGCCAGTATCGACGTTTCCACCGCCGCCAGCCGCAACCGCGATCAGATCCGCCACGATCTGGCCGTCATGGTCGCCGACATCGTCACCCGCGACCGGCTGATGGTGACGGGCACCGAACAGGCGCTGATGGTCGAGGAGATGCTGAACGACATGTTCGGCATCGGTCCCATCGAACCTTTGCTGGCCGACGAAACCGTGACCGACATCTTGGTCAACGGGCCGGATCAAGTCTTCGTCGAACGCCATGGCCGGCTTGAACTGACGCCGCTGAAATTCCGCGACAACATGCATGTGATCAACGTCGCCCAGCGCATCGCCGCCACCGTCGGGCGGCGGGTCGACGAATCCAGCCCGATGGTCGACGCCCGTCTGCCCGACGGCAGCCGCGTCAACGTGGTGCTGCCGCCCCTGGCCATCCGCGGCGCCTGCATTTCCATCCGTAAGTTCTCGAAGCGCAGCTACACCCTCAACCGTCTGGTGCAGCAAAAGAATCTGTCGGCGGGCATGGCTCGACTGCTGGAGGTGGCCACCGCCAGCCGCAGCAACATCATCATTTCCGGCGGCACCGGCTCGGGGAAGACGACGTTGATGAACGCAATGTCCAAGATGATCGATCCCCGCGAACGCATCATCACCATCGAGGACGCCGCCGAGCTTCAGCTTCAACAGCCCCATGTGGTCAGCCTGGAAACCCGCCCCGAGAACATCGAGGGCGGCGGTTCGGTGGACCAGCGGCAATTGGTGCGCAACGCCCTGCGCATGCGGCCCGACCGCATCATCCTCGGCGAGACCCGAGGGGTCGAGGCGTTCGACGTGCTACAGGCCATGAACACCGGCCACGACGGTTCGATGACCACCATCCACGCCAACAATCCCCGCGACGCCGTGACCCGCCTGGAAAGTATGGTGCTGCTGGCCAACGGCAATCTGCCGCTGCTGTCGATCCGCCGCCAGATCGCCAGCGCCGTGCATCTGATCGTTCAGCTGGAACGCATGCGCGACGGCGTGCGCCGGGTCACCCAGATCACCGAACTGGTGGGCATGGAAGGCGACATCATCATCAGCCAGGACCTGTTCCAGTTTCACTACGACACCTCGACCTTCGGCGACGAGGTTCACGGCTCCTTCGAATCTTCCGGCCTGCGCCCGGCCCTGGCGGTCAAGGCCAGCTATTACGGTCTGGAAAAGGCTTTGCTGGAGGCCATGAAGTCATGAGCGTCGCCATCCTTGGCCCGGAAGACATCGTCAGTATCGCCGGTTTCGTCGGCGTGGTGCTGGCGGCCCTGGGCTATGACGCCGTGCGGCATGCTGCCGAAAACAGCCCGCAGGCTCGCGCCCGCCGCCGGGCCATCGGAATGACCGAGGCCAACCGGCCGGTCGCCCAGGTGGCGTCGGAAGTGCAAAGCCACGCGCCCCGCCGGTCCAATCCGCTGGTCTTGCAGATGCGGGATCTGCTGCGCTTCGTGCAGGACAAAGGCGGTTCCGCCGGTCCGGCTCTACTGGGGATGGCGGCGTTCTGCGGCGCGGCCGCTGCGGCGCTGGCCGTCATGGGTTTGAAGCTGCCGCTGGTCCTGGCGTTGCCGGCGGCTTTGCTGGGCGGTTTTCTCGGGGGCTGGCTGGCGTTGTCGCTGATGAAGCGGCGGTTCCGCGAGCGCTTTCTGCATTTCTTTCCCGAAGCCTTGGATATGATCATTCGCGCCGTGCGGGCCGGCGTCCCGGTGGTGCAGGCCATCCAGACGGCGGGACAGGAGCTGCCGCATCCGGTCGGCATGGAATTTCAGCGTATGGGCGACGCCCTGCGCATCGGCCTCGAGCCGCAGAAGGTCATGTCCACCGCCGCCGACCGCATCGGCATTCCCGATTTCCGCTTTTTCGTGGTCTGCCTGGAATTGCAGCGTGAAACCGGCGGACCGTTGGCGGAAACGCTGGAGAACCTGTCGGGCATCATCCGTTCCCGCCGCGACACCCGGCTGAAGACCCGGGCCCTGACGGCTCAGGGCCGGGCGGCTTCGAAGGTGATCTCGCTGGTGCCGGTTTTGGTGATGGCCGGGCTGGAAAGCACCGACAGCGATTATCTCTCGGTCCTGTTCGAAACGCCGGCGGGCCAGCATCTGCTGTGGCTTGCCGGTGGGCTGGTGGTGGTCGGGCTGGTGGTCATCAACACCATGATGCGGCTGGAGGACTGACCATGGTGGACGGCAGTTTCTGGGAACTGGAAGCAGGCGCCGGCATGACCATCGGTTTCGTGGTCTGGCTGGCCTATGTGCGCATGGGCAGCGCCTCGGTGCGGGCCGGGCAGCGGGCTAAGACCGAGTTGGACCGCTATACCCTGCGCCAGCCCGGCCAGGAAGCCCAGGCGGAAAAGCCCGCCCGCAGCCGCGTCGGCAGCGTACTGGCCAATTGGGGCCGCCGGCTGCCGCTGTTCAACAGCCGCCAGCAGAAAGCCATCAGCCGTCAGTTGGTGGCCGCCGGGTTCCGTCAGGTCAACGCCTTGCAGGTGCTGGTGATCGTCAAGGTTCTGTGCGGCGCTGTCTTGGCCATGGGAATCACGGGCGCCATCGGGCTGTGGTATCCCGACACCGAATTTCTGACGTCGCTGGTGGCCATGCTGGGCGGTATGCAATGCGGCCTGATCCTGCCCGAGCTTTTGCTGAAAATGATGGTGCGCCGCCGCCAAAAGCAGATTCACCGCATCTTGCCCGACGCCCTGGACCTGATGGTCATCTGCACCAATGCCGGCTACAGCCTGAGCGCGACGATTCATACCACCGCCGTGGAAATGAGGTCCATCTGTCCGGCTTTGGCCGACGAACTGGAGCTGACGTTCCAGGAAAGCCAGCTGCATGCCGACACGGTGGCGTCGCTGCGTAATCTGGCCGAGCGCACCGGGCTGGAATCCCTGCGCGGCATGGTCTCGACCCTGATCCAATCCTATCAATACGGCACGCCCATCACCCAGGCCTTGCGCGTTCTGGCGCGGACCGAGCGGTCGGCGCGTCTGCTCAGTCTGGAAGAAAAGGGAGCCAAGCTGGCGGTCAAGATGACCATGCCAATGATGCTCCTGATTTTGCCGGCGGTGGTGATCATCATCGGCGCCCCGGCTTTTCTCCGTATCTCGGAGGCATTTGGCAAATGAAGACGCTTACTGTTCTGGTTCTGCTGCTGTCGCCCTTGCTGCTGGGAGCCTGCGCTCCCGGCTTGGACAAGGAGCGCACCACCGCCGCCTCGGCCTCGATGAACGAGAGCACGATCAAACTGGCCAGGGGCAATCTGGGCAGCGGCGACGCCGATACGGCCATCGATCTGTTCAATCAGGTGCTGAAGCGCGACCCCGGCAATTTCGACGCCCGCATGGGATTGGGCGACGCCGCCCTGCTGCAGGGCCAGACGGAGACGGCGCACCAATATTACGTGGTGGCCGCCCAGCAATTTCCCAATGCGCCGGAACCTCTGCTGTCCATGGGCCGGGCCGACATCATCCTGCGGCATCTGGATGTCGCCGAACGGGATTACGGCAAGGCCCGCATGATGGCTCCCAAGGACACCCGGCCTTTGCAGGGTCTGGGCGTGGTGCTGGATCTTCAGGGCCGACATCTTGAAGCCCAGAACTATTACCACGAAGCCTTGACGCTGCGGCCCGACGACGTTTCGGTGCGCAGCAATCTGGGGTTGTCGCTGGCCCTGAGCGGCAATCCGCGGGAAGCGGTGAACGTGCTGCTCGATATCGCCACCGCCTCCAACGCGCCGCCCCAGACCCGTCAGAATCTGGCCTTGGCCTATGGGCTGGCCGGGAACGCCGAGGCGGCGGAATCCATCCTGTCCAACGAGTTGGAACGTACGGCCGTCGAGAACGACCTGAAATATTACCGTCTTCTGCGCCAGCGCATGGCTCTTGCCGGCGCCGGCCCGGTTCCGGGAGGAACGCAACCATGATCGCCGCCTTCAGACGGCGCCGCGCCGGCGCCAGCTTCAAGCGGTCCCGTTCGGGCACGACCGCCGTGGAATTCGCCCTGATCCTGCCCATCCTGGTCATGCTGACGGCCGGCGTCATGGAACTGGGGCTGATCCTGCTGACCGACGCCTCGCTGGAAATCGGCATCCGCGCCGCCTCCCGCTTCGGCACCAGCGGCATGACGCAGACGGGCCTGACCCGCGTTGAATCCATCGAACAGACGGTGGAAAGCTTTGTCAGCCGCTGGCTGCCCGCCGGGACCAAGGTCGCCGTGACCACCACGGTCTACGGCTCCCTTTCCGATATTCCCGAGCCTTACACCGATCTGAACGGCAACGGCACCTGGGACCAGGGCGAGCCCTTCACCGATCTGAACGGCAACGGCGTTTGGGACGGCGGCAGCGGCAGCAGTTCGGCGGGCGGCAGCGGCGACATCGTCGTCTACCACGTCAGCTTCAGCCGTCCGGGCTTTACCGGCGTGTTGAATCTGGCGGGTATCTCCACCTTGAATTTCAGCCGCCAAATCGTCGTTCAGAACGAATAGGGGAGCCAGCCATGCGCCATTTATTCCGGCATCTGATCGCCGACCGCCGCGCCTCGGCCTCGGTCGAGCTCGCCATGCTGATCCCCATGCTGGTCTTGCTGCTGGTGGGGTCGTATCAACTTTACGCCTATATGCGGGCCACCTCGCTGACCGAGCGCACCTCCATCACCCTGTCGGACATGGTGTCGCGCCGGTCGACCCAGGCGGTGGATTGCGCCCTGACCACCAACGGTTCTTATCTGGGGACCTATTTCGACGCCGCCACCCGGATGATCGAGCCGCTGACCCTGGACGGCAACGGCATGGTGATCCTGTCGGCCGTGCATAACGTCAACGGTTCGGCCACGGTGGCCTGGCAGCGGCGCTCGGTCTATCAGATCAAAGGGGTGAGCAGCGCCGTCGGCGCCGAAGGCGGCAAGGCCGTGCTGCCCGGAGGCATCACGGTGCAGACCAACGGCGACACCGTCGTCGTCGCCGAGGTTTTCTATAATTACGTGCCGTTCGCCGGTCTGAGCAACGACAACGCCATGCTGCCGAAGGCCCAGACCATCAGCCGTGCCAGCTATTTCCGCGCCCGTTACGGCGCGCTCGACAGCCTGGGCACGGTGTCCGGCTGCTCCGGTCTGCCCAGCTGACCGCCGGCGAAGGAGGAAATCATGCTTTTTCGAGCCTTCATCCGCTTTTGGTCCGCGGCGTTCATCCAGGACCGCCGCGGCGTCGCCGGCATCACGGTGGCCATCAGCTTCAGCGTCATGGTCGTCATGTTCCTGGCCGGACTGGATATGATGCGCGTTCACATGGTCCGTTCGCGGGTCTGGTCGGCCCTGGATGCGGCGGCCCTGGCCTCCGGGCGCGATCTCGGCTCCTCGACGGCGGGGACCGAGGGAGCGGCCTATTTCAAGGCCAACGTTCCCGACGGCTATCTGGGTTCCAGCTTCGACGCCCCCACCTTCACCGAGCTGCCGACTTCGGCCGGCGACACCATGACGGTGACCACCACCGTCACCGTGCCGCTTTATTCCCTGGCCGACGCGACCGGCATAACCTTCACCATGAAGGTCAAGGCCTTGCGCGTCACCCGTCCCACCGAAGCGGTTCTGGCCCTGGATAACACCGGCTCGATGGCCGACAACAACAAGATGACCAACCTGAAGTCGGCGGCTTCGACGCTGATCGACACCCTGCTGGGCACCAGCAGCACCAACACCAGCGCCGCTGCCGGCGTCTATGTCGGCCTGGTGCCCTTTACCGAAGCGGTGAAGGTCGGGGTCAGTTCGACCACCAAATCCTGGTTGTCCAGCGTTCCCAGCAGTTGGAGCGGTTGTCTGTTCGAGCGGAAATCGGGAACCAACTTCACCTTCGATGCCACGACGCCGACCAAATCGTCCTTCACGCCTTATTACGACACCACGTGCACGACAGCGAAGAACGGCACCACCACCTGCTCGTCCAGCAGCACTTGGTCGAGTGGCTGCGCCAGCACCAAGGCTTCGACCATGTTCCTGTCGGGCGATGCGGCATCCATGAAAACCGCGGTCAGCAACATGACCGCCAAGGGCAGCACGCTGATCGCGTCCGGCCTGTTGTGGGGGTGGCGCATGCTGTCGCCGGACTGGCAGGGGCTATGGGGCACCACCGGCCTGCCGGAAAGCTTCACCACCGACATCAACGGCAATACCGCCAACATCACCAAGGCGCTGATTCTGCTGACCGACGGCGACAACTGCGTCAATTCCGGCAGTCCCTACACCAATCCCTACGGCAATCCCAAGACGGTCGCGCCTTATGGGAATATCCTGTCCAGCAACAACCAATGCGCTGGTGTCGATACGCCTAAGGCGAACACGCTGCTGGCCGATGCCTGCACCGCCGCCAAGGCGGCGGGGATGACCGTCTATACCATTAGTTTCGGCTCGGATATTTCCGATACATCGAAAAGTTTGCTGCAAAACTGCGCTTCACAGTCCAGCTATTACTTCAACGCTCCCACCGCCGCGACCCTGCAGAGCAGTTTCTCCTATATCGCGGGGACTCTGAGCGAATTGCGGCTGATCGAATAAGGAAACGGCCATGTCGGAAGAAAACCACAAGGATGGCCCGGAGCAGGAATGGAGCGGCTTTTCCCAGGAAGCGCCTCCTCCTCTCGCTCCTAGCGGCGAGAACCTGATCAAATGGAGCGACGATTTGAGCGTCGGCAATCCCTTGCTGGATGGCCAGCACAAGCGGCTGATCTCGATGATCAACACGCTGGGCCGCAAGTCGTTGTCGGTGGATGAACTGGGAGAGGTGATCTTCGGCCTGCTGGAATACGCCGCCGTGCATTTCCGCGACGAAGAGGTCTACATCAAGGAAATGGCGCCGGACATCGTGGCCGAGCATTTCGAATCCCACACCGCCTTTATCTCGACGGCCTATCGCTTCGTCAACCGCTTCAAAAGGGGCGAGGCGCTGGAATTGCGCGACCCGGTCTATGAATTTCTGTGCGATTGGCTGATCCATCACATCCGCGAGGAGGACAGCCAGTACAATCGTCCGCATCCGGCGGCATAAGCCGCCGGATTTCGCAAGTTCAGCCCCAGAATTCCCGGGCGCGGTAGGCCAGACCGTTGGCCACCGAAACGAATTCACCGCCGCTGGACAGCTTGGCTTCGCCGAAGCGGTCGGCGAACAGGCGGCGCACGGCCGGCACCAGCGAGGTGCCGCCGGTCATGAACACCCGATCGACCTTGTCGGCGGCGACGCCGGTTTGCGCCAGCAAGGCATCGACGCATTGCTCGATCTCGGCCAGTTCCGGGGCGATCCAGCCTTCGAATTCGATGCGGGTGACGCGGCGGGTGATTTCCAGCGGCGCATGATGAAAGCGCAGCTCCGTCTCGTCCGCCGCCGACAGAGCCAGCTTCACCGCCTGCACCGAGCGATAGAGGTGATAGCCCAGATTGTGCTCGATCACCGTCAGCAGATCCTCGATCTGTTCGGGCTCGGCGGCATGGCGCTGGATGTCGCGCAGCATGCGCAGAGTGGACGGCGTATTGAGGAACGACACATGGTGCCAGCGGCCCAGCTTGCCATAGATCCAGGCGGGGATCGGCAGATCCTTGCCGGCGCTGTGAAAAGTCAGGTTCTTGCCCAGGTGGTCGGCCACGCCGTATTCGACGATGCGGCGGTCGAAGGCGTCGCCGGCCAGCCCGACGCCCTGGGTGCCCAGGATGGCGTCTTGCGGATCGGCCATGCTTCGGCGGCCCGGTCCCAGCCGCACTAGGCAGAAATCGCTGGTGCCGCCGCCGAAATCGGCCACCAGAACCGTCTCGTCGTGGTCCAGGCCGCGCTCGTAATAGCAGGCGGCGGCAATCGGTTCGTATTCAAAACGAACCTCTTCCAGCCCGGCTTTGGCGAAGGCCTGGCGCAAGCGTTCCAGGGCGTAATCGTCCTCCACCCGGCCGTCTTCGGCCACGAAACGCACGGGACGCCCGGCGACGGCGCGGGCCATGGGCCGGCCGCCCTTGTTTTCGACGGCATGGCGGATATGGCCGACCACCAGGGCGATCATATCTTCCAGACTGTAGCTGGCGCCGAAGATGCTGGCGCTGGAGAACACCCGGCTGGTCAGATAGCTTTTGAAGCTTTGCAGCAGGCGGCATTCGCCGTCGTCCTGCAGATAGGCGTCCACGGCGTCCTGGCCGACCATGGCCAGCAGCTTGCGGTGTTCGTCGCGCTTGGCCTTGTCGAAGGCCAGCATCGACCGCAGGGTGTCGGATGCGCCGCTTTTGAAGTCCATGCGGACGATTTCCGCCTCGCCCTCGCGGCCGACAAGACTGGCCGCGCTGTTGGAGGTGCCGAAGTCGATACCGGCGAACATGGGAAAAGCTCCTGAATTGGCAAGCGGCACTAGATGCCCCAACGGAGCCGCGAAGGCAAAATAAATGTGGGTGGCAAAACACTCTTCGCCACTTATCATCGCCTTCCATGAGCCTTTTCGCCGCCCCTACCCGCCTGAACCGGCTTCAGATCGAAATCACCACCGGCTGCAATCTGCGCTGCGCCGGCTGCCAGCGCACGTTGGGCATGAATAGTGGAGACTGGGTCAACCGGCATATGGCGGTCGAGGATTTCGCCAGGGTGGTGGCCAACGCCCCGCAGGCCAATTACGTGGTGCTGCAGGGCATCGGCGAGCCGACCCTGCATCCCCGGCTGGACGATCTGATCACCATCGCCCGCGATTCTGGCAAGTTCGGCGGCGTCAGCTTCAACACCAACGCCCTGGCCCGCGAGGTGGAGGATTTCGCCCGCTGGAAGGCGCTGGGGCTGGGTCATATCAGTATTTCGGTGGACAGCCTCAATCCGCCGGTGGCCGAACGGGTGCGGGCCGGCACCGACACCAATCGTTTGCGTTTGGCCGTCGCCCGGTTGATTCCCCTGTTCGAGGGCCGGGTGACTTTGTCGGTGGTGGTCAGTCGGGGCAATCTGGGCGAATTGCGCGGCCTGCTGGGGGAACTGGCGGCGTTGGGGGCGCCGACGGTGGAAATTCAGCCGCTGGTGGCCTATGGCGCCGAAAGCCGGCCGCTGGCCTTGAGCGGCGAGGACCGGGACGCCGTGCGCGCCGCCGTGGCCGAGACGCAAAGCCGCCATCCCCGCATGACGGTGGCCATGGCGCCGATCCTGACGCCCAACGGCAGCCGTTGCCGCCGTCC
Source organism: Candidatus Sulfotelmatobacter sp. (assembly GCA_035538795.1). Taxonomy (GTDB): domain Bacteria; phylum Pseudomonadota; class Alphaproteobacteria; order Rhodospirillales; family Magnetospirillaceae; genus JAJZGK01. The sequence continues at coordinate 35,824 of DATLJS010000055.1, read as the reverse complement.
TTTCCGCGCCGCCTATGTGACGGTCGAAGGGATGCTAACGCCCTGCTGTCTGACGGAAGACGCCTCTTTGTACGGTCATGCCAGCCTGCTGGAGCAAAGTTTCGCCCAGGCCTGGGACGGCCCCGGTGTTTCCGGCTGGCTGGACCGCTATCTCGACGCCACGCCGGAAATCTGCAAAGGCTGCTGCTACAACCCGTCGGGCCGCGACGAGGCTACGGCGCTGGATGAGGCGCAAGCCATGCAGTCGGCCTGGAACGTCTTTCAGAACGGCCAGCCGGAAGCGGCGGAAGCGGCGCTGCGCCGCCTGTTGACCGACGGCCAGACGCCCGAGGCGCTGCATCGCGTCGGCTTGACGTGGCTGCGGCGGCAAAAACCCGCCGACGCCCTGCCCTGGCTGGAGGCGGCGGCGCGCTTGAACGCCACGCCGCCGCTGGTCAACAATCTGGCGTCGGCCCTGGCGGCGACCGGTCAAAAGGACAAAGCCCGCGATCTGCTGATCAATCTGCTGAACCGTCACGGCGATTACGAACCGGGCTATCGCGCCCTGGTCGGGCTGATGCTTCAGACGGGCCGGTCGAAGGATGCCGCCGCCGCCTTGTTCCGGCTGGTGCGGCGGGCCGTCGAGGGCAACAACCGGCCGTTGGTGGAACGCCATCTCGATCAATTGTCCAGCTTGTCGGAGGACATCGACAATCTGCTGCTGCTGGGCAACATGCTGCGCGGGGCGGGATGGCCGGATCTGGGAACCCGGCTTCTCGACGTGGTTTGCCGCCGCTGGCCCCAGCATCTGGGGGCGCGGCTGACCGCCTGCATGGCCTTGCTGCCCCAGGGGTATGAAACGCCGGAGCAGATGGCCGAGGTTCGCCGCCGTTACGGCGAATCCCTGGCCCTGCTGGTCCAGGCCGCCGAAACCGCCACGCGCGACAGCCTGGCGGCGGCGCTGCCGCAGATCGGCCAGGCCAAACCTTTCTTTCTGGCCTATCAGGGCGAAGACGACCGGGCGCTGCAAGAGCTGTACGGCCGCGTCGTTTCGCGCATCGCCCAGGCCACAGAACGCCCACGCCCGGCGCTGGTGGGACGGCCGGAGCCGGGGGAACGGCTACGGGTGGGCTTCGCCGGCAGCTATTTTCGCCTGCATTCGGTCTCGAAGCTGTTCTCCGGCTGGATCAGGCGTCTGGACAAAGCCGGGTTCGAGCTGTTCGCCTATGATCTTTCCGGCCGGCCGGCCGGGGCCACTGCCGATTTCGCGCCCGACGACTGGGCGCGGGGGCAATACGAGGCCTGCGATACCGTGACCGCCGGATTGAGCGGAGACGACGCCTGGATCGAGGCCATCGCCAAAGACCGGCTGCACGCGCTGATTTATTTCGAACTCGGAATGGACCCGGCGGCGGTGCGCCTGGCCTGTCGCCGTCTGGCGCCGGTGCAATGCGTCACCTGGGGGCATCCGGTCACTACCGGTCTGCCCACCATCGATTATTTCCTGTCTTCGGACCTGATGGAACCGGCGGGGGCCGCCGTCCATTACAGCGAAAAGCTGATCCGTCTGCCCAATCTGTCCATCCATTATCAGCCCCTGCCCCAAGGCCAGGGCTTCGAGAACGGGCGCCTGAGCCGGCCGGGCATGGGTCTGCGCGACGACGCCCTGGTGTTCATCTGCTGCCAAAGCCTGTTCAAATACCGGCCTCAAGAAGACGATCTGTTCGTCCGTATCGCCGCCCGCCTGCCCCAGGCGCAATTTTTATTCCTGGGCATCGCCGGATTGGCCCGCACCGAGCTGTTTCGCTGCCGTTTGGCTTCGGCTTTCGCCCAGGCCGGTTTGCCTTTCGACCGCCACGTGGTGATCGCCGAACCGGTGGCGCCGGTTCTGTTTCCGTCGTTTTTGGCACTGGGCGACGTTTACCTCGACAGTCTGTCCTGGTCCGGCGGCAACACCAGTTTGGAGGCGGCGACGGCGGGCATACCGATCATCACCGCCGCCGGACCGCTGATGCGCGGCCGCCACACCGCCGCCATCCTGCGCCACCTGGGACTGACGGAATGGATCGCCCAGGATTTGGACGGACTGGCGGCGCTGGCCGAACGGCTGGCGGATTCCGGCCAGCGGGCCCGGGCGGCGGCTCTGATGGCCGAGCGCCGTCCGTGGCTGTTCGGTGACGATACGCCGGTGCGGGCGTTGGAGGACTTTCTGCGCCGGGCCGCCGGGAGTATCATGACGGCGTCCTGAGTGCGGGAGCGTTTCATCATGATAAAAACTTTTTCCTCATTGCCGATGGTGCTGGTTTCGGCGGCGCTGCTGGCCGGTTGTTCCCTGCCTCGGGTGGCTCCCAACACCGAGCGGGGAACCTATTTGGCCGAGCTTTACCGCTATGGCGCCGGCGACCGCGATCTGGCCTTGGAAGTGCGCGGCAATCCTTTCGCCGCCGCCGACAAGCCGATGCTGGACGCCATGGTGGAGAAAGCGGTGGGTCATGCCGGCATCTTGCAGCCGCCAACGCGGCCGCGTTTGTCGCCGGACGCCAGCGCCGTCTCCAATTACCGCATGATCGTCGAATTCAGCCCGAACAACGGCGTCGTCGGACAGGATTTGTGCGACGGGGCCAAGGTGGCGCCTTTCGCGAGTCCGGGCGACAAGCCGGGTGAAGTGGCCGTGGTCATGGCCTTCTGCGTTTCCGGTCGCGCCGCCTCTCAGGCTCAGGGCTGGTACAGTCCCAACGGCATCGACGATCCGGATCTGTCGGGATTGCTGAAGCGCATGGAAGTAGAATTGTTCCGGCCAGACGATACACTGCAGGGTAGCGGCGACCCCACTTGATTTCTATACGTGAAAAAAATATTCATGTGGTGAAGTTATCCCGTGAATATTTTTTCCGGAGTCTTGTTTTCCGGAAGAAAGCGATTAGCCTATTTTTTGGGCGAGTTGCCTATTTCGGAGACAGTGATGGCACAGCGTATAGATCATTTGAAAGACCGTCTTATCGACCGCGTTACCAAACTGGCCGAAGAAAGAGTGCCAGCCGAGGCCCTGGGGCCGGTCAGAAGATTGCTGGCGGCTTTCTATGCCAACGTGGTGCCCGAGGACATTCTGCATCGTGAGCCGGAATCGCTGTATGCGGCGGTGATGGCCCTGCACGGTTTCGCTCGGCAGCGCAAGCCCGGCCAGCCCAAGCTGCGCCTGATCCAGCCCCGGCCCGACGAAGGCGGCTGGGAAAGCGAACATGCGGTGCTGCAAATCGTCAACGACGACATGCCCTTCCTCGTGGATTCCATCACCGGGGCCTTGCAGCGGCTGGATATCGCCGTGCATCTGGTGGTGCATCCGATTCTGCCGGTCAGCCGCGACGGCGACGGCAAGCTGACGGATTTTCCAGAAGAGGTGCCGACCGGCAGCCCTCTTGAAAGCCTGATGCATATCGAGATCGACCGCCAGCCGGCCGACCGCCATGCCGCCATCGAGGGAACGCTGACCGCCGTTCTGGCCGATGTCCGCGCCGCCGTCGAGGATTGGCGGCCCATGCGCGCCCGCACCGACGCCATTCTGGCCGATCTGTCGGCCGACCTGCCCAACATCCCGGTGCAGGAACTGACGGAAGCCCGCGATTTCATCGACTGGCTGCTGGACGACCACTTCACTTTCCTGGGCTGTCGCAGTTTTCGATTCGAAGGCGAAACAATCGTCGTGGATGACGGCAGCGGCCTGGGCCTGTTGCGGGACGCCTCGGTCCGCGTCTTCGACGAGGAACGGGATCTGGCCTCGATGCCGCCCGAGGTGGTGGCCTTTCTCCGCCGTCCCTCGCTGCTGCTGATGGCCAAGGCCGATCGGGCGTCGTCGGTGCATCGTCCGGTATTGATGGACATCGTCGGCATCAAGCGTTTCGACGACAAGGGCAACGTGGTCGGCATGCATGTGCTGGCCGGTCTGTACGCCGCCGCCGCCTATACCCGTCCGCCCGCCCTGATTCCGCTGCTGCGCCGCAAGGTGCAGGGGGTCATCGAGCGGGCCGGCTTCCGCGCCGACAGCCACGACGGCCGCGCCCTGCAGGTGATTCTGGAAAACTATCCCCGCGACGAACTGATGCAGGCCGGCGAGGAGGTTCTGTTCGACACCGCGCTGGCCATTCTGCGTTTGCAGGAACGGCAAAAGGTGGCGCTGTTCCTGCGTCGAGACGAATTCGGCCGTTTCGTCTCGGCGCTGGTCTTCATTCCCCGCGACCGCTACGACACCGCCCTGCGGCTGCAGGTGGTCGAGCTGCTGGAAAACGCCATCGGCGGCAAGGTGGTGGCCTGGTATACCCAGGTGGCCGACAACCCCCTGGCACGCCTGCATTTCATCATCCGCACCGGCGGCGCCAATCTGGCCCGCGACGTCGACCCCTTGGCCCTGGAGGCCCGTTTGGCCGAAGCTGCCCGCTCCTGGAGCGACCGCCTTCAGGAAGTGCTGGTGGACGAGCACGGCGAGGACCGGGGACTGGCTTTGTACCGCCGCTGGGGCCGCTCTTTCTCGCCGGCCTACCGCGACACCTACGGCCCGCGCACGGCGCTGGTCGATCTGGACCGCATCGAAGCCGCCGGCGACGGCGTCGGTCTGCATGTCTATCGCCCGCTGGAATCCGCCGAGGCGGAAATCCGCTTCAAGATCTACCGCAAGGGCGATCCGGTGCATCTGTCGGACGTGCTTCCCGTTTTCGAGCATTTGGGCTTCAAGGTGATTTCGGAAGTGCCGCACGCCCTGAACCAGGGCGGCGACGCCCAGCCGGTGTGGATTCACGACTTCACCATGGTGACGGTCGACGGCGCGTCGGTGGACATCGAATCCTTGCGTGTCCGCTTCGAGGAGGCTTTCCGTGCCATCTGGCAGAACGCCGCCGAAGATGACGGCTTCAACCGCCTGATCATCAACGGTGGCCTGTCCTGGCGTCAGGTGATGGTGCTGCGGGCCTATGCCAAATATCTGCGCCAGGCCGGTTCCACCTTCAGCCAGGCTTATGTGGAAAAAAGCGTCACCGGCAATCCGCTTACCGCCGCCTTATTGGTCCAATTGTTCGAGCGCCGCTTCGACCCGGCCGTCGCCGACGAAGCCGCCGACATTCATGCCGCCATCGAGGCCGAACTGGAAAAGATCGTCAGCGCCGACGAGGACCGGATTCTGCGCTGGTTCCTGAATCTGATCGACAGCACGCTGCGCACCAACTTCTTCCAGGGCAAAGATTATCTGTCCATCAAGCTGGACAGCAAAAAGGTGACCGGCCTGCCCCTGCCCCGCCCCAATGTCGAGGTGTTCGTCTACAGCCCGCGTGTGGAGGGCATCCATCTGCGCGGCGGCAAGGTGGCCCGCGGCGGCATTCGCTGGTCGGACCGTCCCGAGGATTTCCGCACCGAGATCCTGGGTCTGATCAAGGCGCAGATGGTCAAGAACGCCGTCATCGTGCCGGTAGGCTCCAAGGGCGGCTTCGTGGTCAAACAGCCGCCGAAGACAGGCGGCCGCGAAGCCTTCATGGCCGAAGGCGTCGAATGCTACAAGACCCTGATGCGCGGCCTGCTGGACATCACCGACAATCTGGCGGACGGCGCCGTCGTACCGCCTGCGAACGTGGTACGCCGCGACGCCGACGATCCCTATCTGGTGGTCGCCGCCGACAAGGGCACGGCCACTTTCTCGGACATCGCCAACGGCATTTCCGCCGAATACGGCTTCTGGCTGGGCGACGCCTTCGCCTCGGGCGGATCGCAGGGCTATGACCACAAGGTCATGGGCATCACCGCCCGCGGCGCCTGGGAATCGGTGAAGCGCCATTTCCGCGAAATGGGCATCGACTGCCAGGAACAGGACTTCACGGCCATCGGCGTCGGCGACATGTCGGGCGACGTTTTCGGCAACGGCATGCTGAATTCCCGGCATACCCAGTTGCTGGCGGCCTTTGATCACCGGCATATCTTCGTCGATCCCAACCCGGACGCCTCAAGCTCCTACGCCGAGCGTCAGCGCATGTTCGCCCTGCCCCGCTCAAGCTGGGCGGATTACGACGTCGCCAAGCTGTCGGCGGGCGGCGCCATCTTCCCGCGCGATGCCAAGTCGGTGAGCCTGACGCCTCAGATCAAGGAACGTTTCGCAATCGAGGCGGATCATCTGACGCCCACCGAACTGATCCGCATTCTGCTGACCGCGCCGGTGGATTTGCTGTGGTTCGGCGGCATCGGCACCTATGTCAAGTCGGAGGATGAGACCAACGCCGAGGTGGGCGACCGCGCCAACGAGGCTTTGCGCATCAACGGCAAGGATTTGCGCTGCAAGGTAATCGGCGAAGGCGCCAATCTGGCCATGACCCAGCTTGGGCGCGTCGAATACGCCCTGGCGGCGGGACGAGGCAACACCGACGCCATCGACAATTCGGCGGGCGTCGACTGCTCGGACCACGAGGTCAACATCAAAATCCTGGTGGATTCGGCCTTGGCGTCGGGTGATCTGACTCAGAAGCAGCGCAACGAACTGCTGGCGGCGATGACCGACGAAGTGGGGCATCTGGTGCTGCGGGACAATTATCTGCAAAGTCAGGCTATTACCCTGTTCGAGGCCCAGGCTCCGGCCATGCTGGACCAGCAGGAACGCTTCATGCGTCTGCTGGAACGGGCGGGGCGGCTGGACCGCGCCGTCGAATTTCTGCCCGACGACGCCGAACTGTCGCGCCGCAGCCATTCCGGCCGGGGGCTGACCCGTCCGGAAATCGCCGTGCTGCTGGCCTATTCCAAGATGTGGCTTTACGACGCCATTCTCGAATCCGATCTGCCCGACGATCCCATGCTGGCCGAGGATCTGATCCGCTATTTCCCCAAGCGGCTGGACACGCCGGAATGGCGCGAGCGCATGGCCAATCACCGCCTGCGCCGCGAGATCATCGCCACGGTGGCCACCAACAGCATGGTCAACCGCATCGGAGGTTCGATCGTCGCCCGTCTGGTGGAGCGCACCGGCACGCCGCCGGCGGAAGTGGCCCGCGCCTATCTGATCGCCCGTGACGCCTTCGGCCTGCGCGAGGTGTGGAAGGACATCGAAGCCTTGGACAACAAAGTTCCGGCCACTGTGCAGACGGCCATGCTGATCGAGGCCAACCGTCTGCTGGAACGGGCCGTCAGCTGGGTTTTGGCCCATGCGCCGCGGCCTATCGACATGGCTCGCTTGCGCGTCGACCTGGCGCCCGGCATCCAAGCCGTCCGCGGCCAGTTCCAGCAGGTTCTGCCGCCGGAAACCGCCGCCATGCTGGCCGCCCGCGCCGAATCCTTCCGTGAACAGGGTGTGCCGGAGGATCTGGCCCAGCGGGTGGCGGCGCTGATCGTCCTGGCTTCGGCCAACGATATCGCCCGCATCGCCATGCGCATCGCCCAGCCGGTCGAGGCGGTGGGGCAGTTGTATTTCCTGGTGGGCGGTCGTTTCGGCCTGGGCTGGCTGCGGGCGTCCGCCGAGAAAATGCCGGCTGGCAGCCATTGGCAGAAAATGGCGAGCGACGCCGTGATCGACGATCTTTACGTGCGTCAGGCGGCTTTGTGCGAAAGCGTCGCCCAGGAGGCGCCCGGCGTGGCCGCCGAGGAGGCTCTGGCGGCTTGGATCGAAAACCGCAAGGCGGCAGTGGCCCGCACCGACCAGTTGCTGGCCGAACTGCGCGCCGTCGGAAAACTGGAGCTGGCCAGCCTGACGGTCGCCAGCCACCAGTTCCGGGGCCTGACCGAGCGGTAGGATCGTTTTGAGGTAACAATGAAAACGTCCCCAGGCTTGCCCGGGGGCGTTTTTTTCAGGCTTTCGCCATCCGCCTCAACTGGCGCAGCATCAGTCCGGTGATGACGGCGGCCAAGGCCAGGGACGGCCAAGGCATCAGCAGAGAATCCAAAGCCAGGGCGATCAGCACCAGATTGCCCAACAGGATGACCAGCACTACTTTGTCGTGGCTGCGTCCGCCCGCCAGGGCCTGCTGATAGAAATGCTGGCGATGGGCCTGCCACACCTTTTCCCGGCGCAGCAGACGGCAGACCAGGGTGATGGTGGCGTCGGCCAGATAGTAAAGCGGCAGGATCAGGGCGGCGGCCAGATGGCCGTGAGCGGCCTGGTCCAGCAGCAACCATCCCAGCAGAAAGCCCAGCGGCACGCTGCCGGAATCGCCCAGGAACAGCTTGGCCGGATGCCAGTTCCAGAACAGAAATCCCAGAGCGGCGGCCAGCAGCACGGCGGGCTGGGCCATGGCTTCGCCGCGGGCGGTCAGGAACGCCAGCAAGATCAGGCCTAAGGCGATGCAGGCGGTTTGCGTGCCGGAAATACCGTCGATGCCGTCCATGAAATTGAACAGATTGACGAACCAGACATAGCCCATCAGAGCGGTCAGGCGGTCGAGCCAGAAGGGCAGAACGCCTTGAAAGATCAAAGCGTCGTTCGGCAAGGCGGCTAGACCCAGGGCGCAGGCGGCGATATGCACGGCGAAGCGCCGGCCCGGCGGCAGGCCGTGGCGGTCGTCGAGCCATGATAGCGCCAGCAGGGCGGCGGCGGCGGCCAAAGCCAGGGCGGTGCCGGGAAGCGTGGCGCCGAAAGCCAGCAGCACGCCCCAGCCGAGCAGACAGACCGGCGTCACCGCCAAACCGCCGCCGCGGGGTGTCGGCAGGCTGTGGCTGGAGCGTTCGTTGGGCAGATCCATGATCTGCTTGCGGCGCAGCCAGCCCAGCACCAGCCGCACGGCCAGAACGGACAGCGGCAGGGTGATCAGCAGGGCGGCAAGAGCAGCGATCACTGTGCCAGGGGCTCGACGATGATGCGGCCCTGCCAGGGGAAATTGACCCGGCTTTGGAAAACGATGGCCTGGGCCGGTTGGAATTCGCCCCAGGCGGTCCAGACCTTGCCGGGCTTCAGTTCCGCCCTGACGTCGCCCCTGATGCGCAGGGCGAAGCCGGGGGCTGAGAGAATCACCGAGCCGTCTTCTTGCAAAACCAGGGGATGGCAGGTGATCAGGCGGCGGGCCAGCAGAACGCGGCCGGTGCCGTTGACCACGTCGTCGAGGATCAGGCTGCGCCCTTCCACGCGCCAGCGGCGCTGCACTTCGTTATGGCCGAGAATTCTGGAATAGCCTTCGAAGACACAGGATGCGCCGTCGAATTCGGCCTGTAGAACCGGCGGTTTCCCAGCGATATCGCGGCGGAAGGCGTCGCAATAGAGGGCGCGGTTGCGAGGATAAGGGTCGCTTCCCTCCAGCGTCAGACCGCCGTGTGCCGCCGCCGAACGATAGGCGCGGCCCTCGGCGCCCGATGCGCCGTTGCCGGGATCGACGAAAACTGGAACGCCTTCGTAATGAAGCGTGGCGCTGCCGAGATCGGCATGGCCGTAACCGCGGACCGGCGACCAGCCGGTGGGGAAGCCGTGCCACAGGCCGCTCCACGGTCCCACGGTCTGGCGCAGCCAGCCGTCGGCGCGCAGGGCCTCCAAATCGTACAGGCGGGCGGAATCGCGCAGAGCTGCGAAGGCGTCGCGGTCGTCCTGGGACAAAAGGGCGGTCCAGCCTTGGTCCAGCGGCGCGTCGGCCAGCAGGCAGACCAGGAATTCCGGCGGAAACTCAGCCGACAAATCGCCGACCATGGGTAGAACGCCGCTGATCGCCAAGGCCGGCAGCGGGCTGATGACCCGGCGCAGCAGGGCGTCCATTTCGTGGATTTCCGGGCGATTCAGGCGGCGGGTGGCCAGCCAGACGCCGGCGATGTCCATCACCGCCACCTGATGGTGGTGGGTGGCGCCTTGGCTCAACAGGCCGGCCTGGCCGAACTGGCGTTTGGCTTCCTCGGCCAGGATGACGAAACCGGCCTTGGCGTGGTTTTCCAGACCGAAAGCCAAGCCCAGACGGATCAGGGCGCAGGCTTCAACGATCATGCGGGTGTCGTGGGTGCCGTCCTCGCGCCAGTCCAGGCTCTCCAGGATGGCCGGAGCATGGGCGGCCAGCCGGGCGACGCTTTCCTCACGCGGGCCGGGCAGGCCGTGGGTGCGGGCGTAATCCAGCAGGTTCAGGGCGCGCCGCGCCGCTACCGCTGCGTCCCAGGCCGGGCTGTCGTCGGGCTGCGGCAGGCCGTGGTGGGCCGACCAGCCCTGCCATAGGGCGGCGACCCAGGCGGGATCGGCGTCGGGCTGCAACGACAGCCAGCCGAAGCTGTGCAGACCTTGCGCCAGTTCCGGTTCGTCGAACGAACGGGTGAACAGGGTGCGGGTTTCGCCTTCCTCCACCGTCACGCCTTGGCCGGGCAGGCGCAGCTCCAGGCTTCCCGAAGGCTTGCCGCGCACGGCCAGTTCGGGGAAGCCGCCGTCGCGCAGGGCGGCTTCGGCCGGGGTCGCCGGCAGATAGGGCGGCTGGTGGGCGGTGAAGGTCTCGTTCTGCTGCCAACGCTTGCGCAGACGGCCCAGCGCCCAGCGGCGCAGGACCGGGTCGGACACGAACAGGAACGAGAGGGACTCGGTCAGGGACTCGGACAGGATCATGATGGTCTCAGCGGCGGAGGATGTTGGCGAACTTCCCGGCCTTAAGCTGCGCGTCGAAATAGGCGATGGTCTTGGTCAAGCCTTCCTCGATGGGAATCTTGGGATTCCAACCCAGCAGATTCTGGGCTTTGCTGATATCGGGCTTGCGCTGCAGTGGGTCGTCCTGCGGCAGCGGCTTGAACTGCAGCTTGGACTTGGACCCGACCATGGCGACGATGCGCTCGGCCAGTTCGCGGATGGTCATCTCGTGGGGGTTGCCCATGTTGATGGGGCCGGTCACCGAATCGTCGGCGGCCATCAGGCGGATGAAGGCGTCGATGGTGTCGGTGCAAAAGCAGAAGGAGCGGGTCTGCGAGCCGTCGCCGTACATGGTGATGTCATTGCCCTTCAGCGCCTGGACGATGAAGTTTGACACCACGCGGCCGTCGTCGGGATGCATGCGCGGACCATAGGTGTTGAAGATGCGCCCGACCCGGATGCGGGTGCCGTGCTGGCGCCAGTAATCGAAGAACAGGGTTTCGGCGCAGCGTTTGCCCTCGTCGTAGCAGGCGCGCGGACCGATGGGGTTGACGTTGCCGCGGTAATCCTCGGTCTGGGGGTGAACGGTGGGATCGCCGTACACTTCCGAGGTGGAAGCCTGGAAGATCTTGGCCTTGGTGCGTTTGGCCAGACCCAGCACGTTGATGGCGCCGTGGACGCTGGTCTTGGTGGTCTGCACCGGGTCGAACTGGTAATGCACCGGCGAGGCGGGGCAGGCCAGATTGTAGATTTCGTCGACTTCGATGTAGAGGGGGAAGGTGACGTCGTGGCGGACCAGCTCGAAATAAGGATTATCCAGCAAATTCAGGATATTGTCCTTGGTGCCGGTGTAGAAGTTGTCCACACAGATCACCTCGTTGCCCTCGGCGATCAGCCGTTCGCACAGATGCGACCCCAGAAAGCCGGCGCCCCCCGTTACCAGAATCCGCTTCATTTGGATCGCTCCCTTATTTGAACCATGCTCTGATTTCACCACGCCAGGATTTAAGAAGTTCCTAGCAGTCCCCAAAGGTGAAGGCGCAGTTTATGCCGCCTTTTCGCGGCGGGCAAAGCCCTTGTGGCGGATCATGACGTTACGATATGGCAATGTTTTATCAGCCAGTCGGCGGCGCTGATCACCCGCTCCACTTCGATGCCGTCCATCAGCCCCAGCGGGCGCGGCTGACGAAAGACCTGCTCCGCCTCGAAATGGCGATAGGGCAGATGCGTCCGCACCGCCAGGGCGTTGTCGCCGAAGGGGCCGTAGACCTCCTCGCGGCTGGGGCCGAACAGGCCGATGGTGGGCACGCCGGCGGCGCCGGCCAGATGCATCAGCCCGGAATCGTTGCCGATATACAAGGCACAGCGTTCCAGACAGGCAGCGGCCTGATTCAACCCGTTTCGACCGACAAGGTCGATGCAGCGTTCGGCGGGAACGGCCTCCAGCACCGGGGCGGCGGCTTCGCGTTCGCCGGGACCGCCGAATACGGCGACGCGGGCGCCGGGCAACAGGCCGCCGGCGGCGGTCAGGCGGCTTACCAATTCAGAGAAACGCTGGGCCGGCCATTGCTTGCCCGCCCAATTGGCGGTGGGGCCGACGGCCAGCACCGGAGTACCGGCGGGAATCAGCCGTTGGGCTTCGGTCTTTTGCTCTTCGCTCAGCCACAGACGCGGCAGAGGCGGCGGTTCGGCGCCAAGGCAGCGGGCCAGTTGGATCAGCTTGTGAACCGGCTGGTCCGACGGGGAAAAAACGGCGCGCCGCCGGGCCGGCACCAGATAAGAGAACAGCGAATGGCGGATGTCTACCACCAGATCCCACCGCGTTCCCACGCAGGCTTGCCACAGCCGCCGCCAGTGGGCGGACCAGCGGCCTTTTTCCATGGGGATCAATCGTTCCAGCTGAGGAATGTTTTCGAACAGATCCTGGGCCACCGGGCCGCAGGCCACGGTCAGGCGCGCCTGCGGCTGGCGGTCCAACAGCCAAGACAAGATGCCGGTGGTCAGCACGGCGTCGCCGACCCGATTCGAGGTGATGAACAGAATCCGGGGAGAAAAGGATGCGGCCGGCACTGGGGTCAGCCCCGCCGCTCTTCAGGGACCGGCAGCAGGCGGCACAGTCCGGCGACCATCCACAGGGCGCAGAGCCACCAGCTTTGCCAGAACCCGTAGGCGACCAGACAGACGAAAAAGGCTCCGGCCATGACGGCGGTTTCCACCACCTGACGGTTTTGCCAGAATCCGCGCAGCAGGATCAGCATCAGACCGGCGAACAGCACGGTTCCCGCCAGCCCCAGTTCCAGGCGGATTTGCAGCGAGAAATTATGGGGATGCAGCGGCAGATATTCGCCTTCGAACGTCCGGCTTCTGGAGCCGTCGCTGACGATGGCGGTTTTTTTCTGGCCGATCTCGCGGGCGCTTTCATAGCCCCAGCCCTGCAGCGGCTTCTCGTCGATGCGGTCGTCGACGAAATGCCAGATCAACAGGCGATGGACCGACGACAGCGGCATCCAGCTCCAGGAAACCGCCTGTTCGGCGCGGGGAAAATAGGTCACGGCGGCGGGACCGCCGATGAAGGTGACCATCATGATCATGGCGCAGCCGGCGATGATCAGGCGGCGCGGCAGAATGAATCCGGCGGCCAAGATCAGCAGCCCGGTCAGAAGAGCGATCTTTGCCGCTAGGCTGACGCCCATCATCACTCCGACGCCCACCAGCAGCGCCAATACCGCCGCCTGACGGCGGCGGTCCGTCCGCCACAGATGGCTTAGGCAAGGCAGCAGCAGCAGGGCCTGAGTGGTGGCCGGGCGGTCGAAATGGACGACGGTCTGGACCAGCCAGTCGGGAACCGGCAGGTCCGCCGTGGCCATGATCTTCGCAGTGGCCCCCAGCACAAGAATGGGAAGGGACGAAATCAGCAGGCCGTTCCGCAGCATGTCCAGCACCTTGCCGCGATGCTCGGAAGCCAGGGAGGAAAAGGCCATGAACACCGGAATCCCGGCAATGATCACGCCGGCAGTGCGCAACAGGCTGACGACGGCGAAAGCGGGATTCGGCGTCCAGTTCAGGCTCATTCCGGCCCAAATTAGGGCGGCGGCCATCAGCGGCAGAACCGGCAGGCGGACCAGGCGTCGCCATTCCAGACCCGGAAGGCACAACAGACCGGCCACCGCCATCAGCGGCGACATCGCCAGGGGCGACAGCAGCACCGTCGGCGGTGCGGCGAAGGCCAGGGCCATCAGCAGCCGGGGGCGCAGGGTCTGAAGAGAAGGCATGTACGGGCGGTCCATGTGCTGTGCCGGCGGTCGAACAGGCGGGCGGGGTCACACTAAATGAGGTAAGCCCCTCAGATCAAACGTATTCCGGCAATTACCAGCACGGCCGCGAGGATCAGGCGCAGCCAGGTTTCCGGCATCTTGGCGGAGAGGTGGCTGCCGAGGACGACGCCGGGAATCGAGCCTGTCAGCAGCGACGCCAACAGCATCCAATCGACCGACCCCAGATACCAATGGCCCAATCCGGCCACCAGGGTCAAAGGCACGGCATGGGCGATGTCGGTGCCGACCAAACGGGTGGGGGGCAGCTCGGGATACAGCAGCAGCAGCGCCGTGACGCCGAGGGCGCCGGCTCCCACCGAGGATAAGGTGACGACGGTGCCCAGGACCAGACCGATCAGCACCGTCAGCAGGCCGCGCAGCAGCGGGGCGATGGGCTTATGGTGGCGCTGGGTGTAGCGCAGGATGGCCGGGCGGAAGACGATGCTGAGCGAGGTGAACAGCAAAGCCACGCCGAGAACCGACGAGAACAGGCCGGATTTCTGCTTTTCCAGGCCGAAATCGGCCATGACCCATACGGTGGCGGCGGTGGCCGGCAGGCTGCCGCTGGCCAACAGGGCGCTGATCTTCCAATCGATGCGCCGGCCATGGGAATGAACGGCGGTGCCGCACAGCTTGGTGGCCGAACCGTAAAGCAGATCGGTGCCGACGGCGGTGGCCGGAGCCATGCCGAAGATCAGGATCAGCAGGGGGGTCATCAGCGAACCGCCGCCGACGCCGGTCATGCCGATCAGCAGACCGACGATGGCGCCGGACAATCCATGGATTGGATCGAGTTGAGAGATGAAACCCACTATCTGGCCCTTTTCCTGCTCAAATGACCGTGTTGCTTTTATTGATCGTGTCGGATCACTTGATCTTGGAAACGGCGAACCCGGCGGCGCCGATGCCGAGCATGGTTCCGGCAATGGTGCTGGGCGGATAGTCGTCGGTCACCAGATGCGGCACCGGGGCATCCCGCAGACCGGCCAGTTTGTCCTGGCGGTCGTAGAAAGCCATCATGCGCTGGGCCATGGCGAAGGTCCAATCATCGATCCGCTGGTCGGACTGGCGGTCCTTGTCGTCGTCTTTCTTTTTCTTCGGCTTGGCGGCGGCTTCGTCGGGATCGTAATCTTCGATAAGATTCTGCAGGCCAAGCACGGCGACGCGGGCCGGCAAACCCTGCTGATCGACCACCTTGTCATGGAAGAAATCGGCGTGCTGGCGACAGATCTTGTCGGCCAAGGCCTGGCAGACGGCCTGAAGCTCGGCCCAGGCTTCGACCGAATCCGGCCAGTCGTTGACAGCGGCCTCGGCGAAGCCGCGGGCCTGGGCGGCGTCGCCGGCATCCAGCAGCATGCGGGCATTGGCCAGATTTTGGGCCGAACGGGCCTGATCGAAAATGCTGGCCTTCTGGCTTTTGGGGGCGCTGACCTCGTGGCGGGTCGAGACGGGAGCCGGCGGAGCGTCGGCGCAGCCGGACAGCAGACCGGCCGTCAGAAGGCTCCATCCCATGATTCGCCAAAGCCGCATTCCGCCTTATCCTCGATTCAATGCCGTCGGTCTTCGCCATCATGGTGCCGATCAGGCGCGGCGGATGCTAACATGACCGCCGGACAGGAGATAGAATTGAGATGACCCCCGCCAAAGTCCAACAGTTTTATGCCCGGCTGGCCGAGCGCAATCCCGAGCCCAAGGGCGAGCTGGAATATGTCAACGCCTTCACCCTGCTGGTGGCGGTGGCCCTGTCGGCCCAAGCCACCGACGTCGGCGTCAACAAGGCGACCCGCGCTCTGTTCGCCAAGGCCGCCGACCCGGCCAGCATGCTGGCCTTGGGCGAGGACGGCCTGAAAGAGCACATCAAGACCATCGGTCTGTTCAACACCAAGGCCAAGAACATCATCACCATGTGCCGCCGGCTGCTGGACGAATACGGCGGTCAGGTGCCGGAAAACCGCGAGGCGCTGGAGACCCTGCCGGGCGTCGGGCGTAAGACGGCCAATGTCGTCTTGAACATCGCCTTCGGCCATCCCACCATGGCGGTGGACACCCACATTTTCCGGGTCGGCAACCGCACCGGCCTGGCGCCGGGGGCGACGCCGCTGGCGGTGGAGCTGGCGCTGGAGAAAGCGACGCCCAAGGAATTCAAGCTGCATGCCCACCACTGGCTGATCCTGCACGGACGCTATGTCTGCAAGGCGCGTAAACCCGATTGCCGCGCCTGCGTGGTGGCCGACCTGTGCGGTTACAAAGCCAAGGAGCTGTGAGTCAGGCGGCGGCGAAGGTCTGTTCGACGATGTCGCACAGGGTATGGCCGATCAGGATGTGCATTTCCTGAATGCGGGCCGTCACCTTCGAGGGAACGATCAGCAGCGGGTCGGCCAGACCGACCATCTTGCCGCCGTCGCGGCCGCCGAAGCCGGCGGCGGTGATGCCCATGGCGCGGGCGGTTTCCAAGGCTTTCAAGACGCTGGGGCTGTTGCCCGACGTGCTGATGCCGATGAGCACGTCGCCGGGACGGCCCAGTCCCTCCACCTGACGCGAGAAGATGTCGTCATAGGAAAAGTCGTTGGCGGTGGCGGTCAGCAGCGAGGTGTCGGTGGTCAGGGCGATCGAGGCCAGGGCGCGGCGGTTGACCTTGTAGCGGACCACCAGCTCGGTGGCCAGATGCTGGGAATCGGCGGCGCTGCCGCCGTTGCCGCAGAACATGATCTTGCCGCCCGCCTTCAGCGAGGTGACGCAACGTTCCGCCAGTTTCAGCAAAGGATCGCGCACCGCCTGGCGGGTGGCCTCGACGATGGACAGATGTTCGGAAAATTCGCCGTCGATGAATGCGCCGAAATCCATTGCTGACTCCTGAAAAAATAGTCAGCCGCCAAGCCGGGCGGCATGTCCGGAATGTATACTAAGTCTGGCGGGCTTCAAGAGCCCCGGCTTTCGCCGCTTTCAGTCTTAACCGCTCGGGCTTCGGGAACCAAAGCCTCAGTAGCTTAGGAAAGTGCGGATCAGAATGTCGCCCTCGAAGGGATGGCCCAAGGCCCGTTCGGCGGCGATGCGGATGGCCTTCTTGGCCGCTTCCTCGCCGCCATAGGGGGTGTTGAGCTTGTCGAAACCGGTGGCCGGCAGGGTTTCCTCGACGGCATGTTTGACGATGCTGCTTTTCACGCCGTCCAGCTTCATGCCGGTGTCGGCGTCCTTGGGCGTGATGTAGGCGTCGATGCGGACATGGCGCCAGCCGCCGGTGGTGTCGTCCTTTTTCGGCATCGAGACGTTCATGCTGGGCAGCTCGATGATCAGATAGGCCTTATTCTTGTCGTCCTTGGCCTTGCCGCCCAGATTGATGGTTTTGGCTTCGGCCGAAGGAGCGCAGACCGGAATCACAGCAAGAGACAGGATAAAACTCAGCAGAATGACCAATAGGCCCTGCCTGGCAATGCGCTGTGAACGCCTCATTCTCCGCCCCTTCTTAAAAAGATTTACAAATATAGCGGGTAATTTTTTGGCTGACAATCACTTACACCAAGGGTAATTGTTGATCCAGGCGAAGCAATCGCCGTGTAAGAATTTAATCGATTGAGGGCACTGTTATGGTCTTTCGCAAGTCTTTGGTGCTTGGCCTTTGCGCCGCCATGCTGTTCAGCGCTTCGGCTTTGGCCGGAGAAAAGAAGGAAGGCGGCGAGAAAAAGGGGCCGAGCAACGAAATCAAGGCCACGGTGCCGGCAAATTACATCCAGCTTCCCCGTTTCCGTTTGGGCGTGCCCGAGGATTCGACGGCCCAGTACCGTCAATTGGAGGTGGAAACTTGGATTTCCGCCACCGGCGAGGAACATATCGCCCTGTTGAACAGCAGCAAGAAGAAGATCAGCGCCGCCATCAAGGAGGACTTCGCTTCCTATCGCTGGGAAGCCTTCGCCGCGCCCGACACCGGCATCGAGGTGGCCAAGAAGGTGGTGGCCAATGCCGTCGAACGGTCGGTCGGCTTCAAGCCCGACGAAGTCATCATGAAGACCCTGTTGCTGCGCTGAGCCGCCGGCAGAGGTTTCCGGAGCCGGGCGTCCGGCGGATGGTTCAAAGCAAAACGGCCCGGATCTTTCCGGGCCGTCTTTATATTGGGGAAGGCAAATCCGCCCTAGTTCTTCACCTGGCGCATATTGACGCCCATGCCGTCGTACATGGGCCACTTGCCGGCGGCGATGGCGTCTAGCGAAACGGCGTCCTGGCCCAGGCGGTTGCGGTAGGTCCAATAATTGGTCAGTACCCGTTGGACGAAAAAGCGGGTTTCGCGCACGGGAATGCTTTCCAGGAACAGCAAGGCGTCGCCGTTGTGGTGCATGGCTTGTTGCCAGCGGGCCAGATTGCCGGGGCCGCTGTTGTAGCTGGCGGCCAGGAACAGCAGATTGCCCTTGACGGCGGAATCGTCCAGCAGGCGGCGGATGTAACGCTGGCCCAGTTCCAGATTGGTGGCGGGGTCGGTCAGCTTGCCGGAACCGACGGTCTTCGCCGTGCGCGGCATCAGCTGCATCAGGCCGACGGCGCCCGAGGGACTTTTGGCGTGCGGGTTCAGGTCCGATTCCTGGCGGGCGATGCCCAGCATCAGGGCGCGGTCGACGTTCCAGCCGCTGGTGGGGTGCCAGTCGGGTACCGGGAACGAGGCGCTGTCGTGGCTGCGGCCGTCCTGCTGGGCGGCGATGCCGCCAAGGTCGACGGTCAGAGCCGGCATGTCGGCGGCGCCCGACAGGGACAGCATGCTTTGCACCAATCCGGGGCTGGCGCTGGGCACCAAGGCCCGCAGTTCGTCCTCGGCATTGTCGCGCATGCCCACCTGGATCAGGGCCAAAGCCCGGCGGGTGGCGGGCACCCGGCTCAAGGTTTCGGCGTCCAGGTCGGTGAAGGGGCGGGAATCCCACGAATACTGCATGTCCTGGCCCAGTGCCCGGCGGGCCAGGAAGCCATAGAAGGTGCGGGGGCTGGCGGCGGCTTCCAGCAGCCAGTGGTTCACCACCTCCGGGCGGCGGGCCGACAGATTGGCGCGGGCGGCCCAATAGGCGCCGGCGGCGTTCAGCCAGGAGGCGGCGTGGGCGCCGTTGGCGACCGCCTCGAAATAACGGGCGGCTTCGGCATGCTGGTTGGCGCGCCATAGGGTCAGGCCGACCACCCAATTGGCTTCCGGCAGCAAATCGCCCGACCGTTCCGCTGCTTCCTTGGCCCAGCGCAGGGCTTCCTCGTCCCGGCCTTCGGCGAACAGCGCCTGGGCCAGGGCGGTCTTCATCTCGTCATAATCGATCTTGTCGAAGGACCGGCGCAGTTCCGGACCGTCCAGCATGGCGGCGGCCTGGTCGAAGGCTTCGTCGCGCAGCTTGTCGCGGAAACTGTCCTTGGCGGCATCCAAACGACGGCGGTCGCCGGCCGACAACGAACGGGTAGCCTCATAGAGGAAGTCGCCGGTCTGGGCCAGATCGTCATGGCTGCCGGAATTGGGCAGCGAGGCGCGGCTGACGCTGGGGGTGCGCAGGCCGGACAGGCCGCGCTGGCGGGCCAGTTGATAGACGGCGTCGGCGTTGCCTTGATCGGAATACTTGCCGAGCCATTCCTTCAGCTCAGGTCCCTGAACGCGGTAGCCGTCGGCCAGATAGCGCTGGGCCTGCAGCGGACCCAGCAGGATCGGGTCGTGAATCTTGGCGATCATGCGGTCGGCGTAGGCGTTCTGACCGCGCGACTGGGCCTGGAAAGCGGCGCGGTACAGTTGCTCGTCGGTTTCCGACAGGATGGCGGGAATGTTCGATTGGCGGCCCATTTTACCGGCGGTGCCGGTGATGGCGGCCATCAGGCTTTCGGCCTCGGCCTCGGCGGCGGACTTCGTGGCCGCCTGCGCGGGCAGCGCGGCGATGCCGAAGGTCAGGGCCGCCAGAACCAAAGTGGCCGGGGCCGAGAGAAGCTTGCTTTTCAGCACGGGCTCTCCTCGCCTAATCGGTGGATGGGCCATCGTCGGGGAAAGAGTTAATCGGTTTCCCCGATGTGATGGTTCAACTTTATAAATGAGACGCGCGGCTCTTCGCAAACAAAAACCGATAAAACCATAAAACTTTTATGGATTTTACCGGAGTTCCAGCGGCTTAGGCGAGAGTTTTGAGCTTCTTGGAAATGGCCAGGAAATCAAGCCAGGCCTCGCGTTTATGGGCCGGCGTGCGCAGCAGATAGGCGGGGTGGAAGGTGGGCATGGCCGGGACCGGCCGCGCCAGGCCGTGGCTCTGATAGTCCCACCAGCGGCCGCGCAGCCGACTGATGGCTTCCGGCTTACCCAGCAGGGAGGTGGCGGGAGCGCCGCCCAGAAACACCAGAACCGCCGGATCGACCAATTCGATATGCCGTTGGATGAAGGGCAGGCAAAGCTCGATTTCGGTCGGCTCGGGCTTGCGGTTGCCCGGCGGCCGCCAGGGCACGACGTTGGAGATGTAGGCCGACGATCGGTCCAAACCGATCGAAGCCAGCATCTTGTCCAGCAATTTGCCGCTGGCGCCGATGAACGGCAGGCCCAAGCGGTCCTCGTCGGCGCCTGGTGCCTCGCCGATCAGCATGACGCGGGATTCGGGATTGCCGTCGGCGAAGACCGTCCGCTGACAGGTTTTCTTCAGGATGCAGCCGTCGAACTGCTCCATGGCGGCCCTGAGTTCGCTCAGGCTGGAGCAGGACGCCGCCAGATGGCTGGCGGTGGCCCGGGCCTCGGCGGCCATCGGGGCGGCGGCTTGCGGCGTGAAAGGCTGAGAAGCCGGAATGCCGGAACCGGGCCGGCCCGTCGCGGCCGGAGCCGTCGCTGCCGCCGGCCGCTGCATTACCGCCGGTCGGCTTTGCGCCTGGGTTTGGGCTTGGGCCAGCGACAAGGCGTAACGGTCCACCGGCTGTGCGCCGATGGTCTCGTCGACGCCGGCGTCCAGATACCAGCGCAGAAGCTGTTGCGGGGACATATCGAAACTCATGGGCGGAAGGTATCACGTGCTTCACCGTCGATACAGCGCCACAGACATGATATAGACTTCCCCTGTGGCTTCAGAACCAGGACCAAGAAACCGTAGAGGGGTTGAAATGGAACGGGAATCGATGGAATTCGACGTGGTGATCGTCGGTGGCGGGCCTTCGGGCCTGTCGGCGGCGATCCGGCTTCGTCAGCTGGCCATGGCCAGCGAGCGCGAGCTGTCGGTCTGCGTCATTGAAAAAGGTTCGGAGCTTGGAGCCCACATTCTGTCCGGCGCGGTCATCGAGACGCGCACGCTGGAGGAGCTGATCCCCGACTGGAAGGCAAAGGACGCGCCGCTGAACACTCCGGCGGGCGACGACCGTTTCCTCTTTCTGACCGCCGACAAGGCCATCCGCCTGCCGACGCCGCCGCAGATGAACAATCACGGCAATTATATCGTGTCCCTGGGCAACGTGGTCCGCTGGCTGGGCGCCCAGGCCGAGGAATTGGGCGTCGAGATTTTTCCCGGCTTCGCGGCGGCGGAAGTTCTCTATGACGACAAGGGCGCCGTGCGTGGCGTCGCCACCGGCGACATGGGCATCGGCAAGGACGGCGAGCCGACCGGCAATTACACGGCCGGCGTCGAACTGCTGGCCCGCCAGACCATCTTCGCCGAGGGCTGCCGCGGTTCCTTGACCAAGACCCTGTTCGAGCGTTTCGATCTGCGCCAAGGGGTCGACGTGCAGACGTTCGGCATCGGCATCAAGGAACTGTGGGAGATCGAGCCGGCCAAGCATAAGCCGGGCACCATCATGCACACGGTCGGCTGGCCTTTGGACACCCAGACTTATGGCGGTTCGTTCCTCTATCATCTGGAAAACAATCAGGTGGCCGTCGGCTTCGTGGTGGGTTTGGATTACGCCAATCCGCACCTGTCGCCGTTCGAGGAATTCCAGCGTTTCAAGACCCATCCGGCCATCCGCCCGATCTTCGAGGGGGGGCGACGCATCTCTTACGGCGCCCGCGCTCTGTCCGAGGGCGGCTATCAGTCGGTGCCGAAGCTGACGTTTCCCGGCGGTTTGCTGGTGGGCGATACCGCAGGCTTCCTGAACGTGCCGAAGATCAAGGGCACCCACACCGCCATGAAGTCCGGGATGATGGCCGCCGAAGCGGTGTTCGAAGTGCTGACCGTTGAGGACGGCGGTCCCTTCGAGATCTCGTCCTACGAGGCCAAGGTCAAGGATTCGTGGATGTGGAAAGAGCTGTATCTGGCCCGCAACATCCGCCCGAGCTTCCATAAGGGCCTGTGGGCCGGCATCGCCTATTCGGCGCTCGACACTTATTTGTTCCGCGGCCGCGCGCCCTGGACCTTCCACCATCACCCGGACCATTCGGCCCTGGGCAAGGCTTCGGACTTCCCCAAGATCGATTATCCGAAACCCGATGGGAAGGTCAGCTTCGACCGTCTGTCCTCGGTGTTCATTTCGAGCACCAACCACGAGGAAGACCAGCCGGTGCATCTGAAGCTGAAGGATGCGGCCGTGCCGTTGTCGGTCAATCTGGCGCTTTATGACGCGCCGGAACAGCGTTATTGCCCCGCCGGAGTTTACGAGATCGTAACCGACGACGCCGGACAATCCCCCCGTCTGCAGATCAACGGCCAGAACTGCCTGCACTGCAAGACCTGCGACATCAAGGATCCGACCCAGAACATCAATTGGGTGGTGCCGGAAGGTGGCGGTGGACCGAATTATCCCAATATGTAAGCGTGGCCGTTTCCGGCCTTTATCGCTTCAGCGTGTGGAGACAGTGGTGATGCAAGCTTCGGCGGCCCGCGGAGTCTTTCTGCGGCAGCGTCTGCGCGTCCTGGTCCTCGCGGCGGCTCTGCCCGTCGCGTTGGCCGGCTGCGCCGGCGGCATGGGGGGCGACGGCGCGGCCCAGGGTGGCGGCGCACGGCGGTCTGCCATGGTGGCGGGGTCGTCGGCCTCGGGAGCCTATTTGGCCGGGCGGTTCGCCCAGGCCCATAACGATCCGTCGGCGGCATCCCACTTTCTGCTGAAGGCCCTGAAGGCCGATCCGGAAAATGTCGAGCTTCTGCAGCGGACCAGCCTGGCTCTGGCGGCGGACGGGCATCTGCCGGAAGCCGCGGTTTTGAGCCGCCGCCTGCTGCAATTCGATTCCGAAGCCGCTTTGGCCGCCATGCTGGTGGCCGAACAGGAAGCCCGGGCAGGCAATTGGGCGAATGCCGAAGAGCTGGTGGCCAAGCTGCCGCGCCGGGGTATCACCACCGCCATCGTGCCGCTGATCACCGCCTGGAGCCGCTTCGGCCAGGGCCGCGTCGATGCCGCGCTGGAGGCTTTGCAGCCTTTGTCGCAGCAGTCGAGCTACAGCATGCTGCACGATTTCCACGCGGCGCTGATCAACGATCTGGCCGACCGCCGGAAAGCCGCCGAGGAAAATTTCCGCGGCACCATGGCCGGCAACGCCCGCCTGCCTCTGCGCAGCATCGAGGCGGCTTTGTCCTTCTATCGCCGCACCAATCAGCCCGACAAGGTCAAGGAGCTGGTGGAGCGCACCCGCGCCGATCACGGCGACGCCGTCGACATGCTGTTGGCCGAACCGCCGCAGCGTATTGTCGATGGGCCGCGCTCCGGTTTGGCCGAGGCCTATTTCAGCGGCGCCGTCACCCTGCGCCAGGGCGGCGCCAACGACCTGGCTCTGATTTTCGGCCGCATGGCCTTGGACCTGACGCCTGGCCTGCCGGGCTGCCAGGTGTTGGTGGCTGATATTCTGCAAGGCATGGGGCGCCTGAAAGAAGCCAACGCCCTGTTCGCTACCGTCGATCCCAAATCGTCGCTCTATTGGTCGACTCAATTGCGGCTGGCCGCCAATCTGGATGCCTTGGGCGATCTGGACGGCGCGATCAAGGCGTTGGAAGCTTTGTCGACCCAGCATCCCGAACGCCCCGACCCGCTGATCACCATGGGCGATCTGGAACGCAGCCATCAGCATTGGGCCGAGGCGGCCACGGCCTACGGCCGCGCCCTGGCGACGTTCCCCAAGCTGGAGAAAGACGATTGGTCGCTGCTCTATTCCCGCGGTATCGCCTATGAGCGGTCCGGTCAGTGGACTCTGGCGGAAAGCGATTTCCTCAAGGCGCTGGAACTGCAACCGGACGAGCCGCATGTCCTCAATTATCTGGGCTATACCTGGATCGACAAGGGCATGAACCTGGACAAAGCCCAGAAGATGATCGAGCGGGCGGTGGAGCAGCTGCCCACCGACGGCGACATCATCGACAGCCTGGGCTGGGCCTTCTACCGCACCGGCCATTATGCCAAGGCGGTGGAAACCCTGCAGCGCGCCGTCGAGCTTCATCCCGAGGAATCCACCATCAACGAGCATCTGGGCGATGCCCTGTGGCTGGTCGGCCGCAAGGAGGAAGCACGGTACCAGTGGCAGCGGGCGCTGACCTTCAATCCCGAGCCGGATCAGAAGGTCGCTCTGGAGCAGAAGCTGAAAAGCGGCCTGAAGCCCCCGGTTCCCGTGAAGTGAGCATCAGCGTTTTCGCGCCCGCCAAGGTCAATCTGTACCTGCATGTGACCGGCCGTCGTGCCGACGGCTATCACTTGCTGGACAGTCTGGCGGTGTTTCCTAAATTGGGGGACGAGGTGCGGGCCGAAGCCGCCGATGATCTGTCCCTGACCCTCGGCGGCCCGATGGCCGCCGGCTTGCAGGCCGAATCCGACAATATCGTCCTCAAGGCCGCCCGCGCCCTGGCGACGGCGGCGGGCATCGAGCCTAAAGCGGCTCTGTTTCTGAATAAGCGGCTGCCCATCGCCTCGGGCATCGGCGGCGGTTCCACCGACGGCGCTGCGGCGTTGCGGGCCTTGGCCGGTTTGTGGCGGTTGTCCTTCGATGAGGACAAGCTGGCGGCGATCGGTTTGTCCATCGGCGCCGACCTGCCGGTCTGTATGCGGAAGCGTCCGACCCGGATGGCCGGTATCGGTGAGCAACTGTCCGACGCCCCACCTTTGCCCAAGGTCTGGATGCTGTTGGTCAATCCGGGCGTGGCCTTGCCGACGCCGTCGGTGTTCAAAGCCCGTGTCGGCGATTTTTCACCGGCCATGCCCTTGACCGAAACACCCGCCGACGCCCATGCCTTCGCCCATGCCTTGAGCCTGCGCGGCAACGATCTGACGGCTCCGGCCCTGATCCTGGCTCCGGTGATCGCCGGGGTGCTGGATGCTCTTGCGGTCCAGCCGGGCTGCCTTCTGTTCCGGATGTCCGGCAGCGGCGCCACATGTTTCGGCCTGTTCGAGACGGAAACCGAGGCCCGTTCGGCGTCCGAAGCCATTGCCCGCGCCCGACCCGGCTGGTGGATCGCGGCGGGAGAAATGCAAGCCTAGCACTCCGCTTGCATCCCGCCGCATCCTGTCATATGGTGCGGTCCCTTGTTGTTGGGGCGTCGCCAAGCGGTAAGGCACCGGTTTTTGGTACCGGCATTCGCAGGTTCGATCCCTGCCGCCCCAGCCAAGGCTTTCCTTGAAAATCTGTCGGGATCATCCTGCCGCCGGTTTGGCGCCGTAAAGTTCGGCGACGTAATCGCCCAGCAGGCGCGGCAGCAGGGATTCCGGATTGGTGCTGGTGAAGCTTACGCTCCGGCTTTGGCTCTCCAATAGGGTCGAACGGATGTCTTTGCCGCTTTCCGCATCGATGATTGTCACGCCGATGCTGACCCGGCTGGGTCGGCCCGACCATTCGGTCGCGCGTTGTTCCCAATGGGAAATGGACGGCACCACGACATAACCGGCCTTTGCTTTGCGGGCAGTCGCCAAAAGCCCGTCTCGTTCCGTTTGCCGGAGGGTAGTGGTTTCAACGCGGCGGGCATAGCGGGAAAAAACGGAGGCGGTTTTTTGCGCCACCAGCAGGCCGGAGCCGGGATAGGGCTGATTTCCGTATACGCCGTCGGCGGGAATGGAAACCAGAACCGTTTTGGTGTAGTCCAGCCGGGCCAAGGCGGCTTCGATTCCCCCGGTCTCGGTTTTTTGATAATGCGCGGAACAAGCCGCCAGCCCCAAGGCCGCGGCAATCAGGGCCGCCGCCCCCAAACGGTTACCCCACATCGCTTTCCCCCTTCATCAATGCCCTGAATGCCAGAACGCGTTCTTGAGACTATTCCGGCCTCAGGCCTTCGTCACCAGTTGGTCGTCGACGATCAGATGAGTCAGGCCGCTGTTCAGCAAGACCCAAACAGCGTCTCGGGCTCCTCTTACCAGCGGCAGGCCGTGCAGGTTGAACGAGGTATTCAGCAGCACTCCCTTGTCGGTCAGGCGGCGGAAATGCTCCAGCACTCGATGAAGGCCGGGCTGATTGTCGGCGTTGACGATCTGGGCGCGGGCGCTGTTGTCGTAGGCGTGGACGCCGGCGGCGAAGTCGGTGCGGCGCTCGGTGGTTTCGAAGCTGTGCATCATGAAAGGCGAGACGTCGGCGGGCAGGCAGGTTGGGATGCGGATGTAGTCGGCGGCGTCCTCGGCCAGCATGGCGGGGGCGAAAGGCATCCAGAAGTCCCGCTGCTTGATCATCTTATTGATCAGCGGCACCACCGGATAATGGCCGGGATCGGCCAGGATCGAGCGGTTGCCCAAGGCACGGGCGCCGAATTCCATGCGGCCGGAGCAACGGGCCACCACATGCCCCTGGGCCAGCAGTTCGGCGGCGGCACGATCGGGATCGGCCAGAGTCCGCCAGATCACCTGTCCGGCGAATTCATGGCGGGCTTCCTCCAGATCGCAGGCGGCGTCGGGGCCCAGGCAAAATTGCCGCAGGGCCAGAATACGGCCGTGATCGGCGCTCACGTCGGCATGCCGCCGCCAAACCGCGCCGAAGGGAAGGCTTTCCGGGCCGCAGGACGGGAAGACATCGAAGAAGTCCAATCCGCCTTCTTCGGCGATGCGCTTGTTGGCCTTGACGTTCATGAACAGCGATCCCGCCGCCACCGCCCTTTGCACGCCGGTGGCCCGCACGGCGGCGCGCACCCAGTCGAGCATCAGCGTCTCGGTGAAGCTTTGCAGTCCGCCGGCCAAAGCGTCGAAGCGGGGGCGTCGCAACGATCGTTGCAGCCGCCGTCCCAGCAGGGCGGTCGGTTCGGGCGTCGTGCGGCGGAAGCGCAGAGGATTGGCAGGGTCCAGTCCCAGCAGTGAGTGGAATAGATCGGCCAGCGGCTGGCTGTGGGCCGTATCGGCATAAGCGGCAAGGCCCATCAGCTTGTATTCATGCTCCAGGGGACGCAGCCCCATGAAGTGGGTGACGCTGGAATAAAGGTCGCTGGGCGAATGACCGGCGGGCGTGACGGCCAGCCGCTTCAGCTTACCGTTTTCGGCCAGATGGACGGCGGCGCACAGTCCGTCGCCGCCATGGTCGGCGGTCAGCACCAAATGCGGTTTGTCGGGATCGGCCCGGCGCCCGAAATAGGCGGCGTCGGCCAGACAGGCGTGGTGTTCCAGCCGATGAACGGCGGCGCGCGCCAATCCGGCGTCGGCCAGATTTTTCCGATGCGTGTCGGGCGGGACCGGCTTCAGTCCGGTCAGGAAGCCATATAGCCAAGGGGCCGGAATATCGGCGGCGCGATCGAAATCCCGGAGAACGAACGGCCGGGGCGGCCGGGTGCCGCACAGCAGCACCTCGTCCACCTGATCCGGCGCCAGATCCAGGGACTTCAGGGCGCGGACCAAAGCCTGGGCGGGAAAGCCGGCGGATTCTTTGCTTCGGTTCAGCCGCTCTTCCTGCAGGGCGAACAGAATTTCTCCATCACGGGCGACGACGACGGAACCGTTGATGCCCTCGTTGATGCCGATGGAAAGCATGCACCTCGCCCCAAGCTGAAAACCACCCGGCACTATCGGCAGGGTGAGCGTTGAACGCAACCGATTACGGAGCCCAGAAGATTTCCAGCGCCTCGCCCCTTTCCAGCAGCAAGGCGGCGGGAAGCCCGTCCGCCTCGGCCCGTTCCAGCACAGCCAGCTTCTCTTCGCCGGTGATGATCAGCAGCGGATGGCGAAAACGCCGCAATGCCGTTGCCGACAGGCTGATGCGCGGATGCAGGGGCGCGGTCATCACGGCGGTGCAGAAGGGATCGGGATCTTCCAGCGCGCCGGTTCCGGGAAACAGCGAGGCGACGTGTCCATCTGGGCCCATGCCCAGCAGAGCCACGTCCCAGGGTTCGGCGCAGGATTGCAGGCTGCGCTTCACCGCGGCCAGACCGGCTTGCGGATCGCCGGCGTCGTTGACCAGTCCGGTCAGCCGGGCCTGCGGCAGCAGGGCGCGCACCATGCCTTCGTTGGAATCGGGGTGGTCGGACGGCACCCAGCGGTCGTCGATCAGGCGCACGTCGACATCGTTCCAATAATGGAACGATTTTCCCAGGGGCGGCAGATATTGGCGGGGCGTCGAGCCGCCGGACAGGGCCAGCATGGCGTGGCCCCGTCGGGAGACGGCTTGATCCAGCAGGGCGGCGGTCCGTTCGGCCAAAGCCTGGGCCAACACGCCGATGCCGGAGAAGCGCCGAAGCGCCATGGAGCCTACAGTTGCCAGAAGCGCAGGGACTGCGGCAGGGCCAGCCCGCGCCACATGCCCTTGATGTCGGCGACCAAACCGCCCGGACGCACCAGGGTGGCAAAGGTTTCCGGCGTAAAGGCGGTATAGGCGTGATGGGGCACGGCGCCCAGGATGGCGTCGTAGCCGGCCGCGCCCTGCAGGCTGGGCTTCAGCTCAAGGCCGTAATGCTGCTTAGCTTCGTCGGGGTCGGCCAGGGGATCGTGGACTTCCACCTGATGACCCTTGGATTGTAGCTTGGCGATAATGTCGACGACCTTGGTGTTGCGCAGATCCGGCACGTTTTCCTTGAAGGTCAGGCCCAGCACCAGGATGCGGGCGGGTTTGCCGCTCATGCCAAGCTGCTCGTCGACGCGGTCGGCGACATAGGGGCCCATGCCGTCGTTGATGCGGCGTCCCGCCAGGATGATTTCCGGGTGGTGGCCGTGGGCCTTGGCGCATTCCGCCAGATAGAACGGATCGACGCCGATGCAGTGGCCGCCCACCAGACCCGGCTTGAAGTTCAGGAAGTTCCATTTGGTGCCGGCGGCGTCCAGCACGTCGTGGACGGAAATACCCAGCTTTTGGAAAATCAGCGCCACTTCGTTGACGAAGGCGATGTTGATGTCGCGCTGGGCGTTCTCGATCACCTTGGCGGCTTCGGCCACCTTGATGCTGGAGGCGCGGAACACGCCGCCGGTGGTCACGGCGCCGTAGACCTGGGCCAACACTTCGGTCACGTCCGGAGTCTGACCCGAGATGACCTTGGTGATGCGGTCGACGGTGTGTTCGCGGTCGCCGGGATTGATGCGTTCCGGGCTGTAGCCCAGAAAGAAGTCGATGCCACATTTCAGGCCTGACGCCTGTTCCAGCAGAGGGCCGCAAATGTCCTCGGTGACGCCGGGATAGACGGTGCTTTCGAACACGACGATGGAGCCTTTGCCCATCACCTTGCCGACGGTCTGGCAAGCGGCGCGCACCGGCGTCAGGTCGGGCTGGTTCCACTGATCGACGGGGGTGGGGACGGTGACGATGAAGACGTCGGCACCCTTCATGTCGTCGGCGCCGGCGGTCAGGACCAGAGTGGTCGAGCGCAGGCGGTCGGTGTCGACCTCGTCGGTGCGGTCGTGACCGCGGCGCAGCTCGGCGATGCGGCCTTCGTCGATATCGAAGCCGACGGTGGGATAATGGCGGGCGATCGCCACGGCCAGCGGCAGGCCGACATAGCCAAGACCGATCACGGCAATGCGAGAAGCGTGCATGGAAACTCCAGCGAAAAATACAGCCGCACTTTCCTCGGGCTTATTGCCCCTGTCAAGCAACAGGGCGGGGCAAACATTGTTTCGCCGGCGAATTCTCTTATAGTGCCTGGCGTTGCCGCATCCCGATCCTGCGATCCGTTCCGTGAGCCGCCATGCCGACAATCGTTTTTCTGGTCACCGAGGACTGGACCTTTCTTTCGCACCGCATGCCGCTGGCCGAAGCCGCCCGGGATGCCGGTTGGCGCGTGGTCGTCGCCGCCCGCGACAACGGCCGCCGAGCCGAGCTTGAGGCGGCGGGATTGGAATTCCAGGCTATTCCCTTCGACCGGGGCGGCATGAATCCCCTGCGCGACGCCAAGACGGTATGGGCCATCTGGAGGATGCTGCGCGGCTTGCATCCCGACGTCCTTCATTGCGTGGCCATGAAGCCGCTTCTGTACGGGCATCTTGCCGCCTTTTTGGCGGGAGTGCGGGGCACGGTGGGAGCGGTGGCCGGGTTCGGTTATCTGTTCACCGGCAGCCGTTCGCATTTGTGGATTCTGCGCAAGATCATCACTACGGCTTTGTCTCTGCTGATCAAGGGGCGGGGCGGGCATCTGATCGTGCAGAACGAGGACGATCAAAGACTGGTTCTGGCGGAAGGGCTGGTGGCGGCTGATCATTTGCTGCTGATCCCCGGTTCTGGCGTCGATATCGAGGCTTTGAGTGCAACGCCCGAGCCCGTGGCGCCGCCGGTGGCGTTCGCCTGCGTCTGCCGCATGCTGAAGGACAAAGGCATCGTCGAGCTGGTGGAGGCCGCCCGGCAGGTCAAAAGTCGCGGCGTGGCGGCGGTGGTGCGCCTTGTCGGCGGCACCGACCGGGAAAATCCCAGTTGCCTGACCGAGGAGCAGTTGCGCGCCTGGGAAGCCGAAGGGCTGGTGGAATGGCTGGGCCACCGCACCGATATCGGCGCCATCTGGCGCGACGCCCACGTGGCGGTGTTGCCGTCCTACCGCGAGGGCATGCCCAAGGCGCTGCTGGAGGCGGAAGCCTGCGGCCGGCCGGTGATCACCACCGACGTGGAAGGCTGCCGGGAAGCCATCGAAGACGGCGTGCAGGGCATTCTGGTGCCGGTCCGGCAATCCCGGCCCCTGGCCGAGGCGATGATCCGTCTGGCCGAAGACGGCGGTTTGCGCCGCCGGATGGGAACCGCCGCCCGTGCCCGCGCCGAGGCTCGCTTTGACAAGCGCATGGTGGTGCGCGACCACATGGGGCTTTATAAGAAGGTGATGGCCCAATGAAGAGGAACGACAGGTGAGGGTTCTGGTTACCGGCGCAGCCGGTTTCATCGGCAGCCATGTCGCGACGGCTCTGGTCGAGGCCGGTCACGACGTGGTGGCGCTCGATTTGCGTCTGTCGGGCAAATGCCTGGACGCGGCGGTGATCGAGCGGCTGCGCCCCGTCGAGGCCGACGCCACCGATCTGGCGGCGGTGCGCGCCGCCGCAGAGGGGTGCGAGCGCATCTATCATTTCGCCGCGCTGGTGGGGGTGGAGCATTACACCCGTGAGCCGGTGCGCACCATGCAGATCGAGGAGCGCGCTCTGGAAACCGTCTGCTCCGCCGCTTTGGCGGAAAGCTGCCGCAAGGTGGTTTATGCCTCGTCCTCGGCGGTCTATGGCAACGCCGCCGGTCTGATGGATGAGGAAACGGCGGTGGCCCCCGGTTCCAATTACGCCGTCGCCAAACGCTTCAACGAACTTTACCTTGGGTCGCAGTGGGAAGAGAGTGGCCTGGAATCGGTTTCTCTGCGCATTTTCAATGTCTATGGTCCGAAACAGGATGAACGGCTGGTGATTCCCCGTTTCATCCGCCAGGGCTTGACCGGCGAACCGCTGATCTTGAACGGCGACGGCAGCCAAAGTCGCGATTTTCCCTATATCGGTGACGTGGCCGAAGCGGTTCTGCGGGCCGCCGACGCCGCTTCCGGCTGTCAGGTGGTCAATGTCGCCACCGGCCACGCCCATTCCATCCGCACCCTGGCCGAATCGGTGATCCGGTTGACCGGCGGGCGCTCGGTTTTGGAATTCCGCCCTGTGCCGCCCGAACGCAAAGCCTTCGAGGTGGAGACCTGCCTGGGCTCCACTGCCAAGCTGGAAGCTTTGACCGGATTCCGACCTTCGGTGCCGCTGGAGCTCGGGTTGGAGCGGACCGTCGCCCATGTCGCCAAGGGTCTGAAAGCCTCGTAAGCGGCCTGATGACGGGCGGGATGCGATCGGCTATGGTGAACGCGCTTTTGACAAAACGACCGGCTCAACGGAAAAAATGATGACGGAACAAGGACATGCGCAGGGTGCGGCAGGCCGTAAGCCGGCGCGGGTGCTGTATCTGACCTTGGAGGCGCCGCGGGTGGGGCAGGCGTCCCACGTTCATGTCAGCGAAATCATCGCCGGTCTGCGTCGCCGCGGCCACGAGGTCGTGCTGTTCCGTCCTTCTTATACCGATGCCAAGGTCAAGCCCGGTGTAGCCGGGCGCATGTGGGAATATGTGCGTCTGCAACTGGCCCTGATCGCCACCTTGCGCCGGGGCGACGTTATTTACGTGCGCGGCCACTTCATGGCGGTGATGGCCGCTTTGTGGGCCAGGCTGACGGGAACGCCGATCCTGCACGAGGTCAACGGACCTTATCAGGACATCATGGTCACTTACCCTTGGCTGCGTTCTTTTGCGGGCATTCTCGGGGTGTTGCAGCGAAGCCAGTACCGCTGGGGCAGCCGTTTGCTGCCGGTCACCCAGGAACTGGGCGATTGGCTGCGTCAGGAAAGCGGTCACGACCGGATCACCGTGATTCCCAACGGCGCCAATGTCGATCTGTTCAATCCCGACGCTCCGGCGTTGTGCGAGGTGCCGGAGGGATCCTACGTCATCTTTTTCGGCGGTCTGGCCAAGTGGCACGGAGTCGGTAACATGCTGGCCGCCGTCGAACGGCCGGAATGGCCTCAGGGCGTGCGGCTGGTGGTGGTGGGCGACGGCCAGGAGCGCGACAAGGTCGCCGCCGCCGCCCAGCGCAATCAGGCGGTGGTGTTCATGGGCTATCGTCCCTATGACGTGCTGCCCGGTCTGGTGGCCCGTTCGCTGAGCGGCATCGTCGCCATCAGCGATCCCGACGGGCGTTCCCGCACCGGCTTGTTTCCGCTGAAGCTGTTCGAAACCCTGGCGGCGGGAGTGCCGGCAGTGGTGACCGATTTTCCCGGGCAGGCCGACCTGATCCGCGACCACGCCTGCGGTCTGGTGATTCCTCCCGACGATCCCAAGGCTTTAGCCGAAGCCGTCGCCGAACTGGCGGCCAATCCGGACGAGGCCAAGGCCATGGGACGGCGCGGCTGCCATGTGGTGCGGACCGAGCATTCCTGGCAGCATCGGGCCAATCAGACCGCCGATCTCATCGCCACCCTGACGGAGGGTTAAGTCCATGTGCGGTCTGGCCGGCATTCTGGGGCTTGGCGGGCGGCGTCTCGACCCCGCCCTGATCGCATCCCTGACCGGGGCCATCGCCCATCGCGGCCCCGATGGCGAAGGCTTTCTGGGCTGGGACGGCGAGAGCGCACCCCGCGCGGGCCATCAGGCCGAGGCGCTGGGGCCGTCGCGGCTGTTTCTCGCCCATCGCCGTCTGGCCATCATCGATGTGGGCGATTCCGGCTGGCAGCCCATGTTCAGCGAAGACGGCGCCCATGCTGTCGTTTTCAACGGTGAAATCTACAATTACCTGGAACTGCGCGCCGAGTTGGTTTCCCTTGGCTGGAGTTTTCGTTCGGAAAGCGATACCGAGGTGTTGCTGAAGGCCTGGATCCAGTGGGGGCCGGCGGTTCTGCCCCGCCTGATCGGCATGTTTTCCTTCGCCTTGTTCGATCAGGCCGCCCGCAAGCTGTTCGTCGCCCGCGATCCTTTCGGCATCAAGCCGTTCTATTGGACCCGCACCGGCGACGTTCTGGCCTTCGCTTCCGAGATCAAGGCGCTGCGGCAATTGCACGGCGCGGCCCGCAAGGTGGCGGCGCAAGGGGTTTATAATTACCTGCGCCTCGGCTTTACCGACCAGGGCGAGGACACCTTGCTGGATGGGGTCAAGCGTTTGCCGCCCGCCCATTGGGCCGAGATCGATCTGGATAATCCGGAGATCGTGCCGCGCCGTTACTGGTCGCTGCGGGTCCAGACCCTCGATATCGGCTTCGACGAAGCGGCGTCCCATTTGCGCGATCTGTTCGTCGACGCCGTGCGGCTGCATCTGCGCAGCGACGTGCCGGTGGGAGCGGCCTTGTCGGGGGGTATCGATTCTTCGGCGGTGGTGATGGCCATGCGGGCCTTGCAAGGCGACAGCCTGGACATCCACGCTTTTTCCTATACGGCGGCCGATGACCGCCTGAACGAGGAAAAGTGGATCGATCTGGTGGGCGCCCAGTCCGGCAGCACCGTTCACAAGATCCGTTTAAGCCCCGCCGAGCTGGTGAACGACCTGGACGCCATCATCGCCGCTCAGGACGAGCCTTTCGGCTCCACCAGCATCCTGGCGCAGTATCACGTCTATAAGCTGGCCCGCCGGACCGGCATCAAGGTCACTATGGACGGCCAGGGCGCCGACGAGATGCTGGGCGGCTATCCGGTGTTTTATGCCGCCCGGCTGGCCAGCCTGGTCAAGGCGGGCAAGCTGGGACAGGCATTATCCTTCCTGGCGGCGACTGGACCTTATGGGCGTTCGACCTTGTTGAAGGCCGGACGCTGGCTGTTGCCGTCCGGGCTTCAGGCCCCGGCGCGGCGTCTGGTCGGGGAACGGCTGGATCCGCCCTGGCTGAACGCCGCCTGGTTCGAAGCGCGCGGCGCCAGTTTGGCTGAAGCCCTGCCTCGTCCGGGTAGGCAGGTTTTGAAGGCGGCCCTGGCCGACAGTTTCGCCCAGCGCAGCCTGCCGGCGTTGCTGCGCTATGGCGACCGTAATTCCATGGCTCATTCGGTGGAAAGCCGGGTGCCCTTTCTATGCACGCCGCTGGTGGAATTCATTTTCTCCTTG
This sequence comes from Candidatus Sulfotelmatobacter sp., assembly GCA_035538795.1. Classification (GTDB taxonomy): domain Bacteria; phylum Pseudomonadota; class Alphaproteobacteria; order Rhodospirillales; family Magnetospirillaceae; genus JAJZGK01. The sequence goes on along the minus strand of DATLJS010000055.1, from coordinate 1,157 downwards.
CCCGAACATCTGCTGATCGACGCCCAAGGCACCACCAAGGCGGTATTTCGCGCCGCCATGCGGGGAATCGTCCCCGATGCCGTTCTCGACCGGCGCGACAAGATCGGCTTCGCCACGCCTCAGACGGATTGGCTGACCGCCATGTCCCCCTGGGTGGAGCGGGTGCTGGAGAGCGAGGCCGCCAAAGCCGTGCCCTTGCTGAACCAGACGGTGATGCGCGGGCAATGGGCGCAAGCCAAGGCCAGCGGCCAGATGCCCGGGGAAATGTGGCGTTGGCTCAACCTGATTCGCTGGGCTGAACAGACGGGCGTAGAGTTCGTTTGAAAAGAATCTGCAAAGATTTTCACGAATCCCGTTGACACCCTTCCGTCATCCTTATACAAACCGCCTCCCGCTGCACCGAAAGGCGCGGCGGGGGATTTGAGGAAAACAGTTTATCCTGTTGAAATTAAATCAAGAAAAGCGGTTGACACTGTTTGAGTAAGGCAGTAGAAACCGCGGCTCCGCCGGGGTCTACGGGTTTTGGCGGGAGGTTTGAGGAAGGGGCTTTAAGCTTCTGAAACAAATCGAAAAAAAGCGGTTGACGCCGGGTATTGAACCTAGTAGAAACCGCGCTCCGCTGAAAGGCGGCCTGGACGGGACGGCGGCGACGCCGGACGGTTTGGGGGAGAGAAAAAAGAGTATTGACCGCGACGCCGAGCAGCGGTATAAGCCCGGCCTCCCGAGTGAAGCGCAAGCGACATGTTGGGAGCGGAGGTTCCGGCCTCTGAGCTCTTTTACAAGTGAAGACGATGGAAGGGATGCGCAGGCGGCGAGATGTTCGTAATCGACGGACGTTTCGCCTGAGTCCTCCGCATCTCGTAAAGAGTACGCTCTAACGTTATGTGAAGTGGCTTGGACGAGCACTCCGTTAGGCTGGTTTTAGATCAGCCAATCAACTTGAGAGTTTGATCCTGGCTCAGAACGAACGCTGGCGGCATGCCTAACACATGCAAGTCGAACGAAGGCTTCGGCCTTAGTGGCGCACGGGTGAGTAACGCGTGGGAAACTGCCCATCAGTGGGGAATAACAGCGGGAAACTGCTGCTAATACCGCATACGCCCTTCGGGGGAAAGATTTATCGCTGATGGATGTGCCCGCGTACGATTAGGTAGTTG
>DATLJS010000054.1:0-1632 GCA_035538795.1 Candidatus Sulfotelmatobacter sp. | reverse complement strand
AGGACTTCGCGCGCTTTTTCGCGACGTACTGGATTGCGGTGCTGTTCGTGCTGTTCGTGCTCATCGCGCTGGCGGGGGTCGATTTCTGGGCCATCGCCCGCTACGGCGCCCGCCACCGCCGCCAGCTCAAGGCCGACCACCGGGCCATGCTGCTCGCCGATGTCGCGCGCTTCCGCCGCCAGCGCAACGGCGACTCCGACGCGTAACCGCAGCCGCTTGCGGCTTAGTGGTCCGTTTCAGAATTAACTCCAGGGTTGGCAAGGGGCCGGTTTTCGGTACGGTAACGGGGTTTCGCATGCGCCGCATCATTTTCCGCGTGCCAGAGTGGGCATCATGTCCGGCCCCTTACCTGCTTACCGCCCCGTATTTCCCCCGGACTTCATCGTCTTGGTCCGGCAAACGATTCGGAGACGGCGTACGGTTTCCTTCCAGCTACGCCAGCGGGCCGCGCTGGTACTCCACCTGCACGAACAGCCTTCCCTGTCCAACGCCCAAGCCGGCCGGCTCGTCGGGCTCCACCCGGACTCCGTGCGCCACTGGCGGCGGCGCTGGGCCGCAGGCGACTTCGCCTTTGACGACGAACCCGGGCGGGGCTGCAAGCCGCGCTTTTCCCCCCCTGGATCAAGCCCTCGTCAAGTCCATCGCCTGTGAGGTCGTGGCACAGACCCAGAAGCCCTTGAGCCGCCAATCGCTCGCCGACCTGACGACCCGGGCCCGCGCCGCCCTGGGCAAGCCCATCAGCCGCAGCACGGTCTGGCGCATCCTGCATACCGACGCCCTCAAGCCGTGGCAGTATGAGTACTGGATTTTCCCACGCGACCCACAGTTCGCCGAGAAAGCCGGTCCGATCCTGGACCTGTACGCGGGCTGGTGGGCAGGCCAGCCCTTGGGCCCCAAAGACCACATCGTCAGTGCCGACGAGAAGACCAGCATTCAGGCACGCATCCGTTGCCACCCCAGTTTGGAGCCCGCCCCCAAGCGCCCCTTGCGCGTCGAGCCCGAATACGAACGGGGCGGAGCCTTGCAATACCTGGCAGCCTGGGATGTCCGGCGTGGGTACGTCATGGGACGCTGCGAGTTCCATACCGGCATCGATCCCTTCGGGCGGTTGGTCCGTCAGGTCATGGAGCAAGAGCCTTATTGCTCCGCGGAGCGTGTTTTTTGGATCGTCGATAACGGCTCGTCCCACCGGGGGCAGGCTTCGGTCCGCCGCCTGGCCGAGGCCTATCCCCGGGCCATTTTGGTCCACACGCCGATCCATGCCAGTTGGCTGAACCAGGTGGAGATTTACTTCTCGATCATCCAGCGGAAAGTCCTGACGCCGAACGACGTCGCCAGCTTGGCGGAGGTGGAGGAACGGCTGCGCCTGTACGAGGCGCTGTCCAACCGCCAACCACGCCCGTTCGACTGGAAGTTCGACCGCCAGAAGTTGACGGAGTTCCTCCAGCGCCTGGAGACCAAACGGGTTGCCCAACTCCAGCAGGCCCGAGCTGGCTAACCCTGGAGTTAATTCTGAAACGGACCACTTAGCTCGTACCCCAGCGCGCGCCGTCCCAGGCAAAGGACCGCTACCAGCGCCGTGCTGGTCCCGGCGAACGGGTCCAACACCACGAAAGGCACGGGAGTGGCCGG
>DATLJS010000053.1:0-107364 GCA_035538795.1 Candidatus Sulfotelmatobacter sp. | reverse complement strand
GCCGGCAAGAAGAAGGCGACCCGTTAATATGGCCAAGGCAGCTGCTCAGCGTCCGCGTCGTCGCGAACGCAAGAACATCACCTCGGGCGTGGCTCATGTGAACGCTACGTTCAACAACACCATGATCACCATCACCGATGCCCAGGGCAACACCATCGCTTGGTCGTCGTCGGGCATGCAGGGCTTCAAGGGTTCGCGCAAGTCGACCCCTTACGCTGCCCAGGTGGCCGCCGAGGACGCCGGCCGCAAGGCTGCCGAGCATGGCATGCGCACTCTGGAGGTCGAGGTCAAAGGCCCCGGCGCCGGACGTGAATCCGCTCTGCGCGCCCTGCAGGCTGTTGGCTTTGCCATCACCTCGATCCGCGATGTGACCCCGATCCCGCACAACGGTTGCCGTCCGCGCAAGCGTCGTCGGGTCTAAGGTCCCTTCGCAAATCTTTGGCGCACCGCCGGTCCAAGTGGCCGGCGGTTGTGCCGTTGGACAACACGGCTTTGTCGGCCGTTTCTAGCATGAGGCTACGCCCGTGATTCAACGCAACTGGCAGGAACTGATCAAGCCGAACAAGCTGGCCATCGAGCCGGGCGCTGACGCGTCCCGCAGCGCCGTTGTGGTCGCCGAGCCTCTGGAGCGTGGTTTCGGCCTGACGCTGGGCAACGCCCTGCGTCGCGTGCTGCTGTCCTCGCTGCAGGGCGCTGCCGTCTCCGCCATCCATATCGATGGCGTTCTGCATGAATTCTCCTCGGTTCCCGGCGTTCGCGAGGATGTCACCGACATCATCCTGAACATCAAGACCTTGGGGCTGCGCATGCACGGCGAAGGCCCGAAGCGCATGTCGCTGCGCGCCACCGGCCCCGGCGAAGTGAAGGCCGGCATGATCGAAGCTGGTCATGACATCGAGATCATGGATCCCGATCTGGTGCTTTGCACCCTGGACGACGGCGCGACGCTGAACATGGAGTTCACCGTCGAGACCGGCAAGGGCTACGTCCCGGCCGCTCTGAACCGTCCCGAAGACAGCCCGATCGGCTTGATCCCGATCGACGCCATCTTCTCGCCGGTCCGCAAGATCGCTTACAAGGTGGAAAACACCCGCGTTGGTCAGGTCACCGACTACGACAAGCTGTCGCTGACCATCGAGACCAACGGTGCCGTGACCCCCGAAGATGCCGTGGCCCTGGCCGCCCGCATCCTTCAGGACCAACTGCAGCTGTTCATCAACTTCGAGGAACCGCAGGCGGTTGCCGAGGAAGAGAAGAAGGACGAACTGCCCTTCAACAAGAACCTGCTGCGCAAGGTCGACGAACTGGAACTGTCTGTCCGCTCGGCGAACTGCCTGAAGAACGACAACATCATCTACATCGGCGATCTGGTGCAGAAGACCGAGGCGGAAATGCTCCGCACTCCGAACTTCGGCCGCAAGTCGCTGAACGAAATCAAGGAAGTGTTGGCTCAGATGGGCCTGCACCTCGGTATGGAAATTCCCAATTGGCCGCCGGAGAACATCGAAGAGCTGGCCAAGAAGCTGGAAGAACCCTACTAAGCTTGATCATCCCATCTTCCGTACACGGCCGCGTCTCGGTTTTCTGAGGCGCGGACCGCGGCGGCGGATTTTTTGTCTATCGGCGTCGCGCGCGACGCCAAGCCCAGAGGAGAGCACAAATGCGTCACGGTATGTCCGGCCGCAAGCTGAACCGCACCAGCACCGCCCGCAAGGCCCTGTTCATCAGCCTGGCCCACGCCCTGCTGAAGCACGAACAGATCAAGACCACCCTGCCGAAGGCCAAGGATCTGCGTCCGATCGCCGAGAAGCTCGTCACCCTGGGCAAGCGCGGTGACCTGCACGCCCGTCGCCAGGCCATTTCCTACCTGAAGGACGAGAAGATCGTCGGCAAGCTGTTCTCGACCCTGGCCGAGCGCTACAAGGATCGTCAAGGCGGTTACACCCGCGTTCTGAAGGCCGGTTTCCGTTACGGTGACGCCGCTCCGATGGCCATCATCGAGCTGGTCGACCGCGACGTGACCGCCAAGGGCCAGGACAGCGGTCCGGTCCAGATCGCCGACGAAGGCGAAGAATAAACTTTTCGCTTTTGGCGACAAGTGAATGGAGGCAGCCTCTTGGGGCTGCCTCTTTTCTTTTGGGGTGATAGACTTATATCGGTTCTCGATCCGAATTCCGCTTCTCAGGAACGCCTTTTATGACCCCGCGCCATCTGACGTCCGCTTTGCTGATGCTCGCCACCCTGGCCTTGCCGGCCGTTGCCTCGGCGCAGGCCGTGCCGCAAAGCCGCGAACAGGTGCAGATGAGCTTTTCGCCGGTGGTCAAGCAGGTGGTGCCGGCGGTGGTCAACATCTACACCCGCCGGGTGGTGCGCCAGAATATGTCGCCTTTGCTGGCCGATCCTTTCTTCCGCCAGTTCCTGGGCCAGGGGATGGGGCTGCCTAAGGACAAGGTCGAACGCTCCCTCGGTTCGGGCGTGCTGGTGCGCGCCGACGGCGTGGTGGTAACGAACAATCACGTCATCAAGAATTCCCAGGAAATCACCGTGGTGCTGGCCGACCGCCGGGAGTTCGAGGCGACCCTGCTGGGCAGCGACGAGCGGACCGATCTGGCGGTGCTGAAGATCGACACCGGCAGTCAATTGCTGCCGACCTTGCAATTGGGTGATTCCGACAGCCTGGAAGTTGGCGACATGGTGCTGGCCATGGGCAATCCGTTCGGCGTCGGCCAGACGGTGACCATGGGCATCGTGTCGGCCCTGGCCCGTACCGGCGTCGGCTTGTCGGACTATCGCTCTTTCATCCAAACCGACGCCGCCATCAATCCGGGAAATTCGGGCGGCGCCCTGGTGGATTTGCAGGGGCGTCTGGTCGGCATCAACAGCGAAATCTATTCCCAAAGCGGCGGTTCGGTGGGGATCGGCTTCGCCATTCCCTCAAACATGGTCAAAAGCGTGGTGGACAGCATCATGACCGGCGGCAAGGCCGTGCGCCCCTGGCTGGGCGCGGGCGGGCAGGGCGTGACCGGCGAGATGTTCCAGTCATTGAAGCTGGACCATCCCCAGGGCGTGCTGATCAGCACCATTCATAAAGGCAGTCCGGCGGAGGTCAGCGGCCTGAAGGTCGGCGACGTGATCACCACCATCAACGGCAAAGGGGTGGACGACGCCGAGGCTTTGCGCTTCCGCATCGCCATGCTGCCGGTGGGTGGGACCGCCACTTTGACGGTGGTGCGTTCCGGTCAGCCGATGACGGTGCAGGCCAAGCTGGCGGCGCCGCCGGACGTGCCGGCGCGCGATACCACCGACGTGGACGGGCGGACACCCTTTACCGGGGCGACCATCGCCAACATGAATCCGGCCCTAGCCGACGAGGTGGGGTTGGACGTGGTGGAGCCGGGCGCGACCATCATCCGCATCAAGCCCGGCACCATCGCCTATCGCCTTCAATTCCAGCCCGGCGATATCATCGTCAAGGTCAACCGCCAGTCCATCGCCAGCGTGGCCGAACTGCGCGCCGCCCTGGCCGGCAATCCGCAGACCTGGGACATCACCATCCGCCGCAACGGCGAAACCCTGTCCATCAGTCTCGGCAACTGACGTGGCGGGACTGTTCGATCATCAAGCGCCCCGCCCGCTTGCCGACCGTCTGCGTCCCAAGACCTTGAACGAGGTGGTGGGGCAGGACCATGTGGTCGGTCCCGATGGACCTTTGGGCCGCATGCTGGGGCAGGGGCGCCTCAGCTCGGTGGTGCTGTGGGGACCGCCGGGATGCGGCAAGACCACGATCGCGCGGCTGCTGGCGGAACAGACCGATCTGCATTTCGAGCCTTTGTCGGCGGTGTTTTCCGGCGTCGCCGATCTGCGCAAGGTGTTCGACGCCGCCGCCAAGCGCCGGACCGGCGGGCAGGGAACGCTGTTGTTCGTCGATGAAATCCACCGCTTCAACCGGGCCCAGCAAGACGGCTTCCTGCCGTTCGTCGAGGACGGCACGGTGATCTTGGTGGGGGCGACGACGGAAAATCCGTCTTTCGAACTGAACGCGGCCTTGCTGTCGCGCATGCAGGTTCTGGTGCTGCGCCGCCTGGACGACGACGCCCTGGACAAGCTGATGCGCCGCGCCGAGGACGAGGCAGGCCGCTCCCTGCCGCTGACCGACGATGGCCGGGCGGCTTTGCGCGCCATGGCCGACGGGGATGGCCGCTATTTCCTCAATCTGGTCGAGGAGGTTCTTGCCTTGCCCCCCGAACCGGCCTTGGACGCCAAGGCTTTGGCCGGAGCTGTGCAAAAGCGGATGCCGTTGTACGACAAGGCGCAGGAAGGTCATTACAACCTGATCTCGGCGCTGCATAAGTCGTTGCGGGGATCTGACACCGATGCCGCGCTTTATTGGATGGCCCGGATGTTGGCGGGGGGGGAAGATCCGTTGTTTATCGCCCGGCGTCTGACGCGCTTCGCCGTCGAGGATGTTGGCCTGGCCGACCCCAACGCCGTGGTGCAGGCCTTGGCCGCCTGGGATGTCTATGAGCGGCTTGGCAGTCCCGAAGGCGAATTGGCCTTGGCTCAGTTGGTGATCTATCTGGGGACGGCCCCCAAATCCAACGCGGCCTACAAGGCTTATGGAGCCGTGGTGCGGGCCGCCAAGGAAACCGGCTCGCTGATGCCGCCCATGCATATCCTGAACGCGCCGACCCGCATGATGAAAGATTTGGGCTACGCCAAGGGCTACGAATACGATCACGACACCGCCGACGGTTTCTCGGGACAGAATTACTTTCCCGACGGCATGGTGCGCCGCCGCTTCTATAACCCCGTCGAACGCGGTTTCGAGCGGGAGATCAGGAAGCGCCTGGATTATTGGGATCGCCTGCGGGCGAGAAAATCCAGCGAAGGCTGAGGCAGGCTTTCCCGCCGATCCGGGCTGCCGTCCCGATCCGGGCTGCCGTCCCGATTCGTTGTCGCCCGATGATGATAGACCGCCAGCCTCAGCTCCTCTTCTCCCGATGCCTGCAAAGAAAAGCATGGCGACGGATTCTGTTCTGCTTGTTCGCATTTGAAATAATTTTTTCGTTGTCGATTGTCCGTGATCTTGGAATGTTACTGTCATATCTCGGTATGATCTCGCATTTGCGAAATCGTTCCTATTAATTTCTCAAACTTTGGACATATTGATTTGGCGCTAGGTCGTGCCATGATTTCCTTCTGGGGGTAGGGGTATTCCGCGAGGGGCATCATGATGCGAACTGGCTTGGGAATTCGCGGGAAAATAATTCTTTTCCCCGTTGTGACGTTTATCTGCTTGGTGGCTCTGGCCGCCTATTCGATCCTGGATCAGCGGGACCAGCAGATCGAGGCCAACCGGCAGAAGCTGAAGGCGGTTGTCGACAGCGCCGCCACCATTGTCGCCGACCTGCAAAAACGGGCCGACGATGGCAAGCTGCCCAAGGATCAGGCCCAGCAATTGGCCAAGGACGCCTTGCGCGCCATCCGTTTCGACGGCGTCGAATATTTCTTCGTCTACGATTTGGACGGCAACGTGGTGATGCATGCCGTCAAACCTGATCTGGAAGGCAAAAATCTTCTGAACTTCAAGGATCCCAAGGGGCATCCGGTGATTCAGATGCTGATCGGCCAAGATCGCAAGGGGGGGCGCTTCATCGATTTCGATTGGCCGAAAGCCGGACACAGCTTCGAGGATTCGGTGCCCAAGCTGGGCTATTCGGCGGTCAACGCCTCGTGGGGTTGGATGATGGGGACCGGCGTCTACATGGACAATGTGGACGCGGCCTTCATGGCTCAGGTCAAATCCTACTCGGCCGTGGTTCTGGCGATCGCCCTGGTGGTGACCATGGGGGCCTATTGGATGGCGCGCGTCATTCTGCGGCCTTTGACCGAGTTGGGCGAGGCGACGGGACGCATCGCCGACGGTCATCTGGAGCAGCGGGTGGGCTTGACCCAACGAGGCGACGAGATCGGAGCCTTGGCCCGTGTCATTGAAAGCTTGCGCGAACGCGGTTTGGAAAACGCCCAACTGCGGGCTCAGCAGCAGCAGAGCGCGGAGGAAAGCCAGCAGCACGAGAAAGAATTGCTGCTGACCTTGGCCGGCGACCTGGACGCCCGGGTCAGCCGCATCGCGGCGGCTTTGGGGGGGCAGGCGGGGCAATTGCGCTCGGCGGCGGGAACTTTGTGCGACCGTACCGACAGCGTTAGTCGCACCAGCCAGGATGTCGCCGAGGCCGGAGGACGGGCCATGGATGTCGTGCAGTCCATGGCGGCGGCCACCGAGGAAATCACCGCCTCATCCTCGGAAATCGGCCGACAGGTCGGCGGTGCCGCCCGCATTATCGGCGAGGCCGTCAATCAGGCCGGTCAGGCGTCGACCTCCGTCCACAATCTGTCCGAAGCGGCCCAGCGGGTGGGGCAGGCCGTGGGACTGATTCAGGCCATCGCCGCGCAGACCAATCTTTTGGCCCTGAATGCCACCATCGAAGCCGCCCGTGCCGGAGAGGCCGGCAAGGGCTTCGCCGTCGTCGCCGGCGAGGTCAAGACCTTGGCCAACCAGACCGCCAAGGCCACCAGCGAAATTTCCCAAATCCTGGACACGGTGCAGCGCGAAGTGCGGGAAGTGGTGGGGGCCATCGGCCAAATCACTCAGACCATCCATAGCGTCGAGGAAACCTCGACCCAGATCGCCCACGCCGTCGAGCAGCAGCATGCCGCCTTGTCCGAGGTCAGCGGCGGCATTCAGAAGGCTGCGCAGGAGGTTTCGGCGGTGCAGCAGAACATCGTTTCGATTCACGGCGAAGTCGAGGGGACGGCTAAAGCAGTGGAAGAGGTCTCGGGAAGTTCTCAGGCCGTCGACTCAAATGCAGGCGATTTGAATCGGGCGATGAGTCAGGTGATAGATAGTTTGAAAAGCGCGGCTGCCCGTAAAGGCCGATGAGCTATTACCAAAGGATGGTGTCATCTAAGTTTAGTGTTCGCGATTCGTGAAGTTGTGTATAGATGGCCCTGTCCCATCGTTCTTGGAGTGGCGCAGGGTGGTGCAAGGCGACCGAAAGCTAGAGGCTTTGACGCAGATTTATCTGTGTATGGCCGCAATTGTCGTTCTGGCGTGTTCTCTGCCATATATTTGCAACTTCACGATGCGCGAGTTTGACTTCGATCTTCTTGCCGTATTGGGCAATGGGTCGATTCTCGGGCCCAAAAAACTGACCCTTCTCAAATGGGCGGCTTGGGGTGTGGCGGCATTCAGTGTCGGCGCCGCCCTGATCGTTCGTCCGCCGTTCACTCTGCGTCTTGTGTTGACGGTGGTGTCGGCTGTGGTCATCCCCTTGAGCATGACTCTGTGGCTGGACACGACGCCTTTCGGCGCTCGCGGCAATCGCCTGCAGGTGGGGTGGACCGGGATGGTGGACTATGAAAGCATTTTCGATTCCAACCAGGATTACGCCAACTTCGACGCGTTCTATTCCCAGTGGGAAGAAAAGCGGGTGTCCCTGCGCGGCTATTTGATGAACCGCTGGGGCCTTGACGACGAGGACCGCTACAAGGCGCTGTTTTTCTTGAACCTGGCCGCCAATCTGTTTCCCTTCGGCAATGCCCGTGAAATTCAGCAAAGCGGCTGCGTCATTCGGAACGAGGATCAGGATTACGGCGCCGAGCAAAACGTTTCCGCGCACGATTTCCTGTCGGCTCCCATCGGCTGCTGCGTCGATTACGCCAATATCCTTTACTATCTTCTGAAGCGCGCCGGTCTGGAGTCGCGGAAGATCGAGCTGACGCATGCCGGGCATGTCTTCAACGAGGTCAAGCTGCATGGGCAGTGGTACGCTCTGGACGCCACGCTGGGGGTGTTCTACCAAAGCAGCTGGAGAAATGTGGTGAAGGGCAGCGGTCCGGTGCAGATCATCCGCTTCCCGACGATTTCCAGCAACATCAAGAGCGGCGAGAATTATCGCCCAGTGGCCGGGCAGTTCCGCATGCGCTTCCTGCAATGGGCGGTCAGCGGCGGGGAGGCCGGGGTGGTCGAGACGGGATTGCCCAGCTATTTCTCCGACGTCAAGGTCGCCGCCAGACTAAGCGACATCAGCCACAACTGACGCGCGGATTGCGCCCCATTGCGCCGCTGCCCATCCACCCCTTACAATGGCCCGCTGATTTCCCCTTATCGTGCGAGCCTTGATTTGTCCGTTGTTCAGACCCTGACCGTTTCCGAAGACGAAGCCGACATCCGCCTGGATCGCTGGTTCAAGCGGCATTTTCCCGAAATCGCCCACGGCATGCTGGAAAAGTTTCTTCGCACCGGACAGGTCCGGGTGGACGCCAAGCGGGCCAAGTCCAATCAGCGGCTGGAAGCGGGACAGCAGATCAGGGTGCCGCCGCTGGGCGGTTCACCGCTGCTGGGCGAGGAGCCGCGCGCCAAGCCGGAACCGAAAATCAGCCAGGCCGACGCCCGCGCGCTGCAGGAGGCCGTTCTCTATATCGACGACGACGTCATCGTGCTGAACAAGCCTCCGGGCTTGGCGGTGCAGGGCGGCACCGGCATGGAAAGGCATCTGGACGCCATGCTGGACGTTTTACAGTTCGAAGCGCCGGAGCGTCCGCGTCTGGTCCATCGTCTGGACAAGGATACCAGCGGCGCCTTGCTGCTGGGCCGCAACGCCGCGGCCACCGCCAAGTTGGCGGCCAGCTTTCGCAGCCGCTCGGCGCGCAAATGCTATTGGGCGCTGGTGGTGGGAGTGCCGAAACATCCCCAGGGACGCATTGATGCGCCGTTGGCGAAGATGGGCGGCGGACGCATGGGCGACAAAGTGCAGGTCGACGAGGAGGAGGGCCGGCGCGCCGTCACCTATTACCGGGTGGTGGAACGGGCTTTGAGGTCGGCGGCATGGTTGGAAATGGAGCCTCGCACCGGCCGCACCCACCAGTTGCGCGCCCATTGCGCCTTGATCGGCACGCCGATTCAGGGCGACGGCAAATACGGCGGGCAGGAAGCCTATCTGACCGGCCAGGGCGTCAGCAAGAAGCTGCACCTGCATGCCCGCGCCATTGAAGTGCCTCATCCCCGCAAGGGGGTCATCCGCGTGATCGCTCCGTTGCCTGAACATATGGCGGCGACCTGGAGCTTTTTCGGTTTCGACGAATCGGCGGCGGGGGAACCCTTCGTCGCCTTTGACGAGGACTAGGCGCTATGAGCGGCGACGCCTCCTCCGAACTGCGCCGCTTCGCCGGCCGGGTGGTCGAGGCGTTCGTCCAGGCGGTGGACCGGCAATATGCCGGTTCGGCGGTCGGGCCGGATCTGCTGCGCAAGGCCGGAGCTGTCTTCTCCGTTTCGGACCTGCTGATGGCGATGGCCGACCAGACGGCGCGCAATCTGGCGTCGGAGGAAATCGACGATCCCTATCAGCGGCTGCTGATCTCGCCGCTGGGGGAGCTGCTGCAGTCGGGTGAATTGTCCCGCGACATTCTGCCCAACTATTTCCATTTCATTCATCTGGTGATGGGCGATGGCCAGGCGCCTTTGGCCGAGGCCTGCGCCGCCATCGTCGCCAAGATGAAATCGGAACCATTCCCGCCCTTCGGTTGGGACGATTTCCTGGCTGATCCGCGGGCCAGGGTGGTTCTGTGGACCGTTCTGCTGCGCATTGCCGAAAACTTCAAACGCTTCGATCTGCGCCGCGACTGGTTCATTAAGCTGATGCAGTACGACCGGCAATCGGTCAGCCTAGCCTCCAACGCCTTCATTCCCAAGCCCAAGGTGGAAGAGGACGTCCCCAAGCCTCCGTTCGGCGGCGATCAGTTCAAGGTGCTGTTCGGCGCTTTGTTCGCGCCTTTGAAAAAGCTGGGAGGCGACGATCAGGCGGCTTTCCGCAAAAGCTTCGGCCAAAGCGTCGAAGCAGCCTTTGCGCCTTTGTGGAACAACCTTAAATCCATGGGCGTGGAATTGTGATGGTGGAGCGCCGCCCGTCTCTGGGCTAGACTGCCGTCTCGAGAGAACAGACAAGAAGCGTCCATGACAGCCTTTCCCCGCCTCGCCGTGTTCGACGTCGATGGGACTTTGATCGACAGCCAGCATAATATCATCTCCGCCATGACCCAGGCCTGGGCGGTCCATGGGTTGGGGACGCCGCGCCCGGACGCCGTGCGCCGCATCATCGGCCTGTCGCTGGTGGAGGCCGTGGCGCGCCTGCTGCCGGAGCCCGACGACGAGCTGGCCCACCGGGTCGCCCACTCTTATAAGGAGGCTTTCCAGGGGCTGCGCCTGGAGGCCGGCACCAGCGAGCCTTTGTTCCCCGGAGCCGTCGCGGCGCTGGACGCGCTGGAGGCCGAAGGATGGCTGCTCGGGCTGGCGACGGGAAAATCCAGGCGCGGAGTCGACGCGATGATCGAACGCCACGGCTTTCAAGGCCGCTTCGTCACCCGCCAGACCGCCGACGACAATCCCGGCAAGCCGCACCCCGCCATGCTGCTGCGGGCGATGAGCGAATGCGGCGCCGACGCCGACGCCACGGTGATGATCGGCGACACCGCCTATGACATGCTGATGGCCCGTCAGGCCGGAGCCCACGCGCTGGGCGTGGTGTGGGGGTATCATCCGCCCGAGGATTTGACCGAGGCGGGGGCCCATCATCTGGCCGAGGATTATGCCGGGGTGCCGACCTTGGCCGCGCAGATGGTAAGGAGCTGACCATGCGTGTCGGACTGATCATCAAGCTGGCGCTGGCCGGTGTGGTGATGCTGGCGGTGGCGTTGATCGCCGTCGCCAAATCCATCGACGTTTCCGCCTATCGCCAGCTTCTGGCCCAGGCGGCCAAGGACGCCACGGGCCGGGATTTGACCATTAACGGACGCCTGTCGCTGCGCCTGTCCTTGAACCCGGCGCTGGTGGCCCGCGACGTGGTACTGTCCAACGCTGCCTGGGACAAGGACCGTCCCCTGCTGAGGGCTGGGCGGCTGGAGGCCAATATCGGTCTGGTGGCCTTGCTGGGGCGGCGGGTCAACATCCGCCGTCTGGCGGTCGAGGATGCCGATCTGCTGCTGGAGAACAACGCCAAGGGTCAAGGCAATTGGGAGTTCGGCGAGACCAAGGGGGTCGCTCCCGGCAGCCTGACCACCGAGGGCACGCCGACCGGCTTTTCCATTGCGCAATTGGCCTTCAATAAGGTGCACGTCACCTATCGGGACGCCGCGTCCGGCCGCAACGACGAAGTATCCATCGACCGTCTGACTCTGGACGCGCCGATTCCCGGCGCGCCGGTGGGGCTGTTGTCGGTGGGAACCTGGAACGGACGGCATTACGACGTTTCCGGCACCTTGGGTTCGGCAGGCGAATTCAACGACTTCATGAACCGCAACGAAAGCCGTTCCTTTCCCGTCAAGCTGAAGGCGGTGCTGCCCGGTTTGGTCGCCACCGCCGACGGCAGCGTGTCGGGGGGCCGGGGCGGGCCGTTTCTGCTGCTGAAGATGGCCGCCGATTCCGCCGATCTGGCGGAGACGGGAAAATTGATCGGCGTGCCCCTGCCGGCCTTGGGCGCGGCGCGGATCAACATGATGGTCAAGGGTGCGTTGTCCAGCCCGGTCATCACCGATCTCGACGCCGCCCTGGGCCGCCGCGATGCCGCCGCCCTGACCCTGAAGGGGGCGATCCGCGATCCTCTGTCGATGAAGGGCGTCGATCTGCTGCTGACCGCCGAAGGTCCGAGCCTAGCCGGTTTCAACAAGTCGCTGGGCGTCACTTTGCCGGCCATCGGTCCGCTCAAGGCGCAGGCCCGCTTCGGCGATCTGGCCGACGGCTGGCGGCTGGGGGATCTGAAGGCGACGGTCGGCAAGTCCGATCTGTCCGGCGACGTGGTGTTCCGTTTGTCGGGCAAGCGCCCCGACATCACCGCGCGTCTGTCCTCGAATTCGGTCAGCCTGGAGGAACTTTCTCCCGATGCCGGCAAGGATAAGGCCGGCGACATGCCCGACGCCCGCCTTTTCCCCGATCAGCCTTTGCCGTTCGCTCTGCTGCAGATGCTGGACCTGGACCTGGAATGGAAGATCGAGCGTCTGACCGACAATCTGCTGCTGGCCCAGATGGTGCAATTGTCCGCCCGGTTGAAGGACGGCAAGCTTTCGGCACAGCCATCGGTCGCCATGTTGGCCGGCGGCAAGGCCAAGGCCGACATTCAGGTGGACGTCACCGGCCGCCAGCCGCTGGTGCAATTGTCCGTCGACGCCGATAAGGTCGGGCTGGGCGAGGTGCTGCGGTCGTTCAAGGTGGCCGACACCCTGCGGGGCGGCAGTTCCGATCTGCGCCTGCGTCTGAGCGGAACCGGCGCGACGCCCCACGCCATTATGGCGCGGGCTTCCGGCGAAAGTCTTCTGGTCACCGGCAAGGGACGGGTCGAAGGCGTTTACGCCGATGCGTTGGCTCTGGATCTACTGAAACAGCTGGCGCCCTGGGTTCAGGAAAAAGACACCGAGATGCAGTGCCTAGTCAGCCGTTTCATCATCACCGACGGCTTGGCCAAAAGCGACGCTCTGCTGTTCGACACCACCCGCATGACGGTGGCCGGACAAGGCAGCGTCAATCTGGGCAGCGAGACCCTGGATCTGACCTTGTCGCCGAAGCCCAAGGAAACCAGTCTGCTCAGCCTGTCGGTGCCGGTGGACGTGCAGGGCACTTTGACCCAACCGGTGTTGAGCCCCAACAAGGGGGCCATCGTCAAGGGCGTGGTGGGGGCCGTTGGCGGACTGGCCTTGGGACCGCTGGGCGCACTGGTGCCGCTGGTCAGCTCGGGAACCGGCAGCGCCAATCCCTGTTTGGCGGCGATCGCGCAGACGCGCAAGCCCGTCGCCGGGCGCGCTCCGGCCAAGGGCAAAGCCAAAAGCAAGAACGACGGCGGCGGCTTGGGCGGCCTGCTGCAAGGATTGATCGGGGACTGAGGACAATGAAGCGTTTTTATAAGCAGGCCGCGGTTGCCGCCGCCGCCGAGGGCTTTGCCGTGACTCTCGACGGACGGACGGTGAAGACTCCCGAAAAATCGCCTCTGGTGCTGCCCTATGCCGCTTTGGCCGAAGCGGTGGCCGGCGAATGGCTGGCCCAGGTCGATGAAATCAAGCCCCACACCATGCCGCTGACCCAATTGGCCAGCACGGCGCTGGATCGGGTGGCGGGAAAACGCAGGCCGGTGGTCGAGCATGTGCTGAATTACGCCGGCACCGACCTTTTGTGCTACCGCGCCGAATCGCCGTCCGATCTGGTGGCCCGCCAGCATGGCCTGTGGCAGCCGGTCCTGGACGGCGTGTCGGCGGCGTTGGGCGTCGAGATCGACGTAACGTCCGGCATCTTGCCGATTGTCCAGCCGGACGCCACCATGGCGGCTTTGCGCCGGCACGTGGAGGCTTACGACGACTGGCGGCTGACGGCCCTGCAGGCGGCGGTGGCGGGCATGGGATCGCTGTTCCTGGGACTGTCGATGATCGACGGCAGGTTGACTGCCGAAGAGGCTTTTGCCGCCTCGCAGTTGGACGAAACTTATCAGATAGAATTCTGGGGCGACGACGCCGAGGCGATCAAGCGCCGCGAGGCTTTGCGCAATGATATTGCGGCGGCTGGCCGCTTCGTTGAACTATGCTTGCCGGGATACCCCCCTATGCAATCATAAAGCAGCAATTTTGTGGATATGCGCTGCGGTTGATGATATCTCGAAGCCCCTGGCCGATAAACGGTCGAAGAAGTCAAGAACTCGGGGGAGTCCATGCAGGAGATCATCCGACAGCTGCAAGAAAAGCGCGCGCGCGCTCGCGCCGGCGGCGGTCCTAAGCGTATTGAAGCCCAGCATAAGAAGGGCAAGCTCACGGCACGTGAACGTATCGAACTGTTCCTTGATCCGAACTCGTTCGAGGAATGGGATATGTTCGTCGAACATCGCTGCCACGATTTCGGCATGGGTTCGCAGTCCATTCCCGGCGACGGCGTGGTGACCGGCTACGGCACCGTCAACGGCCGTCTGGTGTTTGTGTTCAGCCAGGATTTCACCGTGTTCGGCGGTTCGCTGTCCGAAGCGCATGCCGAGAAGATCTGTAAGATCATGGATCACGCCCTGAAGGTGGGCGCTCCGGTGATCGGTCTGAACGATTCCGGCGGCGCCCGCATTCAGGAAGGCGTCGCCTCCCTGGCCGGTTATGCCGAAGTGTTCCAGCGCAACGTGATGGCCTCGGGCGTGGTGCCGCAGATTTCGATGATCATGGGCCCCTGCGCCGGCGGCGCCGTCTATTCGCCCGCCATGACCGACTTCATCTTCATGGTGAAGGACAGCTCGTACATGTTCGTGACGGGCCCGGACGTGGTCAAGACCGTGACCCACGAAACCGTGACCGCCGAGGAACTGGGCGGCGCCGTCACCCACACCAGCAAATCGGGTGTCGCCGATCTGGCCTTTGAGAACGACGTCGAGGCTTTGCTGCAATTGCGCCGCTTCGTCGACTTCCTGCCGTCGAACAATAAGCAGAAGCCGCCGGTGCGCCCGACCAACGATCCGGCCGAACGTATCGAGACCTCGTTGGACACCCTGATCCCCGAGAATCCCAACAAGCCCTACGACATGAAGGAACTGATCCAGAAGGTCGTGGACGACGGGGATTTCTTCGAGATCGCTCCGACCTACGCCGGCAACATCATCACCGGCTTCGGCCGCATGGAAGGCCAGACCGTGGGCATCGTCGCCAACCAGCCGATGGTGCTGGCCGGCTGCCTGGACATCGACAGCAGCCGCAAGGCCGCCCGTTTCGTCCGCTTCTGCGACGCCTTCAACATTCCGCTGGTGACCTTCGTCGACGTTCCGGGCTTCCTGCCGGGCACCTCGCAGGAATATGGCGGCATCATCAAGCACGGCGCCAAGCTGCTGTACGCTTACGCTGAATGCACCGTGCCGAAGGTGACCGTCATCACCCGCAAGGCCTATGGCGGCGCTTACGACGTGATGAGCTCGAAGCATCTGCGCGGCGACGTCAACTTCGCCTGGCCTTCCGCCGAAATCGCGGTGATGGGCCCGAAGGGCGCCGTGGAGATCATCTTCCGCCAGGATATCGGCGATGCTCAGAAGATCGCCGACCGGACCGAGGAATATCGCCAGAAGTTCGCCAACCCCTTCGTCGCCGGCCATCGCGGCTTCATCGACGATGTCATCCGCCCGCATGCCACGCGCCGCCGCATTTGCCGCAGCCTGGCCATGCTGCGCGACAAGAAGCTCGAAAACCCGTGGCGCAAGCACGGGAACATTCCGCTCTAAGGGGAAGCCGCGATGTTCAAGAAAATCCTGATCGCCAACCGCGGCGAGATCGCCTGCCGCGTCATCAAGACCTGTCGCAAGATGGGCATCAAGACGGTGGCCGTCTATTCGGACGCCGACAAGGAAGCCCTGCATGTGCAGATGGCCGACGAAGCGGTGCATATCGGCGCCGCTCCGTCCGCCCAATCCTATCTGCTGGCCGACAAGATCGTCGAAGCCTGCAAGCAGACCGGCGCCGAAGCCGTCCATCCCGGTTACGGCTTCCTGTCGGAAAAGCGCGAGTTCCAGGAAAAGCTGGCCGCCAACGACATCGTCTTCATCGGTCCCGACGCCCACGCCATCTTTGCCATGGGCGACAAGATCGAATCGAAGAAGTTGGCCAAGGAAGCCGGCGTTTCCACCGTTCCCGGCTATATGGGCGTCATCAAGGATGCCGACGAGGCGGTGAAGATCGCCAAGGAAATCGGCTATCCGGTGATGATCAAGGCTTCGGCCGGCGGCGGCGGCAAGGGCATGCGTCTGGCCTGGAACGATCTCCAGGCCCATGAAGGCTTCATCTCGGCCACCAACGAGGCCAAGTCCTCGTTCGCCGACGACCGCGTCTTCATCGAGAAGTACATCGAGCAGCCGCGCCACATCGAAATCCAGCTGATCGGCGACAGCCACGGCAACGTGATCTATCTGGGCGAGCGCGAATGCTCGATCCAGCGCCGCCATCAGAAGGTGATCGAAGAGGCTCCGTCGCCGTTCCTGACCGAAGCCGTGCGCAAGTCCATGGGCGAACAGGCCGTGGCCCTGGCCAAGGCCGTGCAGTACAAGTCGGCCGGCACCGTCGAATTCATCGTCGACGCCCACCGGAACTTCTTCTTCCTGGAGATGAACACCCGCCTGCAGGTGGAGCATCCCGTGACCGAGCTGATCACCGGCCTCGATCTGGTCGAGCTGATGATCCGCGTGGCCCACGGCGAAAAGCTGCCGCTGGAGCAGAAGGACGTCCAGCTCAAGGGCTGGGCCATGGAATCGCGCGTCTACGCCGAAGATCCCTACCGCAACTTCATGCCGTCCATCGGCCGCCTGACCCGCTATATTCCGCCTGCGGAAAACGAAAAGGTGCGCGTCGACACCGGCGTCTATGAAGGCGGCGAGATCAGCATGTACTACGATCCCATGATCGCCAAGCTGTGCTCCTACGGCCCGGTGCGCGAAATGGCCATCGCCAACATGCGCCAAGCGCTGGACGAGTATTACATCCGTGGTCTGTCGCACAACATTCCGTTCCTGTCGGCGCTGATGGCGCATCCGCGCTTCGTCAAGGGCGAGCTGACCACCAACTTCATCGCCGAGGAATACGCCAACGGCTTCACCGCCGCCGATCTGCCGGTCGAAGACCCGCGTCTGCTGGTGGCCGTGGCCGCTTTCGTCAAGCAGAAGCTGGTGGAACGCGCCTGCTCGATCAGCGGTCAGATGCCGGGTCACGAAGTCAGCCCCGGAACCGATTGGGTGGTGGTCTTCAACGGCGTCAACTATCCCTACTCGGTCAGTCCCATCGAAGGCGGCTACGCCCTTGAAATGGGCGGGCCGACCATCACCGTCACCTCGGACTGGGACATCGGCCAGCCGCTGTTCCGCGGCGTCGTCAACGACGACAACAAGCACGCCATCGTCGTGCAGGTCGACCGCAAGGGCCAGGGCTATCAGCTGTTCCACAACGGCAGTCTGGCCGACGTGGTGGTCTACAGCCCCCGTGGCGCCGAACTGGCTGCGCTGATGCCGGTCAAGGCGGCTCCTGACATGTCCAAGTTCCTGCTGTCGCCGATGCCGGGCCTGTTGGTCTCGGTGGCGGTGGCCGAGGGACAGGAAGTAAAGGCCGGCGAAGTGCTGGCCGTGGTCGAGGCGATGAAGATGGAAAACATCCTTCGCGCCGAACGCGACGGCACCATCGCCAAGGTTCACGCCAAGGCCGGCGACAGCCTGATGGTGGACCAGAAGATCATCGAGTTCGCCGACTGAGTCGGATCACTCGTTGAGGCAAACGGCGCCGGGCGGACGCGAAAGCATCCGCCCGGCGTTTGTTTGAGGCCCGGCGTTTGTTCGAGCCGTTCGTTTTAAGGAAACGGGGATGAGCGAGGATAGTCTCACGCTGCGCGTCCGCATCGAAGGCCGCGTCCAAGGCGTCTGGTATCGGGGCTGGACCGCCGAGCAGGCGGCGGCGCGCCATTTGACCGGTTGGGTGCGCAATTGCTTCGACGGATCGGTCGAGGCTTTGCTCAGCGGTCCGCCCGACGCCGTTTACGCCATGGTGGCCGCCTGCCGGCAAGGCCCGCCGGCGGCCCTGGTCACGAGCGTCGCCACCGAGCCGGCGCCGCCGCCGATTTCGCCGGGGTTCCATAAGCTGCCCTCGGTCTGACCTGGGGCGGGGACGGCGGGGTTGGGGTTAAGCCTTGCAGGCTCTTGCCGCTCCGAACACCTCTTCAAAGCAATCCTTCAGGGCCATGTCCACTTCTTCCATGGTGGGGGTATGGCCTAAATCCCAAAGCGAGGTGACGCCGTGCTGGCGGATGCCGCAGGGGACGATGCCGCCGAAATGGGACAGGTCGGGGTCGACGTTCAGGGCGATGCCGTGGAACGTCACCCATTTGCGTACGCGCACGCCGATGGCGGCGATCTTGTCTTCGCGCCCGCCCGGCCGTTGCACCCAGATGCCGACGCGGCCGTCGCGGCGTTCGCCCTTGACGCCGAAACGGTCCAGGGTGCGGATCAGCCATTCCTCGAGGTCGTGGACGAAACAGCGGATGTCGGCGTTGCGGGCCTTCAGATCCAGCATGACGTAGGCCACCCGCTGGCCGGGGCCGTGATAGGTGTATTGACCGCCGCGTCCGGCGTCATAGACGGGGAAGCGGTTGTGCTCCAACAGGTCTTCCGGCTTGGCGCTGGTGCCGGCGGTATAGAGGGGCGGATGCTCCAGCAGCCAGATGCATTCCGGGGCTCCAGCGTCGCGGATCGCCGCCGCGCGGGCCTCCATGAAGGCCTTGGCGTCGGGGTATTCCACTTTTTTATCGCTGATGATCCATTCTATGGCGCTGTTGTCGAACACGGTGCTTGAACCTTGCCTCGGGTTTTGGTAGACAAGCCAACCTTACCGGCTGGCGTTCGCGTCGGCTAGTCATGATGCGGTCATGGCGGAATTGGTAGACGCGCAGCGTTGAGGTCGCTGTGGCCGAAAGGCCGTGGAAGTTCGAGTCTTCTTGACCGCACCATATGCTTACGACAAAACCCCAGTCCTTTTATGGCCTGGGGTTTTGTCGTTTTCCGGCCCCTGGCGCGGGCCTTTTTCGTTGAAGCCGCCTGCGTGGTCGATGCATATTTCTTTCCGAAAATTACCGAAAAGCCTCGAAGGCCGGTCCAGCAGGAAACGAAAGATTATTGCTCATGTCGGACGATTTGCGCGAAAGCGCTCTGGAATATCATCGCCTTCCCACACCCGGTAAAATCAGCGTCAACGCCACCAAGCCGCTGGCCAACCAGCGCGATCTGGCCTTGGCCTATTCTCCGGGCGTGGCCTATGCCTGCGAACTGATCAAGGACGATCCCAAGGAAGCCGCCAACATGACGGCGCGCGGCAATCTGGTGGCGGTGATCACCAACGGCACGGCGGTGCTGGGACTGGGCGCCATCGGGCCGCTGGCGGCCAAGCCGGTGATGGAAGGCAAGGGCGTTCTGTTCAAGAACTTCGCCGGCATCGACGTCTTCGACATCGAGATCAACGAGCGCGACCCCGACAAGCTGGTGGACATCATCGCCTCGCTGGAGCCGACCTTCGGCGGTATTAATCTTGAGGACATCAAGGCGCCCGAGTGCTTCGTCGTTGAAAAGAAATTGCGCGAACGCATGGGCATCCCGGTGATGCACGACGATCAGCACGGCACCGCCATCATCGTCGGCGCGGCGCTGCTCAACGGTCTGCGGGTGGTGGGCAAGGATATCGATCAGGTGCGGCTGGTCGCCTCGGGCGCCGGCGCCGCCGCCTTGGCCTGCCTGAACCTGCTGGTGCGGCTGGGCGTCAAGCGCGAGAACATCACCGTCTGCGACATCGAGGGCGTGGTCTACAAGGGCCGCACGGCGCTGATGGACGAATACAAGGAGCCTTTCGCCCAGGACACCAACGCCCGCACCCTGGGCGAGGTGATCGAAGGCGCCGACGTCTTCCTGGGGCTGTCTGCCGCCGGCGTTCTGACCCAGGACATGGTTCAGCGCATGGGCGACAAGCCGCTGATTTTCGCTTTGGCCAACCCTACCCCGGAAATTCTGCCGGAACAGGCCCGTGCCGCCCGCGCCGACGCGGTGATCGCCACCGGGCGCTCCGACTATCCCAATCAGGTCAACAACGTCCTGGTCTTCCCCTACATCTTCAAGGGGGCGCTGGACGTGGGCGCCACCGCCATCAATGAAGAGATGAAGCTGGCCGCCGTGCGCGCCCTGGCCGAATTGGCTTTCGCCGAATCCGACGAGACGGTGGCGGCGGCCTATGGCGATCAGGCATTGAGCTTCGGCGCCGACTATCTGATCCCCAAGCCCTTCGATCCCCGTCTGATCCTGAAAATCGCGCCGGCGGTGGCCCGCGCCGCCATGGAAAGCGGCGTCGCCACCCGTCCCATCGGCAATTGGGCGCAGTATCAGGAAAAGCTGAACTCGTTCGTGTTCCGCTCCGGTCTGGTGATGAAGCCGCTGTTCGACCGGGCGCGGCGCAATCCCCAGCGGGTGGTCTATGCCGAAGGCGAAAGCCATCGCGTGCTGCGCGCCGTGCAGACCATCATCGACGAAGGCCTGGCCCGTCCGATCCTGGTGGGCCGCCGCGAGGTCGTGGAGCGCCGTCTGGACGAGTTGGATTCCCGCCTGCGCATCGGCGAGGATTTCGAACTGGTCGATCCCCAGAACGACGCCCGCTTCCAGGAATATTGGCGGGCCTATTACGAACTGATGTGCCGCAACGGCGTGGCGCCCGAATATGCCCGCACGGTGGTGCGCACCCGCAACACGGTGATCGCCGCCCTGATGGTGCGCCGCGGCGAGGCCGACGCCATGATTTGCGGCGTCATCGGCCGCTATTGGAAGCATCTGAAGCACATTACCGACATCATCGGCCTGCGCCCCGACGTCAAGGTGCCGTCGGCCATGAACCTGCTGCTTCTGGACAAAGGCACCTATTTCCTGGCCGACACCTACGTCAACCACGATCCCAGCGCCGAGCAGTTGGTCGAGATGACGCTGCTGGCGGCGGAAGAGGTACGGCGTTTCGGCATCACTCCCAAGGTGGCGCTGGTGTCCCATTCCAACTTTGGCGGCCGCCCCAGCCCGTCTTCCAACAAGATGCGCGACGTGCTGGCCATGCTGCGCGAACGCGCCCCCAAACTGGAGGTGGATGGCGAGATGCACGCCGACGCCGCCATCTCGCCGGAAATCCGCGACCGGGTGTTCCCGGACTCGGTCCTGAAGGGCGAGGCCAATCTGCTGATCATGCCGTCGCTGGACGCCGCCAACATAGCCTTCAATCTGGTGAAGGTGCTGGGCGACGGTCTGTCCATCGGCCCGATCCTGATGGGGGTGGGGGCTCCGGCTCATATCCTGACCCAGTCGACGACCGTGCGGGGCATCGTCAACGTCACCGCTTTGGCGGTGGTCGACGCCCAGATGGCGGCGGCCCACAAAAAATAAGCGATCGCGGAGAGGGAGCAGACCTTCATGTCCGGCCATAAGCGTCTGTTCCCCATCCACGAGCTGCACCACCACCTGATCAAGGGCGAGGACCGCTGGACCGGCTGGCTGCGCCTGCCGCACCATACGCCCCGCCATGTGTTGGTAATCCGCCACCAAGGCAGGCTGATCGCCGTGCGCAACAGCTGTCCCCATCATGGGGCGGCCATGCTGCACGGTAAGCTGGATCACGAAAACTGCACCCTGGAATGCCCCAGCCACGGTTGGGAGCTGCCGCTGGACGGACATGATCTGGCGCCTCTACCTGTGGTGGAGATCGATGGCGGACTGGCTGTAGAGATCAGTGAGTAAGTAAAATAAGCTTGCTCCGTCAGGCAGTTGGACCCATCGTTCTGCTTCGATATTTTCTCGGAGTTGACGATCCATGTCCCGCAGTCTGATTTCTTCCGGTTCGCCTTTTGAAGAAGTTGCCGGCTATTCCCGCGCCGTGGTCGACGGCCGCTGGGTGTTCGTCGCCGGCACCAGCGGCTTCGCCAACGGCCAGATCGCCGACGGCGTCGTCGAGCAGACCGAGCAGGCTTTCGCCACCATTTCCGGCGCCTTGGCGCAGGCCGGCTCCAGCTTGGCCGACGTGGTGCGCGTGCGGGTCTATCTGACCGATCCCACCGATTTCGAACGCATCGCCCCGGTGCTGGGCAAACATTTCAAGGGCATCCGTCCGGCCAACACCACCGTCGCCTGCACCCTGGTCGATCCCCGCATGAAGGTGGAGATCGAAGTCACGGCCCTGAAGAAGGAATAAGCGCCATGCCGAGCGTTCTCATCACCGGCGCCAATCGCGGTCTGGGGCTGGAGTTCGCCCGGCAATATGCCGCCGACGGCTGGCAGGTCATCGCCACCTGCCGCCGTCCGGCCGAGGCGGCGGCGCTGAATGCCCTGGGCGTCGAGGTGCTGCCGCTGGACGTCGCCGACTGGGGGCAGATCGCCGCCCTGGGCGACGAACTGATGGCCCGGCCCATCGATCTGCTGCTGAACAATGCCGGCGTTTACGGCGATCATCAAAGCCTGGGCGTCATCGAGCCGGAAAGCTGGATGCGCACCCTGGCCTGCAACACCGTCGCGCCGATCATGCTGACACAGACCCTGCTGCCCAACCTGCTGGCCGGGCGAGGACAAAAGGTGGCCTTCGTCACCAGCCTGATGGGCAGTATCGCCGAGAACAGCTCGGGTGCCTATTACGCTTACCGTTCCAGCAAGGCGGCTTTGAACGCCGCGGTCAGAAGCCTGTCCATCGACATGAAGGCCCTGGGTGTCACCACGCTGCTGCTGCATCCCGGTTGGGTGCAGACGGACATGGGCGGAGCTTCGGCGCCGCTGAAGCCCGCCGAGTCCGTAAGCGGCATGCGCCGGGTCATCGAAACGGTCGGTTTCGCCAACAGCGGCGGTTTTTGGGACTACAGCGGCAAATCTCAACCCTGGTAGAGACAGCCTTCCTATGCGAACGGTTGTTGCTTTTGTGCAAAAGGGTTAGAGTTCACTCGAATCCTGGCTGGAGAATCCATGATGAGCGCCCTGGACGGCGTCGAGCTGAAGGTTCTGGTGGTTGAGGACAACCAGCATTTCCGGCTGCTCATCAGTACCGTGCTCCATACTTTGGGCATCACCCAGGTCGAGGAGGCCCGCGACGGCGTCGACGCTTTGCGGCGGCTGCATTCGTTTCCCGCCGATTTCGTCATCGTCGATTGGAAAATGGAGCCGATGGACGGCATCGGCTTTGCCCACGCCATCCGCCACAGCCCGGAAAGCCCGAATCCCTTTCTGCCCATCATCATGGTCACGGGCTATTCCGAAGCCGCCCTGGTGGCCGAGGCGCGGAACGCCGGGGTCAACGAATTTTTGGCCAAGCCGATTTCCGCCCGGTCTCTGGTGGCGCGCATCACTTCGGTGTTGCAGACGCCGCGGGCCTTCGTGCGCAGCCCGGATTATTTCGGTCCCGACCGGCGGCGCGGGCAGCAGCCGTTTTCCGGCCCGGACCGCCGGGTCGGCCCGGCGGACATCATCTTGCCGGTCAAGCCGGACGCTTGTCAGGAATAGGCGTTCCATCCACTTCTGCCAACAACGGGAAGACCTGCGTGAACGGTGAACAGGAAGTCGATCAGGAGATGGTGGCCAAGGCCGAGGCGGTGATCGCCGGGCTGCGCACGGCCTATCTCGACTGGGTCGCCGAGGACATGCGCAAGCTGAACGTCCTGTTCGCGGAGGCTTCGGCGGCGCCGGTCGCGCAGCGGCCGGCGGTGATGAAGGCCATTTTCACCATCGCCCACGACGTGAAGGGGCAGGGGGGGAGCTTCGGCTTCGATCTGATGACGCTGGTGGGCAACCAGCTTTGCCGCATCGTGGAATCCCGCGAGGAGTGGCCGGATCCGGCCCTAGGGCTGGTCCGTCGTCTTTTGGACGGCATGGGACGGGTCTTGGACGAATCTCTGACCGGCGACGGCGGCGAGGCCGGTTTCTCTTTGCTGGAAGAGTTGCGCCAAGCCGTGAGGGACGACGGCAGCCCGCTTACGCTGACGTGATCAGCACGGCTTTCCGGTTCGACAGATAATCCTGGATCGACTGGGCGCTTTGGGCCGAGGTCAAACCGTCGAGCGAGGCGATTTCCTTCGTCAGATCGGCATTGGCGCCGTCCCCGGAAAACAGCGTCGACAGCTCCGAGCTTTGCAGCGTGGCCCGCACCGCCGTCGAAGCGGCGGCCGAGCTGGCGAAGCTCTTCAGCACGCCGTTCACGTTCGACAAGGCGGCGGTGGCGACGGAGACGCTGGCGGCGGCATCCGCAGCGCTGGACCAGGAGGCCGCCGACAATCCCAAACCGGCGGCATCGCTTGCCGCCGCGCCGCTGGACGATTTCAACACCAGCCCGTTGGCGCCGACGCCGGCGATCAAACCGTTGGCTTGGGTCAGCAGGCTGTTGTACTGGCTTTGCAGGGCGTTGCGGCTGGCATCGGATGTGTTGGTGTCGGCAGCGCTTTTGGCCAGGGATTGCAGGCCGGTCAGCACGCTTTGCAGATTGGACAGCGCCACCATGCCGGTGGCTAGGGAACCGGATCCGAAGCCCGAGCCGTCGCTGCTGGCCGTCAAGGTATCAGTGTTCAGGCTATAGCTGGAATCGCCGAACAGGGTGGCGGCGGCGCTGGTCGTTTTGCTTCCCACGCTTTTCATCGCGTCCAAAGCCCGAAGCTGGGTCAGGGCCTGCATGGAATTGGCGGTGGTGATGGACAGGCTGCTCAAGACGGGTGTCCGCAATCCGGGAAGAGACGAGCCATCATCGCGCGAATCGCGGGAAAGAGCTAGCCAAAGAACCAGTGCATCATCCGCCGCAACGGTGTGGACGGCATTTCCAAGGTGACGCTGGGGTGAGCCCAGCCGGGCGGGGCGGCGTCCTCGGTCTTGGCTTCGGGGGCTTCATCCGCAGGGATGGCTTGAGGATCGCCGTCGGACGCTTTCTTTTCGGCGGCGACCGCTTCGTCCGCGATTCCGGCGTCGGCCGTGGTCTCCGCGTTTCCGGCATCGACGGCGACCTCGGCGGCAGGTTCGGGCAAAGGTTCGGGGGCAGGCTCGGGTGGGGGCGGAGCGCGCAGGAGCAGGACGCCGTCGACGATTTCGCGGGCCCGGGAGACCGCTAGCGACGGCGGGGCTAAACGGCGCAGTTCGCGCACGTTATGCATCATCAACTGAAGCTGTGCGTCGGGCAGGTCTTCAACGGTGTGCAGGAAGGCAGTTTCGAAACTGTCTTCGATTTCATCCTGGGTCAGCATGGCGCAATTGGGACCGCCAACAGCGGCTTCGTCAAGGAAAAGAGCGCTCTCAGGCCGGGCGCATGAGATAAAAAACATAGCCGTAGCTGTCGCCCCAGCGCTGGAAAAGGGCGATTTCTTCTTGCGTTGCAGCAAGATAGGCGGCCAAAGCCGGGTCGCTTTCGGCCTCATTGCGCAAAGCGGCCAGACGGCGGCTCAGGGGTGCGTAATATTCGTCCCACCAGGCCGAGCGGGGCAGCGTGAAATGGTCGAACACCGTCAGCCCGGCCTTGCGGGCGTGGGCGATGTTGCCGGCGATGTCGGTCATTTCGGGATAGGCGTGGGACCAGAAGGCGCGGGCCGGTTCGGGCGGCGGTTCGGCCAGCCATGTGCATTCGCTGACGGCCATTACGCCGCGGGCGCGCAGCAGCGGCGCCCACAGGGCCAGGGAGCGTTCCATGCCCAGCACCCGGGCCGAGCCTTCGCTCCAGACCAGATCGAAGCTGCCCATGGGGTCGCTCAGGTCGGAAAAGTCGGTCAGCCGGGGCGTGATCAGTTCGGCCACTCCGGCGGCGGCGGCGGCTTCCGTCATCTGTTCCAGAAACAGCTTGCAGTTGTCCACGGCTTGGATGGGGGTGCGGAAATGCTGGGCCAGAACGATGGTCTGGCGTCCGGGGCCGCAGCCCAGATCAATGACGGTGGGGGGCTTGCGCAATGGCGGCAGGCGCTTCAACGCCTCGCGCGTGCACCAGTCGGCACCCACTCCCTGCCGGGGAAGGTCGCCATGCAGCTTGATGAAAGCCTGATCGATCACCAAGGGCTTGTCCTCGATTCCCACACGTTACGAGATAGACGGGTACCAAGGATCGGGGGAATGTTCCCGCGCCAATTCTCCGGGGCAGCCATGCTCGGCGCGCAGTGTGGGCAAAAAGTCAGGCTTTCCGCTCGTCGTAGAGGGAATCCAGGGCCGCGCCGTAAT
Source organism: Candidatus Sulfotelmatobacter sp. (assembly GCA_035538795.1). Taxonomy (GTDB): domain Bacteria; phylum Pseudomonadota; class Alphaproteobacteria; order Rhodospirillales; family Magnetospirillaceae; genus JAJZGK01. The sequence continues at coordinate 81,604 of DATLJS010000053.1, read as the reverse complement.
GGGCGTTGATGACATGGCGGCGAATTTTGAGGGTGGGCGTGCACATCTCGTTGTCTACCGTGAAGGTCTCGGCGGTCAGGATGAACTTACGCACCTTTTCGATGGGCGACAGGGTTTGATTAACCCGGTCGACAGCTTGGCCCATGTGGCGGCGGAATTCGCCATCCGCGACCAGCTGCTCCAAGTCCGACGGCTTGCCGTGGGTCTGGGCCCAGGCGGCGGCGTTTTCGGCGTCGGGCACCAGCAGGGCCACCAGATGCGGACGGCGGTCGCCGTAGACCATGGCCTGGGCGACCTCGTGCCGCAGGGTCAGGAAACCTTCGATCCGCTGCGGCGAAATGTTGTCGCCGCCGGAATTGACCAGAATGTCCTTCTTGCGGTCGGTGATGCGGATGTAGCCGTCCTCGTCGATCAGGCCGATATCGCCGGTATGCAGCCAGCCGTCCTTGATGACGGCGGCGGTGGCTTCCGGATCGTTCCAATAGCCCTGCATCACCAGTTCGCCGCGCACGCAGATCTCGCCGTCCTCGGCGATGCGGGCCTCGACTCCGGCCACGGCGGGGCCGACGCAGCGCAGCTTGACCCGGCGCGGCGGATTGCAGCTGATCAGCGGCGCGGACTCGGTCTGGCCGTAGCCTTGCAGGATGCGCACGCCCAAGGCGGTGAAAAACAGGCCGACGTCGTAATTCAGCGGCGCGCCGCCCGACACCATGGCCTTCAGCCGCCCGCCGAAACGCTCCGCCACCTTGCGGCGCACCAGGACGTCGAGCAGCCGGTCGAGCAGGCCGGCGAAAAAGCCCAGCTGCCCCTCGACCCGGCGACCGCCGAGATCCAGGGCCAGGCGGAACAGTCTGGCTTTCAGCCCGCCGTTCTTGTCCATGCCCTTCAGAATGCGGCTGCGCATCATCTCGTACAGACGCGGCACGGCGGTCATGATGGTGGGATGGACCTCGGCCATGTTGGCGCCCAGCATCTCGATGCCTTCGGCGTAATAGATCTGTGCGCCGATGGCGATGGGGAAGAACTGTCCGGCGGTGTGTTCGTAGGAATGGGACAGCGGTAGGAAGGACAGGAACACCTCGTCCTCCAGGCCGATTTCCTCCAACAGGTGATAGGCGCCCATGCAGTTGCTGATGATGGCGCCGTGGCTCAGCATCACGCCCTTGGGCGCGCCGCCGGTGCCCGAGGTGTAGATGACGCAGGCGGTGTCGCCGCGGGCCGGAGACACCGGCGGAGCGGCGACGTCGCGGGCGGCGCCCAGGGCCAGCAGATCCTGCCACTGGCGCATCTCGATTCCGGGACTCTGGCTGAAGCCCAACGGCTCGATGGCCACCACCAGGGGCTGGCGGTTGGCCTGCAGGGCGGCGGCCAGCAGCCGTTCGGCCAAGGCGCGGGTGGAGACGATGGCGATGCGGGCGCCGGAATTGTTCAGAAGATGCAGATGGTCGGCCACCGTGTTGGTGGTATAGGCGGGGACGGTGATGGCTCCGGCGGCCATGATGGCCAGATCGGCCATCAGCCATTCCGGGCGGTTTTCCGACACCAGCAGCACGCGGTCGCCGTTCTTGACGCCCAGGGCGCGCAGGCCGTGGGCCAGTTGCACCACGGTCTTCGATACCTCGCCCCAGCTCAGGGGGCGCCATTCCTTGTCCTGCTTCCTCCACAGGAAAGGTTGATCGGCCATCCGTTCGGCCTGTTGGAAAAACATCGCCGTCAGGCTGGTCAGGGCCTTGAAATCCATCGTCGTTCCGTCTCCCGTTCAGCCGATGTTTTTATCTGCGCCGGTCTTTCGCTTGGGGTATGGTTCCCCTCTGAGGAAAGGCAGGGCTTGGCTGTGCCGTTTTTCAACCCTATATGCCGCTTGGGTGCAAGGAGTATTCACGATGAACAAGGTTGTAACCGATTCCGCAGTGTCTGCTAATCATCTGGGTCAGATGCCGGAATGGGATTTGAGCGACCTTTACGATTCGCCGGATTCGCCCAAGCTGGAAGCCGATCTGAAGGCCGCCGACGTTGCCGCCAAGGCTTTTCAGGAGCGTTATCAGGGGAAGCTGGCTGCGATTTCCGGCGATGAATTGGGCGAGGCCATCGCCGAGTTCGAGCGCCTGACCGAAGGTCTCTACCGCGTTCTCAGCTTTTCCCAGTTGCGCTATGCCGCCAACGTCTCGGACCCTGAGCGCGGCCGCTTCAGCCAAAGCATGCAGGAGCGCGCCACCCTCATCACCACCCAGACCTTGTTCTTCACCCTGGAACTGAACCGCCTGGACGATGCCGTGCTGGCCGAAAAGCTGAAGTCGCCGAAGGCGGCGCATTATGCGGCGTGGCTGCGCGATCTGCGCGCCTTCCGTCCTCATCAGCTGTCCGATGAAATCGAGCAGCTGCTGCATGAGAAGGAAGTGGCCGGCAGTTCGGCCTGGATGCGGCTGTTCGACGAGACCATGGCCGAGCTGCGCTTCACGGTGAATGGCGAGGAGCTGACCTCGGCCCAGACCCTGCACCTGATGAGCGACAAGGACGGAGCCGTGCGCCAGGCGGCGGCCAAGGCCTTCGGCGAGGTGATGGGCAAGAACATCCGCGTCTTCTCCCTGATCACCAACACGCTGATCAAGGAAAAGGAGATCGACGACAAGTGGCGGCACTATGCCCGCCCGACCTCGTTCCGCAATCTGTCCAATCAGGTCGAGGACGAGGTGGTGGACGCCCTGGTGCAGGCGGTCAAGGGCGCCTGGAGCACCATGGCGCACCGCTATTACGCTTTGAAGGCCAAGTGGTTCGGCGTCGATCAGCTGGACTATTGGGACCGCAATGCGCCGTTGCCCGAAGATATCGACCGTGTCATCTCGTGGCCCGAAGCCGAGAAGATCGTGCTGAACGCTTATGGCGCCTTTTCGCCCGAGCTGCGCGCCATCGGCGAACGCTTCTTCAAGGGCGGCTGGATCGACGCGCCGGCCCGTCCGGGCAAAAGCCCCGGCGCTTTCGCCCATCCCACCGTGCCTTCCGCTCATCCCTATCTGCTGCTGAACTTCCTGGGCAAGACCCGCGACGTCATGACCTTGGCCCACGAACTGGGGCACGGCGTGCATCAGGTGCTGGCCGCCGACCAGGGGCAGTTGCTGGCCGACACGCCCCTGACCCTGGCGGAAACCGCCTCCGTGTTCGGCGAGATGATGACCTTCCGCGCCATGCTGGACGCCGAAACCGACCCGAAGCGCCGCCGGGTCATGCTGGCCTCGAAGGTCGAGGACATGCTGAACACGGTGGTCCGCCAGATCGCCTTTTACGAGTTCGAGCGCATGATCCACGACGAACGTCGCCACGGCGAACTGTCGTCCGAGCGCATCGGTGAAATCTGGATGCAGGTCCAGACCGACAGCCTGGGGCCGGCGCTGCGCTTCGATGCGGAATATGCCCATTACTGGGCCTATATCCCACATTTCGTTCACACGCCCTTCTACGTCTACGCCTATGCCTTCGGCGATTGCCTGGTGAATTCGCTGTACGACGTCTATCAAAAGGGCGGCGTGCCGGATTTCCAGGCCAAGTACATCGAGATGCTGAAGGCCGGCGGCACCTTGCGTCACCAGGATCTTCTGGCCCCCTTCGGTCTGGACGCCACCGATCCGGCCTTCTGGCGTCGCGGCATCGACGTGGTGGTGGGCTTCATCGACGAGTTGGAGGCGGTGTCGTAAGACGCCGCTGCCGCCTTTTTACTTCGTAATCACGACGCGTTCGTACAGGCCCTGGAAAATCGGCGTTTGCTCGATGGTCCGGGGCCTGATGCCGTCCGGCAGATGGCCGACGATGCCGTCCCGCCAGAGAGCGGGGGCGAAAGGCTCCAGCCGGCCCAGGATCGGCAGCAGGCCGAAGCGCACCGGATGCCAGGCGACCGGCTTGGAATAGTCGACGAGAACCAGCTTGCCGCCGGGCTTCAGCACGCGGAAGGCTTCCTCCAGCGTGCGGCGGCGGGTTTCCGGAGGCTGTTCATGCAGCAGGAAAAACAGCAGCACCTGATCGTAGCAGGCTCCGGCCATGGGCAGGTCCGAGCTGTCCGACTGGATCAGGCTGACGCGGCTGTCGCCGCCGATCTTGCGACGCAGATTTTCAAGCTGAACCGGCAGGATGTCCACCACGTCCAGGCTGGCGTCGGGAGCTAGATGGGCGCAAAGGTTCGGCGTCAGCTCGCCGTAGACGCAGGCGACCTGAAGCAGCTTGCCTTCGATGCGCGGCCCCAAGGCCTCAAGCGCAGCCAAGCCCAGCCGCCGGTAATTGCCTAACAGAATCAGATTGACCAGCCAGGGGCGTTCGAAAAAACGCACGGCGGCGGGGCGCACATAGGCCCACCAGTAAAGTTGCTCCAGATAGTCCGGCGTGGCCAGGCTTTGCTGGTGCGCCTGGGCGGCGGGACGGTCGGGGATGTCGATGCCGGGCGGGGGCGTAATGACGGACTCCGGTTCTGCTGGGCGAACGGTAGGGTGTCTCTCGATGCGGGTGATTATGACCGAGATTCCCTATGCGTCAAAGGGTGATACGCATGGGCTGATACGGCGGATCGGCTCTTGCCATCGGGAATATTCTCATAACCAATGCGACTAAAGTCTCTCTCATTCCTTCTTCGCACATGCAAAATAGTGCGTGAAATTCCTGAATTTTGATATATTGTGTCTTTCCGTGATCCGGTTCTCATCAACCGGAAGCGGGTGGATTGGACATTGATATTTAACCGTTTCCGGGGCTTTGCCGCCGTTTAAACAGCTTGGCAAAAGCTTGCCGTGGCGTATGCTGACCGGACGGGAGATATCCAGTTACCTGATTGAGGGGAACCGAGTGATGAAAATCGCCATCCCAAAGGAACGCCGCGCTGACGAGGCGCGAGTCGCGGCCTCGCCGGATACTGTTAAGAAGTATGTCGGCATGGGATTCGATGTTGTGGTGGAAACCGGCGCCGGCGAAGGCGCCTCCATCACCGATGCTGCTTATATCGAGGCGGGCGCCACCATCGCCGCCGACGAGGCCGCCGCCTTGGGTGGGGCCGACGTCGTGCTGAAGGTGGCCCGTCCGCTGACCGCCGATGAAGGACTGGACGAGCTGGCGCTGATGAAGCCCGGCGCGATCCTGATCTCGCATCTGGCCGCCTTGCAGAACAAGGCGCAGGTGGAGGCTTTCGCCAAGGCCGGGGTGACGGCTTTCGCGCTGGAGATGCTTCCGCGCATCACCCGCGCCCAGAGCATGGACATCCTGTCGTCCCAGAGCAATCTGGCCGGCTATAAGTCGGTTCTGGACGCCGCCGCCGTCTATGGCCGCGCCTTCCCGATGATGATGACCGCCGCCGGCACGGTTCCGCCAGCCAGGGTGCTGGTGCTGGGCGCCGGCGTCGCCGGTTTGCAGGCCATCGCCACCGCCAAGCGTCTGGGCGCCATCGTGTTCGCCTTCGACGTCCGTCCGGCCGTCAAGGAACAGGTGGAGTCCCTGGGCGGCAAGTTCGTCGAGGTCGACCCCGAAGCGGTGAAGGATGCCGAGACCAAGGGCGGCTACGCCAAGGAAATGAGCGAGGACTACAAGCGCAAGCAGGCCGAGAAGATCGCCGAAGTGCTGCGCAAGACCGACATCGCCATTTCCACCGCGCTGATTCCCGGCAAGCCGGCTCCGGTGCTGATTACCGAAGAGATGGTCAAGGGCATGCGCAAGGGCTCGGTGATCGTCGATCTGGCGGTCGAGGCCGGCGGCAATTGCCCGCTCTCTGAATTCGGCAAGGTGGTGGAAAAGCACGGCGTCACCCTGGTGGGCCATGCCAACGTTCCCAGCCGTTTGGCCGCCGACGCCAGCCTGCTGTTCGCCAAGAACATCCTGAACTTCCTGACCCTGTCCTACGACAAGGAAGAGAAGGGGCTGAAGATCAATTGGGACGACGAGATCATCAAGGGCACGGCGTTGACCCGCGACGGCCAGGTGGTCCATCCGGCCCTGCAGGCCGGTTGAGGAGGCTAGGATATGGATCAGTCTATCGTTGAAGGCACCAGCCGTCTGGCGCAGCAGGCCCAGGAACTGGCGGCCAACGCGCAGGCCCTGGCTCAGCAGACCGCGGAAGCGGCGGCGCAGACCGGCGGCCACGCTACCTTCGTCTCCCTGTTCACGGTGTTCGTGCTGGCCTGCTTTGTCGGCTATTACGTGGTGTGGCGGGTGACCCCGGCCTTGCACTCGCCGCTGATGGCGGTGACCAACGCCATTTCCTCGGTGATCATCGTCGGCGCTCTGCTGGCGGCGGGCCCGGCCGATCTCACCTTGTCCAAGATTCTCGGCTTTTTCGCCGTGACCCTGGCCTCGGTGAACATCTTCGGCGGGTTCATCGTCACCCAGCGCATGCTGGCGATGTTCAAGAAGAAGCAGAAGTAAGGGGACCGGGATCATGAGTGAGAATTTGACGTCCCTGGCCTATCTGGCCGCTTCCGTCTGCTTCATCATGGCGCTGCGCGGTCTGTCGTCGCCGGAAACGTCGCGGCAGGGCAACAACTGGGGCATCGCCGGTATGGTGATCGCCATCGCCACCACCCTGCTGTCGCCCGGCGTGGTCAGCTTCAGCATGATCATTCTGGGCATCGTCATCGGCGGCGCCGTCGGCACCGTGGTGGCCCGCAAGATCCAGATGACGGCTCTGCCGCAGCTGGTGGCGGCCTTCCATTCGCTGGTGGGTCTGGCGGCGGTGTTCGTCGCCGGCGCGGCCTTCTTCAACCCCGAGGCATATCATATCGGCGTGCCCGGCCATATCCACGGCGGCTCGCTGGTGGAAATGAGCTTGGGGCTGGCCATCGGCGCCATCACCTTCACCGGGTCGCTGGTGGCTTTCGCCAAGCTGCAGGGACTGGTGTCGGGCAAGCCGCTGGTGTTTGTCGGCCAGCATAAGCTGAACGCCGCCCTGGGCATCGCCTTGGCCGCCCTGGTGGTCTGGTTCGTCGGCGGCGAATCCGTCACCGCCTTCGTGCTGATCACCCTGCTGGCCCTGCTGCTCGGTTTCCTGCTGATCCTGCCGATCGGCGGTGCCGACATGCCGGTGGTGGTGTCCATGCTGAACAGCTATTCCGGCTGGGCGGCCTGCGGCATCGGCTTCACCCTACAGAACCCGCTGCTGATCGTGACCGGCGCTTTGGTGGGATCGTCGGGCGCCATCCTGTCCTACATCATGTGCAAGGGCATGAACCGTTCGATCATCAACGTCATCCTGGGCGGCTTCGGCGGCGACAGCTCGGCGGCGGCCGCCGGCGGCTCTGGCGGGGCCGGCGACCGCGCCGTCAAGGCCGGTTCGGCCGACGATGCCGCCTTCATCATGAAGAACGCCTCGAAGGTCATCATCGTGCCGGGTTACGGCATGGCGGTGGCCCAGGCCCAGCACGCCCTGCGCGAGATGGGCGACGTTCTGAAGAAGGAAGGCGTCGACGTGCGCTACGCCATCCATCCGGTGGCGGGCCGCATGCCCGGCCACATGAACGTGCTGCTGGCCGAAGCCAACGTCCCCTATGACGAAGTGTTCGAGTTGGAGGAGATCAACCTCGAATTCGGCACCGCCGACGTGGCCTATGTCATCGGTGCCAACGACGTCACCAATCCGGCGGCCAAGTCCGACCCGGCCAGCCCGATCTTCGGCATGCCGATTCTGGACGTGGAAAAGGCCAAGACCGTGCTGTTCGTCAAGCGCTCCATGGCGTCCGGCTATGCCGGCGTGGATAACGAGCTGTTCTTCCGCGACAACACCATGATGCTGTTCGGCGACGCCAAGAAGGTCACCGAGGAAATCGTTTCCGCCCTGGGCTGATCCCCGGCCGGAACCCATGAATCGGAACCCATGAAAAAGGCGGGGGGCTTTAAGCCTCCCGCCTTCTTTTTTGCCGATGCGGCTTTTGCTCAGCCAACCTTGCGGATGACGGCCTCGATGGAATATTCGCCGTCGCTGTGAACTTCCGGGTCGGTGATGGTGTGCCCCTCGTCGCAGGTCTTGAGTAGAACGATCTCCGAGCCGGGCAGCAGGCGCTCCACCAATTGGCGGACGCCGACCGTATCGGGCGGATCGTCGCTCTCGGGCAGGAAGTAGCGTTTGTGCTGTTCGGCGAAGCGCGAGGGCAAGGTGCGCTTCTTTTCGTACAGATCCCGGTGCGGCAGGAACAGAATCAGGTTTCCCCCTGGCTTGATCACCCGCCACCAGTTCTTCAGAGCCTTCTCGGCGTCGTTCACATGTTCCAGATTGTGGGACGAATAGACGAAGTCGAAGCTGGCGTCGTCCAGCCCCTCCAAGGTTTCGGAATCGCCGTCCTCGATGTCCCAGCCGCGGCAATTGGCGGCCAGCAGGTCGCCGCCCCAGCCGATATCCAAACCCTGGCCTTGGCAATAGGCGTCGAAGAAGCCGTCGCGGGTGCGGCGGGCCTTGGCCTTGTAGGTCTCGGCCTGACGCACCTTGCGCAGTTCCGGGTTCAGCTCCAGGGCGCGGCGAAAGGCGGCGCTGGCTTCCTGCGGCCGGCCGGCGGTCAAAAGGTGATCGCAGAGAATTTGATGGGCGCGGGCGGCGTCGGGGTGGCACAGCACCATGGTCTGGGCGGCGTCCAGGGCTTCGTCATAGCGGTTCATGCTGTCCAGGGCGCGGATATATTCCAGATGGAATTCCAACTGCTCCAGTCCGAACATCACCGCCTGGCGCAGGGCGTTGACGGCCTCGCTGGGGCGGCCGATGCGGATTTGCACCATGCCCATCAGGAAATGGGCGGGGGCTAGCATCGGCTGCTCCTGCAACGCCTGGCGGCATTTGCGCTCGGCGTCGAGCAAGAGGAATCCCAGATTCTGTCTCAAGGCGTCGATCTGCTGGATCGAGGTGGCGACGGATTGAAGGCTTGCGGCAAGCTCCATGACGATCCCCTGATGATGGGCGATGCGCGTCCCTTGGAAACGGGAGGCGCGCGAAAAAACGGCGGAGAGCCGCGGGGCTCACTCCGCGCCAGCGTCTTTCATAACCTGGAAAGGGTTAATAAAAGGCGAAACTGCTTCCGCGATAGCGGCGTGATGTGTTTCGATCGTCATTGTCCGGACAGACGGGGATTTTTCTGATACCCCTATTTGGGTTAGGAGTTTTTTCAGGGCCTGCCCCTCGCTTTTGTCGCTGCTCGGGCCGGGCATTCCCTGCGATTCTGCTGCGATCCTGGCGACTATCAACAAGCCGAGGGGGAATTCCATGACTGACGTAACGACGAATGAACCGGGCACGGCTCCGGCTGGCGGGGCGAAAAAGCGCCGGGCGCTGTGGAAACATACCTATGCGCAGGTTCTGTTCGCGATCTTTCTGGGCGCGATCGTGGGCTGTCTGTGGCCCGAATTTGCTTCGAACCCTTGGTTCAAGGCCTGCGGCGACGGTTTCGTCAAGCTGATCAAGATGCTGATCGGTCCGATCATCTTCTTTACCGTGGTGTCGGGCGTGTCCCACGTCGGCGATGCCAAGAAAGTCGGCCGGGTTGGCTTGAAAGCCATGGTTTATTTCGAGGTCATCAGCACCTTTTCGCTGCTGATCGGCATGGCGGTGGGCAATATCGCCCAGCCGGGCGTGCATTTCGGCGGCAGCATTCCCGATGGGGCGGCGGTGGCCAACTATGCCAAGGCGGCCCAGGGCTTGAGCGCCGTCGACATGGTGCTGCACATTATTCCCGACACGGTGGTGGGGGCGTTCGCCACGGGCGACGTGCTGCAGATTTTGCTGTTCTCGATCCTTTTCGGGTTCGCTTTGCAGATTCTGGGCGATAAGACCAAGGTGCTGCATCAACTGATCGGCGAAGGGGCGCAGGCCATCTTCAAGGTGGTGGGCATCGTCACCAAGGTCGCTCCCATCGGCGCCGGCGGCGCCATGGCCTATACCATCGGCAAATACGGCGCCGGCGCCCTGGGCAGCCTGTTCGGACTGATCGGCCTGTTCTATCTGACGGCGGCCTTGTTCGTGCTGGTGGTGCTGGGGATCATCGCCAAGTCGGTGGGTTTCAGCATTTTCTCGTTCCTGGCCTATATCAAGGACGAGCTGTTCCTGGTGCTGGGCACCCGCTCTTCGGAAAGCGCGCTGCCGGGTCTGATGGAAAAGCTGGAGCGTCTGGGCTGCCGCAATTCCACCGTGGGCATTGTCGTGCCGGCGGGGTGGAGCTTCAACCTGGACGGCAGCTACATCTATATGACCCTGGCCATCGTCTTCATCTCGGAGATCCTGGGCATTCCCCTGGATATGGAGCAGCAGGTGATGATCCTGCTGGTGGCCATGCTGACCAGCAAGGGAGCGTCGGGCATTGCCAGCGCCTCGCTGGTGACGCTGGCGGCGACGCTGTCGGTCGCCGATCCCCGGCTGCTGCCGGGCATGGCCGTGGTGGTGGGCATCGACCCCTTCATGAGCGAGTGCAAGGCCATCACCAACGTCATCGGCAACGGCGTGGCGACGCTGGTGGTGTCGCGCTGGGAGAAGGAACTCAGCCGGGATCAGCTGAAAGCGGCTTTTGCCGCGCAGCGCGGGCAGTGATCCGCAGACGGATCGGCCGCCGGACGGAAACGTCCGGCGGTTTTTTCTAGAGCGCGATGGGCAAAACGGGCATTAAGCGAGCGGCTATATCGAGGTTGCAGACAAGCCGGGATGAGCTTGGGCGTTTTCCGCGTCGCGGCCTAAAGGGGCGCCAGCAAGGGCATGATCGCTTTGGCGGCGGCGTCGGTTTCCGGTTCCAGCTGGATCGCCTCGCCCAAGGCCGCGCCTTCGGCGGCGATGGTTTCGCATTCGGCGGGGTGGGTGAAAATCCATTCGGTCACCGCATCGAAATCCGACAGGTCGGCGGCGATGGGGACATAGTTCCGCCAGGGAACCAGCCGGTCATAATACCACTGCCGGAAGCCGCCCGGAGAGGCGATCTTGACGATGGCCGCTCCCATGATCAGCTTGTGCAGCAGGCTCCAGGCGTTGGTCCAGCCGTCCATGTCCAGCAGATAACGGTATTCGGCGAAATGATTGGGCGAGACGCCGAGACGGGTCAGGCCCGCTTCGGTGATCTTCTGGCGCAAAGGCTCTTCGGCGATCTGGTGCAGTGAAACAAGGGCGATATCCAGGCGTTCGGCAAGGGGACTGACCTGGGCGCGATGGCAGACCTCCACCCGGGGATGCCAGCCCCAGCCGGCATCATCGCCGCCGGTCTGATGGCCTGAGGCGCTTCCGCGCCAGAACAGTTTGTCTTGCCGCTGGCGCCAGGGCTTTCCCTGCTGGAGCACATAGTCCCTGAGCCGGCCATAGTTGTCGTGCAGGAAAAAGAACGGGTCGGGGATCAGCACGGTGTCCGGACGGGCGGAGCTGTAGGCGATGCGCCGATAGGGGCCCTTGTCGCAGCCGTCGCCCAAATCCATCACGCAGCCGTAGTGGCGATCGTCGGGCAGATGGGCGGCGACGTCGGCGAACAGGCCGCCGATCTGGGGGAAGCGGCTGAGTTCGCAGATGGGGCTGGCAATCAGATCCAGTCCGGCAGTGATCGTGATGGCGTTTTTGCAGACATGGATGAAGACATGTTCGGCAACCGCCAGATTCAGCGGCAGGGCGGCGGTGGGCAGCAGCCTGACCGTCATGGGAAAGCCGGGTTGCCCGGCCATGAAGGCCGAGGCGAAGGCCATCTCGAAAACGGGGATGGCGTCCATGGTCCGGCCGCCTTGCAGCATTTGGATGCCTTGCATTTGCAAGGTCTTGGCGGCTTCGAGAAATTTCTGATTGGTGCCCGGCATTGAGCTGTCCCCATTAACGACAAAAGCGCCGGCACCAGAAAAGGTGCGGCGCTTGCCGTTCGCGTAATGGCGGAAGGCTTTAGAAGCCTTCGCGCTCCAGACGCTTGCGCTCCAGCTTGCGGGCGCGGCGCACGGCCTCGGCCTGCTCGCGGGCACGCTTCTCCGAGGGCTTCTCGTAGTTGCGGCGGAGCTTCATTTCACGGAAGACGCCTTCGCGCTGCATCTTCTTCTTGAGGGCCTTCAGAGCCTGATCGACATTGTTGTCACGGACGAGAACCTGCACGGGACTACACCGCTCCTATTCGCGGGTTGAAAAAAGTTGGGACGGTTATCCGCCGTCCCGTGGAGCGCTATCTATCACAGCGAAAGCAAGGGATGCAAGCATCTAACGCATGGAATGTGCGAGTTTTTTTCACTATATACATACCATACAGTATGGTATTGCCGATTCATCGGGCGACTCACGGAGGCAAAAACATGGCGCGGGCGGATTGGCTGGAGGCGGGAGCGGCGGTCTTGGCGGGCGGCGGAGCGGCGGCTTTGACGATCGAGCGGCTGTGCGTTCTGACGGGGCGGACCAAGGGCTCTTTTTATCATCATTTCAAAGCGATGGGTGGATTCGAGGACGCGTTGCTGGGGCACTGGGCCGAAGCCAATGCCGAGCGCGTGGCCGTTGCCGAACGGGACGGCGCCGACGACCGCGATGCGCTGGACCGGCTGGCCTTGGGGCTGGAGGCCGGATTGGAAACGGCGGTGCGGCGGTGGGCGGCGGTGCATGACGGCGCCCGCCGCGCCGTGGCCCAGGTGGATGCCTTGCGCATCGCTTTTCTGGCCGGACTGCACCGCAACGTGCCCCAAGATCGCGCCGATGATCTTGCCCGTCTGGAATATGCCGCCTTTCTGGGGCTGCTGACTTTGGTCCGCGACGCCGAGGAATTGGAGCGATTGATGGCCCTGTTGCGGCGCGGCCTGGAAAAAGCCTGACGGGACGGCTTTACCCGGCGGGATGGGCACGCCATATTCTCGGCATGGCTATTCTCGACATCGTCCGTCTTGGACATCCCGCCCTGAAGTCTCCCGCCGTCGCCGTGGCTGACCCCACCGCTTCGGAAATCGCCGTTCTGGCTCAGAACATGGCGGAAACGCTGGAAGAATCCGGCGGCGTCGGATTGGCGGCGCCACAGGTCGGGGTGGGGCTGCGGCTGGTGATGTTTTTCGTGCCGCCCACGCGCGGCGGCGGCGAGCCGGTGCCCCTGACCGTTCTCATCAACCCTGAGATCACGCCTCTGGACGACGAAACCGCCGAAGCTTATGAAGGCTGCCTGTCGATTCCCGGCATGACCGGCATGGTGCCCCGCTGGAAGCGGATCCGGTATCGCGGGGTGGGATTGGACGGTCAGGCGATCGACCGGATCGCCGAGGATTTTCATGCCCGTGTGGTTCAGCATGAGTGCGACCACCTGGATGGGCGGGTTTATCTCAGCCGGATGACCGGGCTGGACAGCCTGACCTATGTGGATGAATTGCTGCGCGCGCGTGGGGAAACCGAACCGCGCGAAGAGGAGAGGCCGGAATGAGCGACCGCGACACCCCCGACGAGATGCAGGCCTTGCGCGATGCGCTGGTGCTGGCGGCGCTGCCGCATGTGCCGTTCGACGGCTGGAGCATGGCGGCGCTGAAGGCGGCAGCGGAAAGCGCCGGCCACCCCGCCAGCATGGCCGAGCGGGCTTTCCCCAAAGGGCCGGTGCAGGCGGTGGAGCATTTCGCCGAACTGGCCGATCGTCTGTTGGAGGCCGATGCGTTGCAGGCCGGGCTGGAGGAAAAGCGTCTGGCCGAGCGGATGCTGCTGCTTGTGAAACTGCGCCTGTCGCGCTGGGCCGAGCACCGCGAAGCCATCCGCCGCGCCGTCAGCCTGCTGACCTTGCCGGCCAACGCTCCGGTGGCGCTGCGCATGACTTGGCGCACGGTGGACAGCCTGTGGCATGCCGTCAACGACCAGTCGGCCGATTTCAGCTATTACACCAAGCGCGCTTCCTTGGCGGCGGTCTATTCCTCGACCCTGCTTTATTGGCTTGAGGATCAGTCCGACGATTTCAGCGAAAGCTGGGCGTTCCTCGAACGCCGCCTGGTGGATTTGACCCGCCTGCCCAAATGGAAGAGCGACATCTCGAAGCAGCTCCAGAATCTGCCCAATCCGCTGATGCTGCTGACCTTGAGGGCGGGAAAGGCCAAGCGGCGTTTCGGCGTCCGGAACTGAGTGGGCGGGGTTACTTCAGATCGTCGGAATGCTGGCGGCAATCCTCCACCTCGCGGCGGAGTTCGGCCATGCATTCCTCGTCCTTGGGCTGCTTGGCCTTGCGGCGCTGGCGCAGCCAGTTGAGCAAGGCCAGGGTGATGGCCAGCACGACCAGTCCCACCAGCACGTAGATCTTTGATTCGCCCAGATAGATTTCCAGGGCGCGGCCCAGGAAATAGCCGCCCCAGGCAAAGGTGTTCGCCCAGACGATGGCCGCGATCAGATTGAGGATGGCGAATTTCCGGCGGGAAATCCCCGACATGCCGATGATAAAGGGGCTGATGTTGCGCACGCCGTAGATGAAGCGGAACGACAGGATGAACAAATTTTCGTGCTTGTGCAGCAGGCGGAAGGCCCATTGGACTTTCTTGGCCATGCTGGGCCATCGTTCCAGCAGGGGCGTGCCGTAGCGCCGCCCGATATAGAACCAAGTCTGGTCGCCGCCGAAGCTGCCCAGCACCGAGAAAATCATCAGCGACGTCACCGACAGCTTCACGTCGCCGCCCGAGATCAGGGCGCCGGTCAGAAGCACGATGGTTTCTCCTTCAAAGAAGGTGAAGCCCAGGATCAGCAGATAGACCAGTGGCCCGTACTGGTTGGCCGTGTCGATGATCCACTGTTCCAAAGAAGTGACCTGTCTTGTTGCGCGGGCGGAAACCGTTCCTGTCAAAATCCCCGGAAAGACCGGGGGGCGTCAACCGGAGAATCAGCCCGCTACGATCCGAACGGCGTTATTTCACGCTGCGCGGAAAAATATGGTTCACATGGCCCATTTTGCGACCGGGACGGGCCTCGGCTTTGCCGTAAAGATGCAGGCGGGCGCCGGGTTCGGCCAGCAAAGCGGGCACGCGGTTCATGTCGTCGCCGATCAGGTTGGTCATGCGGGCGTCGGAATGGCGCGAAGCGTCCCCTAGCGGCAGACCGCAGACGGCGCGCACGAACTGCTCGAACTGGTCGGTCAGACAGGCGTCCATGGTCCAATGACCGGAATTGTGGGGGCGCGGCGCCATTTCGTTGACCAGCAGGCGGCCGTCTTTGGTCACGAACAGCTCGATGGCCAGCAGGCCCACCAGATCCAAGGCCTGGGCGGCTTTTTCCGCCAGCTGGCGCCCTTCCTCGGCCAAGGCCGGAGGAATGTCGGCGGGGGCGATGGTGACGTCCAGGATATGTTTCTTATGGCGGTTCTCGACGACGTCGAAACAGACGGCCTTGCCGTCCAGCCCGCGGGCCACCAGAACGGAAACTTCGCAGGCGAAATCCACGAAGCCTTCGAGAATGGCCGGCACCTTGCCGATGCCGTCCCAGGCCTGGGCAAGGTCGCTGTCGGCGGCGATCTTCATCTGTCCCTTGCCGTCATAGCCGAAGCGGCTGGTCTTGAGCACCGACGGACGGCCCAGTTCGGTGACGGCGGCGGTCAACTCGTCCAGGCCGTCCACGGCCCGCCAGGGGGCGGTGGCGATGCCCAGGGCGTTGAAGAAGCTTTTCTCCACCACCCGGTCCTGGGCGGTTTCCAGCACTTTCCAACTGGGGCGCACCGGCACATGCTCGGTCAGGATGCGGGCGCTTTCGGCGGGAATGTTCTCGAACTCGAAGGTCACCACATCGACGGAGTCGGCGAAAGCGGTCAGCGCGGCGGCGTCGTCATAGGCGGCGGTGGTGGTCACGGCCGACACCTGCGAGGCGGGGCAGGCCGGTTCTGGGCAAAAGATATGGCATTTATAGCCCAGCCGGGCGGCTGCCAGGGCGGTCATGCGGCCAAGCTGCCCGCCGCCGATGATGCCGATGGTGCCGCCGGTCGGCACGATCCGGCGCGGATCAGCCGGCATGGACGTCTTCGTCGCTGGGGGTTTCAGCGACGGCGGCGGTCTGCTTTTCGCGCCAGGCTTCCAGGCGGAGGGCCAGAGCGGCGTCATTCAGAGCCAGCACCGATGCCGCCAGCAGGCCGGCATTGATGGCGCCGGCCTTGCCGATGGCCAGGGTGCCGACGGGAATGCCGCCCGGCATCTGGACGATGGACAACAGGCTGTCCATGCCCTTCATGGCCTTGCTTTCGATGGGAACGCCGAAGACGGGCAGGGGCGTCATGGCGGCGGTCATGCCCGGCAGGTGGGCGGCGCCGCCGGCTCCGGCGATGATGATCTGCAGCCCCCGGCCCTTGGCCGTGGTGGCGTAATCGTAAAGCCGCTGCGGCGTGCGGTGGGCGGAAACGATGCGGTGTTCGTAGGGAACGCCAAGAGCTTCCAGGGTTTCGGCGGCATGGCGCATGGTCGGCCAGTCCGACTGGCTGCCCATGATGATGCCGACTTTAACGTGACCTTGCTTCATCGTCTCTCTCCCCGAAAGCGCCACCCCGCGCGGGAAAGGCGGCATTATAGGCAGGGAGCGCCTGGATGCAAGCAAAGCGGCGTTTAACAGACAGGAGACATCGCTAAGGGCGGAGTCAGACCATGGTCACATACGACGACATCCCTTCCCGCGCCGCTGCGGCCATGCCGGCGGGTTCGGTCACGCCCGACCGTCGCGACGGCGAACAGCGCCCGGAAGTGTTCCGCTGGCGCCATTACGGCGCTCGCCCGGCGCCCATGACCACGCCTCAGGACGTGGCGTCGCTGCTGGGGATGCCGCTGGGAGCCATTCCCAAACCGCTACAGGACAAGATCGCCGAACTGGTGGACGAGGTCGAGCATCTGCGGGGCGAACTGAATCAGGCCCATCACCACATCCATTGGCTGGAAGAACGCTCGGATCAGGATGCCCAGCTTTCCGTCCTGCACCGCCGGGCATTCCTGCGGGAATTGGGACGGGTGCTGGAGCAGTGCGAGCGCGCCGGGGGGCTGCCGGGCACGGTGGCGCTGCTGCATGTCGGCGGCATCGAGCTGTTGCGGCATGTTCACGGCATGGAAGCGGCGGACGCCGCCTTGCTGCATGTGGCGGGGGTGTTGCGGAGGCGGCTGCGCCAGACCGATCTTCTGGGCTATCTGGACAATGGGGACTTCGCCGTGGCCCTGACCCTGGCCGGCGACGAGGGGGCCGACGGCAAGGCCCGCGAGCTGGCGGACAGCCTGACCGCCGAGCCGTTTTTGTGGAAGGACCAGCCGTTCCTGTTCACCGTTCTGGCTGGACAGGCGCATTTCCGCGACGGCGGCACGGCGCAAACGCTTCTCGCCGCCGCCGACGCCGCTCGCCGGGGGCAGCCCGCTTAAAGAGGGATGGCCCTGGTTAGGCGATGATATCGGGAAGCAGGGCGCTTTCCAGACTCAGGATCTGATCCTTCAGCATCAGCTTGCGCTTTTTAAGCCGTTTCAACTGCAACTGGTCGAATGCGCTGCCGTCCGCCAGGCGGTCGATCACATCGTCCAGATCCCGATGCTCCGTCCGCAAATCTTCCAATTTGTGACGCAACTCTTCAGTGGTGTCGTCGATCATGCCTAATGCCCTGTGTTCACACGAAAGACACTAGCAGAAGTTAGCTGAAAACGGTATGGCATGTTATAGGCCGAATGACATTCATTGAAGGTGGGCTATCGATGTCGAACGTGAAGAAGCTTGGAATTCTGACCAGCGGCGGCGACTGCGCCGGTCTCAACGCGGCGATCCGCGCCGTTCTGCATCGAGCCATCAAGCATTACGGCTGGACCGTCTACGGCATCAAGGACGGTTCGCTGGGACTGATGAACCGTCCCTTGGAATATACCGAGCTGACGCTGGACCTGTTCAGCGGCGACATGCTGCGGATGGGCGGCACCATGCTGGGCACCACCAACAAGGGTGATCCCTTCGCCTTCCCCATGCCCGACGGCACCAAGAAGGATCGTTCTGCGGAATTCGTCGAAGGCTTCCAGATGCTGGGGCTGGACGCGCTGATCGTGATCGGCGGCGACGGCTCGCTGAAGATTCTCAACAAGCTGTGCAAGCAGGGCGGCCTGCCGATGGTGGGGATACCCAAGACCATCGACAACGACGTCTATCAGACCGACTTCGCCATCGGCTTCACCACCGCCGTCAACGTCGTGGTGGACGCCCTGGACCGTTTGCAGCCGACGGCGGCCAGCCATCACCGCGTGATGATTCTCGAAGTCATGGGCCGCGACGCCGGGCATATCGCGCTCAACGCCTCCATCGCCGGCGGCGCCGACGTCTGCCTGATCCCGGAAATTCCCTACAGCCTGGAAGGTATCGTCAAGCGCATCAACGAGGTGCGGCAGGAGGGACGCAACCATGCCCTGGTGGTGGTGGCCGAAGGCTGCCATACCGAGGACGGGCGTCCCCTGACCGTCGCCTGGGACGCCAAGGAGCGCCGCTATGGCGGCATCGGCCATTATCTGTCCCAGAAATTGAGCGACCATGTTGATGCGGAAATCCGCGTCACCGTTTTGGGACACGTTCAGCGCGGCGGCCAGCCTTCCAACCGCGACCGCGTGCTGGCCTCGGCTTTCGGTGTTCATGCCGTCGATCTGGTGGCCGAAGGCCAGTTCGACCGCGTTGTGGTCTGGCAAAACACCGGCGTCACCGATGTCGCCATCTCCAAGGTGGTGGTGGGCGCCCGCGCCGTGGACCCCAAGGGCGACATGGTTCACACCGCCCGCGGTCTGGGCGTCTATGTGGGCACGGAATAAGTCCGCAGCCCGGCCGTCTTAATGAAAAAGCCCGCCGTCAGGCGGGCTTTTTCATGCCGAAATGGCTTCGCAGCCGTACATTTCCAATTGCCAGCTCATCTCATCCTCGCTCATGGGATAGCCGCCCTTGGGCGGCGGGCGCAGGATGGCGCTCAGGGCGATGCCGGCCAGCCGGGCCTGAAGCTCGACGGCGAAATCGGGTGTCAGCTTGGCGGCCCAGGCCAAGGCGGTCATGGCGGTGGGCGATTGGGCGGCGATGATCTCCAGCACCGCCGTCACCGGGGCGTTGGCCCGCACGGCCAGGCCGGCCACCAGATCATCGGTGTTGTCGGCCAGCAGGGCGATGGTCAGAGCCATCTCGTCCAGTTGTCTTTTGTCCAACTGTTCGCGGGCCCGGGCCAGGAACGGCGCATAGCGGGCCTCCACGTCCGGCGGCAGGTCGACGCCGCCGTGCTCGGCCGGGCCCTGTTCCTGCAGCCGCTGGTGCACCACCTTGGTCACCGCCTCCACCGCTTCCGGCGGCAGATCGTGGCGGGCCAGCATGCGGTCCAGCAGATGGGCGGCAACCACCTCGGCCAGCCTTTGCGCCGATTGGGCCGTCAGTTCCGGGCGGTAAACCAGCGGCTCCTGCCATTCGGTGTTTTCCCCGGCCTGATCGATCAGGGCGTCCAGGGTGTCCTCTTGCAGATTGGCGTTGGCGTTTTGCAGAAGCTGGGTCACGGCCCGCGGGTTGCCGCTTTTGACAATGGCGGCGGTCACCCTGGGATCGACGTAGGAGCGGCGGGAAATGGCGGCCAGCGCCCCTTCGATCGGCGACGATCGGATCAGCTCCAGCAGATCGTCGTCGGACAGAATCGGCGAATATTGCAGAATCGGCGCGGCGACGATGATTTCGCTGTCGCGGGCCAGACGCAGGATCACGTCCGGGTCGGCGTCGGTCATGTCCTTCAGGACATTGGCGATGACGGCGCGGACCTTGACCACCTGATCCTCGGCCAGCCGGTGCAGAATGTCGCGGGTGATGCTGCGCTGACGATCCGATCCGGCATCGCCCAGATGGGAAATCTTGTCGGCCAGACTGCTGCGCACGTCCTCGTCGTCGTCGTCCACCAGCAGCAGGTTGCCCTTGGCCGGAGTGGCGGAATTGACCGCCACCGCCCGCCGCACCGCCGGATTCTCGTCGCTGGCCAGGAAATAAAGCACCTCCGGCGGCGTGTCGGTCCGGCCGGCCAGCAACGTGCGCTGGGCGGGGTCGGGGTGGTTGGCGATCTCTCGGGCTTGTTCGTATGTCAGCGGGGCAGTCATTCTGATGTCACTGGGAATATGATGATAAGGGCGGTCACGAAGAGGCCGGCGGAGCGGCCATGGCGTAATTGCCTTTGCCGCCGCGCTTGACGGCGTACATGGCGGCGTCGGCGCGGCTCATCAATTGGTTGATGTCCTCGCGGTCCTTGGCGTGATGGACGGCGATGCCGATGGAAAGCTTCAGCGGCCTGTCCTTGTCGCCGGAATAGGGAGCCAGCTGGGTCGCCGCCGTCAGGAAGATCTGGGCGCGGCTGACGGCCACCTGTTCATCGGCGTTGTCCAGCCAGATGGCGAATTCGTCGCCGCCCAGGCGGGCCACCAGATCGGTGCTGCGGGTGTTGTGGCGCAGGATGTCGGCCACATGGCGCAAGGCCTCGTCGCCGCGGGCATGACCGTGGGAATCGTTGACCAGCTTGAAATTGTCCAGGTCGACATAGACCAGGGCCGCCGGGCGGTTGTCACGCTGCAGACGGTTGAAGCGGCGTTTCATCTCGTCGTAGAAGCCGCGGCGGTTCAGCAGGCTGGTCAGGGCGTCGGTCCGTGAGGCGTCCAGCAGCAGGTGATGCTGCGAACGCTGTTCGATGGCGGGGGCGAGCTGCCCGGCTAGGACGGACAGAAGCTGGATGTCGCCTTCGGTCCAGGACGGCCGTTCGGCGGAGCGCCACAACAGAATGGCGCCCACCAGCCTGCCGCCGTAAATGGCCGGAGCCGCCAGCACCGACCAGTCCTCCAGGCAAAGGACGGCGCAGGGCGGCGAAATCTCGGGCAGCATGCGGGCCAGGGCGGACTCGGCCAGTTCCAGCGCTCCGTAATGGCCGAAGGCCGAGGTCATATTCAGTTGCGGACGATAGGTGCCGCCGCTCAGATTGGGGGGCGCCGAGAAAATCTGGCAGCCGCTGGCGACGAAGCCATGGGTGCAGGCGCTGGCGGCTGCCTGAAGCATGTCGTTGGGGTCGGCCTCGCGGCGGAAAACGCTGGTGATACGGCTGAAGACGCGGTCGCGGTTTCGTTGCTGCGCCATCAGCGTGCGGTAATGACGGTCCTGGGTGACGTCGCGGCAGACGCCGCGCGCGCCGGCCCACAGGCCGTCTTTGTCGTAAAGCGGCACCGCCGAAATCTCGAAACACAGGGAGCGGCCGTCTTCATGGCGCAGCCACAGCTCGGCGTCATGCACCGGCGTCGGCGTGGTGAAGGGCAGCACGGCCACCGGCGGAGCGGTCTGGTCGAGAATGATCTCGGCCGAACGGCCGATCAAGTCGCGGGCGCTGCGTCCGGCCAGACCGCGCGGCGTGATCATGCTGAAATGTCCCTCGGCGTCGGTTTCCCAGGCGTAGTCGCTGGAGATTTTCACCAGATCGCGGAAACGGGCGCGGGATTCTACCAGGGCGTTGCGCAGGCTGACGTCCATGGTGCGGTCGGTCACCAGCAGCAGCCACAGGGGCGCGGCCTCCGACGGCCAGGACAGCAGGGTGATGTCGTAGGTCAGGGAGCCTTGCGGGCCGTCCAGGGTGACGCTGGCGCGGGGCCGTCCGGCCTTGGCTTCCTCCAGCACCGGCAGCAGCGGCAGGCTGACCTGGACGCCGTCGGCCTGCGCCAGCCCTCGTTCTTCCGAGAACAGCGGATTGCACGACAGGATTCGGCCCTGGCCGTCGACGATGGCGGCCGGGTCGCCATGCTTCGAGAGATCGAGCATTCCGGTAAGCGCGCCGGCGACGTCGGTGTGAATGGCTGGGCTGGGCATATCCAGGTCGGCGGCAGAAGTCATTGTCGGGCCAGCTTACGGGGAAACCGTTCGGAAAGGGAAGCGGCCTATGCGCAATGGCCTATCGAGGTCGAACAGGCAGCTTATCGGAAGCCGGTGCGCAGCGGGAGGTGGAAAACGGTTTCACTCTGTTGCGGCGTTGCTTTTAGGCCCAGCGGTTCAAGGTGCCGACATCCAGTCCGAACAGGTCCAGGACCCGACCGACGCTGTGATCGACCATGGTTTCCAGGCTGTCGGGCTTGGCATAGAAGGCCGGCACCGGCGGAGCGATGACGGCTCCCATTTCCGACAGGGCGGTCATGGTGCGCAGATGCCCGGTGTGCAGCGGCGTTTCGCGAACCATCAGCACCAGACGGCGGCGCTCCTTCAGGGTGACGTCGGCGGCGCGGGTCAGCAAGCTGGAGGTTACGCCGGTGGCGATTTCCGACATGCTGCGCACCGAGCAGGGGGCGATGACCATCCCCAAGCTGCGGAACGATCCCGACGACGGTGCGGCGGCGATGTCGGCGGGGGCGTGGACCACGTCGGCCAAAGCCTGGATTTCCGCGACTTTCATGGGCAGTTCGTGGGCCAGGGTGATCTCGGCCGACTTGCTCATGATCAGGTGGCTGGGCACGCCCAGGCGGCGCAGCGCCATCAGCATGCGCACGCCGTAGACGACGCCGGAAGCACCGCTGATGCCGACGATGAGAGGAAGCTTCGAAGAGGCGCTGTCGTTCATCACTTAGCTGCTGACTTTTCCGTGAAAGGCTGATTACACTGGTTGATGGGTATGACCCATATGGGAGGATTGTGATGAGCGTTCTCGATCGTGTCGAGTCTCTGAAATCCAAACATGCCGCGTTGGAAGCGGCTATCGCCGAGGAAAAGCGTCGCCCCAGTGCCGACGTCGGCGCACTCAACGAATTAAAACGCAAGAAACTCCTGATCAAGGACGAGATGCAGCGCCTGCTGCAATAGCCTGACAAGCCATCTTCGATCCCTCCGCCAGGATCTGGCGCTTCAGAGGGCAGGCGCTTCCGGTTTCCCGGTTCCGGGAAACCGGGGTGGCGTCTCCCGGTTTCCCGTTTCCATACTATGAACCGGCGAAGCCTTGTTCGTCCGAGGCCTCAATCCGACGAGCGTTTGTGGCTGGCCTTATAGGCCGGATCGGCTTTCAAAGCCTGCCATTGTTCCTTCTGCTTGGCCTTCAGGGCCGCCCGTTCGTCTTTTTGCGCCGCCTTCAGTTTGTCGCGGGCGTCCTTGTGTTTGGCCTTGAGGGCTTCGCGCTCGGCTTTCTGCTTGGCTTTCAGGGTGTCGCGCTTCTGCTCCCACTGGGCCTTGTCGGGATCGACGGCCGAGACGGCGGGCGCGGCCGTCTGGGTGGCGGGGGCTTTGGCCGGTTGCGCGGCGTTGGCGGCGGTCAGCGGGGCCAGAACGACGGCCAGAGCAAACGCGGCGGCGAGACTTCTCTTCATGTGGCACCTTTCGTGGTGGGATTTGCGCATAAGTGTTTTTCTTTCTGCAACTTACCATAAGGTTGTGCATTCCCGCCAGAGACAGGCGCGGTATTGATCGGGCTTTTGGTTTTTGCTGCACTTGCGACTAGCCACGGACGAAAAATTCTTGCAAACTCCGCCCGTCAAATGGACGCATTGAGACGTCCGAAGGGGCTAAGAGGAAACAAAAGATCATGACGACCGTCTACGACCTGGCTCACAAGCGCTCGCTCGAAGACCCGGAGGGCTTCTGGGGAGACGCCGCCAAGGACATCACCTGGTACAAGACCTGGGACAAGGTTCTGGATTCCAGCCATCCTCCGTTCTATCGCTGGTTCTCCGGCGCGCTGTGCAACACCTGCTACAACGCCATCGACCGCCATGTCGAAAACGGTCGGGCCGATCAGGCCGCCATCATTTACGACAGCCCGGTGACCAACACCGTCAAGACCTATACCTACCGCCAGGCCCAGGATGAGATTTCCCGTCTGGCCGGCGTGCTGGCCGGTCTGGGCGTGACCAAGGGCGATCGCGTCATCGTCTATATGCCGATGATCCCGGAAGCGGCTTTCGCCATGCTGGCCTGCGCCCGCCTGGGCGCCGTGCATTCCGTGGTGTTCGGCGGTTTCGCCGCCAACGAACTGGCCACCCGCATCAACGATTCTCAGCCGAAGGTCATCCTCTCGGCCTCGTGCGGCATCGAAGTCAGCAAGGTGATTCCCTACAAGCCGCTGCTGGACCATGCCATCGAGCTGTCGGAGCACAAGCCGGCGCATACCGTTATCCTGCAACGCCCCCAGGCAGTGGCCGACATGCAGGACGGCCGCGACGTCGATTGGACCAGCGCCGTCGCCGCCGCCAAGCCCCATGACTGCGTGCCGGTGGCCGCCACCGATCCGCTGTACATCCTCTACACCTCCGGCACCACCGGCCAGCCCAAGGGTGTCGTGCGCGACAACGGCGGCCACATGGTGGCGCTGAAGTGGACGATGAAGAACATCTACAACGTCGATCCCGGCGAAGTGTACTGGGCGGCGTCCGACGTGGGTTGGGTGGTCGGCCATTCCTATATCGTCTATGCCCCGCTGCTGAACGGCAACGCCACCCTAATGTTCGAAGGCAAGCCGGTCGGCACGCCCGACGCCGGCGCTTTCTGGCGCGTCATCAGCCAGCACAAGGTGCGCACCCTGTTCACCGCCCCGACCGCTTTCCGCGCCATCAAGCGTGACGACCCGAATGGCGAGCTGCTGAAGGATTACGACATCAGCTGTCTGCGCACCCTGTTCCTGGCCGGCGAGCGTTCCGACCCCGATACCCTGCAATGGGCCGAGGACAAGCTGAAGGTTCCGGTGATCGACCACTGGTGGCAAACGGAAACCGGCTGGGCCATCGCAGCCAACTGCATCGGCCTGCATCATTTCCCGGTGAAGCACGGTTCGCCCACCAAGGCCGTTCCCGGTTGGGACGTGCAGGTGCTGGATGAAGGCCACCATCAGGCTCCGGCCGGCCAGGTGGGCGCCCTGGTGGTGAAGCTGCCGCTGCCTCCGGGCACCCTGTCGACTCTGTGGAACGCCGACCAGCGCTTCGTCGACAGCTATATGGACGAGTTCAAGGGCTATTATAAGACCGCCGACGCCGGCTTCATCGACGAGGACGGCTATGTCTACGTCATGAGCCGTACCGACGACATCATCAACGTCGCCGGCCACCGCCTGTCCACCGGCGGCATGGAAGAAGTGCTGGCCAGCCACCCGGATGTGGCCGAATGCGCGGTGATCGGCGTGCACGACACCATGAAGGGCCAGCTGCCGCTGGGCTTCCTGGTGCTGAAGGCCGGGGTCAAGAAGCCGGAAGAGCAGATCCTGAAGGAAGTGGTGGCTCTGGTGCGCGAGCGCATCGGTCCCGTCGCCGCCTTCAAGACCGCGACCATCGTCAAGCGTCTGCCCAAGACCCGGTCGGGTAAGATTTTGCGCGGCACCATGCAGAAGATCGCCGACCATCAGGACTTCAAGATGCCGGCCACCATCGACGATCCCGCCATTCTGGACGAGATCGAGGAGGATTTGACCCGCATCGGCTACGCCAAGGCCCGTACCGAGCCCGTGGAATAAGCCGGACGGCCGGTTCAAGACGGCAAAAGCCCGGGGCGCGATCCCCGGGCTTTTTTCGTCGCGGGGAGGGCTGTCCCGGACAATTTACATAAAATATACATTGCCATTTATATTTCAGTGCATCTTGTCATCAATCCTGATCGAAGAGGAAATCTCGCATTGAATATAATTGGGCGGATTCCGAAAGATGAAGCACGTTATTGCCATTGTGGATGCAAATACGTCTCATAGCCTGGCGGTGGCCGAGGCTTTGGCCGCCTCTTACACCGTTCATACTTACGACAGCGTGATGAACGCCCTGTCCGGGATTTCCATCACTTCCCCTAAGGTTATTCTCGTCGGGCAAAAGGTCGGAGCCGGCAGCGGCGCCTTGTTTATCAAGGATTTGCGCAAGGACCAGTTTCTGGCCCGCATTCCGGTGATCTTCATCGCCGACAGCGAGGATTTCCGTATTGTCGATCAGTTGCGGGAAATCGGAATCCGTGACCGTTTGGTCAAGCCTTACAGCCGCAAGGCGCTGATGGCCCTGATTTCCGGCCATATCAACGGGCATGTGGAGCTTGCTTGGCAGGATCTGCCCAGCAACCAGCGCAAGGCGCTGGAAAGCAGCCTGAATTCCTTCAACAGCATCGCCGAGGAACTGGCCAAGGGGCGACCCTTGCCCTATCAGGACATCGCCGAGTCCTGCAGCGCCGTGGTCGAGGTGGTGCACAGCAAGGAGTTGGGTTCGCTGCTGGACCAGATCAAGGAACACGACAATTTCACCTATGTGCATTCCCTGCGTTTCGCCGCCCTGATGTCCATGTTTGGCAGCGCCATCGGCCTGCCCAGGGAACAGCAGGTGCTGGTGGCCAGCGGTGGCATGCTGCACGACATCGGCATGATGACCATCCCCAAGTCGATCATGCAGAAGCAGGGGACGCTGACGCCGTCGGAATGGGACCTGGTTCACAATCACGTCACTACATCGGAGAAGGTGCTGGCGACCTGCAGCAGTATCCCCAAGGGCGTCGCCACCATCGTCAAACACCACCACGAACGGCTGGACGAATCCGGCTATCCCCGTCATCTGTCGGGCCGGGATCTAAACCAACTGGCCCGCATGGCGGCGATCATCGACGTTTTTTGCGGCCTGACCGACCGGCGGCCTTATAAGCGCACCATGGCGCCCCACGTGGCGCTGGAGATGATGGCGAAGGAAATGAACGGGCAGCTTGATCTGGAGCTTCTCTACAAGTTCAAGGAAATCCTGCTGGATACGCTGGTGTTTCCCCTCAACGGGGAAGCCGCCCAATAACCGGGAAACGGGGGCGTCACCGGATGCGCCATCCGCCGGGATAAGGAACGCTGGAACGAAAGAAAAAGGCGGAACCCGGAAAGGTTCCGCCTTTTGAACGTCCGGAGACGGCTGGAGATTAGTCCAGAGCGCCTTCTTCGCCCTCGTTCTCGTCGTAATGCACCACCGGAGCCGGAAGCGGCTGACCGGCCCGCGGACGGGCGACGATCACGGCCTTTTCCAGATCGGCTTCCGAGCACAGGCCCAGGGTCACCGGATTGCGCGGCTTGATGTTGGCGGCGTTCCAGTGGCTGCGGTCGCGCACCTTCAGGATGGTGTCCTTGGTGGTGCCCAACAGCTTGCCGATCTGGGCGTCGGTCAATTCGGGGTGATGCTTCAGGATCCAAGCCACGGCATCGGGCTTGTCCTGGCGCTTCGAGACGGGGGTGTAGCGAGCCCCTTTCTGCTTCTGGCGGGCCAATTCGGGCATGGCGGCCAGACGCAGATTCTGGGCTTCGTCCTTCTCGCAGCGTTCGATCTCTTCACGGGTCAGCTGACCGTTGGCCACGGGGTCGAGGCCGACGATGCCGATGGCCACTTCGCCGTCGGCGATGGCCTGGACCTCGAGGGAGTGCATACCGCAGAAATAGGCAATCTGGTCGAACGACAGCGTGGAGTTTTCCACGAGCCACACGGCAGTCGCCTTGGGCATGAGCGGCAAGGCCATTTGTCCTCCTTTCAGGTCTATGATCTTGACGTTATTGTGACCTGGATCGGTCCTGCCGGTAAACCGGCCAATAGAGCGCGTCGGCACATATATAGCCGGGCGCCCCCTTGATGGTCAATTCATGCCGTGGGTGTTTAGATCGTCAGGACGATCTTTCCCACATGGGTGCTGGCCTCCATTAGCCGGTGAGCCTCGGCGGCGTCTTCCAGCGCGAAGGTGGCGTGGACCACTGGACCGACCTTGCCTTGGTTCAGCAGCGGCCAGACTTTTTCCAGCAATTCCGCGGCGATGGCGGCCTTGGCGGGCACGCCCTGAGGGCGCAGAGTCGATCCGGTCAGGGTCAGGCGCTTGAGCATGACCGGCAAGAAGCTGACCTCGGCTTTCGGGCCTTTCAGAAAAGCGATGGAAACGTGGCGGCCGTCGGTGGCCAGGCTCTTGATGTTGCGCGGCAGATAATCGCCGCCCACCATGTCGAGAATGACGTCGACGCCAGCTTTGCCGGTTTCGGCGGCGATCACTTCGACAAAATCTTCGCTCCGGTAGTCGATGGCGCGGTCGGCCCCCAATTCCCGGCAGGATGCGCATTTCTCGGGGCTGCCGGCGGTGGCGAACACCTTGGCGCCGAAATGCTTGGCCAGCTGGATGGCGGTGGTGCCGATGCCGCTGGTGCCGCCATGAACCAGGAAGCTTTCCCCGGCGCCCAGATGGGCGCGCATGAAGACGTTGTACCAGACGGTGAAGAAGGTTTCGGGAATGGCGGCGGCGCGCACCATGTCGTAACTGGCCGGCACCGGCAGGCAGACGCTTTCGGCGGCGGTGGCGTATTCGGCATAGCCGCCGCCGGTCAGCAGGGCGCAGACCGGCTGGCCTACCTGTAGGGAAACGACGCCGTCGCCAAGGGCGGCGACCGTGCCCGCCACTTCCAGGCCGGGAATGTCCGAAGCGCCGGGCGGCGGCGGATACATGCCTTGGCGCTGGATGACGTCGGGGCGGTTGACGCCGGCGGCGGCCACCTTGATCAGCACTTCACCGGCCTTGGGCGCGGGCAGGGGGCGGCTGGCCGCGGTCAGAACCTCGGGGCCGCCGAAGCTGGAAATTTCGATGCATTTCATGGTGGCGGGCAACGTCATGTCATTCTCTCTGATGCATTTTCCGCCCGCAGTTTGGTATTTTGAACCGCTGGTGGCAAGAGGGGACAGCCCATGGACTTCGATGATCTGGAGCCGGTGACCAGGAAACCCATTTTGCGGGATTTGGCGCCGATGTCGGTGGCGGAGCTGAACGATTATATCGGGCAATTGCAGGCCGAGATCGAGCGGGTCCGCCAGGCCATTTCCACGAAACAGTCGGTTCGTTCCGGCGCGGACGCGCTTTTCCGGAAGTAAAGGCGGGCCGGAAAAACAAAGGCGAAAAAACAAAGCCGAAAAAACAAAGGCGGGGCCGCAGCCCCGCCTTTGCCGTTGCTGGGCGCTGTCGCCGGGCTTCAGGCGGCCTGGGTGTCGATCAGCTTGGCGGCCTGGGACGGTGCGGCCTTGGCGATGGCGATGGTCCGAGGCTTCAAAGCCTCGGGCACCTCGCGCACCAGATCGATGTGCAGAAGGCCGTTCAGCAGGCTGGCGCCGGTAACCTTGACGGTGTCGGCCAATTCGAAGCGGCGCTCGAACGAGCGGCCGGCGATGCCCCGGTGCAGAAACTGGCCGGAGGCCTCTTCCTTCTTGATGCGGCCGGACACCACCAGGCTCTGGCCTTGGGCGGTGATCTCCAGGTCGTCCTCGCCGAAACCGGCGATGGCCATGGTGATGCGGTAATTGTCCTCGCCCAGCTTTTCGATGTTGTAGGGCGGATAGGACAGGGACTGGTCGTCCACCCGCTGGGCGGCGTCCAGCATGCGGGCCAGATGGTCGAAGCCGATAGTGGAGCGGAACAGCGGGGACAAATCGAAACTGCGCATGGTTTACATTCTCCTGATGAGCAATGTGTTTTGCGGTTCTGTTCCCCGGCGAGACATCTCCGTCCGGGGATTTCGCGGCTCGGCCCCATGGTGGCGACCGGCCTGCACTGTGATTTAAAACACGATCTATGGCTGTCAAGTCCCCCAAGGTTTCTCATGCAAAGGTCAGGGGGGATTAAACCGTCCGCTCTTCCCTAGGGTGGTTGAAAGTCGCGTATAACGGACTCACGTAAAAGTTCTGGCTCGTCACTCCGAAGGAGGTATGGCGATGGGACATCAGGCAGCTGCGTTTACCAGAACCTATGATGAAACCTTCGACATGATTGTCGAGGCCAGGAACTACATGCGCCATATGCTGCCTCGGGAGCGGCGTTTCGGCGAGGACAACGAGGTTGGACTGCGCTTCAGCTGCGAAGCCATGCGCGTGACGTCGCGCCTGACCCAGGTGATGGCCTGGCTGATGATGCAGCGGGCGGTGCTGGACGGCGAAATCACCCAGGAAGAGGCTCTGAACGACCACAACCGCCTGTCGGGCCAGGACGTCTGCCTGAGCGGCGATGAGTATCCCCCCCACATGCCGGCGGGGCTGTGCAGCCTGTTGCAACGCAGCCAGCGGCTTTATGAGCGGGTGCTGAGGCTGGAGCGGATGGCGGTGTCGCGTCTGCCGGAAAGTTTGTCGGACCCGCTGTCTTCGGCGATGACGGGGGCTTTCGGCGCGCCGTGGCGGCAGGAAGGCTTCAGCCTTTCTTCCGTCCCTTCCAATTGATCTCGAACAGCTCCATCTGATCCCGGAAGCCCTTCAGTTCGAACTTGCCCTGGCTTGAGAACTCGAAGTTCTTGCCGCTGGACAACTCCCGCACGACGTTGGTGCAGAGAATCTGGTCGGTGTCCGATTTGGCGCAGACGCGGGCGGCCAATTGGACCGTGCTGCCGAATAGATCGTCTTCTTCCTCGATGGGTTCGCCGGCGTTCATGCCGATGCGCAGGTGCAGCGTCTGGTCGGCGTGCTTCAGGTTATGGGCGGCGATCGATTTCTGGATGGCGACCGCCGCCTCGACGCCGTTCACGGCGCTGACGAACGAGGCCATGATGCCGTCGCCGGTATGCTTGACCTCCTTGCCCGAATATTGGGCCAAGGCGGCGCGCACGATGGTGTTGTGGCGGCGGACCACGGTCTGGGCGGCCTGATCGCCCTGGGCCTGGGTCATGTCGGTCGAGCCGACCATGTCGGTGAACAGCACGGTGACGATGCGCGGCGCGCTCTGCTGGCTTTGCGGCTTGTTCCAGCTGTCCAGGGCGCTGCCGATCAGATCGGCGGAACTGTCGGCGCCGGCGAGAAAGTTCTCCATGGCCGACCGGCCCGACTGGATCATCACCATATAGCGCTGTTCCACCAGATATTCGTCGACCTTGTGGGCAAAGGCGCGGGCGATTTCCGGCTTGGTGCCCATGGATTCGATAGTGGCCGACAGCAATTCCCGCTTGTCCGGTCCTTCCAGGTGGTTCTGGCTGCCGACCATTTCGACGGCGCCGGCCAGCATCAGATCCAGGCCGAATTTATTGTAGGCGTCCAGTTGCGGCCGGTTGGCCTTGATGGCGTTCAAAAGGCCGGTCAGGAACTGCATCAACTGATTGCGGAACGTCGCCATCATTTCGGCGCGGCGGGTGGCTTCGTCCTTTTCGGGTTCCGGCGGCGGCATCAATGCCGCTTCCGGCGGCGGCAGGTCGGGAATGCCCTCGAAATCGTCTTGCAGCAAGTCGCTGGTTTCCAGATCGGGACGGATATCCTCGACGTCGTCGGGCAGGTTGGCGTCGGGAGGCAGCAGCGGAGCCTCCGTCGGCGGTTCCATCGGCGGCGCCGGCTCGCCGCTTGCCGCCGAGCGGCTGCTGGCGGCGACGGGACGGGAGAGCGGGCGGGGAGTGGTCGGCGCGCGGTCTTCGGCGCGCGGGCGGCGGGACGACCCGCCGTCTTGCCAATTGATCAGGCTCATGGCCAAAGGCACGGCGGTCATCAGGAACGACAGCACGAAAGACGAGAACATCAGCAGAGAGAGAGCGGAGTCGCTCATCTGCACGGCGAACTGCGGATATTTGTCCAGCACGGTCGAGACGATGCCGGTGACGGCTCCGGCGACGACCAGGGCGACGCTGATGACGATGGTCAGCTTCAGCAGCAATCCCATGGACTGGGCGGCCTTGGCGCGGCGGGTGGCGGGGATATCGCTGGCGGTCGGATCCGGAGACAGGAAGTCGTCGTTGCCGCCGATGACGCCGCCGCGGCCGCCGCTGCGGGATATCGGGGTCAGCCGTTTGGCCGAAGCCTCGCGCAGGGATTTGTCGCTGATATAGATGATCTGCTCTTCGGCCCGGTTGTTGCCGGGGTGATAGACTTCGCGCACGACCTTGGCGGCGACGCCGACGGTGCGTTCGACCCGCTTGGCTTCTTCGACCGAAGCTTCCTTTTCCGACCCGTGGAAGCGCGCGTGCAGAACCCAGCGCTGACCGTCCAGGGCATAGACTTCATAGTGGGTGACGACTGCGCCTGCCATGGAACCTACGCGGAAAGCCTTTCGACGAGCATTGTTCGAGCTTCATATGGGGCCCAAACGCCGAGCGCGCCAGCCCCAGGGGGCGTGGCGCGCTCTAACAGATACATCAAGCGTCAACGTCTGAACAGTGGGCAGGATTTTCCTAGCCCGTTCAGGCGCTCCGAAGCGGTTTCTTACTTCAGGCCGATACCGGCGAAACGCTTGTTGAACTTGGCCAGCTGGCCTCCGGTGTCCATCAGACGATGCACGCCGGTCCAGGCGGGATGGGACTTAGGATCGATGTCGAGGCGGAGAACTTCACCCTCTTTGCCCATGGTCGAGCGGGTCTTGAACTCGGTGCCGTCGGTCATGATCACGGTGATCTCGTGATAGTCGGGGTGAATATCCTGCTTCATTTCCATGCTCCAAAACTGAAGCGGCGTATATAAACTAGCCGAGCGGCGGTTGCAAGCCCTGACTCGTCTCTTGACCGCAGACGGGCAAAGGACCAAATAACCAGCACCTTTTTCAGGGAGGCGACAGCCCATCATGAGCAGCGACGATACCCGCTTCCACCATCTGGCCGATGCGGTTCTGGCCCACATCCTGGACGTGGTCGACGAAGCGGCGGGGGACGAGGTGGATGCCGACATCCAGGCGGAAATCCTGACCATCGTCCTGCCGGACCGTCGCCAGTACATCATCAACAAGAACGCCCATCTGTCGCAGATCTGGCTTAGTTCGCCGGCCAGCGGCGCCTGGCATTTTCAGTATGTGGAAGCGGCCGGCGCCTGGCTGTCGACCCGTGGCGGCGGCGAAAGCCTGCTGACCCTGCTGGCTGCCGAATTGTCGGCGGCGACGGGTGTCGTCATCAGTCTGTAGGGGCGACGGGCGTCGCCATCAGTTTGTAAAGGCGCGGGGCGGTTTCCTTTATTTCTGATCCATGCGGATTTCGATGCGGCGGTTCTTGGCGTAGGCGTCGGGAGTGTCGGCCTTGTCGATGGGCTGAAATTCGCCGAACCCGGCGGCGGCCAGATGATCCTGCGGCAGGCCCTGGCTGGCCAGGAACTTCACCACCGACACGGCGCGGGCAGTGGACAATTCCCAGTTCGAGGCGAAGCGGCTGCTCTTGATGGGCTGGCGGTCGGTGTGGCCGTCGATCCGCAGCACCCAGTTGATGTCGGGTGGGATCTGCCGGGTCAATTCGTTGATGCTTTTCGCCAACTGGGCCAATTGGGCGCGGCCGTTGTCGCCCAAGTCCGCCGAGCCGCTGGCGAACAGCAGTTCCGACTGGAAGACGAAACGGTCGCCTTCGATGCGCACGCCGGGATGGTCGCCCAGCAGCTTGCGCAGACGGCCGAAAAATTCGGAACGATAGCGGGCCAGTTCCTCGACCTTGCTGGCCAGGGCTGAATTCAGGCGCTTGCCCAGGTCGGCGATCTGCACTTTCTGATCGGCGGACAGGGTTTCCGAAGCGTTCAAGGCCTGGGAAATCTTGGCCAGTTCCTGCTTCATGGCCTCCAGTTGCTGATTCAGTAGGGCGGCCTGGGCGCGGGCGTCTTCGGAAATCTTGTGCTCAAGCTGGATTTGGCCCTGGGCCTGATCGGCTTTGGCACCCAGTTCGGCGACCTTTTTCTCAAGCTCGGCCTTCAAGGCGTTCAGGGCGTCCAGGTCGTTTTGCAGCATGGCCACCTTGCCGGCTTCCACCTGCAGGCGGTCACGGTCGGCGGTGACGGATTGCAGCTCGTCCTGAGCCTTGCCCAGATTGACCTTCAACTCGGCGCTGGCGGATTTCTCGGTGTCCAGCTGCACGGTCAGTTCGTTGAGCTGCTTGGACAGGTTCGAGATGGTCTTGTCACGTCCCGACAACACCTGTCCCAGATAGAACTGGGTCAGCACGAAAACCAGCAGCACGAAGATGATGACCAGCAACAGCGACGCCAGGGCGTCGACGAAGCCCGGCCAGATGTTGATGCCGCCGCGCCTGCGTCGGCCCGACAAGGCCGCCATGCCTTAAGGCTCCCGGAAGCTGGTGGGCGCCGGTTCCGTCTCGCCCTCGGCCAAGGCGGCGATGGTGCGGGCCAGGAAACGGAATTCGCCGCGCATGTCGCGCACCACCTCGTCGCGTCCCCGCGTCATGTCCTCGGCCAGACGGGTCAGGGTCAAGTCGATGTTGCGGATATGGTTGCGGGTGGTGTCGTCGATGGCCGGAGCGGCCTTGACTTCCGCCATGCGGGCCAGCAGCGGTTTCATCTCCAACTGGTTTTCCGCCAGCTTGAGCATCAGGCTTTGCTCGGTCTTCATGGAATCGGCCAGGGCCGACAGGCGGTCGGTCAGGGCGCGCATGTTGGTGTTGGCGGAAATCCGTCCTTCCTCGCCACGGGCCATGGTGCGCTGAAGATTGTCCAGGCTGTCGGCGGTCTGTTCCAGCAGGGCCTGGATATAGGCCGGCACCGGCTGGCCGCTGCCGCTTTCGCCGGGCTCGGCGGTGGGCATGGCGTTGCCGCCGCCGATGCGGGTCTGGCTGGACAGCCATTCTTCCAGATCGTTGTAGAAGGCGTTCTGGGCCTGTCCAGCCTGCAAATCGAGGAAGCCCAGCACCAGGGAGCCGGACAGACCGATCAGCGAGGTGGAAAAGGCGGTGCCCATGCCGCTCAACGGAGCGTCGAGGCCTTGCTTCAGGGTGGCGAAGGCGCCTTGCACGTCGTCGCCGGAAATGGTCAGGCTGCGGATCACGTCGCCGATGGAGCCGACGGTCTGCGACAGGCCCCAAAAGGTGCCCAGGAGACCGAGGAAAATCATCAGACCGGTGAAGTAATGGGCGATCTCGCGGGATTCGTCCAGGCGCGAATTCAGGCCGTCCAGCAGCGAGCGCAGGGCCAGGGGCGTCAGGTTGAAGCGGTCGCGGCGTTCGCCGAGCATGGTCGCCAGGGGGGCGAGAAGACGCGGGCTGGTGGACGAGGTGATGGGGCCGCCGCGGCGGCATTCCTCGACCCAGGCGACTTCGCGGGTCAGCATGGCGACTTGCCGGAAGTTCAGGATGACGCCCACCAGCAGAACGCCCAGGATCAGGCTATTCAGCCCCACATTGTTGTCGAAGGCGTGTTGCAGCCCGTCATGCAGGCTGGCGACAACTCCGGCCACCACCAGCAGAAAGACTGCCATGCGGATAAGGAAACGGCGTGGCATGCTCATGTTCGATTCGTCCCACCATCGGCGCTGGTATCGGATGATGCGGTGCAACAATGGCGATAATGAGGCGTTCCGCCCTTATCGCTTTTGCAGCACCACATCGACGCGGTCGGCCTGACCGTCGGGAACCTTGTTGCCCAGGGCGCGCACTTCCATGCGGGTGGTCAGCACGCCCTGGTCCATCAGGTAGCTGCGGACGGCCAAAGCGCGGGACAGGGACAGGCGGCGGGCCTTGCCGGCGCTGTCGTCGTCGCCGCTGGCATAAGCCATCAGCTGCAGCAACAGGCTGTCGTCGCTGGCCATGCGCTTGGCCAGACCGGCCAGGGGCGCCAGGGACGAGGCCGGCAGATGAGCGCTGTCCTTGTCGAAGGCGATGGTGGTGCCGCCATCGCCCAGTCCGACCGGCGAGGCGGCGGGCACCGGAGCCGTGGCCTGCTGCGGCGCGGGAGCCAGAGCCGGAGCGGCGGGAACCGACGAGACAACCGGCGGTGCCGGGGGCGGGGTCTGCGCCACGGGGGCGGCAGGGGCAACCGGGGCGGCTGGAGCCGGCGGCGGAGCGGCGGCAACGACCGGCGCCGGAGCGGGAGCGGGCGTCGGCGTGGGTTCCGGCGTCAGCTGCGTCGGCGCGGCCGCCGCTACCGGCGCGGAAGCGGGCTTTTCCGCAGGCTTGTCGGCGACGGCGGGCGGAGCCTTGGGCGTGGCAGCCGGTGCAGCGGCGGGCGGCGGGCTGGCAGGGGCGGCCTCGGCGGTTTTCGCCGGAACGGCCTCGGTGATTTTCGCCGGAACGGCGTCGGCGGTTTTCGTCGGAGCGGGAACCGGCGTATCGTCCTTGACGGCGACAGGCGCCGGGGCTGGCGTTTCCGCCTTCACCGCTTCGGGCTTCACCGTGGGAATGGGCTTGTCGGTCTTGGGAACCGTCACGGTCACCGTGCCCTTATGGGGCTTGGCGGCGGGCTTGGCCTCGGCCCTGGGCTTGCGCAGGCTTTTCGCCACGGGCGCGGCCTGGGGCGTGACGAACGCCGCCGGAGCCACGGGAACGCGGCCCAGGAACATGTCGGAAAGGGTGATGGGGGGACCGAGGCGGTCCAAAACGGACTGATTGATCTCGGTCTGGGGGCGGCCGTCGCCGCCGACAACCACCTGAGCATGGGCAGGCGTTTGCATGGCCAGAACCATTGCCAGCGCCAACAGAAATCCCGTGTGCTTCCCGCTCACCGTTATTCCCCCAAAGGCGGTCAGAATTTGAACCCGCTCAAACTACATGAAGGGGCGGGCAGCGACAACTTGTTTGCCGCCGCCCTACTTCTTGTGTTCAGTCGACCGAACGCAGCAATGTGCCGAGCGGCACATGCAATTGGTCGTTGGCGGCCAGGATGTTGCCGGATTCCAGCATGTTGTTGCTGCCGTCCAGGTCGCTGACGTAACCGCCCGCCTCGCGCACCATGATGATGCCGGCGGCGATGTCCCAAGGCTTCAGGCCGATTTCCCAATAGCCTTCATAACGGCCGGCGGCGACATAGGCCAGATCCAGCGAGGCGGCGCCGAAACGGCGGACCCCGGCGGAATTGGCCATGACCTGGCGCAACTGTTTCAGCACGCGGCCATGTTCGGGACGGCCCTGATGGGGGATGCCGGTGGCGATCACCGATTCGTCCAGCTTACGGCGCGCCGAAACGCGCAGGCGGCGTTCGTTGACGAAGCAGCCCTTGCCTTTTTCAGCCCAGAACATCTCGTCGGTCAGCGGCTGATAGATGACGCCGGCCCAAGGCTCGCCGTCCTTCACCAGACCGATGGAAATGGCGAAATGGGGAATGGAATGCAGGAAGTTCGTGGTGCCGTCCAATGGATCAATCACCCACTGAACCGTGGGGTCGTTGCCTTCGATAACGCCGCCTTCTTCAAGAAGGAAGCCATAATCGGGGCGGGCCTTCTTCAGTTCCTGCACCAGGATTTTCTCAACCCGGTGATCCGCGGCCGAGACGAAGTCGCCCGGTCCCTTCTTGGAAACCTGAAGCTGCTCCACCTCGCCGAAGTCACGCAAAAGACCGCGCGCCGCTTTGCGGGCGGCGCCGGTCATCACGTTGATGAGAGCTGAGCCCTGCATTAATCCTTGGCCCGCTCGGAGTAGGTGGCGTCGGCGGTGTTGACGACGATGCGGGTGCCGGCCTCGATGAAGGGCGGGATCATGACGCGCACGCCGTTGTCCAGAATGCCGGGCTTATAGGAGGAGGCGGCGGTCTGCCCCTTCACCACCGGATCGGCCTCGACCACCTGGCAGGTGACTTTGTCGGGAACGGTCACGGACACCGGGCTGCCTTCGATCAGATCGACGGTGCAGGCCATGCCGTCCTGCAGGAAGGCGCCGGGTTCGCCGACCATCTCGGCGGGAACGGTGAACTGTTCGTAGCTTTCGGCGTCCATAAAGGTCAATGCCTCGCCGTCGCGGAACAGGAATGTCACGTCCTTCTCGTCCACCTGCAGCTTTTCCACGGTGTCGGCGGTGCGCCAACGCTCGTTGGTCTTGGTGCCGGTGCGGACGTCGCGCATTTCGACGGTGATGAAGGCGCCGCCCTTGCCGGGCTGAACGATGGCGGTCTTCAGAACGGCCCACTGGCGGTTGTTGTGCTCGATGATGTTGCCGGGGCGGATAAGATTGGCGTTGATCTTCATGGAACTGTCCAAAAGCTTTCTGGAAAATTGGCGCGGACCCTAGCAGGTTGGCGTGGCAAGTGCAACTGGAGTGGAGGAGGAGGCGCTATCCCCGGCTTTTCTGCCCCATCCAGACGGCGGCCAGCACCAGCGCCGCCCCCAGGCTTTGTCCCGGCGAGAAGGCTTGTCCCAGCATTACCCAGCCAAGAACTGTGGCGGAAACCGGACTGAGCAGCCCCAGGCTGGCGGCTGCCGACGGCGGCAGACGGTGCAGGCCGCGGAACCACAGGGCATAGGCGACGGCGGTGCCGATCAGGCCGAGGTAGGCGTATCCGGCAAGGTTGAGCAGGGACAGCGGCGGCAGGGGCGGTTCGGCCAGCAGGGCGACGGGCAGCAGCTGCAATCCGCCCAGGGTCAGTTGCCAGGCGGTGAAGCGCAGCAGCGGACCTTCGGGCTTCCAGCGCTTGGTCAGCACGAAGCCCAGCGCCATGCAGACGGCGCCACCCAGCGAGGCGGCGATGCCGACGCCGTCCAGCCGCGCCGCCGGCGTCAGCACCAGCAATCCCACCCCGGCCATGCCCGCCAGCCCGGCGACGGCGGCGGTCAGGGTGGGACGGATCGACAGCAGGGGCCAGGCCAGCGTCAGCACCAGCAAGGGCTGGATCGCCCCCAAGGTGGCGGCGACGCCGCCCGGCAGACGATAGGCGCCGATGAACAGTAAGGCCTGGAACAGGCCGATATTCAGCACCGACAGCACGGCGCAGCGGCCCAGCCACCGCCAGCCCGGCCAGCCGCGGAAAAAGACCAGCAACAACAGGCCTGCCGGCAGGCAGCGCAGCAGGGCGGCGGTCAGGGGGCGGTCGGAAGGCAGGGTCTGCGTGGTCACCAGATAGGTGCTGCCCCAGACCAGGGGTGCGAAGGCGGTCGGCAGAAGGTCGCGCAAAGAAGGTGTGTGTTGGTGCATTTCAATATATCTTCACATCAAGATACCTACGCCAGAGATGAGGGTGATTTATCTTGATGTCAAGAGAGTTGACGGAATGAGCCAGGACAAGCTGGACGGCATCGTCGCCCAATGGAAAGAGGTCCGGCCCGACCTGGATACTGCGTCCATGGCCCTGTTCGGGCGGCTGGCCCGTCTGCGCGGCCATCTGGAGCGCGAAATCAACAAAGTGCTGACCGGCCAGGGGCTGCCGGTGGGCGGTTTCGACGTGCTGGCCACCTTGCGCCGCTTGAACCGGCCCGACGGCTTGAGCGCCAATGAATTGCTGGCGCAGATGATGATCACTTCGGGCACCCTGACGCACCGTCTGGATTTGCTGGAAAAGGCCGGATGGCTGGTCCGCCGCGCCAACCCGGCGGATGGGCGGGGGGTGCTGGTGGCGCTGACCGAAGCCGGGCGGGAAATGGTGGATACGGCCGTCGAGGCGCATCTGGCCAACCAGCAACGCCTGTTGGAGGGCGTCAGGCTGGATCAGCGGGACGCCCTGTCGCAGCTTCTGAAGATCTGGCTGGCGAAGTTCGAGTAGGCGGGAGCCTATTTTGTCGGGTAGTCGTGCCGGCGGCCTTGCCAGTCGGTGACCTCGCCGTCACCGACATAGCCCTTGGCGGCGGGGGATTTGCCGTGGCCTCCGGGAATGTCCAGCACATAGGTCGGCTGGGCCAGCCCCGAGATGCGGCCGCGCAAGCCGGCCACCAGCTTCTGTCCCTCCTCGATGCTCAGGCGGAAATGGGCGGTGCCCGGCGCCAGATCGGGATGATGCAGGTAATAGGGCTTCACCCGGTTGCGCACCAAGGCCTTCATCAGGGCGGCCAGGGTGTCGGGATCGTCGTTGACGCCCTTCAGCAGCACCGACTGCCCCAGCAGGGGAATGCCCGCCCCGGACAGGCGGCGCAGAGCGGCCTCGGCGGAGGCGGACAGTTCCTTGGGGTGGTTGCAGTGGACGGCCAGCCACAAGGCCTTGCCGGTGGCGGCCAGGGCGTCCAGCAGCGCCGGGCCGATGCGGTCGGGATCGCCCACGGGAATCCGGCTGTGAATGCGGATGACCTGCACATGGGGAATGGTGTCCAGGGCGGCCATCAGGCTTTTCAGTTTGGCGGCGGACAGCATCAGGGGATCGCCGCCGGTCAGGATGACCTCCCACACCTCGTCATGGGCGCGGATGTAGTCCAGGGCGGCGTCCAGGTCGGCCTCGGCCAGAACCGCTTCCTCGCCGCCCACTTTTTCGCGGCGGAAGCAGAAGCGGCAATAGACCGGACAATGCAGGATCGGCGTCAGCAGCACGCGGTCGGGATAACGATGCACCACGCCCTTGACCGGCGAGAACACCTCGTCGCCGATGGGGTCGGCCATGTCGTCGGGCGACGCGTCCAGCTCGCGCGGGTCGGGAACGAACTGGCGGACGATGGGATCGCCGGGATCGGAGACGTCCATCAGATCGGCCAGGGCCGGCGTGACCGCCACCGCATAGCGTTCCGCCACCGCCTGCAAGGCTTCCATGCGCTCCGGCTTGACCAATCCGGCCCGCACCAGATCGGCGGCGGTGCGCAGGGTGCGCCGTTTCTGGAATTCAGGGTGGGACGGCAAGGCGCGGGGGTCGGTCATTCTACTCTCTGGAGGTCTGAGGCCGGTTGGGGCATGGTGTCGATACCATAGTCCTATAGGGAAAAACCATGTCTGGCAAAGAGTGGTGGCGGCCCGAGCATTTCGCAAGCCGCCGCGACAAGCTTCTGTCCCGCGCCCGTATCCTGTCGGCCCTGCGTTCCCGCTTCGGCCAATGGGATTTCGCGGAGGTGGAAACCCCCTGTCTTCAGGTGTCGCCGGGCATGGAGCCGCATATCATGGCGCTGGCCGTCGATTTGGCGGAACCCCTGGCTCAGGGCTCGCACCGGCTGTATCTGCATACCTCGCCCGAATTCACCATGAAGAAGCTGCTGGTGGCCGGCATGCCCCGCATCTTCCAGTTCGCCCGCGTCTGGCGCGACGGTGAGCGCTCGGCCACCCACCACCCGGAATTCACCATGCTGGAATGGTATCGGGCCGGTGAAGGCTACGACCGCCTGATGGCCGATTGCGCCCAACTGATGCGCGACGCCGCCCAAGCCGCCGGAACCAAGGAGTTCCGCCGGGGAGAGCGTCGTTGCGATCCCTTCGCCGAGCCCAAGCGCCTGACCCTGCAACAGGCGTTTGAGAACTATTGCGGCATCGATCTTCTGGCCACTACCCCCGATCCCTGGGCTCCCGACCGCGACGCCCTGGCCGCCGAGGCCGAGCGCATCGGCCTGTTCGTCAGCGCCAACGACACCTGGGAAGACGTCTTCTTCCGCATCATGCTGGACCGCATCGAGCCCCATCTAGGCGACGACGTCCCCCTGATCCTGTGCGAATATCCCGTCTCCATGGCCGCCCTGTCGCGTCCATGCCCCCACGATCCGCGCGTGGCCGAGCGCTTCGAGCTGTAC
This sequence comes from Candidatus Sulfotelmatobacter sp., assembly GCA_035538795.1. Classification (GTDB taxonomy): domain Bacteria; phylum Pseudomonadota; class Alphaproteobacteria; order Rhodospirillales; family Magnetospirillaceae; genus JAJZGK01. The sequence goes on along the minus strand of DATLJS010000053.1, from coordinate 40,491 downwards.
GCCTGCGGCGTCGAATTGGCCAACGCCTTCGGCGAACTGACCGATCCGGTGGAACAGCGCCGCCGTTTCCAGGCCGACATGGATTTGAAGGAACGCCTCTATGGCGTGCGTTATCCGGTGGACGAGGACTTCCTCGCCGCCCTCGCCGCCGGAATGCCGCAAAGCTCGGGCATCGCCCTGGGCGTCGATCGTCTGGTGATGCTGGCGACGGGAGCCGATGAGTTGGCCGACGTGCTGTGGGCGCCGGTGGTGACGGGGATGTGAGAGCGGGCGAGGCGTGCGCTCCCTCCCCTTACTTCATCAGGGCGTTGAACGCCTTCACCGCCGCTTCCGGCCCTTCCGGGTGCGACCAGACGCCGCCGCAGACGGCTAGAAAATCGGCCCCGGCCTCCACCAGCGGGCGAGCGTTGGCGGTGGTGATGCCGCCGATGGCGACGCAGGGCACTTCGAACAGTTCCGACCACCAGGACAGGATTTCCGGTTCGGCGCGGTGAAGGATTTCCTTGGTATCGGTGGGATAGAAGGCGCCGAAGGCGACATAGTCGGCTCCGGCTTCGCCGGCTTCCATGGCCAGATGGCGGGAATTGTGGCAGGTGACGCCGACGATGGCGTTGTCGCCGACAGCGGCGCGGGCTTTTTTATAGGGCGTGTCGTCTTGGCCGACATGCACGCCGTCGCAGCCGGTCTCGAAGGCCAGGTCGGGGCGGTCGTTCAGCAGAAAGGCGACGCCGCGGCGCTGGGCTTCGGGGCGCAGAAAGTCGATGGTGCGGCAAATCTCGTCGTCGGGCACGTTTTTCAGGCGCAGCTGGATACAGGCGACATCGGCGGCGTCCAGGGCGGCGGCCAGGGTTTTGGCGAAGGCGGGGACGTCGGCGATGGCGGGAGGCGTCACCAGATAGAGGCGGCAGGCGGAGGAAATGGCCGTGATCCTTTAGTGAATGGTCTGGTCTGTCGGCGGCAAAATAGCATGAAGCACGCCGGAATCGTTGCGGTAAATCCGTGCTCCGGTCTGGGCGGCAATGTCGGCCAGCCTGATCAGAATTTCGTCCGAGGCGGCGACGCTGACGGCTTCCAGCCCCATGCGCAGGGCGCCCAGCACATGGCCGGGAGCGTCGCCGCAATCGAGGACAGCTTCGGCTTCAACATCCGGCACGGCGGTGCGGGCGGCGGCGATGATGGCTTGGAAACCGGCGGCGCCCAGCGACGTCGAGGCGAAGGGGAGGGAGCGCAGGCGCACTGGCCCGCCTTGGCGCAGGGCTTCGACGGCGTCGTTCAGGGTGCTGATGGTGGCTTCGCGCATCTTCAAACGAAACGGGCGCCCCGCCGGGACGCCCGCCTCTGAACTCCGTGCCTGAGGGCTCAGCCCACCAGCTCGACCGAGTAGTTCTCGATCACGGTGTTGGCCAGCAGATTCTTGCACATCTGCTCGACGCTGGCCTTGGCCTTGGCGGGGTCGGTTTCGTCCAGGTCCAGTTCGATGAACTTGCCCTGACGGACGTCGTTGACGCCGCCGAAGCCCAGGCTGCCCAGCGCATGCTGCACGGCCTTGCCTTGGGGGTCGAGAACGCCATTTTTCAGAGTGATATGAACCCTAGCCTTCACGGGCAGTCTCCCTGTCTGTTGCCGGCGCGGTCACGCCGTGAGTCCCGGCCGGGCGGGCCTGTCGGCCGCTGGATCGCCCGGCTTGGATTTGTCTTGATTACTGAACGGTTTCGGGACCCTTGAGGTCGCGGGGACCGCCTTCCGGGAAAATGCCCAGACGGCGGGCGACTTCCTGATAGGCTTCCTCGACGCCGCCGAGGTCGCGGCGGAAACGGTCCTTGTCCATCTTTTCGCCCGAGGAGAAGTCCCACAGGCGGCAGTTGTCGGGGCTGATCTCGTCGGCCAGAACGATCTGCATGTCGTCGCCGTTCCACAGGCGGCCGAACTCCAGCTTGAAGTCCACCAGACGGATGCCCACGCCCAGCAGCAGGCCGGTGAGGAAATCGTTGATGCGCAGGGCCATGGCCATGATGTCGTCCAGGTCCTGGACGGTGGCCCAGCCAAAGGCGGTGATGTGCTCTTCCGACACCATCGGATCGTTCAGCTCGTCGGACTTGTAATAGTATTCGACGACCGAACGGGGCAGGGTGGTGCCTTCGGGAATGCCGAAGCGGGTGGACAGCGAGCCGGCGGCGACGTTGCGGATCACCACTTCCAGCGGAATGATTTCGACTTCGCGGACCAATTGCTCACGCATGTTCAGGCGGCGGACGAAATGGGTCGGAATGCCGATCTCGGCCAAACGCAGCATGAAATATTCCGAGATGCGGTTGTTCAGCACGCCCTTGCCGGTAATGGTGCCCTTCTTGCCGCCGTTGAAGGCGGTGGCGTCGTCCTTGAAATACTGCACCAGGGTGCCCGGCTCGGGGCCCTCGAACAGAACCTTAGCCTTGCCCTCGTAAATCTGCTTGCGTCTGGCCATAGCTGTCATCCGGCGAAAAGGGGTGACGCGCCTTCGATAAAGCGCGGAAGGACCGGCGGTGCTTCCTGCCGGTCCCTCAAATTCAAGGGCTCCATATAGCAGGGTGCGCAGTCTAGCACAACATTCGCGGCCCCCGAAGCTGGTATGCCGCCAATGCTTGGCCTGCATGCGAATCATTCCGCGACGGGCAGGTAATCGGCTTGTCCGGGCGGGCCGGCGGCGAACAGGAAGACCGGCGGAACGCCTTGGCGTTCGATGGCAGGCAGAGCCAGCAAAGCCGAACTGCGGGTGCCGAAGCCGTTGTCCAGCTGGAAGGACAGTCCGGCTTCGCGGTCCAGCAGACCGTGGGGGGCGCTGGTCGACAGCAGCGTCTGCCACGACGTCCAGTCGGAACCGTCGGGGTCGGGCGCCGCCGCGCTGGTGAAAAGCGGCCGGAAATGCCGGATGCGGGCGTCCTGCTCGTCGTTCAGCTCGAAGGCCGTCAGCATCGACAGGCCGTCGGGAATGGGATGCGCCTGCACGGTGCGGCCGTCGTTGCGCAGCCAGAAGGCGTCGCGGTTGTCGGCGATCAGCATGTTGAAAGGACGGTAAGCCGAGGCCGACAGATGCGACAGGGACTCGGCGGCGTCCACCGCGTCGGCGAAATCCAGGGCGTCCAGCACCAGTTCGCCGCGCGACCGCTTGCCGTCCTGCGGTCCCAGGGTGCCCATGCGGTTGAGCATGGCGGCCACCACGCCTTCGTCGTTCAGCCCCAGCCACGATCCTCCGGCCAGCCGATCCATGCCGGCCACAACGTTGGGGCGATCTTGCCAATGGCGGGCGGGGGGCAGCCAGGGGCGCCCCCGCATCTCGTCGCGGTTGGCGCCGATCAGCAAAGGCCACGGCTGTTCGGGTCGTTTCAGGATGATAACCGTGCACATATTTAAATTTCCAGTACACCTATACTTTTTCTAAGGATATAACGTGTGCGCCCAGGAACTCGCCTGCAACCCGGTGGTGCCCGAGGCTACAGATTCGACAAGAACGTTTAAAGGGGGATGCGCCGTCCATGAGCGCTTTCGATGAACGGGAAAAGGCTTTCGAGGCCAAATATCACCTGGACGAAGAGTTGGCCTTCAAGGTGAACGCTCGCCGCGACAAGCTGCTGGGTCTGTGGGTGGCGGAACAGTTGGGGCTGACCGGCGGCGAGGCCGAAGCCTACGCCCAGTCGGTGGTGGCGAGCGATTTCGCCGAGCCGGCCCATCGTTCGATGCTGAAGAAGCTGCATGCCGACCTTTCCAGCAAGAACGCCGACATCTCGGAAGAGCGTCTGGCCGTGAAGATGGAAAAGTTCTACGGCGTCGCCTATCAGCAGATCGTCCACGACGTCGAAGACGGCAAGCTGACGATTTCTCCGGAATAGGATTTCATCCGCTCCGGACGAAAAAACCCTCCTGGCCGGCCGGGAGGGTTTTTTCGTTGCCGAAACGCCGCCCCGCCAGGCGGCTCTTTTGAGCCGCCTGGCGGGGCAACTTCGGGAAACGGAGCCGTTACGCTTTGCCGAACACCCGCTTGAAGATGGTGTCGACGTTCTTGGTGTGATAGCCGAGGTCGAACAGCTCCTCGATGGCGGGGGCGCCCAGCGCCTTCACCACGTCCTGGTCGGCCTTTAGCAGGTCGAGGAAGCGGCCGGTGCCGTTCCAGACCTGCATGGCGTTGCGCTGCACGGCCTTGTAGGCGTCTTCGCGGCTCATGCCGGCCTGGGTCAGGGCCAGCAGGACGCGCTGGCTGAAGATCAGGCCGCCCAGCTGGTTCAGGTTGCGCTCGACGGCGTCGGGATAGATCACCAGATTGGCCACCACGTTGGTCAGACGCGCCAGGGCGAAATCCAGGGTGATGGTGGCGTCGGGGCCGATCATGCGTTCGACCGACGAATGGCTGATGTCGCGCTCGTGCCACAGGGCGACGTTTTCCAGGGCCGGAACCACGGCGCTGCGCACCATGCGGGCCAGGCCGGTCAGGTTTTCCGTCAGAACCGGGTTGCGCTTGTGCGGCATGGCCGAGCTGCCCTTCTGCCCGGGCGAGAAATATTCCTCGGCCTCGCGCACTTCAGTGCGCTGCAGGTGGCGGATCTCGGTGGCGACGCGCTCGATGGAGCTGGCGATGACGCCCAGGGTGGCGAAGAACATGGCGTGGCGGTCGCGGGGGATCACCTGGGTCGACAGAGGCTCGGGCGACAGGCCCAGCTTTCCGGCCACGTACTGCTCGACGAAGGGATCGATGTTGGCGAAGGTGCCGACGGCGCCCGAGATGGCGCAGGTGGCGATGTCCTTGCGGGCGGCCAGCAGACGGTCCTTGTTGCGCTGGAATTCGGCGTGGAAGCCGGCGAACTTCAGGCCGATAGTCACCGGCTCGGCGTGGATGCCGTGGCTGCGGCCCATGCAGGCCAGATCCTTGGTCTCGAAAGCGCGGCGCTCAAGGGCCACCAGCAGGGCGTCGATATCGGCCAGCAGCAGGTCGGCGGCCTGGGTCATCTGCACGGACAGGCAGGTGTCCAGCACGTCGGACGAGGTCATGCCCTGGTGGACGAAGCGGGAATCCGGTCCCACGTGCTCGGCCAGCTCGGTGGTGAAGGCGATGACGTCGTGCTTGGTGACCTTCTCGATCTCGTCGATGCGGGCGACCCGTTCGGCGGTATAGGGAATGTTGCCCTTTTCCCAGACGGTCTTAGCGGCGGATTCGGGAATCACGCCCAGCTTGGCCTGGGCATCGCAGGCGTGGGCTTCGATTTCGAACCAGATGCGGAAGCGGTTTTCCGGCTCCCAGATGCTGACCATCTCGGGGCGGCTGTAACGTGGAATCATCTTGACCTCGCGGTTGGGCGGCCGTCGTCCATGGGGTTCAATGGGGGCGCCAAAGGGGGGTTATGGCAAAAAGCGGAGTCTTTTTGAAGGGGCTTGCGGGGCAGGGGTGGATTGACGACGGCGTTTGCCCTCCCTTACTGTGTGAAAAATGGGGGTGGTTCCAAGGGGGTATGCGGTGTTGCGTTCTTTTCTCCGGCATTTTGCCGTGGGCGACAAACAGGGGGCGACCCCGACGGAATACGCCTTGATGGCGGCACTGGTGGCGGTGGTTGTGATCGGCGTCATCGTTTCGGGCGCCTTGCCGAAGTAAGTTTGGCCTAAGCGACTTCAGCAGCTTCGGCCTCAATAAGCTTGCGCTCTCTTTCTGTGGCCGGGAGGTTTTCGGGTGATCCTGTTTTGCCTTGCCGTCCTGGCGATCTGTCTGCTGGCCGCGGCCTGGAGCGATTTCGTCAGCTACACCATCCCCAACCGGCTGTCGGCGGTTCTGGCCTTGGCCGGGCTGGCGGCGGTGGTGCTGGGCGATGGCGGCTTCGCCGCCGTGCCCCGGCAGGCGGGCCTTGCCCTGGCGATGCTGGCGGCGGGGGCGGCGATGTTTTTTCTGCGCCTGTGGGGGGCCGGGGACGCCAAGCTGCTAGCTGCTCTCGCCCTATGGGCTCCGCCTGAAGGGCTGCCGGTTCTGCTGATCTGGACGGTTCTCAGCGGCGGCCTGCTGTCGTTGCTGATCATTCTGGCAAGGCGGCTTCTGCCCCGGAACTGGCGGGGTTTGGCGGTGCTGTCGCCCGATCGGGGCGTACCTTACGGCATTGCCATCGCGGTGGGCGGCTTCGCCCTGATTCTTTCCCGCCATTCTGTGATCGCCGACACTTTTTTCCTATCCTGAAGCGCCTAGCCTTCTCCCTAGTTTCTCTGGGAAAAAGGCGCAAACAATGCGGCCGATCATCATCGTTCTGGTGGCGCTTGCCATCACCATCGCCGGGCTGACCGCCATGCTGGTCAACCGGCTGGTGGACCAGCGCCCCGCTCAAGTGGCGGCGGTGCAGGCGCCCGTCGCTCCGGCCACCGAGGATGTTCTGGTGGCCGCTGCCGACATCGCTCCCGGCACCGTGCTGAAATCCGGGGATCTTCGCTATATGCCCTGGCCCCGCGACGGCATCGACGAACGCCTGGTGCTGCGGTCCTCGGCGGCCGATCCCATCGCCGATTACGCCGGCACCATCGCCCGCCGTCCGCTGTTGGCCGGCGAGCCCCTGTCGGCCCAGGCGGTGTTCCGCCGTCTCGACGGCGGCATCCTGTCGGCCATGCTTGAACCCGGCATGCGGGCGGTATCGGTGCCGGTCACCCAGACCAGCGGCGTCGGCGGCTTTTTGCAGCCCAACGATCATGTGGACATCCTGCTGAACCAGGACGTCAAGGCTTCGGAAGTGGACGGCCAGACCTTGCATGGCGACTTCCAGCGTCTGGCCACCCAGGCCGTTCTCAGCGACGTGCGGGTGCTGGCGGTGGATGACCGGCTGGTCAAGTCGGATCCGTCGGCTCCGGCCTCCACCTCGACCAGCCGCACCGTCACCTTCGAGCTGACGCCCAAGGACGCCGAGGTTCTGCTGACCGCCCAGAAGCTGGGCGAGATCACCTTGTCCCTGCGCAGCATGGCCCGCGCCGACAGCGATGAGGCTCCGGCCTCGGTGACGGGCTACACCACCGATATCGAGGTCAGCCGCGCCTTGCAGGCCGCGGCAGGCCAGAGACTTCATGCCGGCGGCCCGGTGGCCCAGGTTCAGGTCAACCGCGCCGGCGCCACCCTGACGCAGAGTTTCGCAAATTGATTAGGCTCGCTCCCTCCTGTCTGCTGCCTGCCGTTATCCTGACAGCCGTGCTGGCGTCGGGGTCGGTCCGGGCTGCCGACCTGCAAACCGCCGCCGCCGAGCCTCCAGCTCCCGTCGCGGCTCCGCTTCCCCAGATCATTCCGGTGGATGTCACTCCGGCCATGGCGGCGCCCCGCTCGGTGCGCATTCCCACCTCGGTGGCCGACGTGCCGGTGGAACGGGTGATCAACGTCGCCATGAACAAGACGCAGCCGCTGGACCTGCCGTCGGCGGCCCGCGACGTGGTGGTGGGCAATCCGGCCATCGCCGACGTCATGGTGCGTTCGGCCAAGCAGGTGTTCCTGATGGGGCACCAGATGGGCGACACCAACGTCTTTTTCATGGACCAGAACGGCAAATTGATCCGCCGCGCCGAAGTGCATGTCGGCCCCGACGCCGAGGGCGCGCGGGCGGCCATCTCGCAGCTTCTGCCCGACGACGAGATCGAGGTTTCGCCGGTCGGCGACGCCCTGTTCCTGTCCGGCACGGTGCGCGGCGAACAGGCGGTGGCGACGGCCCGGGCCGCCGCCCGCCGCTTCGTTTCCGCCGACGCCAACGTCATCAACCGCCTGTCGGTGGTGGGGCCGCAGCAGGTCCTGCTGAAAGTCCGGGTGGCCGAGGTCAACCGCACGGTGATCAAGGATCTGGGCCTGAACACCAGTTATTCCCACACTGGCAGGAACACCACGGTCACGACCCTGGGCGGCGGCAGCACGGCTTTCAACGACACCGCCGCCGCTTCGGGCAGCATTCTGTTCCAGCCCGCCGGCCTGACGGTCAACTTCGCGGCCTTGGAGGAGCATGGACTGCTGCGGACCCTGGCCGAGCCGAATCTGTCGGCCTTGTCGGGTGAAACCGCCAAACTGCTGGCCGGCGGCGAGGTGCCGATTCCCGTCTCGCAGACCAACGGCGCGGTGTCGGTGGAGTTCAAGCCTTATGGCGTCGGGCTGGTGTTCAGCCCGGTGATCCTGGGCAACGGCCGCATCAGTCTGAAGGTTCAGAGCGAGGTCAGCAGCCTGGACGAAAACCACAAGGTGGCCGTCGGCACCTCCATCTCGGTTCCCGCCTTTCTGGTGCGCCGGGCCGAAACGGTGGTGGAAATGCCCAGCGGCGGCAGTCTGATGATCGCCGGCCTTCTGACCAACAGCGGCGATTCCACCCTGAATTCGATCCCCGGCATGAAGGATCTGCCCATCATCGGCTCATTGTTCGGCAGCACCGCCTTCAACAACAGCGAAAGCGAACTGATGGTCACGGTGACGCCCTATCTGGTCGAGCCGGTCAACGCCAAGGCTCTGAGCCTGCCCACTGACGGCTTCATCCCGTCGTCCGACCTGAAGCGCTATTTCCTGATGCGCCTTCAGGAGGAATATGTGGGCAAAAAGGCCAACGCCCTGCCGCCCCAGGCCCTGCAAGGGCCGGTCGGCTACATCGTCGAATAAGGAGCACGATCATGCGCAACGCCCTTTCCCTCTGCGCGGCGGTCCTGCTTCTGGCGGGCTGCGCCGACTCGGTTCAGCGGGCTTCGGAATACGACTATCGGACCAACCATCCGCTGGTGGTGCGCCCCACCAGCGCCGAACTGGCCCTGGACAGCGGCATCGATCGGGTCAAACTGGACGCTTTCGCCGCCGATTTCGTGGCGCGTGGCCACGGAGTGGTGCAAATCTCCATGGGGGCCGCCTCGGCCCAGGACGCCCGCTCCCGCGCCGCCCTGCAATCCATCGTCGAAGCCCTGCACGCCGACGGTCTGCGCACCGCCGAGATGCAGGCCCGGCTGGTGGTGGGCGATGCCGCCTTGCCGCCCGGCCATGCCGCCTTGCGCTTCGAGGGCATGACGGCGGCGCTGCCCGATTGCTACGACTGGCGGGACGGCCCGCCCAACGGGCCTTCCGCCAATTACGGCTGCAACATGCAGCGCAACATCGGCGCCATGGTCGCCGATCCCCGCGATCTGTTGCAGCAGCGGGACGAACAGGGTGGTTTTTCGGGCGAACGGGCCGACGCGGTGGTCGGCAAGTACGTCAAGGGCGAAGACACGTCGACGGCCCGCATGCAGATCGACGTCAACACCCGCCAGTCCTCGGGACAATAGGGGGCGGCCATGCTGTATCGCCTGACCTTGGACGCTTTCGCCGCCACGCCGGCTTTCCGCGCCGCCGTCGAAGCGCTGGCCGCCGACCCCTTGTTCGCCAAATGCCAGATCGGCCTGTACGACGGCGGGCTGGCGGCGGCGGTGACGCATTACCATGCCCAGGCCACGCCGCAACTGGTGTTGGTCGAGGAACCGGGCGACGCCGCCCTGTTGCAGCAGCGTCTGGCGCAGCTGGCCGAAGTCTGCGTCGCCGGCACCCGCGTCATGGTGGCCGGAGCGGTCAACGACATTTCGGTCTATCGCCGCCTGTTGGCGGACGGCGTCAGCGACTATCTGGTGACGCCGCTGTCGGCCGAACAGGTGATCCGTGCGGTCCAGGCTCTGTTCGCCGATCCGGCGGCCGCGCCCAAGGGGCGGATGGTGGCCTTTTACGGCGCGCGCGGCGGCGTCGGCAGCAGCACGTTGGCTCAAAACGCCGCCTGGAACCTGGCCAAGGCCGGGGACGAGGTGATCTATCTGGATATGGATCTGGCTTTCGGCACTTCCAGCCTGGCTTTCAACGCCGATCCCCGCCAGACGGTGGGCGAGATGCTGGGCGAGCCCGAACGCATCGACACCCAGCTTTTGGACCGTATCCTGGTCAAGCAGGACGACCGGTTGCGCCTGTTGCCCGCCGCCGCCGAGTTGCGGGATCTGCCGCCCATCGAGGTCGAGGCGGTCGAGCATCTGTTCGATCTGGCCCGCCGCATGGCCGCCGTGCTGGTGGTCGATCTGCCGCATCTGTGGTCGCCCTGGATCGCGCATGCCCTGGACAGCGCCGACGAACTGGTGCTGACCGCCGCTCCCGATCTGGCGTCCCTGCGCGACGCCAAGGCTTTGCTGGAGCTGCTGACGCCCCGGCGGCAGGGCCGCCCGATCCGGCTGGTGCTGAACAAGATCGACGCCGCCAAGCGCAATCAGCTGACCTCCAAGGATTTCGCCGAAACCCTGAAGCAGCCGACGGCCCTGACCCTGGTCCAGGACGCGGTTTTCGTCGAGGCTGCCAACAGCGGCCAGATGCTGGCGGAAAAATCCAAGAGCAACAGGGCCGTCGAGGCCTTTCGCCAATTCTCTTTGAGTTTGTCGGGCCGCGCCGCGCCCAAAGCCGCCGAGGGCGGTCTGTCCGCTCTGGCGCGCCGGTTGAAGGAGGCCGTCCATGTTCGGTAAACGCATCCAGGCCCCGGACGAAACTCCGATGCTGTCCACCCCGGCGGCGGTCAAGGCGGCGGCGAAGCCGCAATCGCCACCGCCGATGGCGCCGCTTGCGCCGGACGTCAAATCCGCCGACGTCGATCAACGCCTTCAGGCGGTCAAGGTGGCGGTGTTCAACGATCTGATCGATTCCGTCGACCTGACCGAACTGGGGCGCATGGAGCCGGCGGCGGTGAAGGCGGAAATTTCCGATATCGTCGCCGAGATCATGTCCATGCGGGCGATGGTGCTGTCGGCGGCCGAGCAGCAGACGGTCATCACCGACATCTGCAACGACGTGCTGGGGCTGGGACCGCTGGAGCCCCTGCTGGCCCGTGACGACATCGCCGACATCATGGTCAACGGCGCCGACTGCGTGTACATCGAAACCAACGGCCGCATCGAACGCACCGACGTGCGCTTTCGCGACAACGCCCAGCTGATGAACATCTGCCAGCGCATCGTGTCGGCGGTGGGGCGGCGGGTCGATGAATCCAGCCCCATCTGCGATGCCCGTCTGGCCGACGGTTCCCGCGTCAACGTCATCGTGCCGCCCCTGGCCATCGACGGCCCCAGCCTGACCATCCGCAAATTCAAACGCGACAAGCTGACCCTGGACAAGCTGGTCAGCTTCGGCACCATTCCGCCCAAGGGCGCTCAATTGCTGCAAATCATCGGCGCCAGCCGCATCAACGTCATTGTGTCCGGGGGCACCGGCTCGGGCAAGACCACCTTGCTGAACTGCCTGACCCGCTATATCGATCCGGGCGAGCGCATCGTCACCTGCGAAGACGCCGCTGAACTGCAATTGCAGCAGCCCCATGTGGTGCGTCTGGAAACCCGTCCGCCGAATTTGGAAGGGGTCGGGGCCGTGACCATGCGCGATCTGGTGAAGAACTGCCTGCGCATGCGCCCCGAACGCATCATCGTCGGCGAGGTGCGCGGCGCCGAGGCCTTCGATCTGCTTCAGGCCATGAACACCGGCCATGACGGCTCCATGGGCACGATACACGCCAACAACCCCCGCGAATGCATCAGCCGCGTCGAAAACATGATCGCCATGGGCGGCTACAGCCTGCCGACCAAGGCGGTGCGCGAACAGATCGCCGGAGCCGTACAGGTGATCGTCCAGGCGGCCCGCCTGCGCGACGGTTCGCGCAAGATCACCCACATCACCGAAGTGGTCGGCACCGAAGGCGACGTCGTGACCTTGCAGGATCTCTATGTGTTCGAGATCACTGGCGAGGATTCCCAGGGGCGTATAATCGGTCATCACAAGGCCACCGGCTTGCGGCCCAAATTCTGGGACCGCGCCCGCTATTTCGGATTGGAGCGGGAACTGGCCCAGGCGCTGGAGGAATAGGGAATGCCCGCCCTGGTTCTGCTGATTTTATTGGTGATGACGGTGCTGCTGACGGGGATCGGCGTCGCCATCTACGCCCTGTCGTTCAGCCCCAGGGCCAAGCTGACGCGGCGCATCCAACTGGTGGCCGGACCGGCTTCGTCGCGTAAGGACAAGGCGGCGGTGGGCGGTTCCCGGCGCAAGGTCTTGCAGGGCAAGCTGAAGGCGCTCGAAGATTCCCGGGCGCGCAAACGCGGCTGGCGGCTGCGGGCGGAATTGTCCCAGACCGGCATGAACGTCAGTGTCCGCGGCTATGTGCTGGGCAGCCTGGCTTCGGCGGTTCTTTGCGCCCTGCTGGTTTTGCTCGGCCATATGCCGCCGGTGATGGTCCTGACCTCGGCCGTCATCGGCGGCTTGGGGTTGCCGCGGCTGTGGCTGCGGATCATCATCAAGCGCCGCCTGAAAGCCTTCACCGCCCATTTCGCCGATTCCATCGACGTCATCGTCCGCGGCATCCGTTCCGGTTTGCCGGTGGGCGAATGTTTCGTGATGATCGCCAGCGAGGCGCCCGAGCCGATCCGCACCGAATTCCGGCTGATCGTCGAAGGCCAGAAACTGGGCCTGACCATCGACGAGGTGATGGCCCGCGCCGCCGAGCGGGTGCCCACCGCCGAATTGCGTTTCTTCGGCATCGTGCTGGCCATTCAGCAGACCACCGGCGGCAATCTGGCCGAGACCCTGGCCAAGCTGTCCGACGTTCTGCGCAGCCGCAAGCGCATGCGCGACAAGGTGCAGGCCATGTCCAGCGAGGCCAAGGCGTCGGCCGGGATCATCGGCTCGCTGCCGATCTTGGTGGCGGCGATCCTGGGGGTGGTGGCGCCCCACTACATCGGTATTCTTTTCACCACGGCCATCGGCAACCTGATCCTGTTCATCGGCGGCTGCATCATGGGAACCGGCATTCTGGTGATGCGCCAGATGATTAACTTCGAGCTTTGATCATGCCCAACCTGACCACCATGATCGTCATGCTTTCGGCGCTTGGGGCGTTCGTCTCGGTGCTGGCGGTGGGCTTGCAGCTTCTGCAGCGCGACCAACTGAACGAGCGCCTGAAGATGGTGGCCGAACGCCGCCGCGAACTGTCGGCACGCCAGAGGGAGGCTTTGCAGGGCAAGGGATCGCGGTTCCAGTTGCAGCGCCACGTGGGGCTGATGAAGTCCATGCTGGACCGCCTGCGGATGCAGAATCTGCTGGAAAACAAAGAGATGAAGGCCAAGCTGGCGCAGGCCGGCTGGCGTCGGCCTTCGGCGGCGGTGGCGTTCGTCTTCGCCCGCGTGGCCCTGCCGCTGGTGATGGTCGGCCTGGGCATGCTTTATCTGTCGGCCAACCCGATTTTCGCGGCCTGGCCTTTGCAGTTGCGCCTGCTCGCCGCGCTGGCCTGCGGCCTGTTCGGAACGATGCTGCCCAACATCCTTTTGACCAACACCATCCAGAAACGCCAAAAGGCTCTGTCGCGCTCTTTTCCCGACGCCCTGGACCTGATGGTCATCTGCGTCGAGGCCGGGCTTTCCATCGAGGGCGCCTTTCAAAGGGTGGTGGAGGAGATGTCGGCGACCGCACCGGTCCTGGCCGAGGAGATCGCCCTGACCTCGGCCGAGTTGGCCTTTTTGTCGGAGCGGAAGGCGGCTTACGAGAATTTCAGCGACCGCACCGGCCTGCCGGCCATCAAGTCGCTGTGCACGGCCCTGGCCCAGTCGGAGCGGTACGGCACGCCGGTCTCGGTGGCCCTGCGGGTGCTGTCCCACGAAAACCGCGAAGCCCGCATGTCGGCGGCTGAAAAGAAGGCGGCGGCGCTGCCGGCGAAGCTGACGGTGCCGATGATCGTCTTTTTCCTGCCGGTGCTGTTCATGGTGATCATCGGCCCGGCGGGCATCCGCGTGGCCGAGATCATGGGGAAATAAGCGCCTAGGCCGTTGTCGCCTTGCGGCCGCCGGGCTTGGGCGGCATGCGGTAGTTGGAAACGTCTTCGTCGGGGCGGCAGAAATAATATCCCTGGGCCATGTCGATGCCGACGTTGCGCAGCAGCTTGACGGTCTTGGCGTCTTCGACCATTTCGCCGATGGTGGCGATCTTCAGGTCGTTGCACAATTGGGCCATGGCCCGCAGGAAGGGCAAGCCGTAATGGGTGTCGAAGGCATCCATGATGTAGCTGCCGTCGATCTTGACGAAATCCACTTCCAAAGCCCTGAGGTAGGGAAACGATGCGGCGCCGGCGCCGAAATCGTCCAGGCACAGTCGGCAGCCCAGCTTGCGCAGGCGCTGGACCACCCAATTGGCCTCGTCCAGATTGTGCATCTCGGCGGATTCGGTAATTTCGAACAGCAGCCTGGGCATCAGGTCGCTGTTGTCCGTCAGCAGCTTCAGCAGGCGCTGGACGAAGGCCGAGTTGCTGATGGAGCGCCCCGACAGATTGATGGCCAGATGGCCGCCCGGCTGAATGCAGGTGTCGGTGCGCAGGGTTTCCAGGGCGCGGCGGCAGACGATCATGTCCAGTTCGTTCACCACGCCGACATCCTCGGCGAAGGTGACGAACGAAGAGGGCAGGAAGATCTGGCCGTTCTGGCGCACGCGGGCCAAGGCTTCGTAGTGGTGAATCCGCCAGCGTTCGATTTCGATGATCGGTTGATAGGCGAACATCAGCTTGTCGCTGTGGATGACGCTGCGGAAATGGGCGACGCGGGTCAGGGTGTCGTCCAGCGCCGCGCGGTATCCCTCGGACAGGCTGGTGATGGAAACCATCTCGCCGCCTTCGGCGACGAATTTGTTGATGGTGTAGACCAGCGCCTTGGTCAGGTCGGCCTGCGACAGGTCGTCGTGCTTCATGCCCAGGGTGGCGGTGTGAATCCTCGGCGGTGCGCCGTCGGGGTCGATTTCCTGAGCGATGTGGGTGATGCGTTCGCGGGTTTCCTCGCCGTCCAGGGCTTTCTCGCTCAGGACGCCAAACTTATCCTCGCGCAGGCGGCCGACCGAGGTGCCGCCGACCGACATGGCACGCAGATAGCCTTCGACGGTGGCGAAGAAGTTTTTCGCCTCGTCGGCGGTCATGCCGGTGGCGCGGGGAACGTCGACCAGGGTCAGGGAATAGTCGTCGCCGGTATGTTCGCTGCTGCGCAGGCGCTGTTGCACCATGGCGACGAAATCTTCGGTATCGATGCGTTCTCCGGGCTGGGGAGCGGTGGCGGTGGCGGCCAGCGCGGCGCCGCCCAGCTTGCGCAGGGACAGATGACAGATGCCGAAATCGTTGTCGGCGCACAGGCCGGACATCACCATGTCGTGGCCCGGCTGCCCTTCGGCCGGCGGGGCCAGGGTGATCTTCAGGCTGTCGAAGCGCCCGCCGCGGGCGATGCGACGCAGGGCTTCGGCCATGGTGAAGCGGTCGACCGGGCGCACCAGTTCGGTCCACAACTGTCCCGTCAGCTCGCGGGAAGGGCGGCCCAGCAGCAATTCGGTCATGCCGGCGGCATAGGTGACCACGCCGTCCTCGTCGATTTCCAGCAACAGGTCGGCGCCGGCAAAGGCAAAGGCGACAAAGCGGTCGCGTTGATCCTGCAGCGAGGATTTTCCGGAAGAACCTGATGGAACGGAGTCCGCCATTGTGACTTGGGTGCCCGACTGTTCGATGCCGCCCGCCTACACCGGGGCGTTGCATTGCCACGATGCCCGAAGGTCGATGGGCAATACAAGGGTATAATGCTGGGCTCTTCCCTGGAGCCGCCGCCTATGTCCGTGAATGTCGATAAACATGGAGATATTTCATAGCCTTTCCACCTTTCCCTTGCGTCGGCGACGCCGGGCCTTTACCGTCTGGCTAAGTCTTATACCGGTGGCACTGTTCTGACTCTGTCGGTTGTGATCCGTCGGGCAAAAGGGGGGATTTTGTGAGCGGGCTGGATTTCGGATCTCGGGTTCTGGCGTCCCTTGAAAGGACTTTGAAACGGATATTCGGCGAGCTGGTTCTGTCGCAGTTCCAGGATCTGCTGTTTCCGGGCAATCAGTCGCCGCTGGTGCAGCGCCGCCGTTCTCTGCTGATCATTTCCCGCGTGCGCATGGTCGCCGGCGTCTTCGCCGTGCTGACGCCGATCTGGATCCCCGTCGACCTGATGATTTTCGACAGCCCGCTTGGGTTGTATATCGGCCTGCTGCGCGCCGCCGCCACGGTGGCGTTCGGCGCCGTGGCCTTTTCATTCCGCAACGCCGAGGAAATCGGGGCGGCGCATCGGGCGCTGGGGTGTCTTTTGGCGATCCCCACCGTGTTCTTCATGGTCAGTCAGCCGATTCTGGCCGGTTTTCAGATCGAGACCCAGCCGCAGCAAGTGATCGCCGCCGGTTACGCCTTTTTGCCGTTCGTCATGGTGTCGGGCCTGTCGGTGTTCCCCATCACCGCCGTCGAAGGCATTCTGCTGTCGGTGCCGTTGTTGATGGCCAACCTGATCGTGGCCTTCCTGGGCTATCAGGTTCTGACCTTCGCCTCGCATCTGGGGGCTTTGTGGCTGCTGACCCTGCTGGCCGTGGTGGCCACTCTGGCCGGCATGAGCCAGCTGCATTTCATGATGCAGCTGGTCAGCCAGGCGTCCCACGACGGTCTGACCAAGGCCTTTACCCGCCGCGTCGGCGAGGAACTGCTGGATTTGCAGTTCAACATCGCCGTCCGCAACAATTTGCCGTTCTCGCTGTGCTTCATCGATCTGGACAATTTCAAGTCCATCAACGACCGTTTCGGCCACGAAGAGGGCGACAACACGCTGCGTCAGGTTGGCGCCTCGCTGCGCCGCGTTCTGCGCCGGGCCGACATTCTGGTGCGCTGGGGCGGTGAGGAATTCCTGGTGGTCATGCCCAATACCGATGCTCAGGGCGCGGCCAACGCGGTCGTGCGCCTGAGGGACGCCGGGTTGGGCCTGCGTCCGGACGGGGTCCGCCAGACCGCCAGCATCGGCGTGGCCGAGCGCACCGCCGACAATTGTTCCGACTGGACCGTTCTTGTCGAAATGGCCGACCACCGCATGTACACCGCCAAGCAGACCGGCAAGGACCGGGTGGTGATGATCGGCAACGAAGTCATCGAGACTGTCGCCACCTGAGCGTTTTCGCCGTTTGCCCTGCCCACCGCACCCTCGGGCGCGGCGCTTGTTTGGGATCGGCCGACAAAAAACCCCGGAGCATGAGCTCCGGGGTTTTCGTTTGATCTGCTTGCGTCGGATCAGAAGTTGACCGTGACGTAGCCTTCGATCTGGTAGCTGTAGTTCTTGATGCCGGTATTGCTGCCGTCGCCGACGTTCTGCAGGCTGCTGGCATAGGCGGCGCGAGCGCCGTCGGCGGCCTTGGCGACAGCGCCCACCAGGGCGAAGTTGGTGGCCGACGAATAGGCGTATTCGCCGATCAGGTTGAACTCGTCGTCGAAATGGCGGCTGCTGGTGCTGTAGGCCTGGGGCTGATCCAGCATGAAGCGGTAATAGTTGGCGATCACCTTGATCTGGGATGTCGGGTTGATCGAGGCGCTCAGCATATGCACGTCTTCGTTGGAGTTGAAGAGCATGTACTGGCCGGTGATCTCGCCCATATACCAGCTGCCGAAGTCGCGCGGACCTGCCGAATAGAACAGCGGGTCATAGGAGTGCTTGGTGCTGGTGCCGTCGGTGACGGTGTTCTTGTCGCCCGAGAAGTGGGCATAACGATAGGCGAAGTGCGGCTTGCCCCAGACGCTCGACAGGGTATAGCCCGGCTCGATGTAATAGGCGTTGGCGTTCACCTGGCGATCGGAGTCGGTGTTGACTTCGCGGACATACTCGCCATACAGCGAGGCGTCGGCGACGATCGGCGGGCCGCTGAAGGGGTTGCCGCCGACGTGAACGTCGAACACGTTCATGCCCTTGCGGTCGCCATAGGTGTTCAGCGAGCCGATGGTGCTCTTGGGCACATAGCTGTTGCTGAAGGCGCCGTTGTTGTTCTCCTCGTCGCTCTGGGCGTCGAAGATGTTGAAATAGGTGGCGCCGATATAGAACTGGCGGTCGGCGTAATTGGTGGCGCCGTCGGCCCCGGCGGTGCCGGCGGTGATGAAATATTCGGTGTTGAGACCGCCAAAGGTGGTCTTCGGCTGGTCGGTGTAGCGGGTGACCTTCTGATCGACGCTGTTTTGCAGCACGAAGAAGTCGGCCCGCACCGGCTCGGCGTTCAGCTTGATGGTGCCGATGCCGTTGAAGGCGGTGCGCGGAGCCATCCAGTAGTTGGAACGCAGGCCGGAATTGGCGGTGCCCGAACCGATCAGGAAGTTGTCGCCGACGGTGAAGGCCTGACGGCCCAGGGTCAGGATGGCGGTGTCGCCGGGATTGCCGAAGGGCATGTCGGTGGAATAGCCGACATAGGCTTCTTCCAGGTCGACGCGCATCGGGTTGCCGTAGGTGGTGGCGTAGGTGGCGGCTTCGCCCTGGCCCAGGGTGCCGGCGGCGATGGCGCTGATGTCGCCGAAGATGGTGCCGATGCTGCCGTTGTGGTAGGTCAGCTTCAGTTCCGGCTTGAGGTAGCCTTCACCCCAGTTGGGGTTGGTGGCCAGCTTGCTGTTGGGCTGGCTGACCTTGTAGGTGCCGCTGCCGAAGTTGGCTTGCGGTGCCGAGAAGAAGCCCATGCCGGTGCTCAGGGCGGCGGCGGCCGAGAAATCGCCGTCGGCGTAGATGGGCATGTCGGCCAGGGCGGCGCCGCCGTTCAGGGCGGCGAACGCGGCGGTCAGGGCAAACAGGCTGACGGCCGTGCGGGCCGTCTTGGTCTTCATGGGAGGTGCGCTCATCTCGATCTCCGTGTGCTGGAAGGGGGTCAAGGTGAAATCCATCATTCAGCCGGCTGCGGCGCAGCCGTCGTGGTGTTGGCGTCGTCCGACGGAACTTCCTTGGGAGCCAGGGTTTTCAGGGCTCCCTTGAAAGCGCCGATGCCGGAAATCAGGCCCACCACCAGAATGACCACGGTGGCCAGGGCGTTGATTTCGGGGTTCAAGCCCAAACGGACCTTGGAGAAGATCACCATCGGCAGCGTGGTCGAGCCGGGGCCGGACACGAAGGCGGTGATCACAAGGTCGTCCAGGCTGAGCGAGAAGGCCAGCAGCCAGCCCGAAACCAGGGCCGGGACCATCAGCGGCAGCGTGATCAGGAAAAACACCGCGACCGGGCGGGCGCCCAGATCCATGGCGGCTTCCTCGACCGAAACGTCGATGCCCTGCAGACGACTCTGCACCACCACCGAGACGAAGGCCGTCGAGAAGGTGATGTGGGCGATGACGATGGTCTGAATGTCACGATGCGGCCAGCCGAACATTTGCTCCATGCCGACGAACAACAGCAGCATGGAAATACCCATGATGATTTCCGGCATCACCAGCGGCGCCATCACCATACCCGAAAACATGGTGCGGCCGCGGAAGCTGGTGAAGCGGGTCAGGACGTAACCGGCCAGGGTGCCGACGATCAGCGACCCGGTGGCGCTGATGATGGCCACTTCCAGCGAAATGCCGGCGGCGCGAAGAATCTGCTCGTCTTCGATCAGAGCGGCGTACCACTTGGTGGAAAAGCCGGACCAGACGGTGACCAACTGGGATTCGTTGAACGAGTAGATGACGATGGAGATGATCGGGGCGTAAAGGAACACCATCGCCAGGATCATCATGAAACGCAGAAAACCGCGCCCTTGCAGAGCCTTGCCGATCATACCTTTTCCCCTTCCTTGCCCTGATAGTGCTGGAGCAGCATCAGCGGCCCCACCAGCAGGACGATCAGCGCTACCGCCACCGTCGAAGCCACCGGCCAGTCGCGGTTGCCGAAGAATTCGTTCCACAGCACCGTGCCGATGGTCAGGGTGTCGGCGCCGCCCAGCAGCGTCGGGATGATGTATTCGCCCACCGCCGGAATGAAGACCAGCAGCGATCCGGCGATGATGCCGGGCAGCGACAGGGGCAGCGTGACCGACAGAAACGCCCGGAAGGGACGCGCCCCCAGGTCGCTGGCGGCTTCCAGCAACGAGTGGTCGAGCTTTTCCAGGGTCGAATAGAGCGGCAGGATCATGAAGGGCAGATAGGCGTAAACCATGCCGACATAGATCGAGAACTGGTTGTTCAGGATGTTCAGCGGCTCGTGGATGACGCCCAGGTTCATCAGCAGGTTATTGATCAGGCCGTTCTGCTTTAGGATGCCGATCCAGGCGTAGACGCGGATCAAAAAGCTGGTCCAGAAGGGCATGATCACCAGCATCAGCAGCAGGGGCCGCACATTGGGCTTGCTGGTGGCGATGGCGTAGGCCACCGGGTAGCCGATCAGCAGGGTGATGATGGCGGTGCCGGCGGCGTAATGCAGCGAACTCAGATAGGCGAGAATGTATTGGGGATCGCTGAAAATGTACTGGAAATTGCCGAAATGCAGGGCGACGTTCATGGTTCCGTCGTCGCCGACGGTGAACAGGGGCGCATAGGGCGGAATGGCCACTTCCGCCGTCGACAGGCTGATCTTCAGCACCACGGCGAAAGGCACCAGGAAGAACACCAGGAACCACAGATAGGGGGCGGCGATGACCCACCCCCGGCCCTGGCCGGGTTTCAGGCTACCCAGGAAGCGAACCTGATTCATGGCTCCACCACGACGCAAGCGTTGGCATTCCAGCCGATCTGCACGGGCTCGTCCCGAAAGAACTGCTGTTCCGGCGCGGACCCCATGTTGGGCGCGGTGATCTTGAGCACTTTGCCGCTCTCAAGCACCACGTGATACACCAGACTGTTGCCTAGATACGCCATGTCCTTCAGATGCCCAATGGTTTTGTTGGGCATCTCGAGAGGACAGTTCTGCTTAGCGATGTGGATTTTCTCGGGGCGGACGGCCAGATTGGTGTTGTGGCCCAGGCCATAGCCGACGCCGCGGCCCACCAGGATGGGGCTGCCGAAGTCGGGGCTGTCGATGGTGGCGTGGTCGGCCTGATTGTCCACCAGCGGGCCTTCGAACATGTTGACCGAGCCGATGAAGCCGGCGACGAAGCGGTTCATGGGATATTCGTAGATTTCCGAGGGCGTGCCCAACTGGATCAGCTTGCCCTTGTCCATGACGGCGATGCGGCTGGACATGGTCATGGCTTCTTCCTGATCGTGGGTGACCATGATGAAGGTGATGCCGACCTGCTGCTGGATGTTGACCAGTTCGTACTGTGTGGCCTCGCGCAGCTTCTTGTCGAGCGCCGAAAGGGGTTCGTCCAGCAAAAGGATCTTGGGCCGCTTGACCAGCGAACGGGCCAGGGCCACGCGCTGACGCTGGCCGCCGGAAAGCTGCGAGGGCTTGCGGGCGGCGAACTGGCTGAGCTGGACCAGATCCAGCACCTTGGCCACGCGGTCGGCGATTTCCTCTTCGGGGACGTTGTCGCGCTTCAGGCCGAAGGCGATATTCTTTTCCACGCTCATGTGGGGGAACAGGGCGTAGGACTGGAACATCATGTTGACCGGCCGCTCATAAGGCGCCAGCGGCACGATGTCCTGATCGTTCATGAAAATGCGTCCGGAATCCGGGGTGGAGAAACCGGCCAGCATGCGCAGCAGGGTAGTCTTTCCGCAGCCGGAGCCGCCCAGCAGAGAGAAGAACTCGCCGCGATAGATGTTCAGGCTGACGTCATCGACGGCGGTGAAGTCGTCGAAGGTCTTCACGACGTTCGTGATGCGCAGCTGAGGCTCGGCCGTGGGGTCGGTCCAAGGCTGGAAACGGTCGTTGCTGGACATCAGCATGATAGAGGTACACTCCCTGTTGTTGTCACATTTGGTTTTTCGGCCGCCCCGCCGAAGGAAGGGTCCGCGGGTGGACCCTTCCCGGGTGTGGCTTGTTTTTTACTCAGTGACCGGTCTTGACGCGGGTCCAGAAGCGGGTCCGGGCGCGGTCGACGTCGGGGGTCGAGGGAACGATCGAATAGATGTTCGCCTCGACTTCCGGAGTCGGGAAGATGGTCGGGTCGTTGGCGATCTCGGGATCGGAATACTGACGGGCGTCGGCATTGCCGCTCTGGACGTAGATCTTGTTGGTGGTCTTGGCCATTTCCTGGGGCTGCATGATGAAGTTCATGAACTTCAGAGCGGCCTCGGGGTGCGGGGCGTCCTTGGGGATGCCCATGGTGTCGATGTAACGCTGGGCGCCTTCCTTGGGGATTGAGAAGGCGATGTGAACGCCCTTGCCGGCTTCCTGGGCGCGATGCTTGGCGATCTGGATGTCCGAGCTGTAGCCCCAGGCCAGGCAGAGGTCGCCGTTGGCCAGCGCGTTGATGTATTCCGAGCTGTCGTATTTACGCACATACGGACGGATCTTGAAGTGGACGTCGGCGGCCTTCTGCAGGTCGGGGATCGACTGGCTGTTGGCGTCCAGACCGGCGTACTTCAGAGCGGGCGGGAAGACTTCGGTCGGCGAGTCCAGGATCGAAACGCCGCAGTCCTTGAACTTGGCGACGATCTCGGGGTCGAAAATCATGCGCAGGCTGTCGACGGGGGCGTCGGGCATGATCTGCTTGATTTTGTCGACGTTGTAGGCGATGCCGATGACGCCGGTCAGATAGGGGATCAGGTACTGGTTGCCCGAATCGTAAGCGTCCATGCGCTTGAGCAGGCTTTTGTCGAGATGGCTGTAATTCGACAGCTTGCTCTTGTCGAGCGGCTGGTAGAAGCCGGCCTTGATCTGGCGGGCGCCGAAGGGAACCAGGGTCGGAACCACCAGATCGTAGCCCGAGCCGCCGGCCGACATCTTGGCCTCCAGGGTCTCGTTGGCGTCGTACAGGTCGTAGGTGACCTTGATGCCGGTCTGTTTCTCGAATTCGGGAACGGTGTCCGGAGCGATGTAATCGTTCCAGTTATAGATGTTCAGCTTGGCTTCTTCGGCCTGTGCGCCAACGCCGGCGAAGGCGGTCAAGGCGAAAGCGAAGATCGCTGCCGGGCGGAAATAACTCTTGGCCATGTGCCACACCCTTTCACTCGTTTCGGTTGGTCGTTCGCAAAACCGTGCTTCAGTGGAGGTCGTCCTGCGCCTTTGTGATCAATAACCTTGCGCCGGGCGATGGTCTCCTTTCTCGGTGTGCAGGAGAAGCAATATGTTTCCCAGGGTTATCGAGAGCTCCGCCGCGTGGATTGACGTTTGGCTCCCTATAAATGTGATCATATTATTGAAGTCGCCTCCGGTTCTGTCAATCAAGAAGATTAGTCGTTAGGCAGTTTTATCCGCTTCGCAGATATTGCCTAATTTCTGTGCGGTCATGCTGCGAAAGGCGGCAGAACCGCGCTTTTTCTTGGTTTCCAGTCCCCCCTACATCTCCCGGAATCCCATGAAAACATGGGATAAGCCCCACTTTGCGTGAAAGCGAAGTGCATGACAAATGCCAATCTCGGGTCAGAAAAAAAGCGCCCGCAACGACTGTCGTGGGCGCTTTCTTTCTCGCGTTCCGGTTTCTTAGATCCGCCCGAGGTCGCGCGCGGTAAGATCCAGGCACTTGCGCGCCAGATCGACCATCTGGTCCACCTCTTCGCGGCTGATGACCAGTGGCGGCGACAGGATCATCCGTGATCCGGTGGCGCGCATGATCAGGCCGTTGTTGAAGCAGTGGTCGCGGCACATGGTGCCGATCTTGCCGCCATCCTCGAAGAAGCGCTTGGGGGCCTTGCTGTCCACCAGGGCGATGCCGGCCACCAGGCCGGTGCCGTCGATATGGCCGACCAGGGGCTGGTCCAGCAGGGCTTCGCGCAGCTTGGCCTGGAAATAAGGGCCGATGTCGTCGTGAACGCGCTCGACGATCTTTTCGCGCTTCATGATCTCGATGGTCTTCAGCGCCACGGCGGCGGCCACCGGATGGCCGGAATAGGTGTAGCCGTGATAGAATTCGCCGGCATGGGCGATCAGGCCGTTGGCCACGCGGTCCCCGACGGCGACCGCCGAAATGGGCAGATAGCCCGAGCTCATGCCCTTGGCCATGGTCATCAGGTCCGGCTGGAAGCCGAAGGTCTGCGATCCGAACCAGCTGCCGGTGCGGCCGAAGCCGCAGATCACTTCGTCGGCCACCAGCAGCACGTCGTACTTGCGGCAGATGCGCTGCACTTCCGGCCAATAGGTGGCGGGAGGAACGATGACGCCGCCGGCGCCCTGGATCGGTTCGCCGAAGACGGCGGCCACGTTGTCCGGGCCCAGTTCCAGAATTTTGTCCTCGATCAGCTTGGCGCGGGCCAGGCCGAATTCCTCGGGCGTCATGCCTTCGGGAGCTTCGCCGTACCAATAGGGCTGGTCGACATGGGCGACGTGAGGAACCATCGGCGCGCCCTGGGCGTGCATCACGCCCATGCCGCCGACCGACGTGCCGCCGATGCTTGAGCCGTGATAGGCGTTCTTGCGGGCGATGATCCAGTTCTTATAGGGCTTCTTTTCGGCGGTGGCCCAATAGGTGCGGACCATGCGGATGGCGGTGTCGACGGCTTCCGAACCGGATCCGGCGAACATCACTCGATTCATGCCGGGATGGGCCACCGAGGAAACGGCGGCGGCCAGTTCCGTGGCGGGCGGCGTGGTGGTCTGGAAGAAGCAGTTGTAATAGGGCAGCTCCCGCATCTGCTCGGCGGCGACGTCCACCAGTTCCTGACGGCCGTAGCCGAGGTTGACGCACCACAGACCGGCCATGCCGTCGAGGATGCGCTTGCCTTCAGAATCTTGCAGCCACACGCCCTCGGCGCGGGTGATGACGCGGGCGCCCTTGGCGTTCAGGGCCTGGGTGTCGGTGAAGGGGTGCCAGTGGTGCTCGCGGTCGAGCTGCTGCCAGTAGGCGGTTCCCTTATTGACGATGGTCATTCGTGCGTCTCCAATCAAACGGCCGGCTGTCAGCGCAGGCGCAGCCAGGTGCTCTTCAGCTCGGTGTACTTGTCAAAGGCGTGCAGCGACTTATCGCGGCCGATGCCCGATTGCTTGAATCCGCCGAACGGCACGGTGATGTCGTCGGCGTCGTAACAATTGGCGTAGACCACGCCGGCCCGCAGGCGGCGGGTGACCTTGTGCAGCACGTTCACGTCGTCGCTCCACACGGCGGCGGCCAGTCCGTATTCGCTGTCGTTGGCCACATGCACGGCCTCGTCCACGGAATCGACGGTGATGACCGACAGGACCGGGCCGAAGATTTCCTCGCGGGCGATGCGCATGGACGGCGTGACGTTGTCGAAGACGGTGGGCAGGATGTAGCTGCCGCCGGTTTCTTCCAGGGCGCGCTTGCCCCCGGTCACTAGACGGGCGCCGTCGGCCTTGCCGGCCTCGACGTAGCTCATGACCCGGCGGGCGTGGTGCTCGTCCACCAGGGCGCCCATGGTGGTGGCCGGATTCAGCGGATGGCCCGGCTGATAGACGGCGGCCAGTTCGGCGACGCGTTCGACCACCTTGTCCTTGATGGCGCGGTGCAGGACCAGGCGTGAGCCGGCTGTGCACATTTCACCCTGGTTGAAGAAAATGGCTCCGGCAGCGGCCTGGGCGGCGGCCTCCAGATCGGAACAGCTGTCCAGCACGATGTGGGCGCTTTTGCCGCCGCATTCCAGGCCGATGCGCTTCATGTTCGACTGACCGGAATATTGCAGGAACAGCTTGCCGACCTCGGTCGAGCCGGTGAAAAAGGCGCCGTCGACGTCGCCGTGCAGGCCGATGGCCTTACCGGCCACCGGGCCGAAGCCGGGTACGACGTTGAAGACGCCGGCGGGGATACCCGCCTCGGCGGCCAGTTCGGCCAGACGCAGAGCCGACAGCGGGCTTTGCTCGGCGGGCTTGAGCACCACCGAGTTGCCGGCGGCCAGGGCCGGGGCGATCTTCCAGGCGGCCATGATCATGGGGAAGTTCCACGGCACCACCACGCCGACCACGCCCAGGGCTTCGCGGGTGATGGTGGCGATGCTGTCGTCGCCGGTGGGGGCGATCTCGTCGTAAAGCTTGTCGATGGCTTCGCCGTACCAGCGGATGCAACGGGCGGTGGCGGCGGAATCGACGGCCACGGCGTCGGAAATGGGTTTGCCCATGTCCAGGGTTTCCAGCAGCGCCAGCTCCTGGGCGTGGTCCTGCACCAGATTGGCGAAGGCCAGCATCACCGCCTTGCGCCGCGCCGGCGGCAGGCCGGCCCAGCGGCGGTCTTCGAAAGCCTTGCGGGCGGCGGCGACGGCGCGGTCGATGTCGGCGGCGCCGCACTCGGCCACCTGGGCGATGACCTTGCCGTCGATGGGGCTGACGCAATCGAAGCGCTTGCCGCCGATGGCGTCGGTGAAGGCTCCGTCAATGAAGGCTTGCGAACGGATGGACAACTCGGCGGCCCGCTGACGCCAGACGTCGAAGGTTGGGGCGGGGGTCGAGGACTTGGCCATGGGCAGGGTCTCCGCGCAATGTGATCACTTTCTGACGAGAAAGGGACCATAGGGGCGGGGGCGCTGTCAAGAGCAATTGCAGGATCAGAGATCGCAGATTGCCTGCCTTTGATTTAAGCCTTGAAAAACCAGGGCTTAGGTCTGCCCGGCGCTTTCGACATAGGCGTGCAGAAGCTCGGCTGTGCCGACATGGGTGATGCCGTCGCGGATGTCGGCTTCCAGGGCGATGCGCAGAGCCAGCGGGTCTTGCTTGCGCAGCGCCGCCAGGGCTTCGGAATGGCGGTCGACGTGATAGAAATCGCTCAGCTTCGACAGCGCCAGACGGGTGAACGGCCCCAGCTGCAGCCAGACGCTTTCCACCAGCGGCATGACCATCTGATTGGGGTTGGACTCGTAAAGAAAACGGTGGAATTCCTGATTGAAGGTGGTCACATCTTCCCGGTCGCCGGCGGCATGGGCGTCGTCGATGCGGCGGTCGATGGCTTCCAGGGCTTCGATCCGCTGGGCGTTGATATAGGGCAGGGCGCGCTCGGCGGCGTGGCATTCCAGCGAGATGCGCAACTCGCACAGTTCGCGGAATTTCGACACCGTCATCTTCGGCACCTGGATGCGGCGGTTGCCCTGCACCTCCAGCGCCTGTTCGGTGGACAGCCGCCGTAGCGCCTCGCGCACCGGCATGGTGCTGACGCCCAGGGCCGCCGCCACGTCGCGGATGGTCAGCGACCGGCCCGGCGGGATTAGCCCGACCATCACGGCCTGGCGCAGGCAGCGATAGACCCACTGGTTCACCGTCTCCTTGGGGAGGCGCTCCGGGACCGGAAGCGAGAGCGGCGGGGTCGGGGCCATGGAACTGTCTCTCCGAAGATGCAGGCGAACGGGTCGAGGCTTGACGTCCGATGAAAAACGTGATCACATTTTTGACATGAAAGTCACGGGACGGACATTGCGTCCTAACCGTTATACGAACCCGACGACGAGGTCGAGAGTAAATGGCAACGGAACTTACGCTAGAGATGGCCCAATCCGCCTTGGCGGCCAATCCCCAGGTCGAGGAGATCGATCTGCTGGCTTGCGACATGAACGGCATCCTGCGCGGCAAACGGGTTCCGGCCAACAGTCTGGACAAGGCTTTCTCCGAGGGCATGAAGTTTCCCCGTTCCATCCTGTGCATGGACATCTGGGGCAAGGACGTGCTGGCCAACGGCCTGGTCTGGGAATCCGGCGACGCCGACGGCATCTGCAAGCCTTGCGGCCCGGGTCTGCTGCCCATGCCGTGGAGCGATCGTCCGCGCATGCAAATGCTGACCACCATGAGCGAGATCGGCGGCGCTCCCTTCGGCGGCGATCCCCGGCAGGTGCTCAAGCGCGTCGTCGAGCGTTTCGCCCAGCTGGGGCTGACGCCGATGGTGGCCAGCGAACTGGAATTCTATCTGATGGCGGGCGATTCCGCCGGAACCGGCGTGCCGCGTCCGCCGTCGGCGCCCAAGAGCGGCTATGACATCGATAGTCCGCGTGTCTATTCCATGGAGGAACTGGACGAGTTCAACGACGTTCTGACCGACATCCGCGATGCCTGCGCCGCCCAGGGCGTGCCCACCGATACCATCATCGTCGAGTTCGGTCCCGGCCAGTTCGAGGTCAATCTGAACCATGTGGCCGACCCGCTGTTGGCCGCCGACCACGCCATTCTGCTGCGGCGCACGGTGCGGGCCGTGGCCCGCAAGCACGGTCTGCACGCCACTTTCATGGCCAAGCCCTATGGCGACGTGGCCGGCAGCGGCTTCCATTTGCACGCCAGCCTGTTGGACAGGGACGGCAACAACGTCTTCAACAACGGCACGGAGGAAGGCAGCGAGCTTCTGCGTCAGGCCGTCGCCGGCATGATCGCGCTGATGCGGGACTCCATGCTGATTTTCGCGCCCAATCTGAACAGCTACCGCCGTTTCCAGCCGGGCTGTCATGCTCCGGTGACGGCCAGTTGGGGCTATGAGAATCGCACGGCGGCCTTGCGCATTCCCACCAGCTCCAACAAGGCCCGGCGTTTCGAGCACCGGCTTGCCGGAGCCGACGCCAATCCCTATCTGGTGATTGCGACGATTCTCGCCGGCGCGCTGTATGGACTGGAAAACAAGCTGGTTCCTCCGGCCGCCGTTTCCGGCGACGCCTATAGCGGCGAGATTCCCGACGAAGCCAAGCTGCCCACCGACTGGAGCGGCGCCATCGCCGCCTTTGGGGGCAGCGAAATTTTGAAGGATATTCTGGGGCCGGTCTTCCATCGCGCCTTCCTGACCTGCAAGGCCCAGGAGTGCGAGGAACTGGGCCGGAAGATCACCGACGTGGAATATGCGACTTACCTGGGGTCCATCTGATGCTGATCGGCATTCTTGAAACCGGCCGTCCGGCGCCGTCCCTGGCGGCCGAGCACGGCACTTATACCGCCATGGTGGCGACATTGTTGAGCGCCGGCGACGGCGTTTTGCAGTTTGAGAACTTCGCCGTGCTGGAAAACGAGTTTCCCGAAAGCGTCGAGGCCTGCGACGGCTATGTGGTGACGGGCTCGCGCTTCTCGGCCATGGACGAAACGCCATGGATGCTGCATCTGGAGCAGTTCCTGCGGGACGCCGTGGACAAGGACCGCCCGGTATTCGGCATCTGCTTCGGCCACCAGATCCTGGCTAAGGCGCTGGGCGGAGAAGTGCGTCAGGCCGAGCAGGGCTGGCAGTTGGGCCTGAAAACCTATCAGGTGGTCAAGCGTCCCGACTGGATGGCCGACGCGCCCGATACCCTGCGTATCAACGCCATTCACCAGGATCAGGTGGTGCGCGCCCCGGACGGAGCCGAGATCATCGCCACCTCGCCGCAATGCCCGGTGGCCGGTCTGGTCTATGGCGACAAGGCGGTCAGCCTCCAGGCGCATCCGGAATTCACCCTGGATTTCGAGAAGGACCTGCTGAAGACCTATACCGGCGTCACCCTGCCCAAAGATCTGGGCAAGGCCGCCCAGGAAAGCGTCAAGGCCAAGGACGCCGAAACGGATTCTCTGCTGATCGCTCATCTGATCCGCCGCTTCTTCCTGCGCCATCCGCACTGAGGGGCGGCCTGACGAAGGCGGTGCTTCCGGGCGCATGAAAAAAACCCCTCTCCGGTTTTTCGGAGAGGGGTTTTGCTTTCCCCGCTTCAAATCCCAAGTTTGTCGCGCAGGCCGTAATACCAGGCACCGATCATGCACAGGGGCACCCGCAAGGCGTGCCCGCCGGGGAAAGGCAGGCTGGGCAGGCGCGTGAAGCTGTCGAAGCGTTTGGCCTGCCCGGCGACGGCTTCGGCCAGCAGACGGCCCAGCAGGTGGGTGGTGGTGACGCCGTGGCCGCTGTCGCCGTGGGAATAATAGACGTTGCCCTGGATGCGGCCGATCGAGGGAATGCGGCTGAGGGTCAGGGCGAAGTTGCCGCTCCAGGCGAAATCGACCTTGACCCCCTTCAGCTTGGGGAACGTTTTATAAAGATTGGGCAAAATCTTGCCGGGGATGTCGGCGGGATCGCTGCCGCCATAGACCGAACCGCCACCGTAAAGCAGCCGGTTGTCGGCGGTGCGGCGATAATAGTCGAGGATGTAGTTGTGATCCTCGACGCAATTGTCGGCGGGCAGAAGTTCCTTCAGCAGGGCGGAGGGCAATTGCTCGGTGGTGATGACTTGGGTCGAAACCGGCATGATCTGGTCGTGGATGCCTGGCGCCACCTGACGGGCCAGATAGGCGTTGCCGCAGACCAGCACGAACGCCGCCTCTACCCGGCCTTGCGGGGTGACGACGACCGGGCGGGCGCCGTCCTGGATGCGGCAGGCGGGGGTGTCCTCGTAAATGGCGCCGCCCAGATATTCGCAGGCGGCTGCCTCGCCCAGCACCAGATTCAGCGGATGCAAATGTCCGCCGGCCTTGTCCAACCGTCCGCCGACATAACGGTCTGTCTTGACGATGCCGGCCATGGCCTCGCGGTCGATCATCTGCAATTGATGATGGCCGTGCTGTTCCCACAGGGTTTTCTGCTCTTCCAGTTCGCGCATCTGCTTGTGGGAAAAGGCGGCGACGAAGCCGCCGTCCCTCAGGTCGCACTGGATCTGATAACGGGCCACCCGCTCGCGGATGATGGCGGCGCCTTCCAGCGACATGTCGCCCAGGGCGCGCTCGGCGTCCCGGCCGTAGCGGTTGCGGATGGTTTCCAGGTCGCGGCTGTAGCCGTTGACGATTTGACCGCCGTTGCGTCCCGAGGCGCCCCAGCCGACCTTGGCGGCTTCCAGCACGACGACCTTCATCCCCTGTTCCGCCAGATGCAGCGCCGCCGAGATGCCGGTGAACCCGGCCCCGACGATGCAGACGTCGGCCGAGACCGCTCCCTTCAGCGGCGGGCGGGGCTGATGCGGATTGGCGGTGGCGGCGTAATAGGACGGCGCGTGGGCCGCGGGACGGCTGGCCGTGCCGTCCGTTTGCTCGGGGGTGGGGAACAGCATGGCGTTCATGGCGTCCATCCTTGCCTGAAGTGATCAAATTTGCCGATGAGAATCTGTTTTAAAACAATGGGTCGGCATTTAATTGTCGCTCATTCTTTCATAATGTGATCACAAAATCAAGCTCTGGCGGCGGGGCCGGGGGCGGTATAGAACTGAAGGGTTTTTTGGGGAGCGATCCATGCGTATCGACGTGCAGTTCCGGGACCGGGTGGGTATCGCCCAGGAAATCCTGGCCTTGCTGGCGGGGCGGCAGTTCAACGTCACGGCTGTCGAGGTCACGCCGCCGAACATCTTCATCGACGCTCCAGCTTTGACTGAATCCCTGTGGCGGGATTTGCGCGCCGCCCTGATGGGGGTGGAGGGCGTGATCGATGCGTTCGGCGTCGACATCATGCCCGGCGCCCGCCAGCGTCTGCATCTCGATGCTCTGATGGCGGCCATGGCCGACCCCGTGCTGCTGGTCGATTTGGACGGCGTGGTGCTGGCCGGCAACGCCGCCGCGGCCCATGCTGCCGGGCTGCCCAACTGTTCCGGACTGGCGCTGTCGACGCTGTTCGCCGATGCCATCCTGCATCAAGAGCTGGTGGAGAGCGGCTTCCGTTCCCCGCCCCGCGAGGTGTTTCTGTCGGGGCGTCCGTTCCAGCTCGACGCTTCGCCGGTGGCCGAGGACAGCGGGGCGGCGGCGGGCGGTTTGCTGACCCTTTATGCCCCGGTGCGCCTGGGCGAGCGCATGCACGGCCTGCAACAATTTCCCGGCTTCGACGGCATTATCGGCGGTTCCCAGGCGGTGCGCGATCTGAAGAAGCGGGCCATCCGGGTGGCGGCAGTGGATGCGCCGCTGCTGATCTTGGGGGAAACCGGCACCGGCAAGGAACTGGTGGCCCATGCCTGCCATCAGGCCAGCCCGCGCAAGGCGGCGCCGTTCCTGGCCCTGAACTGCGCCGCCGTTCCCGAGAATCTGGCGGAAAGCGAGCTGTTCGGTTATGCCCCCGGCGCGTTCAGCGGCGCGCAGCGGGGCGGCAAGCCGGGGCTGTTGGAGATGGCCGACAAGGGGACGGTGTTCCTCGACGAGATCGGCGAGATGTCGCCCTATCTTCAGGCCAAGCTGTTGCGTTTCCTCAACGACGGCACGTTCCGCCGCGTCGGCGGCGACCGCGAGGTGAAGGTCGATGTGCGCATCGTCAGCGCCACCCACCGCGATCTTCAGCGCATGGTCGCCGACCGCGCCTTCCGCGAAGACCTGTATTACCGTCTGAACGTGCTGCAATTGAGTCTGCCGCCCTTGCGGGAGCGCGGCGAGGACATTCTGCTGCTGGCCGGACATTTCGTGGCGCGGGCCAGCTCCCAGGGTCGACGTTCCCAGCCGGTGCTGACGGCGGCGGCGCAGGAGGCTTTGCGAAGTCATCATTGGCCCGGCAACGTCCGCCAGCTGGAAAACGTCATTTTCCGCGCCGTCACCATGTCGGATCGTCCGGTGCTGGACGCCGGAGATTTGGATTTGGGGCAGGGGGGAGCGGAAGTGCCGTTCTCCGACGCCCGGGCCGACGGCTTGCCGCAAAGCTGGGATCAGGCGGTCGAGGAATGGGAGCGGCGCACCTTGTCGAAGCTTTACCCTCTCTATCCCTCCAGCCGCAAGCTGGCCGGCCGCTTGGGAACATCGCACACGCGCATTGCCAACAAGCTGCGCCGCTATGGCATTGGGGATGCGTAACGCTTTCTTTACTGTGTATTGAAATCGTTACGATCCAAACTTTCGCCAGAAGCCTGGAATTTCTGCGCCATTCATTATGGGAAACGTTCTTGCCTGTAACGATTTCATTACGAGGCAATCCTGTGTGATTCCGGTTATCGTTTTGATTTTGCTTGATTATATTGTCTGGCATAGGCCTTGCTGTTGATGCTTCGTCCCCGTGACGGAGGTATCATGTCCATCTCGACCGCCAAAGCCATTCCCCAGGTTCCCCCGCTTTCCCTGCCTGACGGCCTTTCCGCCGAAGTCGCCGGGGTGCGCGCCGGTGCGGTCCTGTCCGTCGATCTGGACGCCATCGTTGACAATTACCGCCTGCTGCGCTCCAAGGGGCCGCAATCGGTCTGCGCCGCCGTGCTGAAGGCCGATGCCTATGGTCTGGGAGCCGAACGGGTGGGGCCGGCTCTGGCCGCCGCCGGGTGCCGTCAGTTCTTTGTCGCTCATTTGGACGAAGGCATCGCTCTACGCCGTGCCTTGCCGGATAATTGCGCCATCTATGTGCTGCACGGTCCGATGCCGGGGGCCGAAGCCGAATTTTTGCGCCATATGCTGCGCCCGGTGTTGAACGGCCTGGAGCAGATCGAAGCCTGGCGGACCTTGGCCCGCAAGGTCGAGGTGGCCTTGCCCGCCGCCGTTCAGGTGGACAGCGGCATGGCTCGCCTGGGCCTGTCTCCCGAAGAGCTTCAGATTGTTTCCTCCGATCGCGGCCTGCTGAACGGCATCACTCTATCGCTGGTGCTCAGTCATCTGTCCTGGGCGGAAATTCCCGAACATCCGGCCAATGCCGAGGCCCTGAGCCGCTTCAAGGTGGCGCGCGCCATGCTGCCCGCCGCTCCGGCCAGCTTCGCCAATTCCTCGGGCGTGTTCCTGGGGAGCGATTATCATTTCGAACTGCTGCGTCCCGGCGCCGCTCTGTACGGTTTGTGCCCGCAGCCGGGCAAGCCCAACCCGCTAAAACCGGTCGTGACTCTGCGCGGCAAGGTCATCCAGACCCGCGCCGTCCAGGCGGGAACGCCGGTGGGCTATAACGGCCGCTATGTCAGCCATGCCGCCGGACGCATCGCCACCGTCGGTGTCGGTTATGCCGACGGCTTCCTGCGCTGCCTGGGCAACAAGGCTTCGGCTTCCGTGCGCGGTCATGCCGTGCCCATCGTCGGCGCCGTTTCCATGGATCTGATCACCTTGGACGCCAGCACCCTGCCATTCGACCTGCGGCCCGGCGAACTGGTGGACCTGATCGGCGGCGAGGCCCCGTCCCCCGACGCCGTCGCCGCCGAGGCCAAGACCATCGGCTACGAGATTCTGACCAGCCTGGGATCGCGTTACCACCGTACCTATCAGGGTGGCGCCGGCGCCGCTCTGCCGAACAGCCTTTAAGGAGACCGACCATGAAAGCCATCGTTCTGGGAAGCGGCGTGCTGGGCACCACCACCGCCTATTACCTTGCCAAACAGGGGCACGAGGTCGTGGTGGTCGATCGTCAGCCCGGTCCGGCCCAGGAAACCAGCTTCGCCAATGCCGGCGAGGTATCGCCCGGCTATTCGGCTCCGTGGGCGGCTCCCGGCGTGCCGGTCAAGGCCATCAAATGGATGTTCATGAAGCATGCGCCGCTGATTCTGCGTCCGCATCTCGACCCGTTCCAGTGGCGCTGGATGGCCTCCATGCTGGCCAACTGCACCTCGGCCCGTTATGCCGTCAACAAGGGCCGCATGGTGCGTCTGGCCGAATATTCCCGCGACGTGCTGCGCGAACTGCGCGCCGACACCGGCATCGCCTATGACGAACGCACCAAAGGCACCTTGCAACTGTTCCGCAAGCAGCAGCAGGTGGACGCCTCCGCCGCCGACATGGCCGTGCTGGACGAATACAAGGTTCCTTACGAAGCCCTGGATGTGGACGGCTGCGTGCGCGTCGAACCCGGCCTGGCCTATTCCCGCGACCGCATCGTCGGCGGTCTGCTGCTGCCCGGCGACGAAACCGGCGACTGTTTCATGTTCACCAACGCCCTGGCCGGTCTGGCCAAGGAACTGGGCGTGGATTTCCGTTTCAACACCACCATCGACGGGCTGGTCCGCTCGGGCAGCAAGGTGACCGGCGTGCGCACCTCGGCCGGCGAGATTTCCGGCGACGTGGTGGTGGTGGCGCTTGGCAGCTATTCCCGCTTCCTGCTGGAGCCGCTGGGCTTCACCGTGCCGGTCTATCCGGTCAAGGGCTATTCCATCACCCTGCCGGTGACCGATGACGCCGCCGCTCCGGCCTCGACCGTGCTGGACGAAACCCACAAGGTGGCCATTACCCGTCTGGGCGGCCGCATCCGCGTGGCCGGCATGGCCGAACTGAACGGCTATAATCTGGATCTGCCGCAAAGCCGCCGCGACACCGTGGAATATGTCGTGTCCGATCTGTATCCCAAGGGCGGCGACGTTTCGAAGTCGGAATTCTGGTGCGGCCTGCGTCCCATGACCCCCGACGGCACGCCGATCCTGGGCGCTACCGGCTACCAGGGCCTGTATCTCAACACCGGCCACGGCACTTTGGGCTGGACCATGGCCTGCGGTTCGGGCCGCGTGCTGGCCGACCTGATTTCGGGCCGCAAGACCGACATCGACATGGGCGGTTTGACCTTGGACCGTTACGGCAAGGCCGCGTAAACTGGTCCCCAACAGCAACATAGACCGGAGAGACTTCATGCAGACCGTTACCACCGCCGCCGCTCCCGCCGCCATCGGCCCCTATTCCCAGGCGATCGTCATGGACGGTTGGATCTTCACCTCGGGGGCCATTCCCCTGAACGCCAAAGGCGAGTTGGTGCCCGGCGGCATCGAGGAGCAGACCGAGCAGGTGCTGAAGAACCTGTCGGCCATTCTGGCGGAAGCCGGCTCAAGCCTGGACCATGTGGTCAAGACCACGGTGTTTGTTCAGGACCTGGGCGATTTCGCCAAGCTGAACGCCGTCTATGAGCGTCTGTTCGCCGGCCACAAGCCCGCGCGCTCGACGGTCCAGGTGGCGCGTCTGCCCCGCGATGTGCTGGTGGAAATCGAAGCGATCGCCAAGCTTCCGGTCCGCCGTCCCTAATGGGGCCGGCCTGACCCGTTCGCATGGTCAAGTCGTAAAAAGGGCGGAATGCCGATGGGCGTTCCGCCCTTTTCATGTCTGATTTGCCGTCTGCCCGGCGAAGGCGACATTGCCTTGGGGGGCACAACTTGGCACTCTGGTTACGTTCGCTTTTTACGATAGGGCCACCTTCTTCATGACGCGCAAGCTTGCCATAGCCGCCATCGTTCTGTGGGCCGTTACCGCCGTGGCGGCCGCCGCGCTTTTGATCGGCGGCCACAACCGGACGGGAGACGACGGGCGAACCGTCATCCGTCTGGCTCCGGCGGAACGGGATTTCGTGCTATCGGAAATGCGCGGCATGCTGATGGCGGTGCAGGACATTACCGCCGCCCTGGCCAAGGGAGACAATGAAGGAGCCGCCCACGCCGCCCGCGCCGCCGGCGGAGATTCGGTGGGCGGGGTGCCGGTCAGCCTGATGGCCAAGCTGCCCATGGAATTCAGACAGAGTGGCATGGCCATGCACGGCAGCTTCGACGATTTTGCCGCCGCTGCCACCCATGGGGACAATGCCGTGGCCTTGACCGGGCGGCTGTCGGGCCTGATGAGCGGCTGCGTCGGCTGTCATCAGGCGTTCCGCATCGACCCGGCGCAATAGGGCCGTTACTGCCGCGTCAGAAGTTCCTCAAGGATATCTTCGCTTTGGGCTCCCAGCCGGGGTGGAGCGCCTTCTGCCACCATCCGCCGGCCGTCGACACAGATCGGCGTGCCGACGCCGGGCAGGACGGTGCCGTCCGCCAGGATCTTGTCCACCTTCAGGCCGCGGGCGACCACCTGCGGGTCGGCAAAGACCTGGGCGATGTCGTTGATGGGACCGGCGGGAACTCCCACCGCCTCCAGCGCCGTCAGCCAGTCGCGACTGGAGCGGGCGCTGAGGGCGTCGGCCACCATGGGCACCAGCAGAGCGCGATGGGCGACGCGGGACGGGTTGGTGGCGAAGCGTTCGTCCTCGGCCCATTCGGGATGCCCGGCGACGGCGCAGAAGCGGGCGAACTGGCCGTCATTGCCCACGGCCAGAATGATGTGGCCGTCCAGGGTGGGGAAGGCCTGATAGGGTACGATGTTGGGATGGCTGTTGCCCAGGCGCTTCGGCGCCTTGCCCGCCACCAGATAATTCAGCGCCTGATTGGCCAGGGTCGCCACCTGTACGTCCAGCAGGGCGATGTCGACATAGTGTCCCTGGCCCGTCGCCCGGGCGTGATGCAGGGCGGACAAAACGCCGATGGCGGTGTAAAGGCCGGTCAGGACGTCGGTCAAGGCGACGCCGACTTTGACCGGTTCGCCGTCAGGTTGGCCGGTCAGGCTCATCAACCCGCCCAGTCCCTGGATCATAAAGTCGTATCCGGCCCGGTGGGCATAAGGGCCGTCTTGGCCGAAGCCGGTGATGGAGGCGTAGACCAGCTTGGGATTGACCGCTTTCAGCGAATCGTAATCCAGCCCGTATTTCTTCAACCCGCCGACCTTGAAGTTTTCGATCACCACGTCGCAGGACGCCGCCAGCTTGCGCACGATCTCCTGTCCCTCGGGTTTGGTGAAGTCGATGCAGACCGACTTCTTGCCGCGGTTGGCGCAAAGGAAATAGGCCGACAAATCGCCGATGGCGTTGCCATCCAGGTCGGTGACGAAGGGCGGTCCCCAGGTGCGGGTGTCGTCGCCGCCATTGGGATTCTCGACCTTGATGACCTCGGCCCCCATGTCGGCCAGAACCTGGCCGGCCCAGGGACCGGCAAGAATGCGCGACAGTTCAAGAATCCGGACGCCGGATAAAAGGCCGGTCATGGTGATCGTCTCCTGGTGGGGGCCGGGTGCGGCCGGCCGTAGGCCGGGCCTTCGGTAAACGGATGCAGGCGGGGGCGGGCGGAATCCCGGCCCCCGTCATCGGCTTTCAGCAGAACGCCTGAATGCCGGTCTGGGCGCGGCCCAGGATCAGGCCGTGGATGTCGTGCGTGCCCTCATAGGTGTTCACGGCCTCCAGGTTCATGGCGTGGCGGATGATGTGGAATTCGTCCGAGATGCCGTTGCCGCCGTGCATGTCGCGGGCGACGCGGGCGATGGCCAGGGCTTTGCCGCAATTGTTCCGCTTCAACAGCGATATGGCTTCAGGCGCGGCAAGCCCCTGGTCCATCAGACGGCCCAGGCGCAGCACGGAATGCAGCCCCAGGGTGATTTCGGTTTGCATCTCGGCCAGCTTCATCTGCACCAGCTGGTTGGCGGCCAGGGGGCGGCCGAACTGCTTGCGGTCCAGCGTGTACTGGCGCGAGGCGTGCCAGCAGAACTCGGCGGCGCCGAGAACGCCCCAGGCGATGCCGTAGCGGGCCTTGTTCAGGCAGCCGAACGGCCCTTTCAGCCCTTCCACATGGGGCAGCAGGTTGGCTTCGGGAACGAACACCTCGTCCATGACGATTTCGCCGGTGATGGAGGCGCGTAAGGAGAACTTGCCTTCGATCTTCGGGGTGGAAAACCCCTTCATGCCGCGTTCCAGGATGAAACCCTTGATCACCCCGTCCAGCTTGGCCCAGACGACGGCGATGTCGGCGATGGGAGAGTTGGTGATCCACATCTTGTTGCCGGTCAGCAGATAGCCGCCGTCGACCTTGGCGGCGCGGCTCTTCATGCCGCCCGGATCGGAGCCGTGATCGGGTTCGGTCAGTCCGAAGCAGCCGACGATCTCGCCGGTGGCCAGACGGGGCAGAAAGCGTTCCTTCTGTTCGTTGGTGCCATAGGCGTAGATGGGATGCATCACCAGGGAGGATTGCACGCTCATGGCCGAACGGTAGCCGCTGTCGACGCGTTCCACTTCGCGGGCCAGCAGGCCGTAGGCGACATGGCTGACGCCGGCGCAGCCATAGCCTTCGATGGTGCAGCCCAGCATGCCCATCTCGCCCATTTCGGACATGATCTCGCGGTGAAAGACTTCGTGGCGGTTGGCTTCCAGAACGCGGGTCTGGAGCTTTTCCTGGCAATAGGCGTGGGCGGCGTCGCGAATCATGCGCTCGTCGTCGGTCAGGTCGGCGTCGAACAGCAGCGGATCTTCCCACACGAAACGGGCCTTGGTGTTGCTGGACGTGGCGGCCACGGCTTTCCTCCTTGGGGCTGGGTTATTTATACGTATAAATATCATAATTGGTTTATCGTGATGTCTTCGCCTTGTCAACAGCGGCGCGCTGCTCTCTAATCCGCCGCCAACTCCAAGGAACCAGTCGCCATGGCCGAACCCGCTCCCACTCCGCAAAGCCGCACACGCCGGCGCAAACGTTCCGACCTGATCGTCGACGAGGTCAAACGCTGGATCGTCACCGGACGGATGGCGCCGGGCGACCGGCTGCCTAACGAGCGGGAACTGATGGAGATGTTCGAGTGCTCGAAGGGGACCATCCGCGAGGCCTTGAAATCGCTGGAGGTTCA
The DNA here is from genome assembly GCA_035538795.1 of Candidatus Sulfotelmatobacter sp. Classification (GTDB taxonomy): domain Bacteria; phylum Pseudomonadota; class Alphaproteobacteria; order Rhodospirillales; family Magnetospirillaceae; genus JAJZGK01. The sequence continues at coordinate 1,467 of DATLJS010000053.1, read as the reverse complement.
AGGGCTGGTCCGCATCAAGACGGGGCCGAAGGGAGGAGCCCTGCTGGAGACCGTGGCTTTCGAGCACGCCACCGATCTGCTGCGGAATTATCTGCATTTCCAGCATCCCACCGGCGGCGATCTTTACGCCCTGCGCAAGCTGGTCGAGCCGGAACTGGCCGTCAGCGTGGTGGGAAAACTGACCGACGAGGATTTTCAGCGGCTGGAGGATTTGGTCCAGGCCTGCGCGGTAACTCCGGCTTCCGCCGAGGAGCGGCAGGCCCAGCGCATGGCCGAGCTGGAGTTCCACAACGTGCTGGCGGCCCGCTGCGACAATCCGCTGCTGGCCCTGGTCTGCCGTTTCCTCAACGATCTGGTGCGGGATCTGGTGGTCTATAAAAAAGCGCAATATCCCGAGCAGACAGAGTTCAGCCGTTCGAACCTGCGCTATCACATCGAGCTGATCGGCGCCTACCGCGCCCGCGCGGTGGGAGAGGTGCGCCGTCTGATGCGCGATCACATGGAGGAGGCCGACCGCTTCAATCGGGAACTGGACGCTCAGATCGGCGGGGGGCGGCTGCTGTCTTCATAGCCATAAAAATTGTGGTTATTCCCTCCAAAAGGCGGAGATTTTTCTCATCACCAATACAATGGTTTATGTTTTGTGGTTTTTAGGAATTTCATCGCAATATCTTCGGCGTTTTTTTTTGTGCAAAGTTTGTTGCATATGAAACTTTTTATCGGTTCTGGTCGGTCTCATCTAAGTTTTCATTGTTGTTCTGATGGAAAATATTTTTATCTTCCTTCGCCTTCCCATACACTAATCGACCGATAAGTGCTGGGGGCGAGGAGGCCGCCATGACCCATAGCGCGCCTTTATCCGCGTTCGGCGACGGTTCGAACGTTTCCCGCCCGGCCGCTCACTCTCCGACGGTTTTGACGGCGACGGCGGGTGAGACGCTGCATGTTCCTGGCGGGAATTTTCTGCTGACGGCGGATTTCCACCGGGTCGGGGGCGATCTTCTGTTGGTTGGCAAGGACGGGCACGAGGTTCTGGTCCAAGGCTATTTCGACAGCCACACGCCCCCTGATCTGCAATCGGGCACGGGCGGGATCATCCATCCCGATCTGGCGTCGCGTCTGGCCGGTGCCATCGCGCCGGGCCAATGGGCGCAAGAGGGCGGAGCGACGCCGCAGCTTCACGCCATCGGCGAGCTTCAGAAGCTGGCGGGCACGGTCAAGGTCCACCATATCGACGGCCGGGTGGAAACCCTGCAGCAAGGCGCCACGGTCTATCAGGGCGACGTGCTGGAGACGGCAGGCGACGGCGCGGTGGGTATCGTCTTCGCCGACCGCTCGACCTTCAGCCTGGGCAAGAACGGCCGAATGGTGATGGACGAGCTGGTCTATGACCCGCAAAGCCACACCGGGCATTCCTCGATGTCGGTAGTGCAGGGAACCTTTTCGTTCGTGTCGGGTCAGATCGCC
>DATLJS010000052.1:0-246881 GCA_035538795.1 Candidatus Sulfotelmatobacter sp. | reverse complement strand
TGACTTCCGACTGCAGCTGCGAATATTCAGTGTTGATGTCCTGAGTACGCTGAGTGTTGGTCACCTGGCCCGAGGCCGCTTCGGTGGCCAGCGACATCATGCGCTGCAGGATGTTGCTGATCTGAGCCAGAGCGCCGTCGGTGGTCTGCAGGATGGCGGTACCCTGCTGGACGTTGGTCTGGTCCTGGCTGTAGGTCGTCACGCTGGCCTGCAGCTGGGTGCCGATGGCAAGACCGGCGGCGTCGTCGGAAGCGTTGACGATGCGCGAACCGGAGGCCAGCTGGGACAGCTTGCTCGACTCGGTCGAGGAGTTGTTGTTCAGATAGTTCAGCGCGGAATTGGCCGCGTTGTTAGTCGAAATCACGGGCATGTTACATCTCCTGCTTCATGGCGACCCCGCGTATCGGTGATACTGATTGCGGCCGCAAGGTTCGAACCAATCGGTTCCATTGATCCCTATGGGAACGAATTTCAGCAAAGAACCCTTGAAGATTCGTTAATCCCCAAAAACAATTCGCACGTCTTGTTCCGAGTGACGCAGAATCTCGCGCAGACCTTTGCGTCCCCGCTTCAGCAAAGACTCGACGGCACTGACCGAGGTACTCATGACCTCAGCGATTTCCGCGTTGCTCAAGTCTTCGTAATAGGACAGCACCACCGCCACCCGCTGCTGGGTGGGCAGGCGGCCCAGCGCATCCTCCAGCCGGCCATAGACTTGGCGGCGGTGAATACTGCTGACGGAATCCTCGGCCTCGTCGGCGGGTTCCGGCACATCGTCGATCCACTCCTCTCGGGGGGCCCGACGCAAATCGATGCAACGGTTGACCACCACGCGATAAAGCCAGGTACTGAACTTAGCCCGCCCGGCTTCCCAGCGCTGGCGGTTCAGCCAGGCCTTGACGAAAGCGTCCTGGGCCACGTCCTCGGCATCGGTGGGATTCTTGAGCACGCGCATAGCCACACCGAAAGCGCGGTTCATGTGGCGCTCGACCAGAGTGCGGTACGCTTCGACGTCATCCGCGCGCATCCGCTCCAACAAGGCTTCATCTGAAGCCTCGTCCGAGACGAATGCCGTTTGCTCGGCGAAGACTAGCATCTTGTTCATGGCGAGGTTTTCCGAACCCATCCCTGAACCGCACGGCGAGCACAACGCCCGAGCACAGCCCAAGGACCGTCCGCAAACAAACTGCGGACCATTAAATGGTCACACTATTTCTCAGCAAAACACAAGTATTTTTTGCTAGGAAAAATGTGCCCATCAAAATAAATAAAGCAGGCAAAATTTGCCTAGTAAGTTAAAAATAAGTTAATTCTTAAATTTAACCCATAATTAATCAGCACAATTTCATTCAGTCACTTGTTATACAACGAAACTTACAATTTTTCACTACACCCTCCCAGCCATCTCTTCCCACCAGACTCTGCCCCAGGGCGGCAATCGGCAAAAATTGCCGCCCTGAAGAGGCATCTCAATGGAACAGCGGCGTCACCTGCACGTTCAGCAGCAGCACGGGAATCTCGGTTTCCGGTACGTCGATCAGCAGATAAGCCTCGGGCTCGGTGGCGCGAAAGTAGCTGCCATCGAGCACGGCGCGGATGGCCTTGACCCCCAGCAGCGGCAGCGGCTCGCCCTCGCGGCTGGCGGTGGCGGTGGCGACGTCCAGGCCGCCCTGAAGGATCAGCGACCGGATGACGCCCCGCTGGATTTGCGCCACCAGCGGTATGGCCACCATGCCGCCGCTGTCCTTGGCCAGCACCGGCACCCGCAGGCGCAAATCGCCGAAAGGCGTCAGCATGACGCTGACAGGGACGTTGGTGCCCTGCTCGCCTTTCAGAATCATCGCCTCGACCTGACCGACGGCGACGTCACCCAGCACATCGTTGTTGGACAGGCCCAGACCGCACATGGCATAAGCGAAGCCGGCGACGCCGGTATGGGCCGTCAGACTTCCGCCCAGCCATACCGGCGGATGCGAGATGCTGGCCACCGCCGGAAACGGCAAGGCTCCCATCAGATTTTCGATGTCCCGCGTGGTGATGGTGGCAATCAACCCCTTGCTGCCCAGGCTGACGTCGTGCAGCAGTGGGCCAAAGGTCTGGCATTCCAGGCCGGTGGGCAGAATGACGAACCGGGCCAGGGCCGCAGCCGTCCAGGAACGGAAACGCTGCAAGTCCTGGGTCACGTCGATGCCGAAAGCCGCCGACAATTTGCGGAAGGTGGCGATGAAGCGCAGCACCTCTTCCTGCATTTCCATACAGAAGGCGATTTCCTGCGGCAGTCGTACATCGGTTTCACGAACCTCCACGCCTTTGTCGTAGCCGCGGGTCGAACCCACCGGAGCGCAGCAGAATTCTTCGACCAGCGGGCCGTCGCGCATGACCGCCCGCTTGACCGCCGGCGTCAGGGTCTGATCATCGAAATAGCCGCTGACGCTGTCGCCTTCGGCCATGTTGATGAAGGCTTCGCCATGGGGCAGCAGGTAAACGCCGTGCAGCCGGATTTTCAGCCCCAGCTTGTCGAACACCCGGCGTAGCGCCCGCTGGATGTTGCCGGTATAGCCGATATCGACCATGACGAAATCGGTGATGTCCTCCAGCGGCCCAAGTTTGGCCACCAGATATTCCAGCATGGCGTCGCGCAGGGTGACGGCCATCTTCATCAGCTTGGCCCGCCCGCCCAGCAAGCCGGTCATGGCGTCGGCGAATTCCTTGCCGGTACAGCAGCCGTCATGTTCCTTGAAGAAGGCCTTGGCCTTGGCCGACAGCTTGATCTTGAAGAACTGCTCGATGCTGGGGGGCGTGACGTGGGTCATACCCTCGAACAGCGACCGCAGTGTCTTATAACCCTCGTCGCCCTCCGAGCCGGCAATCATGGCGATGCGGCGATTGATCTCGATGTAATAGGCCTGATCGTCCGACAGATCGTTCCACACCCGATGAGACAGATAGGCGTCCCGGGCCAGGTACATCAGCTTGATGTTGCGGCCCGGACCGCGCAGACCCGCCATCAGTTGGTCCACATGATGATGGAACCCCAACATCGCCGGCCCCAGCACCGCCGCCGCCACCAGCGATTTGACATGGCCCGGCTGCATGGCCGCCAGGGTGACGCCTCGCAACAGGCGGAAGCCGTTGTCGAAACGCCAGCGGAAACCGTTGTCCGACATCTGCAACAGACGGGCGACACTTTCTTCGCGCTCATACAGGGCCGCCCAGGGGTCTTCCGGCAGGGCATAGGGCACCACGGTCACGCCGGCGGACGGCGGAGCATGGGACTCGTCTTCCTGTCCCACATGCAGCGCCTGACCGGGCTTCAACCCCTCGGTTTCGAGATAGCGGCGGAACAGACCGCGCCCGACCCGGCTTTCCGGATCGGCGCTGGAATAAATGAAATCAGGAGCCAGATCGGGGGCCGCAGCCGCCAGCAACGCGCGGATCTGATCGGCACTCCAAGGGCTGTCGGACAAAATGCCGACTCGCTTGCCCTGGCGCCGGGCTTCGTCCCAAAGATCCTTCAGCAGCGGATTGAACAGCGCCAGCTCGCTTTCCGCCCTGAATTCGGCGCGGGCCAGTTCGGCGCGATGCTCCGGCGCCAGCCCCATCCCGTTGACGGCCATCTGCCCGTAGACGTCCTGAATGCCAAAACCGGATTGCCCCCGCCCCTGCCAGCGCTCGAACTTGGAGCGGTTGCCCGCCAGATTGCGGTGCTGCACGAAACTGTCGGGGATGTCGCGGTAACGTCCCGGCAGGTCGGCATAGGCCAGGGTTCGTTCAAAGACCGCCTCGGGCCCGATGGCGCGGCGCAACAGCAGCGTGCCGTAGAGCGAAAAAGACAGCGACTTGACGCTTTTCTTGCGGATCAGTCCACGGGCGTCGGCAAGGGTCAGGGGCAAGGCGGGCTTGGTGGCGGCGGTCATGAGAAGCATCTCCGCGGGGAAACACCGGAATCATCAAGGACTCCAGGCATGTGCCCTAAGCTAGAGAGGCCCGCTTAAGATTGTCTTAACCGCTGAAGACGGCCGCCGGCGCCGGAAAACGAAACGGGCGCCTCCATGGCCCAGGCCGCCCGTTTTTCTTAGAAGTTCTTGGCCGCTTCGACCAACAGGGCGATGCGCTCCTTCATGGCGGCGTCCACCGCCGCCTCCGGCGCGCTGTCACGCCCCTTGATGACGTAGCGAGCGCGGTCGATGGCGGCCCGGGTGGCGTTATAGACCAGATCGCCCTCCATCAGACTGGGCTCCACCTGACTGCCGGTCAACCAGCCGTTCCAGCTGTCCAGGAACACCACCCGCTCATCGGGGGGAATGTTGTTGCGGGTCCACAGCATGGCGTTTTCGAAGAACAAGCCGTACAGGTGCCGGTCCACCGGCTGGGTGCCGTTGGTCTTGCGGTTGACCAGATGCATGGCCCCTCCCTCGGGGTGCTTCTGCCAGTCGAAATAGCCGGGAAAGACGCGGGCCAGAACCTTGCCGCGCTGGTCGCGGTTGATCATGCGGGCCACGGCGAACAGCGGGTAGTCATAGAAGCGGTCAAGATATTCCACCGAATCCCGCAAGCCCGCCATCACCTCCAGATAATCCAGGCCCGAAGGATTGTTGGACGGCGGGCAGGACTGCCATTCCGCCGGACCGGGATCGATCAGGGCGTCGTATCCCTGGCCCTTGGTGTATTTCCCATCCCGGTCCTCGGCGCGGCAGGCGATCAGATACAGCCCCGGCAGGCCGGCGGCCTCTGCCTCGCGGCGCAGCAGCGCCAGAGTCTCGGCGGGCTCCCACACCAGTTTGGGATATTTCACCACCAGCGGCAGGCGGCCGTCCATCAAGGCGGGATGCCCCACCTTCAGGGCGCCCACCAGCGCCGCCGCCCGCTCTTGCCGGGCTTCCACCGAAGCCGGCGCCTGCCAAAAAGCATCGGGGCCGTTGCGCCACTGGAAGGCCAGACCGAAGCTTTCGCCGGTGGCAATGGCCAAAGGCTCGGCGCCGGTCTGATAAGACTTGCGCGCCTCATCCCACAAAACGTCCACCACGAAACCGTCCACACCGGCGTTGCGGGCGAACAGCACCACCTGAGCCGCCACCGTCCGCTCCGACAAATCGTACATGCCCAGGGTCGAAGGCTGATCCAGGGCGAAGTGCAGGCGGCTGGGAGCGCGGGCGTCGCGCAGGGCTTTCCAAGGGTCCGCCCCACCGGCCAGGGCCGGCTGGTAACGGGTGTCGAAGAAGGCCAGGACTCGGACCGACATGGCTCTGGTTCCTTAAATCAGGCGTGATAGCCGTACAGCCGCCGCCCCATCTCGACGATGGCCGAGATCAACGGGCCGGGGCCGGCGTAATTGGCGCATTCCTTGCGTCCGAACAGCGGGCATTTGCTTTCGCCGCCGCAGGGATTGCACGGCAGGCTGGCGTCCAGGGTACGGTATTGTTCGTTCCAGCCGCCGCCGAAATTGGCGGCCAGGGTATTGCCGAACAGACCGATGGTCGGCCAGCCCATGACATTGCGGACGAAATGATGCGGGAAGCTGTCCAATCCGACAAAGACATGATGATCACGCACGGCGTTGAACAGAAGCTCGGTTTCATCGGCCTCCACCGAAGTCACGCCGAAGGCTTCCAGGTCGGGGCGGTGCCCGACCACGGACGCCCGGATGCCCAAGCCCTGCAAGGCGCGGAACAGCACCTGGGAATGGTCGTCGGGATAACTTTTGATGGGCAGACCGCCGTTGATGTGAAACAGCACCTTCAGCGGCGCGGGCGGCAGGACACAGCGGCCGCGGACATCGGAAGCCTGCCACTGACTGGTGTCTTCCCCGCTGTCCAGACTGTCGCCCAGGGCGAAGCGGTCATGATCGATGCGATGGAACGAAGCCGCGCCCGAAGTGCGGGAATAGCGGTTGAACGAGATGAAGGTGTTGTCCATCACCTGCTGCCCCAACCGCTCGAAAGACCGCAGGGCGTATTGCGGTTCGCCCACCGAATTGTCGCGGGGCAGCCAGGGCAGCTTCAGCCATACGGCGTCCAGCGGGCTTTTGGCGTAATCCCAGATGTCGCGGTAAGAGGAACAGACCACCTGCTGCTGATAAAGCGGCGCTGCCACCTTGCGGGCGGCCGCCGCGAAAAAGACGATAGAACCGGCGTGATAAGGGTGGAAAACGGCGAAAGGCAGGCTTTTCCAGCGCCCGCCCGGCTCCTCGACCAGCCGGGTAGCGTTCAGAGCCAGCATTTTCAGCACGCTCTGGCGATCGCGCCCCTGGAACCAGCCGGTGGCCGTGGAAACCGGATAACGGCCGATCTTCGGCAGCTTGGTAGCGTTGACCACCGCCACCGGCCGCCCCAGCACGCCAGCCAGCAGGCGGGCGTCGATTTTGGCGTCGGCGGCGCTGAGCAGCGTCAGGAACCGCCCCCAGTCCTCGAACATCTCGCGCGGCAGGACATAGATCAGCGGAAAATCACCGCTATCGGCCAGCACGGTGGGCGACGCGATCGTGCCCAGCCAGGCGGAAATCTGGGCCGAGGTCAGCGGCAACAGCGGATTGCCCACCGCCAGCAACGCGGTCTGCGGCTTGGCCTTCAGGACACGGCGCCCCACCTCCAGCACATAGCGGCCGGGAGGACTGGTGGAGGAATCGATGATCTCGTTGGCGACCAGACGCCCCTTCGAGATCTGAAGGTCGAACCCTTCGCTTCCCCGCTCCGTGATGGACAAACCGCAGAACATGCCGGTCAGCCCCTTTGCGGAATGGCGATCAGAACGCCGGTGCCCTGGGGCGAACGTTCGATCTGATGGTCGGGCAGCACGGCGGCGATAAAGCCAAGGTCGCCTTGGTAAAAGCTCAGATCGTCCACCAGCAGCACGTCGCGGCTCATGTCGCGCAAGGAGGCGATCAGACGCAGCTCGCGTTCCAGCCGCGCGTCCGGCTCGGCCTGCAAGCGGGCGTCGGCGCCAGGATAGTCGATATCCAGCCAGAACAGGGTGGGCGCGCCGGCGGACACTTCCTCCAGCGCCTCGCGCAGGCCCTTCTCGCTGCGGGCGTGGATCATGGTGATGTCCTGACGCGACGAATGGCGCAGGGCCGTTTGCAAGGCCAGCTTGTGCTGGCTTTCGATGGTGTGGATATGGTCGAAGCCCAGATCCGCCGCCGCGTCCACCCAGGCTCCGTCGCCGTTGCCGACGCCCACCAGATGACGCAGGCCGAAATCGGCCTTCAGACCGTTCAGATTAAAATCGCCGAGCGCTCCCACGGTCCCCTCCTCACATTCCGATGCCATAGAGACCGCGCGCCATGTCCAGCACGTCGGCGACGATCCGTTCGGGACCGGCATAATTGATGCACTCCGGCTTGCCGAACAGCGGACAGACGTCCCAGGCGCCGCAGCGGTTGCACGACAGGTCGCGGCAGGATGTGCGATAGCTGTCGGTATAATAAGCATCCGAATTGCAGGGCTTGGTATTGCTGAACAGGCCGATCACCGGCCAGCCCATCACCAGCCGCGCGAAGTGGTGCGGAAAGCTGTCGATGCTGACGAAGATGTGATGAGCCTCCAGCTGCCGGCGCAGCAGTTCGGTATCGCCCGCATCGACCGAGACGGCGCCGCAATCTTGAAGATCCGGACGGTCGATCACCGAAACCTCCCACCCCAGGGACACCAGTGTCCGGGCTGCCGCCCGGAAAATGTCCGGCGGCAGGTTCTTCAGGGTCCAGCCGCCGTTCAGATGGAACAGAACGCGAGGCTTGTCGGTGGGCAGGGCGCAACGGGCGTCGGGCACCGTCCGCTTGGCGTGCATGGTCCGCTCGAAGGAATCCATGGGATCGCCCAGCGCGAACGTCGCATGGTCGACCAAATGGAACGGCGAACGAGAATAAAGCCGCAGCAAGCGGGCGAAGACGATGAAATGGCTGCCCGTCACCTCCGGCCCCAGGCGGGCCAGGGCATGCTTGTAATAATCCATCTCGGAAATCGAGGCATCGCGGGGGATCCACGGCAGACGCAGCGGCAGGGTTTCCAGCTTGCTGCCGCTGGCGCCGGGAATATCGCCGTAGGACGTGCAGACGATCTGCTTCGAGAACAGGTTATGCTCGGTCCGCTTCGAGGCGACGCAGAAGAACAGCACGTCGCCGGCATGCATGGGATAATAGACGGCGAACGGCAAATCCCGCCAATCGGGGCGGCTCTCGATGACCTCGATCGCCTTTTCGCAGGAAATCTGGCCAGTCATCAGGCGGCGATCGCCATTCATCCAGCCGTTGGGACTCAAGGGACGCAACTGTCCAATGGCTGGCAAACCGCAGGACGCCATCGGAATCTCCAGACCCAGCATGGCCCGCAGCAAACGCGCATCCAAGGCGGCGCTGGTGCAGGACAGCATCAGCAGGAAACGGCCCAATTGTTCGTAGATGATGCGGGGCAACAGATAGAGGACCGGAAAATCCTCGGCGTCGGTGGCGATGCCGACACCCTTCAGGCCCGATTTCGCCAGAAACCCCTGAAGCTGCGAAGCGTTCAGCGGCAGCAGCGGATTGGCCACGGCCACCCAGTCGGCGGACTGGAAATCCTTCAGAACGCGCCGCCCCACTTCCAGCACGTAGCGGCCGGGAACCGCCAAAGCGGAATCGATGATCTCGTCCTGACGGAAGGCTCCGTTGGAAAACTGAAAATCGTATCGCTTCAGTCCCAGGGTCGATGAGGAAAGAGCCAGACCGCTCAGCATGAAATCGTCCGCCCGGAAAGCAGCGGTCGAGCGTCACCCCGGCCGTCAGAAATTTCTACTCCCGACAGAAACACCGAAAGACCTTAACATTCGGTAAAAAGACCCGTTTCACCAACGCGAAAAGGCCCGCGCCCCAATGGGCACGGGCCTTGTTCAGCCTTGACGGCGAAAGCTTCGCTTTAGGCGGCGGCCTGGTTTTCCAGGGCGCGCTGCACGCGGCGCTTCAGACGCAGAGCTTCGGCCGACAGCTTGCTGTCGTTGACCGAGATCAGGTAGGCGTCGATGCCGCCATTATGCTCGATGGTCTTCAGACCGCGGGTCGAAACGCGCAGGCGAACCATCTGGCCCAGGGCATCGCTCAGCACGGCGGTTTCCTGCAGGTTCGGCAGGAAGCGACGGCGGGTCTTGTTGTTGGCGTGGCTGACATTGTTGCCAGTCTGCACACCCTTGCCGGTGACGACACAACGACGGGACATAACGGAACCCTCTAAACAGAAACGATCAATCCTAGCCGAAGCTGGGAAAGCCGTGCTTTTAAGGTTTCAGCCCCCGGGCGTCAAGAGGAATCTGACTCGAAATCAGGCCCGTCAAAGGCAACCCATGCTCGCTCTTGTCCTTTCGCCGCCGTGCGGCTAACGTCTGGGCCGTCTTCGGAGCGAAGCTTCGGAAAGCCTCAGCCGCAACGGCTGAGCCCGACCGGCCCAGCCGGTCCGGGGGGCGTGGCGAAACGGTATACGCAAGCGACTTAAAATCGCTCGTCTTCGGACATACGGGTTCAAGTCCCGTCGCCCCCACCATTTCCTCATACTTTCGAAAAAGCTCGACCCTTCCGGTCAATATACATCGCAGCACAACCCCTTGATCATAAGCCTTGCTCAAAAGCTCCGGGCCAAAATATTTGGTCCCCACGGATGCAAGAGGGGGGGGCTCCTATGTTTATCGACAACATGCGCATCGCGAATAAGGTGAATCTGGTGGTCGCCTTGTTTTCCGCCATCTTCATTGCCGCCGTGGCAATGGCCGGCGTTCGCATGAAACATATCGACGACTCCTATTCCGATCTTGTCGACCGGGTGGACAAATCCGTCGTCGCCTCGGCTCGGGCATCGCGGCAAATAGAGGCTTACGTTTCCACCGCCTACCAGTTGGCCGCGGAAACCACCGACGAAGGCAATTTGCGGCTAATGGAGAAGATCAATAGAACGAAAAGCCGCACGGCGGAACTGATGATGCAGGTCCGTCAGAATTTGCCGGAAAAAGCCGCCGAATACGCCGCCCTCGACAAAAGCATCGCAGCCATCTACGACGCCTGCCAGCCGGCCATCGAATTCGCCGCGAAGACAACCAGCGCCGAGGATTCCCTGAAAGCCGCCGCCCGTCTGAAGGTGGAATGTGACCCCAGCGTTCAGGCGGTTCTGGCCGACTTCACCAAAATCAACGACAGCGTTCTCAGCATGTCGTCGAAGCGGTCCGACGATTTGACCGACGAAACCCACGCCTCCATTCGTTCGCTGGTGATCATCGCCTGCGCCGGCATCCTTTCCAGCATCGCCATCGCCATGTGGATCAGCCGCCGGGGGCTGACGCGCCCTATCGCCGCCCTGCGCGACGCCATGGAACGGCTGGCCGCCAACGATCTGTCGGCGGAAGTTCCCGGCACGGCGCGCAAGGACGAACTGGGAGAAATGTCCCGCACCGTCGCCGTCTTCAAAACCAGCGCCTTGGAAGTCGAGCGCCTGCGAAGCGAACAGGAAGCCCTCAAGACTCGGGCGGCGGAGGAGCAGAAACAGGCACTGAACCAGATGGCCGATGCCTTCGAGGCCAAGATCATGGACGTGGTCGGCGCCGTCGCCTCGTCGGCCGGTCAATTGCAAGGCACGGCGGCATCCATGACCAGCGCCGCCAGCCAGTCCAACACCCAGGCAGCAGCCGTCGCCGCCGCCGCCGAGGAAGCCACCAGCAACGTTCAGACCGTTGCCGCCGCCACCGAAGAGCTGTCCTCGTCCATCGCCGAAATTTCCCGGCAAGTGGTGGAATCGGCCCGCATTTCCTCGGCGGCTTCCGACGAGGCCAACCGCACCAATCTTTTGGTGCAAAATCTGTCCGCCGCCGCCGACCGCATCGGCGAAGTGGTCGAACTGATCAACGATATCGCCTCGCAGACCAATCTGCTGGCCCTGAACGCCACCATCGAGGCGGCGCGGGCCGGCGAGGCCGGCAAAGGCTTTGCCGTGGTAGCCAACGAGGTCAAGCATCTGGCCAGCCAGACGGCCAAGGCCACCGAGGAAATCTCGGCCCAGATCACCGCCGTTCAGGATGAGACCAAACGCACCGTCGGAGCCATCCGGGAAATTTCCACCATCATTGAACAGATCCGCGAGATTTCGTCGGGCATTTCCTCGGCCGTCGAAGAACAGGGTGCCGCCACGCAGGAAATCGCCCGCAATGTTCAGGAAGCGGCCCAAGGCACCCAGCAGGTCAGTCTGAACATCGACGGCGTCTCGACCAGCGCCGCCACAACCGGCGCCGCCGCCGAACAGGTTTTGTCCTCAGCCAATACGTTGGCCGCCAACGCCGACCGCATGCGCCAGGAAGTGGTCAATTTCCTGATGACGGTAAGGGCCACATAGTCCCGGCTTCCCGTCGTCCGGGCAGGAAAACGAATCGTATTTTATATTAATCCCAAGCAATAACGCCGGGCCGAACCTTCTTCGCCGGAAATATTTTACCCTGCGGTATATGAAGGTCGCCATTCCAGTCTGCGCATTGAGTACGACATAAGAATCGTTTAGTTTGTCGCCTTCGGGTGGACAACTTATCGCATACAAGGGACAGGGAAGATGGAGCAGACCGCAGACAACATCGCGCAAATGGACCGGCAGATTGAATCCGAGTTCATGGAGGAGGTCCGCGATATCCTCGACAGCACCGACGTGCTGATCGGCAATCTGCGCTCCAAAACGGCATCCGCCACCGACGGTCTGGCGCAGATCCGCCGCGACATGCTGAACGTGGAAATGCGCGGCGCAACCCTGGACCAGCCCCTGGTCACCATCGTCGCCCACCGCCTGGGCGAATATCTGGCCGATTTGAAAACCCTGGAGGGCAACCAGCTCGACGACGTCCAGACCTTCCTGGACAACATCCGCCGCGCCATGGAAGGCAAGGCCGAGGTCGCCCATTCCGCCAAGGTAGTACGCAGCCTGCCGGCCCGCGTGGTCGGCGACTTCAACCCCGCAGACGTCAAGATTTCCAACGTCGAAGTGCTGCTGGTCATCGGCGACAAGGCAACCACCCGCATCGTTGAACGCGAACTGGCCGCCTGCGGCTATCGCAGCTGCACCGTGCGTTCGCCCTTTCAGGCCATCGAGATGGCCGTGCGTACCCAGCCCGACATGGTCATCGTCTCGGGCGTTCTCGACGACTTGAGCGGCGTCGATCTCGCCAACGCCTTCAGCTCCATGCCCACCACCCGCGATCTGCCGGTGGCGGTGCTGACCAGCTACAGCTGGGGCCATCCCTCACTGGAAAACCTGCCGTCGCGCGTGCCGATCATCCGCAAGGGCCCCAATTTCGGCGACGATCTGGCCGAGGCCTTCGCCCGCCTGCACATTACCTGAGGCGGGACCTGAGACTGGATCCGAGACTGGCCCCCAGCGCGGACGTCGCCCGTCGCACCGACGGCCCCAACGAAAACAGCCCGCCGGAAAGCGGGCTGTTTTTTATGTCGAGACCCGACAGCCGCCGCTCACAGGCTGTAAGCCTGCATGGCTTTCCACCACGGCTTGGCCTCGCCGGCCGTCCAGCGCGGACCATGACCGCTATAGATGAAGCTGGCGTCGGGCAACGCCGCCAGCAGATTGCTGATGGATTTGACCAGCAAAGGACCGTTGCCGCCCGGCAGATCGGTTCGCCCCACCCCCTGATTGAACAGGGTGTCTCCCGCCAGGGTAAAACCGCCGAAATCGAAGCAAACGCCGCCCGGCGTATGTCCCGGCGTCGGAATCGCCCGGAACGCCTGCCCTCCCAGCGTCAGGCGGTCATCGTCGGTGAAGTAATCCACGGCGTTGGGCGGCTCGATGGTCATGCCCAGCCGGGATTTGGCGTAATTGACGATGACGTCGATCAACGGCCCTTCGTCCCGGTGTGCCTTGCAGGGAACGGCCAGTTCGTCCTGAAGCCGCTTGACCGCCCCCAGATGGTCGGGATGGCCGTGGGTCAGAAGAATGCACTCCACCTCTCCGCCGATTTCCGCCAACGCCGCCAAAATCTTGTCGGCGCTGCCGCCGGGATCGACCACCACCAATTTGCCGGTCGGAACATGGCGGACGATATAGCAGTTCTCGTACCAGGGCGGATCCGTCACCACCACCGAAAGCTGCCAGTCGCCGTGATCGGCGGAAAAGTCCACGGGCATCGAAGGCCATCCTTATTTGCAGACAGGTTTCCCAGGAGTTCGCCCCAGCCGTCCGGCCCCGTCAAGCGAAACACGGCGCGCATGCACAATTGACTGTGTCGGCAACCGGCCTATTTAGTGTAAACAGCGCCCATCCGCCGCTTTGCCCCTGAAGGCCCGACCATGAAATACCGCCCGCTTGCCGCCGTCACCGCCATTGTGTTGCTGGCGCTGCCGCTGTCCGGCTGCGGCATTCCCGGCGGCATCGCCTACGCCATCAAGGAAGGCGGCAAGGAAATGAACAAGAACGGCAACCAATCCGCCGACACCCAGAACGGCGGCGCCTCGGCCGAGCAGACCAGCGCCGCGCCGGCCGACCCCAATCCGCCCCCGGCGCCGTCGGCCGCCCCCCGCGATAGCATCAGCGTCGAGACACTGAAGTAATTTCTTTTACATTCAATGAACTAACGTTTTATCCACAGAGTCTGTAAGGCAAAATCCATGATTCAGCCCTTGACAGATACCCCCCCTGTTCCCTAGATCGTTAGCACTCGCCGGGAGTGAGTGCTAACAGGATCGCCCTGAAGGCGTCGCCCCGGCATCATCGGAATAACCCAAGTCCTAAATTTACGGAGGTTGTGAATGAAGTTCAGACCGCTCCATGACCGCGTTGTGGTCAAGCGCATCGATGCGGAAGAAAAGACTGCGGGCGGCATCATCATTCCCGACACCGCCAAGGAAAAGCCCCAACAGGGCGAAGTCATCGCGGTTGGCTCGGGTGCTCGCGGCGAAGACGGCAAGGTCGTTGCCTTGGACGTCAAGGTCGGTGATCGCGTGCTGTTCGGCAAGTGGTCGGGCACCGAGGTCAAGATCGACGGGGAAGACCTGTTGATCATGAAGGAATCCGACATCATCGGCGTTTTCGCCTAAGCCCCATTCTTTTCTGAGGAACCTGAAACAATGGCTGCCAAGGAAGTTAAATTCGGTACCGACGCCCGCTCCCGCCTGCTGCGCGGTGTGGACATTCTCGCCGATGCCGTCAAGGTCACCCTGGGCCCCAAGGGCCGCAACGTCGTGATCGAAAAGTCGTTCGGCGCTCCGCGCATCACCAAGGACGGCGTGTCCGTCGCCAAGGAAATCGAACTGGCTGACAAGTTCGAGAACCTGGGCGCCCAGCTGGTTCGCGAAGTCGCCTCGAAGACCGCCGATCTGGCCGGTGACGGCACCACCACCGCCACCGTTCTGGCTCAGTCGATCGTTCGCGAAGGCGCCAAGGCCGTCGCCGCCGGGATGAACCCGATGGATCTGAAGCGTGGCCTGGATCTGGCCGTCCAGACCGTCATTGCCGACGTCAAGAGCCGTTCGCGCAAGGTCGCCACCAACGCCGAGATCGCCCAGGTCGGCACCATCTCCGCCAACGGCGAGCGCGAAATCGGCGAAATGATCGCCAAGGCCATGGAAAAGGTCGGCAACGAGGGTGTCATCACCGTCGAGGAAGCCAAGGGCCTGGACACCGAGCTGGACGTCGTCGAAGGCATGCAGTTCGATCGCGGCTACACCTCGCCGTACTTCGTGACCAACGCCGAAAAGATGACCGCCGAGCTGGAAGCTCCGTACATCCTGCTGCACGAAAAGAAGCTGACCGCCCTGCAGCCCCTGCTGCCGGTGCTGGAGCAGGTCGTGCAGTCGGGCCGTCCGCTGCTGATCATCGCCGAGGACATCGAGGGCGAGGCCCTGGCCACCCTGGTGGTCAACCGTCTGCGCGGCGGCCTGAAGGTCGCCGCCGTCAAGGCTCCGGGCTTCGGCGACCGCCGCAAGGCCATGCTGGAAGACATCGCCATCCTGACCGGCGGCCAGGTCATCTCCGAAGACCTGGGCATCAAGCTGGAAAACATCACCATTGCTGATCTGGGCACCGCCAAGCGCGTGACCATCACCAAGGAAGACACCACCATCGTCGACGGTTCGGGCAGCAAGACCGACATCGAAGCCCGCATCAAGCAGATCAAGGCCCAGATCGAGGAAACCTCCTCGGACTACGACCGCGAGAAGCTGCAGGAACGTCTGGCCAAGCTGGCCGGCGGCGTGGCCGTGATCAAGGTCGGCGGCGCTTCCGAAGTCGAGGTGAAGGAGCGTAAGGACCGCGTCGACGACGCCCTGCACGCCACCCGCGCCGCCGTCGAGGAAGGCATCGTCGCCGGTGGCGGCGTCGCCCTGCTGCACTCGATCCGCGCCCTGGACAAGGTGACCTTCTCCAACAACGACCAGAAGGTCGGCATCGAGATCGTCCGCCGCGCCCTGCAGGCTCCGGTGCGTCAGATCGCCGAGAACGCCGGTTCCGACGGCGCCGTGGTTGCCGGCAAGCTGCTGGAAAGCTCGGACGTCAACTTCGGCTTCGACGCTCAGAACGGCGAATATGTCGACATGATCAAGGCCGGCATCATCGATCCGACCAAGGTCGTGCGCACCGCTCTGCAGGACGCCGCTTCGGTCGCCGGCCTGCTGATCACCACCGAAGCCCTGATCGCCGAGAAGCCTGAGAAGAAGGCTGCTCCCGGTGGCGACGCCGGCATGGGTGGCATGGGCGGCATGGGCGGCATGGATTTCTAATCCTGCCACCTTGGCCTCCATCGGAAACGGGGCTGCATCCGCAAGGATGCAGCCCTTTTTCTTAGCGCAACTGTTTTGCGACCAAAGACATAGCGCCCTATGTCGCCCGAGGACTTTCCCTTTCGCCACTCTAGAGGCACACTATCAGCATCAACCGGCCGTTTAGAGCCGCTGACAGAACAACAGCAAATGCCTTGGGTGAGAATAATGGCGAGCTCCTCTTTTTCCCCGAATCGGGGAGGTAGTCCGCAAGTTTCCGGTTCCGTGTTGGGCGACGGTGTTTCCACTGCCCTGATTCTTGTCATTGAAGACGAAAGCATGGTCCTGATGGGCTATCGCATGCTTTTCGAAAGCTGGGGCTACCGCGTCATCGCCGCCGGTTCCGCCGACGAAGCCTTGGATTTTCTGGCCGACCATCCCTTCGCTCCCGACGTCATCGTCGCCGATTTCCGCCTGCGCAACGGCGCTACCGGAATCGAGGCCATTCGCGCCGTCGAAGGCCGTTACGCCGCCTCGATCCCGGCCATCCTGATCACCGGCGACACCGCCGCCGACCGTCTGCGCGAAGCCATCGCCAGCGGCCTGCCGGTACTGCACAAGCCGGTCAACGGACGAAAGCTCCAGACCCTGCTGGAAACCTGCCTGAACTGACCCGGTGCCCGCCGAAATGAAAACGCCCCTGGCTTGGGCCAGGGGCGCTTCAATAACGGCGTCTTGTGATGGGGAACGGTTTCCCGTCCTTAGCGACTCAGGCTGGGACCGTCGCTGCCGGTCAGACCCATCTGCGAGGCGGCCACCACCGCGCGCGTGCGGTTGTTGACGTTCAGCGCCTTCAGAATGGCGGTGACGTGCAGCTTGACGGTGCCCTCAGCCAATTGCAGCACACGGGCGATTTCCTTGTTGGATTTGCCCTGGCCCAGCAGCACCAGCACTTCGCGCTGGCGCGGCGTCAGAAACGAAGCGGCTTCGCCACCCGGCAGTACCCCATCCAAACCGCCCGGCTCGACCGCCTGTTCCAGCAAAGCCGGCGGCAAATAAACGCCGCCCGACAAGACCAGTTTCAGAGCGCTGATCATGACGCGGCTGGAAGAGGTTTTGGGAATGAAGCCGGCGGCTCCCAGGTTAACCGCCTGCAACACATGGCGGCGGTCGTCGGAAGCCGACAGAATGATCACCGGAACCGATGACGGCAGGCTTTGGCGCAGCGACTGAAGGCCTTCGGCCCAGGGCATGCCCGGCATGGCCAGATCCAGCAGCACGATGTTGACGTCGGGTTCCGACTGGGCAAGGGCCAAAGCCTGCGGATAATCGCTAGCCTCGACGATGCTGACGTCGCCATCCAGTTGTTCGAGAACATGACGCAGACCATCGCGGAACAGTTCGTGGTCGTCGGCTATCATGATCTTCATGGTCGTCTCCGCAGGTTGCACCGTAACCCCCTTTTCAGACTCAAGACGCCTAGTCGCTAAGGGCATATTACCCCATTCTTCCGACAGGCGCGAATGCTATCTCACCGCAAGGATGTATTAGATCTCATACCCAGTTCGTATATACATCGCACCAAACAATTGATGAAAAACCTTTCCCAGGAGAAGCCCTCTCTACACATAATCTGCACTTTATTTAAATCAGATCGAATTTTATCGAAATTTGGATATATCCCTATTCTCGCCGAAATTGTCCTGGACATTAATTGCAAGGAAGCTCCAGCCACAGCAATCCCCCCCGCCCCTCGGTCACCTCGCCCCCCAAACGGGCGTCCATCGCCTCGCAAAGACGGTGGGCCAGCCGGATGGTCAAAGGCGGCTTTCCGGACGAAGGCGCAAACGGCGCCAGCAGCCTGTCGAGCTGCTCTCCGGCCATGCCGGGGGCTCCGTGGCGGATTTCAAACCGCAGCCGGCCCGCCCGCAGGCGGCGGGCCACCAGCACCGCCTCTCCCGGAGCGCAGGCCCGCAGCGACGCCGACACCAGGGGACGCAGCAGCTTGTGCAACAGCACCAGATCGCCCCTCAACACCTCGGTCCGCCCTTGGTGGAAACGCAACGATTGTCCACGCTGGTCGGCCAAAATCCCGCAATCGTCGGCCAGGCGCGACCACAAATCGGCGGCGACGAAATCGCCGGCATTGGGCACCGTGCGCCCTTCGGCCAGCCGAGCCAGATCGATCAGCGCGTCGAATTCGTCGAGAAATCCGGAATAGGACGCATCGACACGCTCGGCCAGCCGGGCCAGATCGTCCGGCAGCGCTTTCTGGCGCAAGGCCGTGATGAACAACCCCAGCGCCTGAAGCGGCTGGCGCAGGTCGTGATTCACCGACAACAGCAGCGATTCCGTCGTCGGCCTTGCGTTCTCCCGGGAATTCAACGCAGGCGGAGCCCGGCGCGAGCGCAGTTTTCCCTTGAGGCAATACCCCAAAGCAAAGCCTGCCAGCAGAGCGCCCAGCAGCTCCAACAGCAAATCCATATTCAGCCTCTTGAACCAACCCAACGGCAATTTAAAACCATTTGCATCCCCAGGAAAACCCAGCCGAAAGGCGGGGCCGCAAACATCTCTTGCAATTTTTGTCTTAAAGCTTGAAAAACCGCCATCATGACTTCGCTCCTTTCAGCGGTGACGCAGCGGCGCACCTTCGCCATCATTTCGCATCCGGATGCCGGTAAAACCACTCTGACCGAAAAGCTTCTGCTGTTCGGCGGCGCCATCCAGATGGCCGGCGCGGTGCGCGCCCGCGGCGAACAGCGCCGCGCCCGCTCCGACTGGATGAGCATCGAGAAGGAACGCGGCATCTCGGTCACCGCCTCGGTGATGAGCTTCGAGCATGGCGGGCTGGCCTTTAACCTGCTGGACACTCCCGGCCACGAGGACTTCAGCGAGGATACCTACCGCACCCTGACCGCCGTCGATTCCGCCGTCATGGTCATCGACGCCGCCAAGGGCATCGAGACCCAGACCCGCAAGCTGTTCGAAGTCTGCCGTCTGCGCGACGTGCCCATCACCACCTTCGTCAACAAGGTGGACCGCGAGGCCCGCGAGACTTTCGACATTCTGGACGAAATCGAAAAGACCCTGGCGCTGGACGTCTGCCCGATCACCTGGCCGATCGGCATGGGCCGCGATCTGAAGGGCGTCTACGATCTGTCTTGCGATCAGGTGCTGCTGTTCGATCAGACCAGGGGCGATCACATCCCCGACGGCATCGACATGCCCCTGGACGATCCCCGCCTGGACGACCTGGTGGGAGCCGAAGCCGCCGCCAAGCTGCGCGAAGAGATCGAGCTGGTGCGCGGCGCCTGTCCGCCCTTCGACCTGGACAGCTACCGCGCCGGGCACCTGACGCCGGTGTTCTTTGGCTCGGCCCTGCGCAATTTCGGCGTGCGCGAACTGCTGAACGGTATCGGCCGTCTGGCCCCGCCGCCTCGCGTTCAGCCCGCCGAGCCCCGCTCCGTCGATCCGCTGGAGGAAAAAGTCACCGGCTTCGTGTTCAAGGTCCAGGCCAACATGGACCCCAACCACCGCGACCGCATCGCCTTTTTCCGCGTCTGTTCCGGCAAGTTCAAGCGCGGCATGAAGCTGAAGCATGTGCGCTCCGGCAAGGTGCTGGCGCTGGGCAATCCGGTGTTTTTCCTGGCCCGCGACCGCGAACTGGCCGAGGAAGCGTTTCCCGGCGACATCATGGGCATTCCCAACCACGGAGCCCTGCGCATCGGCGATGCCCTGACCGAGGGCGAGGATTTGCGCTTCACCGGCATCCCCAGTTTCGCGCCGGAAGTTCTGCGCCGCGTCCGCCTGGACGACCCCATGAAGGCCAAGCAGTTGAAAAAGGCTTTGGAAGACCTGGCCGAGGAGGGCGTCTCCCAGCTGTTCAAGCCCATCAACGGCGCCACCTGGATCGTCGGCGTCGTCGGCATGCTGCAATTCGACGTGATCGCCGACCGTATCCAAAGCGAATACAATCTGAAGGCCGGCTTCGAAGACGCACCCTTCGACACCGCCCGATGGATTCATTGCGAGAACAAGGACGTCATCAAGAAGTTCGTCGATGTCAACGCCTCGTCCATGGCCGAGGACCGCGACGGCGCCATGGTGTTCCTGGCCCGCAACAGCTGGACCTTGAACCGCGCCCAGCAGGACTTTCCCGAGATCAAATTCTCGGCGACGCGGGAACAGCACTGACGGCGCCGGCAGGTCTTCCGGCCTGCCGGAAATTCCCCGGCCGTCTGCTCAATGCCGCCGCCCGATTTCGCTCAGCCGCTGTTGCAGGCTCAAGCGATCCAGCGCCGTCATCGGCAGATTGACGAAAACCCCGATGCGGTTGCACAGCATGCGGTAGGCGTCGGCCACCGCCAGCGCCCGTTCGGCCTCGCTGCCGTTGCCGGACAGCGGGTCGGGCAGGCTCCAATCGGCGCGCAAGGGCACGCCCGGCAAGGGCAGATGCTCGTTTTCCGCCGCGTCCTCGCTGACCGTGAAAACGAAATCCATCACCGGCGCCCCGTCGCAGGTGAAGCCGGCCAGCCCCTTGGGATGCAATCCGCCGGTGGAATGGTTCAGCTTGCGCAGCAAGGCCTCGGCCGCCGGATGAATGGTTCCTACCGGCGACAGCCCGGCGCTGAAGGCGCGGAAGCGTCCGGCGCCCTCGCGGTTCAAAATGGCTTCAGCCATCAGCCCGCGCGCCTCGTCGCCGGCGCAAAGAAACAGCACGTTGCGGATACCCGACATGGCAATCCTCCCTGATCCCAATACGGCACGCCAAGGGTAACGCCGCCCTTTCCCTTCGTGCGCGAAGGTTTGGCGAAGCTTTCGTTGCTGTTTACACTGGACAGGGGACGGCTTTCCGGCTTCAACAAGCCTTTCCGCCACGCTTTGGGAATTCGGCAATGACGCAGAAGATGGATTTGGCCCAGGCTTTGGGGTTGGCCTTCGCCCATCTGGAGCAGAAACGCCTGCCCGAAGCCCGCAAGCTGGCCCGCTCCATCGAGAAGGTCCGCTCCGACGCGCCCGGACTGGCCTATCTGCACGGATTGCTGGCCCTGGCCGATGGGCAAGGCCGCAAGGCCGCCCTGCATCTGTCCAAGGCCCTGGCCGCCACCCCCGACGCCCCACCCCTGCTGCTGGCCATGGCCCGCGCGCAAAGCCTGCAAGGCCGCCGGGACGAAGCGGAAGCCCTGTACCGCCGCCTGCCCGGCATGCTCGAGGCCGAGGCCGAACTCGCCGCCCTGCTGCTGCAGCGCCGGGATTGGGCCGGAGCGGCCGAGCTGCTGCGGAACCGCCCCCTGTCGGCCGGCGCCCTGAACAATCTGGGGGTTGCCGAACAGGCGCTGGGACATATCGAAGCCGCCGCCATCGCGTTCGCCCAAGCCATCGATTCCGATCCCGGCTATGCCCGGCCCCAGGCCAATCTGGCCGGAGTGCTGCGCCGTCTGAAACGTCCCGCCGACGCCCACGACGCCGCGTTACGGGCCACCCGGCTGGCTCCCCAGGACGCTTCCGGCTGGATCGAGCTGGGCCAGGCTCTACGCGGTCTGAACCGGCTGGACGACGCCCTGGACGCCTTGTCACAGGCCAGGAATTCGCTGGAGGCCGACTGGCTGCGCGGAGAAATCCTGGAGCGCCTGGACCGCAAAGCCGAAGCCGCCGCCGCTTACCGTCGGGTCTTGAAGCGCGACGGCAGCGATGTCTTCGGCGCGGCGCTGGCTTTGGCCCGGCTGGAGGGCGGCCAGGCTCCCGACCGCGCTCCCAGCGCCTTCGTCGCCGCCCTTTACGACCGTTATGCCGAAGTTTTCGACCAGGATTTGCGTCAGGGATTGCAATACCGAGCGCCGGAACTGCTGCTGGAAGCTGTCCGCGCCACCCTGGGCGACGGCCCCTTCGATTGTCTGGATCTGGGCTGCGGCACCGGTTTGGTGGGCGAAGTGATGCAGCCCGTCCTTCATGCTGTCGACGGCGTCGACCTGTCGCCAGCCATGATCGACAAGGCCCGCCAGCGCGGATTTTACCGAAGCCTCGGCGTCGGTGAACTGACCGCCGCCGCCGACCGGCCCGGCGCCTATGATCTGATCACCGCCGCCGACGTGCTGATTTATCTGGGCGATCTCAAGGCCGCCTTTGCCGCTTGCGCCGGTGCCCTCAAGACCGGCGGCGGCTTCGCCTTCACCGTGGAAAAACGCGACGACGGCCAGGACTACGCCGTACAGCCGTCGAAACGCTTCGCCCACTCCGCCGCCTATCTGGAGCGGCTGGCCGGAGAACACGGCTTCCGCGTCCTGCGGATCGAGGACAATTGGACCCGCACCGAAAACAGTCGGGAAGTGCCGGGGTTGGTCTGCGTCCTGATGAAGGACTAGCCGTTCGGGAACATCTTGACGATAAAGGCGTCGAGCATGGCCTCGGCGTCGAAGCCGCTGGCGGCGGCCAGCAGGCTGGCGGCCAGGGCGGCCATCACCTGACGCTCATCGGCGCCGGGCCGGCGCTCCTCGTCCTGTAGGGTTTTGGCCAGTTCCTCCAGCCGCCGGGCCTCGACGCTCAGAGCCTCCGCCCCCATGGTCGCCCCCGATCCCGCCAAGGTATGGGCGTGCAGCACCACTGCCTGTAAATCCGGTTCGGCCGGAGCGTCCGCCAAAATCGCGGCCAGAGTTTCGGCGCGGCTACGGCATTCGGCGGCATAGCGGTTGAAAACGGGCGCCAGCCGGGCGCGGCGGTCGTTGTTCATGGTCATCCACTCCCTTCGAACGATGCGCAAAGATTTACCAGCGCCCGCCCCTCGCGCATAGTGTCGCTATGACCTCGGACGCCGAATCTCCGCACAACGTCTTTCGCCGCCAGTTGGACTTGATCGCCGAACTGAGCCGCCGTTTCGCCGATTCCGGGGCCATGGAAACCGCCTTGCGCCAAGAGTTGGAACTGGCCGGGCAAATTCAGCGCAACATGCGCGGCACCCAGGCGCTGGAACATATGCCGATCCTGGGCGTCACCCTGCCCGCCCAGGAAATTTCCGGCGATTTCTTCGATATCGTCGAACGCGACGACGGTCTGGTGGCCTTCGCCATCGGCGACGTGGCCGGCAAGGGGTATCCCGCCGCCCAGCTGATGGCCGCCGGCAGCAGCCTGTTCCGCCGTCTGGCTCGCGGCCATGACCGCCCCGGCCCGCTGCTGGCGGAAATCAACGACGAACTATGCCGCCTTTCCCAAGGAGACGGGCGTTTCGTCACCATGATCGCCGGCATTCTCCATACCGCCTCGGGATGCCTGCTGCTGGCCAATGCCGGACATGAACCGGCCCTGCTGCATTCCCTGGACGGACGGTTCACCTCTTTGCGGGCCGGAGCCCCGCCGCTGGGCATCGAGCGCGGCATGGTCAGCGCCGCCATTCCGGAAAAGCTGCTGTGTCTGGCCGGAGGCTGCCTGTACCTGTTTACCGACGGCGTCACCGAAAGCCAGGGCAGCGACGGCATGCTCGGCGAAAACGGTTTGCGCCGCATGATCGAGGACGCGGCCTTGCTGCCGCCGCCCCTGCGCCTGAACGCCCTGCTCGGGCGCATGGCCGATCCGCTGACGCCGCCCCGCGACGATCTGACGCTGCTGCTGGTGGCCGACGGACGGCCGCCGCCGATCCTGTTCCGCCGCGGCTGGCTGACGGCTCTGGGGCTTTCCGCCCAGCGCGAGGCCGTGGGCGATGCCCTCAGAGCCGCCGGAGCCGACGCCGATACCGCTTCCGACATCGTCATGGCGGTGGACGAAGCCTGTCAGAACGTTCTGCGTCACGGCTATGGCCGCGATGGAGAAGTGATTCTGGAAATCTCCAAAGACGTGAATATGTTTACGATACGTGTGATAGATTTTGCACGGGCCTCGGACTTGGCTAATATCACCCCTCGTCCGATTGAGGACATTGCGCCGGGCGGCCTCGGGCTGCATTTCATGCGACAGGCGATGGACACGGTGTCCTGGCCGCCGCCGCCTCCCGGAACGGGAAACCTGTTGCTGATGACCAAGGCCCTGCCATGACCATGTCCCTGACCATCGAACGCCACGGACGCGCCGCCCTTGTCTCCTTGGGCGGCGAAGTCGACCTCAGCAACAGCATGGACGTGCGCAAGGAAGTGGTCGCCTGCCTGAACGACCGTTGGGATGTTGTGGTGGATAT
Organism: Candidatus Sulfotelmatobacter sp.; assembly: GCA_035538795.1. GTDB lineage: Bacteria > Pseudomonadota > Alphaproteobacteria > Rhodospirillales > Magnetospirillaceae > JAJZGK01. The sequence continues at coordinate 223,029 of DATLJS010000052.1, read as the reverse complement.
GGCTCATGTGCGCTATATCGACAGTTCCGGCATCGCCAGTCTGATCGAGGGCTATCAGACGGCCAAGCGCTATGGCGTGCGCTTCGCTTTGTCCTCGGTCAGTGCGCCCGCTCTGCGGGTGCTGAAAATGGCGCGGCTGGACAGCGTTTTCACCATCTTCGAACAAACAGCCGAAGCCCTGACCGCCGAAGCCTGAGTTCGTCGTTTCCAAAGTAGAGATTTCATGAGCCGCCGTCCCACCTCCGCCCGGCCACGCCCCAAGGCCGCCGCCGCCCTGCCCCGTACCCTGGAGGTCGCCATCGACAGCGTCGGAGGGCGCGGCGACGGCATCGCCCGCCACGGCGGCGAACAGGTGTTCGTGCCCGGCACCATCCCCGGCGAAAAGGTGGTGGTGAAGGTCGAGGGCCGCCGGGGCGATGGGCTGTCCGCTTCGCTGCTACAGGTGCTGACCCCGGCCGAAGGCCGTCAAACGCCGCCCTGCCGCCATTTCGGCGTCTGCGGCGGCTGCGCCCTTCAGCATATGAGCCAAGAGCTTTATCAGGACTGGAAACGCGGCCAACTGGTCGAAGCCATGGGCCGCGCCGGTTTCGGCGAAGACCTGATCGCTCCGCTGGTGGCCATCCCCCACGGCAGCCGCCGCCGCGCCGCCTTCGCCTTCGCCAAGCGCCGCAAGCACTTGCACCTGGGCTTCAACGCCCGGGCCAGCCATCAACTGGTCGACCTCGAAGAATGCCTGCTGCTGGCTCCCGAACTGTTGGCCCTGCTCGATCCCTTGCGGGCCGTGCTGTTGCGGCTGCTGGACGACGGCTGCGAAGGCGACGCCGTCGCCACCTTGACCGAAACCGGCATCGACTTGATGGTGGAAGCCGAGGCTCGGCTCGACCTGTTCGACCGCGAAACCCTGGCCGCCTTTGCCGAGGCCCAGGACCTGGCCCGCCTATCGTGGCGCCGTCCCGGCACCGGCATCATCGAGCCCCTGGCTCACCGCCGACAGACCGTCATCCGTTTCGCCGGCGTCGGCGTGGAACTGCCGCCCGCATCGTTCCTCCAGCCTTCGCTGGAGGGTGAACGCGCCCTGGCCGCCCTGGTGTTCGACGCCGTCGGCGCCAAAGGCCCGGTGGCCGACCTGTTCTCGGGCTGCGGCAGCTTCACCTTCCCCTTGGCACAAAAGGCCCAAGTCCATGCGGTGGAGGGCGAGGAAGCATCCCTGCGCGCCCTCAAGGCCGCAGCCGACCGCAGCGGCGCCCGCGTCACGGCAGAGGTCCGCGATCTGTCTCGCCGCCCGCTGCTGGGCGACGAGCTGAAGAAATTCCAGGCCGTCGTCTTCGACCCGCCCCGCGCCGGAGCCGCCGCCCAGGCCGAGCATCTGGCCGAGTCCGGTCCGGCGCTGGTGGTGGCGGTATCCTGCAATCCCGCCACCCTGGCCCGCGACGCCCGTATTCTGGCAAAAGGCGGCTATACCTTGAAACGCGCCACTCCAGTGGACCAGTTCCCCTGGTCGGCCCATCTGGAAGCCGTGGCGGTGTTCGAGCGGGAATAAGCCCCTAGACCAGCTTCAGCAGTGCCGTCACCACGGCGTCGGCGCCGTCGGCGATCTGAGCAATGGTGGCGTCCAGCATATAGCAGGGCGAGGTGACCACTTTCAGCCCCTGATCCACCACCGCCTGACCGTGACCGGCAACCGTATGTTTGGCGCCCATAGCTTCGATGGCCTTGGCGGTGCCTTCGTCGTTGCCGATGGTCACTTCACCCCGCCCCAGCACGCGCGCCAGCAAGGCGGGCGCAATGCACAAAGCACCGATGGGCTTGCCGGCAAAGCGCATGGCCTTGATGGCGGCGTCCACCGAGGGCTCGACTTTGCATTCGGGACCATCGACGGCGAAGGAACACAGATTCTTCGCCGCGCCGAAACCGCCCGGGAAAACGACGGCGTCGACGTCCGCGGCCCGGAAAGAAGCCAGATCGCTGATGGCTCCGCGGGCGATGCGGGCGGATTCCACCAAAACGTTGCGGCGTTCACCGGTCGGCTGACCGGTCAGATGATCGACCACATGCATCTGGTCGACATTGGGAGCGAAGCACACGGCTTCGCCGCCATGGCGGTCGATGGCCAGCAGGGTCATCACCGCTTCGTGAATTTCCGCGCCGTCATAGACGCCGCAGCCCGAGAGAACGACGGCGATGCGGGGCTTCTTGCTCATGGTGAATTTCCTTCGGCTTGGGACTAGGCATTGACAGCCAGGGTAAAGAGCGCAATTTGCGGAAGCAACAAGACGTTCGCGCGAGGCACCGCATGACCACCCCGGCCTATTCCAAACTGGAAGCCCTGTTCACCCGTCTGTCCCATATCGAAGAAGCCCTGAACATCCTGCATTGGGACATGTCGGCGATGATGCCGTCGGGCGGCGCCGGCGGCCGGGCCGGACAATTGGCCACCCTGAAGTCGCTGCATCACGAAATGCTGACGGCTCCCGATGTCGGCAGCCTGTTGGACGACGCCGCCGGCGAGGAACTGCACGGCTGGCAGGTCGCCAATCTGCACGAGATGCGCCGGGAATGGGTCCACGCCTCGGCCCTGCCGTCTTCGCTGGTCGAGGAAATGTCGCGGGCCTGCTCGTCCTGCGAGATGACCTGGCGCAAGGCCCGCGCCGCTTCGGATTTCGCCGCCGTCTCGCCCTTCCTGGCCGAAGTGCTGCGCCTGACCCGGCAAGCCGCCGAGGTCAAAAGTCAGGCTTTGGAGGTGTCGCCTTACGACGCCCTGCTGGATCAGTACGAGCCGGGCGGACGATCCGCCGATATCGACGTTATCTTCGCCGATCTGGCCGCTTTCCTGCCCGGCTTCCTCGGCGAAGTGCAGGCCAAGCAGCCACCGGCCCCCAAAACCGCCGCCGGCCCTTTTCCCGTCGAGCGCCAGAAGGCCCTGGGGCTGCGCATGATGGAAGTGCTCGGCTTCGAATTCGATCATGGCCGTCTGGACGTTTCCCAGCATCCCTTCTGCGGCGGCAACCAGGACGACGTGCGCATCACCACCCGTTATGACGAGACGGATTTCATGCGCAGCCTGCTGGGCGTGGTCCATGAAAGCGGTCATGCCCTGTACGAACGCGGTCTGCCGGATTCCTGGCGCGGCCAGCCGGTCGGGCGGGCACGCGGCATGAGCATTCATGAGAGCCAAAGCCTTTTGATGGAAATGCAGGCCTGCCGGTCGCGTCAGTTCATGGCCTTCGCCGCCCCCATCATGGCCGAAACCTTCGGGACCAAGGGGCAGTCGGGCTGGGATGCCGACACCCTTTACGCCGCCAACGTGCGGGTCAATCCCGGCTTCATCCGCGTCGACGCCGACGAGGTGACCTATCCCGCCCACGTCATCCTGCGCTATCGCCTGGAAAAAGCCCTGGTGGCCGGAGAGATGGAGGTCGGCGACATTCCCGCCGCCTGGAACGAGGGCTTCAAAGCCTTGCTGGGGCTGACCCCGCCCGACGACCGGCTGGGCTGCCTGCAAGACATCCACTGGTACGACGGAGCCATCGGCTATTTTCCCACCTATACCCTGGGCGCCATGTCCGCCGCCCAGCTGTTCGACGCCGCCAAGCGGGCCGTTCCTGGCCTGCTGTCGTCCATCGCCCAGGGCGATTTCCATCCGCTGCTGGGCTGGCTGCGCGAAAACGTTCACGGGCTGGCCTCCAGCCTGTCGAGCCAAGACCTGCTGACCCGCGCCACCGGCCGTCCCCTGGACGCCTCGGTCTTCAAGGCCCATCTGCGGAGCCGCTACCTCAACGGCGGATAAGAGCGTCCATACGGTCGAGAAAGGCCAAAAGGTTGGGGCGGCCGCCAACCGCCTCGACCAGCGGCCCGCCGAATCCCGCCGACATCAGGCCGGTCAAGCTGGCATAAAGCGCCACGTCGGCCACCGACGGGCGGTCGCGCAGCAAAAACGCTTTCTCCCCCAGCAGCGCCGCCACGGCGGCGATATCGGCGGCGCCACGGGCGCAAGCCTGTTCCCAGCTATGGCGGCCGTAACCCTGTCCCATCAGGTCGCGGCGGATTTTGCGGCGGATCAGCCGGGGCACGATCCAGCGGATCGGAAGTGGCGCCTTGCGCAGCAGTTCGGCCATCAATACCCGCCAGTTGGCATCCACCAGCCAGCGGTCGTAAACGATGGCGAAATACAGGCTTTCGTCCAGCATGCGGATGACGGCATGGCCCAGCGCCGCTTGCTCCGGCGTCAGGCCGCCGTCCAAAGGCGCGCCGCGGGTGCGTTCCAGATAAGCGATGATGTCGCCGCTGTCGGAAATGACCAGACCGTCATCCACCAGCACCGGCAGCTTGCCCTTGGGAGCGCGAAAGGACTGGCCGGTGACGATGCGGAAGGGCAATCCGGTCAGCCGCAGATACGCTTCGACCTTCAAGCAGAAGGGACTGAGATTGACGCCACGGAACAATGGAAACTGGCGAAGTTCCAGCATGTTGCCCCCTTTGGAAACGAAAACGCCCGCGTTCGGTTCGGCGGCGAGGCCTTGCCGGATGCGGGCGGCGCAATCGAAGCCTTGAACGGGCTCGGGCCTTACTTGCCCAGCCAGTTGTGGAAGTTCTGGCCGATGTTGGGATCGACCTGACTGTTGTAGGCCGCCATCAATTCCTCGACCATGTCATAGAGCAGCTTGTCGCGCTCATTCAGCTTCTGGCCTTCCGGACGGGTGCGCTCACGCTCGGCATGGGCCGACACCTCGGCTACCGGCATCTGATGGTCGTCCAGCATCTGCAGCGACACGTCCAGCACCATATTGACACGAGCGGCCTGTTCCTTCTTGAACAGCCCGGTGAAGCCCTGATCGGTCTTCAAAGCCACCTCGGTGGCGCTGGCGTCGTGAATCAGCACCCGCAGAGTGCCGGTGCGGCCCACCGGACGCAGCCGGTCCTGAACCCAACGCTTCAACGCATTCTCGGGCGAAACCGGCATGTCGTATTCGATATGCGGCGGAGCACCGTCGGACTGCTTCTCGGCCACCACCTCGATACGGCCCACGTCCAGATTGTAGGCGGGCAGGTTCGAGAAAGTCATTTGCGGGAAACGCTGCATGGGCGGATTGCTGTTCGCACAGGCGGCAACTGTAAGACCCAGGCAGGCGGCCAGGGCGATCTTGCGCAGGACGGGCGTGAACATGTCGGTCTAAGCTCGTGTAAGTGCGGACACTGGCGATATAGGGCGGTCCGGACCCGCGGTCAAGCGCCGTAAAGCCGGTCCAGGTCGCTATCGCTGAAATGATAGCCGGTCTTGCAGAACTCGCAGACCACGGCGACGACACCGTTTTCATCCTTCATTTCCTCGACCTGCTCGCGGGGGAAGGATTTCAGCGTGCCCTCGACCCGCTCGGCCGAGCAACGGCAGCGGGCTTCCAGGGAACGGTTGTCATAAAGATGCAGACCATCGGCGTGATACAGGCGATAGATCAGCCGGTCCGCCGTCAGGTCGGCGTCGAACAGCTCGGATTCCTTGGCGCTGTCCATCATGATTTCGGCGCGGCGCCACGCTTCCTCGGCCTCGTCGGCGGTCAGGATCGGGCTTTGTGGGCCGGTGGGCATGCGCTGGATCATGATCACCGCCGCCTGCCAGCCGTGGCCGGCGCTTTCGCCCCGGCTTTGGTCGGCGGCGCGCACGGCCAGACGGAAGCCGGTGTCCAGCTGCTCCGATTGACGGAAATATTCATGGGCGCAATCGGCCAGAGTGTCGCCGGTCAATTCGACGATGCCCTGATAGCGGTCCGTATCCGGTCCCTGATCGACGGTGAAGGCCAGATAGCCCTTGGTGAAGAACCGCTGAACGATCGAACCTTCGGCGGCGATTGCCGCGGCCAGCTTTTCTTCGTCGTAGCGGGCATAGCCGCGCAGATGTCCGGCGCTGGTGATGTCGGCCACCACCAGCGGCAAGGCACCTTCGGACTGAAGCTGCAAGGTGAAGATGCCGTCGAACTTAAGCGATCCGGCCAAGGCGGCGGCCAAGGCCAGAGTCTCGGCCAGACGTTCGGCCACCGGACCAGGATAGCCGTGCCCGGACAGAATGCTGTCCAGCGCCGGCCCTAAACGCACCAGCCGCCCGCGAATGGCGCCGGCATCGATCATGAAAGGCTGAATCTGGTCCGTGAAGGCGTTGCTCACAGCAGGCACCAGCTCAACACGCCCTTTTGCACATGCAGACGGTTTTCCGCCTCGTCCCACACCACCGACTGCGGGCCGTCCATCACCGCGTCGGTGACTTCCTCGTTCCGGTGGGCCGGCAGGCAATGCATGAACAAAGCGTCCGGCGCGGCGGTCGCCATCACCGCTTCGTTGATCTGATAGGGCTCCAGCAGAGCATGGCGGTTCTTGTCCTGGCAGCCCATGGACAGCCAGGTGTCGGTGATCACCAGATCGGCACCCTTGACGGCCCAGGCCGGGTCGGCCTTGATCTCCACCGAGGCCCCCCTGGAGCGGGCCCATTCCACCACCTTGGCGTCGGGACGCAAGCTGTCCGGACAGGCCAGACGGATGGCGCAGCCGAACTGGGCGGCGGCCTGAACCCAGGTGGCCGCCACGTTGTTGCCGTCGCCGCTCCAGGCCACGGTCTTGCCTTCCAGGCTGCCGCGATGCTCCTCATAGGTCATGACGTCGGCCATCACCTGACAGGGGTGCGTGGTGTCGGTCAGACCGTTGATCACCGGAACCGAAGCGTATTGCGACAATTCCGTCAGCTTGGCCGGGTCGTTGGTGCGGATCATGATGGCGTCGACATAGCGCGACAGCACGCGGGCGGTGTCGGCGATGGTTTCGCCCCGGCCCAACTGGGTGTCGTGCTGGGTCAGAACGATGACGTCGCCGCCCAACTGGCGCATGCCCGCCTCGAACGAGACGCGGGTGCGGGTCGAGGGCTTTTCGAAAATCATCGCCAACAGCTTGCCGGCCAGGGGACGCGGACCGTGAACGTCGACACCCTTCTTGTAGGATTTGCCGAGGTCGATGATACGGCGCAGGGTCGCTTTGTCGAATTGATCGAGATCGAGGAAATGCCGGGGTGTCATGTCGTTCATGCCGCCAGTTCACCGCAGGAGCGGTGCAGAATGTCCAATGCTTCGGCCACATGCGCGGATTCGATGATCAGCGGCGGCACAACGCGGATAACGTTATCGCCGGCGCCCACGGTCAGCAGACCGTTGGCCACCAGCTTCTTGGAAAGATCGCCTGCGGGAACCCGGCATTTGACGCCCTGCATCAGGCCGGCGCCGCGGCGTTCCTCCAGCACTGCGGGATAGACGTTCACCAGTTCGCCCAGGCCGGTCCACAAAAGGTCGCCCATCTTGCGGACGTGATCCATGAAGCCGTCGGCCAGCATGACGTCGAGAACGGCGTCGGCCACGGCCATGGCCAGCGGATTGCCGCCGAAGGTCGAGCCGTGCGTGCCGGCCACCATGCCGCAGGCGGCTTTCTCGGTGGCCAGAATGGCGCCGACAGGGAAGCCGCCGCCCAGCCCCTTGGCCGTGCCCATGACGTCGGGGGTGATGTCCGCCCATTGATGCGCGAACAGCTTGCCGGTGCGGCCCATGCCGCATTGGACTTCATCAAAGGCCAGCAGCACGCCGGTTTCATCGGCGATCCGGCGCAGGGCGCGCAGATAATCCAGCGTGGCCGGACGGATGCCGCCCTCGCCCTGGATCGGCTCCACCAGGATGGCCGCGGTTTCCGGACCGATAGCGGCGCGCAGGCCGTCCAGGTCGCCGAAAACGACGCGGTCGAAGCCTTCGACCATAGGCTCGAAGCCCTTCAGATGCTTGGCCTGGCCGCCGGCGGCGATGGTCGCCAGGGTGCGGCCGTGGAAGGCGTCGATGGCGGTGACGACGCGGTAGCGTTCCGGATGGCCGGTCTCGGTCTGGTATTTGCGGCAGACCTTGATCACGCCTTCCATGGCTTCCGCGCCGGAATTGCAGAAGAACACCGTCTCGGCGAAGCTGTTGGCGATCAGCTTGGCGGCCACCTTCTCCTGGCCGGGAACCCGGTACAGGTTGGAGCAATGCCACAGCTTGCCGGCCTGGGCCTTCAAAGCGGCGACCATGGCCGGGTGGCAATGTCCCAGTGCGTTGACGGCCACGCCCGCGGCGAAGTCCAGGAATCGTCGGCCGTCGGTGCTGAACAGATAAGCTCCCTCGCCCCGCTCGAAGGCGAGGTCGGCGCGCGCATAAGTCGGCATGACGGCTGAAATCACTTGTGCTCTCCCGAACGCTGTGGCTGCCGGCCCGGCCCTGATGAAATAAAGGGCAAACCGGGGCGCTCAAAAAGGAAAGCGGCAGAATATCTGCGCATGTCCGCAGAATGTCAACCTCTAGTGGACGGGGAACTGCTCAGACTTTGAGCTTGGCGCCAGCCTTGAACATGCTATAGCCGATAGGCGGAGCGCCTATTCCGTCGCGTCCCGGCTCTTTGGCGCGGCAAGCTCGCTTATGGCATGGGCCATGGAGACGAAATCGCTGGGCATCATGATGACCGTGGTGGTGTTTTGCTCGGCACCGATCTCCGTCAGCATTTGCATGCGCCGCAATTCAAGGGCCGCTGGATTACGCATGATGACCTCGGCGGCGTTGCGCAATTGCGTGGCCGCCTCCAATTCCGCTTCGGCCTTGATGATGCGGGCGCGTTTTTCGCGCAAAGCCTCGGCCTCCTGAGCCATGGCCCTTTGCATTGAGACTGGAATCTCGACGTTTTTCATCTCGACCCGCTCCACCTTCACCCCCCAAGGCTCGGTGACGCCATCGATGGATTTCTGCATGACCTGGGAAATAGTGTCCTGAGCCTTCAGAATCTCGTCCAGGCTATGTTGACCGAGCACGGATCGCAGGGTCGTCAGCGACACTTGCTCGATCGCGTTGGCGACACCTCGGACCTCGATCACCGCCCGAACGGGATCGAGGATCCGATACCAAACCACGGTATCCACCTTGATGGGAACATTGTCGCGGGTGATACCTTCCTGCTGCTCGACGGCGGCGGTGACGGTGCGCAGGTCTATCTTGACCTGCCACTCGACGAAGACCCAGACGAAGTAAAGGCCGGGGCCGGCGACGCGATGGAATTTGCCCAGACGGAAGATGACGGCCCGCTCGTATTCGTTGACGACCCGCAAGCTCCGCAGCACCGCTGCCGCCAACAGAGTGAGCAGGACGGTGAATAACGGGTTGGCGGTAATGATCTCCCGGATCAATTCAGACAGAGTCATGACGGCAACTCTCCGGAACCGTGAACCGCCACCACCCTGCTCCCAAGTTGCTCCCGGCGCAACTGGTTGGAGCTGCCGCCTTACGCCTTCAGTTTGTAGCCGGTCTTAAACATGCGATAGGAAAGGAACGCCAACCCCAGATTGACCAGCGTCACCACTAGGACGCCCAGGCCCAGCGAGCTGTCGGCATGGCCGATGAAACCGTAGCGGAAGCCGTCGATCATGTAGAAGAACGGGTTGGCCAGGGCGAACAGCTTCAGGCTCTGAGGCAGATGCTCGACGGTGTAGAACGTGCCCGACAGGAACGACAGCGGCGTGACGATAAAATTGGTCACCGCCGCCATGTGGTCGAACTTGTCGGCCCAGATGCCGCCGATCATGCCCAGCAGCGACAGCATCAGCGACGCCATCACGCCGTGGAAGATCACCATCAGCGGCGAATGGATGGTGAAGGGTACGAACACCAGCATGGACAGCGCCACCGCCAGCCCGACCACCACGCCGCGCACGACGCCACCCAAAGCGAAGCCCAGGGTCTGCTCCAGGGGCGACAGAGGCGGCATCAGCACATCGACGATGTTGCCCTGAACCTTGGCGATGATCAGCGACGACGACGTGTTGGCGAAGGCGTTCTGGGTCATCGCCATGATGATCAGGCCGGGCGCCAGAAATTCGGCGAAGGGCACGCCCTGAACCGCCACCGTGGCATTGCCCACCGACAGATTGAAGATGGCCAGGAACATCAGGGTGGTGACCATCGGCGCGATGATGGTCTGGAAATAGACCTTGAGGAAACGCCGGATTTCCTTGGCGGTCAGGGTCCACAGACCCAGCCAGTTGACGGAGCCAAGCTTGCGGGGGGCGATGGTGGAAGCGGGGGCGTTGATCATGTTCATGGGGCAGGAATTTGGGCTATGCTGGGACGATGAGCAAGCCCCCTCGGCGCATCAGCGCCACTTATCTTGAAAATGCCGCTCTGCATTATCTGGAGCGCTTCTCCAGTTCGGCGGAGAATTTGCGCCGCGTTCTGCTGCGCAAGGTGCAGCGGGCCGCCCAGCTCCACGGCGACGACCCCGAGATCGGAGCCGCCCTGGTGGCCGACCTGATCGCCCGCTACCGGGCGTCCGGCTTGCTGGACGACGCGGCCTACGCCGGAGCCAAAAGCCGCAGCCTGCACCGCCGGGGCACATCGTCGCGGGCCATTCGCCAGACCTTGTCGGCCAAAGGCGTCGATGCAGGCACCATCGAAACCGTGGTCGCCGATCTGCAGGAAGACGCGGACGGAAACACCGAACTGGCCGCCGCCCGCAATTACGTGCGCCGCCGCCGTTTGGGCCCCTGGCGGTTGGCCGAGACGCGGGAAGCCTTCCGCGAAAAGGACATGGCGGCTCTGGGCCGGGCCGGTTTTTCCTGGGGGATTGCGCGCCGGGCATTGGAGGACGGCGAAGAATAACCAACAGTTCTCTGGTCTTCGCCGCAGAATTCCCTTATTTCTTAACGTCCCTTGCAACTCCCCCCTGGTGTTCCGTCATGGCCGTCGAGAAGTCCCTCGATACACTGCGAAGCGAAATCGATCGACTGGACGAAGATCTTCACGACCTGCTGATGAAGCGGGCCGCCGTGGTCGAGCGCATCGGCGCACTGAAGGAAGACACCCAGCAGGTGCTGCTGCGCCCCGGCCGCGAGGCCGAAATCGTGCGCAAGGTCGTGGCCCGTCATCGGGGAAAATTTCCCAAGCAGACGCTGATCCGCATCTGGCGCGAACTGATTTCCGGCATGTGCGCCATCCAGGGCCAGGTGTCGGCCGCCGTCTATATGCCCGAAAGGGGCGCCGGCTATCTTGAGCTGGCCCGCGACCATTACGGCGCCTATACCCCCATGACCGCCCTGCGCTCCGCCGGACAGGTGGTGCGCGCCGTGGCCGAGGGCAGCGCCACCGTCGGCGTCTTGCCCATGCCCGACCGCGAAGAGGTGGAACCCTGGTGGATCAGCCTGATGGGCGACGCCGCCGACCTGCCGCGCATCGTCACCCGTCTGCCGTTCGGCGGCACCGGCGTGGGACGCGGCGACGGGCTGGAAGCCCTGGTGGTGGCCCGCCAATCCGCCGACGCCACCGGTTACGACCGCGCCTGGATCGGGGTCGAGACCACTCCCGACGTCAGCCGCGCCCGCTTGCGCTCGGTCCTCGGGGCGGCGGGGCTCGAACCCACCACCCTGGCCGCCACCCAGCGCGCCGGCGACGGCTGGCTGCATCTGGTGGAAATCGCCGGTCCCTTGTCCTCGGAGGACCGCCGCATCTCCCGTCTGGTGGAACGTCGCGAGCCGGTTCTGCGCTGCGCCCTGCTCGGCGGCTATCCGGTGCCGTTGAGCGCCGAAGATCTCAACGAATAATTTCCCTCCTTCCTAAAAGAAGCAAAGTCCATGACCGCCCCTGCTCCCCGTCCCGGCATTCTCGACATCAGCCCCTATGTGGGCGGCGAGTCGAAGATCGCCGGCGTCGACCGCATCATCAAGCTGTCCTCCAACGAGGGCGCCCTGGGACCCAGCCCCAAGGCCGTCGCCGCCTATCAGGCCATCGGCCCCGAGATGCATCGATACCCCGACGGGCATGCGGTCAAGCTGCGCCAGGCCATCGCCGCCCGCCACGGGCTGGACGCCTCGCGCATCGTCTGCGGCTGCGGTTCCGACGAAATTCTGCAATTGCTGGCCCGCGCCTATGCCGGCCCGGGCGACGAGGTGCTCTACAGCCGCCACGCCTTCATCGTCTATCCCATCGCCGCCCTGTCGGCGGGAGCGACGCCGGTCGCCGCCGAAGAGGTGGACCTGACCGCCTCGGTCGACCATTTGCTGGCCAAGGTCACGCAACACACCAAGGTGGTGTTCCTGACCAACCCCAACAATCCCACCGGCACCTACATCCCGGCGTCCGAGGTCAAACGTCTGCGCGACGGGCTGGCCGAGCATGTGCTGCTGGTGATCGACGCCGCCTATGCCGAGTATGTCGGCCGCAACGACTACTCGGACGGCGCCGAGCTGGTGGAGAACAGCGAGAATGTGGTGATGACCCGCACCTTCTCGAAAATCTACGGCATGGGCGGCATGCGGGTGGGCTGGGGCTATTGCCCGACGGCCATCGCCGACGTCCTGAACCGCATCCGCGGCCCCTTCAACGTATCGTCCGCCGCCCTGGCCGCCGCTCAGGCCGCCATCGAGGACAGCGCCTTCACCGAACTGGCCCGCCGCCACAACGATTACTGGCTGCCCTGGCTGGCCGAGCGCATGACCGCGCTGGGCCTGGAGGTGGTTCCCAGCGTCGCCAACTTCATTCTGGTGCGATTCCCCGCCGAAGGAAAAACCGCCAAGGCCGCCGACGCCCATCTGCGGTCGAAGGGCATCATCGTGCGCGGCGTCGGCTCTTACGGGCTGCCCGATTACTTGCGCATCACCATCGGCCGCGACGACGAAGTCAAAGCCGTGGCCGAAGCCGTCAGCGAATTTATGGGAGCGTCGGAATGAGCTCCGTTCTTTTTAACAAGGTGACCGTGATCGGCATCGGCCATATCGGCTCGTCCCTGTCGCGGGTCATCAAGCGCGACGGTCTGGCCGGAAAGATCATCGCCTACGACCGCCTGCAGGAACACCGCGCCGAAGCGGTCGAGCTTGGCGCCGCCGACGACTCCTCCGGCGATCTGGCCGACGCCGTCACCGGCGCCGATCTGATCATTCTGTCCACGCCGGTCGGCACCTATGCCGAGATCGCCGAAGCCATGGCTCCGCATCTGAAGCCGAGCGCCATCGTCACCGACGTCGGTTCGGTCAAGATGGCGGTGGTGCGCGACGTCGGCCCCTTCATTCCCGAAGGCGTGCATTTCGTTCCCGGCCATCCCATCGCCGGCACCGAACATTCAGGGCCGTCCGCCGGTTTCGCCGAATTGTTCCAGGGCCGCTGGTGCATCCTGACCCCGCCGCCCGGCACCGACGAAACCGCCGTCGCCAAGGTGCGCGCCGTGTGGGAAGCCGCAGGCTGTCAGGTCGAAGTAATGGAACCGGCGCATCATGACCGGGTCCTGGCCATCACCTCGCATCTGCCGCACCTGATCGCCTATACCATCGTCGGCACCGCCACCGATCTGGAAGGCACGCTGCAGCAGGAGGTCATCAAGTTCTCGGCCTCGGGTTTCCGCGATTTCACCCGTATCGCCGCCTCGGATCCGGTGATGTGGCGCGACATTTTCCTCAACAACAAGGAAGCCGTACTGGACGTCATCCAGCGTTTCTCGGAAGATCTGACCGCCCTGCAACGGGCCATCCGCTGGGGCGAGGGCGACAAGCTGCAAGAGCTGTTCACCCGCACCCGGGCCATCCGCCGTTCGATCATCGACGCCCGGCAGGCCTGACGTTCCGGCGAATCCAATAAAAAAGCCCTGCCGGGTGCGGCAGGGCTTTTTTGTTTTACGTCTCCGGCCTCAGCCGCGGACACGGGCGACAAACTGGTTGACCTCGCCGTTCAAATCCTCGACCACCTTGGCCAAAGTCCTGGCGCTCCAGATGACGCGAATGGTGCCGGCGCAGGAATGCGAGGTCGAACGCGACAGATCGACCACCGTCTTCGCCACGCCGTCGGCCTCCAAAGCCACCTCGGAAATCGTCGAGGAAATTTCGCGGGTGGAGGCTTCCTGTTCCTGCACCGCTCCGGCGATGGTGGTCGCCACCTCTTCCAGCGAGCGGATGGTGGCGGCGACATCGTCGATGGCCAAGGCCATAGCCCGGGTCGAGCTTTGCACTTCACCCACCTGGCGGGTGATATCGTCGGTAGCCTTGGCCGTCTGGTTGGCCAGATGCTTCACTTCGTTGGCGACGACGGCGAACCCCTTGCCGGCTTCGCCAGCCCGCGCCGCTTCGATGGTGGCGTTCAGCGCCAGAAGATTGGTCTGGCTGGCAATGTCGTTGATCAGATTCACCACCTCGCCGATGGTCTGCACCGCCCGTTCGAGACCGTCCATCTGTTGGGCCGTGCGGTTGACATCGGCCACCGCCTGCTGAGCAATCTGACTGGTTTGCCCGATCTGCTCGGCGATTTCATTGATGGACATGCTGAGCTGATGGGTCGCCGCCGACACCACCTCGGCCCGCTCGGTGGTTTTTCGGGAATTCTCGGCCACCAGAATGGAATGGCCGCCGCTATGTTCCGACTTGGTGGCCATGGCGCTGGCAGTACGGGTAATGCCCACCACCGATTGCCCGACGTCGGCCACTTTGGCCCGCACCGTCGCCTCGAAATCATCGGCCAAGGCGTTCAGCATCTGCTGACGTTGCTGGGCGGCCTCCTGTTCGCGTAGCGCCTGTTCGCTTTCCAGGCGGCGGCGGGCCTCGCTGTCTTCCTTGAAGATCAAAGTGGCGCGGGCCATCTCTCCGACCTCGTCGGCGAAGCCGGTGCCTTCGATTCCCACCGACAGATCGCCTTCGGCCAGCCGGCTCATGTCCGAGGCCAGACGCCGCACCGGTCCGACGATGCTGCGGACGATCAGCGGCAGCATCACCGCCGTCGCCAGGAACAGCCCCCCCAGGCAGACGGACAACAGGATCAAAGACTGCCGCGCCTGATCACGCTGGCCTTGGGCCTGGGCGGCGATATCCTGAGCGATGCGGGTTTCCACCGTGCGCAGGGCATCGATCCGCTTGCTGGTGGCGGCGAACCAGTCGGGCGCGGCGACGCCGCCGGTATCGCCTTTGGCCGGGCTGTCGATGGCGGCCTGACGCATTTTCATGACCGGCTCCTCGATCTCCGAGGAAAGAGCCGCTTTCAGGGCGGCCAGGGCATCCGGCGAGGCATAGCGTTCGAACATGCGGAAAGCGGTTTTCTGTTCCGCACCCAGCTCGATGAAACGCTTGTACAGAGCGGCGTCGAATTTTCCCGAGGCGAATCCGGCCGAACCGGTAGCGCGCTCCTGGCCTGCACTTTCCTTGGCGTCGGTCAGGGCGACGAAGGCGGCAATCAGCTTCGCCGCCTCGACGTCGGAAACCGTGTTGGCCGTATGCGCCACCACCCCGATCAAGGTACGAACGGCCTGACTATAGGCTCCCACCGCCTCGACGGCGGGCACCTGCTGTTGGTCGATTCTTCCGCGCAAGGCGGGAAACGCCGCCAGCGTCGCCTGCACCTGTCGCACGCTGTCGGCCCCGACTCCGGCTTCAGCCGAGGCGTCGAAACCGCCCAGCAGCGTCGTCAATTCGGCCATGCGGGCGTCGGCGTCCCTGCGCCGGTCGGCCATCTGCGAACCGAACTGGGTGCCTTTGCTGCCCAGGAACAGAGCCGACGCTCCGCGTTCCTTCTGTAATTCGTGAATCACCGCATTGGTGGAAACCGCCAGTTGGGTCTGGAGGATCAGGCTATCGGCCTGTTCCGCCGTGTCGATCTGCGCCTTCAGCATCCATCCGCCCAAAACCAGAAGCGCCATGGCCACCGGCGCCGTTCCCATCAGGATACGTTTACCGATGCGTGTGTTGCGAAATGCGAGCATGATCCACCAACCTGTCCACGGCCCATATCCAGGCCTGTTGTCGTTGTTTTCCGGGCAGACATTAGATCTGCCCCCGTGGCACTCACTTGATTTTCGCCAAGCATGTCGAGACACGGCAGCAGCCGGTCCCCAGGCTTTTGCCATGGACAACAGCCCCGGCGCCAACGCGGACCGGGCCTTCCATGGGAAACATCGCTCAAAAAAACAGATAACCGAAAAATGCTCAGTAGCTGCACTGCTGCTGACACAGGCCAAGCTGGTAGCCTTTTTGCAGGCAAGCGGCGCGGCACTTATAGTTCGTCGACGGCCCTAAAGGCTGGATTGTCGGTGTTATCATGGCGCCCGGCGTCGAATAAACCGGCGCTCCCGCCGGCATCCCCACCGGCGCCGGCACCTGCTGCAGCTTGGGCGCCGAAGGCCCGGGGACGATTAAGTTTTCCGAGCTTTGCGGCGTCGGAGCATCAAACTGCCGGTTGGGCGACAGCAACTGCCGCCCCATGTCGGCGGGCAGGTAATTGGCCTTTCCCACATAGGCGCACCCCGTCGAAGACAGGCAGAACTGAGCCGACGATCCTCCGGCCATGCATTCCTTGAGGCAGCGGTAGTCAAGATCGGCCCGACTTTCTCCGGCGGAAAAGACCATACCGGCCAGAAGCGCGCACAGAAGAAAAAGCGCTTTAGACAGCCCGCCCGCCAAGCCCATCAAATCCCGATTCATGTGAACGCTCCCCGCGATGGCGGCCCGGCGCATCCGCGCCCCGTCCTTGTTGTAGCGAAGGGCCGATTGCAAGGTCAAGCAGGGACAGACGCGAAGCGAAAAAACGACAATAAAAATGTAAACAAATTTGCAAAACGCCCCAACAAGAGAACCGTTCGCACACTATGAACGTATTTATTACATAAAAATCACAACATAATTCTGAGACAAAAGTTATGACTATGAACACATATCCAGGGAATAACTTTGCAAACACATTAACAAATATGCATGTGCAGTGATTTTTTAGAGAGAATTGATCGCTTTTAGTTGCCAACATGCCGCACTGCACATAGATTTACCCATCCCTCAAATTGCAGGCTTGCATCATGTCGCAGCACGCTCAGACAATCGAACGAGCACGAAATGGAGAGCCGTTTTCCGGCGTCAAGATCATCAGTGCCGTTTGTTTCCTGGATGTCCTGTGTATCGTCTGCGCATATATTGCATCCTATATTTCAGCAAATTCAGTTGAACCCTATCCGGCTCAGGTTTGGCGCATTACCGATGCTATTTTTAGTGTCACTATGCTCTATCTCATGCTGGCCGTCGGCGTTTATCGCCTGAATCTTCTGGATAACCTTCTGGCCCAGGTCACCCGCATCTTGGTTAATTCGATGGTTATCGTGACCATCGAATGGGCCACGCTGGAAATACTGGATCTGCAATTTGTTTTCACATGGCCGGCCTCGGGCCCGTTGAATCTGATCAGCATCGGCGTATTGGGCATTTGCGCCGTCCGCGTCGTCACCCACAGCTGGCTGATCGGCAGCGCCCGGAAAGGCGAAATCACTCGCAATATCGCCATCGTCGGCGCCGGTCCCCATGGCCGGCGCCTGCTGGACGCCCTGGAGAAGTCCCGGGCTCCCTGGACCAATTTCATCGGCATCTATGACGATCGCACCGCCGACCGGCTGGACGGCGAAGAAAGCGAAACCGCCAGCTCCGAACTCAAGGGAACTGTCGCCGATCTGGTATCCTACGCCCGCGACAACCGCGTCGACGAAATCCTGGTGGCCTTGCCCTGGGGCGCGGAAAACCGTTTGCTGGACGTTCTCGAACAGTTGAAATCGATTCCCGCCAACGTCCGGCTGGCTCCCGACGTGATCGCCTTCCACTTCCTTGACCAAGGCTTCGCGCACCTGGACGGCGTGCCCGTCTACAACGTCTTCCGCAAGCCCATCAGCGACTGGGCCGCCATTCTGAAGCGGACCGAGGATTTGATTCTGGGCGGTCTGATCATGATCCCGGCGCTGCCGGTGATGGCTGTCTGCGCCTTGGCGATCCGCCTGGACAGCAAGGGACCGATCCTCTTCAAGCAAAACCGCTACGGCTACAACAATAAGCTGATCGGCGTTTACAAGTTCCGCTCGATGTACCACGAGATGCGCGACGAAAGCGCCTCGAAGCTGACCACCAAGGGCGACCCCCGCATCACGCGCGTCGGCGCGTTCCTGCGCAGCACCAGCCTGGACGAGCTGCCGCAGCTGTTCAACGTCATCCTGGGACAGATGTCCCTGGTCGGGCCGCGCCCCCACGCCACCCAGGCCAAGGCCGGCGACCGCCTGTATCAGGAAGTGGTGCGCGAATATGCCGTGCGCCACAAGGTCAAACCCGGCATCACCGGCTGGGCTCAAGTCAACGGCTGGCGCGGTGAAACCGACACCGAGGACAAGATCCTGCACCGCGTCGAATGCGACCTCTATTACATGGAGCATTGGACGTTGCTTCTGGACCTGGAAATTCTGCTTCGCACCTTCCTGGTCGTGGCGGGAAAGGACGTTTTTTGATGGCCGCCACCCTCAGCCGCCCGGATGCGCCATGAAGCTGCTGTACTACAAAAACGCCGTGCCGAATTTCGGCGACGACCTGAACGCCGATTTATGGCCGCACCTGGCTCCCGACCTTTTCGCCGAGGACGGCGACGAAGGCTTCCTCGGCATCGGCACCATCATCGGCATGACGGTGCCGCCTTTGCGCCGCGTGCACGTCTTCGGCAGCGGCGCCGGCTACGTGCGGCTGAAGGACTGGCCGGTTCCGGCGGATTTCGTCTGCGTTCGCGGTCCCTTGACGGCGAAGCTGGTGGGCGTCGAGCCCGACCGTGCCCTGACCGACGGCGCCATTCTCAGCCCCTTCGTCCCCGGTCTGCCGCAAAAAAACACCACCTCCGATCGCATCGCCGTCATTCCCCACTGGGAAACCATGCGCTGCGGCGGCTGGGAAGAGGCTTGCCGACTGGCCGGCTACCAGATCATCGACCCCTGCCGCTCTCCCGCCCAGGTTCTCGCCGACATCGCCTCGGCCGGACTGGTGCTGACGGAATCCCTGCACGGCGCCATCCTGGCCGATTGCTACGGTGTCGACTGGGTTCCCTTCGCCTCGACCAGCAATTTCTCCATTTTCAAATGGAAAGACTGGACTCTGTCCGTCGACGCCGAACTGGAAGTCGCCTCGGTGCCGCCGCCCGCCGCCGCCGCCGTCATGAAATTCGGCCGTTGCGCCGGGCGGCCTTGGGGCACGACCACCCGGTATAGCGAAGACGACGCACAACGGGAGCTGGAAGAACGGCTGGCCTTCGCCGACGCGGCGAAAGCTCCGGCGCAGGCTCAGAGCGTTTCCGCCAAATCCTTACTCCGCTCGGCCTCGAAGGCCGTTTTGCGCCATGTCCCCGCCAGCCAGAAATTGTTGGGCTTCACCCCCCAGCGCACGGCCGAGGCATTGCGCCGCTTGGCCAGGCAAAAGTCGTTCCTCAGCCAGGAAAGCCATCGCGAAGCCTTGCGCGGCCGCATGCTGGAACGGCTGGGCCAGTTGCGCGGACGGACCTCGTGAGCAGGGGGAACCGCCGTCATAACCGCCAGCCGGGGAGCAGGAACGCTTATGCGCAACCGTAATCTCGGCGGCATCGTCTGGTCGGCGGCAAACGGCCTGTTCGCCGTAGCCTTGCCCTTCCTTGTTTTCGTCGGCTTCACACGTCTTGCCACCCCGATCGAGATCGGTCTGGTCGGTATCTGCGTTTCCCTGGTGGAACTGCTGAAGACCCTGGCGCCGCAGGGACTTTACGAAGTCCTGATGCAGACCGACCTTGAGGAACACGACAAGCAGGCCACCGCCGCCTTTTTGCTACTGGCGTCGGGAATCGTCCTGGCGGCCGCCTATCTGGCCATCGTCGGCTTGGCCCTGGATCATTTCGTCGGCGCCGGCTTCTCGCCCGCCCTGCTGATGCCCTTGGCCCTGAAACTGCTGTTCGACGTTTCCGTGCTGCAACCGCAAGCGGCCCTGGCCCGGCGTCTGGCCTTCCGCCGCCTGGCCTTGCGGACCATGGCCGCCAACATCCTGGCCGGCATCGGCGGGCTGGCGTTGGCCGCCCTGCTGACGCCGCTGTCCGGCCTGGTGCTGTATTACGTGCTGCTGTCCTTCATCAGTTGGCTGACCACCGTGGCCGGAACCCAGGCGGCGGTTCCGCCCGCTTTTTTCCGCCCCGCCTTTCGGGCGATGATGGTCGAAGGGCTGCACGCCTCGACGGTCCGGCTGCTGGCGGCCGCCAACAATTATCTGGATCAGGTTCTGATCGGCACCATGGTGGGAGCCGCCGCCGCCGGCGCCTACAATGTCGGCAAGAGGACCGAAACCGTTTCCATCACCCTGGCCAGTTCGTTCAGCTCTCTGCTCTTTCAGCCCTTGTTCGCCGTCGGAGAGCCCGCCCAGCGGCGGCAGCACCTGCGGCGGGGGCTGGCGTGCCTGACCCTGGTCTGCGGCCTGCCCACCGCCGTTGTCGCCCTGTGGCACCAGCAACTGGTGCCGCTGGTGTTCGGCCGACAATGGGCCGACGCCTCGGCCATCGTCGCCTTCCTGTGCGCCAGCGGTTTCGCCCGGGCCCTGGGCAGCGTCCACGGTTCGCTGCTGTCCGTCTCGAAACGCAACAGGGAACTGGTGGCCTATACCTTGTCGTCCAGCGTCGCCGGGCTGGCGATCGTCGCCGTTCTCGGTCCGATCGACATCGTCTGGTGCGTGGCCGCCCTGGCCTTGAAGAACATCCTGTTCCTGGTACCGGCCGGAGCCTTGACGCGCAACGCCCTGCCCGACGTTGGACGGGCCTATGCCCTGTGCTGCGTCCTGCCGCTGCTGGCCGCCACCGCCGGCAGCTATCTGGCCGGCCATCTGGCGATCGCGGTGCTGGCCGAGGGCGCGTTGAAAACCATCGGCATTCTGACTGCAGCGGTCTTGGGCGCCGTGGCGGCGGGAGCAGGCCTGTTGTGGCCGAGAATTCGCGCGGCCTGAAGCAACTGACTTGGGGATATCGAAAGGGATGAAGGCGATGCTGAAGACTTTCCTGCGCGTGACGGCCGGTGGCCTCGCCATGGCTTTGCTTCTCGGCCAGCAGCAGCCCGCGGCGGCTCAGGATGCGCCCGGCAAGACCCTGACCCTGCCGGAGCCGACGGGAACGCCACCCGCCACCTGCACGCCGGTTCAAGGCGCCGCCATCCCGACCCGGGACGTGGTGCTGCAACAAAGCTTCCTGGACAATTTCAAGACTTTGGACAAGGCCGCCCTGGGACGCCCGTACCAAACCGCCACCACCTGGATGGCCCATTTCGCCGGCGATCCGAGCCAGGTCAATTTCCGCACCCTGCCCGCCAACAACGAGCAGGAAATCTATGTGGACCCCAGCTACGCCGGCACCACCCCGGCCCCGCTGCGCCTGGACCCCTTCACTCTGACGCCGGACGGGCTGGTCATCACCGCCACGCGCACCCCGGCGCAGTTGAAGGCGGCGCTGTCCAATTTCCCCTTCTATTCCGGCATGCTGCAAAGCAAGAAGCTGTTCTCGCAGACCTACGGCTATTTCGAGGCCAAGGCCAAGATGCCCACCGGCAAAGCCATGTGGCCGGCATTCTGGATGCTGAACGTCAACGGCGCCTGGCCGCCTGAAATCGACATCTTCGAGATGTTCGACGGCACCAAGCCGGACAAGCAGACCATGACCGTTCACTTCAAGACCGGCGGCTACGGCCCGCATCAAGCCACCTATTGCAACATCAGCGTGCCCGGGGCGGAAACCGCTTTCCACCTGTACGGCGTGCTGTGGAACATGGAACGGATCACTTTCTATGTGGATCGCTCTCCCGTAGCCACCTTCGCCACCCCGCCCGGCCTGAACACCCCCATGTACATGCTGCTCGACCTGGCCGTGGAGAACCACATCGACGCCACCACCCCCGACACCGCCCAATTCGGCGTCGGCTGGGTCACCGCCTACAAGTACTAGGATGGCAGCCGTGGAACGAACGCTTAAGGCCGCAGGAAGAGGAACGTCTCATGGTTGAGCGCACGCTGAAAATTCTGGCGCCTACGCGGTATCCCTGGCGCTTCAACAGCCCGCGGAACTCCCGCCACGACATTTCCATCCGCTCGTTCCTGCCGGCGAACTATATCTCCAACGCCATCGAAGGCGTGACGGTGCTCAATCCCTGGCCGCCGCGCCGCTTCGATCTGGTTCACGCCTTCAACCGCCTGCCGATCGGCGGCACTCCTTACCTGATCAGCTTCGAATCCCACCTGCCCCGCGGCTTCGGCCTGGAAAGCAGTTGGCTTTTCAAAGCGATGCGCCGCAGCCTGGCCAGCGGGCGATGCCGCTCCATCGTCGCCATTTCCGACTATGCCCGCCGCCAGTTCCTGCGCCAACACGCCGATACTCCCGAAGGCCCCGCTCTCGAAGCCAAGCTGACCCTGCGTTACCCCAATTTTCCCATGCCGCAAGGGCCGGATCCGTTCCTGTCGCTCGATGACGGCGATGCCGGACAGGACGACGTGCGGGTGGTCTTCGTCGGCAACCATTTCGGCCGCAAAGGCGGATCGGTGGCCGTGCGCATGGCTGAACTGGCTCTGCAGCACGAAGTGCCGCTGAGGGTGGACATCGTGTCGGCCATGGAAGTCGGCGCCGCGTCCTGGACCGACCCCACCAGTCCCGGCTATTTCGACCGCGACCATGCCTTGCTCAAGCTGCCCAACGTCCGCCATCACGGCAAGCTTGCCAACAAAGAGGTGCTGCATCTGATCGGCCGGGCGCATTTCGTCTTGCTGCCGACCTTCAGCGATTCGTTCGGCTACAGCGCCATCGAGGCCATGGCCAATCACACGCCGGTCGTGGCCACGGCGCAGGGAGCCCTGCCCGAATTCATTCATGACGGCGAGAACGGCATCCTGGTGTCGCTGGATACCGACGATGTCGGCGAATGGGTGCATATCGGCCACCCCGACCGGGGATCGGCCGCCTATGCCGCTCTGTACCGCGCCGAGGTCGATCGGCTGGCCGAGGAAAGCCTGGACAAGGTCTGGCGGGCGACCCGCGACAAGACCGGCTATCTGGCCTTGCGCCGCAACGCCCGCCAGACGGCCGAACGGACCTTTTCGGCGGACGATGCGAACCGTTTCTGGGACGACTATTATTGCAGGCTGGCATGATCATGCGTCCGGCCAACAGCGCGGCTCCGCCAGCCGCTGCATCCGACGGCTCCCCGCCCGCGTCCCCGGCGCGCGGCACCTATGCCAAGCTGAACCGCCGGACGGCGGTGCTGGCGGTCGGCGTCACCCTGTCGGCCCTGGCCCTGAACCAGGTCCTGGGCACGCTCTCCATCCTGATCATGTATCCGTTCTGGTTTTCGCGCCTGAAGCGGGCGGGGCGCGCCACCCTGCGTCTGTCGCCCGCCATGGTGGCGGTCTTCGCCTTTCCCGTCTGGGCCTGCCTGTCCACCCTGTGGTCGCACCATCCGGAATATTCCCTGCGCTTTGGTTTGGAATTCATTTCCATGCTGATGTGCACGGTCATCGCCGCGCGGATCATTCCCACCGAGGAACTGATCGTCGGCATCGTCGGCGCCATCGGCTTCGTCATGCTGACCACCTTGGCCAGCGGCCGTTATGCCCAGGATTACATGACCGGCGAAACCTCGCTGGTCGGCTTCGTCGGCGCCAAGAACATGGTGGGCCTTTACGCCACCATGGGCATCTATTTCTCGGGCCTGCTGCTCATCCGCGTCCGCTGGGGCGGCAAGACCGTCCTGCTGGGGCTTCTGACCTTGCTGCTGTCGATGATCGCCCTTTACAAGGCCCGCTCGGCCACGGCCCTGGTCAGCCTTTTGGCCGTCTGCTCCATCGCCTACGCCATGGTGCTGGTAGGCAAGTTGCCGAAGAAGCTGCGCAAGCCGCTGCTGATCATGACGGCGGTGATCGCCGTGGTCGCCGTCGTCGCCGGCGCCAATCTGGGCCTTCAGGGAGACGTGCTGGCGGCCCTGGGCAAAAGCTCGACCCTGACGGGCCGCACCTATCTTTGGAGCGAAGGCTATAAGATCGGCTTGCAAGAACCGATCATCGGCCGCGGGTATTTCGCCTTCTGGGTTCAGGGCGAACCTCGGGCCGAACGCTATTGGCACGAATTCACCGTGCTCAGCCGCACCGGCTTCCATTTCCACAGCATGCATGTGCAGACCTTCGTCGATCTGGGGCTGGTCGGCGAAACCCTGCTGGCGCTGGTGCTGCTCGGCTCGTTTTTCAAAAGCCTGATGCGGGCTGCCCGCGACGGGGCTGACGCCGAATCGCTGTTTTGCGTCGGCGTCTCGACGTTCTTCCTGATCCGCAGCTTCGTCGAAGTCGACGTTCTCGGGCCGTTTTCCTGCTCGGTATTCCTGCTCTATTCCGTGCTGCCCCGGCTTGAGGAATACCGCTCGTCGCCGGTGCTGAAGGCCGCCGCCGCGCCACCACCACCACGGGCGCCCCGGCCGATCCGGATGCTCGACGCCCCTCTTCCCTTCGACAAGCCATAGAGGCACCATGCCCCCCATCGCCCCGGCTATCGACAGCGTCACCGTCGCCATCTGCACCTTCCGCCGTCCGTCCTTGCGCGAGGCGCTGCGTTCGCTGCAAGGACAGGCGCCGGCCCATGTCCGTCTGCGCATCGTCGTCGTCGACAACGACGACGAGCCTTCGGCCCAAAAGCTGGCCGAAGCCTGCCGGACGGAATTCGATTTGCCCGTCGAATACCGCCACGCTCCTGGCCGCAACATCTCCATCGCCCGCAATGTCTGCCTGGAAATGGCCGGACAGGGCTGGCTGGCCTTTCTCGACGACGACGAAACCGCCACCAGGGGCTGGCTGGCCAAATTACTGGAGCGCGCCGGGAACGGAGAGGCCGCCGTCGTCTTCGCCCCGGTCCGCGCCGTCTACGGCGCCGATTGTCCGGCCTGGATTCGGGACGGCGATTTCCACTCGATCTCGGTCACCTACGTCGGCGGCAAGATCATCACCGGCTACACCAGCAACGTACTGATCAACCTGGACCATCCCAGCGTTCGCGGTCGGCGGTTCCAGCTGGATCTGGGCCGGTCGGGAGGCGAGGACACCAAGTTCTTCTCCGACATTCACCGGGCCGGTGGCCTGCTCGATTTCGTTCCCGAGGCCTTCGTCGAAGAGATCGCCGTCCCCGAACGCAACAGCTTCCGCTGGCTGTTCCGCCGCCGCTTCCGGTACGGCCAGACCCACGGGCGCCTGCTGGCCGCCGCCGACACGCCTGCCGCCCGCTGGCTGGCCTTCGGCATCGCCGCCAGCAAGGTTCTGTATTGCCTGGCCGATAGCGGCCTGCATCTGAGATCGGCAGTGGGATGGCGCAAATCCTTTTTGCGCGGTGCCCTGCATCTGGGAGCCATGTCCCGTCTGCTGGGAATGCGAGAATTGGTTCTGTACGGCGCCGTCCCCGCCGGTTCTTCCGTCAACGCCGCCGGGGACGGCGCTCCTCATGCGACTGAATGACGCGATCATGCAGAAGGCTGTTCCATCCGCCGTTTCTTCCGGAAAAATTCCGGCCCTGACCGGCATTCGCGGCGTCGCGTCCTTTTGGGTGGTGGTGTTCCATTTCTACGAATGCCTCTGCAGCATCGGTACCTTTCCGCCGATGCCGGAGGTTCCCGTGGTACGTAGCGGCTATATGGGCGTCGACCTGTTCTTCGTGTTGTCCGGCTTCGTGCTGAGCCTGACCTATGGCGCCTCGTTATCGCATTTGTCCTGGCAACCGCTGCGCCGTTTCGTCATCGGCCGTCTTTTCCGCATTTTGCCTTTGCATTGGGCCGTGCTGGCGGTGCTGGCCGTCGCCGTCGCCGTCGCTCCCGGACAATATTGGGGCCCCGGCCCTTTCACCGTCAGAACCCTGCTTCTGTCCATGGCTCTGGTACAGGGCTGGGTCGGCCTGCCTCTGGCTTGGAACAACCCGACATGGTCGTTGAGCGCCGAATGGCTGGCCTACATCTATTTCATATTCGCCATCGGCCTTTGCGCCCGCATCCGTTCCGCCGCCATGGCCGGGCTGCTGGCCGCCGCCGCCGTGACGCTGTTCATTCTGGGCCTGTTCGCCTTGGGCTCCCATGTGCTCGACCACGCCGAACGCCTCGGCATCGTCCGCTGCTTTTGCGAGTTCACCGCCGGCATGCTGCTCTGGAAAATGTGCCGCCAGAGACCGCTTTCCCGGCCGGCGTCCCAAACCTGCTTCCTGGCGGGGCTGCTTCTGCTGCTGGCCGCCCTGACCACGCCCTGGCTGGACGTCTGCGCGGTTCCGGCCTTCTGCCTGCTGGTGTTGAGCTGCGCCGCCGAAGCCCCCCTGTCCCAGGCCGCGTTGGGCAATCGAGCCATCCTGTTCCTGGGAGAAATTTCCTTTTCCGTCTATTTGCTGCACCCCGTCCTGCTGAACCTTGGGGTTGCGGTCGCCAGAACAGCGCCGGTTCAGGGCGAAGAGTTCCGCATCACCGCCGTGACAGCCGCCTTTTTCTTGGTTTTCCCGCTGTCCTGGCTGACGTGGCGGGGTATCGAGATTCCTTGCCAGCAGTTGAGCCGCAGGCTTTTACGGCGAGACACGCCATACTAAAGGCATATAAAATTAACAAAAAGGTCACGCAAATATTCAAATGTAAAAACTCCATACATTCTTCGTTAACAAAATTATTAACGCAGTAATATGTGGAGTTTTGTAGGTGAATTAATGGCTTCACCAATGACATGGCTATTGCTAAAACAATGCCCCAGAGAGAATTATTCAATATAACGCGAGCCCGGACAGTGGCCTCGATGCAGCAACGATGGGTCTGGCATGGTCACTGATCGGGTTCTCGAAACAAAGACGGGCGGCGGCGATGTCTCTCCATTCGTCAGCGTCATCATGGGCTGCCGTAACGTGGGGCCGTTCATTGACGCCGCTTTGTGGTCGGCCCGCCGGCAAACCCTGTCCCAGATCGAAATCATCGTCGTCGACGACCAATCCGACGACGACACCGCCCAACGGGTCCGGGTACACGCCCAGGACGATCCTCGCGTCATTCTGCTGCAAGGCCCTGGCCGCGGCCCCGCTGCCGCCCGCAATGCCGCCCTCGACGCGGCCCGCGGCGACTTCGTCGCCGTGCTGGACGGGGACGACATCATGCACCCCCAGCGCCTTGCCATGCTGCTGGCCAAAGCCGCCGCCACCCGGGCCGACATCGTCGCCGACAACCTGCTGGCCTTTCACGACGATCCAGCCGGGCGCCGTCCCTATTTGCTGCTGGGCGAGGCCGAATGGAGCCACGACCGCACCATCGATCTGGTCACGTTCGTGCGCAGCAATATCATGTTCAGCCGCCAAGCTCCCCTCGGCTATCTCAAACCGCTCATGCGCGGTAGCCTGTTCGGCGCCGAGGGCTTCCGCTACGACGAGACCCTGCGCATCGGTGAGGATTACGACATCCTGGCGCGCATGATGGCTGCCGGAAGCCGCTTCCATTTCATCGCCGCACCGCTCTATTTCTATCGTCGCCACGCCACCTCGACCTCGCACCGGCTCAAGGCCGCCGATCTGACCGCCCTTATCGCCGCAGCCAGGCAATTCGACAAAGGCTGCCCCCGGAAGCCGGATCTGCTGGCCGCCTCGCACCGGCGCTTGGACAAACTGATCGTCGCCCTGGCTTTCACCGATGCCGTCGACGCGCTGAAGGCCCGCCGCCCGGACCGCCTGCTGCGTGCGCTGGCCACCCGTCCCGCGGCGATCCCGCTTCTGCTGTCGGCCCTCAAAGGAGCGGTCGGCAACCGCCTGAAGCGCCTGCGGGCCAAACCCGGCGAAAGCGCTGCCGCGCAGAGGCCGCGCATTCTGCTGCTGGCCCAGTCCGAACACGCCACCCCGGCCCGCCTGAAGGCCGAGGCGTCATTGCCCGACAGCGACATCGTGCTGGTCCGCTGCCCGGCATCTGCCGTTCCCGCGCCGGCGTCCCTACTCCGGCATTCCGGCTGGTCGGAGCTGCCGCTGAAACTGGCGGGGTTGGGCGTCTTTTCGCACATCGCCATGGACAATGCCGCGCTGGCCGAGTTGACGCCGTTCACCTTGTCGCCGCAGGCCGAACTGACGATCGTCTCTTTCGCTCCACCGGATATCGCGCAAGTTCAGGCCGAACGCTTCGCAGCGTCGGCCATCCCGTCATCACACGTCACCTCGGCTTGAGGGAACAAAGATGGTTGCCAGGAAATTTCAGGTTATCGCTTCCGTTTTAGCGCTGTCCGCCGTTCTCGGCGGCTGCAGCAGTTCCGAAGAACGCGAGGCCAAGTACATCAAGCGCGGTATCAGCGCCTTCGAAACCGGCCAGTTCGCCAAGGCCCGCATCGAATTCAAGAACGCCCTGGCCATCAAACCGACGGATTCCGAGGCCCTGTACCGCCTGGGCACGGTCGATGAAGCCGAAGGCGATCTGAACAACGCTTTCGGCAATTACATCCACGCCGAGGAACAGAACGCCCATTTCGCTCCGGCCCTGCTCAAGCTGGCGCAGTATTACATGGCCGCCAACGAACTGGATCAAGCGCAGCGCCGCGTCGACGTTCTGCTGGCCGACAACGCCAAGGATCCCGAGAACCACGCCCTGCTGGCCGCTCTCGACTTGCGCCGGCAGCAATATCCCGAAACGGAACAGGAAGTCCGCGTCGCCCTGGCCACCGATCCGGCCAATGTCTCGGCCTATTCGGTTCTGATCGGCCTGTATGTCGCACGAAACGACGAACACAAAGCCATCCAGGCGATCGACGAGGGCATCGCCAAGAACCCCAGAAGCGTCGACCTTCAGCAATTGAAGCTGGCCGTTTACCAGAAAAGCGGCAACACCGACAAAATGCGCGAAGCCCTGATCGCTCTGATCAAGCTACGCCCGCAGGACGTCGATTACCGCGCCGGTCTGGCGGATATCGACGCCGACGCCGGCCGGCTCGACCAAGCCGAAGCCATCTGGAAGGAAGGCATCTCCGCCTCTCCCAAGGATTGGGGCGTGAAGCAGCACTACGTGGATTTTCTGGCGCAGCGCAAGGGCTTGGACGCCGCCGAAGCGGAAGTGAACAGCTATATCGCCCTGTTTCCCGACAACGACGGCCTGTATTTCTGGCTGGCCAATCTTTACGTCCGCTTCAAGGCCGAAGACCGCGCCATCGCCCTGTTGAACAAAATCATCGACAGAAAACGGCTGGAACCCACCGGTCTCAACGCCCGCACGTCGCTGGCTCAGCTCAGCCTGCTGCACGGCGACCGCACATTGGCCGAGCAGTTGATCAACGTCGTTCTCGGCAAGGATCCGTCAAACGCCCAGGCGCTTTTCCTACGGGCCCAGATGTCCTTCGACGCGCGGCATTATCCCAGCGCCGTCTCTGATCTGCGCTCAATCCTGCGCATCAAGCCCGGCGACCAGGAAGCGCTGAATCTTCTGGCAGAAACCCTGGTGCGCCAGCAGCGCCTGGACCTGGCCATGGAAACGCTGGGGCAGCTCAGCGACATCGATCCCCTGAACTTCGCGGCGCGGGTGCGGCTCGCCCAGTTGCGCCACATCACCGGCGACAACCAGCGCGCCGACGAAATTCTGGCCGCCGTCATCAAAACCTCGCCCGAGTACCCGATCGCCTGGGAAACCAAAGCCCGCATGGCCATCGACACCAAGGACTGGCCGGCCGCCCGCGACGCCATCACCGCCCTTGGCAAGCTGCCCGAACAGCAGGAAACCGCCCAATACCTAGACGGCGTCGTTCTGGATGCGACCGGCAAGAGCGACGAAGCCTTGCAGACCTTCGAGGCCGTGGCCAAAGCCCATCCCAACTCGCCGCTGGGCGAACACGCCATCGACACCGCCTTGCATCTGGCCGGCCGCGCCAACCGCCTGGACGCGACCCTGCAATTCGTCGAATCCCTGGGCCTGACCAACAACAGCAACGTCGCCCTGTGGCTGGCCGAAGCCTATGCCCAGCAAGGCAAGGTTTCCCAGGCCGCCGCCAAGCTGGACGCCGCCATCGCCGCCAACAGCGACTTCGCCACGATCTATGCCGAGCGGGCGCAGTTGTATCTGCATGACAAACAGCCCGATCAGGCCATCGAAATTCTCGTCAAAGGCCGCGAACGGGCCGTCGACAAGCTGGCCTTGGGGGTGATGCAGTCGGAAGTGCTGACCGATCAGGGACGCTATGGCGAAACCATCGGCCTGTTGACCCAACTGCTGGCGGAAAGCCCCGAATCAGACTTGATCGCCAACAACCTGGCCTCGCTGATCGCCGACCATCAATACGGCGACCAGGCCTCGCTGGAAAAGGCGCGGCAGGCTGCCGACCGCTTCCAAGGAACATCGAATCCCCTGCTGCTGGATACCGTCGCCTGGGTCTATTACCGGCTCGACAACGTGCCGCAGGCCTTGACCCTGATCGAACGTATTCCCAATGCCGATCATCTGCCGCAGCAGATTCACTATCACTACGGCGCTATTCTGCTGAAAGCCGGCCGCAAGGATCAGGCCAAGAGGGAACTTCAGGACGCCCTGGCCGATCCGGCCTCCACCTACGCCGGCGTGGAAGACGCCCGCAAGCTGTTGGGAACCCTTTAGGATGGCCCGGCGTTTCGTCTCCATAGCCTTGCCGGCTCTCAACGAGGAGGCGTACATCGCCGCCGCGGTTTCCAGCGTGCTGCCATCGACCGACGATTTCGATTTCGAGGTTCTCGTAATGGACGGCGGCAGCCGGGACCGCACCTGCGAGCTTGTCCGGCAGATGGCCCGGGACAATCCCCGCATCCGCCTGGTTCACAACGAAAAGCGGCTGCAATCGGCCGCCATCAATCTGGCCGCCCGCATCGCTCACCCGGATTCGACCATCATTCTGCGCGCCGACTGCCACGCCACCTATCCGGCGGGTTTCGTCGAACGCTGCGTCCGGCAAATGCAGGAAACCGGCGCCCATTCGGTCGTGGTTCCCATGCGGACGGTGGGGCGGCAATGCTTCCAGCGCGCCGTGGCCGCCACCCAGAACAGCAAGCTGGGAAACGGCGGCGCCTCCCATCGCGCCTCGGGCCAATCCGGCTGGGTCGAACATGGCCACCACGCTGCCTTCGACCGGACCTTCTTCCTGTCGCTCGGCGGTTATGACGAAAGCTTCTCGCACAACGAAGACGCCGAACTGGACCGCCGCATCGTCACGGCCGGCGGACATATCTGGATGGATGGCGGGAACGTCGTGGACTATTTCCCGCGTTCGACGGTCGCCGGGCTGGCGCGCCAATACGTCAACCACGGCAAAGGCCGGGCGCGGACGGTGCGCAAGCACAAGGTGCCGCTCAAGCTTCGGCAGATGGCGCCGCTGGTCATCCTTGCCGGCTGCGCCGGAGGATTGATCCTGGCGCCGCTGTTCCTGGGCTTTCTGCTGGTTCCCCTGTCGTATGCCGCCATGTGCTGCGGCTGGGGCGCCGTGGCCGCGCTCCGCCGGCGCGACCGCTGTCTGGCCGCCATGGGCATCGCCGCCATGGCCATGCATCTCGGCTGGGCGGTCGGTTTCCTGCGGGGACTATTCCTGGCGCCGGTGCCGGCGCCTTTACAGGCGGGCGACGAGCAGCCCGCGATGACGAAAAACTAAGGGGGTCACAATGATGCGCTTCAAACGGCTGTTGGCTTTTGCCGCTTTTCTGTTTCTGGGGCTGTTGACGCAGCACCCGGCAGTGGCGGCTGATGGCGATTACCTGATCAATCCGGGCGACGTTTTGCAGATCAGCGTGTGGAAGGAAGACGGGCTGGACCGCGAAACGCTGGTTCTGCCCGACGGCAGCATCAGCTTCCCGCTGGCCGGCACCATCGCCGCCCAGGGCAAGACCCCGACCCAGTTGCAGTCGGAGATCAAAACCCGTCTGGCCACCTACATTCCCGACGCCTCGGTTTCCGTATCCATCAAGGCGGCGCTGGGACATGTGGTCAGCGTCATCGGTCAAGTCAACAAGCCCGGCGAGTTGATCCTGGGCCACCGCACCACGGTGATGCAGGCATTGGCCATCGCCGGCGGCCTGACACCTTACGCCAGCACCGGCAGCATCATCATTCTGCGCCATCAGAACGATGAAGAGAAATCCATCGCCTTCCCTTATGACGACGTCGTCCAGGGCCGGTCCCTGACCTCCGACATCGTGCTCCAGCCAGGAGACGTTCTGGTGGTTCCGACAAGCAGCCTGTTCTGACGACATCTGAAGATCGGTATTGGAATGAGACGCATGAAATCATGGCGAAGCGTCACATGGCGGGCCTTGTTCGCGGCAACGGCGGGCTGCGCCGCCCTGTGGCCGGGCATGGTCATGGCCCAGGCTGTCGGCTCGGCATCGGTGGCGACCAGCGTTCTGCCGGCGGCGCCGCCGCCCGACCATTACTCGGTCCAGACACAAGTCAAGGAAACCCTCGACTACGACAGCAATCCATTGCTCAGTTCATCGGCCCACAAGACCGCATACGGTTCGATCACCACCCCCGATCTGACCTTCAACGCCGATACCCCCACCGAACATCTGGACGCCGATCTCAGCGCCGTGCTGAACCGCTACAACCTTCAAGGCTTCGATTCCAACGACCTGCATTCGAAACTCCACGCCAACCATCAAGACAGCGACTGGTCGGCCGGGCTGGGCGTCATGCTCGATTACGACACCACCCGCACCAGCGAATGGAACACCAGCGGCCGCAACGTCGCCGGCATCCGCCGGACCGCCTATCAGCTTGCCCCGCAATGGTCCTTCTCGCCGACGCCGGTAGACCTGCTGTCGTTCTCGGGCAGCTACGCCTCGAACATCTACAGCAACACCACACTTTACACCAATTACGACACCTACTCGTTTTCCCCTTCGCTGACCCATGTCTTCGACCCTCAGAATTCCGGCGTTCTCGCCTTGCAGACCAGCCGCTATCAGACGACGTCCGGATCGCAGGTAAGCTTTAACGGCGTGGGCTTCACCGGCGGCTGGCGCTATCTGGCATCCCCGACTCTGACCCTGAGCGGCGATCTGGGCATGCAGCGCAACGAAGGCTCCTTCACCAACCAGCCCGGCACCCTGACGTACGACATGACCGCCGACGCCAGCGCGACCTGGAAAGGCCAGCAGGACACCCTGTCGCTGACGGCGACGCGCAGCACCGTGCCGCAGGCCTCGGGCACCGAGGCCGAAACCACCTCGTTCACCTTCAGCGACCTTCACCAATTGTCGCCGCGCCTCGACACCCAATGGAACGCCACATACCAGTTTTCCGACTATCCCGGCAGTTCCTCGGGCACGCAGTACGTTCAGAAATCCTACGCCAACTTCAATCCACACCTGATCTATCACCTGACGGAAGAGGTGAAGATCGATCTTTCCTATCTGTTCAAGACCCAAGTCATGGAAACGCTGGGAAATCAAACGGGCGGATCACAGTCTTCCGCGCATTCCCAAGCCGTTCTTCTTTCTTTCATTTACGCACCACTCTCCGATGCATTGAAGTGGTAACTCCACGCCGCTGCTGACCAAAGACGATTGCGAGCAAGGTACGAACCATGGACGATTTTGACATTCATGAATATTTCTCGGTCTTGAAGCGGCGGAAACTCGCCTATTTCCTGACCTTTGCCGCCTTGCTCGCGCTGTCCATGCTGATGGCCGTGACATGGTCGCGCTATCGTTCGATAGCCGTGGTTCAGGTGCAGCAGCGCGACATTCCGGAAGGAATGACCGCGCCCATCGGCGCCGACATCTCGCATCTGATGGAGAACCTTGCCGACCAGCAGATTCAACAGATTCAGCAGGTCGTCACCTCCACATCGAGCCTTGTCGAGATCATCCAGAAATTCCACCTCTATTCCGGGCAGCTTGAGAGCCAGCCGCTGGCCGACGTCGCCGCCACCATGCGCAAGAAGATCAAGCTGGAACTGACCAGCGCCGATCTGTCGAACCCCGCCTCGGCGTCGCGGATGTCGGCCGGCGATCTGTCGGCCATCGCCTTCGAATTGAGCTTCACCTACAACGATCCGCTGAAGACCCAGCAGGTCACCAACGAACTGGTTTCCCGCTTTCTGGACGAAGACCTGAAACGGCGCCGGGCCCAGACTCA
Source organism: Candidatus Sulfotelmatobacter sp. (assembly GCA_035538795.1). Classification (GTDB taxonomy): domain Bacteria; phylum Pseudomonadota; class Alphaproteobacteria; order Rhodospirillales; family Magnetospirillaceae; genus JAJZGK01. Next base: position 189,093 of record DATLJS010000052.1, on the reverse strand, counting down.
CGAGACCCTCGTCCTGCTGGATTCCCAGTTGGCCGCCCTTGAAGCGACCATGGCCGAGCAGGAAAAAAAGGTGGCCGAATTCCGTTCGAAATTCGCCGAAAGCCGTCCGGAATCGCTGGCCGTCAATCAGCAGGCGGCGATGACCACCTATCTGAATCTGCAAAGCGTCCAAAGCCAGCTCTCGGCCCTGGAAAAAAGCCGCGGCGACATGAGGGCCCAGTTGGCCACGGTCGATCCCTATTCCCGCGTCGTCGCCGACGGCCAGGTCTTGACCACTCCGGCCATTCAGTTGAAGGCTTTGCAAGCCAAATACGCTTCGATCTCGGGTCAATACGGCCCGGAACATCCCGACGTGATCAAGCTGCGCCATCAGATCATGGCCTTGCAGGCCGATGCCCCCGACGGCGGCGACAGCGCCACCCTCAAGGCTCAGATCAGCGACACGCAAAGCAATCTGGCGGCGGCGCAGCGCACCTACGGTCCGGATCATCCCGACGTTCGCGCCCTGCGTCAGCAGCTCGCTTCGCTCGAAGACGCCTTGGCCCGCACGCCGCCGTCCAGCCGTTCGCATCAGGATCTGAAAGGCGACGCCGACAATCCCGCCTACTTGATGCTCGTCTCTCAATTGAAGGCTCTCGACGACCAGCAGCGGTCCCTGACCACCCAGCGGGACGCCTTGCAGGCCCAGTATGACCGATATCAGCAAAATGTCGCCCAAACCCCCGCCAACGAGCAGGAATTCGCCGCATTGTCGCGCGACTACGACAACGCCCAGCTGCGTTATCGCGAACTGAAGCAAAAGCGCCTGAGCGCCGAGATGAACGAGCAGATGGAGGCCGGACGCAAGGGCGCCCGTCTGACCGTCGTCGATCCTCCGGCGCTGCCGACCAAGACCAGTCCCTCCAAATTCATTCTGATCGTCGCCGGTTTCATGGGATCGGCTTTTGGCGGCCTGGGCGGCGTCGTTCTGGCCGAGGTCTTGAGCCGCAACGTCCACGGCCCCAAGCAGATCACCACCATCATGGGAGAACCGCCGCTGGTGGTAATCCCCTTCCTCTTCACCAACGAAGACCGTCTGCGCCGCCGCAAACGCCGGCTGTGGGCCTTGGCGACGGTGGTCGTCACCCTGGCCATATCGCTGATACTCGTCGATCAGTTCGTCGTGCCGCTCGACGTCCTGTTCTAAGCCAGCCGTTTTTGCCGCCTTACCACCCGCAGCACAGCAGACCGAAAGCAGAGCCCAATGGACAGACTGGAAAAAGCGCTCGTCAAAGCCCGGACCCAACGCGAAAAGGTATTGAGCGCGCAAACACCGGAAGAACGGTCGGAGACCCCGGAAGCGGTTCCCGTTCCCCGCCTGCCCAAACCGTCGGCGGAATTGCCGGTTTCCACCCCGACACCGGCGGAGGCACCGCATCCCGCCGCCCTTCCGGCATCGCCCCGCCCGGCGTCCCCGGCGGCGAACCAAATTCCCGTCAACGAACAGGAATTGGAGCGCCACCGCATTGTCGCCCGCGCGTCGCGCAGCATCAACGCCGACACGTTCCGCATGCTGCGCACCAAGCTGTTGCAGATGATGACCAGGAATAATCTGCGCACCATCGCCATCACCAGCCCGAACTACGGCGACGGCAAATCCACCATCGCCGTCAACCTGGCTCTCAGTCTGGCGCTGGACGTGAAACAGACGGTCCTGCTGGTCGACCTGGATCTGCGCAACCCCGACGTTCACAACATCATGGGGCTCAAGCCGGACGTCGGCCTCTCGGACTATATCACCCACGACGCGCCGGTGCCGTCCTGCATGGTCAAACCCGCCATCGACCGGCTGGTCGTGCTGCCGATCAGCCGCCCCATCGAAAATTCCTCCGAAATGCTGGCCACGCCGAAAATGACCGCCTTGGCCGAGGAACTGAAAACCCGCTACTCGGACCGCATCGTCATTTACGACATGCCGCCCCTGCTGGCTCAAGACGACACCATCGCCTTTCTGCCCAATGTCGACGGGGTTCTGCTGGTGGTCCGCGACGGTGCCTCCACCAGCGCCGAGCTGACTCAATGCCTGCACATGCTGGACAACACCAACCTGCTGGGAACGGTCCTCAATGCCTGTGCGGAGAAGTCACACAATAAGAACTGAGGCCGACGCGCCCAGGCGACTGCGGCGCGCTTCGGCATCCCGGATCATGCAAGGCGGCCTGCGATGTATGAGGACTTTTACGGCTTAAGCGGAAAACCGTTCTCGCTGCTGCCCGATGCCGATTTGCTCTATATGAGCAAGAAGCATCGGATGGCCGTCAACCTGCTGGAATACGGCATGCTGAGCCAAGCCGGCTTCATCGTCATCAGCGGTGAAGTCGGCGCCGGAAAGACCACCGTCATCCGCCGCTTTCTGAAAAGCGCCGGCGACGACACCACGGTGGGGGTCATCACCAATTCCAACAAGGGATTCGGCAAGCTGCTGACCTGGGTGGCCATGGCCTTCGAGATCGATCATCGCGGCCGCGACTACGTCAAGCTTTACAACCGTTTTCTCTCGTTCCTGCTGGCTCAGTACGAAGCCGGCAAGCGGACCGTCCTGATCATGGACGAGGCTCAGAACTTCAAGGCCGACGTTCTGGAAGAGCTGCGCATGCTGTCCAACGTCAACAACGAAAAGGACCAGCTTCTTCAGATCGTCCTGGTGGGACAGCCGGAACTGCTGGACACCTTGCGCCGCCCCGACCTGAGGCAGTTCGTGCAGCGCATCTCGGTGCATTGCCACCTCGACCCGCTGGATGCCGCCGACACCGCCCGCTACATCCGCTTCCGCCTGACCAGTCTCGGCGGGCGCGAAGACATTTTCGACGACATGGCCTGTACCGCCGTCCACGCCCTGACGGGCGGTGTGCCGCGTCTGATCAATCTTTTGTGCGACGTAGCGATGGTCTACGGATTTTCCGAGGAAATGCCCGAGATCGGCTGGCGGACCGTCGTGGACGTGGTACGCGACCGCAATCAGAACGGCTTGAGCCCGTTCAAGGAGACGCCCGACGATCTCGCCGACTTTGAGGCCAAGGTTCTGCGCCCTTTGCAGGCCTCGCTGCAGGACTGACACCCGGTCGTTTCGAACAACGTTGTCCGCTTTTTTTACGCTGCCGGCAGAGGAAGCCCTGAAGACGTCTCTACGGCCAAAAGATATACGCATATAACACATTGATTTATAACGTATAAATACCAAAACAGCGCCGAGCCGGGCGCTGTTTTTTTCGTTCTGGCACGGTTCCTGCGTAACAGTGTAAATGCGCCATGTTGCCGCAAAAGACGGCGCACGCCCATCATGCCCGATGCGATGGCGTGCCGATGAAGGAGCCAGCCCGATGCGACACAATTACGCCAAGGTCAAATCCGTTATCTGCGAGGACCGAACAGGCTCCGACAGCATCCACGACACTTTAAAGTCCCTTGGCATCGGCACGGTCAAGTGGTGCGAAAACCTCTCCGACATGAGCGACAATCTGGACGACACCCTTGTCGATCTGTTGGTGTGCGATTTCGACACCGCCGGAGACGATTTCCTCGACTTCATCCAGGAAGTCCGCCGCCGCAAGAAAAAAGGGCGCAATCCCTTCGTTATCGTCATCGCCGCCATCTCGGACACCAAGCGGGACGTGATCAAGAAACTGATCGATGCCGGCGTCGACGATCTGGTGAAGAAGCCCCTGACCAGCGATCGCGTCGCCGAGGGCATCGTCAAATTCTCACGGTCGCGGAAACCGTTCGTGACCTCGTTTGATTATGTCGGCCCCACCCGGCGGTCCGCCAGCCGCGATCTGGAAGACCCCGGCAGCCTGATCCAAGTCCCCAACACCTTGCACGCAAAAGTGGTCCGCAACGAAACCGAAGCGCAGCTGCAACGCCTGCTCGACATGTCCTTTATCGAAATGGAGGACAAGACGCTGGAAGCCCGTGCGAACGAAATTCTTTACACCCTCGACGTGATTGAAACCGATCTGGAAAAACCGCAGGAAGAACGCAGCGTTTCCGAACTGTTGACGCGACTGGCCGTCCTCTCGGACGATCTTTGCAGCAACACCGCCCGCTCCGCATCGCAGCAGCTTGCCAATCTCAGTAAGCTTTTCAATTCCTTAGCCAAGAAAACCCAGGACGACGCCGGCGAAGAGGCCATCCGCAAGCAGATTCCCCTACTTGGAAAACTGGCCACGGCCATTCAGCGCGCCGTGACGGTGGAGCGGAACGCGGTCGAATTGATGCAGGAAATGGTCGAGCTCATCGCCTCGAAACGCCCGGCGGAATGAGCGCCTACCGGAGATTGAGAACCTTCTGTGTCAGAAAATTTAACATAGATCGCCATAAATTCAGAAAACAGAGAATAAAACATTAGAAAACCCGGATTGGCATGATGGATGCATTGATGGCGGCAACACGAAAACCGCAACAAGAGACAATAAGATCATGCGCAACGCCATCGCTTCCGCCGCCTTTGCTATTGGAACATTTCTGTTAACAACTGTCACATCCCCCGTGATGGCCTCCACCATTAGCCTGGTCGACCTGGGAACCGCCGACATCAGCACCACCCATCGCCTGATGTCCGGCAACATCACCATCACCAACGATGTCGACGCTCCGGTCGTGCAAGGCGGCAAGATCATTGCCGACACCAACCGCAGCAACGGTACGATTGGCTGGAATCCCCTAGGAACCACTGCCTCCAGCAGCAGTCAGTGGATCAGCATCGGCGGCGTCAACGGTACGGCCAGCGGCGGCGGCTCGTCTTACGTCACCCTTACGCTCAACGAACCCGAAACCGCCATCAAGTTCATCTGGGGGTCGCCCTCGGCCACTAACACCGTTTCGCTGTATTCCGGCGCGAATGGCACCGGCCAGCTTTTGGGCACGGTCACCGCGAACGGCGACGGCACCTTCACCATCGTCAGCTACGACAGCAAGAACAAGAACAAGGCCACAACGACCACGTTCTCCGCCGCCAACCTGGCCAATGTGACGAGCACCGGCGCCCTAGTGTCGATCACCTCGACGACGGCCTTCAAGAGCGCCGTCTTCAGCACGCAGGCTGGCTCCGGCGGCTTCGAGATCAGCCGCATTTCCGCCGTCCCCCTACCGGCCGCCCTGCCTTTGTTCGGGTCGGCCCTGATTGGCCTGGGGGCTCTGGCGCGTCGCCGTATCAAGTCCCGCAAGACCGCCTGATCGGCAAGGCACACAATTGCTCCCCAGCGCCGCGGTTGTCCGGCGGTCTGGGGAGCATTTCCTTTTGCCGGGAAGCGCCCGCGCCGCCTCCTCCTCTTGGCGTTTCCATGCCGCCTCAGCAGGCCCCGCACTGACCGTCCGGCCCGCCAAGAGAATCAACGATCAATGATCGTTTGAAAAACCAGAAAAAATTGCACAATACACTCGCGATATACTAAGATCGCGCCCGAACGACAAAACAAATCATGGTCACGATGGTTTGTTAACACATTAAATATTACTGCCTTAATAATACGTTTACAGAGCCGTCGATGGTGACATCTTGAAAAAACACATGCTAACCCTTGACGGCTTGCGCGGAATCGCCGCTTTCTGCGTGATGACCTATCACTTCAAGGGAAGCATTGATACGGGGCTGTTTTTTCCCAAAAGCTATCTCGCCGTCGATCTGTTTTTTCTGATGAGCGGCCTAGTGATCGCACGCTCTTATGAAAACAATCTGATCAGCGGAAAGCTGACGCTTCCATCTTTTATTTGGAAGCGATTCTTACGTCTTTGGCCTCTCTATATCGGCGGAACGGCCCTGTTGGCCGCGTATTTCATCGTGCGCAACCATCTCAGCCCGGCAGAGCGGATCGACGAGATCAAAGTCCTGGAAACCTTTGCCGTCTCGTTTTTCTTTCTGCCGCAATTCCTTTGGCCGCAAAGCTATTTCGGCACGGCCTCCACCGGTCTCTATCCGCTGAACCCCGCCGCATGGTCCCTGGGCCTGGAGCTTCTGGCCAATCTGGTTTACGGCATCGCCTATTTCAGAATGAGCAACAAATGCCTCCTTGCCATTGTCGGAACGGCGGCGGCTTGCCTGGCCCTAGCCGGACTGGAAAAAGATTCCCTCGATTTCGGCTCCAGCCTGAAGTCGATCGACCTCGGCACCCTGCGGATTCTATTTTCCTTCACGCTAGGCGTCCTGTTCCACCGCTGGCTGCGCGACGGCGTGTTTTCCGTCGGCAGCAGGCTCCCCTCGCCGGGCGTTCTGATGCTTCTCGGCACGGCCTTGCTGGTGGTTCCCGCTCCGGCGGAAGGGGTGATAAGCGCCGTCTTCGACATGGCTTGCGTCTTCATCCTGTTTCCCGCCCTGGTCTGGGCCGCCGCCCAAACCGAGCCGAAGGCAAAATGGGCCGCCTTCAGCGCCCTCTCGGGGCGCACCTCCTATGCCATCTATATTTTGCACGGTCCCTGTTTCATGGTGCTGGCCGGATTGGGCAAGATACTGTTCCATGCCGCGCCGGAACAGCTCAAGCCCTATAGTGGCCTGAGCTTCGCCGCCATCGTCCTGCTGGCCTCCTATGCAGCGACCCGTTGGTACGACGAGCCGTTCCGCAATCTGGCCAGCCAAATCATTCGTTCCCTTAAAGCTGAAAAACCCGTGGCCGTCGATGCCGCCGAAGGGATGCGGGAAGAAGCATGACGCAGCTATCGACGCCGCCCGCCGCGCCGCCGCGCGATAGCCTGAAGAACCTGCATATTCACGGTATGCGCGGCGTCTTGTCTTTCATGGTTTTCATCTTCCACATCGCCAATTCGGGCTTGCAGACCTTCGATGCCGGACTGTTCAAAGCCATCAACTACGGCCTGGTTTCCATGGGTCACGCCGTCGAGCTTTTTTTCGGCATCAGCGGCATCGTCATTTTCTTCGCCTTCCGGGCGGCGCGGGATCCCCTGACCTTTCTCGTCAACCGCATGATCCGCATTTACCCGGTATTGTGGCTGTCGACCCTGATCGTTTTCGTCCTGCTTGTTCTTAAGGGCGAATACCGTCCGCATCTGCTGGAGACTCTTGGCGTCATCGGCGCGAATTTTCTCGCTATTCCGCCTTTGCTGCCAGTCAAGCTGCTGCACCCCGCCGCCTGGTCGCTGTCCTACGAGTTCACCTTCTATCTGAGCTTCATCGCGTTCGGTGTTTTCGCGCGGGCGGTGCCCCGCCCCGCCGCCTTTGTGCTCATCCTGATTCCCGCGGCAGCGTTCCTTTCCTATCATCCCCGCGGCTGGATGTTCCTGTCCGGTCTGGCCTGCGCCATTTTGGCCGGCAACAGCGGCCTGCCGCGGAAGCTGCGCCTGCCGCGGGTCGCGTTTCCCGAGCTCTGGCTGCTGGCCGCCCTGCTTTGCTGGCACCGCGTCTATCTGGATGCCGACACCATCGATCCGTCCATCTGGGAGATCGCCCAGGACGGCGAGTCCCTAGGCTTTTTCATCTTTGCCTTCATTTGCGGCTCTCTGGGCCTTGCGGGAATTTTTCAAGGCACGGGCAGGTTCGCCAAACTGCTACTGCTGCCGGTTTTCCAATGGCTGGGAACCATCAGCTACAGCCTGTATCTGTGGCAGGTGATCACCACCGCCGTCAGCAAGAAGCTGCTTTATTCCCTGGGCTTGCCGGACATTCTCGGCGACTGGTCCCAGTTGGCGCTGCTGACGATGGCGCTGCCGAGCACCCTGCTTGTTTCACACTTTTCCCAAGTCCTGATCGAGGCGCGTTTCGGCAGGATCTTGCATCGGCGCTGGGACAAAATGACGAACAACACCCTGATGACGCCGGAGGCCGGCGCCATACAGACGACACAGCCAATAAAATAAAAAACAACGTTCTCTGAGGGGAGAATTCATATGAGAGCAGCCGCGCTCAACAGCGATAGGAACGTCCTTATCTGCTTCACGGCCTCTTTCTTCCTGGTTTTGTATCTGTTCTGGCCTGCGATCTCGCCCTTGACCTCTTACTGGAAAAGCGACGAGTACAGCCATAGTCCTCTGGTCGTCATCCTGGCGGTGGTGATCGCCCTGCATCGCCTGAGCGAAAAGAAGCCGGCCCCCCATCCGTCCCGGCTGGGATGGCCTGTACTGGTGATCGCCGGGATCATGCTGGTCATCGGCAGCCTGTCGACCTTCAATTCGGCCAGCATGTACGGGTTCATCCTGGCCTTGCTGGGGCTGGTTCTGTCTTTTATCGGCACCGGCAGCCTGCCCGCCCTGGTGCCGGCGCTGATCTATCTGGCCTTTGCCGTTCCCCTGCCGCAGATCGTCTACACCGCCTTGTCGGCCCAGTTCCAATTGATCTCTTCCAGCCTGGGGGTCGACATCCTCGACGCGCTTGGCACCACCGTGTACCAGGAAGGCAACATCATCGATCTGGGCACTATGAAGCTGCAGGTGGTCGAAGCCTGCAGCGGCCTGCGTTACCTGTTTCCCTTGATGAGCTTCGGCTTCCTAACGGCCCTGCTGATGAAGGACCGGCTGTGGAAGCGCATTGTGCTGTTCCTGTCATCGATTCCCATCACCATCGCCATGAATTCGGCCCGCATCGCCCTGGTCGGCTTCACATCCGATCATTGGGGCTCGGCCATGGCCGAAGGATTCCTCCACGATTTCGAAGGCTGGACCATCTTCGTCGGCTGTTTCGCCTGCATGATGGGCGAAGCCTCCATCCTGCTTCGCGTCGGCCCCCGCGGCCGCTTCCGCTTCGATTATTTCAGCCGCCCGCGCATGCCGCTTTTGTCCGGACGCCTGACCTGGTCGCGTCCGGCCCTCGGCGCCTTGCTGCTGTGCGCCTTCGGCGCCGCCGTTCTGTCCGGCGGAGTGTTGTCGCAACGGGCCGAAGTACAGGCCATCCGGACAAGGCTGGAGTCGTTCCCCCTCGACGTCGACAGTTGGAAGGGCACACAGAAGGAAGTGGACGCCGAGGTGTTAAACGCCCTCCAGGTCAGCGACCACTGGCTAGCCGAATACCGTTCCACCGGCGGCGACGGTCTGGTCGAACTCTATGTCGGCTATTATGCCAGCCAGCGATTCGGCTCGTCCTCGCACTCCCCTTCCAACTGCATTCCCGGAGGCGGCTGGCAAATCGTCGACAGTTCCGACCGCCTGCTGCCGGTCGCCTGGAACGGAACCGCCGGCGACATGCGGGTGACGCGCATCGTCATCAGTAAAGGCGGCAAGTCCGAGTTGGTCTATTACTGGTTCGACGAGCGCGGCCGCAACCTGACCGGCATCATGTCGGTAAAATGGCACCTGTTCCTGGATTCCCTGACATTGCGCCGTACCGACGGCGCCTTGATCCGCTTGGTGACGCCGATCGTCGGCGATCAGGGGGAGGCTGCGGCCGACGCCCGGCTCGTCAAATTTCTTGGCACCGTCCAGCCAATCCTGCAGCCTTATCTGCCGCCGCCGCCGGAAACGGAGAAACACTCGTGAGCAAGGGCGTCAACATCGGCTATCTGGTTCATGACCTTGGCGATCCCGCCGTGGCCCGCCGCGTGGCGATGTTCCGAAAGGGCGGAGCAAGCGTCGACCTCTACGGCTTCCACCGTGGCGACGCCGTTCCATCCGCCGTCGAAGGCGTGACGCCCCGGGATCTGGGACAGACCAAGGACGGGAAACTGGCGCTTCGGGCGCTTTCCGTTCTGTACCGGCGCGCCAGTGTCGGAAGCTGGGCGCAAGGGCTGAAAAACGCCGACGTGATCGTAGCCCGGCAACTGGAAACCCTGGTGCTGGCCTGCGCCGCCAAGAAACGACTGGGGTTATCGGCGCCGATCGTCTATGAACTGCTCGACGTCCACGGGGTCATGGTCAAAGACCATCCGGCTTCGGCGCTGCTGCGCCGTTACGAGGGGGCTTTGCTGAACCAATGCGCGGCGGTCATGCTCAGTTCCCCCGCTTTCGAGCGGGAATATCTGGCCAAGCATCATCCGCGCCGTCCCGCATCGATCCTTGTGGAAAACAAGGTTTTTTCCGCCCAAGCCGCCCCTCTTCCGCCCTCCTTTTCCGAGCCTGCGTCTCCCGGGCCTGCGTCTTCCGTGCCTGCTCCGGGACCGCCCTGGAAACTGGGCTGGTTCGGCGTCATCCGCTGCAAACGCAGCCTAGCCTGTCTGGCCGCCCTGGCCCGGTCCCATCCCGATCTGGTGGAGATTCACATCCACGGCAGGATCGCCAATACGGACATGGGAGACGTGGACGCCCTTTTGAAGGGCATTCCCAATCTTCGCTATCACGGTCCTTACCGTTACCCCGACGACTTGCCCCGCATCTATGGCGGCGTTCATTTCGTCTGGGCTATCGATTTTTACGAGGCGGGGTTCAACTCGGCCTGGCTTCTGCCCAACCGCCTGTACGAAGGCGGGCTGCACGGTGTCGTTCCCATTGCCCTCGACGGAACCGAAACCGCCCGCTGGCTGGACGATCATGGCGTCGGATTGAAGCTTCCGTCCGCGATCGAAGACCATGCCGCCGGGTTGTTTTCATCGATGACGCCGGCCGCATACCGCACCGCCAGCCGAAATCTCCGTACCCTCAATCCCGAGACTTTTTACTGGGCCGACGCCGCCTGCGAACGCCTGACCCGCCAGCTGGGAAATCTTTCCTCTTAAACTGCCGCGACGGGACGACAACGGCACCGCGCCTGAAGCGAGCGGCTCAAGCGCGGCTTACCGGTCGCCGCCCCCGCGTTCTATGCCCACGCCCCATGCCAACGGCCGTTACAATTCATCCGTAAGACCATCCCCTTTTCCGATCACTCAGGTCGGAATTCTTGATTTTTTGACATATGCATGGCAACCCACCGCCGGGAATAAAATAAGCCCTCCACACGGCATGGCGAAATAAAATTACAAATTCTCATTTTGCACCTGCTAACAGCCGGATATCCGCTGCGGTAACAAAAACTTATGTAAACGCTGTTGCATAGTTTTAGACACTCGATGCATCTGAGCATCAGTTAAAAATATTAACTGTTAGGTTTTATTACACCCGCCGCCCAGTTTGCTCGCCCCATCCATTTTTTAGCCTAAAAACGCCCATAACTTATTGTTTTTCAATAATTGGCATACCCCTTGCTCTATAGGCCTCAGAACCATTTTCCAAGGGGTACAGACATGAACTTCAAGAGCCTTCTTATCGCCGCCGCCCTATTGATCCCCGCCGCCGCCGCCAATGCGACGGTGGTTTCCACCGGTGCCACCGTGGAAACCAGCAACCTGCAGGGTTCCGTTTCCTTCACCTCCGGCATCAACGACACCTCGAAGAAGGTCAGCGGCGTGAACGCCTACAGCCTGAACCAGACCTTCAGCGACACCGTCCTGAGCCCGGAAGTCAGCTTCTCAAAGAGCAACACCGGCGTCAGCTTCACCAGCACCTATCTGTTCACCCTGACCAACTATTCGACCAACGTCAGCCTGGCGCTGTCGCAGATCGGCTCGAACATCAGCAACCTGACCTACACCCTCTATAAGCTGGTCGACGGCATTCTGACCCCGGTCAAGATCAAGTCCACCACCACCAGCACCGTCGGCAGCAGCACCATCAGCTCGACCAGCTACGCCAACCTGCTGGCCAACACCACCTACGAACTGGTTGTGACCGGCGTCGCCAAGGGCGGCGTTTACAGCTCTTATTCGGGCAGCATCTCGCTGAACCCGGTTCCGCTGCCGGCCGCTCTGCCCCTGTTCGGCACCGCCTTGGTCGGTTTCGGCCTCTTCGGCCGCCGCCGCAACAAGAAGGCCGCCGCTGCCGCCTAAAGCCCTCCGCTATGCCGGATCGCCCTTGCCGGGCGGCCCGGCATAGGTTGGCCCCAGCGGGACCAACATGGAAGACGCCTCTTGGTATTGCTGCGCGGGCTGGGTCACTTCCGACACGGACCGCGCAGCTTTGGCTGGGTTGCCGACCATAGCTGTCCACGAGTGCCTTTCGACTCCGGACCGCCAGCCGCGCCGAAACGGCCGTCAAATCCTTCCGCCTTCAGAAAGGCCGCAGAAGATGAAAGTCGTGATCGTAACGGGCGGCGCCGGCTATATCGGCAGCCACACCTGCAAAGCTTTGTCTGAATCCGGCTTTCTGCCCGTAGTCGTCGACAACATGTCGTCGGGGCACGAATGGGCCGTGCAGTGGGGACCTCTGGAGCGCGGCGACATTCGCGATTCCGCGTTTCTCGACAGCGTCTTTCAGCGTTGGGCTCCGCACGCCGTCGTGCATTTCGCTGGACTGATCCAGGTCGGCGAATCGGTTTCGAAGCCGGATATCTATTACGACAACAATGTCGTGGGAACTCTGGAACTGCTGGGCGCCATGCGCCGCAACGCCGTCAAGCGCATCGTGTTCTCCAGCACCTGCGCTATTTTCGGCTTACCCGAGACCTCGCCGCTCGACGAGCATCTGCCGAAAAATCCCATCAACCCCTATGGCGCGTCGAAGGCCATGGTCGAGCAGCTTCTGGCCGATCACGCCAAGGCTTTCGGCCTGCACGCCGCCGCCCTGCGTTATTTCAACGCCTCGGGAGCCGATCCGTCGGGCCGCATCGGCGAAGCCCACGAACCGGAAAGCCATCTGATCCCCATCGCCATCGAAGTCGCCCAGAAACGGCGCGCCGCCCTGCAGATCTACGGCGACGATTACCCGACTCCGGACGGCACCTGCGTTCGCGACTACATTCACGTTTCCGATCTGGCTCAGGCCCACCTGCGCGCCCTGGACTGGCTGGAAAGCCATTCCGGCTTCCACGCCTTCAATCTGGGCAACGGCAAGGGCTATTCCGTCAACGAAGTCGTCAAAGCGGTCGAGCGCGTCTCCGGCTGCGAAGTGCCGGTGATCATGTCCAAGCGTCGCGACGGCGATTCTCCCGCCCTGGTCGCCAACTCTCGCCAAGCGCAGGAAATCCTGGGCTGGACCCCGAGAATCGCCTCGCTCGACGACATCGTCGCCAGCGCCTGGAACTGGCACCAACAGGAAAAGCCTCCCGTTGCCGCACCGACGGCAAACATCCGCCGCATGGCCAGCGCTACTTACTGATCTTCAGGCTTTTCATCAGGGCATAAAGTGTCGGTCGGCTGACACCCAGCAGCTTCGACGCTTCCTGAATGTTGTTGTCGGTCATCGCCAGAGTCTTGCTGACGGCAAGGCGTTCCGCGTCCTCGCGGATCTGGCGCAGCGTCGGCACGGACACGCCGTCCTCGTCGGCGCCGTCGGCGCCCAAGCCCAGATCATCGGGCGACACATAGCGCTGGTTCGCCAGAACCACGGCTCTCTTGATACGGTTTTCCAGTTCGCGCACATTGCCCGGCCAGGGATGGGATTCGATCCGCATCATGGCTTCGCGGCTGAACCCCTTGACCGTGCTGTTCAGACTGGGCGCCATTTTCTTCAACAGATAGGTGGCGATCAGAACGGCGTCTCCCGGCCGTTCCCGCAACGGCGGCATCGCGATCTCGACCTCGTTGAGACGGTAATACAGATCCTCGCGGAAGGTGCCGTTCCGCATCATGTCGGCCAGATTCTTGTTGGTGGCGGCGATGATCCTCACATCGACCTGATAGGATTTACGCCCGCCGACCCGTTCGATCACCCGATTTTGCAGGAAACGCAGCAGCTTGGCCTGAAGGGAGTGGGGCATGTCGCCGATTTCGTCGAGAAACAGGGTTCCCGTGTCGGCCTGCTCGACCTTGCCGACCACCTGCTTGACGGCCCCGGTAAAGGCGCCTTTCTCATGGCCGAACAACTCGCTTTCCAAAAGATTTTCCGGAATGGCGGCACAGTTGATGGCGACGAAGGGTTTGCCGGCGCGGGAGCTCCACTGATGAATAGCCCGGGCGACCACATCCTTGCCGGTGCCGCTTTCCCCCGTAATCAGCACGCCGACATCGGTGCCGGCGATCCGCTCCGCCAGATGGCAGACCTTGAGCATGGGAGCCGACGCCGCGATCAGACCCGAGAACTCCCGCCCCGGCTGGAGCCCTGAACGCAACGCCTCCAACTCGTCCTCAAGCTGGTAGCTTTTCCAGGCGCGATCAATGATCACCTTGAGGATATTGCTGTCCACCGGCTTGCTGAAGAAATCGTAGGCTCCGCGCTGAACTGCCTCCAGGGCGTTGCGGCGCTCCTGATTGCCGGAGGCGATGATGACCTTGGTATGGGGACGCAGCGACAGAATCGTCCGCAAGGTAGCCAGCCCTTCCGAGGCGTTGTCCGCATCGGGCGGCAAGCCGAGATCGAGCAAGACGATCGGGTGCTCGTCCCGGCGGAACGCGGCGACGGCCGAGGCGCGGTCCTCGGCCAGCGTCAGCTCGTAATCCGCCAGACTCCAGCGATACTGGGTCCGCACCCCCACATCATCCTCGACCACCAAAATAGCGGGATTGTCCTGAGAAAATTCTGCCATTTTTTCCGCTGTTCCCATCACGTTTTCATATCAGGCCAATTTCAGGGGAAGTTTGATCCGCAGCGTCGTCCCCTTGTTGACGTCGCTCTGAACCTCCATCCGCCCGCCCATGTCGCGCACGGCCCGCAACGCCTGGTAGGCCCCGATCCCCGACCCGTTCGGCTTGCTGGTCGCCATCGGACGGAACAATTCGTCGCGCACGAACTCCGAGGACATGCCCGGGCCGTCGTCAACCACCTCGATCATGGCTTCGTTTTCCGACGTCCCCAGAACCACCTCGACCCTGCCGTTCGGGCCGGCAGCCTCGATGGCGTTCTGGACCAAGTGATCGAGCACCGAATCCAGCCGCTCGGTCGAAGCCATGACGGTCATATTGCCGCTGTCGCAGCGGTGCATCAGCCTGGGATAAGAATGTTTCCAGCGCTGGGCGGCGGCATGCACCAGTTCGACCAGTTCCACAGGTTTGACGTCGGGCCGCTTGGCGCCGTTCTGGCTGCCCAGGCTGACCAGCATGCGCTGCAAACGGTCCACCGAGCTGCCGACCGTCACCAGCATGTCCTTCTGGAATTCCGGGTCGCCGCCGAATTTCTCGGCATTCTGCAACATCATCGCCATCTGGCTGACGACGTTCTTGATGTCATGCACCATGAAGGAAAAGCGCCGGTTGAACTCGGCCACTCGCAGGGCGTCCACCAGTTCGCGGGACGCGCGGTCCTCGGCCAGATAGCTGGCGGCCTGCGCTCCCACCATTTTGAGAAGATCGAAATCCTCCCAGCTCAGCCGGTTGGGCCGCGAGGCCGGATCGCCCAGAACCGCGAATCCCTCCAACACCCGGCGGTGAATCAAGGGCACGATGATCCAGCCGTCCTTCTGCTTCGACATCCCGTCGGGCAAGACGATCCCGTTGTAGAAATCCGGATCGTAAAGGCATTGCTCGATATCGACGATCCATCCCGTCCGCAGCAGGAATTGCGGCAATCCCTGCTCCGATGAAATCAGGTCGTTGTTTTCGGCGACATGCCAGTGCGCCATCGCCGTATAGCTTTCGATGGCCGACTGAAAAATCCACAGCATGCCGTTGCGGCAGCCGATGGCGTTGCCCAAGGCGCGCAAGGTGCGCTCGTGCAGGCTTTCTCGCTCTTCCGGCGAAGCCATCTTGCGGATGAACTCCACCCAGACTTCCCGATAATCGTATTTCAGGCGGAAGAAATGCTTGCTGATGAAAACCATCATCCGCGCCCGCAACGCCGCCGAAGTCATGGTCGTCGTCAGCACCACCAGCGCCACCGCCAGGAAGACCAGTTCCAAGGCCGGGCCCCAGTTGTTGTTGCGGAAACGCAGAAGCTCCCCCCCGACCGAAGTCAGCAGGATATAGGCCCCGGCGCCGATCAAGGCCGTGGAATGAAAGGCCGCGGAACGAGACAGGGAAAACTTTCGCCCCAGCCCCCAGCCCGACACGGAAACGAAAGCCAGGAGAAGACCAACAAAGGCGTAGATATAGCTTCTTGATATAATGATCCTGAAATCGACATGGTCGGAAAAGATCAGGCTGCTGTACATATAGAGGTCAAAGAGGGCGATGACGCAGGCGCCGCCACCGACGACCTTCCATCCGAATCCCGCATCGCTTCTGGTATTGAAAAAGATGTTCTCGATCAGAACCAGGGCGAGGGCGTTGCACAGGATCATCGCCGCGCAGGCGAGGATAAAAGCCGTCTGCTCCCCCAAAAGAATGAACAGCATCAGCGACCCGGGAAACAGCACGGGCACCAATACGAATGACGCCCCCCGGGCGATTTTCAGCTCACGCTCGGAAAAGCGGTACCAGCGCCCCAGCGAAACGGCGAAGAAGCCAAGCCAGGCGACGGCCCTGAGAACCTCGACCTCCAGCCCCAGCAGCCAATTCCCGTTCCACGCCGTCACCAACGCCCAAGCCGACGTAACCAGGCACGCCGCCATCAGGGAATATTTGCGCGGCCCCTGGGCCGGACTCCACCAGACCGCCGCCCCGGCGGCCAGATACATGACGGCGCACAGCAGGCATCCCAGTTGAGCGCTGTTCCATACGATCGAATCGCCGGAAAAAAGCTCGGCCATGATTACCCCCTTCCCTTGCCGGAAGATGGGAACAGGAGCCCGAGGACGCGGCATTCTGACAAAATCATCGCTCCTCCGACCATTTCAATCATGCCTCGGAACAGAAAGGGCCTCCTCCGGCCACCAGCCGGCAGAGTCCTCGGACCATTATCTCCAGAAACCCTGCCGCGACGGTTCCTCGCCGGCAGATTTCAGGACGAATGAAACCGGGGCAGCGTCAGGAAAGCACTCCACCCGGCATTCGCTGAAAATTCAGACGCCCATAATTCCCTGCATCGCGTACCGCCTCTCGTCGAAGCCGCTCTTTTGGAAACGAGCATGTCACACAGAGAGCCGCGACAGCGAGCAAGGTCAGAAATGCAATAACACATCCCCGACTTCACACAGGAAATTCGTATCACGACAAAACAGTTGTGATCAACATCAATAGATTAAAAATAGTCATGAACAGATATGCGCGCCGCAAGCTATTATCCGCATGTAAACACGTTTGCGTTTTCCGGGACATCATGTCGCAAATACATAATGCCAATTACATAAATGATATAAAAAATCACAAACACATTAACAAATCGCGCCAGCAAAAAAATCAATTTTCAGCACAATTACTCTTAAAAAGAGATTTTCATCAACAAAGAGCGCCAAACCCCATAAGACGCATCCCACCGCACTCCATAGGTATGAAGCGGCGCGGCCAAGTGGGATTCGAAGAGAATGTTTCCGGCGCCTCAGGCGGCATCCCGGCAAGGAAGAAACACAAGATTCTCGCGGCGCATTTTTCAATGCGGGCCAGAAAGACAAAAGAGGCCGCTGCTTACGCAACGGCCTCTTTCATATTGGCTGGGGGACTAGGATTCGAACCTAGGCTGACGGAGTCAGAGTCCGTAGTCCTACCGCTAGACGATCCCCCATCAGCGGGCGCCGGCGTTTTTTTCAAACAGGCTTGCGGTCGTATCAACCGTTCGGCCCCGGCGGGAAGGCGCGTCTTCTAACATAGGAAACGCACCCTGGCTACCCCTTTTTTGCATTATAGCACCATCAACCCGGGCCGGAACGATCAAGATGCTTTCGCCCAGCCCCCCGAGTCCGGTAACATGACCGCAATGGAAAAATCGCCGGAGCACGCTTCGGCAAAGCGCCGCGTCTCTTTCGCGGCCCTTGATGGGAGTTATGTTATTGGCCCAGCTGATAGCGCATCCCCCTGGCCCCGCGCGTCGGGACTGGGACGGAGCGGGCTGGACTCGGCCGGTTTACGCGGCCCTTGATCTCGGGACCAACAATTGCCGTCTGCTGATGGCCGTGCCCGCCGGACAAGGTTTCCGCGTCATCGACGCCTTTTCCCGCACAACCCGACTTGGCGAAGGGCTGGCCGGCAGCGGACTACTGTCCGAAGCCGCCATCGCCCGCACCCTGGCGGCACTGAAGCAATGCGTCGTGCGAATGGACCGCCGGGGCGTGACCCGTTTCCGCTCGGTGGCGACCGAAGCCTGCCGCCGCGCTGGCAATTGCCGGCATTTCATCGATCTTGTCCGCGCCGAAACCGGTCTGGACATGGAGATCATCTCGGCCGAGGAGGAAGCACGCCTGGCCCTGGCCGGCTGCGCCCCGCTGCTGCGGCGGGATCTGTCCGACGCCTTGGTGTTCGACATCGGCGGCGGCAGCACTGAACTGATGCATGTCGGTGTCCGCCGCCGCCGGGGCTCGGAGGAGGTCCTGTCCATGGCTTCTCTGCCGCTGGGCGTCGTCACCCTGGCTGAAGCCCGAGGCGAATCCTTGCACACCCCGGCGGGATACGCGGCGACGGTAGACGATGTCTGCCGGCGTCTGGCCGCCTTCGACGGCGACGGGCAGCTGGCCCGGCTGGTGGCACGCGGACAGGTGCAAATGCTGGGGACTTCGGGTACGGTGACGACTCTTGCAGGCGTGCATTTGCGCCTGCCGCGTTATGACCGTACGGCGGTGGACGGCCTGGTGATGGATTTTTCCGACATCGCCAGTGTCAGCCATCTGCTGGTGGCGTCCTGCGCCGACGAGCGCGCCTCGCATCCCTGCATCGGCAGCGAACGCGCCGATCTGGTGGTGGCGGGCTGCGCTATTCTAGAAGCCATCTGCCGCCTATGGCCGGTGGGACGCCTCAGGGTGGCCGACCGCGGCGTGCGCGAAGGATTGCTGATGTCGCTGATGCGGGCGGACCGCGTGTGGATGAAGGCTTGATGAGCGATAAAAAGAAATCGACGGGCGATAAAACCGGCGGACGCATGCTGACCGAGCGGGTGAAAACCGCCCGCAAGCGCACCGTTTCCTCGACCCGCTGGCTGCAACGCCAATTGAACGATCCCTATGTCATCGAATCCCGACGCCTGGGCTATCGTTCCCGCGCCGCCTTCAAGCTGGTGCAGTTGGATGACCGCTTCCACTTCCTCAAGCCGGGCAAGCGTGTGGTCGATCTTGGCGCCGCCCCCGGCGGCTGGACCCAGGTCGCGGTCGAGCGGGTCAAATCCCTGGAGCCGCGCGGCGGCAAGGTCGTCGGCATCGACATTCTGGAATGGGCGCCCATCCCCGGCGCCACCGTGATGACCCACGACTTTCTGGACGACGCCGCCCCGGCCATGCTGAAGGAAGCCTTGAGCGGTCCCGCCGACGTGGTGCTGTCCGACATGGCGGCGCCGACCACAGGCCATCCTCCCACCGATCATTTGCGCATCATCCATATGTGCGAAGTCGCCCTGCACTTCGCGCTTGAAGTGCTCGCCCCAGGCGGCACCTTCGTCGCCAAAGTCTTCAAGGGCGGCACCGAGCGCGAACTGCTGGACCTGCTGAAACGCAGTTTCGAGACCGTCCGCCACGCCAAACCGCCGGCCAGCCGCGCCGAATCGGCGGAGACCTACGTGGTCGCCATGGGATTCCGGGCTCAGACATCTCGACATCCCGACGAGGAATGAAATAAAACGGCCAGCCTTCCTCACAATAGAAGAAGGTCTGCCGATTTTTTCTTTTCCGGATCACCCTTTTGAAGGACATCATGCATCATAGATAGGCAAAAATTCAAAAAGCCGTCAGATTTAAACAAAATGCACCAAGCTCTTCTCTATATTGTAAACACAATTTAAAAAATATACCTTTTATAAGCCTTTTGGTCTGATTTTATTCTCTCATTTCCCATTGGCCCCCTGATTCCCCGATGTTAGTGTCAGTCTTATCAGGCTAGGATTTCTAACCAGGGTGAGGGGATGGGCGCTTCCAATGCTGCCATGATCGAGACAGCACCGCCGCCGCTTGAGGTCGAAAAGAACCTTGTCGCCATCGTCGACGGCAACGAGCGCCATCGCGCCCAGCTGTCGTCGGCCCTGCTGTCCTTTTATCGCATGGTGGAATATCCGGATTCCCTGCGCGCCATGGCCGCCTTGGGGATCATGCGCCCCCAGGTGCTGGTGGTAGGAGAGGAAACCCCCATCGGCGGCGGCTATGCCCTGGTCCGCAAGCTGCGCCTGTTGCCGGAATTCCAAACGCTGCCCATCATCATGATCGTCGGCAAGGACGATCAGAACACCCGGGACTCCGTGCGCCAATGCGGCGCCAGCTCTTTTCTCGTCAAGCCTTACCGGCGTTCGACCCTGATCCGCGCCATCTCGTCACTGGTCAACAGCAAGGTCGAGCAGTCGTGGGAAATCCTGCCGCCCACTCAGCGCAAGGCGCTGAAGGGCACCGTGGAAATCTACAACAGCATTTCCGACGTCATCGAGCGCGGCGAACCCATCGCCTATTCCAACGTCACCGACGCCTGCGCACCCTTGGTGGAGGCGGTCAACACCCACGATTTCAAGACCATCCTGAGCGGCGTCAAGGATCACGACAACTATTCCTATGCCCACTCTCTACGGGTCGCGACATTGCTGTCGCTGTTCGGCAACGTCATCGGCCTGCCGGAGTCCGAACAATTGCTGCTGGCCAGCGGCGGCCTGCTGCACGACGTCGGCAAAATGTCGATCCCCCACGAGGTGCTGAACAAGCCGGGCCGCCTGACCGAGGACGAGTTCGTGGTGATGAAAAGCCACGTCGACCATTCGGTGCATTACCTGAAAGCCAACCCCGAAATCCCCAAGGGGGTCATCACCATCGCCGAACAGCATCACGAGAAGCTGGACGGCACCGGCTATCCCAACCGCATTCCCGGCAACAAGCTGAACGAGCTGGCCCGCATGGCGGCCATCGTCGACGTTTTCGGCGCTCTGACCGACCGCCGCGTCTACAAGCCACCCATGCCGGCGGAAAAAGCCTTGGGAATCATGAAAGACGAGATGTCCAATCACCTGGACGGCAAGCTTCTGCTGCTGTTCAGAGAGATGCTGCTGGACGCCGCCGTCGATACCGCCAACTAATCCCGCGGCATCAAGCCCCGGTCGCGCCGTTTTCCCAGGCCGTCTTTTTGCGATAGATGGTCGACGGACTGATTTCCAACAGCGCCGCCGCCTTGGGGATATTGCCGTCGCACAGACTGATGGCCCGTTCGATGGTTTCCTTCTCCACCAGCCACAAAGGCCGGATCTGACCGCTGTCAGCCGCCAGAGGCGGCGTGGTGGATGGGCCGCCGGCCGGCAGGGCGGCGACAATCGCGGCGGCCGGTCCCAGAGCTGCCCCTTGGGCTGCCCCTTGGGCCGATCCCTGGACCACCCCCAGTCCCGGCGCCAACGGCGGCGGCAACATGGCGGCGGTCACCTCCTCGCCGTCGTTCAGCACCACGGCGTTGCGCACCACGTTCTGCAACTGCCGAATATTGCCCGGCCAGTCGTAGGTCCGCAAAATCGCCTCGGCATCCTTGGAAAAGCGCTGGAAGGTTTTCCCTTCCTCGGCGGCGAAATCCACCAGGAAGCGGTTGGCCACGGCGGTCACGTCGTCGTCGCGTTCGCGCAAGGGCGGCAGATGCACGGGTATGACGTGCAGACGATAGAACAAATCCTCGCGGAAGCGCCCTGCCTCCACCTCCTTCAGGGGATCGCGGTTGGTGGCGCAAACGAAACGCACATCCACCTGCTCCAGCCTGGAGCCGCCCACCCGTTGGAACGTGCCGGTCTGGATGAAGCGCAGAAGCTTGATCTGCAAGGCCAGATCCATCTCGCAGATCTCGTCGAGAAACAGCGTGCCGCCGTCGGCGCGGCCGGCAGCCCCCTCGCGATCGGCGGTGGCGCCGGTGAAGGCGCCTTTCACATGGCCGAAAATCTCGCTTTCCATCAGGTCTTTGGGGATCGCGCCGCAATTGATGGCGACGAACGGCCCGGAAGAGCGCGGCGAGCGGCGGTGCACCGCCTCGGCGGTCAATTCCTTGCCGGTGCCGGACTCGCCGGTGACGAATACCGTCGCCTTGCTTTTGGCCGCCTGATCGATGATGCGATAGACCGCCTGCATCGCCAGCGAGCCGCCGATGAAGCCGCAATATTGCTGGCGCTCCAGATCTTCCTTGAAGGTGGCGACGATGCGGTGCAAGCGCTGATGCTCCAGCGCGTTGCGCAAGGTGACCGTCAGGCGTTCCGGCGGGAACGGCTTGACGATGAAGTCGAAGGCTCCCTTGCGCATGGCGTCGACGGCGGTGTTGATGGAACCGTGGGCGGTCATCACCACCACCGAGCAGGGCAGGCGTTCCTGTACGATGATGCCGAGAATATCCAGCCCGTCCATATCCGGCAGCCGGATGTCCAGCAGAACCGCCTGAGGCTGCTGGCTGCGCAGCAGTTCCAGGGCCTGGGCGCCGGTTTCGGCGCTGATGATGTTCCAGGGCTCGCCGTGCAGATACTCTTGGTAGAGCGCCGACAGCGAGGGGGAATCCTCGACCAGCAGGATTGTGGGAACGGGCATCCGTCCAGACCACCGAATAGTTGTCTATGGGGTGAAAGCTTACCAGCCGCCCGAACGGATGTCAGGAACCCTTTGCCTTTTGCATCTAAATAATTTGCATTTTAGGAATGCAGGCGGTCGGCAGCCTCGTCCCAGTTAGGCTGGGCATCGACCTCGGGGCTGGGCCAGGACAGGGCCACGGGCCAGCCGCTCATGACGCCGGCGTCCGTCTTGGCCGCCTTCCGGCCCAGCAAGGGCAGGAGTTCGGTCAAACGGCGCTTCCCGGCGCCTTTGGCCTTGCGGCGAAGGGCGAAGCGCTTTTTCTTCGGCTGGTACTGAACGTCGGAGGGCCCCGAGGTCATGCGGAAACCGCCGGCCGACAGAAAATCGAGAGCGCTGAAATCGTCGTTCACCATCGAGGTCATCCCCCAGGCAAGGTTGAGTTCAGGCACTCTACCCGTCAGCCAATGCCGTTTTATGGCGAAGGCGTGATGTTTTTATGACGCCCTCGCCGCCACTTTCCGCCGTGCCGTTTTCCCTCTCAGCCCACCGCCGCCACTTCGGCGCCGTCCATGTCCAGGGCATAACCGGCGGCGCGGACCGTGCGGATGATGTCCAGATCGCCATCATTGTTCAGCGCCTTGCGCAGACGGCGGATATGGACGTCGACGGTCCGGGGTTCGACATAAATGTCCGGCCCCCAAACGGCGTTCAGCAGTTCTTCGCGGGAGAAGACGCAGCCGGGATGCTGCAACAGAAACTGCAACAGACGGAATTCGGTTGGCCCCAGATGGATGTTGCGGCCGGCGCGGGTAACGCGGTGCGCCGTCAGATCCATGGCGATGGTTTCATATTGCAGCACGCCCTTGGTGGGCGCCGGCTGGACCCGGCGGAGCAACGCCTTGATGCGCGCCAGCAGCTCCGGCAGCGAGAACGGCTTGGTCATGTAATCGTCGGCGCCGGTATTCAGTCCGCGGATCTTGTCGCCTTCCTCGCCGCGGGCGGTCAGCATGATCACCGGCAGGTCGCGGCTGCGGGGCTTGCGGCGAATCTGACGGCAGACCTCGATGCCCGACATCACGGGCAGCATCCAGTCCAGCACCACCAAATCGGGATTGCGCTCGGCCAGAACAGTCAGAGCTTCCTCACCGTCCATGGCCTCGCACACCCGATAACCTTCCTTTTCCAGGTTATAGCGGAGCATGGTCACCAAGGCGGCTTCGTCCTCCACCACCATGATCAGGGGCTTCATATTGTCGCGGTCCATTACATGTCCTCGGGTAGCTCGGAAGGATAAGGCAATACGCTCACTCCCTTGGGCCGGTTCTCCAGGATGGGAGATCCCTTCACCAGGAAGTGAATGGTTTCGGCGATGTTCGTCGCATGATCGCCGATGCGCTCAATATTCTTGGCGATGAACATCAGGTGGATGCAAGCGGTAAGGTTGCGCGGGTCTTCCATCATATAGGTGATCAGCTCGCGGAACAGGCCGGTGTACATGGCGTCCACCTCCTCGTCCTGTCGCCACACCTTGATGGCCTTGGCATCGTCCTGCTCGATATAGGCGTCGAGCACTTCCTTGACCACTTCCTGCACCACGCGAGCCAAGCGCGGCACGCCGGCGCTGGGGCGGGCGGGCGGAATCTGGTTCAGCACCAAGGTCCGCTTGGCGACGTTGGCGGCATAGTCGGCAATGCGCTCCAAATCGCCGGAAATCTTCAAGGCGCCGACGATATGGCGCAGATCCGACGCCACCGGCTGGCGCAGGGCCAGCAGGCGGACGGTGAAGCTGTGCACTTCGTGTTCGATCTCGTCCACCTTGACGTCGGCGGCGATGACCTTCCCGGCCAGGTCGCTGTCGCGCCGGATCAGGGCCTGGATGGCCCCTTCCAGCTGCGCTTCGGCCAGCCCACCCATGCGGGCGATCAGGTTGGTCAGATGCGCCAACTCCTCGTCATAGGAGCGGACGGTATGTTCTTCCTTCATCCAGAGGCGCTCCAAAGGGCCAGAGATCAGCCGAAGCGGCCGGTGATGTACCCTTGCGTCAGCTTGTGCTGGGGGTTGGTGAAGATCTGCTCGGTATCGCCGTATTCCACCAATTCGCCCAGATGGAAGAAGGCGGTCCGCTGGGAAACGCGGGCGGCCTGCTGCATCGAATGGGTGACGATGACGATGGTGTAGTTTTCACGCAGTTCGTCGATCAACTCTTCCACCTTGGCGGTGGCGATGGGATCGAGGGCCGAACAGGGCTCGTCCATCAGGATGACTTCCGGGCTGACGGCGATGGCGCGGGCGATGCACAAACGCTGCTGCTGACCGCCCGACAGGCCGGTGCCCGGTTCGTTCATGCGGTCCTTGACCTCGTTGTAGAGGCCGGCCTTCTCCAGGCTGGTCAGCACGATCTCTTCCAGGTCGCTTTGCGAGCCCGCCAGACCGTGAATGCGCGGACCGTAAGCCACGTTGTCGAAGATCGACTTCGGAAAAGGGTTGGGTTTTTGGAACACCATGCCCACCCGCGCCCGCAACTGAACCACGTCCAGGCTGCGATCGTAGATGTCCTGGCCGTCGAGCAGGATCTTGCCGGTGACGCGGGCGCCCTCGATCAGATCGTTCATCCGGTTCAGGCAGCGCAGATAAGTCGACTTGCCGCAGCCCGAAGGGCCGATCAGGGCCGTCACCTCGTTGGCGTTGATGCCCAGATTGACATGCTTCAGGGCATGTTTCTCGCTGTAATAGACATTGACGTCATCGGACGAAACCTTGATGCCGCCTTGGATCTGACGGGCGTTCTGCTGGTAATAGCTTTCGCTGGCCACGGTCGTCATAAGGATCACCACCGACGTTCGAATTTTTTGCGGAGATAGATGGCACCGGCGTTCATCAACGCCAGGAACAGCAGCAGCACGATGATCGCCGCCGAGGTCCGCTCGACAAAGGCGCGCTCGGGGCTGGCCGCCCACAGATAGATCTGCACCGGCAGCGCCGTCGACGGATCCAGCGGCGAGGCCGGAATATCGACGATGAAGGCCACCATGCCGATCATCAGCAGCGGAGCCGATTCGCCGACGGCGCGGGCCATGCCGATGATGGTGCCGGTCAGGATGCCGGGCATGGCCAGCGGCAGCACATGATGGATGACCATTTGCAGACGCGACGCCCCCAAGCCCAGCGCGGCCTCGCGGATCCACGGCGGCACCGCCTTCAGCGCCACGCGGGCGGCGATGATGATGGTCGGCAGCGACACCAGGGTCAGAGCCAAGCCGCCGACGAACGGCGCCGAACGCGGCAGGCCGAAGACGTTGAGGAACATCTCAAGGCCCAGCAGACCGAAGACGATGGAGGGCACCGCCGCCAGATTGTTAATGTTGACCTCGATCAGATCGGTCCAGCGGTTCTGGGGCGCGAACTCCTCCAGATAGATGGCCGTCGCCACGCCCAGCGGGAAGCTGAGCAGCAAGGTCACCACCAGCGAATAGAACGAACCGACCACGGCACCCCATAGACCGGCCAGTTCCGGCTGGCGGGAATCGCCCTGGGTCCACAGCCACTTGTTGAAGTGGGTTTTGATCAACCCCTTGGCCGACATGGCGTCGATCCAGGTCAGCTGGCGACCGTTGAACTGGCCGCCGTTTTCCTGGGCCCGGGACATATGCCCCTTGATCAGCTGATCCACCGGAGCAGAGGCCGGGACCCACAGGGTCCGTGTCTGGCCGATCACCGCCGGATCGCTCATCACCATCTTGCGGATTTCCACCTCGGCGCCCGAGCTGACCAGCGCCATCAATTCGCGGCGGGCCTGACGATTGTCTCCGGCTTCGGGAAACAGCGTGGTCATGGCGTTGCGGACCAAGGCCGCGTAATCGGCCGAGGACAAAACCTGGGCGGCCCGCGTTCCCTCGGGATCGATCACCGAAGCGTCGAAGGTCACGGTCAGCTGAAGCTCGCTCTGCACGAAGGCTGTATAACCCCGCGAGATGATGCTGCCCAGCAACACCGCCAAAAAGGCGATGGCGACGATGATGGAGGCGATGCCGTAAGCCCGGAAGCGCCGTTCGGCGGCGTGCCGGCTTTTCAGATGCGTGCCCACCTTTTCGGCGATGGCCGACAGGGGAACCGCCTGAACCATTTGGGTCTCAGTCATATTTCTCTCGGTATTTCCGGACGACATGCAGGGCCACCACGTTCAGAACCAGGGTGACGATGAACAGAACCAAGCCAAGGGCGAAGGCCGACAGGGTTTTGGGACTGTCGAACTCCTGATCGCCCACCAGCAGAGTGACGATCTGCACCGTCACCGTGGTCACTGCTTCGAAAGGATTGGCCGTCAAATGGGCCGACAGGCCGGCTGCCATCACCACGATCATGGTTTCGCCGATGGCGCGCGAGATGGCCAGCAACAGGCCGCCGATGATGCCCGGCAAGGCCGCCGGAATGATCACCTGCTTGATGGTCTCCGAGCGGGTCGCTCCCAGGCCGTAAGCGCCCTGGCGCAGGCTGTCGGGCACCGCCGTCAGCACGTCGTCGGACAGCGACGAGATGAACGGGATGATCATGATGCCCATGACGATGCCGGTGGCCAGAGCGCTTTCCGAAGCGATGGACAAGCCCATCAGGGCGCCGGTTTCGCGCAGGAAGGGAGCCACGGTCAGCACGGCGAAGAAGCCGTAGACCACCGTCGGAATGCCCGCCAGAACCTCCAGCAGCGGCTTGGCCACCGAACGGAATTTCGGATGGGCATATTCCGCCATGTAAATGGCCGAGAGCAGCCCGATGGGCGTGGCGACGATCATGGCGATCAGACTGATCAGCAAAGTACCGGTGAACAGCGGCACCGCGCCGAAAGCCCCCGACGAACCCACTTGATCGGTGCGCATGGCCATCTGCGGGCTCCAGTCCAGACCGAACAGGAAGTCGGTCACCGGAACCACGCTGAAGAAGCGCATGGATTCGAACAGAAGCGACAGGACGATGCCCAGGGTGGTGAAGATGGCCACGGTGGAGCTGGCGATCAGGAACACCTTGACCGCTGCTTCCACCCGATTGCGGGCGCGCAGGTTGGGATGGATGAAGCGCAGCCCCAGCATACCGCCCACCAGGGCCAGCGACAGCGACAGCACCGCCATGGCGGCGAAGCTGAGAGAACGGAGATTGTGGTATTGCTCGGCGGCGGCGGCGGTGACGGCGTCGGAGGCGTGGGAGTAATCGCCCGCCGCGCTCAGGTTCCGCACCTCGTTCATCATCAGGGCCAGACGTTCGGGCGCCAGGGCTCGGGCTTCCGCGGGCATGGCGTCCATCACCAGCGAACGCAGGATGGTGGATTCGCACGACAGCCACAGGGCGATCAGCGCCAGAGCGGGAACACCGCACCACAAGGCCACGTAGTAGCCATAGTAGTTCGGCAGGGAATGGAGCACGCTCGTTTTCGGTCCGGCCACCTGCACCGCGCGGTTCCGCCCCAGGCGGAAACCAATCGTGGTCAGCAGCAGCAGAACGACAAGCAGGGTGAGGAACTGCATGGACTCCGCCGTCTTCTTATCGTGATGAGGGGAAAAACTCCCCCGGCGCCTTGGGATTAAGGACGCCTTCAGCCGTCAGGACTGCGGCGGACGGATGATCCGCCCGCCGCAGGTGATCCCGACAGATTACAGCTTCACGTTCGGCAAGTCCTTGCCCTTCTGGGCCTCGCTCTTGCGCTGGGCGTCGGGCATGGCGATCAAGCCCTTTTCGGCCAGATAGCCGTCCTTGCCCCAAGCCTTGTCCGAAGTGAATTCGGTGATGTATTCCTTGATGCCGGCGATCTTGCCCACATGGTCCTTCTTCACATAGAAGAACAGCGGACGCGACAGCGGATACTTGCCGGTGGCGATGTTGTCGTAGGTGGCGATCTGGCCGTCGACGGTGGCGCCTTGGATCTTGTCGCCGTTCTGGTCCAGGTAGCTGTAGGTCAGAATGCCGACGGCGTTCGGCAGAGCCATCAGCTTCTGCAGGGTGACGGTATAGTTCTCGGACACTTCGATGTACGAACCGTCTTCACGCACGGCGTCGCAAGCCACCTTCTTAGCGTCCTTGTCCAGAGCCTTGATCTCCGGGAACTTCTCGCAGGCTTCTTCCATCACCAGCTCGACCAGAGCGTCGCGGGTGCCGTGGTTGGAAGCCGGGCCGAAGACGACAATGTCTTCCTTAGGCAGGCCGGGGTTAACGTCCGACCACTTCTTGTAGGGGTTCGGAACCAGCTTGCCGCCGACCGGAACGGTCTTGGCCAGAGCCTTGAACAGATCTTCGCGGGTCACGGCCATCGGCTTGCCGTTCTTCGACTTGGCAACGACGATGCCGTCATAGCCGACGACGATTTCGGCGACGTCCTTGACGCCGTTGGTGGCGCAGTTGTCGATTTCGCTCTGCTTGATGCGGCGCGAGGCGTTGGTGATGCTCGGGCTGTCCGGACCATTGCCGGCACAGAACAGCTTCAGCCCGCCGCCGGTGCCCGTGCTCTCGACCACCGGGGTCTTGAAGCCCGAGGTCTTGCCGAACTGCTCAGCGACGGCGGTGGCAAACGGATAGACGGTCGACGAGCCGACGATGCGGATCTGGTCAGCGGCCTGGGCAGCGGTGGCGAAGGCGACGGTAGCCAGAGCGGCCACGGCGAGAGTCTTCCTGATCATTAGGGTCCTCCAGGAGCGGATACGATGGGCCGGCCCCCTCCATGGGGACCGGCGGCGCATCGTGACAATAGCCGCGCCCGGCGACACCTTTGTGACAGCGTTGTGAAAGTTCTGTTACAGCGCCATCGGTCCTACGCCTTAACGCAGGGCGGCGATATTGGCCGCGTAATCCGTGGTCTTGAACACCGCGCTGCCCGCCACCAGCACATCGGCGCCGGCCGCCGCGATCTCGCGGGAATTACCGGCCACGACCCCGCCGTCGACCTCGATCTCGATAGGACGGGAACCGATCATCTGTTTGATCTTCTTGATCTTTTCCAAGGCCGAAGGGATGAAGCTCTGCCCCCCGAAGCCGGGGTTCACCGACATCACCAGGATCAGGTCCAGGCGGTCGAGAACATATTCCAGAACGCTTTCCGGAGTGCCCGGATTCAGCGACAATCCGGCCCTGGCCCCCAGGCTCTTGATCAGTTGCAGGCTGCGGTCAATGTGACGGCCCGCCTCGGCGTGAATTGTGACAATGTCGCTGCCGGCATCGATGAAGGCGGGGATGTAAGGATCCACCGGCTCGATCATCAGATGCACGTCGAAGACCTTCTTGCTGTGAGGCCGCAGCGCCTTCACCACCGCCGGACCGATGGTCAGGTTGGGAACGAAGTGGCCGTCCATCACGTCGATATGCACATAGTCGCAGCCGGCGGCGTCGATGGCCCGGACCTCGTCGCCCAGACGGGCGAAATCGGCGGACAGGATGGAGGGAGCGATCTTGACGGTCATGACGGGCGGCTTTCCGGCAAACGAGGGAATGGGGGAAAATGGCACGGCCGCCCCCTTGTTCAAGGGGCGGCCGGTCCATCAGCGGATCATCGGATCAGGCCAGCTTGGGGTCCAGGCTGCCGTCCTTGTAGCGCTTGGCCATTTCGGACAGCGGCGCGACCTTGATCTTCGAGGCCTTGCCGGCGGCGCCGAACTGCTCGTAGCGGGTGGTGCACAGCTGGGTCATGGCGGCCATGGCCGGCTTCAGGTAGCTGCGCGGATCGAACTCGCCGGGCTTTTCGGCGAACACCTTGCGGATCTGGCCGGTAATGGCCATGCGGCAATCGGTGTCGATATTGATCTTGCGCACGCCGTGTTTGATGCCTTCGACGATCTCTTCGACGGGGACGCCGAAGGTCTGGGGCATCTGGCCGCCGTACTGGTTGATGATATCCTGCAAATCCTGCGGCACCGACGACGAGCCGTGCATCACCAGATGCAGGTTCGGCATGCGCTTGTTGATTTCCTTGACCACATGCATGGCCAGGATGTCGCCGGTCGGCTTGCGGCTGAACTTGTAGGCGCCGTGGCTGGTGCCCATGGCGATGGCCAGGGCGTCCACCTTAGTCAGCTTGACGAATTCGACGGCCTGGTCGGGATTGGTCAGCAGCTGGGAATGGTCCAGCTTGCCTTCAAAGCCGTGGCCGTCTTCCTTTTCGCCCATGCCGGTCTCCAGCGAGCCGAGCACGCCCAGTTCGCCTTCGACCGAGACGCCGACCATATGGGAAATTTCGACCACCTTGCCGGTGACGGAAACATTGTATTCCCAATCGCCGGGAGTCTTGCCGTCGGCATGCAGCGAACCGTCCATCATCACCGACGAGAAGCCGTTGGTGACGGCCGAGAAACAGGTCTCGGGGCTGTTGCCGTGGTCCTGATGCATACAGACCGGGATGTGCGGATACAGCTCGACGGCGGCCTGGATCAGATGCTTCAGCACCAGATCGTTGGCGTAGGCGCGGGCGCCGCGGCTGGCCTGGAGGATGACCGGGCTGTCGGTCTTGTCGGCCGCAGCCATGACGGACAGCATCTGCTCCATGTTGTTGATGTTGAAGGCCGGGAGGCCGTAACCGTGCTCGGCGGCATGGTCGAGCAACTGGCGCAGGGAAATCAGAGCCATCTGGAATTCACTCCCTTGTTGTCAGAGACCCGCCGCCTTAGCGGCTCAGGCGGGCCACTGCGATTTCCACCACGGACTTGGCCGTGATGTCGAAGAACGAATAAAGCTGATCCGCCGGAGCCGAGGCGCCGAAGCTTTTCATACCGACGACGGCGCCCTTCTCACCCACATAGCGTTCCCAGCCGAAGGTGCTGCCCGCCTCGATGGCGATGCGCAGGCTATCCTTGCCCAGAACCTCGTTGCGGTAGTTGGTCGGCTGGCGGTCGAACAATTCCCAGCAAGGCATCGACACCACCGCGGTGGGAATACCCAATTGATGCAGGGCGGCCTGAGCCACCAGAGCCACGGGAACCTCGGAACCCGAGGCCAGAATGGTCACCTTGCGCGGCTGGCTGGCTTCGGCCAGCACGTAACCGCCCTTGGCGCACATGTTTTCGGCCACATGATCCTCGCGCACCGTCGGCAGATTATGGCGCGACAGGGCCAGGGCGCTGGGGCCGTCGGTATTGGCCAGGGCGATCTCGTAGCATTCGGCGGTTTCCACCGCGTCGCACGGGCGCATCACCAAGAGATTAGGCATGGCGCGCAGAGATGCAAGATGCTCGACCGGCTGATGGGTCGGACCGTCTTCGCCCAGGCCGATAGAATCGTGGGTGAAGACATAGATCACCCGCTGGCCCATCAGGGCGGCCATGCGGATGGCCGGGCGCAGATAGTCAGAGAAGACGAAGAACGTGCCGCCATAGGGGATCAGGCCGCCATGCAGGGCCAGACCGTTCATCACCGCGCCCATGCCGTGCTCGCGCACGCCGTAATGGATGTAGTTGCCGGAATAATCGGCGGCGGACACCGGCTTGGAAATCTTGGTGTTGGTCAGGTTCGAGTGGGTCAGGTCGGCCGAGCCGCCCACCAGCTCGGGAATGGTGTTGGCCAGCACGTTCAGCACTTCCTGGCTGGACTTGCGGGTGGCCCATTCCGGTTTTTCGTTGGAAATCTTGGCTTTGAAGGCGCCGATCTGGATATCCCAGCCCTGAGGCAGCTTGCCGGCCAGGGTGCGCTCGAATTCGCCCTTCTTCTCGGCGGGCAGCGCGTCGCGGCGCTTTTCCCAACCCTTGCGGGTCTCGGCGTTGGCCTGCATGGGAGCGCGCCACGCCTGCAGAATGTTCTTGGGGATCTCGAAAGCGGCATGCGGCCAGTCAAGCTTTTCACGCATGGTCTTCAGATCGTCGGCGCCCAGCGGAGCGCCGTGAACCTTTTCAGTGCCGGCCTTGCCCGAGCCGAAGCCGATGGTGGTGCGGCAGGCGATCATGGTCGGCTTGTCGGAAGCCCGCGCCGTCTCGATGGCCTTGGCCACCGCTTCGGCGTCGTGGCCGTCGACGGCGATGGTGTTCCAACCCGCCGCCTGGAAACGCAGATGCTGGTTCTCGCTGGTGGACAGGGCGGTGTCCCCGTCGATGCAGATATGGTTGTCGTCCCACAGGACGATCAGCTTGTTCAGCTTCCAGTGACCCGCCAGAGTGATGGCTTCCTGCGAAATGCCTTCCATCAGACAGCCGTCGCCGGCGATGACGTAGGTGTAATGGTCGCAGACATCGGCTCCGAAGCGGGCGGCCATCATGCGCTCGGCCAAAGCGAAGCCGACGGCGTTGGAGATGCCCTGCCCCAGAGGGCCGGTGGTGGTGTCGGCGATGGAGATATGACCGAACTCGGGGTGGCCGGCGGTACGGGCACCCATCTGGCGGAAGTTCTTGATCTGCTCGATGTCGCAGTCTTCATAGCCGGTCAGATAAGCCAGCGCGTACAGCAGCATCGAGCCGTGACCGGCCGACAGCACGAAACGGTCGCGGTCGAACCACTTCGGTTCCTTGGGATCGATCTTCAAGAAGCGCGAGAACAGAACCGTCGCCACGTCGGCCATGCCCAGCGGCATGCCGGGATGGCCGGACTTGGCCTTTTCCACGGCATCGGCGGCCAGGAAACGGATCGCGTTGGCCATTTCCTGATGGCTGGCGTAAGGAGCGGTCTGGGTGGTCATCAAAGAACCTCTATGCGGTCAGGGCGGAGCCGGGCGGCGGCAACGTTTCCGAGGCTTGTGGTCTAATTCGGCGCGGATTTCAAGAACGACATGCCTGCCCTGCCCTGGAAATGGAAAAAATTCCAAGGACGGTCACAGAGCCTCCTTGCTCTTCATATAAAAGGTGACGGCCTGGGCGCGGTTGCTGACCCCCAATTTCTCATAGAGATTCTTCAGATGGAACTTCACGGTGTTCAACGAGATTCCCGTGCGGTCGGCCATTTGCTGGTTGGTCATGCCGCTGGACAGCGAGACCAGCAATTCGCGCTCACGCGGGGTCAGATCACCCAGCGGGTCGGACACCAGCCTTGAAACATCGATGAAGGGAAATACCATCCGCCCCTGGGCCACCGCCAGCACGGTATCCAGCAGCAGACCCGGAGGCTCGTTTTTCGAACAGAAAGCCGCCGCTCCCAAAGCCATCGCCGTGCGCGGCACGTCCGGATTGGTGCTGCCGGTATAGACGACGATGCGCGGCGCACTGGCCTGCCCGCGCAAAGATTGCAGCACGCCGCGGCCATCGATCCCCGGCATGTCCCAGCCGATGACCCCGACATCGCACTTCAACCTGGCAACCGCGCCCAGGAACCTCTCGCCGTCTCCAGCCAGCCCCACCACGTTGAAGCGCCCGTCACCGGCGAACAGCTTCAACAGCGAGCTTTGCAACAGCGGGTTCTTCTCGGCCATCACGACGTCGATTGGACGCCTACCCGATCCCACCATATTCTTTTCTTCCCGTGCCTCCCAGCAAGGAAGAACCATAGCCGATTCAGCGACCAAGGCAATATAGGACGAAGGAATGAAATCGATCTTCGCGAAATTTCACCCTACCCGAAGGGGGAGTATCGCCGATCGTCGCGGACAGGACCGGAACCCTTTGCCGGACACGGCAAGGCCGCCTTAGTCGCTGACGTAGACCACGTTGTTGCGGCTTTCTTCCAGCATGCGGTCGATCTCGAAAGCCGGCACCGGCGGGCTGACCAGATAGCCCTGCATTTCGTCGCATTTCAGCTTGCGCAGCAGACGGCGCTGTTCCTCGGTCTCGACGCCCTCGGCGACGATGCGGCGGCGCAAGGAGTGCCCCATCTGAATGATGGTGCGGATGATTTCCAGATCGTCGGGGTCGGTGGCGATGTCGTTGACGAAACTGCGGTCGATCTTGATGGTGTTCAGCGGAAAACGCTTCAGATAGCTGAGCGACGAATAGCCGGTGCCGAAATCGTCCATGGCCAGATGGATGCCCATGGCGCGCAGACGCTGCAGCAGGGCGATCGCGTTTTCCGTATCCTTCATGATCATGGACTCGGTGATTTCCAGCTCCAGGCCCGAAGCCTCGATGCCGGTGCGCTCCAGGATGCTGGCGACCACTTGGTCCAGATTGTTCTGCCGCAACTGGCGGACCGACAGGTTCACCGCCACCCGCATATAGGGGAAACCGGCATTGCGCCATTCCCGATGCTGGCGGCAGGCCGTCTCGATAGCCCACTCGCCCACCTGCCCGATCAGGCCGGTTTCCTCCATCACGGGAATGAACTTGACCGGAGACACCATGCCCATTTCGGCGCTGCGCCAGCGCAGAAGCGCCTCGACGCCAACCATGCGGCCGGTGGCCAGATCGCATTTCGGCTGGTAATAGAGCATGAACTCATCGCGTTCCATGGCCTTGGACAGGCCGTTCTTGATGATCATGCGCTCCGAAACCTGGGCGTTCAGCTCGGCGGTAAAGAACTGATAGTTGGCCTTCCCCTGCTCTTTCGCCCGATACATGGCGGCATCGGCGTTACGCAGCAAGGTGGCGGGATCCTGGGCATCGTCGGGGAAAGTGGCGATGCCGATGGAACCCGAGACGAAGGCTTCGTGGGTGCGCAGCAGGAACGGCTGCTCCAAGGCGTCGATAATGCGCTGGGCCACCATCGGCGCGTTCCGCACGTCGCCCAGATTCGGCATGATGATGGTGAATTCGTCGCCGCCCAAACGGGCCACTGTATCGCCCTGGCGCACGCAGGTCAGCAGCCGCTTCGAGGCCTCCACCAGCAACTCGTCGCCCTTGTCGTGACCCAGCGTGTCGTTGACCAGCTTGAAGCCGTCAAGGTCGATGAACATCAGCCCCAGTCTCTGCTCCCCGCGCGCCGCCTGATTCAGCGCCTGGGTCAGACGGTCCATGAACAGAGCCCGGTTGGGCAGGCCGGTCAGAGCGTCGTAATTGGCTTGATAGCGGATACGCTCCTCGTCCAGCTTCCGCTGGGTGATGTCGGAAAACACCACGATGTATTGCACGATGCGGTTGAGCATGTCGGTGACGGCGGTGATGGAAATACGTTCGGCATATTCCTCGCCGTTCTTGCGCAGGGACCATTGCTCGTGATCCCAGCGCCCGGTCTTGCGGATGCTTTCCCAAATGCTTTCGTGAAGATTCTGTTGCCGCTCTCCCGACAGGAAACGCGGCGGCCGCCCCAGCATCTCCTGGGCCGAATAGCCCGTGATAGAAGAGAAGGCCGGATTGACGGTGGTGATGCGGAAGCTGGGGTCCAGCACCATGATGGCTTCCGCGGTCGTCTCGAACACCGCCGAGGCCAGACGCAGCTTTTCCTCGATCTGCTTGCGCTCGGACACATCGCGGAACACCATCACCGCGCCCACCTGCTGCCCGTCCTCCTCGATGGGTGACAAAGCGAACTCGATGGGGAAGCTGGTGCCGTCGCGGCGCCACAGCATGAAATCGACCATGTCCCGCTGCGGCAGCAAGGCCATCATCAGC
The DNA here is from genome assembly GCA_035538795.1 of Candidatus Sulfotelmatobacter sp. Classification (GTDB taxonomy): domain Bacteria; phylum Pseudomonadota; class Alphaproteobacteria; order Rhodospirillales; family Magnetospirillaceae; genus JAJZGK01. The sequence goes on along the minus strand of DATLJS010000052.1, from coordinate 153,333 downwards.
GAATCCGAGTTCTGCTCGGCCTGGCCGGTGCCGTTGACCGGCACGTAGTTCAGCATGGAATCGGCGGGCTTGCCGATCATCTCGGACACTCGCCAGCCGGTCATGTCGGCCGCCGCCGGATTGACGAAGGTGATGATGTTGTTGCCGTCCAGGCCGATAATGCCTTCGCTGGCGGAATTGAGAATCTGCTCGTTCTGGCGCGACAGCATCTCCAGTTCCTGGGTGCGTTCCTGCACCCTTTGCTGGAGCTCGGCCTTGGCCTGAACCACCGCCTGCTCGGCCCGCTTGCGCTCGGTTATGTCGCGAAGCACGCCGATGAACAGACGATGCCGCCCCCGGCGCAGCTCCGCCACATTGAGATCGACCGGAAACGTGCCGCCATCCTTGCGCAAGCCGGTGGCTTCGCGGCCGATGCCGAGAATCTTAGCCTGCCCGGTCGCCAGATATTTCTCCAGATAGGCGTCGTGATCGCCGGCATAGGGTTCGGGCATCAGGATCGACAAATTCTTGCCGATCACCTCGCTTGCGGCATAACCGAAAATTTTCTCGGCCGCCGGATTAAAACTTTGAATAATACCCCGTTCGTCGGCAGAAACGATGCCGTCGGCCACGGTGTCAAGAATGCCCTGAAGCCGTTCTTCGCGGTCGTGCAAAGCGGCCACCGAACGACGGGCCTCGCTGACGTCGCGGGCCTCGATCATCAGGCTCTTGTCCTCGACGGCGCCGAAAGGCCGGGCGACGATCTCGACGTCCGAGGTGCGGCCTTTCAGGGACGCCACCTTCAGCGGCACCGGCTCCCGCTCGTCGCACAAGGGAGCAAGCCCCCCGGACAGCACGTCGACATAATCGTGGTGAACGAATTCGGAGAAAGCGTGACCGATCACCGCTTCCGGACCATCGGCATCGAACAGACGCAGACCGGCGCTGTTGATGAAGGCGATCACGCCGTCGTGGCAGATGCACATGCAATCGTGGGACAGATCCACCAGGCGCCGGTAAACCGGCTCGTCCTGATCGTCGCCGCCCGGCTGCGCTACCAGCAGCAACGTGGCATGGTCGTCGGTCAGCGGGAACACCTGGGCCGGCATCTCATATTGGCCGCCGTCCGCTGCCCGCACCGCCACGACGCCGCGGCCGTTGAGGGCAGACAGAGCCGACAGGGCCGTTACGCCGCCAGGAAAGCCTTCCTCGACCGGGCGCCCCTCCACCGCGCCCAGCAGGGATCGTCCCGCCGGGTTCAGGTAGGAGAGCGTGCCCTGGTGGCACAAGCAGACCATACCGGGCAGGCGCTCGGCGATCTGCCGCACCCACCCCGCCTGCCACGCTGGGTCATTGAAGTCTGACGTCATCACAGTCCCTGAGGGGAGCGAAGCCCGCGGCAAGAAATCATAAACGCCGCAACATTAACCAAATTCGGGTCCGCCGAAAAGATACCCTGGAACAAGCTGTTGGAAAAAATCGAAAATTTCAGAAAAAACAAAAAAAGCGCCCCGAAAGTCCAGGGCGCTCCTTCCAATCTATATCGAAAGTAGGGAATTCTAGATCAATAACGGCCCGAACCAAAGCGGCGGGCCAGAATTTGATCATCCGTGGCCGCCGGAGCTTCGGCGACGGAAGCCGACGGCTTGGCCTCGGCGGGAGCCGCCTTCTGCTCGGCCAGCGCCTTGCTCTCGACTTTGGCGGCCCGACCGGGATTGTCCGACAGCACGGAAGCGATTTGCAGATCGGCAGTCGCCAGCATTTGGTCGCCGGGCTGGCTCAGGCGCGGCATCGGAGCGGACGCCGTCACGGTCGCGGCGACCGGAGCCGGCTGCGGCGCAGACGCCTGAACGGTGCGGCTCTGTTCGCCCCGGGCCATTTCCGCCTTGGGCGGCTCGGGAATATAGCTGGCCATCTGCACGCGGGCGGCGCGGCTGCCCGGCGCATAAATGAAGCCGTAGGTCGGATAGACGCGGGTGCCGTAATCACCCGAGCGGCGGTTCCACACGCGAACCTGCGTCCAGTCGTTGCGGGGCGAAATGTCGACCACCGACATGCCCTTGGCAATCTGGCCGCGGCCGCCGGTGCGGCGCGACCCCCAATTGGCATGATCGACCAGAACTTCGCGGGAATTGACCACTTCGGTCACCACGGCGACGTGCCCGTGGCGCATGGCGCGGGTCTTTTGAAAGACCACAACGGCCCCGGCACGCGGCGCATGGCCGCGATCATAGGAGCCCGCCGCCGAGGACCACCAGGTCCAGGCGTCGCCACGAATACTGATACCGGAAACGTCACGAGCGAAGGGAACGCACTGAAGAGCGTCGGCAGGAGTCGAGGCGGCAATAACCGCACCGAAAAGCAGAGCCGCGATAGTTCGGCTGAGCACCCGTCGTCCCCCTATTATGGTTTTTCCCTCATTCGTATTGCCGATTGTGCTTATCTGAAAACCCGAAGGCAACCTTTGATTCGTCTTCGGACGAATTTTTTTTGCCTCGGGTGATGATTATCACAGCTTTTTCGGAAAGAAAGACAGTTTCCGTCGGAAACTGCCAGTGGAAAACGGCTGGACGGCGGACGTGACTTCAGGAAGCAACCCCACTATAACTCTGGCATGCAGTCTTATCTAAAAGTGTTGCTGTCGTCCGTGTCCGCGCTTCTTGTCAGCGCGCCTTTCGCCTTTGCCGATTCCGAGGCTGAATTCCACGGCGGCGTCGCCGCCTTGCAGGCCGAGAATTATCAGGCCGCCATGGAGGCCTGGAGCAAATGTCCCGAAGACGCCCGCTGCCAATATTCCCTGGGCTATCTTGAGCAGTTCGGCCTGGGTGTCACGGCGGATTACGGCAAAGCCCGCGAATGGTACGAAAAAGCCGCGCAGCAAAATCATCCCGACGCCTTGTACGCCCTGGGACTGATGTTCGAAACCGGGAAGGCCGGACAAAAGGATCTGGGCAAAGCCATCGGCCTCTATCGTCAGGCCGCTGAAACCGGCAAGTCGCCCGATGCCGAATATGCCGTGGGCCGCATGATCCTGCGCGGCCGCGGCGTCCCCCGCGACCCCGCCGAAGGCGTCAAATGGCTGCGCCGCGCCGCCGATCACGGGCAGGTGGCCGCGCAATACATGATGGGCGCCGCCTATGAGGCCGGCTGGGGCGTGTCGCCCGACCTGGCCGAGGCCTATTACTGGTATCGCCGCTCGCAGCAAGGCGATCCCGTGGAACTGGCCGACCACGACATGTCGTTCCAACCGCAAATCGCCATCGATTCCTTGAAGCGGCGCATGTCGGCGAACGAGATCCGCCTGATTGAAGCCCGGCTGAAAAAGGGCGGCGGCAAGAAAGCCGCAAAATCGGAAGACTGACCGCCGGCCCCCTCCGGCCAAAGCGGAAGGGGGCTAAAACGGCGGATCAGACGGTCCAGCTTTTCACGTTCCAGATTTCGTCGGCATATTCCTGCACCGTGCGGTCCGACGAGAACTTGCCCATGCGGGCCACATTCAGAATGGCCCGGCGGGTCCATTCATCGGGAGTCTCGTACAGCCGGTCGACCTTTTCCTGGGTAGCGATATAGGCCGGATAATCGGCAGTCAGCAGATAATAGTCGCCGTGGGTCAGCACATCGACGACGGCGCGGTAGCGGTCGGGCTCGCCGGGCGAAAAATAGCCGCCGCCGATCATCTCCAGCACCTGGGCCAATTCCGGATTGGCGGCGATGGCGGCGTTGGGATCGAAACCGTCGCGGCGGATCTTGGCCACGTCCTGCGCCGTCAAGCCGAACAGGAACATGTTGTCCTCGCCCACCTCCTCGCAGATTTCCACATTGGCGCCGTCCCAAGTGCCGATGGTCAAAGCGCCGTTCAGGGCCAGCTTCATGTTGCCGGTCCCCGAAGCCTCGGTGCCCGCCGTGCTGATCTGCTCGGACAGGTTGGCGCCGGGAATGATCAGTTCGGCGGTCGAGACGTTGTAATTGGGAACGAACACCACTTTCAGCCGCCCGGCCATGGCCGGATCGTGATTGACCATGTCGGCCACGTCGTTGATCAGCTTCAGGATCAGCTTGGCCATGGCATAACCGGGCGCGGCCTTGCCGGCGAAGAAGATCGTGCGCGGCACGATGTTGGCCGTGGGATTGGCGCGGATGCGGTTATAGCGGGTGACGATGTGCAGCACGTTCAGAAGCTGCCGCTTGTACTCATGCATGCGCTTGACCATCACGTCGAACAGCGAATGCATGTCCACGGGAATGCCCAAACGCTGTTCCACCACCGATCCCAGACGGTTCTTGTTGTGCTGCTTGGCGGCGGCGAAAGCGGCCCGGAATTCTGGATCGTCGGCCAGGGGCGCCAGTTCCTTCAGGTTATGCAGGTGCGAAACCCAGTTGGGGCCGATCTTGCTGGTGATCAGCGAGGCCAGGGCCGGGTTGGCCGACAACAGCCAGCGGCGCGGCGTGATGCCGTTGGTCTTGCAATTGATCTTGCCCGGCTGGAAACGCTCGAAGTCCGAGAAGATGGTGCTCTTCATCAGTTCGGTATGAATCTCGGCGACGCCGTTGACCTTGTGCGAACCGATCATGGCCAGATTGGCCATGCGCACCCGGCGCCCGCCCTCTTCGTCGATCAGCGACATGCGGCGCAGCACGTCGGTGTCGCCCGGCCAGCGGTAATGAACCGCGTTCAGGAAGCGCTGGTTGATCTCGAAGATGATTTCCATGTGGCGGGGCAGCAGGCGGCTGAACAAATCCACCGGCCAGGTTTCCAGCGCTTCGGACATCAGGGTGTGGTTGGTATAGGCGCAGGTCTTGACGGTGATGCCCCAGGCGCGGTCCCAGTCGCAATGATGCTCGTCCAGCAGAACCCGCATCAACTCCGCCACAGTCATGGCCGGATGCGTGTCGTTCAACTGAATCGCCACGTAATCGGGCAGCAGATCGAAGTTGGAATGGCCCTTGCGGAAACGGGCGATGATGTCTTGCAGCGAAGCGCAGACGAAGAAATATTCCTGGCGGAATCGCAGTTCCTTGCCGCTGGCGGTAGAGTCGGAAGGATAGAGAACCTTCGAGAGGTTTTCGGAATCGTTCTTGTCGCGCACCGCCTCGATGTAATTGCCCTGATTGAAGTAGCGCAGATTGAACTCGCGTGTCGACTTGGCGGCCCACAGGCGCAGATTGTTCACCGCCTTGGCCTCATAGCCCGGCACCGGCATGTCGTAGGCCATGGCCATGACTTCCTCGGCGTCCACCCATTGGTGACGCCAATGCCCCTCGCCGTCGCGGTAGCGCACCACACGGCCGCCGAAGCGCACCGGATAGATCACGCCGGGACGCTGGAACTCCCACGGATTGCCGTAGCGCAGCCAGTTTTCCGGACTCTCGACCTGCCAGCCCTGCTCCACATGCTGGGTAAACATGCCGAACTCGTAGCGAATGCCGTAGCCGAAGCCGGGCATGCCCAGGGTCGCCAGACTGTCCACCAGACAAGCCGCCAGACGGCCCAGGCCGCCATTGCCCAAAGCCGGCTCGACTTCCCAGCTTTGCAGTTCGTCCATGTCGTAGCCCAACTGCGCCACGGCTTCCTTGAAAGCGTCGTAAACGCCCAAATTGATCATGCCGTTGGTCAGCGCCCGGCCCACCAGGAATTCCATCGACAGGTAATAGACGCGCTTGACGTCATTGTCATAGAAACCGCGCTGGGTCTCCATCCACCGGGCGATCAGGCGGTCGCGCACGGCGAAGGCGGCGGCCAGGAACCAGTCCCGCGACGTAGCCAGCAAGGGATCCTTGCCCACCGAATAGAGCAGATGGTCGATCAGACTTTGCTTGATGCCTTCCACGTCATTGGCGGCGGCACGGGTCTGAACAGCGATAGATTTGCCGGTTTTTGCCATTATTCTGCTCCACGGCGGGAAACGGATACCGGGCTTCACCACCTTTGGCTTCACCCGCCCTCCTAGCCTGACTGCACCCGTTCCCTTGACCAGTCAAGGCGAAACTGCCGCACCGCAACCGCCGGGGCGGAGACATTTCCGTGACGACCGCCAAGGGCCCGACCGGCGGAAGAAGCCGTCGCCGATCCCCCTTGCCATCGCGGCGATGGCGGCAATATACTCCCCCCCAGTATCTAACAGGCGCGGAAAGCCGGTTGCCATGCCCTATACGCCACAGGAAAAGCAGCAGACCCTGGCCCGCATCCGCCGCCTCAAGGGACAGCTTGAGGGATTGGAGCGGGCCGTCGAGGACGACATGCCCTGCCGCTCCAATCTGCAGCAGATCGCCGCCGTCCGCGGCGCTGTCAACGGCCTGATGGCCGAGGTGCTGGAAATGCATCTGCGCCGCGAATTGCCCCAGCCTTTGAACAACGAGACCGATGCCGGCACGTGCATCGACGACGCCATCGCCCTGGTCCGTTCCTATTTGAAATAACGCCGCCCCATTCCGGAAGGATTCCGCCCATGAAATCTCGCGCCGCCGTTGCCTTCGCCGCCGGACAGCCCCTACAGATCGTCGAAATCGACGTCGCGCCGCCCAAGGCCGGAGAGGTGCTGGTCAAGATTCTGCATACCGGCGTCTGCCATACCGACGCCTTCACTCTGTCGGGCGACGATCCCGAAGGCATCTTTCCCGCCGTGCTGGGCCACGAAGGCGGCGGCGTGGTGGTCGAAGTCGGCGAAGGCGTCACCAGCGTCGCTCCCGGCGACCATGTGATCCCCCTCTACACCGCCGAATGCGGCAAATGCGAATATTGCCTGTCGGGCAAAACCAATCTCTGTCAGGCGGTGCGGGCCACCCAGGGCAAAGGGCTGATGCCCGACGGCACCAGCCGCTTTTCCTACCAGGGCCAGCCCGTTTACCACTACATGGGCACCAGCACCTTCAGCGAATACACCGTGGTGGCCGAGGTCTCGCTGGCCAAGATCAACCCGGTCGCGCCGCTGGAAAAGATGTGTCTGCTGGGCTGTGGCGTCACCACCGGCATCGGCGCCGTGCACAACACGGCCAAGGTCGAACCGGGATCGACTGTGGCCGTGTTCGGTCTGGGAGCCATCGGACTGGCGGTGATCCAAGGCGCCGTTCAGGCCAAGGCCGGGCGGATTCTGGCCATCGACCTGAACGCCGGAAAGTTCCCCCTGGCCATGTCCATGGGCGCCACCGACTGCGTCAACCCCAAGGATCACGCCAAGCCGATCCAGGAGGTGATCGTCGAGATGACCAACGGCGGCGTCGATTACAGTTTCGAGTGCATCGGCAATGTCGACGTCATGCGCTCGGCCCTGGAATGCTGTCACAAGGGCTGGGGCGAAAGCATCATCATCGGCGTCGCCGGCGCCGGTCAAGAAATCCGCACCCGCCCGTTCCAACTGGTGACCGGCCGTGTCTGGCGCGGCAGCGCCTTCGGCGGCGTCAAGGGCCGCAGCCAATTGCCGGGCATGGTGGAACAGGCCATGCGCGGAGAAATCGACATCGACCCCTTCATCACCCACACCCTGCCGCTGGAGCGGATCAACGAAGCCTTCGACCTGATGCACGCGGGCAAGTCGATCCGCACCGTGATCCACTTCTAGGCGGCGCGAGGAAACGGATCGTGACACCCATCGAGCGCCGCGCCTGCTTCGGCGGCTGGCAGAACGTCTATCGGCTCCGCTCCGACGTTCTGGACTGCGACACGACCTTCGCCGTCTTCCTGCCGCCCCAGGCCGAGGCCGCCAGACTGCCGGTCCTGTACTGGCTGTCGGGCCTGACCTGCACCGAACAGAATTTCATCACCAAGGCCGGAGCCCAGCGTCATGCCGCCGAACACGGCGTCATCCTGGTCACCCCCGACACCAGCCCCCGAGGCGAAGGCGTGGCCGACGACCCCGCCTATGACCTGGGCCAGGGAGCGGGCTTTTACCTCAACGCCTGCCGGTCCCCCTGGAGCCGCCATTACCGCATGTACGATTACGTCAGCCGGGAACTGCCCGATCTGATCGAAGCCGAATTTCCCGCCACCGGCGCCCGCGCCATCAGCGGGCACTCCATGGGCGGACACGGCGCCTTGACCGTCGCCCTGAAAAATCCCGGCCGCTACCGCAGCGTTTCGGCTTTCTCCCCCATCGTCGCTCCGTCGCGGGTTCCCTGGGGCGAGAAAGCTTTTTCGGCTTACCTCGGCCCCGATCGGGCAAGCTGGACGGCATGGGACGCCTGCGCCCTGATCGCCGACGCCCCGGAACGCCTGCCGCTGCTGATCGACCAGGGCGGGGCGGACGAATTCCTGGACAATCAACTGAAACCGGAACTGCTGGAAGCCGCCTGCCGCGCTGCCGGCCATCCCCTGACGCTTCGCCGCCGGCCCGGTTACGACCACAGCTATTATTTCATCGCCAGCTTCATCGGCGAACATATTGCCCATCACGCCGCCGCTTTGCGGGACTGAAACCGGCGGCCCCCCGCTTCCGGCTTGGCAGCCGGGGGGTCGCCGTCCTATTGTGCCGGCCATCATGATCGGTGTCTTCGATTCGGGCCATGGCGGCCTGACCATCCTGCAAGCCCTTGCCCGGCGTCTGCCCGAACGACGATTCGTTTATCTGGGCGATCACGCCAACGCGCCCTATGGCGACCGTTCGGCGGATGAAATCTACGGCATGACCGTCACCGCCATTGATCGCCTGTTCGGCCAGGGCTGCCGTCTGGTCATCCTCGCCTGCAACACCGCCGCCATGTCGCTGCGCCGCATCCAGCAGAACTGGCTGGCCGAGGCCTATCCCGACCGTCGGGTGCTTGGCGTGGTGGTGCCGATGATCGAAGTCGTCACCGGCCTGCCCTGGATGGCCGATCCGAAAACGTCGCCTTCGCCGCGGCCCAGGGCGACCGTGGCGGTGTTCGCCACCCGGCGCACCGCCGAAGCCGACGTCTATCCCCAGGAAATCGCCAAGCGCGCCCCCCAGGTGACGGTGGAAATGATGGCCTGTCCGCGCCTGGCCGCCCTGATCGAACAGGGGGCCCCGCGCGAGGAACTGCGCCACTTCGTCCAACGCTATGTCGCCGAGTTGACGGACCGCCTGAACGGCCGCCCTCTGGACGCCGCCCTGCTGGGCTGCACCCATTATCCGCTGGTCGAAGACCTGTTCCGCGACGCTCTGCCCCCCGGCGTCGAACTTCTGGCTCAGCCCATCCCCACCGCCGACAGCCTTGCCGCCTATCTGGAGCGCCATCCCGACCTGGACCGGCCGAACAGCGGCGGCGTGACCTTTCACACCACCGGCGATCCCGAACGCATCAGCGCCATGGCCTCGGCTTTTTACGGCGGCGAGACACGCTTCATCGGCATGAAGCGGATCTGATCCCTCTACCCCAGGCTTTCCGCAAGTTCCTTCAGCCTGGGATCGGCCAGCATGACCTCAAGCTCCTGGGGATAGCGTACCCGCCAATTGGGATGCTCGATGGTGGTGCCCGGCAGGTTCATCTGCAACGGCAACGCCAGCGCGTCCTCGAACTGCACCATCACCAGCTTGGCCGGCGACCGCTGCAAATAGGCGTATAGCGCCGTGGTCAGCGCCTGAAGCTGCTTTCCCGTCAGCGTTGCCGCGTCGGGGAAACTTTTGGGCAGCAATCCTTCGCCCGCCAAGGCGTCGCGCAAGGCGATCCGGTCGGCGGCGCGGCCCTGCCGTTCGCCGACGCTCATCTCGGGATCGGGATAAAGCTTCAGGCGTTCCCGCGCATCCAGGTCAATCCCCTGCCACCAGCCCGACAGACTGGGCAGATCGTGGGTGCCAACGCTGACCAGGGCGTCGCGGGTGATTTCGGCCGGAGCCTTGAAGCGGCCCCCGTTCTTCTTCTCGAACACCATCAGGCGATAGCCGAGGATCGCCTGTTCCTGCATGCGTTCGCGGAAGCCCTCGGGCACGGTGCCCATGTCCTCGCCGATCACCAGGCACTGCTTGCGCCGGCTGGCCAAAGCCACCAGTCCGAACAGGTCTTCCACCGGATAACGCACATAGGCGCCCTGATCGGCCTTTTGGCCGCGCGGTACCCAATAAAGCCGCTGCAGGCACATGGCATGATCGAGCCGCATGGCCCCGGCGTGAGTCATGTTGGCTTCCAGCACCTCCAGCAGCGGCGCATAGGCGGCTTCGCGCAACGAAACGGGATTGAAGGGCACCAGCCCCCAATCCTGACCGGCCAGATTGAGCGGATCGGGCGGCGCACCGACGGAAACCCCAAGGCACAGCAGCGACTGGTTGCCCCATGCTTCCGCTCCGTCGTCGGCGATGCCCACCCCCAGGTCGCGGTAGACGCCGACCGCCATGCCGGATTCCAGGCAGGCGGCCTGCGCCTCGGCAAGCTGAGTATCGGCCAGCCATTGCAGATACCAGAAGAAACCGACCCGTTCGGCATGATCGGCGGCGAAGGCGGCGACAGCCGGACTTTCCGGATCTTGCAGATCGGCGGGCCAGAACCGCCAATAGGCTTTACCGGGATCGGTGCGCAGGAAATGGTCGCGCAGCGCCTCGAACACCGCGAAACGCCATCCTTTCTCGCCCGCCGACTCCTGGAAGGCGCGGAAAGCCAGCCCCCGCCCGTTGGCCTCTTCGCCCAGATGCTTGGCCTGAAAAGACCGCCAGCAGGCTTCAAGCACGGTGATCTTCAAAGGAACGATCGTATCGTAATCCACCAACCGGGCGTTCTGGGCGGCGGCAATGCGGGCCTGGAAGCCGGGTGAGGCGAACATCCGCCGGGCTTCCAGGCTTTCCTTGAAATCGGGCACGGCCTCGGCGTCGATATAGACGACGTTGAGAAAACGGCGCGACGACGGCGAATAGGGGCTGAAGCGCTCCGGGCTGGTGGGAAACAGGGCGTGCAGCGGGTTCACGCCGACGGCCTGGGCGCCCAACCCGCCGGCCAGACGCCCCAGCCGGGCCAGGTCGGAGAAATCGCCCGCCCCCCAGTTCTGCGGACTGCGCAAAGCGTAAAGCTGGGTGGCGACGCCCCACAGCCGCCCGCCGTCCTCCTCCAGCTTGGCCGGCAGATGGGCGCGGGCCGGAGTGACGATCAGGGTCATCTCGGAGAAACGGCCGTCCGCCGCGTGCAGGGTGAATTTATGCAGGCCGGGCAGCGGCGTGCCGGGCAATTGAAAATCGTGCCGCCGCGTCCAGATGCCGTCGACGTCGCGCTCGGCGGTCATGGGCAGCGGAAAGGGCCGCAAAACGCCACGATGCACCGCGCCGTTTTCCTCGGCCAAGGTCCAGGCGAAGTCCTGATGTTCCAGCGCATCGGGAATGGACAGAGCGACGACCGGCGGGCCGTGGCGCTCCGAGGCCACCAGCACCGGTTCCAGCCAGCGCCGCCAGGAACGCAGCTCGAATTCTTTCAGACTTTCTTCGATCTGGCCGTCATCGGCGACAGCGAAGCCCATGGCGGCAAGAAAGGCCAATTTGGTGCCGGCGGGCACCACGCGGTATTCACCGAAGAAATCCCACCAGCCCTCTTCAATCCCAGCGAGAGAGGCTAAACGGTCCAAGGCTTCGCTGCTCATCCCACTTTTCCCCTCTTATTCTATTTCTTCTTGTACGGAGCCGGTCCCCTCCGGCTCCTCGATCTGATTCGGCCCGTCGAAACTGCCGTGGCGCTGGACGCCGGGTTCGGCCTTGCGCAACAGCACCGAGACGGACCGCGCCCCGACCTCGTGCTTGCTGCTGCCCAGATGCCGCTCGCCGCGCGGCACGAAGCTTGACGGCCGCATGGTGTCCATCACCAGTTCCCAGCTCGATCCTGGCGGACAGGCCGGCAAAGTGTAAGTGATGGCTTCGTGATATGCGTTCAGGACCACCAGGAACGTGGCTCCCGGCTTGGCCGTGATCTCTCCCTGCCCGGCTTCGCCGGCGGTCAGGAAAGCCAGGGAACGGGCGAAAGGCGTCCAGTCCTTCTGCTCCATCTCGCGGCCTTCGGGCGTGATCCAGGTGATGTCCTTGACCTGGGTGCCCGGCACCTTGCGCCCGGTGAAGAAGCGCATGCGCCGCAAGACCGGATGCTTGCGCCGCAGCTTGATCAGCTTACGGATGAAGGCGAACAGATCTTCGTCGGCGGACGCCCAGTCGATCCAGCCGATTTCGTTATCCTGGCAATAGGCGTTGTTGTTGCCTTTCTGAGTCCGGCCGATCTCGTCGCCGGCCACCAGCATCGGCACGCCTTGCGACAGCAGCAGGGTGGTCAACAGATTACGCACCTGACGGCGACGCAGTTCCTGCACCGTTTCGTCCGCCGTCGGGCCTTCGGCTCCGCAGTTCCAGGAATAATTGGCCTCGGTGCCGTCCTGATTCTGCTCGAAATTGGCTTCGTTGTGCTTCTGGTTGTAGGACACCAGATCGCGCATGGTAAAGCCGTCGTGAGCGGTGATGAAATTGATGCTGGACCAAGGGCGGCGCCCGCCCCAACCGAACAGGTCCGACGACCCGGTCAGGCACGAGGCCAGGTCGCCGATCAGCCCGGAATCGCCACGCCAGAATTTGCGCACGGTGTCGCGGTAGCGGCCGTTCCATTCCGACCAGCCGGGCGGGAAAGCCCCCAGACGATAGCCGTCGCCGCCCAGATCCCACGGCTCGGCGATCAATTTCACCCGTGACAGCACCGGATCCTGGCGCACGGCGTCGAAGAAGCCCGAGCCATTATCGAAACCGGCTTCGCGGGCCAGACTGGCCGCCAGATCGAAACGGAAGCCGTCCACATGCAGTTCCTCGACCCAATAGCGCAGAGAATCCATCACCATCTGGAGAACCCGCGGATGGCGCAGGTTCAGGGTGTTGCCGCAGCCTGAATAGTTTTCGTAATAGCGTTCGTTTCCCTGGCACAAACGATAGTACGAGGCGTTGTCGATACCCTTCAGCGACAACGTCGGTCCCATGTGGTTGCCTTCGGCGGTGTGGTTGTAGACCACGTCCAGAATCACCTCGATCCCGGCCTCGTGAAGCCTTTGCACCATGGTCTTGAAGTCGCCGTGAGACGACACCGCGTAATAGCGCGGATCGGCGGCGAAGAAGGAAATCGGGTTGTAGCCCCAATAATTCCGCAGTCCCCGCTCGACCAGATTGTGCTCGTCGACAATGGCATGCACCGGCAGCAGTTCGACCGTGGTGACGCCCAGCCGCTCCAGATGTTCGACCACCGCCGGCTGGGACAGGCCCAGAAAGGTGCCGCGCTGGTTGGCCGGCACCAGCGGATGGCGCACGGTCATGCCGCGGACATGGGCTTCGTAGATGATAGCGTCGGCCCACGGCACGTTGGGTTTTCGGTCGGCGCCCCAGGTAAAGGCGGTGTCCACCACCCGGGCCTTGGGCATCAGCCGGGAATTGTCGCGCCGGTCGAAGGACAGATCGCCCTTGGCGTGATCGGTGCGGTAACCGAAATGGATGTCGGACCATTTCAGATTTCCCGACAGCTCCTTGGCATAGGGGTCGATCAGCAGCTTGTTGGCGTTGAAGCGGTGACCCGCCGCCGGATCGTAAGGCCCATGCACGCGATAGCCGTAGGGCATGCCGGGACGGGCGTCGGGCAGATAGCAGTGCCAGACCTCGTCGGTATATTCCGGCATGACGATGCGTTCGATCTCGCGGTGTTCGTCGAACAGGCACAGTTCGACCTTTTCGGCATGAGCCGAGAACAGGGCGAAATTGACACCCTTGCCGTCCCAGGTGGCTCCCAGCGGATAAGGGGCTCCGGCCCAGACCCGATGACGCGGCACCATGCCCTAGGCCCGTTCCAGCTTCAGGATCAGCGCGCCCAGAGGCGGCAGCCGCAGCGGCACCGAGACGGGCTGGCCGTGCCAAGCGATGTCGTCGGTCTGTGCTCCACCGTCCAAACCGACATTCGAACCGCCGTAATAATCGGAATCCGTGTTCATCACTTCCCTATACCATCCGGGACGGGGAACGCCCAGGCGGTAATCCTCGCGCACCACGGGCGTGAAGTTGACGACCACCACGGCGATTTCGCCGTCGTCGCTGTGGCGCACCCAGGAAATCACCGAATTATCGCGGTCGTTGCAATCGATCCACGAGAAGCCCCGCCCCTCGCAATCCTGGCTGTGCAGCGGCGGCAGGTCGCGATAGACACGGTTCAGATCCTTGACGCAGCGGCGCACGCCTTCATGCATGGGATCGTTCAGCAGGTGCCAATCCAGGCTGGCATCCACGTTCCATTCGTTTTCCTGGCCGAATTCCTGGCCCATGAACAGCAGCTTCTTGCCGGGATGGGCGAACATGAAGGCGTAATAGGCCCGCAGATTGGCAAAACGCTGCCAGCGGTCGCCCTTCATGCGGCCGAACACCGACCCCTTGCCATGCACCACCTCGTCGTGGGACAGCGGCAGCACGAAATTTTCGTGGAAGGCATAAAGCAGACCAAAGGTCAGATCGTCGTGATGATAGCGGCGATGGATGGGATCCTTGCCCATATAGCGCAGGGTGTCGTGCATCCAGCCCATGTTCCATTTATAGCCGAACCCCAGGCCGCCCAGATGCACCGGGCGCGACACCATCGGCCAGGCGGTGGATTCCTCGGCGATGGTCATGGCGCCGGGATGCTCGGCATAGACCACCTGATTCATCCGCCGCAGGAATTCGATGGCCTCCAGGTTCTCGTTGCCGCCGAAGCGGTTCGGCACCCATTCCCCCGGTTCGCGGGAATAGTCGAGATAAAGCATCGAGGCCACGGCATCCACCCGCAGCCCGTCGACATGATATTCGTCCAGCCAGAACAGGGCGTTGGAATAGAGGTAGTTGCAAACCTCGTTGCGCCCGTAATTGAAGATCAGGGTGTTCCAGTCCTTGTGCATGCCCTGGCGGGGATCGGCATGTTCGTAAAGATGAGTGCCGTCGAACCATGCCAGACCATGGACGTCGGTGGGAAAATGTCCAGCCACCCAGTCGATGATGACGCCGACGCCCAGTTGATGCAGGCGATCGACGAAATAGCGGAAGTCATCCGGCGAACCGAAACGGCTGGTGGGGGCGTAGAGACCGATGGGCTGATAGCCCCACGACCCGGTAAAGGGATGTTCGTGAACCGGCAGCAGTTCGATATGCGTGAAGCCCATTTCCTGGCAATAGGCGCCCAGATCGTCGGCCAGTTCGCGATAGGTCAGGGAGCGGTATCCCTCGTCGGGCACCCGCTTCCAGGATCCCAGATGAACCTCGTAGATGCTGATCGGCGCTTCGCGCTGGGCGGCCTGCTGGCGGCGCTCCAGCCAGGATTGATCGTTCCAGTCATAGGATTTCAGGTCATAGACCACCGAAGCGGTGCAGGGCGGCACCTCGGCATAGAAGCCGTAGGGATCGGCCTTTTGCGGCAGTAACTGCCCGTCCTTGCCAAGAATTTCATATTTATAGACTTCGCCGGGACCGATCTCGGGGATGAAGATTTCCCAGATGCCGACGCCGTGGCGCAGCCGCATGGGATTCACCCGGCCGTCCCAGTGGTTGAAGTCGCCGACCACGGAAACCCGCCGGGCATTGGGCGCCCAAACGGCGAAGGACACTCCGGCGACGCCGTCCATCTCGGCCAGATGCGCACCCAGACGGCGATAAAGATGCAGATGCGTCCCCTCGCCGATCAGATGCAGATCCAGATCGCCCAGCACCGGCGGGAAACGGTAAGGATCGTCGACGACGCGGCTGTGGCCGTTACCGAAATCCAGCTTCAGCCGATAGGAAAAAATATCGGCCCGCCCCGTGGGACCGGCGAAGAACCCCTCGACGCGCAGGCGCTCCAGTTCGGCGATTACGGTTTCGCCGTCGGCGTCGACCACCCAGACCCGCACCGCACGGGGCTGCACCGTGCGTACATGGCAATCGCCGCCAACGACATGCGGCCCCAGAAAGGCGAAGGGATTGCCGTGGCGGGCCCCCAAGACGGAATCGACTTCCAGATCGAAGGAGGAGCGGGTCTTCTTGTTGGTCTTAGCCACGATAGGCCTCACCTTTGCTGCTTCAGGCCTCTAGCATAACGTTAAATCGGCATTTGCCATCAAAAACCCTTCATGCGCCGACGGAATGCACTCCCTTCGTCTTGGCACGCATCCAGCCTGTGGACAAGCGCCACGCAATGGGCTAGAAGAAACCACACAATTACTCCGGTCTCGTGGGGGGACCGCATAGGAGGATCACTGCATGTCCGCTACCGCTAAGACCCTGGGCTCACTGGGCCTGGCCCTGGTTGGCCTGGTTGTTTATCTCGGCATTTTCATCGGCACCGCCTTCAAGCTGATCCCGGCTTTCGGCTTCGCCGTCTATCTGGGCCTGGCCCTGACCGCCGTCCTGTTCCTGGTGATCCTGGCCATCACCTCGGTCGGCGTCGAGGACATGTCCGCCGAGTAATCCGGCCCAAGGCGCTGCAAGCGCCGGCAGGAATACGCAAAAGAAAACGCCGGAGCCTTCGGGTTCCGGCGTTTTCTTTTGGCGCGAACGACGGGCCTTCCGCCATGTCGGCGGCACAAAACCTCAGACCGGCATCACCACCGTGATGCGCAATCCGCCTTCCGGCCGGTTGGCCAGGTGGATGTCGCCGCCGTGGGCACGAATGGCCGAACGGGCTACCGCCAGACCCAGGCCGGTGCCGCCGGTTTCCCGATTACGCGACGCTTCCACCCGATAGAACGGAGCGAACACCCGTTCCATTTCCGTCTCGGGAATGCCCGGACCATCGTCGTCGATCACCACCACCACATGGTCGTCGCCCCGCAGCCCCAGGGTCAGGCAGGCCGACCCGGCGTATTTCTTGGCGTTGCCCAGCAGATTGGCGAAGGTGCGCTTGACGCTCAGCGGACCGGCCGTAACCGGCAGATTGTCCGGCCCCTCGTAATTGGCCGAAAACTCGCCACACAGATCGCGCAGCATTTCCGCCAGATCGAAGGGCTGGCGCATTTCACGGGTGGCGTCGTCGCGGGCGAAGGCCAGGGTCGAAGCGATCATCGCCTCCATCTCGTCCAGATCGGCCAGCACCTTGGCCCGCTGCTCATCGTCGTCAATAAATTCCGCGCGCAGCTTCAGACGAGTGATGGGCGTCCGCAGGTCGTGGCTGATGGCCGCCACCATTTGGGTCCGGTCGTCGATGAAACGGCGCAGACGGGTCTGCATTTCGTTGAAGGCCGCCGCCGCCGACCGCACTTCGCGCGGGCCGCTGACCGGCACCGGCGGAGCATAGACGTCGCGGCCCAACCGCTGCGCCGCCGCCTCCATCACCGCCAGCGGCTTGGCGGCGCGACGCACCGCCGCCACGGACAAGACCAGCAGAACCAGAAGACTGCCCAGCAACGGCCCCAGGAACGGCACGCGCAGGAAAGGCTCGTGCGGAGCCATATGGGTCACGAAGTTCAACCAGCTGCCATCGTCGAGCTTGACCGCCACCATAAGCTCGCGGTGCCCCTCCGGGGCGACGAAACCGGGGCCGGGGCCGGGGCCGGAAATTTCGCCGTCGATAATGGAACCGTCGCGGCGTCGGCTCAATTCGGCGACAAGGATATCGCGCTGGGGAAGATGAGTGGACAAAGCCTCCTTCATCTCCTCGCCTTCGCGCTCGACGCTCATGGATCCCACCATGTCGTCACGCACCACAGGATCCGATCCCCACCCGAGACGGAACCCGGGATCGCCCAAGGTCATCACCGTGTCAACGCGCTGGGGATTGGCGGCCTTGTTGACGATCAGGACCGACTGAGCAATGCGTTCGGCCATCTGCTGCACGCCAAGACGCGTGGTCAGATCACGATGGTTCAGCGAGAAAACACCGATCATCGCCAACTGCGACAGGATCAGCCCCAAAATCAGCACCAGCACCGTGCGGCCGACCAGCGTTTCCGGGAATAGCCGCATCAGGACGCCACCTCGGCCGAGAACATGTAGCCGCCACCGCGAACCGTCTTGATCAGATGCGGATCGCGGGGATCGTCTTCGACCTTACGGCGCAGACGCATGACCTGGATGTCGATGCTGCGGTCGAACGGCACCGCCGAACGCCCCCGCGCCAGGTCGAGCAGCTGATCGCGCGACAATACCCGTCGGGGATGGGTGACGAAGGCGTACAGCAGTTCCCATTCGCCGGTGGACAACACGACTTCTTCACCGGACGGATTGAGCAGACGGCGCGAACCGACTTCAAGGGTCCAGCCCTCGAAGCACAACGCTTCGCCTGCCGACGGGGCCGCAGCGGCGACCACGGCCTGCGCCCTGCGCAACACCGCCTTGATGCGGGCCAGCAGTTCGCGGGGATTGAAAGGCTTGGGCAGATAGTCGTCGGCCCCCATTTCCAAACCGACGATGCGGTCCGTATCCTCGCCCATGGCGGTCAGCATGATCACAGGCATCGTCGACGTCGCCCGCAGACGGCGGCACAGCGACAAGCCGTCCTCGCCGGGCATCATCAGATCCAGCACCACCAGATCAATGGCGGAAGCCTCCAGGATCTTCATCATTTCGATCCCGTCTTTGGCCGAACTGACACGCAGGCCATGCTTGACCAGAAAACGGGACAGAAGGTCGCGGATTTCGCGGTCGTCGTCGACGACCAGGATGTGAGGGGCAGCGTTTTCGTTCATTCCCGTAATATAGAACCACCCGCGTAAAAGTGGCAGCACTTTAGAGTAACGCCCGAGTTTCCAAGAACTTCGGCTGTTACAAAGCGTTACCAAATACCCCCGTCCTCGACATACAGGCGTAACGGAAGCCTGTTTCAATTATCACCATCGAAAGCAACGGAGCCCACCCGGCGATGACCCGCCCGTTTCCCTTATCCGGCCGCCTGGCCCCCACGGTCGCCATTGGCGTGATCCTGTCGGGACTGATGGCCGCTTCGGCTTTTGCGCAAACGGCGCCCCGAGGCACGGGTTTGGACGACGGCATGGACCCCGGAATGGGACGAGGCGGACCGCCGCCCCCAGGAATGGACGGCGGGCAGCCTCCGGGACCGCCCGGCGGCCCCCGGCCCGACCCCTTCGCCGGACTGCCCCGGCCTTTGACGCCCGACATGGTGCGCAAGGCCCTGGACGAGCAGTTCAGCAAACGCCCCCATGTGGGGCAGGTGACAGAACGCGACGACAAGACCCTGGTGGTCGAAATCGTCAATCCCGACGGGCGCAGCATGAAGATGCTCGTCGATAAGGAAACCGGTGCACGCCAACCTCTTCGGTGAGCACCGGGCGCCCCCTTCCCCTCCCCAGACGCCCTTGGGGAAGGGGGCGCACCCCAGTTGAACGCCTTCCCGCTTCGGCGGGTTGGGCTGCCCCTCTTCCCCTCCCCAGACGCCCTTGGGGAAGGGGGGCAACACCCGATCTCTCCCGGCATCCTCTTCAGCCGGGCGGGAGCGCCTCCCTTCCCCTCCCCAGACGCCCTTGGGGAAGGGAGGCACATCCCCTCTTCCTCCCAGACGGCGACAAGAGCTACCATCCGGCCACACCGACCAGCCGGATGACGACGCCCATGCCGACTTTCTCCCTTCGCCGCTTCGCCATCTCCCTTGTCTGCGCCCTGCTCATGCTGGCCGGACAGACGCCGGCGCGGGCCGACGGCCACGACACGTTGACCATCGGCATCATCCAGTTTCCTTCGAACTTCAATCCGCTGATCGAGGGCATGGTGGCCAAGAACTACATCCTGGGCATGGCCCTGCGCCCCTTCACCGTCCACGACAAGGACTGGCAGTTGATCTGCATGCTGTGCACCAAGCTGCCGACCCTGGAAAACGGATTGGCGGCGGCGGAAACCCTGCCGGGCGGCCAAAAGGGCGTGGCCATCACCTACACCATCCAGCCCAACGCCAAATGGGGCGACGGCGAACCCGTGACCACCAAGGACGTGCTGTTCACCTGGGAGGTGGGAAAACACCCGCAGACCGGCGTGTCCAACGGCGACATGTTCCGCCGCATCCGCGCCATCGACGTCAAGGACGACAAGACCTTTACCCTGCACGTCACCAAACTGACCTTCGATTACAACGCCATCAACGATTTCGTGCTGCTGCCCGAACATCTGGAGAAGAAGGCTTTCGCCGAACCAGCGGACTACCGCACTCGCACCCTGTACGACACCGACACCGGCAACCCCGGCCTCTACAACGGCCCCTACCGCATCGCCCAGGTAGCGCGTGGGCAATACGTGGTGCTGGAGCCCAATCCGTACTGGTGGGGCGCCCAGCCGGCGTTCAAACGCATCGTCGTCAAGGCCGTCGAGGCCACTCCCGCTCTTGAAGCCAATCTACTGTCGGGCGGCATCGACATGATTGCCGGCGAGATCGGCTTCACCCTTGACGCCGCCCTGGCCTTCGAGACGCGCCATCGCCCGGAATGGACCGTCACCTACAAGCCCGGCCTGTCGTTCGAGCATATTTCGCTCAATCTCGACAATCCCATCCTGGCCGACCGCCGGGTACGCCGCGCGCTGCTGATGGGGTTGGACAGACCGATGATGATGCATCAGATCTTCCAGGATAAGCAGGCCATCGCCAACGGTCCGGTCAATCCCCTGGACTGGGTCTACGATCCGACGGTGCCGACGGTGCCCTATGACCCCGAAGGCGCCGCCGCCTTGCTGGAGCAGGCGGGCTGGAGCAAGAGCGCCGACGGCGTCCGCCGCAACGCCAAGGGCGAGAAACTGGCGATCGAGCTGATGACCACCGCCGGACTGCGCAACCGCGAAGTCACCGAACTGGTCGCCCAGCAGTCCTGGAAACGCCTGGGAGTCGAAAGCACCATCCGCAACCAGCCGGCCCGCACCTTCTTCGGTGAATCGGTCTTGCGCCACAACTTCCCCTCGACCGCCATGTTCGCCTGGATGTCGGCGCCGGAAAGCGTGCCGCGCACCACCTTGCGCTCGGACATGGTGCCCACGGCGCTCAACAATTACGCCGGCCAGAACGTCGGCGCCTATCACAACCCCAAGATGGACGCCCTGATCGACGCCATCGAAACCGAACTGGACCGCGATAAACGCCGCGAGCTGTGGAAGCAGCTTCAGGCTTTGTACGCCGAAGACCTTCCCGATCTGCCTTTGACCTTCCGCTCCGACCCTTATGTCCTGCCTTTATGGCTGAAGGGAGTCGAGCCCACCGGACATCAATACCCAACCACGCTGTGGGTGGAAAACTGGAAGGCCCAATAACATGACGTCGCAAATCCTGGAAGATGCCGACGCCGGTCTAGTCAACGCCTTTCTATTCGTTCCCGGCCAGCCGCCGAAAGCCTTGTCGTGGCAGGAGTGCCTGAAAGGCGTGGCCCCCGAGGAACAGGGCGGCTTCTGCTGGATTCACCTGAACATCGCCATGCAGCCGGCCAAGCGCTGGCTGAACAGCGGCGCCGGCCTGCCCGAAGCCGCCGCCGAGGCCATGCTGGATACCGACAACCACCCGCACATGGTCCTGAGCCCGCGCGGCTTCCTGCTCAGCCTGAACGATCTCAACGTTTCGCTTCAGGGCGAAACCGACGCCATCGGCATCCTGCGGGTCTGGGTCGACCGCCATCGGCTGATCACCGTGCGCCGCAGCCCCAAACTGGCCACCCAGCGGCTGCTGGCCCAGGTGGAACGCGGTACGGTTCCCGACAGCAGCATCGCCCTGTTCCTGGATCTGGTGGAATCCGTGGCCGACAATCTGGGCCGGCTGACCAACGCCCTGCTGCGCCAGATCGACGCCGCCGAAGACTCGCTGCTGGCCGGCCGCACCCAGGGTCTACGCCAAAGGCTGGGCTCATTGCGGCGCGAGGCGGTGACGCTGTACCGCCTGGTATCGCCCGACCGCCAAGCCATCGCCCGTTTGCACGCCCGCGTCAATTCCTGGCTGGCGACGGAAGAGCAGGAAGCTTTCCGGCAAAGTTTCGAAGACATCAACGCCTTGGCCGAAGACGTCCGCGAAGCCCAGGACCGCGCCAAGGTGCTGCAGGAAGAATTCACCGCCCTGATGGCCGAGGAAACCAACCGCAATCTTTACACCCTGTCCATCGCCAGCGTGGTGCTGATGCCGATGACGCTGGTGACCGGCTATTTCGGCATGAACACGGGCGGCCTGCCGTTCGCCGGGGAAGTGACCAACGGAACTACGCTGGCGACCATAATCATGCTGGTGGTCGGCGTGGTCACGGGATTGTGGGTTCATCTGTTCTTCAAACGAAACCGTGGCCCTTGATGGGATTTTGACTTGACGGAACTACATCTTGCGCCCCTACTACCCTCCGGTAACCAATGGGGAGGTTGAGATGAAGCTCTATTATTTTCCCGGTGCCTGTTCTCTGGCTGTTCATATCGCCCTGCGCGAATCCGGGTTGCCCTTCACCCTCGACAAAGTCGATCTGAAGACCAAGACCACCGAAGCCGGCGAAGATTATCGCCAGATCAATCCGCGCGGCTATGTTCCCGCCCTGCGCCTGGATGACGGCCGTCTGCTGACCGAGGTCGGGCACATCCTGCTGTGGATCGGCCATCAGGTTCCGGCCAAAAAGCTGCTGCCCGCCGCCGGCACCGACGGCTATTTCGCCGTCGCCGAATATCTTTTCTTCATCGCCACCGAACTGCACAAGGGCTGCGGCCCGCTGTTCAACCCGCATACGCCGGAAGCCTTGCGCAATGCCCTGCGCGACACCCTGTCCACCCGCGTCAGCTGGCTGAACGATACGCTGGGAGCCAAGCCCTATCTGGACGGCAACGACTTCACCGTGGCCGACGCCTATCTGTTCACCATCTTGTCCTGGCTGCCCCGCCTGGGATTCGATTACGCCCGTTGGCCGGCTTTGCAGGGTTATCTCTCCCGCGTCGGGAAACGCCCGGACGTTCAGGCCGCCTTGGTGGCCGAAGGGCTGGTTCCGGCCTGAGCGCCGGAACCGTCTCCCGTCCCGACCGCCCATGGCCCGTCATCTGGGGTTTAGACTTCTGCAGTCGGCGTTGGTTCTGCTGCTGATGTCGCTTCTGGTGTATGGACTGATGGGGCTGATGCCCGGCGACCCCATCGAGCTGATGGCCGCCGCCTCGCCCACCATGACCCCCGAAGACGTCGCCCGGCTGAAGGCCGTCTATGGCGTCGATCAGCCTCTGCTGGCCCGCTACGCCCATTGGCTGGGCGGGGCTCTGTCCGGCGATTTCGGCTATTCCCGCCTGACGGCCCGCCCGGTACTCGAGACCCTGGCCGGCCCCCTGGGCAACAGCGCCGGCCTGATGGCCGCGGCCTTGACCCTGGCCCTGATCCTCGCCCTGCCCTGCGGCGCCTGGGCCGCCTTGCGCCAGGGGCGTCCAGCCGAGCACGGCCTCAATCTGGCCGCCTTCGCCGCCATCTCGCTGCCGGTCTTCTGGCTTGGTCTGCTGCTGATCATCTTATTCGCCGTCACCCTGGGCTGGTTTCCCGCCTCCGGCGTCGAGACGGTGGGCGGCGGCGGCATCGGCGACCGGTTGCGGCACATGGCCTTGCCGGTCGCTGCCTTGGCCACCGCCAGCTTCGGCCATTATTTGCGCTACATGCGCGCCGCCATGATTTCCGCCCTGCGCGAGAACTGGATCCGCACGGCGCGGGCCAAAGGCCTGTCGTGGCCCCAGGTAGTGATCCGTCACAGTTTGCGCAACGCCCTGATTCCCGTCTTCACCGTGCTGGCCCTGGACATCGGCGCGCTATTCTCGGGCGTGCTGGTGACCGAGACCGTCTTCGCCTATCCCGGCATGGGTAAGCTGACCTATGACGCAGTGATGGGCAACGACTACAATCTGGCCCTGGCCGCCTTGCTGCTGGCCACCGCCTTGACCTTGCTGGGCAGCTTGCTGGCCGATCTGCTGCACGCCCTGCTGGACCCCAGGGTAAGACTGGGATGAAACGCCTGATCTCGCATCCCCCCGCCGTGTTAGGCGCCGTTCTGCTGATCCTGCTGTGCCTGGGGGCGTTACTGGCGACGCCCGCCGAACAGTGGTTGGGCTGGGACGCCGACAGCGTCGATCTGATGTCCATGCTGCTGCCCCCCAGCCTGAGCCATCCCCTGGGCACCGACGAACTGGGCCGCGACCTGCTGGTGCGTTTGCTGCACGGCGGGCAGGTATCGCTGCTGGTGGGACTGCTGACGGCTCTGGCCGCCGCGGTGCTGGGCACCTTGGTCGGTCTGACCGCCGGGCTGCGCGGCGGCTGGGCCGACGCCCTGCTGATGCGTCTGACAGACGGCGTAATCGCCCTGCCGCTGCTGCCGCTGCTCATCGTGCTGGGCGCGCTGGATCCGGCCAAGCTGGGCCTGCCGCCGGAATGGTTCCGTTCGGAAAGCGCCGGGCTGGTGCGCATTGTCGTCATCATCGCCCTGGTCGGCTGGACCACGGTGGCAAGGCTGGTGCGCGCCGCCACCCTCAGCCTGATGCGGCAGGATTTCGTCCGCGCCGCCCAGGCCCTGGGCGTGCCGCCGGGCCGGCTGATGCTGCGCCATCTTCTGCCCAACGTCGCCTCGCCGGTGATCGTCGCCGCCAGCCTGTCGGTCGGCAACATCATCCTGCTGGAAAGCGCACTGTCCTTCCTCGGGCTGGGGGTGCAGCCGCCTATGGCCAGCTGGGGCAACATGCTGACCGGCGCCTTGCAGCAATTGTTCGCCGCCCCCATGTTGGCGGTGTGGCCCGGCGGACTGATCTTTCTGACCGTGCTGTCCTTCAATCTGCTGGGCGACGGCCTTCAGGACATTCTGGATCCCAGAAGCCGCCGCTGACGAAAGGCTCAGACCATGTACGGCAGCGTCCGCGCCCCGGAACTCGACCGCCCCGGCCTGCAATGGTTCAACACCGACCGCCCCCTGCCGCTGAAGGCGCTGGAAGGCCGGTTGGTGATCCTGGATTTCTGGACGTTCTGCTGCATCAACTGCATGCACATCCTGCCCATCCTGCGGAAAGTCGAAGAGGCGTTCGCCGATCGGGTGGCGGTGATCGGCGTGCATTCCCCGAAATTCGCCGCCGAACGCCAAGCCGCCAACGTCGAACAGGCCGTCAGACGGTACGATGTGCGGCATCCGGTGATTCACGATCCCTATATGAGCATCTGGGAGGATTACGCCGTCCGCGCTTGGCCGACCCTGGTGCTCGTCTCTCCGGACGGGCGGGTGATCGGTCAGTTGTCGGGAGAACCCGACCCCGACGCCTTGTTGGAGGGCGTGGCGGAAATGCTGCGCCAGTTCGCCGAAGAAGGAACCGTGCGGCCCGGCCACCCCCTCCTGGCCAATCCCCAACCCGTCAACAAACGGCTGCTATTCCCCGGCAAGATCAAGTCTGACGGCCGCGGCGGCTGGCTGGTGGCCGACGGCGGCCATCACCAGATCGTCCTGTTCGACGATGACGGCCAGGAAGTTCGGCGCTGGGGCGGTGGACAACCGGGACTGCGGGATGGCGATGCCGCCTCGGCTTTGTTCCGGTCGCCGCAAGGCCTGGCGGCGGACGGCGATTTCATCTGGGTGGCCGATACCGGCAATCACGCCCTGCGCCGCATCGACCGCCGCGACGGCGGCGTGACCACCATCGCCGGAGACGGTCGACGCGGCCCCATCCTGCGCGGCGGCGACGCGGCGGGAACCGTCCGCCTGGCCTCGCCCTGGGATGCCGAAACGGCGGGCGGCAAAGTCTATCTGGCCAATGCCGGCACCCATCAGCTTGCCGTCTACGATCCCGCCAGCGACCGCCTCGCCGTGGCGGCGGGCACCGGCGGCGAGAATTTACGGGACGGCCCGTCCGAGCACGCCCTGCTGGCCCAGCCCAGCGGCTTGGCGCTGCATGGAGCATCGCTTTATTTCGCCGATTCGGAGATTTCGGCCATCCGCAAGCTGGACCTGAACACCGGCGACGTGGAAACCCTGGTGGGCCAGGGACTGTTCGATTTCGGCGACGCCGACGGATCCTTTGACGAGGCTTTGCTGCAGCATGCCCTGGGCGTCGCCGCCGACGACAGCGGCGGACTATGGGTGGCCGACAGCTATAACGGCCTGATCCGCCACCTGGACCCGGTCAGCCGCCGCGTCGCCACCCAATCGCCGGGAAATTGCGCCGATACCGTCTGCCTGCCCTTCGCCGAACCGGCCGGCATCGCCGTGGCGGGAGCGGAACGGCTGCTGCTGTCCGACACCAACAACCACCGCATTGTCGAAATCAACCTGGCCGCAGGAACCTATCGCCAGTGGTCGCAATAAGTTGAACGGCACCCATCTTTGAATTGTTCGTTTTTCACAAAAGGAATAAGTTGATAATCGGATAGGCGGTTCAAGGACTGGGGAACAACGATGGCGAGCAAGCCTCGGGGCGCGATCATTCAAGATTTGGAAAACCACATGGCCACCAACGGCGGCGGCTTTGCAGACTGGTTCGTCGGCGTCACCGACGACCCGAAGCGCCAATTGTTCACCGTCCACAGGCTTCGCACCAGCGGCGACGCCTGGATTTCCCGCAAGGCCGTCGACGACCTTCAAGCCGGCGAGGTCGAGGAATTTTTCCGCACCGTCAAAAAGACCACCGGCGCCCCCGGCAAAACGACCTTGAACCATGTGTACGTCTATGCCTATCGGCGCAAGGCTCACACCAAACCGTGACTTAGGTCGAGTAAACCAGGCTTGATCAGAAGCAAGACCTGCAAAAATCAGAGGGCTATTCTGGCCCGTGATTGTTGCACCCGGCTGGCATGGTGAGTACCATCACCCGCCGATGAAACGCGCCCCGGAGCATGGCTCACGGAAGTGGCGCGAAAGAGAGGATCGCATGAATTTCGAGCAGTTCTTCGCCGACCGCATCGCCCAATTGCGGCGAGAAGGCCGCTACCGCATCTTTGCCGATCTGGAGCGACAGGCGGGCGACTTCCCGCTGGCCAAGAACTATCGCGACGGCAAGGTTCACGACGTCACGGTGTGGTGCAGCAACGACTATCTGTGCATGGGCCAGCATCCGGTGGTGATCGAGGCCATGACCGACGCGGTGCGCCTGTGCGGCGCCGGCGCCGGCGGCACCCGCAACATTTCGGGCACTAACCATTTTCATGTGCTGCTGGAAGAGGAACTGGCCGGCTGGAACCGCAAGGAAGCCGCCCTGCTGTTCAATTCGGGCTATGTGGCCAACCAGACCACGTTGATGACCCTGGGCAACCAGATTCCCGACCTGATCATCTTTTCGGACGCCCTGAATCACAACTCGATGATCGAGGGTATCCGCCAGGGCAAGTCGCGACGCCAAATCTGGAAGCATAACGACGTCGCCGATCTGGAACGCCTGCTGGCCGCCGCCGACCCGGCCGCGCCGAAGCTGGTGGCCTTTGAATCCGTTTATTCCATGGACGGCGACATCGCCCCCCTGGCCGCCATCTGCGACGTTGCGGAAAAGTACGGCGCCATGACCTATTGCGACGAAGTCCACGCCGTCGGCATGTACGGCCTGGCCGGCTCCGGCGTCTGTGAGCGCGACGGCGTGCTCGACCGCGTCACCATCGTTCAGGGCACTCTGGCCAAGGCCGTCGGCGTCGTCGGCGGCTATATCGCCGCATCGCATAATCTGGTGGATTTCATCCGCAGCTTCGGCCCCGGCTTCATCTTCTCGTCGGCCCTGCCTCCGGCCATCGCCGCCGGCGCCCTGGCCAGCATCCGTTACCTGAAGGACCACAACGAGATTCGCGAGCGCCATCAGGAGCGGGCCGAAACCCTGCGCCGCCGCCTGACGGAAAAGGGCATTCCGGTGCTTCCCTCGGTCAGCCACATCGTTCCCGTCATGGTCGGAGACGCCGCCCGCTGCAAGCAGGCCTCGGACGATCTTCTGCGCCGCCACGACATCTATGTGCAGCCTATCAACTATCCCACTGTGCCGGTGGGAACCGAACGCCTGCGCATCACCCCGTCGCCGTTGCATGACGACGCCATGATGGATCGTCTGGTCAACGCCCTGGTGGATGTCTGGGGAACGCTGGGAATCAAGAAGGCCGCCGAATAGGCGGCCTTTTCTTTTGATAAAGCCAATTCTGACTTGAGGGGCCTTTGCGGCCTTTTGGAACGTTTCCTCCCGAAGGCTTGCGCTCCGGGCCTATTCGCTGATTTCGCCGTCGTCACCCTCTTCGACAGTGATCGGCACACCCGGCTGATGCTTGGAATTCCGGATCGCCAAAGCCGACTTGACGTGGCTGATATTGGGCGCCGCCGTCAGTTTCGTGGTTAGGAAACGCTGATAGGAATCCCAGTCCTCGGCAACGATCTTCAAAAGAAAATCGGTTTCACCGGCCAGCATGTGGCACTCGCGCACCTCTGGCCACCCCTGCACCAGTTCCTCGAACGACTTCAGGTCGGCCTCGGCCTGGCTGTTCAGACCCACATGAGCGAACACCGTGACATTGAAACCCAGAGCCACGGCGTCAACCTCGGCATGATAGCCGCGGATATAGCCGGCTTCCTCCAGCGCGCGGACACGCCGCAGGCAGGGGGGCGCCGAGATTCCGGCCCTGCGGGCCAGATCCACGTTGGTCATTCGGCCGTCAGCCTGCAAATCCTGCAGGATGCGCCGATCTATGCGGTCAAGTTTGACCCGCTGCATATCAACTTTAACTCCAAAAAACCGGCTGTCCGGGTAATTATATTACAGAGCCGCCCGCCTGCCGCCAAGCCCCCATTCCACTCAAATACGCATAGCCCCCTGCAAAAGCCTTTATCATCAAAGGCTAATCCGCTTATTCACAGATAAATCATTGGATTAAAAGGGCTATCCGCTCAGTTTATAACCGTTGAAACTTGCAAGGCGCCCTTTGCAAGCATACATTCGCCCCATCCCGTTTCTCAGCAGGAGCTACACCTATGACCACTCTGGTTACCCAGGCCGCCCCGGATTTCACCGCTCCGGCCGTCATGCCCAACAACGAGATCAACCCCAGCTTCAATCTGAAGAGCTATCTGGCGGGCTCGTATGGTCTGGTGTTCTTCTATCCTCTGGATTTCACCTTCGTCTGCCCGTCGGAGATTCTGGCCCACGATCATCGTCTGGCCGCTTTCGCCGAAAAGAACGTCAAGGTCGTCGCCGTGTCGGTCGACAGCCACTTCACCCACCTGGCCTGGAAGAACACCCCCGTCGAGAAGGGCGGCTTGGGCAACGTCCAGTTTCCCATGGTGGCCGATCTGACCAAGAAGATCGCGAGCGATTACGGCGTGCTGCTGCCCGGCGGCGTCGCCCTGCGCGGCACCTTCCTGATCGACAAGAACGGCGTCGTGCAGTTCGCCCACATCAACAACCTGCCGCTGGGCCGCAATGTCGACGAGGCTCTGCGTCTGGTCGACGCCCTGCAGTTCAATGAAGAGCACGGCGAGGTTTGCCCCGCCGGCTGGCAAAAGGGCAAGGCCGGCATGAAGGCCAGCCCCGAGGGAGTCGCCAACTATCTGGCCGAGCACGGCAAGGCCCTGTAAGCAGGCCGGACCGAAGATCGGGGATGCCGCCGCCTTTCGGCGCGGCGTCCCTTGTTCTTTGATGCACCGCGCAATATCTTTACGCCAGATTTGCTTCTTTCATCCAGGGTATGACGACGATGGCCAACATCCACACCAAGGTTCTGATTCTCGGGTCCGGTCCGGCCGGCTGCACCGCCGCCATCTATGCGGCGCGCGCCAACCTTTCTCCGGTTCTGGTGGCGGGCCTGCAACCTGGCGGGCAGTTGACTATCACCACCGACATCGAGAATTTTCCCGGCTTCGCCGAAGCCGTTCAAGGCCCCTGGCTGATGGAGCAGATGCAGGCCCAGGCCGAGCATGTCGGCGCCCAATTCCTTTATGACACCATCGTCAGCGTCGATCTGTCGAAGCGCCCCTTCGTCGCCGTCGGCGATTCGGGCGACACCTACAGCGGCGACACGCTGATCATCTGCACCGGCGCCACCGCTCGCTGGCTGGGCATGGAAAGCGAGCAGAAGTTCCAGGGCTTCGGCGTTTCCGCCTGCGCCACCTGCGACGGCTTCTTCTTCCGCGGCAAGGACGTGGCGGTCATCGGCGGCGGCAACTCGGCGGTCGAGGAAGCCATCTATCTGGCCGGCATCGCCTCGAAAGTCACTCTGGTGCATCGCCGCGATTCCCTGCGGGCCGAAAAGATCGCCCAGGACCGCCTGTTCGCCATGAAGAACGTGTCGGTGGTCTGGGACAGCGTGCCCGACGAAATCCTCGGCACCGAGAACCCGCCCGGCGTCAACGCCCTGCGGCTGAAGAACGTCAAGACCGGCACCACCTCGGAACTGGCGGTGGACGGCGTGTTCGTCGCCATCGGCCACACGCCCAACACCGATCTGTTCAAAGACCAGCTTGAACTAGATTCCGAAAACTACATCATCACCAAGCCCGGCACCGTCCAGACCAGCGTTCCCGGCGTCTTCGCCGCCGGCGACGTCCAGGATAAAATCTATCGTCAGGCCGTCACCGCCGCGGGAACCGGCTGCATGGGAGCCCTGGAAGCCGAACGTTTCCTCACCCACCATGGACAGACAGCATAAGTCACGGCACAATAGCGCCCAGGGGATAGAACCGCCTGGGCGCATGGCCGCACCCGGCGGGGTGGTTGGAAGCGGCCCAGGCGACTGGAAGCACAATGGATTGGGACAAGCTTAGGGTTTTTCATGCCGTCGCCGAGGCCGGCAGTTTTACCCATGCCGGGGAATCTCTGAACCTCAGCCAATCGGCCGTCAGCCGCCAAATCAGCGCGCTGGAGGAAAGTCTCAACGTTCCTTTGTTCCATCGCCATGCCCGCGGCCTGATCCTGACCGAACAGGGCGAACTGCTGTTCCGCACGGCCCGCGACGTCTTCGCCAAACTGGCCATGACCGAAGCCCAGCTTTCGGAAAGCCGCGAACGCCCCCAAGGCCCGCTGAAAGTCACCACCACCGTCGCTTTCGGCACATTGTGGCTGACGCCCCGGGTCCGCGAATTCCTGGAACTCTATCCCGAAATCCAGATGACCCTGGTGCTGGACGACGGCGAACTGGATCTGGCCATGCGCCAGGCCGACGTCGCCATCCGCATGATGCCGCCCCGCCAGCCCGATCTGGTCCAGCGCCATTTGATGCCCATGCATTACAACGTCTATGCCGCGCCGGAATATCTGAAGCGCCACGGCGTTCCCAAAAGCATCGAGGAGTTGGATAACCATAGCATCATCGTCTATGGCGACGATTCCCGGCCGCCGGTGGGCAACGTCAACTGGCTGCTGGAAGCCGGCGCCCGGCCGGAAATGCCCCGCCGTCCGGTGCTGAAGGTCAACAATATTTATGGCATCTTCCGTGCCGTGCAAAGCGGACTGGGCATCGCCGCCTTGCCCGACTACTTCTCGCGCGAGGCTGACAATCTGGTGGAAATTTTGCCGGAGCTGCGCGGCCCCAGCTTCGACGCCTATTTCGTCTATCCGGAAGAGCTGCGCCATTCCAAGCGCATCTCCGTCTTCCGCGACTTCCTGATCAAGAAGATCGCCGATCAGGCGGAAAAGCTCATCTTACCGGCCTGAATTCCGCCAGAACCCTGGCAGAGGCAGACTGGATCAACGCGAAATCGCCCCATACCCCTACGGGCTATGAGTGAAATGCATGACTTGCATTCCTCATCGTCCGTAGTCGCAGCCTGTCAAATCCCTTAAACATTTCTTCAGCAGACGCTGTATTGCAGCACCTGCGCAGGTTTAGGCGACCTGATCCAGGTCGCCTTTGTTGTTCGGGCATTGCCCGATCAGGGTCTTCGGACCCTACGTCTCCCAGACGTGAAGCCTCCCTGTTACTAGGAACCCTCCGGATTTTTATCCGGAGGGTCTTTTTTCAATGGGTTACTGGGTTTTCGGGGATGAGCCAAAGGCGTTCAATCTTCTACCCAAGGACATGATCGCCGTGCGCATCAGCCCGGATATCCGCATGGCCGTGGTGGACGCTCCATCTTATCTCACCAAACGGGACATGCCCCGGACACCGCCGGAACGGCTGTCTCACAACTGCGTCAATCTGCGTTTGCCGACCTACGACAGCAATCTGATCCGGGAATTTGAAAAGAACGGCAAGGAATTCAACGTCCATGTCGAAGGCCAGCTGACTTTAGCTCCAACGACCAGATCCTGACGGCCTGTCTTCAGGGTTTCGGCCTCGCCTACGTGCCCGAGGACATGGTGAGAACGCACCTCATCGAAGTGCGGCTGGCTCGCGTGCTAGACGACTGGTGCGCGCCTTTCCAAGGGTATCATCTCTATTTCCCCAGCCGCCGCCAAGCTTCTGCCGAAAGCCTACGACGCCTCTTTGAAAATAGCCCGCAACGCCAAGGAGACGAGATCGCCCGCCGACGGCGATTCGACGAAACTCATGGCCGGAGCATAGGTCAGTTCGAACACCAAGGCTCCCAAGACCCCAGGATCGCGGCCGGACAGATTCAGCCGCACGACCAGACGTTCACCCAAAACCTGCCAATGGGCGCGGAAGATCGCCTCTTGCTTGGCTTGAACGTCGGCGCCGTGCCGCGTGCTGCGGGCGTATTCCAGAACCAGAAGCCCCCAATTGCCCGAGCGGGCGGTGCGCGTGGCCCACCCGGCGACGGCGTCGATCACCTGTTCCGGCGTTTCAGCCTGATCGACGGCCTTCAGCAGTCGAGCCAGATTGGCTTCCCCGTAGCTTTCCAAAACTTCGAGATAGATCTGCTCTTTGCCGTCGAAGTTGGAATAAAAGGCCCCTTTGCTGAAGCCGGCATCCTCGGCGATACGATCCACCGAGGCGGCGGCATAGCCATCCCGAGCAAAAAGCCTGAGGGCCGACGCCAATAATTTCGATCGCGTAAGCGCCTGACTTTCCTCTCTTTTCAATCTGGCCATTGCTCGCATCCCCAAAAGTTACAGACCGCCCACTTGAAATACCAATTGGTATCCATATTCTAATTAGTATCCTATTTTCCGCGGCTTTCGCAAGAATGCACAGATCACACGATATTGGAATCCATTCATGCCCCATGAAGTGACCCGGGTACGCCATGAGCTCAAGCATCGCCATCTGACGGTGCGCTCCGTCGGCCACGTCACGCCGCGGATGATTCGCGTCGTGCTGGAAGGTGACGATATGCAGGGGTTCTCCAGCCTGTCTCCCGACGATCACGTGAAGCTTTTCTTCCCGTCGACGGCGGGTGGAGCGGAAAAGCGCGACTATACTCCCCGCCGTTTCGACACGGACGCCGGCACCCTGACCATCGATTTCGCCGTTCACGCGGGCGGCCCCGCCATTCGGTGGGCACGAAGCGCCGCCCCCGGCCATAAGCTGACCGTCGGCGGCCCAAAGGGATCGATAATCGTTCCCGCCGATTACGACTGGTGGCTGCTGATCGGCGACGAAAGCGCCCTGCCGGCCATCGGCCGACGCATCGAGGAAGCCGCCGCCGGCACCAGGATCATCACCTTGGCCGCCGTCACCGCTTCCGAGGAAGAACAGAACTTCCAGACGTCCGCCGATTTGCGAACTCTGTGGGTGCATCGCTCGATCGAAGCGGCCAGCGACCCCGCCTTTCTGCTCGCCGCCCTGAAGACCCTGGAGCTGCCGCCGGGCGACGGTTTCGTCTGGATCGCCGCCGAAGCCACGGTCGCCCGCGCCTTGCGCGACCACATGACCGGCGAACGCCGCCATCCCATCTCGGACATGAAAGCCGCCGGCTATTGGGTCAAGGGCCAAGCCGACACCAACGAAAAATTCCAGGACTGATCCTCTCATGCCGTCCTCATCTTCTCTGGTCGTCCAAACACCCTCTTTGAGCCTGCGGGGATGCCGCCTTCTGATCGAGTCGGCCTTGGCCCTGGCTCATGAGCGGGGGCTGCGGATCACGGTTGCCGTCACCGACCCCGCCGGTGCGCTTCTGGCCTTTCAGCGCATGGACGGAGCCGCCCCGGTCACTGCCGACGTAGCCATCGGCAAGGCCCGCACGGCTTCGCTGCTGCGGGCACCGTCCAAGCTGTTCGAAGACATGATCAACGACGGACAGACGGCCATGCTGTCGGCGCCAGGCCTGGTCCCCTTGCAGGGCGGCGAACCCGTTCTGCTGGAGGGGCAGGTCTGCGGCGCCGTCGGTATCAGCGGATCGGCCGGCGAAACCGATCAAAAATTGGCGGCCGACGTCGCCGCCACCTTCCGGACCTAGGGACGTTTTTCATGCAGCTTCAAGACAAGACCATTCTGATCATCGGCGGTTCGTCGGGGATCGGCTTTTCCGTCGCCACCTTGGCTGCGCGAGCGGGCGCCAAGCTGATCGTCACAGGCCGTGACAAGGCGAAACTGGCCCGCGCCACCGAATGCCTGCGCGCCGAAGGAGCCGACGTGTCTTCCGACGCGCTCGATGCCGCCAAAGCCGACGATCTGACGGATTTTTTCCGAGGCGTCGGCCCCTTCGACCATTTGGTTTCCATGGCCGGAGGCTTCATGGGCGGCGGCTTTCTCGATGCTCCCGCCGACGTGATCCGCAAGGCCGTCGAGGAAAAGCTGTTCGCCAATCTGGCCATCGCCCGCCTTGCCGCTCCGTCCCTGACGAACGGCGGCAGCATGGTCTTCACCGCCGGTTCGGGCGGACGCCCGCACAACGCCTCGGGCGCCATCGTCGGCAACGACGCCATCCGCACCCTGGTGCAGGGATTGGGCGTAGAATTGGCGCCGCGCCGCTGCCGCGCCAACGCCGTCGCCCCCACCTGGACGCCCACCCCCCTGTGGCGGCACATGAGCACCGAACAGGTCGAAGCCACCGACAAGCATTTTGCCAGCCTGATTCCCCTGGGCCGCACCGCCCTGACCGAAGAAATCGCTTCGGCTTACATCTTCCTGATGGAAAACGCCTTCGTCACCGGCCAGACCATCGCCGTCGACGGCGGGCTGACGCTGGTATCCTGAGCGGACACTATAATCAGTCAGCATTATACCCCGGATGAAAGTCCACCATATCCAACGGATATTTCCCAAACGGAAACCGATGTCTTATCGGGTATGCTCCACATCGAAGGACGCGCATCTCATGAAAATCGACTTTCACGGCAAGACCGCTCTGGTAACCGGCTCGACAAGCGGCATCGGTTTCGCGATCGCCAGCGGCTTGGCCGAGGCCGGAGCGACGGTGATTCTGAACGGACGCACGGTGGAACGCGTTCAGGAAGCGGTGAAGAAGCTACAGGCGAAGCTGCCGGGAGCCGCCGTCAGCGGCATTGCCGCCAATGTCGCCACCGCCGAAGGATGCGCCGCCCTGGCCGCCACCGTCCCCAGCCTGGACATTCTCGTCAACAACGCCGGCATCTTCGAGCCGAAGGATTTCTTCGAAACCCCCGACGCCGACTGGACCCGCTTTTTCGAGACCAACGTCATGTCCGGCGTCCGCCTTTCAAGAGCCTTCATGAAAGGGATGCTGGAACGGAATTGGGGCCGCATTGTCTTCATTTCCTCGGAATCCGCCCTGAACATTCCCACGGAAATGATTCATTACGGCTTCAGCAAAACCGCCCAGCTGGCGGTGTCGCGCGGGTTGGCCGAACTGACCGCCGGAACCGGCGTCACCGTCAATTCGGTGCTGCCCGGCCCCACCCGCTCGGACGGCGTCGAAGCCTTCGTGCAGGACATGGCTCGCCAAGCCGGCATCACCGCCGACGACATGGCCGCCAGCTTTATCCAGACCCAGCGTCCGACCTCGCTGCTGAAGCGTTTCGCCAGCGTCGAGGAAGTGGCGAACATGGTGGTTTACGCCTGCTCGCCCCAGGCGTCGGCCACCAACGGCGCGGCCTTGCGGGTCGAAGGCGGAATCGTCCGCAGCATCGCCTAAGGCGACCGCCGAACGAACGACGGATTCATCTTGACACCAGTTATCTGTCTAGGCAGTATTTGCCCAGACAGATAACTGGACATTCCGCCGTGAGCGACGACAGCCAACCGATCACCGCCGAAACCTACACTCCCCGCCGCAACGTCGCCCGATCCATCATTGATGTCGCCGGCCATGTGAAGGAAATCGTTGATCAGCGGGCCAGCGTCCTGGGCATCACGGGCGCTCAGTGGGTGGTTTTGATCCGGATCGCCAGCGGCATCGGCGGCAGCGCTTCGGAGCTGTGCCGGGCCATCGGCTATGACAGCGGTTCGATGACCCGCATGCTGGACCGGCTGGAAAAAAGCGGCCTGATCTATCGGGAACGCTGCGCCGAAGACCGCCGGGTGGTGAAAATTTTCCTGACTCCCGCCGGCAAGGAACTCTATCCGCAACTGGCCCCCATCGCCGTACAGAACCTGAATCAACTTCTGAAAGGGTTCAAGGCCGAAGAAATCGAGCTGCTGCAATCCATGCTGGACCGGATGATCGCCAACCTCGTCGACGAGCAGCACTAATTTTTTTGTGGAATTAACTGCCTAGGCAGTAACAGCCTTAACAACGACACAGAACGAGCCGAACCCATGAATAAAACATCCTTGCTGGCCACCCCGGTCGCCGTTCTGCTGCTTGCAGGCTGCGCCAGTTGGGATGGCATTCAAAGCGAATCCAGAAAAATCGACGCCGATCGGTTGGCGCTGGAGCAGAGCAGCCAGGGAATTGCCAAGAACGCTCCCTGGCCGACCCAGGATTGGTGGGCGGGATATCAGGATAGGCAGCTTGATCAGTTGATCGCCGAAGCCCTGAAGGACAGCCCGACCCTGAAAGCGGCGCAGGCCCGCATCCGCAAGGCCGCCGCCCAGGCCGGCCTCAGCCGGTCGCAGCTCTATCCCCAGGTCAACGCCTCGGGCTCCGTCACCGGCGAGCGCTTCACCAACAACGGCCTGTACCCGGCTCCTTATGCCGGCAACACCCGCAGCGACGACCGCATGTCGCTGGACGGCAGCTACGACCTTGATATCTGGGGCGGGCACGAAGCCGAATACCGCGCCGCCCTGGGCGGCTTGCACGCCAGCGAAGTCGAAGCCCAAGCCGCCCGGCTGGAACTGGAAACCGCCATCGCCCAGGCCTATACGCGGCTGGCCACCGAATACGACCAGTTGGACATCAGCCGCGAACTGCTGCGCCAGAAGCAGGAGATTCAAGGATTATCGGCGAAATTGTCCGGCGCCGGCCTGGTCACAGACATCGAAAATCAGCAAGCCGAAGCCGCCATCGCCGCCGCCCAGGCCGAAATCACCGCCGGAGAGGAACGCATCGCCCTGTTGCGGCAAACCCTGGCGGTTCTCATCGGCGCGTCCCCCGACCGGGGAACGGCGATCCAGCGCCCGGCGCTGCATCTGAACACGGCCATCGGGCTGCCGTCGGCCCTGCCGGCGGAACTGATCGGGCGCCGCCCCGACATCGTCGCACGGCGCTGGCGCATCGAGGCCGCCACGCACGGCATCGACGCCGCCAAGGCCGAATTCTATCCCAACATCAATCTGAAGGCCTTCGTCGGCCTGCAATCCATCGGCCTCGACCAATTCCTGGTGGCCGCCAGCCGCACTTACGGCGCCGGACCGGCCATCACCTTGCCGATCTTCGATGCCGGACGGCTGCGCAGCAATCTCGCCCAGGACACCGCCAGCCTGGATATCGAAATCGAGCAATATAACGGCGCCGTTCTCTCCGCCTTGCAGGACATCGTCGCCCAACTGACCTCGTGGCAGGCCAATCAGGACGCCCTGGCCCAGGAACGGGTGGCCGTCGCGCATCTGGAGCAGGCTTACCGCCTGGCCGTGCTGCGTTACCGCGAGGGGCTGACCAACTATCTGACCGTGCTGTCGGCGGAAGGGGAATTGATCGCCCAACGGCGCAAGGTGGCCGACTCCTGGAACCGCCAATACGCCCTGTCGATCGCCCTGGCCCACGCCCTGGGCGGCGGCTTCGCGCCCCAGACCGTTCCCAATTCATAGACCTTCTTCCGAACAGGAAAACCCCCATGTCGAACACTCCCACCCCCGCAGCCCCGCCTGCTTCCGGCAATGGCCGGCGCAAGCTTCTGATGTCCGCCGCCGCCATCGGGTTCGCCGCCATCGGCGCCGCCTACGGCGTTTATTGGTTCAGCGTCGGGCGTTACAACATGACCACCGATGACGCCTATGTTTCCGGCAACGTGATCCAGGTGTCGCCCCAGATCGCCGGAACCGTCGTCGCCGTCCGCGCGGACGACACCGATTTCGTCCAGGCGGGGCAGCCGCTGGTCACGATCGATCAGGCCGACACCAAGCTGGCCTTGGATCAGGCCAAGGCCCACTTCGCCCAGACCGTGCGCGAAGTCCGCGCCCTGTACAGCAACGACGGCGCCCTGGCCGCCACCGTCTCGCTGCAGGAAACCAATCTGGCCCGCATGCAGGAAGATCTGGCGCGCCGCCAAAGGCTGGCCGACACCGGCGCCGTCTCCACCGAAGAGTTAAAACATGCCCGCGACGCCGTGCAGCAGGCCATGTCACAGGTGACCAGCGCCCGCAAGCAGCTTGAGGCCAATCGCGTCCTGGTGGACAACACCACCTTGACCAGCCATCCCCGCGTCACCTTGGCCGCCGCGCAACTGCGCGAGGCCTATCTGGCCTGGCGGCGCACCGTCGTGCCCGCCCCGGTTTCCGGACAGGTGGCCCGCCGCGCCGTGCAGGTGGGCCAGCGCACCACTCCGGGCACGCCGCTGATGGCCGTGGTTCCCCTCGATCAGGTCTGGGTCGACGCCAATTTCAAGGAAGGCCAGCTGAACGATATGCGGATCGGACAACCGGCAACCCTGACCGCCGATCTTTACGGCGGCGGCGTGACCTATCACGGCAAGGTGGTCGGGTTGTCGGCGGGAACGGGCTCGGCCTTTTCCCTGCTGCCGGCGCAGAACGCCACCGGCAACTGGATCAAGGTGGTGCAGCGGCTTCCGGTGCGCATCGCCCTCGACCCCGAAGAACTGAAAGCCCACCCCTTGCGCATCGGCTTGTCCATGGAAGTGGATGTGACGGTCAAGGATCTGAGCGGTCCTCAGCTTTCCTCCGGCCGGCAAAAGGAAACCGTGGCGGAAACCACCGTCTTCGCCGACCTGGATAAAGAGGCAGACCACCTGATCGACGGCCTGATCGCCCAAAGCGGCGGCAACGGCGTGGCCGACACCTCGAACTGACGGCCGGAGACGCGCCATGCTCCCATTTCCTCCATTGACCGGCGGACGGCTCGCCTTGGCGACCGTCGCCCTGTCGCTGGCGACCTTCATGAACGTGCTGGACACCACCATCGCCAACGTGGCGCTGACCACCATCGCCGGCGACCTGGGGGTCAGCGCCAGCCAAGGCACCTGGGTCATCACCTCTTTCGGCGTCTCCAACGCCATCGCCGTGCCGCTGACCGGCTGGCTGGTGATGCGGGTCGGGCAATTGCGCCTGTTCCTGGGCTCGGTCCTGCTGTTCGCCCTGACCTCGCTTCTGTGCGGCGTCGCCACCAATCTGGAAACCCTGCTGGCTTTCCGCGCCCTGCAAGGTCTGGTCGCCGGGCCGATGATTCCCCTGTCGCAAGCCCTGCTGCTGCAATGCTACCCGAAAGCCAAAGCCGGCATGGCCATCGCCCTGTGGTCCATGACCACGGTGGTCGCCCCGGTCATGGGGCCGGTTCTCGGCGGTTGGCTTACCGACAACGTTTCATGGCCGTGGATTTTCTACATCAACGTTCCCATCGGCCTGCTGTCGGCCTGGTTCAGCTTCGTCGTCCTGAAAGGCCGGGAAAGTGAAACCCGCCGCCTGCCCATCGACAAGATCGGCCTCGGGCTGCTGGTGATTTGGGTCGGCGCCGTTCAAATCCTGTTGGACAAGGGCAAGGAACTGGACTGGTTCAATTCCTCGTTCATCGTCGGTTTGAGCGTCGTCGCCATCATCGCTTTCACCTTCTTCGTCATCTGGGAGTTGACCGAGGCCCATCCCATCGTCGACCTGAGCCTGTTCAAGAGGCGGAATTTCGCCACGGGCACCCTGGCCATCACCATCGGTTACGCGGCCTTTTTCGGCAATCTGGTGCTGATTCCCATGTGGCTTCAACGCACCATGGGCTATACCGCCACCTGGGCCGGATTGGTGACCGCGCCGGTCGGCATCTTCGCCGTCATCCTGTCGCCGGTCGTCGGCAAGAACATCTCAAAGGTCGATCCCAGGCTTTTCGCCACCATCGCCTTTCTGGTATTCGCCGGCTGCGGCTTCTGGCGTGGCACCTTCAGCCCCGACGTCGCTCCCGGCGACATCGCCGCCACCCATCTGCTTCAAGGCGTGGCCATGGCGACGTTCTTCATCTCGCTGACCACGGTGATCCTGTCGGGGCTGGAGCCTCAACGCATCCCGGCGGCATCGGGCCTCTATAACTTTTCACGCATCATGGCCGGATCGTTCGCCGCCTCGGTCTGGAGCACCCTGTGGGAGGACGGCGCCACCCGTCACCACGCCTATATGACGGAAAGCGTCACGCCGTTCTCGGCCGAAACGGCGCAGTTCGAAAACATGGCCCGCAGCCTTCATCTGACGGCGGAACAGGTCTACGGCCTATTGGACAACGAAATCATGCACCAGGCATTTATCATGTCCGCCACCGATCTTTTCTGGATTTCCGGCGCATTGTTCATCGGCCTGATCGGCCTGATCTGGCTGTCGCATCCAGTCCGCCACGGCAGCGCCTCCGCCGATGCCGGCGGCGCGCATTAACGGGAGAACGTCATCATGAATTTCAAAACCATTCTCGTGGCCATCGACGGCGGAGAGCAGACGACCCAGGTGCTGGATCTTGCCCTGACGCTCTTCCGGACGGAAAGCGGCGCCAAACTGCACGTCGTCAGCGTCATCGATCCTTTGCCCGCCGTCTCGGGCGGCATGGCCGGAGCCACCGATCTTTCCGTCGAAAGCTTGGACGTGCGCGCCCACGACACGGTCAAGACCGGCACGGCCTATTTGAGCGAACGCGGCGTCGCCGCCGAGGGGCATGTCGCCTTCGGCAATTCCGCACAAACGATCATCCATCAGGCCGGCGTCATCGGCGCCGATCTGATCGTCGTCGGGCACCGGCACCTGTCTTTCTGGGAGCGACTCTTCGATTCCTCGACCTGCGCCTCCATTCTCGAACAGGCTCCCTGCCCGGTTCTGGTGGCGACCGAGACCTCCGTCCGTGAAGTCTGAGGGCCGAGAGAAAGGCCGGAGCCGCAGCAGCGGTCCCGGCCGCCCGCCTGATCAGGAAGCGGAAATCATCCACCACACGAGAAACAAGCTGGCAGCGGCAACCGCCAGCGCCCGGAGCGGGTTGGCCGGAATAGACTTTTTTGCCGCGTCTTCGACCGTCACCGTCTTCCAGCCGGCGATCATCGGCCAGACAAGGTTTTCCTGAAAGAAAATCCGG
This sequence comes from Candidatus Sulfotelmatobacter sp., assembly GCA_035538795.1. GTDB lineage: Bacteria > Pseudomonadota > Alphaproteobacteria > Rhodospirillales > Magnetospirillaceae > JAJZGK01. The sequence continues at coordinate 112,103 of DATLJS010000052.1, read as the reverse complement.
TGGACGATTACCGCTAGCACATGCGCCGCCGCCATCGCCATCAAGCCCCAGACCAAGACACGATGAAAGCCCGTAGCGGCATCGGACATCCGCTTCGGCAGCAGATGCGCCCAAGGCCCATCGAACAGCACATCGTCATTGCCCGCCAAGCCTAAACCGGCCTGCAAAGCCAGCACGGCCAACAGCGCCACCACCATCCAGCCGCCCAGGGGGTTGTGGCCGATCCGATGGGAGCGATGATCGCGCAGATAGGCCAGCACCGCCGACGGCCCTTTGACGAAATCGCTGAAACGCGCGGTTTGGCTGCCGGCCAATCCCCACCCGGCACGAAACAGCACCAGCGCCAGAACGGCTTCGCCCGCCAGGGCGTGAAGCTCCATGCGCCCCAGGAAGCCGCTGACGCCGCAGAGCAGAAAGGCCGCCACCAGGGCCCAATGAAACAGCCTGACCGGCATGTCCCAAATCTTGAGGCGCGTGGTCGCCAAACCGCGCAAAGTCAATCTTCCTTGTAGGACCGATGACAGGACTTGCAGCTGTCCACCACCTTGGCGAACGTGCCGGCCACCTGCGCCTTATCGGCCGTACCGGTCTTGGTCAGGTCGGCCAATTCCCGGGCGCTGGTTTCAAAGGTTTTCGCCTTCCCCTCGAAATCGGGAAAATTCGTCCAGATTTCGCTGCGGGCGTCGGTCTTGCCCTGATTGCTGCCCGGCGGGAAAAGACTGGGAATGCGGGCGCCGAAATCCGCCAAAGAATTGGCCAACGCGCTGATGGCAAGAATGTCTCCGGCATTCAGGTCGTCCTTGATGTCTTCGACCGAATGCTTGCTGGCCTTGAAGCCATGAACGCGATCCGCAATCGGGTCGGCGGCGGCAACCGCCGTGACGAATCCCATGACCGAACCGAAAATCAGCGCCGAGACCGCGAACATGGAAAAATGTTTTTTCATGTCGAAACTGTCCGCACATTGTGAAAAACCAATACGGACAACCTATGGCATCAGACGCCTTAAAGTTTGTCAGCCCTGTTCTGAAATTGTAGCAATACGTAACAGCCGTGCTGCCACGACAAATAAATACATAATTCTAATACTAAGGTCGGGGCTGCGGCAAAGCGATGCGCAGGGTGGCGCGCAACCCTTTGACCTTGTTTTCCAAGATCAGATTGCCGCCATGAGCGGCGACGATATCGTTGACGATCGCCAATCCCAGCCCGACCCCGCCGGTCGCAGAATTGCGCGATCCCTCCAGGCGCACGAACGGCTTGATCACCTCGGCCAAGGACTCTGGGGGAATCCCCGGTCCTTCGTCATCGATTTCGACGATGGCGAAATCCTGGGTGACGCGGCAGCGGACCAAGGCGCTGCCGCCATAGCGGATGGCGTTCTCGATCAGATTGCGCACACCCCGGCGAATGGCCGTCGGCCGGCACTGCACATTGATCCGCGGCGATTCCTCGAAACGCACGCTCTGCCCCAGCTCCGCCATGTCCTCGACCAGACTGTCGACCAGCGAGGTCAGATCGACGCTGCGGTTCGCTTCGGCTTTGGCCTCGGTGCGGGCGAAATCCAGCGTCGACTGCACGATCGCCCCCATCTCTTCGATGGTCGAGATCATCTGATCGGCCACTTCACTGTTGTCGAGCAATTCGGCTTTCAGACGCAGACTGGTCAAAGGCGTGCGCAGATCATGACTGATGGCGGCCAAAAGCCGGGTGCGGTCCTGAATGAAACGGGTCAGGCGGTCCTGCATGGTGTTGAAGGCACGGATCAGCCCCACGACCTCGCTGGGACCGGTTTCCGGCACGTCGGCGACCGTCTGCCCTCGGCCGAAACCTTCAACGGCCGAGGCCAGACGCCGCAGGCTGCGGGTTTCATGGCTGACCACCCAGAAAACCACCAGAATGGTCGCCGCCAGCATGCTGAGGATGGATAAAATCGGCAGACTCTCCCAGATGGACGGTATGACCAGACGGGCATTGGCGTTCAGCCAGCGCCCATCCGCCAAAGGCACGGAAATCACCAATCCGCTGAAAGCATGATGATGGTTCGGCCTGCCGTTGAACGGTATGCCACTGACAGGCACGTAAGCGTCGCAAGCCGCCGTCGGTTTTTCCAGGATCGCCAGCCGGGACGCCCCGCTGCTGTAAGGCCCGAGCAGATTTTGCAGCCGCTGGGCGACGCGGTCGGCGGCGACGTTGTCTCCCGCCACCTGCGGCGCCGAGGTCAGGGAATAGCAAAGATCGGCCAGACTCAGATGATCCAGCGTCGTCCGCCAGTCCACGGACGGAGTGAAGCTTAAAAGCCGCAGCGTCGCCTCCACCTGTTCGAATATCTGGCTGCGCACCAAACTTCTGTGGGTACGGTGCCCCCCTTCCAACGCCTCTTGAAGACTGAACGCCTGCGACAAGGCGGTGACCACCAGCAGCAGAACGACCAATCGCGGAAAGATCCGCTTCGGCAGGATGGTCATCGCGCCCCTGCCTCTTCGACCGGCACCGACAGGCAATAGCCTTCGCCCCAGACCGTCTTGATGATGCGCGGCGTCTTGGGATCGTCCTCGATCTTCTTGCGCAGGCGGCTGACGATGTTGTCGATGCTGCGGTCGAAGGGCTCGGCCGCCCGGCCGACGCTCAGATCCAGCAACTGATCCCGGTTCAGGGTTTGGCCGGGCCGTTCCGCCAGAACTTCCAAAAGACGGAATTCAGCGGCACTCAAGGCCATGCTGACTCCGTCCGGACCGACCAGTTCCCGGCTGGTCAGGTCGAAGACCCATTTATCGAAGCGGACCCGTTTGCCGGCCAGAGAGTTGCTCTGGCTCCGCCCCGGCCCGGCCCGGCGCAGAACTCCTTTGATGCGGGCCAGCAATTCCCGCGGGCTGAACGGTTTGCAGACGTAATCGTCGGCTCCCATTTCCAGCCCGACGATCCGGTCCGCCTCTTCGGTCATGGCCGTCAGCATGATGACGGGAGTGCCGCTTTCATGCAGATCGCGGCAAAGCTCCAGCCCGCTTTCGCCCGGCAGCATCACGTCCAAAATGACAAGATCAATGGCCGCCCCCGCCAGAATCTGGCGCATGGCTTTGCCGTCTCCCGCGACGCTCACCCGCAAGGACATCTTGGTCAGGTACTTCGCCAGCGGCTCACGAATTTCCCTGCTGTCGTCGACCACCAGAATATGCGGGACTTTTTCCATCATCTGCCTCCTCCGCGCTTTTACTATGCGCGGAAACGCCCTGGGCTCCCTGGGAAAAATTGTACCTGATTGTCGCAAGGGCTTGGCCGGTTACAAATGGAAACACAGCCGCACGAACGAGACAAACCTTATGCCTCATACCGCTTTATCATCACCGGCGGGCATCAGGAATAAGGCAAAGACAATGAAGTTCACCATGCGAGAGATCGTCACCCCCGCCGCCACCGGTCTTTTCATGATCGTGGCGGTTTCAGGTGTCGCTCTGTTCTTTCATCTCGAACAGAACATTTTCCACACGGCCCATGAATGGCTTGGTTTGTTTTTTGTCGCCATCGGCGGCTGGCATGCCGCCCGCCACTGGAAAAGCCTGGCGGGCTATATCGGCAAGCGTCCGTCCCTGTCGGCTTTCACCGTCATTCTGGCGGCGTCGATCCTCTTTACCGGCCTAAGCGCCGCACCCGCGGTCCAGGGCGGCCCCAAGTCCATCATCGTCGCCCTGCAGAAAGCCAGTCTCGGCGATGCCGCCGTCGCTTTCGGCAAAAGCCCGGATCAGGCGGTGGCCCTTCTGAAGACCCAAGGCGTGACCGCCGACGAGAGCCAATCGGTCTCCGAGATCGCCGCCGCCTCGAAACTTCAGCCCATGAACGTCCTGGCTATGCTGGCGTCGGACAGACCGCCCGAGGAACGACGCTAGTCAGCGGCGCCTCGGCGGCCTGCCCGCCCCGCGCCTTCGTCAGTCAGCCTGATGGAGGCGGTAGCGTTCCAGCCAATGAGCATAGGGCGCAGGCAGAACCCAGGACGGTTTTGCAACACTCAAGGCCAGGGCCATGCGATAGGGATAATGGGGGTCGGCCAACATGGCGCGACCGATCATCACCAGATCCATCTGTTCCTGGGCCACCACCCGCTCGGCGATGACCGGCGATTCGATGCCCCACGACGACGCCACGGGCAAGCCGGTCTCACGGCGGACCCGCTGGGCGATCGGCGCCAGGAAGCCCGGTCCCCAGGGAATATCTGCATTGGGGGTGGAAAAGCAGACGCTGACGTTCAGCATATCCAGTCCCCGTTCGCGGAAAGCCTTCACCAGCTCAATGGATTCCGCCAAAGTTTCCTCGTCGCGGCCGTCATATTCGATGACGCCGAAACGGGCGGTCAACGGCAGATTTTCCGGCCAGACCTCGCGCACCGCCGCCAAGGTTTCCAGCAGAAAGCGGCTGCGCCCGGCGAAATCGCCGCCATATTGATCGCTACGCTGGTTGGCATAGGTCGAGAAGAAGCTCTGCCCCAGATAACCGTGAGCGAAGTGCAATTCCAACCACTCGAAACCGGCTGTCCGGGCGCGCCGGGCCGCCGCCACGAAGTCGGACTTCACGCGGGCGATATCCTCGACCGTCATCTCGCGCGGCACCTTGGACAGCTGCCCTCCGAAGGCCGTCGCCGACGCCGAGATGGTCTGCCAGCCGCGCGGGTCGGACTCGGAGATATGGTCGTCGCCCTCCCAGGGACGGTTGGCGCTGGCCTTACGCCCGGCATGGCCGATCTGAATGCCGGGCACGGCTCCCGCCGCCTTGATGGCCGAAGCGATACGCGCCATCCCGTCCGCCTGCGCGTCGTTCCACAAGCCCGCGCAGGCCGGCGTGATGCGGCCTTCCGGCGAGACGGCGGTGGCCTCGACGATCACCAGCCCGGCGCCGCCGCGGGCGATGCCGGCGTAATGCGCCCAATGCCAGTCGTTGGTCAGGCCATCGACGGCGCTGTACTGGCACATGGGCGGCACCGCAATGCGGTTGCGCAAAGTCACGTCCTTCAGCTTAAACGGAGTAAACAATGCCGACATCATCGGTCCTTTCCGGTCTGAAAAATAAAATCAAAGGCGCCTCCATCTTCGGCGCCGCTATAGCCTCGCACGGCACTCCCAAGGCTCTTTCGTGCAGGGACAGCGACCGGCTGAACGGTGCGCGAGGCCAATGCTCATGCTGCGACCCTCGCGGTGGCGAAAACACCAAAAGCCGCCGCCAAAGATATGGCGGCGGCCTTTCTGCGGCGGCGATCCTCACTCCCTGACCGCTTGCAAGGTCAAGCGCGCCGTGTCCTCGGACGAGGCCGGATTCTGGCCTGTCACCAGCTTGCCGTCACGAACAGCGAAAGGCTGGAAATCGGGTCCGCTGACATAAGTCGCACCCAACTCGCGGATGCGTGTCTCCAGCATGAAGGGCACGACCTTGTCGAAGCCCGCCGCCATCTCCTCCGCATTGGTGAAGGCGCTGACCCGGCGGCCGGCGACGATCGACCGCCCCTGGGCGTCCTTGACGTTCACCAACCCGGCGGGGCCGTGACAGACGGCGGCAACAACCTTGCCGCCGTCCCAGGCGCTGGACAGCAGATCGGCCAAAGCGGTGCTGCCGGGCAAATCCCACATGGTGCCGTGACCACCGGGCAGAAACACCGCCGCATAGCCATCCGCCTTCAAGCTGTCGATTTTCAGGGAATGCTCGACCTTGCGCATGGCCGCAGGATCCTTGAGAAAGCGGGCGACGCTGGCCGGTTGGGCCGAAGCCGATTGGGACGCCGGGTCCACCGGCACCTTGCCGCCGTCGATCGAGGCGATGTCCACGTCGGCCCCAGCGTCGATGAAAGCGTAATAAGGCGTCGCCAATTCCTCGAACCAGACTCCTGTCGGGTGACCGGTATTCCCCATCACCGCGTGCGACGTGAGGATAATCAGAATCTTGAGAGTGCCGGTCATGGGTCAGACTCCATAAGAAAAATCCGCTCAGGAACAGGCCCGCTTGGCAGCGGCGGCAAGACCGTCGATCCAGTCCTGATGAGCGTTCAGCATGGGATTGGGTTTGCTGCCGGCCAAATCGCAGGCCGGTTTGCCGTTCTGGGTCTCCTGCGTCAGAATCCGTACCCGGCCGCCCGGCAAATTCTCGAACAGCCAGGCATGATGGACGTCCAGACGGTGTTCGGCGTCTCCCTCGACCCAGCCGTGCCAGGCCACGCGCGCCGGCTGTCCTTCGGCAGGCGGCACATATTCCGTCACCTCGGCTTCGACCGGGAAACCGAAGGTGGTGAAGCGGAAGCGGGCTCCCTTGCTCAGAGTCGGCCCCGAACCATCGTGAAAACGAATCTCCGAGGCGTTGCCGTAATAAGTCGGCCAAGCCGTAGTGTTGTCAATCTGCGGCCAGACGTCGGCGACGCTCAATCCGGCCACGGTGATTTCGTTGGAAACATAATTGTCGGTCAAACCCGGCAGATAATGCTCAGGCCAAATAATCTCGCTCATCGCATCCATCCATTTCGACGCAAGCGCCACAACGACGGCGGCGTCGTTTTTCTCGACTTCCCGATAGATGAGGCATACACAGACATAAGACAAATCAGCTTTTTGGATTTTACCCATAAGCATGCGCGATATCAAAAGCCTGGATCTCAATCTTCTAAAGACGCTGGACACTTTGCTGGACGAAGGCAGCGTGACCCGTGCCGCCGCCAGGCTGGCGCTGACTCAGCCCGCCGTCAGCGGCATGCTCACCCGGCTGCGGGAAAGCTTCGACGACCCCTTGTTCGTCCGCAGCCGGCGGGGCATCGTTCCCACTCAGCGCGCCTTGGACCTGGCCGGCCCCGTCAAGCTGGTGTTGAGCGAGATCGAAGCCCTGTTGCAGCCGTCCGTCTTCGACCCGGCGACAGCCGGCTTCACCGTCACCCTGGCGGCCACCGACTACGCCTTGCAGGCCGTCGTGGTTCCCTTCATGTCGGCTTTGAGCCGCCGGGCGCCGGGCATCCGCGTGGCGGTGCGGCCGGTCGAGAACGACCGCGCTCAAACCCTGTTGGAACACGGAGACCTCGATCTGGCGCTGCTGACGCCGGAAACCACACCGCCCGACCTGCATGCCCGCCGGTTATTCGATGAAAGTTATGTCTGCGCCCTGCGGCAGGATCACCCCAATGGCTCCGGCGGCACATTGTCTCTTGATCTTTTCTGCTCGCTGAATCACGCCCTGGTGTCCTATACGGGCGAAAGATTCTGGGGCGTCACCGACGAGGCCTTGGCCAAAATCGGCCGTAGCCGGCGCGTCGCCTTGTCCGTGACCAGCTTTCTGGTGCTGGTCGAAGTCTTGAGAACCACCGACCTGATCGCCGTCGCCCCCAAACGCCTGATGACCGCCGCCCAGGGCTTGATCTTGTTCTCTCCGCCAGTGGAAATTCCCGGTTTTACGAAAGTCGCGGCCTGGCACGAACGAACCCACCGCGACCCCGGCCATCGCTGGATTCGCGCATTGTTGTTCGAGACATGCGGGACGCAGCCGTAAACAGCAATCGCCGAACCGGCAAACCAATCCTGACCGCGCTCCGTCTATACCTCTTTTCTATCAAGGGTCTGGCGTGGAAACAAAGGTCGTCCAACAAGCAATCAAGGAATTGACCAACACCTCTGACATCCGCCAAACGCGACGATAAGAACATATGGTGAACATGCGTAAATTTAAACGCGTATATCGCAATTTATTTTACCTCCCTCGCACCAGCCTCACCATGAGCCCATAGTAATAAAAAAATCCCGGCCAGTGTTCACTCACGAGCCGGGATCAAAAACAGACCGAAGATGAGACTATTTCGTCGAGTATGAAACTATTTCGTCACGGCACAACAACTATAGTGACGCCCTGCCGGCCTATTCCACCGTGACGCTTTTGGCTAGATTGCGGGGCTGATCGACGTCGGTGCCTTTGGCCACGGCGACATGGTAGGCCAACAGCTGCACCGGAATGGCGTAAAGAATGGGGGCGACGAAGGAATCGACGTTGGGCAATTCCACCGTCACCGCTTTGACGCCCAGACGGGCTACCCCCTGTTTATCGGACAGGAAGATTACCTTGCCGCCGCGCGCCACCACTTCCTGGACGTTGCTGGCGGTCTTTTCGTACAACTCGTCCGAGGGAGCGATGACGATGACCGGCACCTTTTCGTCGATCAGGGCGATGGGACCATGCTTCAATTCGCCAGCGGCATAGCCTTCGGCGTGGATATAGCTGATCTCCTTCAGCTTCAGGGCGCCCTCCAGGGCGATCGGATAAGCGGTGCCGCGGCCCAGATAGAGCACGTCCCGGGCCGAGGCGACATCCTCGGCGATCAGGCGCAGCTTGGCGTCGTGGGCCAGAACATCGGCGACGCGGGCCGGCAGCGAGGCCAGAGCCTGGGACAGGCGGGCCTCGGCCTCGTGGTCGATGGCTTTGCGGGCCTTGGACAGAGCCAGCGACAGACAGGCCAGCGCCACCAGCTGGGTGGTGAAGGCCTTGGTCGAAGCCACGCCGATTTCCGGTCCGGCCTGGGTCAGCAAAGCCGCGTCGGATTCACGGGCGATGGTGGATTCCGGCACATTGACCAGGGACAGGATATGTTGCCCCTGGGTGCGGCAATAGCGCAGCGCCGCCAGGGTGTCGGCGGTTTCGCCCGACTGGGAGATGAACAGAGCCAACCCGCCCTTGGTCATGGCCGGGGCGCGGTAGCGGAACTCGGAGGCGATATCCACCTCCACCGACACGCGGGCCAACTGCTCAATCCAGTATTTGGCGACCATGCCGGCATAAAACGAAGTGCCGCAGGCGATGATCGTCACCTTCTCGACGCCTTCCAGCGAGAACGGAATCTCTTTCAAGGTGATGGTGCGGCTGGAGGGATTGAGCATGGTGTTCAGCGTGTCGCCGATCACCTGGGGCTGCTCGTAGATTTCCTTGTGCATGAAGTGGCGGTGTTCGCCCTTGCCGATCATGGCGCCGGAATAGGCGGTTTGGCGCACTTCGCGCTTCACCTCGTGGCCGTCGGCGTCATAGATGGTGACGGAATCGGCGGTCAGCACCGCCCAGTCACCGTCGGCCAAATAGGACAATTTCTGGGTCAGCGGCGCCAGGGCCAGGGCGTCGGAGCCCAAATACATCTCGCCGTCGCCATAGCCGATGGCCAGCGGGCTGCCCTGCCGTGCGGCGATCATCATGTCCTGCCGGCCCGCGAAGACGATACCCAGCGCGAAAGCCCCCTGCAGCCGCTTCAAGGTCTTGGCGGTGGCCGTCTCCGGAGACTCGCCGCACTTCAGATAGAAACTGATCAGCTGCACCACGGCTTCGGTGTCGGTGTCGCTTTCGAAGACATGCCCGGCCTCGATCAGCTCGGCCCGCAGTTCCTGATAGTTCTCGATGATGCCGTTATGAACCACTGCGGCATATTCGGTGGCGTGGGGATGGGCGTTGGCCTCGTTGGGAACGCCGTGAGTGGCCCAGCGGGTATGGCCGATGCCGATGGTGCCGGCCACCGGCTGCGTCTTCAGCAAAGACTCCAGGTTGACCAGCTTGCCCTGGGCGCGGCGGCGCTCGATATGGCCGTTGACCAAGGTGGCGATGCCGGCGGAATCATAGCCCCGGTATTCCAGCCGCTTCAGTCCCTCGACCAGCAGGGGCGCCACTTCGGCCTTGCCGATGATGCCGACGATACCGCACATGCCCTTTACTCCTTGCTGCTCTTGTCCGCCTTGGCCTGAATCTGGCGGGCGCGGAAACGCTCGCCCCAGCCGGGCAGTTCCATCTGCGCCCCCCTGGCGACCGCCAGGGCGTTGGGCGACACGGTTTTGGTGATGACCGAGCCGGCGCCGGTAATGGCGCCGTCGCCGATCTTCACCGGCGCCACCAGCGACGAGTTGGAGCCGATGAAGGCTCCGGCGCCGATGTCGGTGAAATGTTTGTTGTAGCCGTCGTAATTGCAGGTGATGGTTCCGGCGCCCACATTGGCCCCGGCGCCGACGCGGGCGTCCCCCACATAGGACAGGTGGTTGATCTTGGCGCCGGCCTCGACCGTGGCTTGCTTGACCTCGACGAAATTGCCGATATGCGCCCCCTCGCCGATCACCGCGCCGGGACGCAGACGGGCGAAGGGACCGACAACGACGCCGTCGGCCACCGAGACTCCGGCGAAGTGACAGAAGGCGCGGATTTCCACGTTGTCGCCGATGGATACGCCGGGCGCGAAGACCACGTTCGGCTCAATGCTGACGTCGCGGCCCAGCTTGGTGTCCCAGGAAAAGTAAACCGACGAAGGATCGCTCAGGGTCGCGCCCCCGGCCATGGCCGCTTCGCGCAGGCGCGCTTGCACCAGAGCCTCGGCCACCGCCAGCTCGGAACGGGAATTGACGCCCAGCAGTTCGTCCTCATGGCCTTCCACATGGCCGCAGGCCGCACCTTCGGCGCGGGCCAGGGCGACGATGTCGGTCAGATAATATTCGGCCTTGGCGTTCTTGTTGCCGACCTTGTCGATCAGGGCGAACAGACGCTTGCCGTCCACCGCCATGACGCCGGAATTACAAAGCGGCAAGGCCCGCTGTTCCGGAGTGGCGTCCTTGAACTCGACGATGCCGTCCAGCCCCGAAGCCCCAACCACCAGACGGCCGTACTCGCCGCCGTCCCTGGGCTCGAAGCCCAGCACCACCACGGCCGGACGGGCCGCTGAGGACCGCACCGCCAGCATGGCCTTCAGGGTGTCCAGGGTGATCAGCGGCGTATCGCCGTAAAGAATCAGCACCGTGCCGTCGAAGCCCTCCAGCCGCGCACGGGCCTGGGCGACCGCATGGGCCGTGCCCAGACGGTCGGTCTGCACCACGCAGGGATGCGGAGCGACGGTCTTCTCCATCACCTCCATGCCGGGCCCGATCACCACCACCACCTTTTCCGGAGACAGCGCCGACACGGTATCCAGCAGATGGCTGACCATGGGGCGACCGGCGACCGGATGCATCACTTTGGGCAGACTGGACTTCATGCGCGTGCCCATGCCGGCGGCAAGGACGATGACAGCGATTTTTTCCTGGGCCATGGGCTCCGCCGAACGACAGGGAATCAATATATTGCGGTGTGGCGCGAAACTGCCACAAAGCCGCCGGGAGGCCAACTCAATCTTTATTGCGGAAGATTACACAGAACCCCCGTCCCGCGGCAGCCGGATGCGAAACGCCGATCCGGCAGGCTTTTCCGTGCCGGAACTCCCGGGCGCTCAACGCGCCGGGCGGCAGCCGCTCAACAGGCTTGACAGCCCTTGCGCCACCCCGTATAAAGCGGCCCTTCCTTGCCGAGCCGACGGCTTCGCAGGAACCGAGAGATGGGCGTTTAGCTCAGCGGGAGAGCACATCCTTCACACGGATGGGGTCGCAGGTTCAATCCCTGCAACGCCCACCATCTCTTGAACAACGGGCCGCCTTCGGGCGGCCTTTGTTGTTTCCGCACCTTCTCTTCCGCCCCGACGCGGAGTAATCTCCGCCTCGCCGAAAGGCGAACGCGGAGGGGGCATGCAGGGTTCTACAATCATCGGCAAGGCGGCATCATGACCAGCGAACCCCGCTTGAAGGCCAAGCTGTGGGTACAGGCCGCCATCTGCGCCTGCGCCAGCCAGGCGATCCCGGCCATGGTCGCGCGCCGGGGCGACCCCGACGCCGGAGCCATCCTGATCAAACAGAACTTGCTGGGCGGCGGCTTCGTGGTATTGACCCAGGTGCGCCGGGGCGACGGCCAGCCGGTCTGGCTGCGCGGCACCGGAACCGTTCCCGTGGAGGAAGCCCTGGCGGATGCCTACATCTCCCGTCAGGTCATACGCGATTCCGACCTTTGGGTGATCGAGGTGGAAGACCGCGACGGGCGCATCCCCTTCGACGCCATAATAGAAAATTAAGCAGAAACTCGCGCATAATAAGCGAATAGAACACCGATAGGGCGCGACTGATGATCCGAACGCTGCATCTTGCCTGCGATCCCCCGACGCATGTCTACATGATCCGGGATGGACTGCGCGCACTGGTCACCAGCCTGCACAACAGCGAATTGGCCGAAGACTACGCCCAAAAGCTTCGCGGGCATTTGGACGCCGACGATCTGGTTCTGGTCACCGGGGATATTCTGGAAACCCATGCCCAAATCATCGACCAGAAAAGCGGCTGGGCGCTCTTCCTGCCCGACGATTCCAGCTTCGGAGAAAATTTCCGCCTGCCGGAATAGCCCCCCTTTTCTCAAAAGGAAAGAGGGGCCTCGGCCATTCCTAGGCCGCCTTTCCGTCGACGATGTCGACGATGTCGCCCATGATGGCGGTCAGATCGTAATCCTTGGGCGTATAAATGCGGGCGCAGCCGGCCTCCAGCAGCAGCTTTTCATCCTCTGGCGGGATGATGCCGCCGGCGATCACCGGAATATCGGCCAACCCCGCCGCCTTCATGCGTTCCAGCACCTCGGTCACCAGCGGCACATGGCTGCCGGACAGGATCGACAGACCGACCACATGCACGCCTTCTTCGACGGCGGCATTGACGATTTGGGCGGGCGTCAGGCGGATGCCCTCGTAGACCACTTCCAGACCGGCGTCGCGGGCACGCACGGCGATCTGCTCGGCGCCGTTGGAGTGGCCGTCCAAACCCGGCTTGCCCACCAGCATTTTGATGCGGCGCCCCAGCTTGCCGCTGACGGTCTCGACCTTGTCGCGCACCGCCTTCATCTTGTCGCCGGACCCGTGGACGGCGGCGCGGCCGACGCCGGTGGGGGCGCGGAATTCGCCGTAAACCTCACGCAACGCCCCGGCCCACTCGCCGCCGGTCACGCCGGCATGGGCGCAGGCGATGGACGGCTCCATGATGTTGCGGCCTTCCTTGGCGGCGGACTTCAGGGCTTCGACGGCGGCCGCCGCGGCTTTGCCCTCGCGGGATTCCCGCCAAGCCTTGATCTTGCCGATCTGCTCGGCCTCGGCCTTCGGGTCGACGGTCATGATGGCGCCGTCGCCGCCCGTCAGCGGACTGGGCGCGCCTTCCGGGAACTTGTTGACGCCCACCACGATCTGCTCGCCGGATTCGATGGCGTTCAGACGACGGCTGTTGGACTCCACCAGCTTCTGCTTCATATAGCTGGATTCGACGGCAGGCACGGCGCCGCCCATCTGGTCGATGCGGGCCAGTTCCTCGCGGGCCTGAGCTTTCAACTCCTCGACCTTGCGGGTGATCTCGGCCGAGCCGTCGAAAATATCACCGTATTCCAGCAGATCGGTTTCATAGGCGACGATCTGCTGCAAACGTAGCGACCATTGCTGATCCCAAGGACGCGGCAATCCCAGCGCTTCGTTCCAGGCGGGAAGCTGCACGGCGCGGGCGCGGGCGTTTTTCGACAGAACCACCGCCAGCATTTCCAGCAGGATGCGATAGACGTTGTTTTCCGGCTGCTGTTCGGTCAGCCCCAGAGAATTGACCTGCACGCCGTAGCGGAAACGGCGCATCTTTTCGTCTTCGACGCCATAGCGTTCGCGGCAGATTTCGTCCCACAATTCGCAGAACGCCCGCATTTTGCAAAGTTCGGTGACGAAACGGATCCCGGCGTTGACGAAGAAGCTGATGCGGCCCACCACCTGCTCGAATTCGGCGGCGGTCGGCACCTGGCCGGAGGCCTTCACCCGATCCAGCACGGCGATAGCGGTAGCCAGGGCGTAGGCCAACTCCTGTTCCGGCGTCGCGCCGGCTTCCTGCAAATGATAGGAACAGACGTTCATCGGATTCCATTTCGGCACTTCGCGATAGGTGAAGGCGATGACGTCAGTGGTCAGCTTTAGCGACGGCTCCGGCGGGAAGATGTAGGTTCCGCGCGACAGATATTCCTTGATGATGTCGTTCTGGGTGGTGCCCGACAGCGACGAGCGGGCGGCGCCTTGCTTCTCGGCGGCGGCGATATACAGCGACAGCAGCCACGGCGCCGGAGCGTTGATGGTCATCGAGGTGTTCATCTGGTCCAGCGGAATGCCGTCGAACAGGGCGCTCATATCGCCCAGATGGCAGATCGGCACGCCGACCTTGCCCACCTCTCCCCGCGCCAGGGCATGGTCCGAGTCGTAGCCGGTCTGGGTCGGCAGGTCGAAAGCCACCGACAAACCGGTCTGCCCCCGCGAAAGATTCGTGCGGAACAGACGATTGGTTTCCACCGCCGATGAATGCCCCGAATAAGTGCGGAAAAGCCAAGGTTTCTCTCGGCTAGAGGCGCTTTTGGCGGCGGTGGCGGCGGTTTTGTCGGTCATCGCTGGCTCCACTTTTCGGGTCTTCTCGGGCCATCTGAATGGCGTTAAAGGGCTAAATCGCGCATCAAAATTACTCGCGATCCATCATTTACGAAACAAACTATCATTTTGTGCATTGCGAAGAAAGAAACAAAACGCTATAGCTCGAAACCAGACACGCCCCGACGACACCGCCGACCAGAGCGGGCAGGGGTAACACCTCAACAGGTTTCACGTCGGGACGCCAACCTTCCCCCGTCCCGTGAGATAGGAGTGCGAAGACGATGACCGATCAGGCGCCGGTGACCCAGCTTCATCCCAGCCAAACCATCAAGGACCTGTACGAGATCGGCGAAATTCCGCCGCTCGGCCACGTGCCGTCCAAGATGTACGCCTGGGCCATCCGCAAGGAACGCCATGGCCAGCCCAACACCGCTATGCAGTGCGAAGTGGTCGAGACCCCCGAGATCGACTCCCACGAAGTGCTGATCATGGTGATGGCCGCCGGCGTGAACTACAACGGCGTCTGGGCGGCTCTCGGCAAGCCGATCAGCCCCTTCGACTACCACAAGGCCCAGTTCCACGTGGCCGGCTCCGATGCCTCCGGCGTCGTCTGGAAGGTCGGCAGCAAGGTCAAGCGCTGGAAGGTCGGCGACGAAGTCGTGGTGCATTGCAACCAGACCGACGGCGACGACGAAGAGTGCAACGGCGGCGACCCGATGTTTTCGCCCAGCCAGCGCATCTGGGGCTACGAGACCCCCGACGGCTCCTTCGCCCAGTTCACCCGCGTTCAGGCCCAGCAGGTCATGGAGCGCCCGAAGCATCTGACCTGGGAAGAATCCGGCTGTTACGTGCTGACCCTGGCCACCGCCTACCGCATGCTGTTCGGCCATCGTCCGCATATCCTGCGTCCCGGCCATAACGTCCTGGTCTGGGGCGCCTCGGGCGGCCTGGGCTCCATGGCCATCCAGCTGATCTCGGTTTCCGGCGCCAACGCCATCGGCATCATCTCGGAAGAAGACAAGCGCGACTTCGTCATGGGTCTGGGCGCCAAGGGCGTCATCAACCGCAAGAACTTCAATTGCTGGGGCCAATTGCCTGACGTCGACGGCGATCCGGCGGTGTTCGCCGACTACATGAAGCGGACCCGCGAATTCGGCAAGGCCATCTGGGACATCACCGGCAAGGGCAACGATGTCGATTTCGTCTTCGAACATCCCGGCGAAGCCACCTTCCCGGTGTCGTGCAACGTCGTCAAGCGCGGCGGCATGGTCGTTTATTGCGCCGGCACCACCGGCTTCAACCTGACCTTCGACGCCCGCTTCGTGTGGATGCGCCAGAAGCGCATTCAGGGCAGCCACTTCGCCAACCTGCTACAGTCCTCGCAGGCCAACCAGCTGGTGATCGAACGCCGCATCGATCCTTGCATGTCGGAAGTCTTCTCGTGGGACGACATTCCGAACGCCCACATGAAGATGCTGGCCAACCAGCACAAGCCGGGCAACATGGCGGTGCTGGTCCAGGCCAAAAAGCCGGGCCGCCGCACCCTGGAAGACTGCTTCGAGGGTTAAGCTCCCGAAGCACGAAAAGGGGGCCGGAGCGATCCGGCCCCTTCATCGCCTGACCGATTTCACCAGCTCCTTGCCGGGAGAGAGTTTATGACCGCCTCGGACATCCTGATCGCCGACCTGCTGCCCACCTGCGCCAAGGCCGCCGCCGACGCCCGCGAGATTCAAGCCGTCGCCCGCAAGGGCGTGACTGCCCTGGTCGCCCCCGCCGGCAAAGTCGATGCGGACCTGCTGGAGGCGCATCAGTTCTCGGCCCACGGTTTCGCCTGGCTGTCCACCTATGTGGAGGCTCTGGCGCAGATGTCCGGCTGGGCCGAGCGTCTGTCCGCCTCCGGCAAGTTGGGCGAGCTGGAAAAACTGATTCTGCAATGTGCCTTCGGCGAATATCTGAACCAGATCTTCGGCGGCATCCCCATGAGCCAGACCGAAGTGGTCCGCCTGGGCGATTTCGGCCTGGACGCCAAGACCCGCCACGGCCTTTACACTCCTGAAATCGGCAGTCTGCGCCGCGACGGCAACACCGAAGCCGTGCGTGCCCGCATCGCCGAACTGATCAAAGACGGCCAGCATTGGGGCGATGCCGGCCTGGATGACGAAACCTTGGAGCTGATCCGCGATCAGTTCCGCCGTTTCTCGGAAGAGCAGGTCATCCCCTATGCCCACGAATGGCATCTGAAGGACGAACTGATCCCTATCGAGGTGGTCGATCAGGTGGCCGAACTGGGCGTGTTCGGTCTGACCTTGCCGGAAGAATACGGCGGGCTGGGCATGGGCAAAACCGCCATGTGCGTGGTGACGGAAGAACTGTCGCGCGGCTATATCGGCGTCGGCAGCCTGGGCACCCGCTCGGAGATCGCCGGCGAGTTGATCCGGCTGGGCGGCACCGAGGAGCAGAAGCGGCATTATCTGCCGCTGATCGCATCCGGTGAAATCCTGCCCACCGCCGTCTTCACCGAACCCAACACCGGCTCGGACCTTGGCAGCCTGCGCACCCGCGCCGTCAAGGACGGCGACACCTACAAGGTCACCGGCAACAAGACCTGGATCACCCATGCCAGCCGCTCCGACCTGATGGCTTTGATGGTCCGCACCAATCCCGACACCAAGGATTGGAAGGGCTTGTCCATGTTGCTGGCCGAAAAGCCGCGCGGCACCGAGGCCGACCCTTTCCCCGCCCGGGGCATGACCGGCGGCGAAATCAAGGTGCTGGGTTATCGCGGCATGAAAGAGTACGAGCTGGGCTTCGACGGCTTCGAGGTTCCCGCCGCCAACCTGCTGGGCGGCGAGGAGGGCCAAGGCTTCAAGCAACTGATGGCCACCTTCGAGTCCGCCCGCATCCAGACCGCCGCCCGCGCCGTCGGCGTCGCCCAGTGCGCCATGGAAACCGGCATGCGCTATGCCCAGGACCGCATCCAGTTCGGCAAGCCGCTCTATGCCTTCCCCCGCGTCTTCGGCAAGCTGGCCTGGATGGCGGTGGAAACCATGATCGCCCGTCAGCTGACCTATTTCTCAGCCCGCGAAAAGGACAGCGATCAGCGCTGCGACATCGAAGCCGGCATGGCCAAGCTGCTGGGCGCCCGCGTCGCCTGGGCCAACGCCGACAATGCCCTGCAGATCCACGGCGGCAACGGCTACGCCGAGGAATACGCCATCAGCCGCATCCTGTGCGACGCCCGCATCCTCAACGTCTTCGAGGGCGCGGCGGAAATCCAGGCTCAGGTGGTGGCCCGCGGTCTGCTGACCCGCTAGAAAGAAGCCTCCGGGCTTCGCCTCAAGACGAGGCCCGGAGCAACTCGCCCACCCTGGCCCGCAGGATGGGCAACAGCTCGTCACCGAACCAAGGATTGGCTTTCTCCCAGGCGGTGGTCCGCCAACTGGGATGAGGCAGCGGCATCAGCTTCGGCCCGTAGTCCCGCCAGCTCCGCACCGTCTCGGTCATGGTCGCCTTGCGGCTTTTGCCCAGATGGAAGGCCTGGGCATGCATGCCCACCAGCAAAATCAGCTCGATCCCAGGCAACGCCGGAATCAGCCTGGGATGCCACAGCGGCGCACAATCGGGCCGGGGCGGCAGGTCGCCGCCCCTGGGATCGCGCCCCGGATAGCACAACCCGGTGGGAATGATGGCGATGCGGCTGTCATCATAGAAAACCTCGGGCGGCGTCTGCAGCCACTGCCGCAGCCGTTGCCCGGAGCGATCGTCCCAGGGAATTCCGCTCTCATGCACCTTGGTGCCTGGAGCCTGGCCGATGATCAGCAGCCGCGAGGTCAGACTGGCCCGCAGCACCGGACGCGGCCCCAGCGGCAGGTCGGCGCAATGGCGGCAGGCCCGCGCCTCGGCCATCAGTTCGGCCAAAGACACGGTCATTCCCCCAGCAGATGCAGCACCAGGCTCCGGTCATGGGGCGCCTGACGATGCTCGAAGACATAGACGCCCTGCCAGGTTCCCAGGGCCGTCCCCCCGTTCACCACCGGGATCGACAATTGCACGCTGGTCAAAGCCGCCTTGATATGCGCCGGCATGTCGTCCGGGCCTTCCTCGGCATGACGGTAAAGCCGCCCGTCGTCAGGCACCAGACGGGCGAAAAAATCGGCCAGATCGGCCCGCACGTCCGGGTCGGCGTTCTCCTGGATCACCAGACTGGCCGAGGTGTGGCGCAAAAACACCGTCAGCAGGCCGGTCCGCACCCCCTGATCCGCCACCCAGCGCCGCACATCGTGCGTCACCTCGTAAAGACCCTGTCCCTTGGTGGCCACATGCAGCGTGGTGACGGCCTGCCTCATCGGCGGGGCCGATAGACATAGGGGGCCGGGTCGGCGATGCCCGCCTCGGCGAAGCCCTTCAAACGCAGATGACAGGAATCGCAACGCCCGCAGGCATGGCCTTCCGGCGTCGGATCGTAACAGGTGATGGTCAGCCCGTAATCGACCCCCAGCCTCAGGCCGGTACGGATGATTTCGCCCTTGGTCAGATCAATCAGCGGCGTATGGACGGTCAGCTTGCGGCCGTCGGCCACCGCCGCCTTGGTGGCCAGATTGGCCATGGCCTGAAAGGCGGCGATGAAATCCGGCCGGCAGTCGGGATAACCGCTGTAATCGACGGCGTTGACGCCGATGTAAATGTCCTGCGCCTGTTCGACTTCCGCCAAGGCCAGGGCGTAGGACAAAAAGATGGTGTTGCGCGCCGGCACGTAGGTGACCGGAATGCCGTCCTCGGCCATCTCTGCCTCGGCGCGGTCCTTGGGCACGGCGATGTCGTCGGTCAGGGCCGACCCGCCGAAAGCCCGCAGGTCGATCTCGGCGATGGAATGGCGGGCGGCGCCCATAGCCTTGGCCACGCGGCGAGCGGCTTCCAATTCCACGCTGTGGCGCTGGCCGTAGCGGAACGACAGAGCCAGCGGCGTGAAGCCTTCATTCTTGGCGATGGCGAGACAGGTGGCGGAATCGAGGCCGCCGGACAAAAGCACGACGGCTTTGCGCTGTTGGGACATGAAAGGAACCGGATCTTCGGTGAATGGGTTGCCTGGGAAGATAGGACCGAAAGCGGCCTATTGCCAGCGCTTCCCTTTCCCCGCCTTTTTCGCCGCCTCGGCCAGATCGGCCAGATAATGCTCCAAACGTTCCTTGGGGTGGCTGAACAGCCAGGACCGCAAACGCCGCCAAGGGCCGGACAGGTCCGTCTGTTCCTCGATCATCACCAGCGTGCGATCATCCGAAAGCGGTGTCAGGTCCGCGCTCCAGCGGCCTTGGTCCGCGCGATCGGAAACGAAACGCCGGGAGATCCGGCGGAACGGACGGCTTTCCAGGGTGCGCAGACGGATCACCTCGCCGCTGGCATAGGTTTCGGCCCAGCCGCCATCGGCCTGCTCATCGACCGCCGCCAGATCGCGCCGCCATGAAAGCTGGCCCTGGGCGTCGGCCATCAGCGGAAACAGAACGGCGGGAGGAACCGGCATCTCGGCCCATCCCTTGGCCGTCCGCACCGGCGGCAGAGCATGCCCGCCCAGCCACAAGACCAGGACGGAAACGACGCAGATTCCTAGAAGCTGAGTCCAGCTCAGGGAAATCCAGATCGTCTCCGCCCAGTCCAGCATCCCTACTCCTTACCGGCCACGCCCACTTCGGCAAAGGTGGCCATGCCGGTGTGGCAAGCCACGGCGCCCTTCAGCAGGCCGACGGCCAGAGCCGCGCCCGAGGCTTCGCCCAGACGCATTTCCATATCCAGCAAGGGACGCTTGCCGATACGCTTCAGCAAAGCCTGATGTCCCGGCTCCACCGAGACGTGGCCGACCATGCAATGATCCAGAGCCGCCGGATTGGCGGCGTGCAGGGCGGCGGCGGCGGCACAACAGACATAGCCGTCCAGCATCACCGGGATCCGCCACAGACGCGCCCCCAGAATGGCTCCGGCCATGGCCGCCAGCTCACGCCCGCCCAGGCAGCGCAGAACGTCCAATCCATCCTTGGAGGGATTGGTGACGGCGCCCTTGGCCACCACGTCGATCTTGATTTTCAGGCGTTCGTCGTCGACGCCGGTGCCGCGTCCGGTCCAGTCGCTGGCCTCGCCGCCGTACAGGGCATGAGCGATGGCCGCCGCCGAAGTGGTGTTGCCGATGCCCATCTCGCCGATGACCATCAGATCCAGGCCGGGCGCGGCGGCGCGCAAACCGACGGCGAAAGCCCGCAGGAACTCGGCCTCGGTCATCGCCGGACCTTTGGTGAAATCGGCGGTCGGCTTGTCGAGGTCCAAAGACTCGACTGCCAAATCCATGCCGAAGGCTTTGCACAACTGATTGATAGCTGCTCCGCCGCCGGCGAAATTCAGCACCATCTGTTGAGTGACCACCGCCGGAAAGGCCGAGACGCCCAATTCGGCGACGCCGTGATTCCCGGCATAGACGCGGGCCCGCACCTTGTCCAGCTGCGGCGGATGGCGGCCCTGCCACGCGCAAAGGTGGCGGCTGATCTCTTCCAGGCGACCCAACGAACCGGCTGGCTTGGTCAGATTGGGTTCACGCTCGGACCATTTGGCCAGAGCTTCCTGGTCGGGGCCGGGAATGGCGGAAAGCAATGCGCGAAGCTCGGCCATGGAGCCGAGACCGGTAACCTCTTTCATGAAAGTCCCCTCATGAAGGTCGACAGGCCTGCCTTCCGTCCGCGAAGGCGTCCCTATGGTTTCCAGGCCGGTCTTCTGGCTTGGGTTCATCTTCGCCGAGCCCCTTCCCGGCCTGACGGCCAGTGGGCTATGCCCGGCAAATCCCCCTTACAGCGTTGGGCACGCGGCGGACTTGCACCGCCTTCCCGATTCTCCCGCCGGACCGGCGGGCACCTGGAACAGGTTCGTTATGGCAAGAATGACGCCCCTGCGCAATGCCCAGGTTTACCCGTGGCGGCAGGAGTTTTATAAGAACGGCCATGAACACACTGATCGCCCAGCTTCACCTCGCCCTGGTCTTCATGACCCGCCTGCCCCTGCCGCGTCTGGGAGACCTTCCCGAAGGCGGACTGGGCCGCGCCATGCGCGTCTTTCCCCTGGTCGGCGTGGTGGTGGGCGGCGGCGCCGGACTGGTCTACATGCTAGCCCACCTGATCCTGCCGCCGCCGGTCTGCGCCGTGCTGGCCCTGGCCGCCGGCATCCTGATCACCGGCTGTCTGCACGAAGACGGCCTGGCCGACGTCGCCGACGGCTTCGGCGGCGGCAAGGAAATTCACAACAAGCTTGAGATCATGCGGGATTCCCGCATCGGCTCCTACGGCGTGGTGGCGGTGGGGATCAGCCTGCTGCTGCGCGGCGCGGCCATCGCCGGCCTGGACGGATCGTTCACCGCGGCTTTCGTACTGATCACCGCCCATGCCTTTTCACGGTCGATCATCCCCGTCGTCATGCTGATCCTGACCCCCGTCCGCCTGGACGGCCTGGGCAAGGGTGCCGGCCAGCCAACGCGCGAGGATGCCGGAACCGCCCTGCTGGGCTCCTTGCTGATCGCCCTGCTGCTGCTGCCCTTGTGGACCGCCTTGACCATGGCCGCCGCCGCTGTGGCCGGAGCGGTCCTGGTCAGCTACGTCGCCTTCCGCCAGATCGGCGGCCAGACCGGCGACGTGCTGGGCACCGCCGAACAGGTGGCCCAAGCTGCGGCCCTGCTGGCGGCGGCGGCGACGCTATGAGCGCCGCCATGGCGACGAAGTGGTGGTGGCTGCGCCACGCCCCCGTTCCCGACCCGGAGGGCCGCATCACCGGCAATCTGGATTTGCCCTGCGACACCTCGGACGCCGATTGCTTCCAGGTTCTCGGCCAACGCCTGCCGCGCAACCCGCTGCTGGTGGAAAGCGGACTAATGCGTTGCGGCCAGACCATCGGCGCCTTGGAAGCCGCCGGTCTGGTGCTGCCGCCGGCCATCGTCGAGCCCGATCTGGCCGAACAGGATTTCGGCCGCTGGCAAGGCCATTCCTGGAACGAGCTGGCCGCCGCCAAGGATCCGGACCTGGAGGCTTTCTGGCATCATCCGGCCACCACCACCCCGCCCGCCGGGGAAAGCTTCGCCGACGTCATCCGCCGCGTCTCTCGCGTTGTCGAACGCCTGAACCGCGAACATCCCGGCCGCGACATCGTCGCCGTCGCCCATGCCGGCAGCATCCGAGCGGCTTTGGCCCTGGCTTTGGACATTCACCCGGAGTCCGCCCTGCGCTTCGCCGTCGAACCCCTGTCCATAACCCGCATCGACGCCGTGCCGGGCGGTTGGCGGGTGGTCGGCGTCAATCAGGTGCCTTTTTAACTGCCCCCGCCGACCGTGGGGATTTGCAAAGCTTGAGCCTCCGCCGAAAACCGTCTAGGGTCCAATCTTTCCGTCCCGGGACAGGGAAGTTCGGTGAAAGCCGACGCTGCCCCCGCAACTGTGAAGGACGAGGAGAAGGGCATTCCGCCACTGGCCGCAGGGCCGGGAAGGCGCCCCCTCCGTCATTAGTCCGAAGCCAGGAGACCTCCCCGGAAGACGGTCGGCCAACCATCCTCGGAGGGAGGATCGCCATATGTCGCTCCAAGAGCACCCGCTACCCCCGCTCACCCTGGTTCTGGGAGGGGCCAGATCCGGCAAAAGCCTTTATGCGGAATCCGTGCTGGCCGGGCAGCCCCAACCCGTCTATCTGGCCACCTGCCAGATTTACGACGATGAAATGGCCGAGCGGGTGCGCCTGCACCGGACGCGCCGCCCGGCCCCCTGGATCACCGTCGAGGTTCCCCTCGATCTTACCGCCGCCCTGAAGGCCGAGGCCAAACCAGGCCGCGCCGTCCTGGTGGATTGCCTGACCCTGTGGGTATCCAACCTGATGATGGCCGAAACCGATGTCACCGCGGCCGCCGACGCCTTATGCGCCGCCTTGCCCGGCCTGCCCTGCCCGGTGGTGTTCGTCGCCAACGAGGTCGGTCTCGGCATCGTTCCCGACAACCCCCTGGCCCGCGCCTTCCGCGACCATGCCGGACGGCTGAACCAAATCGTCGCCGCCCGCTGTCAAACGGTAGCCTTCGTCGCCGCCGGCCTCCCCCTGATTTTGAAAGACGAGAAATGAGCCGCTTCGCCAAGATTCCCACCACCGTCATCACCGGATTCCTGGGAGCCGGCAAAACCACCCTGGTCCGCCATTTGCTCGGCCACGCCCGGGGCCGTCGCATCGCCCTGATCGTCAACGAATTCGGCGATGTCGGCGTGGACGGCGATCTTCTCGCCTCCTGCGGTTCCCCCGCCTGCACCGAAGACGACATCATCGAATTGGCCAACGGCTGCCTGTGCTGCACCGTGGCCGACGAATTCCTGCCCACCATGGAAAAGCTGCTGGCCCGGCCCAACCCGCCCGAGCACATCATCATCGAGACTTCGGGATTGGCCCTGCCCAAGCCGCTGGTCAAAGCCTTCGACTGGCCGGACATCCGTTCCAAGGTCACAGTGGACGGCGTGGTGGCGGTGGTCGACGGCCCGGCCTTCGCCACCGGGCGTTTCGCCTCGACCCCGGAACAGATGGCCCAGCCCGATCACGACAACCCGCTGGAAGAAGTGTTCGACGACCAACTGGCCTGCGCCGACATGGTGCTGCTGAACAAAGCCGACCTGTTGAGCGAGGCGCAGCTGGCGGATTTGGAAGCCGCACTGAAGAGCGAACTGCGCCCCGGCGTCAAGATTATCGCCACTCGCCACGGCGTTGTCGACGCCGCCGTCCTGTTGGGACTGGACGCCGCCGTCGAGGACGATCTGCACGCCCGTCCCAGCCATCACGACACCGAGGAAGGCCACGACCACGACGATTGGGAAAGCTTCGCCGTTCCCGTCCCGCCGCTGGCCGATCCCGCCGCGCTTGTCGAACGTCTGAAGCCGGTGATCGAGACGCACGACATCCTGCGCCTGAAAGGCTTCCTGGCGGTGGACGGCAAAGCCATGCGCCATGTGGTTCAGGCCGTGGGCACCCGCATCTCGGGCTATTACGACCGTCCTTGGAAAGCCGGGGAAAACAAATCCGGGCAACTGGTGGTGATCGGCCTGAAGGGACTGGACCGCGACGCCATCGCCGCCGGGATCGCGGGCCTTTAACCCATGCACCTTCTCGCCGCCAGCCCCGGCAGCATCAACGACGGATCGGAAGCCGTCGACCTCGGCCAGACGCCCGGCGATCTGGTGGTGCTGTCGGCCGCCGATTCCGAGCTGTCCTGCCTGGCCCAGGCGAGGGGCCGCGACACTCCGGCCCTGAGCGTCCGGCTGGCCAGCCTGCTGCATCTGGCCCATCCCATGTCGGTGGATTTGTACGCCGATCAGGTCGTCCGCCACGCCAAGCTGGTGGTGGTGCGCCTGCTGGGCGGCCGCGGCTATTGGAGCTACGGCGTCGAACAACTGTCCGCGCTTTGCCGCGAACGCCGGATTCCCCTGGCCTTCCTGCCCGGCGACGATCAGCCCGACCCCGAACTGGCGGCCTGGACCAGCATCGCCCCCGAAGCCGCCCATCGCCTGTGGCAATATCTGGTGCAGGGCGGCCGGGGCAATGCCGGACAATTCCTGCGCTATGCCGCCAGCCTGATCGGTCAGGACATGGGCGACTGGCGCGAACCGGCGCCCCTGCCGCCCGCCGGCCTCTATCCCCCCGGCACGGCGCTGGAGGATCTGCCCTGGAGCGAAGGCGCCCCCGCCGCCGCCCTGGTGGTCTATCGCGCCCTGGTGCAGGCGGGCAACACGGCCGCCGTCGACGCCCTGATCGACGCGTTGCGCGGTAAAGGACTAAACGTCCTGCCTCTGTTCGTCGCCAGCCTGAAAGATCCGGTTTCCGCCGCCGCCGCCGGCGAACTGCTGCGGCTTAAAGGGGCCGACGTCATTCTGAACGCCACCGGCTTCGCCGTGGCGGCGCCGGGACGCCCGCAGGACACGCCCTTCGCCGCCGCCGATTGCCCGGTGCTTCAGGTGGTGTTCTCGGGGGGGACCGAAACGGCGTGGCGTTCCGGCACCAACGGCCTGTCGGCCAAAGATATCGCCATGAACGTCGCCCTGCCGGAAGTGGATGGGCGCATCATCGGCCGCGCCGTCTCGTTCAAGACCGCCGCCCGGCGCGACGAAGCGACGCAATGCGACATCGTTTCCTACAAGCCCGTCGCCGACCGCATGAGCTTCATGGCCGGGCTGGCAGCCAATTGGGCCAAGCTGCGCCGCAAACCCGAAGGCAAGCGCCGCATCGCCCTGGTGCTGGCCAACTATCCCAACCGTGACGGGCGCCTGGGCAACGGCGTCGGGCTGGACACGCCGGCCGGCACCGTCGAGGTACTGAAGGCCTTGTCCGCCGCCGGCTACCGCACCGGAACCGTTCCTGAAAACTCGGCCGCCCTGATGACCCTGGTGCAGCAGGGCGCGACCAACGACCTGACCCGGCGGCATTTGCGCGAAGAACGGGAAAGCTTGGCCCTGCCCGACTATTACGCCTTCTTCCACAGCCTGCCCGCCGCCGTGCGGGAAAAAGTCACCACCCGCTGGGGCGCCCCCACCGACGATCCGCATTTCAGGACCGGCGAGGTAGATTGCGGACGCTTCGTGCTGTCGGTTCTGCGTTTCGGCGACGTGGCCGTGGGCGTGCAGCCGGCGCGCGGCTACAACATCGATCCGTCATCCAGCTATCACGATCCCGATCTGGTGCCGCCCCACGGCTATCTGGCCTTTTACGCCTGGCTGCGGGAATCCTTCCGCGCCGACGCCGTCGTGCATATGGGCAAGCACGGCAATCTGGAATGGCTGCCGGGCAAGTCGCTGGCTTTGTCCGAGGAATGCTTCCCCGAAGCCGTGTTCGGCCCGCTGCCGCATCTGTATCCGTTCATCGTCAACGACCCCGGCGAGGGAACTCAGGCCAAACGCCGGGCTCAGGCGGTGATCATCGACCACCTGACGCCGCCGCTGACCCGCGCCGAAAGCTATGGCCCGCTGCGCCAGTTGGAACAGCTTGTGGACGAATATTACGAGGCGGCGGCGGTTGACCCGCGCCGTCTGAAGGTTCTGCGAGACGAAATCGTCGCCCTGACCCGCACCAGCGGCTTGGACGAGGATTGCGGTATCGCCGCCGACGAGTCCGAGGACGAAGCCCTGCGCAAGCTGGACAACCATCTGTGCGAACTGAAGGAAATGCAGATTCGCGACGGGCTGCACATCTTCGGCGTTTCACCGGATGGTCAGCAGCGCCTGGATCTGCTGATCGCCCTAGCCCGCGCCCCGCGCGGCGCCGCCCCGCATCAGGCTTCGCTGCTGCGCGCTTTGGCCGACGACCTCGATCTGGATTTCGATCCGCTGGATTGCGTCATGGCCGCCCCCTGGACCGGCCCCCGCCCGGATGTCCTGACTGACGGCGTCCCGACCGCCGTCTCTCCCTGGCGCACGGCAGGCGATACGGTCGAACGCCTGGAACTACTGGCCCAGCGCGTGCTGGCCGGTAAGAATTGGCAGCACCCCAAGGCCGGCGCCGTGCTGGACTGGATCGCCCGCGACTTGGCCCCCGCCGTCGACGCCTGCGGCCGTGCCGAGATCGACGGCCTGCTGCGCGGGCTGGCCGGACATTTCGTACCGCCGGGGCCGTCTGGCGCGCCGACGCGGGGACGGCCCGACGTGCTGCCCACCGGCCGCAATTTCTATTCCCTGGACAGCCGCACCGTTCCCACCCCGGCCGCCTGGACGCTAGGCTGGAAATCGGCCAGCCTGCTGATCGAACGGCACTTGCAAGATCACGGGGCCTGGCCCAAAGCCGTCGCCGTCACCGCCTGGGGCACCAGCAACATGCGCACTGGCGGCGACGACATCGCCCAAGCCCTGGCTTTGATGGGGGTGCGTCCGACCTGGGACGCGGCATCGCGCCGCGTCACCGGCTTCGAAATCTTGCCGCTGTCGGTCCTCGACCGTCCACGCATCGACGTGACCTTGCGCGTTTCGGGCTTTTTCCGCGACGCCTTCCCGGCCTTGATCGACCTGTTCGATTCCGCCGCCCGCGCCGTCGCCGCCCTGGACGAGGCCGAAGAAGACAATCCCCTGGCCGCCAACGTCAAAACCGAAAGCCGGCGGCTGACGGCCCTGGGCCAGCCCGGCGCCGCCCGCCGGGCCGGGCACCGCGTCTTCGGTTCCAAGCCCGGCGCTTACGGCGCCGGTCTGCAAGCCCTGATCGACGAACGGGGCTGGAACAGCGACGCCGATCTGGCCAAGGCCTATGTCGCCTGGGGCGGCTACGCCTATGGCGGCGGCACGGACGGCGCGGCCGAACACGGCCTGTTCGAAAGCCGCTTGAAACAGGCGGAAGCGGTGATCCAGAATCAGGACAACCGCGAACACGACCTGTTGGATTCCGACGATTACTATCAGTTCGAAGGCGGCATGGCGGCGGCGGTGCGCGTGCTGTCGGGGGAAACTCCGGCCGTCTATCATCCCGACCATTCCCGCCCCGAAACCCCCCGTATCCGCACCCTTGAGGAAGAAATCGCCCGCGTGGTGCGCGCCCGCGTGGTCAATCCGAAATGGATCGCCGGCGTCATGCGCCACGGCTACAAGGGCGCGTTCGAGATGGCGGCCACGGTGGATTACCTGTTTGCTTTCGCCGCCACGGCCCATTGCGTGAAAGATCACCATTTTGATGCCGTATTTGCCGCCTATCTGGAAGATCAGCAGGTACGGGACTTCCTGCGCGACGCCAACCCGGCGGCCCTGGGCGAGATGATCGCCAGGATGCAGGAAGCCATCGACCGGGGCCTGTGGCGGCCGCGGCGGAATTCGACCCCGGACCTGTTGAAGGAGTTGGCATGAGCGACGCACCGTCTTCCGAAATTCCGGCCGAGGACGCCGAACAGCGCCACCGTGAGAAAATGGCCAAGAAAAAAGCCGCGCGCGAAAAAATCATGGCCAAGAAGACCGGCGAGAAAGGTCTTCTGATCGTCCATACCGGCACCGGCAAGGGCAAATCCTCGGCGGCGTTCGGCATGGCCATCCGCTGCGTCGGCCACGGCATGAAGGTAGGCGTCATCCAATTCATCAAAGGCGCCTGGGACACCGCCGAGCGCCGGGTCATGGAAAGCTTCGGCGAACTTGTCACCTTCAAGGCCATGGGCGAGGGCTTTACCTGGGAAACCCAGGATCGCGCCCGCGACATCGCCGCAGCTGAGCGGGCCTGGGAGGAAGCGAACCGTATGCTGGCCGATCCGACCTACGCCATGGTCATTTTGGACGAGTTGAATGTGGTTCTGCGTTATGGCTATCTGAACCAAGAACCGGTGCTGGACGCCCTGATGGACCGCCCCGAACGGCAGCATGCCGTGGTGACGGGCCGCAACGCCCCGGAAAATCTGGTCGCTGCCGCCGATCTGGTGACTGAAATGACCATGGTCAAACACCCTTTCCGCGACGGCGTGAAAGCCCAACCGGGCGTCGAGTTCTGACGAGGATACGATATGAAGCGTGCTTTTCTGCGCCTGTTGGCCTTCCTGTTCCTGGTGGCCGCTCCGATGGCCCCGGCCTTGGCCCAGTACGACCAGCAACAGGTGGTCAACCAATCCGTTTCAAGCCTTGAGCGGATCATGACCGACAGCAATTTTCAGAAAAGCTTTCCCGAGGATCTGGCCCGCGCCAGAGCCGTCCTGATCGTGCCCAGCCTTTATAAAGGCGGCTTCATCCTGGGCGGACAGTACGGCAACGGCGTGCTGCTGTCGAAAGCTCAGGGCGGTGGCTGGTCTTATCCGGCCTTCTACAGCCTGTCGGGCGGCAGCCTGGGGCTGCAGATCGGCATGGAATCTGTCAGTATCGTCTTTCTGATCAACAACGACAAAGCCTTGACCGCCGTACTGAACAATCAGTTCAAATTCGGCGCCGACATGGGCGTGACCTTCGCCGTCATCGGCGCCGGCATGGGGGCCAACACCACCGCCAACGCCGGAGCCGACATCCTGGCCATCTCCATGAGCGGCGTCGGCCTTTATGGCGGCCTGTCGCTGGAAGGCACCATCCTGTCCCCGCGCGATGCCTGGAACAGCGCCTATTACGGCCAGAACGTCTCCAGCCGCGCCATCATCATGGACGGCGTCGCCAGCAACGCCAACGCCGACAAGCTGCGCGAACGCCTTGCCCGTTAAGGCTCGCCCTCCCGCCTTGATGTTCCAGGGCACCGGCTCGGACGTCGGCAAGTCGCTGCTGGTGGCGGGACTGTGTCGGGCCTTTTCTCTGCGCGGGTTGAAGGTCGCCCCCTTCAAACCCCAGAACATGTCCAACAACGCCGCCGTCACCGTCGACGGCGGTGAAATCGGCCGCGCCCAGGCATTGCAGGCCAGGGCCTGCGGACTGCCCCCCAGCCTGCACATGAATCCCGTGCTGCTGAAGCCCCAGACCGACGTCGGCGCTCAGGTGGTGGTGCAGGGCAAGGTGCTGGGCAATGCCGGCGCCCGCGATTATCACACTCTGAAACCCTCGTTGCTGCCCAAGGTTCTGGAAAGTTTCCGCACTGTCGCGGAAGGCCGCGATCTGGTGCTGGTGGAGGGCGCCGGCAGCGCGGCGGAAGTCAATCTGCGCGCCGCCGACATCGCCAATATGGGATTCGCCGAAGCCGCCGATGTGCCGGTGATCCTGGTGGCCGATATCGACCGGGGCGGCGTCATCGCCTCGCTGATCGGCACCCACGCCTTGCTGCCCGAAGCCGAGCGCAAGCGGATCAAAGGGTTCATCATCAATAAATTTCGCGGCGATCCCTCCCTGTTCCTGCCCGCCCTGGACCTGATCGAGGAGCGCACAGGCTGGAAAGGGCTGGGAATCGTCCCCTGGTTCCCCCAGGCCGCCCAACTGCCCGCCGAAGATGCCGCGTCCTTGAAGGGCCGCGGCGGCAGCGGCGGCCTGCATGTCGTGGTGCCGCGGATTTCCCGCATCGCCAATTTCGACGACTTCGATCCCCTGGCCGCCGAACCGGACGTGCGGCTGGAATTCATCGAGCCCGGCCGTCCGCTTCCGGCATCGGCCGATCTGATCATCCTGCCCGGCTCCAAGGCCACCATCGCCGACCTGACATTTTTGCGCGCCCAGGGCTGGGACATCGACATTTTGTCCCACGTGCGCCGGGGCGGCCGGGTCTTGGGCATTTGCGCCGGCTATCAGATGCTGGGCCGCAGCGTCTCCGATCCCGACGGCATCGAAGGCGAGGCCGCCACCGTCCCCGGCTTGGGGCTGCTGGCCGTCGACACCGTTATGTCCGGAACGAAAACTCTCTGTGAAATCAAAGGATTCGGATTAGGACAGCCGGTCAGAGGCTACGAGATGCACATGGGCCGCACGGAAGGCCCCGACTGCCGCCACCCCTTATTGACCCTTGACGGTAAAGACGACGGCGCTTGTTCTGCCGACAAAATGATCATGGGTTGTTATCTGCACGGATTGTTCACATCTGACGAATTCAGACGGCGATTACTAGCCGAGTTCCATCCGGACCAGACACGTACTTTCAGCTACGAGAGAAGCGTCGAGGAAACACTCAACCTTTTGGCTGCTCACCTCGACACATCGCTCAACCTGGACGACATTCACGTCTTCTCAATCGCACTTGCGCAGCAGTAATCGATGAATACCGTCGGGGCCTTCTCCAGGCTCTGGCGTCAGTGACAAAATGACGTGCCCCAATTCCCTCACTGATCTGGGGACATTTCGCAAGGGTTCCGCACCCTTAAGGCGCACTTCCAGAGAGTCGCCACTGTTTATTTTTTCGATCAGCAACTTAGTTTTCACGAAGGTTAGCGGACAAAATTCGCCAGTGATGTCCAGCGTATGTTTGGGTTTGTCAGTCACAATGTCCGACAACTTTTTTCTCCTTTAACATTCGATATTGCCAAGGCTGATAAAAAAAATTATATAAGCCCCAGACTTTGTATTTAGAGGGTCACCTGTCAATGTCCGAGCAATCCAGCCAGAATGAATTGCTGGCGCTAACCACCGAAATCGTCGCTGCTCATGTCGGCAACAACAATGTCGCCCTTAGCGAATTGCCGCAGCTGATCAACGAAGTTTTCCGCACTCTTTCCTCGGTTGGCACCACCCCCTCGACCCCCGAGCGTCCGCAGCCCGCCGTTCCGGTCAAGAAGTCGGTTACCCCGGATTACATCATCTGCCTGGAAGACGGCAAGAAGCTGAAAATGCTGAAGCGTCACCTGAAGACCGCTTACAACATGACCCCGGAAGAATACCGCGACCGCTGGAACCTGCCGGCCGACTATCCGATGGTTGCCCCCAATTACGCGCAGCACCGCAGCTCGCTGGCCAAGAAGATCGGCCTGGGCACCAAGCCCCGCAAGCGCCGCCGCGCCGTGGTCTGACGAACGCTCCCTCTTCGCGTTGGCGAACGGCGTCCGGCGCAGGCCTGGGCGCCGTTTTGTTTTACAGCTATGTTGCATCGGCAAGCCCCTACCCCGATTGCGGTTGGTTTGCGCTTGCAGGGGCTTTGAACTATCGGTTAAAAAACATCCATGATTTCACGTATCGAACAGCGGTGTATCGAAAAAGGGATGAAGATGACCGAGCAGCGCCGGGTCATCGCCCGTGTGCTTTCGGAAGCCACCGACCATCCCGACGTCGAGGAGGTGCATCGCCGCTCCACGACCATCGATCCCAACATCAGCATCGCCACCGTCTATCGGACCGTGCGCCTGTTCGAGGAAGCCAACATCCTTGAACGCCACGACTTCGGCGACGGTCGCGCCCGCTATGAAGAGATGCCCGACGCCCACCACGATCACCTGATCGACGTGCAAAGCGGCAAGGTCATCGAGTTCCAGAATCCCCAGATCGAAGCCTTGCAGCGCGAAATCGCCCGCACCTTCGGCTACAAGCTGGTGGGCCACCGCCTGGAGCTGTACGCGGTTCCCCTGGATCCCAGCGAGTCCTCGGAAGATCATTGAACGGTTTGCCGGCCGCCCGCATTATCGGCAAAGAGCCGGCTCAACTGCGAAGAGGCATCATGAACGCCGAGATGACCGAGGTGGACGACGCGGAAACCGGCGGCCTGGAAATCAGGCTGGCCAACAGTTCCGCTGAAATCGAAGCCGCCCAGCGCCTGCGCTATCGGGTCTTCTATGACGAAATGGGCGCCAAGCCGACCCCGGAGATGGCCGCCTCCGGCCGCGACTTCGACCAGCACGACGAAGACTGGGACCACCTGCTGGTGATCGACCCCAAGCGGGGCAAAGGCACCGAGGGCGTCGTCGGCACCTATCGCCTCCAGCGCCGGGAAAGCCCCAAGTTCAAGAATTTCTATTCCTCGGGCGAATACGACATCGGCCCCATCCAGGCCTTCGTCGGCAACGTGCTGGAACTGGGCCGTTCGTGCGTCGATGCCGATTACCGCACCAAGATGACCATGCAGGCCCTATGGCGCGGCATCGCCAGCTATGTCTTTGCCCACAACATCGACCTGATGTTCGGCTGCGCCAGCCTGCCGGGCACCGACCCGGACGCCTTGGCCCTGCCTTTAAGCTATCTCTACCACAACCATCTGGCCCCCGAAGCCTGGCGCCCCCGCGCCCTGCCCGGACAGTTCACCGAGATGAACCGCATGCCGGCGGACCAGATCAATCCCAAGCGGGCCTTGGTGGCCTTGCCGCCGCTGGTGAAGGGCTATCTGCGCCTGGGCGGCTTCGTCGGCGACGGCGCGGTGATCGATCAGCAGTTCAACACCACCGACGTCTGCGTGATCGTCAAGACGGATCTGGTCACCGACAAATATTTCCGCCATTACGACCGCACCGCCTCCCGCAGCCTATGAGACGCCCTTGCCCGCGATCGTGACTCCGAGCCGCCCGTGAACAGCTTCCACAGCCCGGCCCGCGCCGCTTTCCGGCTTGTCGCCTTCCTGCTCTGGACGCTGCTCGTCGTGCCGCCCTATGCCCTGATCCTGGCCTGCGGACGAACCGCCTTGCCGCTGGTGCGGCGGATCGCCCGGTTCTATTGGCGCGTCACCGCCGCCATCGTCGGCTTCACCATCACGGTACGCGGCACGCCGTCCGCCGAGCGCCCCACCCTATTCGTAGCCAATCACGCCTCCTATCTGGACATCATCGTGCTGGGAGCCTTGCTGCCCGCCGTGTTCATCGCCAAAAAGGAGGTCAGCCAATGGCCCGGCATCGGCCTGCTGGCCAAGTTGGGACGCACCACCTTCGTCGACCGCCGCCCTCGCAAAAGCCTGGACCAGCGCGATGAAATGCTGGGACGCATCGACAAGGAGCTGGAATCCATGATCCTGTTCCCCGAAGGCACCAGCAATGACGGTAACCGCGTCCTGCCGTTCAAAAGCGCCCTGTTGTCGGTGGCGGAAACGCCGATCGGCGACGGCCGGTCCCTGGCCGTGCAGCCGGTGACCGTGGCCTATACCCGCCTGGACAACCTGCCCATCGGCCGGATTTGGCGGCCTTTCTACGCCTGGTACGGCGACATGGATCTGGCGCCGCATCTGTGGGAAGCCCTCGGCATGGGCAGCACCACCATCGAGGTGGAATTCCATCCGCCCGTGCGGCTGGAGGAATTCGGTTCGCGCAAAGCCCTGAGCGATCATTGCCACGATGTCGTCTCCAACGGGCTGGTCGCCGCCAACGCCGGACGGCTTCCGCCGATCACGGTATCCCAGCGTTAACTTGACTTCGCCGGACCCGATGTTAGTTATCAACAGGAGAGCAAGCCGGCTTGCCTCCCCTTTTTCGAGATTTTGAGTCCTTGGCCAAGAAACTTTTCATCCGTACCTACGGCTGCCAGATGAACGTCTACGATTCCGCCCGGATGGCGGACGTGCTGGAACCGCTCGGCTACACCGCCGCCGACGAGCCCGAAGACGCCGACATGGTGATCGTCAACACCTGCCACATCCGCGAGCATGCCTCGGAAAAGGTGTTCTCCGAACTGGGGCGCCTGCGCAATCTGAAGCTGTCCAAGGAAAGCGAAGGCAAGGGACTGGTCATCGCCGTCGCCGGCTGCGTCGCCCAGGCCGAAGGTCTGGAAATCATCGCCCGCGCGCCTTATGTCGATATCGTGCTGGGTCCGCAGACCTATCACCGCCTGCCCGAAATGGTCGCCCGGGCCAGCCGCGCCGGAGGCGCCGTGCTGGACACCGACTTTCCCGCCGAGCCCAAATTCGACCATCTGCCCGAACCGAACGCCCAAGGTCCGTCGGCCTTTCTGTCGGTCCAGGAAGGCTGCGACAAGTTCTGCACCTTCTGCGTGGTTCCCTATACCCGCGGCTCCGAATATTCCCGCGACGCCGCCAAGATCTTGACCGAGGCCCGACGCCTGGTGTCGGGCGGCGCGGCGGAGATCACTTTGCTGGGCCAGAACGTCAACGGCTATCACGGCGAAGGCCCGGACGGCAAAGGCTGGAGCCTGGGCCGCCTGATCCGCGAATTGGCCGCGATCGACGGCCTGCAACGCATCCGCTACACCACGTCGCACCCCCGCGACATGAACGACGAACTGATCGCCGCCCATGGCGACGTGCCGCAACTGATGCCGTTCCTGCATCTGCCGGTGCAGTCCGGGTCCGACCGCATTCTGGCCGCCATGAACCGCCAGCACACCGCCGCCGACTACCTGAAGCTGGTGGACCGCCTGCGCGCCGCCCGTCCCGATCTGGCCCTGTCCTCCGATTTCATCGTCGGCTTCCCCGGCGAGACCGAGCGGGATTTCCAGGACAGCCTGGATCTGGTGCGCAAGGTCGGCTTCGCCCAGTCCTACAGCTTCAAATACAGCCCCCGCCCCGGCACTCCGGCATCGGCCATGGAATTGCAGGTCGAGGAAAAGGTGAAGGAAGAACGGCTTGCCGCCTTCCACGACCTGATCGCCGAGCAATCCAACGCTTTCAACCAAGCCTGCGTCGGGCGCAGCTTCGATGTGCTGCTGGAACGCCCCGGCCGCCGCGACGGCCAGCTGATCGGCCGCAGCCCTTATATGCAGTCGGTATTCGTTTCGGCTCCGGCCTCCATGATGAATACCGTCCAGCGCCTGACCATCGTCGAGGCCCACCCCAACTCTCTGGCCGGAGAATTGACCGAACAGAGGATCAGCGCGTGAGCG
Organism: Candidatus Sulfotelmatobacter sp.; assembly: GCA_035538795.1. Classification (GTDB taxonomy): domain Bacteria; phylum Pseudomonadota; class Alphaproteobacteria; order Rhodospirillales; family Magnetospirillaceae; genus JAJZGK01. Next base: position 76,716 of record DATLJS010000052.1, on the reverse strand, counting down.
ACGCCCATCAAATTTCCCGGGATTACGACGACAACGCCTTGCTGCCGATGCTGTTCGGGCCGCACAACCAGCATCTCGACCGTATCGGCGAATCGCTGGACGTCAGCCTGACCTCGCGCGGGAATGCGGTGATCATCTCCGGCGACATCGGCAAGGTATCGGAGGCGGCCGGCGTCCTGGATGCGCTGTATCAGCGCCTGAAACGCGGCTATCCGGTGGAGAGCGCCGATGTCGATGCCGCCCTGCGCATGGGCGGCATGACCGCCGAGAACGGCGGCGCCGGCCCGACCATCATCACCCGAAAGCGCCATATCCAGGCCCGCACCCCGGTTCAGGCCGACTACATCAAGGCCATGAACGCCCAAGAGCTGGTATTCGGCCTCGGTCCCGCTGGCACCGGAAAAACCTATCTGGCGGTGGCCAAGGCCGTTTCGATGATGATCACCGGCGAGGTGGACCGCATCATCCTGTCGCGCCCCGCCGTCGAGGCCGGAGAACGGCTGGGCTTCCTGCCCGGCGATCTTCGGGAAAAAGTCGATCCTTATCTGCGCCCCCTCTATGACGCCCTGCACGACATGCTGCCCGGCGACCAGGTAGCCAAGAAGCTGGCTTCGGGCGACATCGAGGTCGCGCCCCTGGCCTTCATGCGCGGGCGCACCCTGGCCAGCTCCTTCATCATCCTGGATGAAGCCCAGAACACCACGCCCATGCAGATGAAGATGTTCCTCACCCGCCTGGGCGAGCATTCCCGCATGGTCGTGACCGGCGATCTGTCGCAGGTGGACCTGCCGCCCGGCGTGCGTTCGGGCCTGCAGGACGCTCTGGAAATTCTCGACGGCGTGCCCGGTATCGGCGTGGCCCGCTTCACCGACCGCGACGTGGTACGCCACGGTCTGGTCAGCCGCATCGTCCGGGCCTACGACGCCCGCGACAAGAAAAAGGAACAGGCATGAGCGGCCCCGAAATCATCGTCTCCATCGAAGCCGGCCCCTGGGCCGACAAGATTGCCGGCATCGAGGAACGCTGCCAGCGGGTGGCCGCCATCGCCTTATCCACCGGCGCCGCCCTGTGCGAAGACCTGCCGCTGGAGCGTGCCGAACTGAGCCTGGTGCTGGCCGACGATTCCATGGTGCGGACACTGAACGGCCAATACCGCGGCCAAGACAAGCCCACCAACGTGCTGTCCTTCGCCGCCCTGGACGACGAAGACGCCCCCGAGACCGAAGACGGTCCGCTGCTGCTGGGCGACGTCATCATCGCCTACGAAACCACCGCGGCCGAGGCCGAAGCCGAGGGCAAGACCCTGTCGGACCACCTGTCGCATCTGGTGATCCACGGCGTTCTCCACCTTCTGGGCTTCGACCACATGGAAGAAGACGAAGCCCAGGAAATGGAGGGGCTGGAAAGCTCGATCCTCGGCATGCTGGGCATCGCCGATCCCTACAGGACAGATGAAGCGTCATGAGCGATAACAGCGGCAGTAGCAAGCCCCGTGAAAGCGGGGCCTCCGACGAATCCCTGGTCCAGGCCATCCGCGGATGGCTGAAGACCCGCCGCCGCGCCAAAAGCGGCGAATCCGTGCGCGAGACCCTTGAAGAGCTGTTCGAGGACCGCGAGGAAGAAGATCTTCCCATCGACGAGCACGAACGTCGTCTGCTGGGCAACATCCTGCATCTGCGAGATTTGTCCGCCTATGACGTCATGGTGCCCCGCGCCGACATCACCGGCGTGGACAGCAAGATCACCCTGGAGGAGCTGATCGAGGTGATCCACGTCAAAGGGCACTCCCGCTTTCCTGTCTATCGCGGAACCCTGGACGACGCCGTCGGGCTGGTTCACATCAAGGATGTGCTGATGATGGTGGCGTCGGGCAAGCCCTTCGCCCTACAGCGCATCGTCCGCAAAATTCTGTTTATCTCGCCGTCCATCCGCGTCATGGACCTGCTGTTGGAGATGCGCCTGAAGCGTACCCACATGGCGCTGGTGGTGGACGAGTACGGCGGTATCGACGGCCTTGTCACCATTGAGGATCTGGTTGAACAGATCGTCGGCGAGATCGAGGACGAACACGACCGCGAAATCGACCCCGATTTCATCCGCCGCCCCGACGGCGTGGTCGAAGTGGACGCCCGCCTGCCGCTGGAAGAATTCGAGACGCATGTGGGCAAGTTCTTCGAGGACGAGGAAATCGAAGACATCGACACCCTGGGCGGACTGGTTTTCTCGCTGGCCGGCCGCGTCCCCAGCCGGGGCGAACTGATCACCCACGACCTGACCGGCATCGAATTCGAAATCGTCGACGCCGACCCTCGCCGCATCAAACGGCTGCGGCTGCGTAATCTGCCTAAGATCGAGGATTCCGCCTCGTGACCGCCCTGACCCGGGCCGCCGACACTCTGACCGGGTTGTCCGGCTGGAGGCGTCATGGTGCGGCCGCTCTTTTCGGCGTGCTGGCCGCCCTGGCCATGCCGCCGGTCGATATGGTCCCCGTCCTGTGGCTGGCTCTGCCGGCCCTGGCTCTGTTCATCGACAGCGCCAGGCGTCCGCGCGGCGCTTTCGCCGCCGGCTGGTGGTGGGGCTTCGGCCATTTCTCGGCCGGCTTCTACTGGATCGGCCACGCCATGTTGATCGATCCCTGGAAGTTCGGCTGGATGATCCCCTTCGCCGTCTTCGGACTGGGCGCCGGCATGGCCCTGTTCACCGGGCTGGCCGCCTATGTCGCCCGACGTCTGGCGCCGGCCGGACCGGCGCGCATCCTCATGCTGGCCGCCGCCTGGGTCTTTCTCGAATGGGTGCGCAGTTGGTTCCTGACCGGCTTTCCCTGGAATCTGCTTGGCAGCGTCTGGATCGCCGCCTTGCCGGTGGCACAGTTCGCGTCCGTCGTCAGCATCTACGGCCTGTCGCTGATCACCCTGCTGGCCGCCGCCATGCCCGCCGTTCTTTTCACGGCCGGCGTCAAAGGCGCGCGCCGCGCCGTCATCCTGCCGCACCTGCTGCTGGCCGCCATCGCCCTGTGGGGCTGGCAGCGCATTCCCGCCGAACCCCAGCCGGTCTGGCCGAACGTTTCCCTGCGGCTGGTGCAGGCCAACGTGTCCCAGGCCGATAAATGGACCCCGGGCATGCGCTGGATGCATCTGATGCAGCATATCGAGCTGTCCACCGCACTCGGCTTCGACAAGACGACGGCGGTCATCTGGCCGGAAACCGCGGCGCCGGTGTTCATCGATCACGATCAAAACGCCCGCGACATGCTGACACAGGCCGTTCCACCTCACGGCCTGCTTCTGACCGGCGCTCCTCGCGCCGAGATCATCGATGGTGAGATCGTTCATCTGTGGAACAGCCTGCAAGCCCTGAACGGGGTGGGACAAATTCTTGGCAGCTACGACAAGGCGCATTTGGTGCCCTTCGGCGAATATGTGCCGTTGAGCACGGTTCTGCCCATGCCGAAGATCACCGCCGGTAGCATCGACTTCTCGCCCGGCCCCGGTCCGCGCACCCTGAACCTGCCCGGTTTGCCGCCGGTTTCTCCGATTATCTGCTATGAAGCCATTTTTCCCGGCGCCGTTGCCGACGAGACCAACCGACCCGCCTGGATGCTGAATATCACCAATGACGGCTGGTTCGGACTGTCGGCCGGACCATATCAACATTTTGCCGCTTCCCGCCTCAGAGCCATCGAAGAAGGCCTTCCGCTGGCCCGCGCCGCCAACACGGGTATAACGGCGGTTGTAGACCCTTTTGGCAGGGTGACGACCCAACTCTCGTTAGGCGAGAAAGGGATCGTGGATGGGAACCTTCCCAAACCTTTGCCGCACCCCACCTTCTTTGCCCTATACGGCAATATGATGGTATTTTTGCCACTATTTGTTATTGTTGTTTTGTCAGTGGCTTGCCGACGGTTGTCGCGCAATTAAGTCATTCCCTGACTAGAAACACAGCTTGTGGTAATGATGCATGTTGACTTGCATACACCCGTATGACTATATCAACACTGTCTGCCGTTTGGTCATGACATGACATTTTGTCACATTTCCGCCGGCTTCTCCCAACGTCGATTATTTGTGGATTCCCCCATGCCCCGTGTCGCCAACACCCCCAAGCCCCTCAAGACCGACGCTCCCCGCCGCTCCGGCCGCGGCCGCACCCCGTCGGGCAAGCCCAATCCCATCGACGTGCATGTCGGCGCCCGCGTCCGCCTGCGCCGCACCCTGCTCGGCATGAGCCAGGAAAAGCTTGGCGAAGCCATCGGCCTGACTTTCCAGCAGGTGCAGAAGTACGAACGCGGCGCCAACCGCATCGGCGCCTCGCGCCTGTTCGACCTGTCGCGCGTTCTGGACGTACCGGTCTCCTTCTTCTATGACGACATGACCAACGACGTGTCGCAGCAAAGCCCGCGCATGATGATTGCCGGCTTGGCCGAAGAGCCCCAGGGCACCTTCGAAGCTGACCCCATGACCAAGCGCGAGACGCTGGAACTTGTCCGCGCCTATTACCGCATCACCGATCCCTCGGTGCGCAAGCGGGTGTTCGAGCTGGCGAAGGCCCTGGCCACCGCCGCCGAAGCCACCGAAAGCAAGTAACACCCCGCCTCGGCACGGGCAGCAGGGCGCGGAGCCCACCAACTCCGCTTCCCCAGCCTTCGATCCCGGTCGCCGTTCATCGTCAGTCGATTGCTCGACACCCCTCCCCGCCAAAAGGCGCCGGACCTCCGGCGCCTTTTGTCTTTTCTAGAAAAACTACTATAAGTTGTATTATCAATCTGGTTAATCGTATGATTTTCAACAAGATATAAGCTTTCTTGCTCGAAGGGCATAACATAGTATTTTCCACTTGACGTTTTTCCAATCTGGCGTAAACACGGAATGGCTGTGAGACAATTTGTCAGCAGCTATCAGTTGTATATGTTCGCAACGCCACAGATTTTGGAAAAGCAGCTAATGAGCGAGCACGAGGACACCGCCGCCAATCTATCTGGCCGCGTGAAAGCATCGGCGACAAGCCGCGGCAACGATCGTCCGGTTGACCGTCACGTCGGACGGCGCATCCGCGATCGCCGCAAACAGCTCGGGATCAGCCGCGCGGATTTGGCCCGTGGATTGGGCCTGTCCGTTCAACAGGTACAAAAATATGAAAGCGGCGATTCCACGGTATCGGCCTCACGCCTGCATCAGATCGGCGTGCAACTGGCGGTGCCCCCCAGCCATTTTTTTGAAAATATGCCGGCCGAGGTGGTTTCATCAGCACCCGCCAGCCTCGTCAGCCACCTGGACGACAGCCCCACGCCTCAGGAAATTCGACAGATGATCGGCATCTACCGCAATATTGAAAATGCGGAATTGCGCCATCAGCTCTATGAACTGGCGCGAACCCTCGCCCGCGCCAGCCAACCCCAGACCGCCAACGACGACACCCCTCCATCGTAAAGCCTTTTCCCTCTGCGAAAAGGCTTGAATCCCCATGACAAAATTTGTACGAACTAGGCTCCCTGATTGCAGGGACGTGGATGATTTGACCGCTTGCCGCCACGAAAATCCTGGCTAAGTGGGAGCACCGATGCGGTTCGTCGATGCCCCAAGGTCCTGTACTCAACCGGATTTCGGAGGATCGACATGTCGAAGTCCAACTACCTGTTTACCAGCGAATCAGTTTCGGAAGGCCATCCCGACAAGGTTTCCGACCGCATCTCCGATGCTATCGTCGACACCTTCCTGACTGCCGATCCCCAGGCCCGCGTGGCCGTGGAGACCCTGTGCACCACCAACCAGATCGTTCTGGCCGGTGAAGTGCGCGGCCCGACTTCCGTGACCGCCAAGGTCATGGAAGACGTCGCCCGCGCCGCCGTGAAAGATATCGGCTACGAACAGGACGGCTTCCACTGGAAGAACGCCAAGGTCGACGTCTACGTCCACTCGCAGTCCGCCGACATCGCCGTCGGCGTCGACGCCGCCGGCAACAAGGATGAAGGCGCCGGCGACCAGGGCATCATGTTCGGCTATGCCGTCAACGAGACCCCGGTGCTGATGCCCGCCCCGATTTTCTATTCCCACGCCATCCTGAAATCCCTGGCCGAAGCCCGCCATTCCGGCGCCGAACCCCATCTGGGGCCCGACGCCAAGAGCCAGGTCACCCTGCGCTATGTGAACGGCAAGCCGGTCGGCGCCGCTTCGGTGGTGGTCTCCACCCAGCATGGCGAGCCGCTGAGCCAGGACGAAGTCCGCGAAATCGTCCGCCCCCATGTGCTGAACGTCTTGCCCGAAGGCTGGATGTGTTCGGAAGACCAGTTCTACGTGAACCCCACCGGCCGTTTCGTCATCGGCGGCCCTGACGGCGACGCCGGCCTGACCGGACGCAAGATCATCGTCGACACTTACGGCGGTGCCGCCCCCCATGGCGGCGGCGCCTTCTCCGGCAAGGATCCGACCAAGGTCGATCGTTCCGCCGCTTATGCCGCCCGCTATCTGGCCAAGAACGTGGTCGGCTCGGGTCTGGCCGACAAATGCGTCATCCAGTTGAGCTACGCCATCGGCGTCTCGCGCCCGCTGTCGGTTTATGTGGACACTTTCGGCACCGGCAAGGTAGACGAGGACAAGCTGTCCAAGGTTCTACAGGAACTGATGGATCTCAGTCCCCGCGGCATCCGCACCCATCTGGGCCTGAACAAGCCGATCTACGCCCGCACCGCCGCCTACGGCCACTTCGGCCGCGAGCCCGAAGCCGACGGCGGTTTCTCGTGGGAAAAGCTGGATCTGGTGGATGCGCTGAAGTCCGCTCTGTCCTGATGTTCATCGCCTGATGCCCTCCCATATTTCAGACGACGAGGCCGGTTCGCGACCTCGGTTTTTCGGCCGGCGCAAGGGAAAACCCTTGCGCCAGACCGGCCAGACCCTGGTGGAAACCCTGCTGCCGCGCATTTCCGTGGCCGAGCCCCAGCATGGCGAAACCATCGATCCTTTCGCCCTGTTCGCCCACGCCCCCCGCGCCTTGTGGCTGGAGGTCGGTTTCGGCGGCGGTGAACATCTGGCTTGGCAAGCCGCCCAGAACCCAGACGTCGGCCTGATCGGCGGCGAAGTGTTCCTGAACGGCATCGCCAGTCTTCTGGCTCATCTCGACCGCGGCGGCATCGAGAATGTGCGGATTTTCCCGGAAGACGTCCGGCGGCTGTTCCCGGCGCTGCCCGACGCCTGCCTGGAACGGGCATTCGTGCTGTTCCCCGATCCCTGGCCGAAAAAGCGCCATGCCGAACGCCGTTTCGTCGGCTCCGCCAACTTGGACCAGTTATCGCGCCTGATGCGGGACGGCGCCGAACTGCGTATCGGCACCGACGACGCCGTCTATAAGGAATGGGCGCTGGAACAGATGGCTCTGCGTCCCGACTTCGAAAATATCGCCGAAGACATCTCGGTCAAGCCCGCCGACTGGCCGCTGACGCGCTATGAAGCCAAGGCCATCGAGCAGGGCCGCGCGCCCATCTATCTGCGCTATCGCCGCAAGCCCCGCCAGACATAGAACCCGGCGCCCCCCGGCGCCCCGGAGAATCAAAAAGCTTGCCTCCAAAGCCGCCATGGCTATAGTGGCGCTTGACACATTCTTGTAGTCCCGCCCGGGAGGTGGGGTTGTAGGGGTGGGCCGTTGGCCCACTTTTTTCTTTTTTGGGGTAAGGTGATCGTCGCGCATGAGTATCGAGGAACGCATCTCGGCACTGGTCGCGCCGTCTTTGGACGCCATGGGATATGAACTGGTCCGCGTGCTCCTTCAGGGGCAAAAGCACCAGACTCTTCAGATCATGGCCGAACGCCGCGACCGTCAGCCCATGACCGTGGAAGACTGCGCCGAGATCAGCCGGTCCGTTTCCGCTCTGCTGGACGTGGAAGACCCGATCCCCAGCGCCTACTCCCTGGAAGTCAGTTCGCCCGGCATCGACAGGCCACTGACCCGGGCGCAGGATTTCGAGCGTTTCGCCGGCTTCGAAGCCAAGGTTGAGACCCACCGCCCCGTGGACGGGCGCAAGCGCTTCCGCGGACGCTTGCTGGGTTTGGACGAAGCCTCCCAGGTTCGCCTGGAGATCGAAACCCAAGAGGTTTTGATCCCCTACGCGGACATTCATCGCGCCAAGCTGGTGCTGACCGACGACCTGATCGCCGCCGCCCAGCTTGAGCAGGACAATTAGGCCCGAGACGGATACCGAGTACGGACCATGGAACGAACTGCAGCATTGCCCCGCCCCGAACTTCTTCAGGTCGCCGACACCGTCGCCCGCGAGAAGAACATCGACCGCGACGAGGTCCTCGAAGCCATGGAGCAGGCCATTCAAAAGGCCGGCCGCTCCAAATACGGCCACGAGCATGACATTCGCGCCCATATCGACCGCAAAACCGGCGAGATTCTGCTTTCGCGCTATATGGAAGTGGTCGAAGCAGTCGAAAACGACGCCACGCAATTGACCCTGGGCGCCGCCAAGCGCCGCAAGGCCGACGCGGAAATCGGCGATTTCGTCATCGACCCGCTGCCGCCCATCGATTTCGGCCGCATCGGCGCCCAAACCGCCAAGCAGGTCATCGTGCAGAAGGTGCGCGACGCTGAACGCAAGCGCCAGTTCGAGGAATTCAAGGATCGCTCGGGCGAAATCGTCAACGGTCTGGTCAAGCGCGTGGAATTCGGCAACGTGGTCGTCGACCTTGGCCGCGCCGAGGCTCTGATGCGCCGCGACGAGCTGATTCCCCGCGAAGCCTTCCGCACCGGCGACCGCGTCCGCGCCTACATCTTCGACGTGCGCGAAGAGCAGCGCGGCCCGCAGATTTTCCTGTCGCGCACGCATCCCCAGTTCATGGCCAAGCTGTTCGCCCAGGAAGTGCCGGAAATCTACGACGGCATCATTGAAATCAAGGCCGTGGCCCGCGATCCGGGCTCCCGCGCCAAGATCGCCGTGATCAGCCGCGATTCCAGCATCGACCCGGTCGGCGCCTGCGTCGGCATGCGCGGTTCGCGCGTGCAGGCCGTCGTCGCCGAGCTACAGGGCGAAAAGATCGACATCATTCAGTGGTCCCAGGATCCGGCCACTTTCATCGTCAACGCCCTGGCCCCGGCCGAGGTCGCCAAGGTGGTGCTGGACGAGGAAGCCAACCGCATCGAAGTGGTGGTGCCCGACGACCAGTTGAGCCTGGCCATCGGCCGTCGCGGCCAGAACGTGCGTCTGGCCTCGCAGCTGACCGGCTGGGACATCGACATCGAGACCGAAGCCGCCGAATCCGAACGCCGCGTCGAGGAGTTCAAGAACCGCTCGAAGATGTTCATCGACGCGCTGGACGTCGACGACGTGATCGCTCACCTGCTGGTCACCGAAGGCTTCTCGTCCGTCGAGGAAGTGGCCTACGTGCCGAGCGAAGACCTGAGCGACATCGAAGGCTTCGACGAGTCCGTGGCCGAGGAATTGCAGCAGCGCGCCCGCACCTTCCTGGAAGAGCAGGACGCCCGCAACGCCGTTCGCTGCCGTGAGCTGGGCGTCGCCGAAGAACTGGCCACCATCGAAGGCCTGACCTCGACCTTCCAGGTCAAGCTAGGCGAGAACGGCGTCAAGACCCTTGACGATCTGGCCGATCTGGCCGGCGACGAACTGATCGAAATCCTGGGCAAGGATGCGATGACCCTGGATCAGGCGAACGCCGTGATCATGGCCGCCCGTGCCCACTGGTTCGACGGCGAGGAAAACGGCGCCGAAGGGGAACAGGCCTGAGCGCGCCCGAACCAAAGGACCTGACGGCGGAAGCATTCGACCTGGACGGGGAAGCGATCCCCCTCCAGGACGAGACCGGACCCAACCGGCGCTGCATCGTCAGCGGCGAGGTCAAAGCCGCCGAAGAAATGATTCGCTTCGTCGCTGGCCCCAACGGCGAAGTCGTTCCCGATCTGGCCGGCAAGCTGCCCGGACGGGGATTCTGGTTGAGTGCCCAGCGGGATATGGTAAATACCGCTGCGGCGAAGAGTTTGTTTTCCAAGGCCGCGCGCCGCAAGTTGGCGGCGCCACCGGATTTGGCAGACCGAATCGAGCACCTGCTGGCCCGCCGCTGTACCGAGTTGCTGGGGCTGGCCCGCCGGGCCGGACAGGCCATCGTCGGGTTTGAAAAGGTCAAAGCCGAGTTGAAATCCCGAAGGGGAGCCGTTTTACTGGCGGCCGCCGACGGGGCCGCCGATGGGCGGGACAAGATCAGGGCCTTAGCGCCTGCGCTGCCGCTGATCGCGCTGCTGCGCAGCGATGAATTGGGAGCCGCTTTCGGGCGGAGCCAAGCCGTTCACGTCCTCCTGCAACCGGGTCGGTTGGCAGAGGGCTTGCGGATAGAAGCCGCCAGGCTGTCCGGGTTCCGCCCGAACAGCGGCACGGAATGAATTTGAGGGCGCGGGCCACCGGCCCGCGGGTAGCGAGAGTAAAGTCGAACCGATGACCGAGAACGACAACGACCGGAAGGCGCCGCTGAAGCTGTCGCAGGGCAAGCTCGAACTGAAGAAGACCGTGGAGACCGGACAGGTCCGACAGAGCTTCTCCCACGGGCGATCCAAGGTAGTGACCGTGGAAGTGCGCAAGACGCGCACCTTTGCACCGGGCGCCGGCGGAGCCATGCACAAGGTCCAGGGAGGTCCGGATCTCACGGTCCCCTCCGAGGCTCCCGCTCCGCAGCCCGAACCCGCCGCCGCCCAGCCCCAGGCTCCCGCCCCGGCCCAGGCCAAGCCCGCAGCCCATGCTCCGGGCCATCACGATCTGACCACCGGTGAAAAGGCCGCCCGCGTCCGCGCCCTTCAGGATGCCCTGAAGGCCGACGAGGAAGCCCGCCGCCGCGCCGAGGAAGAAGCCGTCCGCTTCGCCGCCGAGGAAGCCGAACGCCAGCAGCGTGAGGAAGAAGAGGCCGCCCGCCGCGCCGCCGAACCTCAGCCCGAACCGGCCCCGGCTGCTCCGATCGCCGCCCAGCCGGTGGCTCAGGCTGCCGCGCCGGAACCGGCTCCGGTTCAAGCCCCGGCCGCTCCCGCCGCCGCGCCTCAGAACAAGCCGGCCGCGCCGGCGGCCGCCGCTCCCGCTTCGACCGCCGCCAAGACGGCCGAGGAGGAGGACGAGGAGGAACGCGCCAAGCGTCCGGGCGTTCGCCCTGCCCCGCACAAGCCCGCTCCGGTGCCGAAGCGCAACGAGCCCCGCCGCCGCGAAGGCAAGCTGACCATCACGGCGGCTCTCGACGACGACGATCGCGGTCAGCGCGGCCGTTCCCTGGCCGCCGTCAAGCGCGCCCGCGAACGCGAACGTCTGAAGCAGATGCAGAAGTCGTCGGAAAAGGTTATCCGCGACGTCGTCGTGCCCGAGACCATTTCCGTCCAGGAGCTGGCCAACCGTATGGCCGAACGCGGCGTCGACGTGATCAAGTGCCTGATGCGCAACGGTATCATGGCCACCATCAATCAGGTCATCGACGCCGACACCGCCGAACTGGTGGTTACCGAGTTCGGGCACAACGTCAAGCGCGTCGCCGAATCCGACGTCGAAATCGGCCTGACCGGCGAATCCGACGCCGAGGAAGTGCTGACGTCCCGTCCCCCGGTCGTCACCGTCATGGGCCACGTCGACCACGGCAAGACCTCGCTGCTGGACGCCTTGCGCGCCACCGACGTGGTGTCGGGCGAAGCCGGCGGCATCACCCAGCATATCGGCGCTTATCAGGTCAACCTGAAGAGCGGCGAACGCATCACCTTCATCGACACCCCCGGCCACGAAGCCTTCACCGCCATGCGCGCCCGCGGCGCCAAGGTGACGGACATCGTCGTGCTGGTGGTGGCCGCCGACGACGGCATCATGCCGCAAACCGTCGAGGCCATCCGCCACGCCAAGGCCGCCAAGGTGCCGATCATCGTCGCCATCAACAAGATCGACAAGCCGGGCGCCAACCCCGACCGCGTCCGCCAGGAACTGCTGAACCACGAACTGGTGACCGAGGATCTGGGCGGCGACGTGCTGACCGTGGAAGTCTCGGCCAAGCAGCGCCTGAATCTGGAAAAGCTGGAGGAGGCCATCCTCCTGCAGGCTGAAATGCTCGACCTGAAGGCCAACCCCGACCGCGCCGCCCAGGGCGTGGTGATCGAGGCCAAGATGGAACGCGGCCGTGGCTCCGTCGCCACCGTGCTGGTCCAGAAGGGCACGCTGAAGGTCGGCGACGTCTTCGTGGCCGGTTCCGAGTGGGGCCGCGTCCGCGCTCTGGTCGACGATCACGGAAACAAGACCGAGGAGGCCGGTCCGGCCTGCCCGGTCGAGGTGCTGGGCCTGCAAGGCACGCCCGCCGCCGGTGACGATTTCATCACCGTCGAGGACGAAGCCCGCGCCCGCGAAGTCGCCAGCTACCGTCAGCGCAAGGAGCGTGACGCCAAGGCCGCCGCCGGCGCCCGCGGCACCCTGGAACAGATGTTCTCGCGCATCGCCGCCGGCGAGGCCAAGGAACTGCCCGTGGTCATCAAGGGCGACGTGCAGGGTTCGGTGGAAGCCATCGTCTCGACCCTGGAAAAGATGGGCACCGACGAGGTCAAGGTCCGCGTGCTGCATTCCGCCGTGGGCGGCATCAACGAATCCGACATCACCCTGGCCAAGGCTTCCGACGCCCTGGTGATCGGCTTCAACGTCCGCGCCAACCCGCAGGCCCGCGACATGGCTCGGCGCGACAATGTCGACATCCGCTATTACTCGATCATCTACGACGTGGCGGACGATCTGCGCAAGGCTTTGACCGGCATGCTGTCGCCGACCCTCAAGGAACGGTTCCTGGGCAACGCCGAAATCCGCGAAGTCTTCAACATCACCAAGGTGGGCAAGGTCGCCGGCTGCCGCGTGGTCGAAGGCGTGGTCAAGCGCGGCGCCAAGGTTCGCCTGCTGCGCGACAACGTCGTGATCCACGAAGGCAAGCTGGGCCAGCTCAAGCGTTTCAAGGACGACGTCAAGGAAGTCCAGGAAGGCTACGAGTGCGGCATGTCGTTCGAGAACTACAACGACCTGCAGTCCGGTGATATCATCGAGTGCTTCGATATCGAGGAGATCGCCGGCGTCCTGTAAGGACCCGGCGACACCTTCGCGAACAGCCGAAAGTCAGGGCCATGAGTCGAGGCGGCCAGAAGCCCCCAAGCCAACGCCAATTGCGTGTTGGCGAAGAACTGCGCCATGCCGTAGCCAGCGTGTTGGAACGCGGTGAAATCCGCGACCCCGACGTCGCTGGCCGCAGCGTAACCGTCACCGAAGTCAGCGTCAGCCCGGATCTGCGCAACGCCACCGTTTTCGTCGTGCCTTTGGGCGGCGGCGAGACCAAGCAGTTGCTGGCCGGCCTGAAGCGCGCCCGTCCCTATCTGCGCCACGAAGTGGCCCGGATGGTTCAGTTGCGGATGGTGCCCGACTTCTCCTTCGTCTCCGACACCACCTTCGACACCGCCAGCCGCATCGACGCGCTGCTTCACAGCCCGGAAGTGCTGCGCGACGTCGAAGCCGGCGAAGAAGGCGACTTCGGCGTGGAGGATCGTCTCGTCATGGACGACGACGAAGGCCGCGACGATGGGGCGTAAGCGCACCGGCAAACCCATCAACGGCTGGATCGCCATCGACAAGCCGTTGGAAATGACCTCCACCGCCGTGGTGACCAAGGTACGCCGGCTGACCGGCGCCGCCAAGGTCGGTCATGGCGGCACGCTGGATCCCCTGGCCACCGGCATTCTGCCGATCGCCATGGGCGAGGCCACCAAAACCGTGGCTTACGTGATGGATGGCGCCAAGACCTATCGCTGGCGCGTCACCTGGGGCGAATCCCGCTCCACCGACGACGCCGAGGGCGAAGTTACCGCCACCTCGGATGTCCGCCCCGCCACCGAGCAAATTCTTGCCGCCCTGCCCGCCTTCACCGGCGACATCGAACAGGTGCCGCCGGCTTATTCCGCCGTAAAAATCGATGGCCGGCGCGCTTACGATCTGGCCCGCAAGGATCAGCAGGTAGAGCTAAAATCGCGCATCGTGCGCATCGACAGCTTCCGCCTGGTCGAAGCCACCCCCGACTGGGCCGAATTCGAGGTCGGCACCGGCAAGGGCGCCTATATCCGCTCGCTGGCCCGCGATCTGGCCTTGGCCTTGGGAACCGTGGGATACGTCTCGATGCTGCGGCGCACCTCCTGCGGTCCCTTCCACGAGGGAAATGCGATTTCCCTGGATATGCTGGAAGAGTTTGGGCATAGTGCCGCGTCTGCAAACTTCATTCTTCCCGTCGAGACCGCGCTGGACGACATCCCGGCCCTGGCCCTGACTGAAGAAGAGGCCCGTCGCCTGCAGAGCGGGCAGTCGCTTTCGGTTCTCCGACTGGCTGCCCGGGACACGCTTTCCTCCATTCCCGCGGGGATCACCATGCGAGCCATGGCGGAACAGCGTTTGGTGGCGTTGGCCCGTATCGAGGACGGAGAAGTCCGCCCGGTGCGCGTTCTAAACCTCTGAACATAGGAGTCCCCGATGTCGATTACTCCCGAGCGCAAGCAGGAGCTCATCAAGGAATATGCCACCACCGAAGGCGACACTGGTTCGCCGGAAGTGCAGGTCGCCATCACGTCGGAACGCATCCGCAATCTGACCGAGCACCTGAAGGAGCATAAGAAGGATTTCCACTCGCGTCGTGGCCTGCTGATCCTGGTCGGTCAGCGCCGCCGCATGCTGGACTATCTCAAGGCCAACAGCGTTGCCCGTTACGAGCAGCTGATCGGCCGCCTGGGCCTGCGCAAGTAAGCGCCCGGATGAAGACGCCGCGACCGATATCACACGCTGGTTTGGTCGGTGGTTTCGCTTGGAGCCCGCGCAAGGATGCCTTGCGCGGGTCTCCGCGCATTTAGGGGCCTTTAAAACCCCACGAGTTTCGGCGAACCCGGCTGTTCGGGTTCCCGTCCGTCTTCCCGGCCTGGCTGAACATCCGGCCGGCGAGACGAAAAGGCGAAGCGCCATCGGTTTGGCCCGCCTTCGAGTACGCTGGGCATCGGCAATCCGGCCGCTGTCCGATGGGATAAGGAAAATTTGTATGTCCATGTTCAAGACCTATCGCAAAGAGCTGATGTGGGGCGGCCGCAAGCTGGTTCTGGAAACCGGCAAGATCGCCCGTCAGGCTGATGGCGCCGTGATGGCCACCTACGGCGAGACCAAGGTGCTCTGCACCGTCGTCGGCGCCAAGTCCGTCAAGCCCGGCATCGACTTCTTTCCGTTGACCGTGAACTATCAGGAAAAGGCTTTCGCCGCCGGCAAGATCCCCGGCGGTTTCTTCAAGCGTGAAGGCCGTCCGTCCGAGAAGGAGACCCTGGTCTCCCGCCTGATCGACCGTCCGATCCGCCCGCTGTTCGCCGACGGCTTCCGCAACGAGACCCAGGTGGTCTGCACCGTGCTGAGCCACGACCTGGAGAACGATCCCGACATCGTCTCGATGGTCGGCGTCTCGGCCGCCCTGACCATTTCCGGCCTGCCCTTCATGGGCCCGATCGGCGCCGCCCGCGTCGCCTACATCGACGGCCAGTACGTGCTGAACCCCACCTCCGACCAGATCGAGGCCTCGGCCCTGGAACTGGTGGTCGCCGGCACCGTCGAAGGCGTACTGATGGTCGAATCCGAAGCCAAGGAGCTGTCGGAAGAGATCATGCTGGGCGCCGTCACCTTCGGTCACGACAGCTTCCAACCGGTCATCAAGGCCATCATCGAGCTGGCCGAACAGTGCGCCAAGGAACCCTGGGACGTCGCTCCCCCGGCTCCGGAAGTCGCCTCGGTCCGCGAGAAGTTCGCCGCCAACGGCATCATTGAAGCGCTGGCCACCGCCTATAAGGTCGTGATCAAGCAGGACCGTTATGCCGCCGTCGGCGAAGTCAAAAAGCAGGCTCTGGCCCTGCTGGCCGACAACGCCGCCGAACTGGCTGTCGGCGCCGAAGTCTTCAAGGGCCTGGAATCCGACGTGGTTCGCGGCAACATCTTGAAGACCGGCGTCCGCATCGACGGCCGCGACACCAAGACCGTCCGTCCGATCGAAGTGGAAGTGGGCGTCCTGCCCCGCGCCCACGGTTCGGCCCTGTTCACCCGCGGCGAAACCCAGGCTTTGGTTGTCGCCACCCTGGGCACCGGCCAGGACGAGCAGATCATCGACGCTCTGGCCGGCGAATACCGTGAAAACTTCATGCTGCATTACAACTTCCCCCCCTATTCGGTGGGTGAGGCCGGCCGCATGGGTTCGCCCGGCCGCCGCGAAATCGGCCACGGCAAGCTGGCCTGGCGCGCCGTTCACCCGACCCTGCCGGTCAAGGAAGCCTTTCCCTACACCATTCGCGTGGTGTCGGAGATCACCGAGTCCAACGGTTCGTCCTCGATGGCCACCGTTTGCGGCTCGTCCCTGGCTTTGATGGACGCCGGCGTTCCCCTGCCCCGTCCGGTGGCCGGCATCGCCATGGGCCTGATCAAGGAAAACGACGGCTTCGCCGTGCTGTCCGACATCCTGGGTGACGAAGATCACCTGGGCGACATGGACTTCAAGGTGGCCGGCACCTCCGAGGGCGTGACCGCTCTGCAGATGGACATCAAGATCACCTCGATCACCAAGGAAATCATGCAGATCGCCCTGGCCCAGGCCAAGGACGGCCGTCTGCACATCCTGGGCGAGATGGCCAAGGGCATCGACAGCGCCCGCGACTCCGTGTCGGGCAACGCTCCGCGCATCACCACCTTCTCGATCCCGAAGGAAAAGATCCGCGAAGTCATCGGCACCGGCGGCAAGGTCATCCGCGAGATCTGCGAGCAGACCGGCGCCAAGATCGACATCGACGACGACGGCACCATCAAGGTGGCTTCGGTCGATTCCGATGCCGGCCAGCGCGCCATCGACTGGATCAAGGGTATCGTCGCCGAACCGGAACTGGGCGTGATTTACAACGGCAAGGTCGTGAAGACCGTCGATTTCGGCGCCTTCGTGAACTTCCTGGGCTCCAAGGACGGTCTGGTGCACGTCTCCGAACTGGCTCCCCGCCGGGTCGAGAAGGTCACCGACGTCGTCAAGATGGGCGATCTGGTCAAGGTCAAGGTCATCGGCTTCGACGACCGCGGCAAGGTCAAGCTGTCCATGAAGCAGGTCGACCAGGAAACCGGCGAAGACCTGACCAAGAAGGACAAGGAAGAAAAGGCCGAGGCGTAAGCCGAATGCCGAAGACCAGAGTGCATTTTCCCAAAGTGATCGGGCATCGCGGCGCCGCCGCGCATGCTCCGGAAAACACTCTGGCTTCCTTTGCCAAGGCAAAAGACTGCGGGGCGCCGTGGGTCGAGCTGGATGTCCAGCTTTCGGCCGACGGCGTCCCCGTCGTTTTCCACGACGACGATTTAGACCGCACGTCCAACGGCCATGGCCTGCTGACGCGCCATGACGCCGCCGCCCTGGCGGCCCTGGATGCCGGGTCCTGGTTCGGCCCCGATTTCGCGGGCGAAAAACTTCCCACTCTTGAGGACGCGCTGTGCCACATCGCCGCGCTGGGTCTTGGGGTGAACATCGAAATCAAGGCGGATGAGGCCGACGGTCCCCGCACGGCGGTTGTCGCCCTGGCCCTGGCGCAGGCCGTCTGGCCTCAGGACGCCCCCGTTCCCCTGGTCTCCAGCTTTGCCGAGAGCGCCGTCGCCACCGCCAAGGAGGTTGCTCCCGCCTGGCCCCGCGCCTGGCTGGTCGAGACGATTCCCTCGGACTGGAAAAAGCGGTTGGCGCAACTGGAATGCACCAGCTTCAACGTCGACCACACCCTGCTATCGCCCGCCCTGACCCGCGAGATCAAGGACGCCGGATACGGTCTGCTGGCCTATACCGTCAACCACCCCGCCCGGGCGGAACGCCTGTGGGCCTGGGGTGTCGACGGAGTATTCAGCGACCGCCCCGACCTGATCGCCGCCACGATCTCTTGAGAAGCGTTCTCTTCCTTTGCAGGGCGATGGCAAAGTCTATATATCTTGGTGCCGATAACGGGTGGAAATACCGAGCGCCGAACGGCGCCCGTATGTGGAGTGTACGTCGACGTGAAACCCCTTAAGTCCATGGTCATTTCCGGCAAGGAAGTTCTTCCCCTCGTCGAAGGCGGAAAGGGCGTTGCCATCTCCACCGGCGCCAGTTCGGGCGCCTGGGCCGCCGCGGGCGGGGTTGGAACCTTCTCAGGGGTGAATGCCGACTTTTACGATGAAACCGGCAAATTCGTGCCTGTCGTCTATCAGGGCAAGACCCGGCGCGAACGCCATGTCGAACTGATCAACTACGGCATCAGGGGCGGTATCGCCCAGGCCCGCATCGCCCACGACATCGCCGGCGGCAAAGGCCGCCTGCACATGAACGTGCTGTGGGAAATGGGCGGCGCCGAAGAGGTGCTGACCGGCGTTCTGGAAGGGGCCAAAGGCTTGGTCCACGGCGTCACCTGCGGCGCCGGCATGCCCTATCGCGTGGCCGAGATCGCCGCCCACTACGGCATCCACTATTATCCCATCGTTTCGTCGGCCCGCGCCTTCAAGGCTTTGTGGAAACGCTCCTATCACAAATACGGCGAATTGCTGGGCGGCGTGGTCTATGAAGACCCCTGGCTGGCTGGCGGCCACAACGGCCTGTCCAATTCCGAAGATCCCTTGCAGCCCCAGGATCCGCTGCCCCGCGTGCGCGAACTGCGCGCCACCATGCGCGAAATGGGTTGCCCCGAAGTGCCGCTGTTCATGGCCGGCGGCGTCTGGTATCTGCGCGACTGGGAAGACTTCATCGACAATCCCGAACTCGGTCCGGTCGCCTTCCAGTACGGCACCCGCCCGCTCCTGACGGTGGAAAGCCCCATTTCCATGGAATGGAAACGCAAGCTGACCACCCTGAGCCCCGGCGACATTCTGCTGCACCGCTTCAGCCCCACCGGCTTCTATTCGTCGGCGGTGAAGAACTCGTTCCTTAAGGAACTGTGCGAACGCCTGGAACACCAGATTCCCTACAGCCCCGAAGCCGTGGGAGAGCACACCGCCGAGATGCCGATCGGCCTGCGCGGACGTTCGGCTTTCGTCACCCCCGAAGACAAGAAACATGCCGAAGGCTGGATCGCCCAGGGCTTCACCGAACCCCTGCGCACCCCGGATTCGACCCTGATCTATGTCACTCCCGCCAAGTCCGAGGAAATCCGCAAGGATCAGGTCAACTGCATGGGCTGTCTGTCGGCCTGCGCCTTCTCCAACTGGTTCCAGGGCGAGACCGGCACCACCGGCAAGCGCGCCGACCCCCGCAGTTTCTGCATTCAGAAGACCCTGCAGAACATCGCCCACGGCGCCGACCCCGAGTTTGAACTGATGTTCGCCGGCCATGCCGCCCACCACTTCTCGAACGACCCGTTTTATGCCGACGGCTTCATCCCCACGGTAAAGCAGTTGGTCGACCGGATCATGACCGGCGATTGATGCGCCCCTGTTGTTCCGCCGTCCCGCAAAGACGGCGGAACAATGAAATATCCGCCATCACTTGAAATGCCCGGTTACGCTTTCCAATTGTTCTAAACCAGGTGTTCAAGTTATAACGCCACATCAATTTTTAACCTCCAGCAGCGGGACATCGGCGACATGACCATGCACTGCCAACGCCCCTACAGTCAGGCTCTTGACCGTCTTCGCGCCTCCGGGCTGCGGCCGACGCGCCAACGTCTTGCCCTGGCCAAGCTGCTGTTCGACGGTTGCGACCGCCATATCTCGGCGGAACAGCTGCACGACGAGGCGCAGTCCGGCAACATCCGCGTTTCGCTGGCCACCGTCTACAACACCCTGCACCAGTTCACCGACGCCGGCATGCTGCGCGAGATCGTGGTGGACACCGGGCGTTCCTACTTCGACACCAACACCACCGACCACCATCATTACTTCTTCGAGCGCTCTGGCCGTCTGGAAGACATTCCCGGCCATCTGGTGGCCCTGAGCAAGGTGCCCGACGCCCCCGAAGGCACCACCATCCGCCGTATCGACGTCATCGTTCGGGTCGCCGGATAATCATGGACCGAAATTTCCGCCGGACCCTGGCCGCCGTTCTGCGGCCCGTTCTGGTGGGTTTGGGCGTCATCGGCGTCCTTATCGAAGAAGTCCTATGGGCGGGATTAAGCCGCCTGATGGCCCTATTGGGCCGCCTTCCCCTCGTTGCCCGTCTCGAAGACCGCATCCGCACCCTGCCGCCTTATGGCGCCATGGTGCTGTTTCTGTTGCCGGTGGCGGTGATCCTGCCCTTTAAGGTGGCCGCCGTCTGGCTGATGGCCCAAGGCCATTTCCTGTCCGGATTGGCCGTGCTGCTGGCCGCCAAGGTTTCCGGCATGGCGGTCTGGGCGCGGCTTTACGCCCTGTGCCATCCGTCCCTGTCGACCTTGCACTGGTTCGTCGTACTGGAAACCACTTTGTTGCGCTGGAAAGCCTGGGCCCATGACCATCTGGAGCGTCTGGAAGCCTTCCGCCGCGCCCGCCAGATGATCCGTACCGGCATCGAAGGCGTGAAAAGCGCAATCCGCCAATGGGTCGGCGAACCCGGGGCTTGATCATTTTCCCGCCACAATCGGCGGCTATTCCCTCATCCGTCCTCAAGGGAACCGACCCATGCGCCGCCCGGTCCTGTCCACCCTGATCATGCTTCTGACGCCGTCGCTGGCGTCGGCGCACCCGCATGTCTGGGTCGACACCATCGTCACCGCCCGGCTAGACAAAGGCGCCGTGGTCTCGCTCCGTGAAGACTGGACCTTCGACGAGGATTTTTCCGCGACCGTACTGTCGGACCTGCGCAAGCTGAAAGGCATGGGCGGCGACCGCCACTCCGCCTTCAGCCCGGCCGAAATCGCCAAGCTGCAACAAAACGCCTTTTCCAACCTGAAGAACTACGATTACTTCACCCATCTCTGGCTGAACGACAAGGCGTTGAAAATCAAACCCGACGTGGAAGACTTCACCGCCCGCATGGAGGGCGACAAGCTCCGCTATCTGTTCACCGTGCGGCTGGTCCAGCCCGCCGCCGTCAAGGGCGCGGCGCTGAAGGTCGGCATCTGGGACGACAGCTATTACGTCGACGTCGGCCCGGCCAAGGGACAAAGCGCCCTGATCGAGGGCGATGGCACGGCTTCCTGCCGCGCCCGCATCACCGACGATCCCAAGCACCTGCTCTATTACGGCTCCATCACCCCCAAGATCGCCGAGGTCACATGTTGAAGCGCCTTCTGCTCCTGTTGGCCCTGATCGCTATCCCCCTGGCCGCGCCCCAGGCCGCCGACATGTTCGGCAAGCCCGACACCGCGCAAGGAGAAACGGCTCCGGTCCAAGCGCCCGACATGCTCACTCCCAATTTGCCCGAACCCCTGCGTTCCGCCCTGTCGGCCCTGGTGTCGGTGCAGCGCGAGCTGAACGCCGAAATCCGCGCCGACCTGCGGGCCGTGCGCGACGAAGGCGGTATGAAACCCGCCCTGGCCATTATCCTGCTGTCGTTCCTTTACGGTGTTTTTCACGCCGTCGGCCCCGGCCACGGCAAGGTGGTGGTGGGCAGCTACTTCCTCAGCCGCCGCGCCCGCCTGCTGCACGGTCTGGCCATGAGCGGATCGGCGGCGCTGGTTCAATCCGTCAGCGCTATCGTCCTGGTGGGCTTGCTGGCGCTGATCCTGGAAGCCGGCTCCAGCGAGATCATGACCCGCGCCGGGCAGCTTGAGATGTTCAGCTACGCCGCCCTTTGCGCTCTGGGGCTGTGGATGGCCTGGGGCGTCGTCAGCAGCCGCACCTGCTGCGAGCATGGCGAACGTGGCGGGCATGGTCATCATCTTCATGATCATGAGCACGGCCATTGCGGCTGCGGCCACGATCACCACGACCAACATCACGATCACCATCCCGCCTCCAAGAAGGCATCGCGTCCCGAATGGCTTCAGGTACTGTTGACCGGCGGCGCCGTCGGGCTGCGCCCCTGTTCCGGGGCGATCCTGGTGCTGCTGTTCACCCTGACGAACGGTATCTTCTGGGTCGGCATCGTTTCGACCCTGGCCATGGGCTGCGGAGTGGCCATCACCGTATCGGCGGTCAGCCTGGGAGTGCTGGGAGTTCAGCGCGGCCTGTCCCAGTTGGGAGCCGACCGGCTGTTGCGGGTCCGTCAAACCCTGGCCTTGGGCGGCGCCGGTCTGATCGCCCTGTTCGGAGCTCTTCAGCTGTACGGATTGTGGACGGGTCTGATCCCGGCCATCGCGGGATAGCCGCTAAGCGGATTCGGCTGGACCGGCTAGAGAATCCGCCGCGCCTTCAAAGCCGCGCCGATGGTGCCGTCGTCCAGATAATCCAGCTCGCCGCCCACCGGCACGCCCAGCGCCAGGGTCGAGACGGTGACGCCCAGCCCCTTCAGACGGTCGGCTAGGTAATGGGCGGTGGTTTGTCCATCCACGGTCGCACCAACGGCCAAAATGATCTCCTGGACCGTCCCGGCCCGGACGCGGGCCACCAGATGATCGATGTTCAGATCATCCGGTCCCACGCCGTCCAGGGCCGACAGAACGCCGCCCAGCACATGATAGCGGCCGCGGTAAATCCCAGACCGTTCCAACGCCCACAGACCCGAAACATCCTCTACGACGCAGACGGTGGCGTCGTCGCGTTTAGGGTCGGCGCACAGACTGCAAGGATCGGAGCTGTCAAAATTGCCGCAGACCGAACAGGTGCGGACATGGTCTTGGGCGGCAGCCAGGGCCGCCGCCAACGGATCCATCAGGGTTTCGCGGCGCTTGAGCATGTAAAGCGCCGCCCTGCGGGCCGAGCGCGGCCCCATGCCGGGCAGCCGGGCAAGCAATTGCACCAGTCGCTCGATCTCGGGGCCAGCCATGGCGCTACGATCAGAAGGGCAGCTTGAAACCGGCCGGCAGGTTCATGCCGCCGGTCATCTTTTTCATTTCGTCCTGCATGGTGGCGTCCACCTTGGTCTTGGCGTCGTTGAAGGCGGCGACGATCAAGTCTTCCAGCACTTCCACGTCGTTGGGGTCGACCAGGGACGGATCGATCTTCAGCTTGCGCAGTTCGCCCTTGCCGTTGATCAGAACCTGGACCATACCGCCGCCAGAGGCGCCGGTGACTTCCATCAGGTCCAGCTTGGCCTGCATCTCGCCCATCTTGGCCTGCATCTGCTGGGCCTGCTTCATCAGGTTGCCAAGGTTCTTCATTCGTCTTCTCCACTTACGGCTTCGCTATCGCCGCTGTCGATGGTCAGGGGAAGGGCGTCGTCGGCCTCTTCGTCCACAAGATCGCGCACAGCTTCGATGCTGGCGCCGGGAAACGCCTGCAAGATGGCCTGCACCAGCGGATGGGCGGCGGCGTCCTGCTTGCGCTTGATTTCAATTTCGATCTGCTGCTGGCGCAGGGTCGGTTCGCCCGGTTGGCGGGAAACGCTGACCAGCCAGGGGCGGCCGGTCCAATCGCCCAGCATCTTGCTGACCTTCAGGGCCAGGTCTTTCGACACGCCCTCGTCTGGACGGAACTCCAGCAGGCCGGGCTCGTAACGCACCAGATGCACGCTGCTCTTCAGTTCGGCGGCCATGCGCGCTTCGCGCTTCTCCAGGAACAGATCGACCAGTTCGGCGAAGCTGCCCGGCAGTCCCTGCGCCGCCAGGGCGTTGCCCGGCGCGTTGGCGGCCTGGGGCAATCCGGGCGACACCATCATGGTGGGACCACCCACCGGGGTGCCGTTCACCGTGGCCTGGGACACCGCCTGGGCATAGCCTCCCGCCGGAGCGCCGCCCGAAGACAATCCGCCGCCACCGCCGCCACCGGAAGGCGGCGGGTTGTTGCGCAGGGATTCGATCGCTTCGGCCGGAGACGGCAGATCGGCGGCATAGGCCAGACGCACCAGCACCATCTCGGCGGCCTGTAGGGGCGACGGCGCGGCGCGAACCTCGCCCAATCCCTTCAGCAGCATCTGCCAGACGCGGGTCAGTACGCCCATAGACAAGGTCTTGGCCATTTCGCCGCCGCGCACCCGCTCGGTTTCCGAAACCGCGGCGGTCGAGGCCGAATCCGGCACCAGCTTCAAACGGGTCAGCCAATGGGTCAGTTCCAGCATGTCCTGGATCACCACCACCGGGTCGGCACCGACGGCATATTGGTCGGCCATCTGTTTCAGGGCCGAGGGCACGTCGCCCTTCATGGCGGCGTCGAACAGATCGAAGACACGGGCCCGGTCGGCCAAGCCCAGCATGTCGCGGACCTGTTCCTCGGACACCTTGCCGGCTCCGTGGGCGATGGCCTGATCCAGCAGCGACAGGCCGTCGCGCACAGAGCCGTCGGCGGCGCGGCAGATCATGGCCATGGCCGTGGGGTCGATCTCGGCCGCTTCCTTGTCGGCAATGGTCGAGAAATGCTTCTCCAGCACCTCCATCTCGACGCGGCGCAGGTCGAAACGCTGGCAGCGGGACAGCACGGTGACGGGGATCTTGCGGATTTCGGTGGTGGCGAAGATGAATTTCACATGCTCGGGCGGCTCTTCCAGCGTCTTCAGCAGCGCGTTGAAGGCCGCGGTGGAGAGCATGTGCACTTCGTCGATGATATAGACCTTGAACCGCGCCGAGGTCGGCCGGTAACGCACGCCGTCGATGATCTCGCGGATGTCGTTGACGCCGGTGCGGCTGGCGGCGTCCATTTCCATGACATCGACATGGCGGTCCTCGGCGATGGCGCGGCAATGGTCGCAGACGCCGCAAGGCTCGGTGGTGGGGCCGCCGGTGCCGTCGGGACCGACGCAGTTCAGGGCGCGGGCGATGATGCGGGCGGTGGTGGTCTTGCCCACCCCGCGTACGCCGGTCAGCACGAAGGCGTGCGCCAGTCGGCCGGTCTGAATGGCGTTGGTCAGGGTGCGCACCAGCGCTTCCTGACCGATCAGCCCGGCAAAGTCGGTCGGCCGGTATTTCCGGGCCAGAACCCGATAAGGAGCTGCGGCTGGCGCGTCGGTCATATCGCCCAATGCGAAAAGGAGAGGTGGGAGACTGGACGGCGACCCAAGTCGAAAATCGTTACGGCTGCTTCCTTCCGGACCTGACCGGGTTGGCGACGGACTCGTCCGCTGCCAGCCTCCCGTTCGGGAATATCGGGGGGTAAGGGGGAAAAGGCAAGTGCTTTCCGCAAGCATTTCCCCCCGTTCCCCGGGAAGCCGCGCCGTGAGGGCGCCGCCCCCTTGACGGCGGCAGCGTACAGACCCGGAAAAATCAGGAAAAGAAAGGGGTTGCGTCCCCGCCCAGCCGGATCAGTGGGCGTCACCCGCCGCCGCGCCCGGCTGGACTTTGCGCAGGAAGGGCATCAGCAGCAAGGCGATGACGAAGACCGACGCCATCAGCAGCAGCACGTCTTGGAACGTCAGCACCGTGGCCTGCAATTCCAGACGTTTGGAAATCATGGTTCGCGCCATCGCCTCGGCGTTGGTGGCGAACTGGGCGTCGTATTTGTCGGTCAGGGCGTCGAACTGCTCGGTCACCACCGAGCGGGCGTTGGTGATGCGTTCGGCCAGACGCAGCTCGTGCAGCTTGGTGCGGTTGGTGATCACCGTGTTGATCAGAGCCAGACCGATGGCGCCGCCCAGATTGCGCATCAGGTTGTAAAGACCGCTGGCGTTCTGCACCTCCTCGCGGGGAAGCATACCCAGGGCCAACTGATTGATCGGCATGAAACACAGCATCAGGGCGCTGCCGCGCACCGCCTGGGGCACGAACAGATCCCAATAGCCCCAGCCCGAAGTCAGACCGCTGTTGAGGTAAAGCCCGCCGCCGAACAAGGCCAACCCCATGCCCAGCATCAGGCGCGGGTCCATCTTCTTGACCAAGATGCCGGCCACCGGGGCCGACATGAACTGGAAGACGCCGGTAACCATCATGGTCAGGCCGATTTCCAGCGAGTCATATTGCAGCACTTCGCCCAAATAGAGCGGCACCACGTAGGTCGCCCCGTAAAGACCGATGCCCAGAATGAAGCTGAACATGCAGCCCAACAGGAAATTTCGGTTCTTGAAGGCTTTCAGATCCACCACCGGATGACTGGTGGTCAATTCACGGGCCAGCATGCCGACGAAGCAAACACCGGACACCACCGCCGACCAAAAGATGGCGTCGTCCTGGAACCAGTCATTGCGGTTGCCTTCTTCCAGAACGTATTCCAGGCAGCCCAGGAAACCGGCGACGAACAGAATGCCCCAGCCGTCGAAGCCTTTCAGCATCTCCCATTTCGGCCTGTCGCCCTTGACGAAAAAATAGACCAGGGTAGTGACCAGGACGCCCGGCAAGACGTTGATCAGGAACAGCCAATGCCAGGTCAGGCTCTGGGTCAGCCAACCGCCCAGGGTCGGACCGACGGTGGGAGCCATGGTGGCCGTCAGGCCGACCAGCACCGAAACGCCGGCCTGCATCCGCTGGGGGAACAGCATGAAACTGGTGGCGAACACCGTGGGAATCATCGCTCCGCCCAGGAAACCCTGCAAGGCGCGGAAGACGATCATGGAATTGACGTCCCAGGCAAAGGCGCAGGCGGCGCTCATCACCGTGAAGGTGACGCAAGACGCCAGAAACAGGGTGCGGGTGGACAGCAGCCGGGCCAGCCAGCCCGACAGCGGAATCATGATGACTTCGGCGATCAGATAGGCGGTCTGAACCCAGGCCACCTCGTCCGAACCGGCGCTGATGCCGGCCTGCACCTCGGACAGGGAACTTGAAACGATCTGAATGTCGAGGATGGCCATGAACATGCCGACCACCATCGCCATGAAACCGACCCAATCGCGTCCAGAGACCACCCGTTCGGCGGGGTGCTTGGGGGTGGAGGGAACAGGGGCCTCTGGACGGACTTCGGGATCGGTGGACATCTACGGAGCCTTGGCGGCGACGGCCTTGGGGAAAAGCCCAAGACCGGCGTCGTCTTTGCCGCTGGTGTCCACCGTCACGACGGCACTCATCCCGGGAAGCAGTTTGCCTTCCAGGGAATGGCCGGGTTCCACGATGATTTTAACGGGAATGCGCTGAACGACTTTGGTGAAGTTGCCGGTGGCGTTGTCGGGCGGCAACAGGCTGAACTTGGCGCCGCTGGCCGGGGACAGGCTGTCCACATGGCCCTGAAGCGTCTCACCCGAGAAGGTGTCGATGGAAATGCTCACCGGTTGGCCGGGGTGCATCTTGCCGATCTGGGTTTCCTTGAAATTAGCCTCGACCCACACCTGATCGACGGGAACCACCGACAGCAGGGGCGAGCCGGTGCGCACATACTGGCCCAACTGCACGCCGCGATTGCCGACCACGCCGTCGACCGGAGAGGTGATCACCGTATGCTCCAGGTCCAGCTCGGCCGAAGCCAATTGCGCGCGGGCTTCCTCAAGCTGCGCCACATCCATGGCCCGCTCGCTTTCCAGCACGCCGATCTGACGGTGGGAGGCGTCGGCATTGGCCTGGGCGGCGCGCATGGCCGCGCTGGCCTTCAGATTGTCGGCCTGATGGGTATCCAGGGTCTGGCGGCTGACGAAATCCTCGCGCACCAGGGCCTGGCTGCGGTTCAGGTCGGCCTGAGCCCGCACCACTTCCGCCGAGGCGCTGCCGATCTGGGCCTCGCTGGCGGCGATGGTCGAATGCTGAAGGTTAAGACGGGCGTCGAGATTGGCCAACGACGCCTCGCGGGCCAGCACCTGAGCACGCATCTCCTCGACCTTGGCGCGGTAGTCGCGGTCGTCGATGCGCACCAGCACGTCGCCCTTGTGGACCATCTGGTTGTCCGTAACCTCCAGCGACTCCACATGCCCCGCCACCTTGGGCGAGATGGAGGTGATGTCGCTGTGCAGATAGGCGTCGTCGGTGCTCTGGTGGAAACGCCAGGACGTAAACCACTCGTAGCCGGTCACCACCAGCGCCAGCGCGACGGCAGGGCCGAGAAACACGAGTAACTTGCGCTTGTTCATGGCATAATCCCAGGATTCGATCATTGTAAAACTGAACTGAACGGTTTAGTACATAGCCTTCCCAGGCGATGAGGTCAAGGATGTCGCGTCCAAAAAAGAATCTTTGTTGCGGCGATAAGCCCGTCATGTCCAAGCAAGACGCAATTTTAGCCGCCGCCCAAACGGTGTTTCTGGAAAGCGGATACGCCGCCGCCAGCATGGATACCGTGGCCTCCAAGGCCAACGTCTCCAAGGCCACTATCTATGCTCATTTCGCCAACAAGCGCGCCTTGTTCGAGGCGATGATCGCCGCCCGCTGCGAAGTCGCCTTCGCCGGTTTGCAGCTTCCCGCCGCCTATGACGATGCCGAACAGGCGCTCTATGCGGTCGCCATCCATTTCATCAAGCTGATCCAAGCCCCCGAGGCGTTGGCCCTGCACCGCGTGATCATGGGCGAAGCGCCGCGCCTGCCGGAAGTGGGCGAGGCCTTTTACAGCGTCGGCCCCGTCCGCGCCTGCCGCCGTCTCCGCGATCTTTTGTCCGACCTGACCGCGCGCGGCCTGCTGTCGGTGCCCGAAGACGACATCCCCATCGCCACCCTTTTGTTTCTCGGCATGATCAAGGGCGACACCCATCTGCGCGCCGTGCTGGGATTGCCGGCCGACCCCGGCATTTCCCCCGAGAAGCTGGCGGCCGGAGCCGCCGCCATGCTGGTGGCCCGTTATGGGAAGAAGCCGTGATCTACCGCCCCTCCGCCTTTGCCAAAGACGACCGGCAGGAATTGGAAAGCTTCATCAGAGCCTTTCCCTTCGCCACCGTCGTCACCACGACCGGAACCGAACCCTGGATCAGCCATGTGCCGCTGCGGCTGGAAGGCGATCGGCTGCTGGGACATCTAGCCCGTGGCAACGGCCACGCCAAAGCCTTGGAGGGAGCGCCGACCCTGGCGGTTTTTCACGGGCCGCACGCCTATATCTCCCCTCGCTGGTACGAAAGCGGACCGGCGGTGCCGACCTGGAATTACATGGTGGTTCACGCTGCCGGCCCGGCCCGTCTGCTGTCGGACGCCGACACCGCCGCCCTGATGGCCCGGCTGTCGGGCGATTACGAAACCCAGGACTGGTCCTATGACGCCCTGCCCGAAGATTATCGCGGCAAGATGCAGACGGGCATCGTCGGCTTCGCTCTGACCATTGAACGGCTAGAGGGAAAGTTCAAACTCTCCCAGAACAAGGGTGCCGCGGATCAGGCCCGCGTCGCCGAGGCTTTGGCCCAGGGCTCGCCCGAGGATCAGGCCGTCGCCGCGTTCATGCGCCCGGAAGCGTTTCGATAAAAGCCTGACCGGCGCGGCTGAATAGTCGTTCCCGATGCCATAACAGCGAAAAGGGGCGGCCCGGCAAGGCGCAGGCCGCCGCCTGCAACAAACCGGCCTTGATGGCCGTGCCCACCACCAGCATGGACAGCACCGACGCCCCCGCTCCGGCTTCGACGGCGGCGCGCACCGCTTCGTTGCTGGGCAGTTCCAGGCTTTGCGACACATGCGACAGATCAAGCCCCCGCGTCGCCAGCAAAGCCTCGGTAGCGGCGCGGGTGCCCGACCCGGATTCTCGCAGAACCCAGGGCAAACGTCGGAATTCGTCGGCGCCGAGAGCCAGGTCAGCAGCCCAAACATGCTCGCCGCCCACCACCAGCACCAGCCGGTCGTCGGCCACCGGACGGCTGGACAGCAAGGGCTGCTCCACCGCGCCCTCGACGAAACCGAACTCCGCCTCGCCCGCCGCCACCGCTGCCGCCACCTGAGCGGTATTACCGATGGAAAGATCGACCCGGATGCCGGGATAGCTTTGGCGGAAACGGTAGAGCAGCGGCGGCAGCCAATAGCCCGCCGTCGTCTGGCTGGCCATTACCGTCAGATGCCCCCGCCTCAAACCGGCGAAATCGTCCAGGGCTTCCTCGGCATGACGGGCGGCCCGCAATACCTGCCGCGCCTCGGCCAGAAAGGCAACGCCTTCCGTCGTCAGCTCCACCCGCCGCCCGATGCGGTGGAACAGTTTCACCGCTGTCCGCGCTTCCAAAGCCGCCACCGCCGAACTGACCGCCGATTGGGTCAGCCCCAAAGCCTCGGCGGCACGGGTGAAGTGCGTCCGCTCGGCCACGGCGACGAAGATGCGCAACTGCTCCAGGGTCATCAATCGATTTTCCTTATGGAAACAAGAGAAACAATGCGTTGGACTGATGATCCGCGTCAAGCGCACTCTGTGGTCATGTTTTCCCCACCCAGGGCTTCATCATGGACACCGCCGATACCGCCGCTCTTCCCCAAGCTCCCGTCACCGCTCCGGCCAAACTGCTGGGCCTGCTGCCGGGCGTGCTGCTGTCAGCGGGACTGGCCGGAGCGGCCATGACCATCCGCAAGCTGCCGGGACTGGGCAATCTGAGCCCGGCCATCATCGCCATTTTGCTAGGCATCGTGCTGCGTCAGATCATTGGCATGCGCCCCATGTTGCGGGACGGCCTGGGCTTTTCCATGCGCACCCTGCTGCGCGCCGCCGTCGTGCTGCTGGGGCTTCAGGTGACGGTGGGACAGATCCTCGGGCTGGGCCTGCCCGCCCTTCTGGCGGTGGCCGCCGGATTGCTGGCCTGTTTCGGCGGCACCGTCTGGCTGGGCGCCCGCCTGGGCGTCGAGCCCAAGCTGGCCCGTCTGATCGCCACCGGCACCGCCGTCTGCGGAGCCTCCGCCGTGGTCGCCGCCAACAGCGTCACCAAAGGCAAGGACGAGGATGTCGCCTATGCCCTGGCCGCCGTCACGCTGCTGGGCACCCTGGCCATGATCGTTCAGCCGGCTCTCAGCCTGATGCTGGGATTGGACGCCAACCATGCCGGCATCTGGCTGGGCGCGTCCCTGCACGAGGTCGCCCAGGTCGTGGGTGCCGCCACCCAGTTGGGCGACAATGCCACCCGCACCGCCACCATCGCCAAAATGGCCCGCATCCTGCTGCTGGCCCCCCTGGTGCTGGCCATGGCCGCCCACGAGCACCGCAAGCACCGCGACAGCGAGGAACCCCACGCCAAGATCCCCGTTCCCTGGTTCGTTTTCGGTTTCCTGGCCCTGGCCGGTCTGGCCAGCAGTGGCATGGTCCCGGCTCCGCTCATCAAGGAAACCGGCCTGCTGGCCGGAGCCATGCTGGCGGCCGCCCTGGGCGCCATGGGTTTCGGCATGGATCTGCGGGCCTTGCACCGCAAGGGTTTGCGCCCGATGGTCCTGGCGGTCAGCAGTTGGCTGATGATCGGCGCCGTCAGCCTGGGCCTGGTGCAGTTGCTGGGCTAACCCCAGACGTCATTCGCCAACAAAAAGGGCGGCTCTGCGAGCCGCCCTTTCTTCGTCAGGCCGGAACCGACAGCCTGTTACTTCGCGTCCCGGCGGATCAGGGTGCCCGCGCCGTGGGGCGTGAACAGTTCCAGCAGCATGGCATGGGGCACGCGGCCATCCAGGATGACCGCCGCCTCGACGCCCTGCTCCACCGCATGCAGGCAGGTTTCCACCTTGGGAATCATGCCGCCGGTGATGGTGCCGTCGGCGATCAGATCCTTGGCCTGCTGCATGGTCATTTCCGGGATCAGGTTGCCCTGCTTGTCCAGAACGCCCGCCACGTCGGTCAGGAACAGCAGGCGCTGGGCACCCACCGCGCCGCCGATGGCGCCCGCCGAGGTATCGGCGTTGATGTTGTAGGTCTCGCCCGAAGGACCGACGCCGGTCGGCGCGATGACCGGGATGATGTCCGAGCGATGGAAATGCTCCAGCACATGCGGATTGATCTCCACCGGCTCGCCGACGAAGCCCAGGTCCAGCACCTTTTCGATATTCGAATCCGGATCCTTCTGGGTGCGGCGCAGCTTGCGGGCGCGGATCAGACCGCCGTCCTTGCCCGACAGGCCGACGGCGAAACCTCCGGCCTGATTGATGGCCGAGACGATTTGCTTGTTGATGGAGCCGGCCAGAACCATTTCCACGATCTCGACGGTGGCCTGATCGGTCACCCGCAGACCGTCGATGAACTCGCTCTTGATCTTCAGACGTTCGAGCATCTTGCCGATCTGCGGCCCGCCGCCGTGTACCACCACCGGGTTGATGCCGACCTGGCGCAACAGCACCACGTCGCGGGCGAACAGCATGGCCAAGCTGTCGTCGCCCATGGCGTGGCCGCCGTACTTGATGACGATGGTTTCATCGGCATGCTGGCGGAAAAAAGGCAAAGCCTCCGACAGGGTGCTGGCCTTTTCCAGCCAAGCGGCCCGTTCGTCGGCGCGGGTGAGATCGGCAGACATGCTTATGACCTCCATCAAGCGGGGGGATTGGCAAGTTCGGTGATGACGGCCCGCAGTTCGGGAACGCCGAAGCCGCTTTCCGAACTGGTGGACAGAATAATCGGGAAGGCGGCGGGACGGCGCGAAACCTCGGCGGTCACCGCGTTCTTCACCGTCTCCAAGGCCGACGGCTTGATCTTGTCGGCCTTGGTCAGAACGATCTGGTAGGTGACGGCGGCCTTGTCCAGCATGGTCATGACCTCGCGGTCGACGTCCTTCAGACCGTGGCGGCTGTCGATCAGCACATAGCAGCGCTTCAGCACCACGCGGCCGCGCAGATAGTCGTTGACCAGCTGATTCCAGCCCGCCACCTGGTCCTTGGGCGCCTGGGCGTAGCCGTAGCCCGGCAAATCCACCAGCATGATGCGGTGGCCCAGGTCGAAAAAATTAAGCTGCTGGGTGCGCCCCGGCGTATTCGAGGTGCGGGCCAGCGAATTGCGCCCGGTCAAGGCGTTGATCAGGCTCGACTTGCCGACGTTCGAACGCCCGGCGAAGGCGACCTCGGGCAAATCGGCGGTCGGCAGCCGGTCCAAAGTGGCGGTGCCGACCGAGAATTCGCATTCCTTGGCGAAGAGCAGACGGCCCGCTTCAATGCGGGCCGCGGCTTCTTGTTCAGGAGTCAGAGCGGACTCGTCGCTCACTTCGACGCCCGCTTCATGATCACCCACTGCTGAAGGATCGACAGGCTGTTGCTCCAAGCCCAGTAGATCACCAGACCGGCTGGGAAACGAGCCAGCATGTAGGTGAAGATCAGCGGCAGGAAGGTGAACATCTTCGCCTGCACCGGATCGGTCGGCTGGGGGTTCAGCTTCTGCTGGGCCCACATGGTCACGCCCATGATCAGCGGCCAGATGCCGATATGCAGCATTTCCGGCGGCACCCAGGGAATCAGGCCGAACAGCGTGAACAGGTTGGTCGGATCGGGAACCGACAAATCGTGGATCCAGCCGTAGAACGGAGCCTGACGCATCTCGATGGTGACGTAGAGCACCTTGTAGAGGGCGAAGAACACCGGAATCTGGATCAGGATCGGCAGGCAGCCCGACACCGGATTGGCCTTTTCACGCTTGTACAGCGCCATCATTTCCTGGTTCAGGCGAGCCTTGTCGTCGGCGAAGCGGGTCTGAAGCTCCTTCATCTCCGGCTGCAGCTTCTTCATCTTGCTCATCGCGTGATAGGACTTGTTGGCGATGGGGAAGAAGGCGCCCTTGATGATCACGGTGAAGACCATGATGGCGATGCCGAAGTTCGGAATGTGCTCGTGGATGAAGCGCAGGAAGTGGAAGAACGGAATGGTCAACAGCCAGAACATGCCGAAATCGATCGACAGATGCAGCTTCAGGTCGCCGTCGGGCACGATGGCCTTGCTATAGGCGTCCAGCTTGTCGAGTTCCTTGGCGCCGGCGAACAGGCGGCTGTCCGAAGTGACGGTCTTGCCGGGCTCGACCACCAGGGCGCTGCCCAGCCAGTCGGTCTGGTAGCGGTCCTGGCCGTCCACCGAACGCCAGCTCATGCGGGCGGCGGTCTCGGCCTTCTGATCGGGCACCAGGGCGGTCAGCCAGTACTTGTCGGCGAAGCCCAACCAGCCGCCGGTGGTCTTATGCTCCACCAGATGGTCGTCGTCCTTCAGGGACTTGTACTTCACTTCCTTCGAGGCGCCGTCGAACACCCCGATAGGGCCTTCGTGCAGGATCGAGGAATTGGTGTCGGCCTTAGGCGTGCCCCAGCGGGACACCAGACCATAAGGGAACAGGGTCACGGACTGGCCGCCCATGTTCTCGACCGTCTGGGTGACGGTGAACAGATAGCTGTCATCCACCGTGTAGACGCGGCGGAAACGCAGCCCCTGACCGTTGTCCCAGGTCAGCGTGACCGGATGGCCGGGGCTCAAGGTGTCGGTATCGGCGGCCCAGCGGGTGTCGTTGGTGGGCACGGCGGCCTTGGAATCCGCCGCCGCGACCCAGCCGAATTCGGCGTAATAGGCACCTTCGCCGGTGGCCGGCGACAGCAGGGTGATTTCCGGGCTGCTGGGGTCGATGGTCTCGTGGTAACGCACCAACGACAGATCGTCCAGGCGGGCGCCCAGCAGCGAGATCGAACCCGACAGGCTGGGAGTGGAGATTTTCACGCGGGGCGCCTGGGCCAGATAGTCGGCGCGGCTGACCGGAGCCTGGGCGGCGGGCTGGCCGGGCACGGCGCCCGGAGCGGCGCCGGGAGCGCCGGCGGGGGCCGAAGTGTTCTGGGCCTGGGGCTGCGGCGCCGGATTCTTCGCGAAAAAGAATTCCCAGCCCAGCAGGATGCCAATCGAAAGGGCGATCGCCAGGAAGATGTTGCGGTTTTCGTTCATGACCTTCTTACCGGTTCGGCCAAGGGCGCATGGATTGGCGGGTTAACGGGAGCCAGGGTGGCGACAGCCATGCCCATAGACACATGAAGATTCGGGGACACATGAAGATTCGGGGACAGACACGGATTTCACGGCAGGCGGGACGGGATCATAGCCCGAGCCGCCCCAAGGATGACAGCGCAGGATGCGGCGCAGGGTAAGCCAGGAACCCTTGATTGGTCCATGGGTCTCGACGGCCTCCATGCCGTAATGGGAACAGGTCGGCAGAAAGCGGCAGCTGGGGGGCGGCAGAATCGGCGAAATCAGCAGCTGATAGCCGCGAATCAGACCACGCAGCAGCAAGCTGATCGGATCAGACCGCTTTCCTGTCATTCGCCCCTCCCCCTGCGCTGATGGCCGGTTCGGCGCCCGCCGGATCGCGAAGCGCGCCGACACGTTTTAACGCCGTCCGCAAATCCTGCAACAGAAGACCGTAAGGGCGGCGCAAGGTTTCCTGCCGCCCGATCAGCACATAGTCGAAACCGGGCTGGGCCAAGGACGGCAGAAGCTCGGCGGCGGCCGCGCGCAAACGCCGTTTGGCACGGTTGCGGGCCACGGAGTTGCCGACCTTCTTGCTGCAGGTGAAACCCACCCGCAAATCGGTCTTTTCAGGCGATGGAACAGGCGCAGCAGGAACGGACGCGCCGCCCGAAGGCGGCGTCGTTGCGTTGGCAGGCATAACCTGCGCATCCTGGGCGGCGCGAGCCGCCTGAAGGATCAGGCCGGGCGCTGCCCATTTGCAGCGTGTCGCCGCGACCCGGAGAAACTCCGAGCGCCGCTTCAACCGCCCGACCACAGCTTCCATAAATGGAAGCTTAGGCGGACAGACGCTTGCGGCCCTGGCGGCGACGGTCGGCGATCACGCGGCGGCCGCCAACGGTGGCCATACGGGCGCGGAAGCCATGACGACGGGCGCGGACGAGCTTGCTGGGCTGGTAAGTGCGCTTCACGATAAGGTACTCCGGACATGCTCACGAAAAAGGAAGCATCGGTGTATAAGGGCAGAGTAAGCAGGAGTCAATCGCCATGGAACCAGATCGTCAGAACAGTCACTCGGGATGGAACCCCGAGCAGTACCTGAAGTTCGCCAATCAGCGCCTCCGTCCCGCCCTGGAACTGCTGGCGCATATTGACCTCGCCGCGCCGAAAACCGTCTGCGACCTTGGCTGCGGACCGGGCAACGTGACGCCGTTCCTGAAATCCCGCTGGCCCGAGGCCCGCCTCATCGGCGTCGATTCCTCAGGCGAAATGCTGGCCAAGGCCCGGCTTGCCGACCCTTCGACCCGTTGGATCCAGGCCGACATCGCCCATTGGTGGGCCGACCAGCCCCTGGATCTTATTTATTCCAACGCCGCCCTGCAATGGCTGGGCGGGCATGAAATGCTGTTCCCGCGGCTGTTGCAGCATCTGGCCCCCGGCGGCGTGCTGGCCGTGCAGATGCCTCGCAATTTCGACGCCCCCAGCCATACCGGCATGCGCGAAGCCGCCCAGGAAGGCCCCTGGGCCGACACCCTGGCTCCGTTGCTGCGCCACGATCCGGTGGCCCGCCCCGAAATCTATTGGGACATTCTGACCGCCGCGGGCGCGTCCGTGGACATCTGGGAATGCGATTATTTACAGGTGCTGCGCGGCGACGACGCCGTGGTGCAATGGACCCTGGGCACCGCCCTGAAGCCCTTGCTGGATGCCCTGGAGGAGCCGCTGCGCGGCCAGTTCCTGGAAAATTACCGCCGCCGCATGGCCAAAGCCTATCCCCAGCGCAGCGACGGCGTCACCCTGTTCCCCTTCCGCCGCCAGTTCATCGTGGCCAAGGTCTGAGAGGAGTCACGGCGCAAGCGATCCCGAAGGCAGACGCTGCGACGCCTCGCCTTCGATGCATTTGCCGAGCGACCCCGCCAGGCAAATGCGGCGATCCAGCCACTGGGCACCCTCGAACTGCACCCGATCCAGGCGGGCGGTGCGGATATCCGCCAGAATCAGACTGGCGCCGCGCAGGTCGGCTCCGGTCAGGTCGGCATTGTCCAGCGCCGCCATTTTGAGATTGGCCCCCCGCAGGTCGGCGCCTCTCAGGTTGGCGCCCTCAAGATGCGCCTGCGTCAGGTCAGCCCCACGCAGATCGGCCCCCGACAAATCGGCTTTCTTGAGTGTCGCCGCATAAAGGTTGGCATGGTCCAGCCGTCCGCCCGACAGATTGCTTCCGGCCAGATCGTCGGCCCACAGATTGGCGCGGCTAAGGACAATGCCGGACAGCGTCATGCCGACCATATCCGTCTCGCGCAGGTCGGCCCCGGCGCAATTGGCCCGCGCCGCCGGATGGCACGCCTCCTTTTCGGTTCCGAATGCCGCGGACGAAACCGCCAGTCCACTGGTCAGCAGGCCAGCCGCCAACAGGATCGAACTCCAAATCCGCATGACACCCTCCACCGCAAAACGATTGCAGGGGTAAAGCCTTAAGGGATTATCGGGACAACCGGCTTGATCCTGGTCAACAAAGCCGCGTCATGCCTTGGCGATGGCATAGCCCAGTTCGTCATGCTCGCAAAGGCCGTCGGCCCGGGCGGTGGCGATGGCCTGACGGTTGATCTCCAGACGGGTTTCGTCCTCCAGCGGGAAACAACCGCCCGAGACGAAATGGATGACCAGGGCGCGTAGCATGTCGTGCTCGATGTCGGTCAGTTCCTTGAAATGATACCCGGCATAGCCGTCGTCGTCGTTGCGGTGGATATGGTGGGCCATGATCTTGAAGAAGAACATCAGCCCGCCGGCCGGAACGATCAGTTCGGCACGGAACGGCTCTTCGCCGACGCCCGGCAGTTCATGAGGCAGGCGAAAGCCGATGGCCGACCAGTCGATGGTGCGGGTCGCGCTGCCGTTGACCACCACCGGCACCGACATGATCAGGCGCTGATAGCGGCGCTTGCTCAAGGTCGTCTGGCTGTCGGCATGCAACGGAACGCTCATCACTTCCCCCATGAAAAGTCAGGTGGGAAGGATTGTTAGTAGGAAACGCCCGTCAGGTACAGGCCGTAAGGCGGCGCGGTCGGGCCTGCAACAGAACGATCACGGGCCTGCAACACTTGCGTCACGCGGTCGGCGTTCCACTTGCCGTCGCCGACCAGCTTCAGAGTGCCCACCATGTTGCGAACCTGATGGTGCAGGAACGAGCGGGAGGCCGCCACGATGCGGATTTCATCGCCGACGCGAACCACGTCCAGCCGGTCCATGGTTTTCATCGGACTTTGCGCCTGGCATTCGATGGAACGGAAGCTGGTGAAGTCGTAGTGCCCCACCAGCCTTTGCGCCGCCTCGTGCATGGCCTCGGCGTTCAGGGGCTTGGGAACCCACCAGACTCGATTGGCCTCCAGCACCGGCCCGGCCCGGCGGTTGGAAATCCGGTAAAGATATTGCCGGCCGACGGCCGAGAAACGGGCGTGGAAGCCTTCGGGCGCAAGTTCGGCCGCCAGCACGATCACCGACGATGCGCCCTCCTCGCCGCGCAGCCAATAATTCAAACCGTTGCAGACGGCCTCCGGCTTCAGGTCCTTGTCGACGTCCACATGCACCACCTGCCCGGTGGCGTGAACTCCGGCGTCGGTCCGCCCGGCGGCGGCGATCTCGGTCCGCCGTCCGGCCAGCTTGACCAGCGCCTCTTCCAGAAACTGCTGCACCGACGGCCCCGTGGTCTGGCGCTGCCAGCCCACCAAGCCCGTGCCGTCATATTCCAGGGTCAGTTTGTAGCGGGGCACAGCCTTGTTCCCTTGGGAATGGCGTAGCCGCGCAGGAAAGCTTCAGCCTCCAGCGCCCCCTTGCCGGCCCGTTGCAGCTTCAGCAGGCGCAAAGCGCCCTGGCCGCATGCCACGGTCAGCTTGTCGTCCAGCAAGACGCCGGGTTCGCCGGCGCCCGATACCGGCTCGGCGGCCAGCAGCTTGATGCGTTCGCCGTTGTAATCGAACCATACGCCCGGCCAGGGGGTGAAGGCGCGAATGGTGCAATCCAGTTCACGGGCCGTGCGGCGCCAATCCAGGCGCCCCTCTTCCTTGGCCAGCTTGGCGGCATAGGTCACGCCCTGATCCGGCTGCTTTTCCGCCGTCAGGATTCCGGCCTGAAGCCGCTCCAACGCCAGAACCATCAGCCGCGCCCCCATGGCCGCCAAATCATCATGCAGGCTTTGGCCCGTGGTGGTGGCGGTGATGGGCAGCCGCTCGGTCAGCAGCATATCGCCGGTATCCAGCCCTTCGTCCATCTGCATGATGGTAACGCCGGACTCGGCGTCGCCGGCCTGGATGGCCCGCTGGATGGGAGCGGCGCCGCGCCAGCGCGGCAGCAGCGAGGCATGGACGTTGAAACAGCCCTTGGCCGGAGCCTCCAAGATCGCCTTCGGCAGGATCAGACCATAGGCCGCCACCACGGCGGCGTCGGCCTGAAGAGCCGAGAAATCGGCCTGGGCTTCGGCGCTGCGCAGGGATTTCGGCGTCCGCGCCGTCAGCCCGTGCTCGACGGCGAAGGCATGGACGGGAGTCGGCTGCTCCTTATGGCCCCGCCCGGCCGGGCGGGGCGGCTGGGAATAGACGGCGACGATCTCGTGCCCGGCTTCGATCAAAGCCCCCAGGATGGACACCGAGAAATCCGGCGTCCCCATGAAGATCAGACGCATCGTTGGCCTCACTTGCCGCGCGACTTGGACAGCTTGCGCAGAATCATGTTGCGCTTCAGGTTCGACAGATGATCGACGAACAGAATGCCGTCTAGATGGTCCATCTCGTGCTGGATCACCGTGCCCATCAGACCGTCGAAATCCGCTTCGTGCTTGGCGCCGGTTTCGTCCTGATAGCGGACCCGGACGCGGGCCGGACGGGTGACTTCGGCGTAATGCTCGGGCACCGACAGACAGCCCTCCTCATAGACGTTGTCCTCGTCCGAGGCCCAGACGATCTCGGGGTTGATCACCCGCATGGGCGCCTTGGGCTCGCCTTCCTTGGCGATGTCGATGACCAGCAGACGCTTCGACACGCCCACCTGCGGCGCGGCCAAGCCGATGCCCGGAGCCTCGTACATGGTTTCCAGCATGTCGTCCATCAGACGGCGAAGCTCGTCGTCCACCTGCGTGACGGGAGCCGCCTTCTGCTTCAGACAAGGGGCGGGGGCGACAAGGATGGGAAGAAGCGCCATCGAGACTGGTTCCAATAAAAAAGATCGATCTTGTGTGCTGAGATATGACGCCACGGTTTCAGCGTCAAGAATCATGCCGGGATTTCGTCGGGATGGGCCTTCAGATACAGGGCAAGATCCTTGTCCAGGGTCTGCCAGTTCACCCCCGACGCCACCGTGGCGTAGATCCAATGGATCAGCGGATTGCGATGACGGCTGTGGTTCGACATGGGCACCAGGCGGTGCCCCATCTCGATCTTGGCGCGATAGCCGGTCTGGCCGCTTTGAATGACCGTCGCGCCCAGGCCGCCGGCCCAATCCACCACGGCGTCCCACAGACGGAAATACAGCGACCAGTCGCGGGGCCGTCCGTAATCCAGACCGATGAATTTGTTGATGACGTGATCGCCCTGCACGAAGCACAGCATGAAGGCCACCAGCTTGCCGCTGGAAGCCTCGCGCAGCAGGATGAAATGAGACAGATCCAATTCCGCCAGCCGATCGAAGAAGACCCGGGTCAGCGTCTCGAAACGGGTGCTGGCCCGTTCGTAGGTTTGCCAGAACAGAGCGAACACTTCATCCAGGACCGCCGAGTCGGGATACTGCACGGCTTCGACGGTCAATTCGACCAATTGGCGGCTGCGCTTCAGCTTGCGCTGCATGGTATAGCGCCGCGACGATTTCAGCCCGGCATAATAACTGTCGCGCCCCTTGTCGCCCAGAACAGCCACGGTGCCGGGAAAGCTGTGCATGGAAAACAGCCGGTGACGGCCCTTCAAGCCTGCGAAAGCTTCATCCCAATGCCGGGGAAAGTCTTTCCACACCAGCATCGAGGCCTTGCGGCGGCGGCTTTCGGCGTCGAAAGCGACGTGCAGCGCGTCCAAGGCGGCATCCCGGTCCACCCCAGGCAACAGTCCCACCACGCCTTCGTCGGAACAGGGCGAACCCACGAACAGGGTGCGCTGGAAAAGAAGCGACGGCGCCAGCTTGCCCGCCAGCCGGGCGATCGGCAGCAGCCCTTCCGGCACCATCATCTCGATGCCCAGATTCATCATGAAGGCCGGAGCGACGCCCACCGGACGGCCGCCGTCCTCTTCCAGCACGGCGTAGAAGAACGCGAACTGATCGTCCAGACCACCCTGCTCCATGGCGCGGAACCACCAGCGCCCCTCCAGCGGCGGCGGAAAGCAGGCCGCCCAAAGATCGACGGGAACATCGCGTTCGGACGCGACAAAGCGGACGGAAAGGATCATCCGTGCATCACCACCATGGCCGCGCCCACCAAAATCAGCAGAACGCCGATCCAGCGCCGGGCGATTACCCGCTCGCGCAGCATCCATTGAGACAGCAGGGTCACCGAGACAAAACTCAAAGACCCCAGCGGATAGGCCGTCGACAGATCCAGAAAGCGCAAGGCCACGGTGTAAAGCACCGCCTCCAGGCCGAACAGACTGGTGCCGTAGACCACCCAGCGCCGGCCGC
Organism: Candidatus Sulfotelmatobacter sp.; assembly: GCA_035538795.1. Lineage (GTDB taxonomy): Bacteria > Pseudomonadota > Alphaproteobacteria > Rhodospirillales > Magnetospirillaceae > JAJZGK01. Next base: position 35,385 of record DATLJS010000052.1, on the reverse strand, counting down.
CACGCCCGGCATGAGAGGCCTTTTTGTAATAGACCTGGGCGAAGCCTTCGATCGCCGAACAAACGACGACCAGCAACACGCCGACCAGGGAAACGGCAATGGGATCGGAACCGCTCATGGCTCCAGCTCATGAGGCAAAGGCGGCTCTCGCTGGCCGCCGTGATCGGTGCCGCTGATAAACCAGACCCCAAGAATGATGCAGGCGATGCCGGCAATCTGGATATTGCCCAGTTCCTCCGAAAACAGGAACACCGACAACAGGCAGACCGAAATATAGCTAAGGGCGGTAATGGGCTGGGCGAAGCTCAGATCGACATGGGCCAGAAGCTTCAGCCAGTTCGTCATCTGCAAGGCCATGAAGGCCACCACCACCAGCGGGTACGGCCGGTGCAGCACCGCCGACAGCAGAGCCTGCGCGCCGCCGTCGGCCGGCAGCCAGGCGGCCACCCATTTCCACGACAACTGTACCAGCGTATCGATCAGAATAGCCGCCGCCAGCCCCCAGATCACACGGACGGGAATGCGCTTTTTCACGAAAGAACCTCGGCCGCCCGATAGATCAGCAGGTTGAGCAGAAAATTGATCAGCACCAACGAGGCCGCGGTCAGCCCCTCGACCTCCAGCCCCCGGCGCAGCATGAACCATTCATAGGCCAGCAGAACCAGGGTGCCGCACATCCACAGCAGCACCGAAGCTTCGACAGGCAGCCATTGCAGGCTGCCGACCGCCAGGATGGGCGTCATTACGACGAATTCCACCAGTTGGAACCAATTGAAGGCGGTCAAATAGCCGGGCAGCCGCTCCAGGCGGTGGAAATGGCGGCTGATGGGGATCAGCAGCAAGGGGTAAAGCAGCCACGACACGGCATAGGCCAGCGCCTGCCCCGTCAGATAGCCGGTCGGGTCGGCATCGCCCACCTCGTCAGTCACGGACAGCCAGACCACCAGGGCCTGCAGCGGCGCCACCCACAAAGCCACCTGGAACGAACGCAGGCAGGTTCCCAGGCTTCCGGGAAAACAGCGGAAGGCCGTGGCGTCGAACCGCAATATTCCCTTGACCCCCAGCAGGGCCAGACGCGCCTCGAGGGCAGACATCATGACGCCGTCAGCTCGCGCAGGGTCCGCAGATAAACGCGGCTCAGAACCTCAAGATCGGCCAGGGCGGCTTTTTCATCGGCCTTGTGCATGGTCTGGCCGACCAGACCGAATTCAGCTACCGGACAATAGTTTTTGATGAAGCGGGCATCCGAGGTGCCGCCCGAGGTGGACAGCTCCGGTTCGCGCCCGCATTCTTCCTGGATGGCGCGGCTCAACGCCTCAGACAACGGTCCGGGCGGCGTCAGGAAACTTTCGCCGGACACCTCGATCTCAAGCTCGTAGGCTCCGCCCGCCTCGTCGAACTTGGCGCGCAGCCATTCTTCCAGGCTTTTTCCGGAATGCAGATCGTTGAAACGGATGTTGAAACCGGCGCGGGCTTCGGCCGGAATGACGTTCGTCGCCGGATTGCCGACGTCGATGGTGGTCAAAGCCAGGGTCGAAGGCTGGAAATGCGGCGTGCCCTGATCCAGCGGCTCGGCGGTGATGGTACCCAGCATGGCCAGCAGACGCGGCAACGGATTGTCGGCCAGATGGGGATAGGCGGTATGTCCCTGCGCCCCCAGAACCCGCAACCGTCCGTTCAGGCTGCCGCGGCGGCCAATCTTGATCATCTCGCCCAAGGCGCGGGGATTGGTCGGTTCGCCGACGATGCAGAAATCGATGGTCTCGCCGCGCGCCTTCAGGGCCTCCAGTACGCGCACTGTGCCGTCCAGGGCCCGCGCTTCCTCGTCGCCGGTAATCAGCAGGCTGATGGAGCCCTGGGGCTCGCCTTCGGCCAAAAGACGGGCGACGGCGGTCACGAAGCTGGCGATGGCGCCCTTCATGTCGGTGGCGCCGCGGCCGAACAGATGGTCGCCGACCACCTCGCCGCCGAAAGGATCGACCGTCCACCCCTGCCCCGGCGGCACCACGTCGGTGTGGCCGGCAAAGCAGACGTTGGGAGCGGCCTCGCCCCGGCGGGCGTACAGGTTTTCGATGACCGGCCGTCCCGCATCCTTGCCGAAAGGCAGACGCAGGCAGTGAAAGCCCAGGCTTTCCAGGGCTTGCTGCAACACGTCCAAGGCCCCTTCGTCGGCGGGGGTGACGCTGGCCCGGCGGATCAGCGCCTGGGCCAGAGCGAGCGGTTCGGCCAAAGTCATCGGAAACCCTCGTGGATTAGTCGCGCAGCAGTTCGTTGATGGAAACCTTGGAGCGGGTCTTTTCGTCCACCTTCTTGACGATCACGGCGCAATAAAGGCTGGGGCCGGGGGTGCCGTCCGGCAGCGGCTTGCCGGGCAGACTGCCGGGCACCACCACCGAATAGGCGGGCACGCGGCCGACGAACACTTCGCCCGTCTCGCGGTCGACGATCTTGGTCGAGGCACCCAGATAGACGCCCATGGACAGCACGGCGCCGGTCTCGACGATGACGCCTTCGGCCACCTCGGCGCGGGCGCCGATGAAGCAGTTGTCCTCGATGATCACCGGACCGGCCTGCAAGGGCTCCAGCACGCCGCCGATGCCGGCGCCGCCCGACAAATGCACGTTCTTGCCGATCTGGGCGCAAGAGCCGACGGTGGCCCAGGTATCGACCATGGTGCCTTCATCCACATAGGCGCCCAGATTGACGAAGGACGGCATCAGAACCACGCCCTTGGCGATAAAGGCCGAACGGCGCACCACCGAACCGGGAACGGCGCGGAAACCGGCATCCTTGAACCTATCGGCGCTCCAACCCTCGAACTTGGTGGGCACCTTGTCGTACCACACCCCGTCCTTGCCGGCGCCGCCTTCGATCAGAGCGTTGTCGTTCAAACGGAACGACAGCAGCACTGCCTTCTTGGCCCACTGGTTGACCACCCATTTGCCGTCGATCTTCTCGGCCACGCGAATCCGGCCGGCGTCCAAGGCGTCCAGGGTCTCCTCGACGGCCTCGCGCACCAGACCCTGGGTCTGGGTAGTGACGGAAGCGCGGTTTTCCCAGGCTTCTTCGACGCGGGCGATGATATGGGGGCTCAACGACATGACGGATGGTCCATTTGATTGGGATGAAAACGACAAGAAGGATTACCGGGCCGCAGGACCCAAAGCAAGATCACTTCACGAAACGGCGCGTTCCAGCCATCCGGCCAGATCGTCGGTGACATGGTGGACATGGGCCAGAGCCGCCTCGTTGCTGCCCTCGATTCCCGACCAGTGGCTGTGGCCGTCCTCGTCCTCCACCAATACGGTGGTCATGCCGGCCTGGGCGGCGGGCAGCAGATTGCGGGGAATATCCTCGAACATCGCCGCCAGCCTGGGATCAACGGCATGGCGCCTGATCATCATGTCGTAGCTCTCGGCATTGGGCTTAGGGATGTAATCCGCAGCCTGGATGTCGAAAATGCCATCGAACAGTTCCAGCATGCCCAGATGTTCAAGCACGTTGCGGGCATGGCGCTCGGAGCCGTTGGTATAGATCAGCTTGACCCCCGGCAACGCCTTGACCGCCGCCGCCAGCCGGGGAGCCGGCTCCAGCACGCTGCAATCGATATCGTGGACATAGGCGAGGAATTCCGCCGGCGGAATGCCGTGGGCCTGCATCAAGCCGCGCAGGGTGGTGCCATATTCATGGTAATAGCGCTTTTGCAGGACGAATGCTTCGTCCAGCGGCAGTTTCAGGGCTTCCGCGATGAACTGGCGCATGCGCACGTCGATCTGCGGAAAAAGGCTGCAAGACGCCGGATAAAGGGTGTTGTCCAGATCGAACACCCAATATTCAAGATCGCCTAAGGGAGGGTGGAGAAGCTCGGCCATACGATAGGGATAAGACTTTCCCCCCCATGACCGCAAGGGTTCCTGTGGATATGGTGAAAATGTCGTATTCCTTAAGGGAAATGCCGGTTATCCTATGTACAGGTTTGATAGTGAATTCGCCGTTTCGCGTCTGGACGCTGGGGACTGCGCAGGCAAGCGACGGGCAGGAGTGAGATGAGCGCAGTCAAATGGCTGTTGGGGGTCTTGGGCTGGGATAAGGATCCTGGGACGGATGTGCACGCCCTTTCGGCTGCCGCCTTGGAAAGTTTTCCTGCTCCGACCCTGATCGCCGCCGCCTCGGGTCAGGTCGACGCCATCAATGCCGAAGCCGAATTCATCGCCGACATCGCCCGCAACGGCGCTTTGCCCGGCCTGACGGCCTGTGTCGCCCGCGCCGTGGCCACCGGCCATTCCCAGGTCGAAGTGGTGATGGTTCCCGGCCCGGCCGGCTCTTTGCTTTATGAACTGAACGTCCTGCCGCTTGCCGACGGCACCGCCCTGGTGCTGGCCAAGGACGTCACCTTGGAAAGCAACCTGCGCGCCGCCCTGGTGGAATCCCGCCAGCGTTATAAAGACCTTGTGGAAATCTCCAGCGATTTCGCCTGGGAGGTGGGGCCGGACGGCACCTTCGTCTTCGTGTCGCCCCGCGGCGCCTTGGGCCATTCCGCCGACCAGTTGGTGGGCCGCAGCCCGGAACAGCTGATCATGGAGCAGCCCGGCGTCAACGGCATGCTGCCGTTCCGCTCCGACAAGCCGGTCGAAGATGCCGAAGTATGGTTCCGCCGCGCCGACGGCGCTCCCGCCTGCATTCTCGCCTCGTCCTCTCCGCTGCTGGACGGCGAAGGACGCCGCCGGGGCGCCCGCGGCGTCTGCCGCGACATCACCTTGGAGCGCGAACGCGACGCCGCCCTGGCCCGCGCCAACAACCGCGAACGCCTGCTGACCTATATCGTGCGCACCATCCGCGACGTGGTTGACCCGGCCGACATGCTGAAGATCGCCGCCGAAGCCACCGCCCGCGCCCTGGGCAGCACCGGCTGCCAGATCTACCGCTATCAGAACGACACCCTGGGTTACGTTTCGGCCGCCATCTTCGGCGAGATTGGCGACGGATCGTCGGTGCTGGCCAACTTCGTCACCGACGACCGCTTCGAGGGCGGTATCGAGCACCGTCAGGCCCTGGCCGCCGTCACCCGTTACCGCCACGACATCAACGGCGCCATCTGTGTCTGGCGCGACGGCGAAGCCGCTTCGTGGAACGACGACGAACGCCTGTTGCTGGAGGATGTCGCCAACCAGATCGGCATCGCCAACGAACAGATCGCCAATCACGAACGCATCCTGACCCTTTCGCGCACCGACGGCCTGACCGGCCTGTTCAACCGCCGCGCCTTCTTCGAGGAGCTGACCCGCCGCTTCGGCCGTCTGGCCCGCGACGGCAAGGCAGCGTCGCTGATCTATGTCGACCTGGACAATTTCAAGCTGGTCAACGATGTTCACGGACATAAGCGTGGCGACGAGGCCTTGCAGAAAGTGCGCGAGATTCTCATCCAACATACCCGGCCCATCGATCTTCTGGCCCGTCTAGGCGGCGACGAATTCGCCATCTGGCTGGAAGGCGGGGACGAAGAGATCGCCGTGCGGCGCTGCCGCCAGATCATCGAGGCCGGCGGGGCGCTGAACGAATTTTCGGGTTCGCAAACCATGCCGCTGACGATGTCGCTGGGCTTGGCCGTACATACGCCGGGGCTGCCGGAAACCCTGAACGAACTGCTGGCCCGCGCCGACGAAGCCATGTACGCCGTCAAACGCGACGGCAAGTGCGACTTCCGCATCGCCGGTCCGCCGCACGCCAAAGATCCCCTGCACAAGGACCCGTTGTCATGAGCGGGCTTGTCGATAAATTGCTCGATCTGGTCCGCGGCCGTCCGGCCGATCCGGCCACACGCCTGCGCGCCGAGGCCGATCTGAGCTACGAGGAGGCCAAGGAGCTGGCCCGCCACAAGGATCCCGAGGTGCGCCGCACCTTGGCGGCCCGCCCCGACCTGCGCCCGGAGATTCTTTATTATCTGGCCGAAGATCCGCATCCCGACGTGCGCCGGCAGATCGCCGCCAATCAGGCGACGCCGATCCAGGCGGATCTGCGGCTGGCCGCCGACATCGACCCTTCGGTGCGCGGCGATCTGGCCGCCAAGATCGCCCGTCTGGCTCCCGGCCTGTCCGCCGATGAGCAGGACCGCCTGCGGCTGATGACTTACGAGGCGCTGGCCCTGTTGGCCCGCGACCAGATCACCCGCGTCCGCCAAATTCTGGCCGAAGCCTTGAAGGACGTGGCCAACGCCCCTCCGGAACTGATCCGCGCCCTGGCTCACGACAGCGAGCTGGCGGTGTCGAACCCGGTTTTGCAGTTCTCGCCGGTTCTCAGCGACGAAGACCTGCTGGAGATCATCAACAGCAGCCCCATCAACGGCAAGCTGACGGCCATCTCCAAACGTCAGGACGTCAAGGCGCCGGTGGCCGACGCCATCGCCCGCAGCGACGATATCGACGCCATCGCCGTTCTGCTGGCCAATCCCAGCGCCCAGATCCGTGAAGAAACCCTGGACATGCTGCTGGACCGCGCCCCCGATCACGAGACTTGGCACGGTCCGTTGGTCCGGCGGCCGCAATTGTCGGCCCGCGCCGCCACCCGGCTGGCCCGCTTCGTCGCCGAAAGCTTGTTGCAGGTGCTGCAGGAACGCCCGGACCTGGACCCCGAGACCAAGGCCGCCGTCGCCGCCGTCGTCCGCCGCCGGGTCGAGGAAGTGGGGTCCGACATGGCCGACTTCCAGCGCGGCGTCAGCGCTCCGCAGTTCCAGCAGTCGGTCGGCGAAGGCCCCATGGAAGTGGCCGAACGCCTGCTGAAGGCGGGACAGCTGGAAGAACCGGCGATCATGTCGGCCATCGCTTCGGGCGACGAGGATTTCGTCGCCGCCGCCCTGGCCACCCGCTCCAGCCTGCCCTTCGCCCTGGCTCAGAAAATCATCACCACCCGATCGGCCAAAGGCATGACCGCCCTGGTCTGGCGGGCCCGCCTGGGCATGTCCATCGCCGTGTTGGCCCAGATCCGTCTGGCCAAGATCGCTCCATCGGACGTCATCCGCCCCAAAAGCGGCAGCCACGCTTTTCCGCTGACCGCCGAGGAAATGAACTGGCAGATCGAGTTCTTCCAGACCATGGTTTCCGGGACGACGAAGCCGAAACAGCCGGTTTGACCGCAATAAAAAAGGCCGGCTTCCCCCGGCCTTTTTTATTGTTCCGACGCTTTTGATTATTCCAGCCGCCCCAAGGCCCGGGCCAGAACCAGATAAAGCTTGCCGACTTCGGCGCTGGTGAAGGCGCCCGTCAGCACATCGGCGCGGTCCGCCGTGCGGGCATGGTTCAGCAAGGTTTCGAATTCGGCCAGATAACGGTTCACGAATTCGCGGAACTGGCTGTCCTCCTCGTAACGGGTGCGAATGGCGGCGATCTGATTGCGGTCCAGATTCTTCAGGATCTTGCGCAGAAACACCGACTGGTCGCCGGAATGAAATTCACGCCAGGTCTTGTCGTCGACGCCGCTCTGGAAGATACGGCTGATATCCACCGACAAGGATTGCAGCTTTTCGACGATGAACGCCGCCGTCTGCAGGAACTTTTCGACCGAGACGTTGCTGCGCTGCTGCTCCAGTTCGCGGGCCTGGGTTTCCGCGCCGCGCGATGCCTTGATCAGATCGTCGGCCTGGCGAGCGAAGGTCTGCACCAGGGTTTCGGCATGGTTGGACAGCCGCTCGCCGGTGATGCCCAGATCGTTGGATTTCTGGCGCAGCATCTCGAACACGGTTTCCAACTGGGCGGCCGTGTGCTCGGTCGCATCGGACAGTTCCTGGGACTGGCGGCGCAGGGATTCGCCGGCGCCCCGAACCTGGGCGGTGATGCGTTCCGAGCCGGCGGCAAGGTCGCGGACCCCGACCTTGAGCTGTTCGGACACCGTCACCACGTGAGCCGCCGTCTTGCCGGCGGTCTCCTCGAATTCGCGGGCCGTGACACGCAGAGCGTCGCCAGCCCCGCGCGATTGCAGTTGGGCCTGCTGCGCCGCATCCCCCAGCTCGACGCTGTTCTGGCGCAGTTGCTGGCTGAAGGCCTTGAGCAGCTCGGTGGCGTCCTCGGCGATGCGGGTGACTTCCCCGGCCTGATGCTGCAAGGTCTGGCCAACCGACCCCATATCCATATGGGCCTGATCGGCGGTGGTGATGATCAGTTCGGTCTGGCGGCGCATGTCGTCGCCAGCCATGCGAAGCCGCGACGCCGCCTGTTCGGCGGCATGAGCCAACTGGCTGGAGCGTTCGTCGAAGCCGTCGGCCACCATCTGCACGTCTTCCACGGCCCGCTGCGAGGCCGACGAGACATCCTGGCTGCGCAGCCGCAGAACCTCGCCCACCGACTGCAATTCCGACCCCACGCGGGTGGACATGGCCATCAGGTCGTTGACGTTCTGGCGCAAGGCGTCGGCGATGCCCTTGACGCGGGTCATCACCTGCTCCGACGTGGAATTCAGATGTCGGGCCTGCTGGCCCAACGACGCCTCGGACAGCTTCGACTGGGTCGAAACCAGATTGGCGATATCGGCCAGTTCGTCGGCCTGCTTGCGCAAGGACGCGCGGATGGCCTCAGCCTGACCGGCGGCCTTGTCAGCGCCGCGTCCCAGTTCGTCGATCTGTTGACGCAGGGCGTCAAGCAATTCGCGGGACCGCTGGGTCATCTGATCGGTAGAGGCGGCCAGCGCCCGGCTTTGCCCCTGGAAAGCCTCGCCCACCTCGCGCACCTTGGACAGCGACCGCTCGCAGCCGGCCTCGACCTCATCCTTGCGCTGAAGGAACACCTCGCCCACGGCGCCCAATTGCTGGGCGGCATCGTCGGCGGCGGCCCGCAGGCCGTCGTTATGACGGCTCATGGCGTCGCTGAGTTCGCGGAAGCGCGCCAGCGCCTGATCCGAAGCGGTGGACAATTCGCGGGTCTGCACGCCCAGACCTTCCTCGACGATCTTGACGCGGGCCAGCACGCGCTCGGTGATCTGGTCCAGGCCGGTGGCCTGCTGCTCCAGCGAACTGGTGATGCGGCCGGTCTGTTCGGCAAGACGGGTGGAGGCATTCTCCAAGTCCTCGTTCTGACGCACGAACAGATTGTCCAGCGCCTCGACGCGGCGGTTCAGCTCGGCGGTGACGTCCTCGGCCCGGCCGGCGGCGCGGTCCGAGACGTTGGTGATGGCCGACGACTGGGCTTCGACCACGCCGGCCAAAGCCTCGACCTTGGCCTGGGCGCCGCCGACCGAGCGGGTCAGTTGCTCGGTCGCCTTGTGCAGGGTGGCGTTGGCGCCGTCTACCTGTTCGGCTGCACGGTTGGCGGTGCTGCCCAGGCGGTCCACCTGTTCGCCCATGGTGACGCTGAAATCCTTGGCCTGGGCCAAGGCGTTCTCGGTGGCGGACACCAGATCGCGGGTGGCTTCGCGCACTTCGACGATACGCCCCATGGCGCCGTCGGTGCTGCGCGACAAGGTTTCGATCTCGGTCTTCAGGCTGTCGACCACCCGCTGCGTGTCGCCGCCCACCTTATCGGCCAGCCTGGACAGTTCCTCGGTCTGGCGCGACAGGACCAGGCGCACCTGCTCGGCCCGCTCGGCCGCTTCGGCCGAAGCGGCGTTCAACGATTCCGCCTGACGGCGCAAAGCATTGGAAATAGTGGTGACGCGGGCTTCGGCCTCGTCGTTGGGATAGGCCAGACGATCGAGATAATGCCGCAGTTGCGCGGCTTCCCGCCGTAAGATGGTGCCGCGGTCCAGAAAGGCCACGAACAGCCAGAGAAAGGCCATGGGAACCACCGTGGCCCCCAGAACGCCGCCGAATTCCTGGGGCTGCAGCATGAACAGGTTGGACCAGCCCAGGGACTTGTCCACATAAGTCACGCACATGATCAGCCACAACAGCGAAATCAGCGTCGCGCCGCCATACAGCAGATGGTGCCGCCACAAGCCGTCGCTTTCGCCGAAAATATCCTCGGACGGCGGCTTGCCTTTGGCTGGGCGGCGTTCAGCCGTCAGCGGGCGCAGCTCGTCGTCGAGCTGGACGGAGGTAGGTGTCTCGTCGGCCATGGCACATCCGATCTGGAAAGATTTCCCCGCCGTGACGTTGCCACAAAGACGGGCAAGGTCAACGGCTTTCTGGAGATAAGGTGGTTGCGCCGCCGTCACGGCGGATCATCATCCGATCGTCGCCGCAGACGACGAAGACGGGATCGAAGGCCGCCGTCAGCGACTGCATCAGTTCAAGTCCCGGCGTTTCCACCAAAGCGTCCGGGCGTTCCGGATCGACATGAACCACGGCGCTATCATGATCTTCGTTGAAAGACACCACCACGCCGCACAGATCCGGACGCAAATCGTCGGGAAAACTGTCGTCCATCAGCCAGAAACATTCGAAGTTTCGGCAGGATTGCGGGCGGGTGAGATGGATGGAGCAGCCGTCATCGGTGCATTCGGGGCACCAGCGGCCGGTGGGCTTGCCGGTTTCCGGCACGGCGAAAAACTGGCAGCAAATGGTGCAGGGGCCGCAGCCGCGCGGACTATCGGCCATTGTCTTTATCTCTTATGAACCGCCGAACAGCTTCAGCAGGAAGCTGTTGCCGCTCTGAACCGCGCTGGTGGAATCCAGGCTGGTCTTGTTGGCCATGTAGTCGGAAAGCTGCGACAAACCATCGGCGCTCAACGAAACGTCTGAGGGGCGGGCAATCTGCTGCAGGGCGTCGGAAGCCGCCGTGGTGGCGCTGGAGGCGTCGAGAGAAACCGTCGCCGGCTTGACCAGACTGGCCAAATCGCCGGTACTGCCGTCGGTCGAAGTCGAAGTCTGATTCTGCGCCTGATAGAGCGACGCATAATCCAGCGACTGCAAACCGCTGCTTAAGGATGTGCTGCTTATCGACATCGCTCACCCTCCCACCGGGCCGACTATTCTCAAGGATTCCGAGAAGGCGCCGCATCTACCGCCAAATCCCGCGGCGACGGCACCCCTTCCCCCCACGATCGAGATAATAACCAGTAAATCTTTAAAAAAGATTGAATGCGATGGATCGGCCGGCAAGTCCCTTCAAAGGGCCAAAATGCCCCCCGAAACCGCTACCTTTCAGGGGTTTAGAGTGGTGCCCAGGGCCGGGGTGCCACAATCGCGCAAAATCAGTGGGTTATGGGAAAGTGGGACACACTGTCACCGCCATGCTTACCTATGCTTTCCGGGCACAAGTGTCCCACCGATAACCCGCTCTAGGATCGCCTGCCGCCTATGGGGCAACGCCGGCCAGCAGAGGACATATAGCCGTGCTATTTCGCAGTGAAAGCCTCGGAATTCCAAACGGTTCCGGGCAATTGCGCATATCCACGTCAAACGCGCGCACGATGTTATTTGCCAAAAAATTTGACCATCGGAAAACGGCAATATAGGTAATCATCAACAAAAAAACAGCCATATGGCATTGAAAGAGAATGCATTTCACGGCATACTTAAGGGTAATTATTAGGAAAAATTTAAGTAATTAGATTACTATTTTAGGCGGTCATTTTAAAAAATGAAATAATCAATAAAATCAATGCGATTACCTTTTTGAATTTAAAAAATTACCTATGGTTACTTATTGGAGGTAATTTTTTTATCATGACAAATCAGCGGGTTATAGGTGCATATCGGAAAGCATCACCTTAATTACCGTTTTCCGACGCCTACCCGCCGCTTCAATAGGTTGGCCGCCGGCACCACCTATTGCCCGACATTTTGATTGCAGAGCCGGAGGCCATAAATGCAGAGATTGAAACGGCCACAAAACCCTCACAAAAGCCAGCCAGCCTGCCTGTTTTTGGCCGTCTCGGCAGTGCAAAAAAAGAGGTCCATTTGAGGCGCAGGCGTGGCGGGGGGGAGACTGCGATTGTCGGGCGGTTTTCGGGTGGTCGATCAGGGTGTCCGTGAGGAGTGCAGGCGGGCAAAAAAAGGCCGCTTCCCCTCTCAGGGAGCGGCCCAGGCTGGCAGGCGGGACGATCAGGCGGCGGCGATAGGCTCATAGGGGTTGAAGGCGACCACCTCTTCACCCAGCCAGTCATTGATCGCCGTGAAAGAGGCTTCGAGCGGGACAATCTCGTTGCGGAAAAAGACGCGTCGGAACGGAAAAGGCTTTTACGCGACATTGGCCGCGAACTGCGCAAACGCAATCAGCGCTGCATCGCCCGCCAGACCGCTCCCGACGGCACCCCCTGGGAGCCCCGCAAGCGCACCGCCGCCGGCAAGATCAGAAAAAGAGTCAAGATGCTTCAGGGGATGCGTGAAATCCGCCGCCTCGCCCTGACCGCTACCCCCGGCGACATCGAGATCGGCTATTCAGGCCGGACGGGACGCCTTGCCGAAGTCCACCACCTGGGCGAGGTCGACGCCGTCGCCAAAGACGGCCCCCGCGTCAAATACCCAGCCCGCGAATTGCTGGGCTGGGCAGCGGACGATATCGCCTATGTCCGAGAAAGGCTGATGCAGGCGGTGGGGGAGAGATAAAACCTATCACGTTCCTGGGCTAGATTTGCGGAGCCCCACCAAAAAATGGAGGAATGAGAGAATAGGGAAAAAAATTCCAAAAATCATCTAGTGATCTGGCCCCCGTTTGGCCGGACACTCAGGCCGTTGCGATTTGAGCCGATCTGGAACTGTCGGTAAGGTTCGTCGAAATGCTCATCGACCATCGACGGTCACGGGGATAGTGCCAGCCTGATCTTGCGACAGATGTGTGGGAACGGCTGTCGTTTGACATATGCCCCCGCCACTCCCAATGGAAAAGCGGGCATGGTACATTCCCGCCACCCTTTCCTGTGGAAAAAACCATGCGTCTTCGTCTGAGCTTGATTGCCGCCGCGCTGCTGATATCGACTCCGGCTTGGGCGGAAAAGACCAATCCCGACCTGCCCAAGCCCGACCCCAAAGGCTATTGGCGCGTCCTGACGCAAGATGACGACACCACCACCAGCAAATGCATCGGCAATCTTTCGACGCCGCTTTGCACGCTGGAGACGTATCTGGCCTCGCTGGTTCGGTATCGAGACGATTTCTATTCGATGTCGGTCACGGCACCACCCAGTGATACTGGCATTAAGCTTGATGGCAGCATTTCCCAGAAATACGCCCGCCAACATCAAGAGATGGAAAAGTACCACATCCAATCGGCCAAGGTACTGACAAAGGCCGATATTCCCCCACCATTCTTGCAATGCCACATCCCAACTTACGACGAATGCCGTGAACTGGTCTCGGAATGGAAGCCAGGCGATGTGCGCATACTTGTCACCAGCCGACGATGCGGAGGTGGGAAATGCGAAACGGAAGAAGGGCCATTCCGAGGCCTTGTTCTTCGGCACGTGGGCGAAGAATGGAAAGTCGTTGTTGGAAGAAGAGGCATCAACCGCTTGGACCCTGTGATCCCTGGATTAGACACACGCCGATGACGCCCTCTCCCCCCTCGCAAAGTGACGATTACTTGAAAGTGAAATGCTGAATGCGATTGACATCAATCTCATCGCCATTGACATGTCTTGCACGAATTTCTCTCTGTTCCGCCAATGCGTCCGACAGTGCCTGCCTTGTCTGCGGGTTCTGGGCAAGCAGGCAGAATTTTTCATAATAAGTTTTGCCCAACCGGCCCGTTTCAACGCTTGACGTCTTCGTAACGGCGTCCACCGCTTGCCTGATCACATCGGCTCCGCCGTTATCGCCGAACTGGAACAGTGTGTCGCAAAGAGCGGCGGCGGCCTGCTTGTCCCCCACGCCGTCCAAAGCGGCGCTGCCGCCGACCCGCCCCAAACAATAATCCACCTGATAACGATATAGGGTGGCGGCTTGTTGGGCCGTCATGTTTTTCATGGTGGTGTTTTCATCAACTGCGTCCGCGTCAATGGCGGCATCCAAAGTTTTCTGTTTGATGCCGGCAACGATACCCCCAGGACCGGCCCCCATCCCCCCTTTCCGCCGCAAAAGTTTCACGGAAGCAATAGGTCTGCGTATCTGTCTGCCCCGACAGTTCAGTTCAGGGAAGCGGGCGGCATCTGGATCAGGGCGGTAGTCGCCCTCAGCGTTCCGCTTGAGGAGTTGAGCCACCTGTTGATGGGCCTTCGCCAATTCTCGGATCAGCCTTGCCCGGCTGTCGTCATCCGTGGCGATGCCCTTTCGCAGTAACAGAGCGTCAGCAATAGACCCGCTTAGAGCCTCTTCGCTTTCTTCCCCCCGTATACGGCCAGCATGAAGGGCAAATCCCCACACGTCCGCCTCACCCGGATCATCCTGCATCCTGCCAAGGATTGAGCGGTACTCCTCACCAGCCAGAGCCACGATTTGCCGATGGGATAGAGGCTCGGGCTTTGACAGCGGATCGGACTTGGCGCGAAGCGCCCGCCACCGCATCTCGACCTCAGCGGCCACAGCGGCATGACGAACTTTCGCCTCGCTCATGTCTTTGGTGCCGAGCGAACGCTTTTCCTCCGTCTTGCCGATGATGGCGCGGAGGTCTTCGGGGACGACCTTGCGGAAGAGGTAAACCCCGGTCTTCGGATGCTTAGTGGGACGGCTCATAGCTAGGACCATTTGTACCTCCCCTTTGTACCACCGGGGAGGCTGATATCCTATGCTTTTGAAGGAGTTGTTCTCTTCCAAGGACTTATGGAAGGAGTGGTGCCCAGGGCCGGAATCGAACCAGCGACACTGCGATTTTCAGTCGCATGCTCTACCAACTGAGCTACCTGGGCACAGGCGTCCTTGGTGAGGACGCTGCTTATAGACAACTTCTTTCGCTCTGTCCATAGGCGGAATCAAAAAATGTCATTCTTCGTCGTCGGTGCCGGAAAGCCCGGTTCCGGCAACGGGTTGGGTCTCGTCGCCGGGCACGACATAGACCTCTCCCAGCCAACGGCCGAGGTCGACGTCGGCGCAACGGCGCGAGCAGAAGGGGCGGAGTTTTTCCTGGGCGGGCTTGCCGCAAATGGGACAGACGGACGATTTGCTCATGTTCATTCCTCGATGATGCGCCAACCGTCCAGGCCGGCATCGTCGCGCAGGCTCAGGGCATGGCCCAGGCGCCGTTCGGTCTCGGCGACGGCCGCCGGGCGACGGCGCAGCGTGGCGGCAACGGCCGGTGCCGCCGCCAGAGCCAGGCGGCGGCCGGGAGCCGCACCGGCCTCGCGCAGAAGGGCCGCCAGGGCCTCCAGCCCCAAACTGTCGTCGGACAGCCGCGGCGAGGCATCCGCCATCAGGCATTCGGCCAGACTGGAACCGCGCCGTTCGCGGGTCAGTTCGACCATTCCCAGCGGCGTCGTCCCCACCACCTGGGTCGGAGTCGGATCGGCAACGACGGCTTGCCGCAACGCCTCGGAAATCTGCGCCAGCGATCGGCGCTCCCGCATGGGGATGACGTCCACCAGAATATGGCCGGACAGACCGCGCAGACGCAGTTGGCGGGCAATCTCGGGAACCGCCGCCAGATTGGCCTCCAGCGGAGCGCCGGAACCGCTGTCAATGTCGATGACGGTAATGCCGGCCACGGTGCCGATTTCCAGCGCCCCGCCGCCCGGCAAGGCGACGCGGGGAGCCAATGCTTGATCGAGAAGATCGGCGGCGTCGGCAAAGGCGTCGGCCTGGAAATCCGTGCCGGGGAACTGCTCCCGTAAGCCGGCCAGGGCGGCGCGGTCGTCGACGGTAACGCGACGGATGGCGGCATGCTCGCCCAACAGACGGGACAAAGCCGACGGCACGCGCAACGGGGCCGGCGCCGCGGCGACGGCCATGGCGGCACGGATATCGCGCCACTGGCCGCGCAAAGCCTCCAATTCGAACAGCAGCGCCTGCTCCGGCGCTCCCTCCGCCTGGGTACGGACCACCAGCCCCTCGTCCTCGCGGCGCAGGGGTTTCAGAAGCTCGGACAGGCGGGCGCGCTCCTTTTCGGCGACGATGCGCCGCGACAGGCTGAAGCCGGGGCGGAACGGGCTGTACGCCAGCAGACCGCCCTGAAGCGAAGGGGCGGCGCTCAATTCGGCCCCCTTGGTTCCTCGAGCCGAGGCCGTCACCTGCACCGGCAGGCTCTGGCCTTCCGACAAATCCTTGGCCTGATTGAGAAAGCCGGGCAAAGGCTCGCCGATTTCCACCAGGGCCGCCCCCAACGGCCTGATCAGCGAGACCACCCGGCCCAGCAGAATATCGCCGGGCGCGGCGGCTCCGCGTTCGATGCGGAACTCCACCACCTGCCCGGCGGACAACAGGGCGATGCGCTGCTCCCCCGGCGACGCCTGAATCAGCAGGCCGTCAACCGGCGGCATGGCCCAAGCCCCGCAGGAGCCCATAGGTCTCGTGCAACGGCAAACCAACCACGTTGGAATAGCTGCCCGCAAGCTGGCGCACGAACACGGCCGCCAATCCCTGGATGGCGTAGCCGCCAGCCTTGCCCTGCCATTCCCCGCAGGCGATATAGCGGTCGTATTCGCCGGCGTCCAAAGGCTTGAAGGTCACCGTGGTCGTCACCAGACGGCTGGCCATGCGCCCGTCGGGAGCCAGCACGCAGACGCCGCCCAGCACGCGATGGCGTCGACCCGCCAGCAGCGACAGGCAAAACCGCGCCTGTTTCTCGGTTTCCGCCTTGGGCAAAATGCGCCGGCCGCAGGCGACGACGGTATCGGCGGCCAGCACGAAGGCGCCGGGATGACGGGCGGCCACGGTTCTGGCCTTGGCTTCCGCCAGACGCAGGGCATGGGGACCGGGCAATTCCCGATCGGCCGGCGTCTCGTCCACGTCGGCGGGGTCGACGACGTCGGGGCGAAGACCGATCTGGGCCAAAAGATCAAGGCGCCGGGGAGACGCGGAAGCGAGAATCAGGGTCACTTAAACCGGAAAGTCAGACGACCTTTGGTCAAATCGTAGGGAGTCATCTCTACGCTGACACGATCGCCATTGAGGACACGAATATGGTTCTTACGCATTTTGCCGGAAAGCTGGGCCAGAATTTCATGGCCGTTTTCCAGACGCACGCGAAACATGGCGTTGGGCAGCAGTTCAATGACAACGCCGGGAAACTCGATCACATCTTCCTTGGCCATGGCTCCTCCCGAGACCCAATGCCGGTGGAAACAGCAAAATCCGTCCGGCTGGTAACAGGAAAATCGTCAGCCATGCGACATGAGGCTACTAGCGGAGCGGTTTCGCTGGGTTATACTCCAGCAAGCCTTTCTGAAAAAGCCCTCAATACCATGCCTTTCCACAATGTTTCCTTCGTTGCCGCCGAGAATGAAACCGCGCAGCGCGCCCTGAAGCATCTGAAGCATCGCTACGGCTCGGTGCCGCTGGATCAGGCCGACGTCATCGTCGCCCTGGGCGGCGACGGCTTCATGCTGGAGACATTGCATAGGAACATCGACCGCCATCTGCCCATCTACGGCATGAACCGCGGCACCGTCGGCTTTCTGATGAACTGCTACGTCGAGGACGATCTGATGGAGCGGCTGAACCGGGCCGAGCCGGTAAGGCTGCATCCCCTGGTCATGAAGGCCCAGACCATGGACGGCGCCCATCACGAAGCCCTGGCCATCAACGAGGTTTCTCTGCTGCGCGAAACCCGCCAGGCGGCCAAGCTGCGCATCCGC
Organism: Candidatus Sulfotelmatobacter sp.; assembly: GCA_035538795.1. Lineage (GTDB taxonomy): Bacteria > Pseudomonadota > Alphaproteobacteria > Rhodospirillales > Magnetospirillaceae > JAJZGK01. Next base: position 17,799 of record DATLJS010000052.1, on the reverse strand, counting down.
GTCGATGGCCGCGTGCGGCTCGAAGAGCTGATCTGCGACGGCTGCCTGCTGTCCACCCCCGCCGGCAGCACCGCCTACAATCTGTCGGCCCACGGCCCCATCATCCCCATGGGCGCCGGCGTGCTGGCCCTGACCCCCATTTCCGCCTTCCGTCCCCGCCATTGGCGCGGCGCCCTGCTGTCTCACAAGGCCACCGTCAGCTTCGAGGTTCTGGAAACGGAAAAGCGTCCGGTTTCCGCCGTGGCCGACCATACGGAAGTGCGCGACGTCTCCCGCGTCGAAATCCGCGAGGACCGCACCATCGGTCTCGATCTGCTGTGCGATCCCGAGCACAATCTGGAAGAACGCATTCTGGCCGAGCAATTCCAGCCCTAGGGCTTCGCCCCTCCATTCTTCCCGCCGAACATCCATATGCCGGAGACATGACTCATCCGTGACGGACGCACTTGCAAATAATGTTGAGAATCGTTATCAATATCAGAAGCAAGCGCTTTGCGAGGATCGAAGGTCATGCCCATCCGCCGTTTATCCCCCGCCGTTTTGGGGTTGTCCCTGCTGGCTCTGCCCGCCTTGGCGCCGTTTTCGGCGGCCCAAGCCGATGAACCGGGTGTGTACCGCCTGACCATCAAGGATCATCGTTTCACTCCCGACAGCATCAGCATCCCCGCCGACACCAAGGTCACGGTCATCGTCAGCAACCAGGATGCCACGCCCGAGGAGTTCGACAGCATTCCCCTGCGCCGCGAGAAGGTGGTGCCCGCTGGCAAGGAGGTCACCATTCTGCTGGGGCCGCTGAAGCCGGGCACCTATGCCTTCATCGGCGAATATCATGAAGACACAGCCAAAGGCACCGTGGTGGTGCAGCCGAAGGAGTAACCCCCATGTTGGCGACCGCCATCATCGTGTTCCGTGAAGTTTTGGAAATGGCCGTAGTCATCGGCGTGGTCATGGCCGCCGCCGAAGGCGCCCCGGGCCGCAACCGCTGGGTCGCCTACGGCCTGCTCGGCGGCTTCGCCGGCGCCGCCCTGGTAGCCGCTTTCGCCGGCACCATCTCGGATGCCGCCGAAGGCATGGGCCAGGAATATTTCAACACCGCCATTCTGGCTTTCGCCGCCGGCCTGATCGGCTGGACCGTGGTCTGGATGCGCCAGCACGGGCGCGAAATGGCCGCCAAGCTGAAAGAAACCGGACGCTCGGTGGCCAGCGGCGAATCACCGCTCTATATGCTGTCGGTCGTCGTCGGGCTGGCCGTGCTGCGCGAAGGTTCGGAAGCCGTGCTGTTCGTTTACGGCATCGCCCTGTCCCAGCCGGAATCGGCTCTGGACATCGCCCTTGGCGTCATCGTCGGTCTGGCCGGAGGCGGTCTGGTCGGCGCCCTGCTTTATCTTGGCCTGCTGAAGATTTCCGCCCGCCACCTGTTCAGCGTCACCAGCCTGCTGCTGACCTTGCTGGCGTCGGGCATGGCCGCCCAGGCTGCCGGCTATCTGGTAGCCGCCGGCACGCTGCCCGCCCTGATCGACCCCTTGTGGGACAGTTCCTGGCTGATGGCCCAGGACGGCGTCGCCGGACGCGTGCTGTCGGTGCTGATCGGCTATCAGGAACGCCCCTCGGCCATGCAGGCTTTGTTCTACGTCGGCACCTTGATCGTCATCCTGGCCGCTTCGCGCCAGGCGTCGAAGCCCACCTGGAAACCGGCATCTTAAAGCCTCCCGCAAGCTCCACCCGGCCCGTCTCTTCCTCTCCCGGGCCGGGCTTCCTCCCGGAGCCAGCCATGCTCCGGGAGGAAGAGTCCCAAAGAAAAAGCCGCCGCCCGGACCGGGACGGCGGCTTTTTCTTTGTTTCTATCTTTTACTTGTAGCTGGCGATCTTGGCCCTCAGCGCATCCAGCAAGGCGGACACCTTGCCGCCGTTGGCGCGGATGATGGTGCTGAAATCGGCCTTCATGGTCTGCACCATGCTGACGCCGTTAACCGACACGTCGGAGATCACCAGATGGCCGTCCTCGGCATGGGCCACCTGCCAGTCGACGGCGGTGGTGTCGGAGTTCGTCACCAAGGAGTGCTGAATGATGCGGCCTTCCGGTGTGGTCTCGGCCGTGGTGAACTGCAGGCTCTGCTGGGCCGGCATGTCGGCCAGTTGCTTCGACCAGGAACCGATGGCGTAATCGACGGCCAGCTTCTGGAATTCGGCCTGTTCCTCGGGGGTGGCCTTGCTCCAATAGCGACCCAGAATGTCCTGGCTGCTCAACGGCACCGATCCGAACTTAGCGATGTAATCGCGCAGCAAAGCGTCGGTCTGCGCGAACGGCAGGGTCTTGCCGCCGAAATCCCTGATGGCGCTGTCCATCAGTTGGTTGATCAGAACCTGACCGTCCTTGACGTCGTCCGCCCGCGCACTGGAAACCGGCGCGGCCGACAGGGTGACGGCGATCAGGGCGGCGGCCCCGACGGCAAACAGCGGACGAAGAAAGGTCATAGTCGGATCACTCACTTTGATTGGGTTGCACCAGATTTAAGAAACACCCGAATTGCGGTGACTTCAAGGCCGGTCAGAAGAGACGCGGCGTCAGGAGACGGCCCGCCGGGTAATTTGAATGCCGTATTTCTTGATGCGATGCCACAGGCTTCGTTCGTTAATGCCCAACAATTGCGCTGCCTGCACCTGCACTCCGTCGGCCTTGTTCAGCGCCGCCAGGATGGTTTCCCGCTCGAAACGGGCCAGTTCCTCGTCCAGATCCATGGGAAAGCGCGGCCCGTCGCTGCCCACCGTCTGCGCGGCGAACAGATAGCGCGGCAAGTCCCCGACATCCACCATGCTGCCCTTGGCCACGATCAGACCACGCTCGACGCAGTTCTGCAACTCGCGGATGTTGCCCGGCCAGGCGTAATGCGCCATGGCGGCCAAGGCGGCCTGGGTGAAGCCATCCAGCCGTTTGCCCATGCCCAGGCCCAGGGTGTCGAGGAAATGCGCCGCCAGAGCCGGAATGTCGTCGGCCCGGTCCCGCAAAGCCGGCAAGGCGATGGGAAAAACGTTCAAGCGGTAATAAAGGTCGTCGCGGAAAGTGCCGGTCTGCACGGCCGCCTGCAAATCCTTGTTGGTGGCGGCAACGATGCGGACGTCGACCTGGCGGGTCTTGGCCCCGCCCACCGGCTCGAAGCTGCGTTCCTGCAACACGCGCAGAATCTTGGCCTGCACGGGCAGCGGCATGTCGCCGATCTCGTCCAGGAACAAGGTGCCGCCATCGGCTTGGGCGAAGCGCCCCTCGCGGTCGGCCACCGCTCCGGTAAAGGCTCCCTTCACATGCCCGAACAATTCGGATTCCAGCAATCCTTCGGGAATGGCCGCGCAGTTGATGGCGACGAAGGGCTTATCCCTGCGCGGGCTGTTGTAGTGAATGGCCCGAGCTACCAGTTCCTTGCCCGTGCCGGATTCGCCGGTCAGCAGCACGTTGGCGCGGCTTTCGCAAACTTCGGCGATGCTTTCGATAACGCCGCGAAAGGCCGGGCTGGCGCCGACCAGCATCTCGAAGCGGTAACGTCCTTCCAACTCGCCGCGCAGGCGCTCGTTGTCGGCCAGCACGTCCGACAACCGCAAGGCGTTCTTCAGAGTTTTCTCAAGATCGTCGATTTCGAAGGGTTTGCCGACATAGTCGAAAGCCCCCTCCTTGATCAACTGCACCGCGTCCTTGACCGAACTGTAGGCGGTCATCACCACCACCGGCAACTGGGGGTGCAGACGCTTGACCTCCTGCATCAGTTCGCGCCCGGACATGCCCGGCATCCGCAGGTCGGTCAGCACCAGACTGACCTGCTCTCCGTCCAGCAGCGCCAGGGCCGACGCGCCGTCCGCAGCCGTCAGCACGCGATAGCCCGCCTGCTCCAAGGCGACGGCGGTCACGTCGGCCAAGCGGGGCTCGTCATCCACCAGCAAGACGGTATGAGTCATGGGAACACCCTCAGTCTGCGGCGGGAAGCATCAGAATGAAACAGCTTCCCTGTCCGGCTTCACTGTTCAGATCGACGCCGCCCTGATGGTTTTCCATCACCGCGAAGACCTTGGCAAGCCCCAGACCCGTGCCGCGGGGCTTGGTGGTGAAGAAGGGATCGAAAATCTTTTCCTGCATGTCGGACGGAATGCCGGGGCCGGTATCGGCAAAGGATATTTTCGCCCATGCCCCGTCGCGCCAAACGCTGATGGTCAGCGTCCCCCCGCCCTCCATGGCGTCGATGGCGTTCAGCACCAAATTCAGCGCCGCCTGGAACAGATGGTCTTCGTCGCCGTCCACCATGACGCCGTCCGACTGGTCTTCGACGCTGAGGCTGATCTTGTGGCTGGAGAGTTCCGGCTCGCAGAAATCCGCCACCCTTTTGGCGACCGCCGACAACGGCAGCCGCCGCAGCACCGGGGCCGTCGGGCGGGCGAAGGACAGGAACTCGGTGATCAGGCTGTCGATGCGCCGCACCTCGTCCACCACGTAGCCCAGTAGCTTGACGTCGCCGGGAGCCAGCCCTTCGCGCTTCCGCACCAGCTCCGCCGAGGTCTTGATAGTGCCCAGGGGATTGCGCACCTCGTGGGCGATGCCCATGGCCACTTCGCCCAAAGCCGACAGCCGGTCCTTGCGCCGCAGTTCCGCCTCCAGCGACCGCAACTGCCCCAACCGTTCCGACATATGGTTGAAGGCCTGGGCCAGTTCGGCCACCTCGTCATCACCCTGCACCGCCACCCGGTGGCCGTAGTGGCCGTCGATGATCGAACTCACCCCTTTGGCCAGCGCCCGCAAGGGACGGGACAGACGTCGCGAAATGAACATGCCGGTCAGCGCCGTCAGGAAACCGCCAGACAGAAACACCATGAGAATGGTGTTGACCGGAAGATCGCCGATTTTTGGCAGTTCGGTGGAGCGCATGCCCGACGACATGATGCCGATCATCTCGCCCTTGGCGTTGCGCACCGGCATGTATTCCACGCGGAAACGGCCGTCCTCGGCTTCGGAATCGTAATAGGAGGAATGCCCCGCCTTCAGAGCCTGCACCACCTCGTCGGGCAACCGCGTTCCGGCGGCCGCCTCCGAACGGGACGAATAGATCATCTGGAACTGCCCGTCGCGCTGGTAATAGAGCCTCAGATCGATGGACGTGACCGACTTCAGATTCTCGATGAAATTCTCGTCCAACCAGTTGCCGACCAGAATGACGTGGGAATGGCCTTCCGCCTGATAGGCGTAACTGCCGCCCGACATCACCGTGGTGCGGTTGGGCAATTGCAGGCTGTAAAGATTGTTGCCCGCCCCGCTGGGCAACAGCTCGAAACGGCGCACCGGATAGTTGGAATAGACGATGTGCTTGTCTTCGGCGTCGTAGATCACCACCACGCCGTAGCCCAAGGTCTCCACCAGCCGCATGAAGGAGGGATCGACCTGGTTGATGGCCTTGCCCGGATAGCGCTGCTGATGCTCTTCATACAGGTAATGGCTGAGAGCGGCGCCTTCCTGCTGGGTTTCCTGGAAGTTGCCCAGAAACAGGATCGAGGTTTCGTGCAGGAAAGCCTCGACATCGCTGTCCATGACCCCCAGCACCAGACGCACGGTCAGTTCGGCGGCGATGGCCGTGGGAATCAGGCTGAGCAACAGCGAGGCGATGATCAGCTTGCCCTGAATCGAGGCAAGCCAGCGGCGCAGATGGGATGTGCCGTACTTCATGTATCCGCGCCTCCCTTCCCGCTATCGCCCGTTCAATCGGAATCCGTCTGATCGGCTTCGCCCTTGCCCGGCTTTACCGGCGACAGATCGTCGGGCGAGCAAAGAGCCTTGAAATAGTCCGCCAACTGACGGACCACCTCGTTGCGCTCCCGGTCCACCGTGATGATGTGGTAGCTCTCGTGGAACAGCACTTTCTTTTTCGGACCGCCCAGATGAGCTTCGCAATAATCGGCGTTCTTGCGGCTGGCCACGTCGTCCTCGGCGGCATGCAGGATGATGGCCGGCGTGGTGATGGCCGGCATTTCCGCCTTCACGACATCGACCAGGCTCCATAACTCGCGCAGGGACGCCCCCGTCATGCCCAGATTGCCGGCTTCCACCGAGTTGCCGGCATGCATGTTGGCCACCACCCGCTGACGCAGGCGGTCGTCCTTGATGCCGTAGGGAAAATTTTCGACGAAACGGTAATGCAGTCCCAGCGGGGTATGCAGGAACAGCGGCATCAGAAAGCGGAACTTGGGAATCGCCCAGCCGTCATAGGTCAGGGTTGTGGACAGCAGCCCCATGCCGCGCAGCTTGCCGGGACGGCGGGCCACCAGATGCATGGACATCACCGCCCCCATGGACAAACCGGCGACGAACACCACGTCGTGCGCCTTGGCTACGTCGTCGTAAGCAGCCTCGACGCTGGCGTACCAGTCTTTCCAGCCGGTGCGCAAAAGATCGTCCTCGGTGCCGCAATGCCCGGCCATCTGCAAGCCGTAAACCGAGAAACCGGCACTGGCCAATCCTTTGCCGACGAAACGCATCTCGGTCGGCGTCCCGGTCAGCCCGTGAATCAGGATCACCGCCGCCTTGCCGCCGGGATAATGGAAGCTGGCGTCGGCAATTTCCCCGGACACGACCTCGACCTGGCCGGGACCGGACCAGGGCATGGCGCCGAAACAGACCAGCATCAGACGCTGCCACCATGTGTCGCGCGCAAAGAGGCTTTTCTGTTCGGAAACCCGGGTCATTGCTTGTCCTGATCCTTATCTCAAAAACAATTCGGGCGCGACGGAGTGGAACCCGCCGCGCCCTTGACGGTTCTTACTTGGCGGTGGCGCGGGTGAACGCCTGATCCAGCAAACGGATCGCCAGATCGATTTCTTCCGTGGTGATGTGCAGGCTGGGGGCCAGGGTGATGACGTTCTTGTAATAGCCGCCAATATCCAGCACCAGGCCGACCTTCTTGCCGTTGCCGGCATCCAAGTCGCCCGCCATGCAGATGTCGACGATCTTGTCGGTCATCGCCTTGTCGGGAGTGAAGCGGTCCTCGCCGGTAATCTCGATGCGCAGGGCCATGCCCAGGCCGTCGACGTCGCCGACGATCTTGTGCTTCTTGTACAGCTCCTTGATGCCGGCCAAGAAGTAAGCGCCCTTTTCCTTGGTCATGGTCTCGTAGTCGGTCTCTTCCATCATCTTGATGGTTTCAAGAGCCGCCGCCGTGCCCAGGCTGTTGGACGAGAAGGTCGAGTGAGTCGAACCCGGCGGGAAGATGGTCGGATTGATCAGCTCTTCGCGGGCCCACAGACCGGCGATGGGGTTCAGGCCGTTGGTCACCGCCTTGCCGAAGACGATGATGTCCGGCTTGACGTTGAAGTTTTCCAGCGCCCAGAACTTGCCGGCGCGATAGAAGCCCATCTGAATCTCGTCGTCCACCAGCAGAATTTTGTGGGCTTCGAGGATGGTCTTCAGCTTTTCGAAATAGCCGGCAGGCGGCACGACGTAACCACCGGTCCCCTGGATGGCTTCCACATAGAAGGCGGCGTATTCGGCCGAACCGTGCTTGGGATCCCAGACGCCGTAATATTCGGTCTCGAACATGCGGGCGAACTGATCGACGCAGTACAGGCCGCAATCGTCCTTCTTCTTGCCATAGGGGCAACGATAGCAATAGGGGAACGGCACGAACTGGGCGCGGTCGCCGAAATGGCCGTAGCGGCGGCGATAGCGGTACGACGAGGTGATGGCCGAAGCGCCGATGGAGCGACCGTGATAGCCGCCCTCGAAGGCGAACATCAGGCTCTTGCCGCCGCAGGCGTTACGCACCAGCTTCAACGAATCGTCGATGGACTGCGAACCGCCGACATTGAAATGCACGCGCCCCTTGGTGCCGTAGGTCTTTTCCACGCGCTGGGAAATCTTGGTGGCCAGCTCGATCTTTTCCTTATGCAGATACTGGCAGGCCAGCTGCGGCAGGGTGTCGATCTGCTTCTTCAAGGCGTCGTTCAGGCGCTGGTTGGCGTAGCCGAAGTTGACCGCCGAATACCACATCTGCAGATCCAGGAACGGCGTTCCGGCGGAATCGAACAGATAGGAGCCCTCGCAGCGGCTGAAGATCTTCGGCGGGTCGATATAGTGCACGGTATCGCCGAAGGAACAGTACTTCGCTTCGTTCTCAAGCAGCTCTTGTTCGGTCATCTCGGTCATTTACTAAGGGTCTCCAGAGGATACCGCCGGGCCTGTGACGAAGCCCGGCGTCAATCTCCCGCCGGACGCCGCGCAATGACGGCCGGTCCCGGCGGGTACGTTGAAAACAAAGCCTTGCCGCAGTTACTCGGCGGGGGAAACCGCCAGCACCTGAGCCGCCGGCTCTTCCAGCAGAGCCGCCAATTGCACGGTGGCATTGGTGAAGTCGCGATAGGCCACCACCGGCAGCCCCTTCTCGCGGCAATAGGTCAGCAGCTTGTGCTTGGCAAACACCAGATCGACCGACCCGGCGGCGCACATGTCGGACGTGCCGTCACCCACCAGCAGGCTGTATTCACCCTTGCCGCACAACACCTTGGCCGTGCGGCATTTGCAGGTGCCGCTGCCCTTGCGGCAATCGGCGTTGGCATAGGGGAAGGTCAGACGGTATTCGTCGTCGCCGACCATTTCCAGATGATTGGCGACGATGGGCAGATCACCCAGGCCGTGGCGGTCGAGAATCCGCTTGATGGCGTAATCAAGGCCGTCGCTGACCACGGTCAGCGGCAGGCCGGCGTCACGGCACAAAGCGACGAATTCGGGAAAACCGGGATCGATATCGATGGCGTCCAAGGCCGCGTCCAGATCGCGGCGCGAGGCGCGCAGCAAGCCGATCTGGCGGGCCATGCAGTCGCGGGAACCGATTTTCCCCTCCAGCCATTCGGCCTCGATCTCTTCCCAGCCGTCGAGCGAAAATTGCTCCAGCAACGTGTCGGTCACGTCTTTGACAGCGATGGTGCCGTCGAAATCACACAGAATCTGCCACATGCGGTATCCGCCCCCGGCGCGCTGGCAAAGCCCTGGGCATCAGGGCGCCGCACGCAATATCACGCCTCTTTTGCAAGCCCCGTTCCACTTTCTCCAAGATCCGGTCCTCTTGCGGAAATCTGCGGAACCTCGCCGCCGCCGCCTGAATGCCGGTCTCCAATAAGCTACAAAATTTGCAGCTCGCCCCTCAACTTGTTGTTTGCAAGGCGGGAATCTGTCGGCACACTCAGCCACGGCAGCCCAGTACGGGCTGCGTCAATACCGGAGCCGTCCGCCTTGCCTCTGCCCGCCGTCCGCCCGTCCATGCGTCTGCCCCGGCTTCCCGCAGGCTTGGCCGCAGCTGGCCTGTTGTGGCTGTGCGGAACCAATGTGGCCGCCGAGATGGCGCCGCCCGAGGGGGGATCGCTGGATTTCGCCATCGTCCGCAAGGGCGACGTCATCGGATCCTATCACGCCGATTTCCGCCGCCTGGGGGAAGGCAAGCTGGAAGCCCGCCTCAAGGTGAGCGCCGATGTCAGCCTGGGCCCGATCACCCTTTACCACTTTCACCAGATCACCACCGAAGTCTGGCGCGGCGAGCGGCTGGTCTCCATGGTCTCGGACACCGAGGAAGACAGCGAGAAACACCATCTAAGCGTGGCCGAAGACAACGGCGATCTGGCGTTGACGGTAGACGGCCAGACCCGCCGCATCGCCGCCGACAGCGTGCCCCTCAGCCTGTGGTCGGCCAGCATGGTGAACGGCCCCCGCCCAATTTTCGACAGCAACGACGGCCAGCTCTACAAGACTGAGACCGCCTGCGAAGCCGCCGCCCCCCATGCCGGAGAAGAACCAGGCCAGCTGTGCCAGGTCACCGGAGAATTGCAGCGCACCCTGCGTTTCGACGCCCAAGGGCTGCTGGACGACGTCTCTTTTGCCGCCGACGACGGTTCACACATTCACTACCGCCGTCGGTAAGTCCCGCTTGCAAAAGCTTTCCTTTGCCGCAGAAATCCTCTAAACAGCCCAACCTCGGGCTGATGGGGAGCAACCTCGTCCCGCCTGTCATGGTTAGAACAAGGGCTACGGCAACAAATGGCGCGTCGCGAAGTGCTGGTGGGACAACGGTATCAGCAGGCCGAATCCTCCACCGTGTGGGAAGTTCAGGGCCTGACCAAGGACGGAGAGGGCATTGCCCACGCCCGGCTAACCCGAGTGGGCGATCCCACGGCGGCAAAGATGCTGTCCATCTCGGCGTTGCGCGATCCGCGTCTCTACAAGCTGGTCGCGGACGAAGCGATCCGCTAAAGTCGCCAACCGATCCGAACGAGGGCCGACCGGCCCCGTCATGTCACGTCTCACTGTCACGGGGTTCAAGGGGATATGAGCCGTCGCAGAAGCCGGCGCAATGAAGAGCGCCGCCGCCAAATTATGGTGTTTCTGGTCAAGCTGGTCTTGGGCATCGGAGCCTTTGGCCTGCTGGTGTTTTACGCCTACGAGGTCGGCTATCGCGTGGCCCAGGGTGAATTGGCATCGCTACGCGAACAGCTGAGCGCCGCCAACGACCAGTCGTCCAAGGCCCGCGAACAGGCCGACGGCGACCGCGCCGCCCTGAACGAACTGCGCAAGCAGAGCGACGAGCTGCGGGGACTTTACGAGCAAAGCAAGCCTTCGGACGAGATCAAGGATCTGACGGCCCTGATCCGCGCCCGCATGGCTGAAGGCCTGGAACCCAAGAGGCTGGCCTTCATCATCAAGACCGCGCCGGTTCCCCGTCAGTGCGAAACCTTGCCGGTCAAGCGCTTCCTGGTGCGCACGCCCAAGACCAAGGGCGCCAACACCGCCACCTCGGTCCGCCTGGACGATCAGGTCGAAGTTTCCGCCGACGGCATCGGCGCCAACGACGGCCGCGAACAATGGTTCGATCCCGACCGTCCGGTCCGCCTGCATGTGGCCGGAACCGGCCACGCCGCCGAACTCTCAGGCAAGCTGCCCATCGAGCAGGCGGTGATGCTGCGCCCCGCTCAGGAACTGCACTACACCGTCACCGCCTCGGTCAGCCGCGGCTATGCCGACGTCGCCAGCGAACGCTGCGAACTGAAATAGGCGGGCTGAAATAAGCGGGTCAAAACCGGCGGGCTATCCCGTAAACCTGTATCCCTGGCCGCGGCAGGTCTCGACGACCTCGCCGCGGGCGGCCCCCAGCTTGCGGCGGATGCGACTGACCAGGGTGTCGATATGCCTGGGGTCGATGTCCGGATGATCGCTGCCCAGCAGATAGCCCAGGCTGTCCCGCGACAGGATGCGTCCGGGACGGTCGGCCAACAGCAGCAGCAAGGCATATTCGGCGGGCGTCAGATTCAGCTTGCGGTCCTGGGCGTCCCGAACCTCGCGCCGCTGACGATCAAGCCGCCAACGGCCGAACGCCTGCACCGTCTCGGGCACGCCCGGCCCGCATAAGGCCAACAGGTTCCGCACACGCGCCACCAGCTCGCGGGGGAAGACCGGCTTGGTGACGTAATCGTCGGCCCCGACCTCCAGCCCCTGAGCCCTCTGCTCGGGCAATCCCGACGACGAAACGATGATCACCCCGGGGCGTCGTCCATGCCGCCGCCCATCTTCACGCAGCCGCCGCGCCAGCGACAATCCGTCGCCGTCGGGAAGCTGGACGTCCAGCAGCACCAATGCGAAATCGCCCTTATCGAGAAAAGAAACCGCCTGGGCCGAGGTCGAGGCCGTTTCGACCCGATACCCTTCCTGGCGCAGGATGGTCGCCAGCAACGCCTGCACCGGCAAAGCGTCCTCAACCACCAAAATGCGCACGTCAGCCGTCATAACCCCTCGTCTCCGCTGACATTCAGCCTAGCATTCCCCGGACCGGACCAGTCAGACAAGATTGAGACAAAGTGGCAGAATAAGATATCTGTGTATTTATGTGCCTTTTCGGAGCCTTTTCATGCCAGGGCCTTTCCCGCCCGACGAAAGCCGTCCTGAGCCGATCGGCAAACAGCCATCCGTCGGCCATGCGGCGCTGGACGACGACCATGCCAAGCTGTGGGCGCTGACGCTGGCTTTCCGCGAGGAAAGCCGCGACCACAATCTGCCCCAGGCCATGGCCCGTTTCGAGAGTCTGCTGACCAGCACCCAGGCGCATTTTTTGCGGGAAGAGCTGCTTCTGTCCCATCGAGACGGCAGCCGGATGGAAGCCCATCGCCGGGAGCACCGGGAAATCCTCGACAAGATGCAACTGATCAGCCGCGAAAACTTTCTATTCCTGCGCAGTTGGCCCGGCTTGTCGGGCGATCTGGCCTATCATCTGATTCAGCGCAGCCTGGCCCACGACATGACCGAAACCGAAGCTTTTCCAGCCGAGCCTTTGCTCCTGTTTCCCGACCCGGTCTGAATCCCTCCTCCCCAAAGCAACGCCGCCCCGGAGTTTCCCCCGGGGCGGCGCCTTTTGTTGGCCGTTGCCGATCAGCAGCAGCGGATGAACTTGCCGTCACCGATGCCGTATCGGCTGTTTTGCCGTTCCACGAAGAATTCTTCGTAGGACATGACCGGCAGATCGGGATGGGTGGTCTGGCGGTGCCGAACATAGTTCTCGTAGTCCGGCACGCCGATCATCAATCGGCCGGTCTGCTTCACGCCTTTCACGAAGGCGCGAAACTCGTCAAGCATTGCCCACCGTCCCCGGCGCTCCGCCGCCGATTTCATGGGTCGACACGTTCGGATTGGAACGGGCCTTGACGACGGCGATGACGCCGGCCACCAGCATGGCCAGCACCACCAGCACGAAGGCCGCGGCCATCACCGCATCGACGCGATCGTTGGTCACCACCTGAGCCATCTGCTCCAGGCTCTTGGCCGGGGCCAGAATCTGGTTCTGGTCAAGAGCGGCCTGGAACTTGTTGCCATGAGCCCAGAAACCGATGGCCGGATTGTCGCTGAACACCTTTTGGAAACCGGCGTTCAGAGTACAGATCAGCAACCAGGCGGCGGGGAACATCGGCACCCAGGCGACGTTGCCGCGCTTCATCTTGAACAGCACCACCGTGCACATGATCAAGGCGATGCCGGCCAGCATCTGGTTCGAGATGCCGAACAACGGCCACAGGGTGTTGATGCCGCCCAAAGGATCGGTGACCCCGGCATAGAGGAAGTATCCCCAAGCCGCCACCGACAAGGCCGAGCCGATGACGTTGTTGGCCCAGTTCTTGGTTTCCTTGAAAGCGGGCACCACGGCGCCGACCATGTCCTGAATCATGAAGCGGGCGACGCGGGTGCCGGCATCGACGGTGGTCAGAATGAACAAGGCTTCGAACAGAATGGCGAAGTGGTACCAAAAGCCCATCATCGCCTTGCCGCCGATGAAGTTCGAGAAGATATGGGCCATGCCCACGGCCAGGGTCGGAGCGCCGCCGGCACGCGACAGGATGGTCTTCTCGCCGACGTCCTGAGCCATCTGGGTCAGCATGTCGGGGGTGATGACGAAGCCCCAGCCCGAAATCACCGTGGCGGCGTTGGCCGCGTCGGTGCCGATCAGACCGGCCGGGCTGTTCATGGCGAAATAGATGCCGGGCTCGATGACGCTGGCGGCGATCATGGCCATGATGGCGACGAAGCTTTCCATCAGCATGCCGCCGTAGCCGATGAAGGTTCCCTGGGTCTCGTTTTCCAGCATCTTGGGGGTGGTCCCCGAGCTGATCAGCGAGTGGAAGCCCGACACCGCGCCGCAGGCGATGGTGATGAACAGGAAGGGGAACAAGGCGCCCGAGAAAACCGGGCCGGTGCCGTCGATGAACTTCGTCACGGCAGGCATCTTCAGATCGGGCAGAACGAAGACGATACCGATGGCCAGGGCGATGATGGTGCCGATTTTCAGGAACGTGGTCAGATAGTCGCGGGGCGCGAGCAGGAACCACACCGGCAGCACCGAGGCGACGAAGCCGTAGACCATGATGGCGATGGCCAGGGTCTTGCCGTCATAGGTGAACAGCGGCGCCCAGTCGGGGCTTTGCGAAACCACCTGACCGAAATACAGGCCGGCGATCAGCAGCACGAAGCCGATAACCGACATTTCGCCGACGCGACCCGGACGGATGAACCGGCAATAGATGCCCATGATGATGGCGGTCGGCAAGGTCGAAACCACCGTGAACGTTCCCCACGGGCTGCCCGCCAGGGCTTTCACCACCACCAGCGCCAGAATGGCGACGATGATGATCATGATCAGCAGAACGCCCACCAGCGCGATACCGCCCGCGACGCCGCCCATTTCCGAACGGATGATGTCGCCCAGCGAACGGCCGTCGCGGCGCGTCGAGATCACCAGAACCAGGAAGTCCTGAACCGCGCCGGCGAAAACGACGCCGAGCAGAATCCACAGAGTGCCCGGCAGATAGCCCATCTGAGCCGCCAGAACGGGACCGACCAGCGGGCCGGCGCCGGCGATGGCGGCGAAGTGGTGGCCGAACAGAACGTATTTGTTGGTCGGAACGTAGTCCAGACCGTCATTGTAGCGGACCGCGGGGGTCTGCCGGCTGCCGTCGACCGAGATCACATGCTTGGCGATGAAGATGCCATAGATGCGATAAGCGATCAGGTATGTACAGACAGAAGCGATCACCAGCCAGACGGCATTGATGGTTTCGCCTCGGTTCAAGGCGATCACGCCGAGGGCGATGGCGCCGAGCACTGCGAGAACGGCAGTGCCAAGCTTGGATACTGAGGTGTTCATGGCGGACGTCTCCATTTATGCGCCACGCGTGAAAGTGCGTCGCATTATCCCGTGCTGGGCGGAACGGTCTTGCCACTCCCCCCACCTGCGGATTTCATTGCGTATATCCCGACTTGGTGGGTAGGGCGGCTTTTTATATGGGGAAAACTCTGCCTCAAAAAAACCCCTCCGGCTAGAGACTTTCCGTGCATAACGGAAACATCATATACGCCGCGATCAGCGAATTTTCCGCAGTTTTTCCATGGGTTAGCAAAACCCCAGGCCTCAAGCTCCTCCCTTGGAGAGGATGCTGACAACCTGTTGGCGCAGCCATTCCAGGCCAAAGTCCGACTGATTGCTCCTGCGCCACAAGGCGGAGATGTCGAAGGTCGGCAATGGCACCGGCGGCGGACTGAGAACCAGGTCCAGTTGCTCGGCCAAAGGCTCAAGCAGATGCACCGGCTCGGTGGCCACCAGATCCGACTGCCGCAACAGATAAGGCGTCATGAGAAAGTGCCCCGCCGTCACCACCACCCGCCGCCGAATCCCGGCCTGCTCCAGCACCCTGTCGATATAGCCGCTTTCCTCGCCGTTCAGCGACACGTTCAGATGATCGCAAGCGGCATAGGCCTCGGCGGTCAAAGGAGCGGCGAAGGCCGGATGCCCGCGGCGGGCGGCGCAGACGAAGCCCTTGTCGAACAGCTTCGTCATCGCCAGCCGCTTGGGAGGATCGGGGAAATGCCCGACCGCCAGTTCGACTTCGCCCGTTTCCACCATGGCCACGCCGGTAGCACGGCTGGCGTTGCGCACCATCAGCCGTACTCCGGGGGCGGCGACACGCAGCCGCTCGACCAGACCGGGCATCAGGACGAAAGCCACATAGTCCGACAGTCCGATGGTGAACAGCCGTTGCGCCGTGGCAGGATCGAACCCGCCCGCAGGCCGCATCATGCCGTCCAGTTCCTCAAGCAAAGGCCGCAGACGCCCGGCAACCGACAGGGCGAACGGCGTCGGCTCCATGCCCCGGGGACCACGCGACAGAAGCTGATCGTTCAACTGCCGCCGCAAACGCCCGAGGGCATGACTGACCGCCGGCTGGGTCAAGCGCAATTTCGCCGCCGTGCGGGTGACGTTGCGCTCGGCCATCAGCACGTCGAAGACCGCCAACAGGTTCAGGTCCACCGCCATATGAATATTCCTTATGAAGACATAATTTTTATGAATTTGATGGATGATACTGGCCGGGCGTAGCCTTCGGCAATTCCTCTTGTTCCGGAGATATCCATGAAAACGCGCACTATCGGCCCCCTGACCGTTTCCGCCCTGGGCCTGGGCTGCATGGGCATGTCTGAATTCTACGGCGCCCACGACGACGGCGAATCCCTGCGCACCCTCGAACGGGCCGGAGAATTGGGCGTCACGTTGCTCGACACCGCCGACATGTACGGCATCGGCCATAACGAGGAACTGCTGTCCCGTTTCCTGAAGGGACGCCGGGATCGTTTCGTGCTGGCCACCAAGTTCGGCATCGTTCGCGACAGCGCCAATTATGCCGCCCGCAGCATCGACAACAGCCCCGCCTATATCCGCAAGGCCTGCGAGGCCTCGCTCAGGCGCCTGGGCGTCGAGGTCATCGACCTTTATTACGCCCACCGTCGCGACAAGACCCGGCCCATCGAGGAAACCGTCGGCACCATGGCCGAATTGGTGAAGGAGGGCAAAGTCCGCGCCCTTGGCCTGTCCGAGGTGTCGGCGGGAACCTTGGCCCGCGCCCAGGCCGTGCATCCCATTGCCGCCCTGCAGTCGGAATGGTCGCTGTGGAGCCGCGACCCCGAAACCAACGGCGTGCTGGACGCCTGCCGCAAAGGCGGCACCGCCTTTGTCGCCTACAGCCCCCTGGGCCGGGGTTTCCTGACCGGCCGGCTGGACGGCACCGAGGGCTTGGCGGAAAACGATTTCCGCCGCCTGTCGCCGCGTTTCCGCGAAGAGAACCTTGCCCGCAATCTGGCCTTGGTGGACAAAGTAAAGGCACAGGCCGGCGCCAAGGGCTGCACTCCCGGCCAATTGGTGCTGGCCTGGTTGCTGGCACAGGGCTCCGACGTAGTGCCGATCCCCGGAACCCGCCGGATTCCGCATCTGGAAGAAAATCTGAAAGCGCTCGACGTCACTTTGTCCCAGGGCGAAATCAAGGCGTTGTCCGACGCCGTTCCGCCCGGAGCCGCCGCCGGGGACCGCTATCCGACGGCAACCATGGGCAACCTGAACGCCTAAATCCCCCTGTAAAGCGAAAGGATAAGGCAACAGGGACAATTTTCTGCCCACAATTTGATCACGCGCCGAGATGCACAGCTTTGCGGCAAGAGACTTTTCGCGTCGAATCAACGCACTAACGATCTGGCACGAATCTTGATCATGAGAGACGCGCCTCGGGAGACCGAACCATCCCCCGCAGGCCGTCATGATGACAGTCAAACAGACCTTTCGGGGGATTCGATGAAATATATCATCGCCATCATCAAGCCGTTCAAACTCGACGAAGTGCGCGACGCGCTGTCGGGCCTCGGCGTTCAGGGACTCACCGTCAGCGAAGTCAAGGGTTTCGGCCGCCAGAAGGGGCAGACCGAGATCTATCGCGGCGCCGAATACGCCGTTTCTTTCCTGCCCAAGATCAAGATCGAAGTCGCCGTTGCCGACGAATTGGCCGAGCGCGTGGTGGAAGCCATCCGCACTTCGGCCAATACCGGCAAGATCGGCGACGGCAAGATTTTCGTCAGCGAACTGGCTCAGGTGGTGCGCATCCGCACCGGCGAAGCCAACGAAGCCGCTCTCTAATCCGGAGACCTGACAGATGAAGAAATTCACCAGCCAGATTTCTGGCAAGATTTCCGGCATCGCCGCCAGCGCGGCCATGACCGCCACCCTGTGGTGTGGCCAGGCTTTGGCCCAAACCGCCGATGCCGGCGCCGATGCCGCTCCGGCTGCAGCCGCCCCCGTTCTCGACAAGGCCGACACGGCGTGGATGCTGACGTCGACGGCGCTGGTCCTGCTGATGACCATTCCCGGTCTGGCGCTGTTTTACGCCGGCATGGTGCGCAAGAAGAACATTCTGGCGACGATCATGCAGAGC
>DATLJS010000051.1:0-12476 GCA_035538795.1 Candidatus Sulfotelmatobacter sp. | reverse complement strand
ATGGTGATCATGGTGTTGTTGAACGTAGCGTTCACATGAGCCACGCCCGAGGTGATGTTCTTGCGTTCGCGACGACGCGGACGCTGAGCAGCTGCCTTGGCCATATTAACGGGTCGCCTTCTTCTTGCCGGCAATCGGCTTGGCCGGACCCTTGCGGGTGCGGGCATTGGTGTGGGTGCGCTGGCCGCGGACCGGCAGGCCACGGCGATGACGCAGGCCGCGGTAGCAGCCCAGGTCCATCAGGCGCTTGATGTTCATCGCGACTTCGCGACGAAGATCGCCTTCCACCACAAAATCACGGTCAATGAGTTCGCGGATCTTCAGAATCTCGTCATCCGAGAGCTGGTTGACCCGCTTCTCCTCCGGAATGCCGACCTTATCAACGATCTGCTGCGCCTTGGCGCGGCCAATCCCATGAATGTAGGTCAGCGCGATCAGCACCCGCTTGTTGGTCGGGATGTTAACGCCAGCGATACGCGCCAAGGCTGTTTACTCCTCAGTCAAAATACAGTTCATACCCAAGCTGCTGCCGGGATTTCCGAAGGTGCGCGATTATAGGGTGATTCTTCGCCCTGTCAACCACGTCATGCGCCTTCGACAATCACCTTCAGCCGTTTCGTCACTTCCTCAATGGGAAGCGTTCCGTCCACGACCTGCAGCACGCCCTTCTTTTCGTAGTAAGGGAGGATCGGCGCGGTCTGCGCGTGGTAAGCATCCAGACGGGACTGCACGGTGGCAGCGTTGTCGTCGGCGCGGCGGGAGAACTCGGTCCCCCCGCAGGAATCGCAAACGCCGTCCGTCTTCGGACGCTGGAACTTGTCATGATAGCCGGCGCCGCACTTGGCGCAGGTATAGCGCCCGGTGATCCGCTCGACGATCATCGTGTCAGGGACGCGCACCTCGATGGCGGCGTCGATCTTCAGTCCCCGCTGGGTCAGCATGACGTCCAAGGCTTCCGCCTGGGCCACGGTGCGGGGAAAACCATCCAGGATGAAACCTTTGGCGCAGTCGGGCTGGCCGATGCGATCCGAGATGATGCCAATCACAATCTCATCCGAAACCAGCTGGCCGGCGTCCATGACGGCCTTGGCCTTCTTGCCGATCTCGGTGCCGGCGGCAACGGCAGCGCGCAGCATGTCGCCCGTGGACAGCTGAATCAGGCCGTAATCGTCCTGCAGCCGCTTGGCCTGGGTTCCCTTGCCGCCGCCAGGCGGTCCCAACAGAATCAGATGCATCTTAGCCTCGCCTCCCTCGCAGTTTGGCCTTCTTGATCAGGCCTTCATATTGATGCGCAAGCAGGTGGGACTGGATCTGGGCGACGGTGTCCATGGTCACGGTCACCACGATCAGCAGGCTGGTGCCGCCGAAATAGAACGGCACAGAGAAGCGGCTGATGAGGATTTCCGGCAGGATCGACAAACCGGCCAGATAGGCGGCGCCGATCACGGTCAGACGGGTCAGCACATGATCCAGATAATCCGAGGTGCTCTTACCCGGACGGATGCCGGGGATGAAGCCGCCGTACTTCTTCAGGTTTTCGGCCGTTTCAACGGGATTGAAGACAACCGCGGTGTAGAAGAAGGCGAAAAAGACGATCAGCCCCAGGTACAACGCCAGATACAGCGGCTGGCCGCGGCCCATCAAGGCCACCAAAGTGTTCAGCCATTCCGGGCCGCTGCCCGAGGCGAAACCGGCGGCGGTGATCGGCATCAGAAGGATCGAGCTGGCGAAGATCGGCGGGATCACGCCGGCAGTGTTCAGCTTCAGCGGCAGATGAGTGGATTCGCCGCCGAACACCTTGTTGCCCTGCTGACGCTTGGGATACTGCACGATGATGCGGCGCTGGGCACGTTCGACGAACACGATCAGGGCGATGATGGCGGCAGCCATGAAGATCAGGAAGATGATTAAAACGGGCGACATGGCGCCGGTGCGGCCCAGTTCCAGGGTGCCGGCGATGGCGTTCGGCAGGTTGGCGACGATACCGGCGAAGATAATCAGCGAGGTGCCGTTGCCGATGCCGCGGGCGGTGATCTGCTCGCCCAGCCACATCAGGAACATGGTGCCGCCCACCAGGGTAACGACGGTGGTGAAGCGGAAGAAGAAGCCGGGGTCGATCACAGCGGCGCCCGAGCGGCCGGTCATGCTCTCAAGACCCATGGCGATGCCGTACGCCTGGACGGCGGCGATGGCCACCGTGGCGTAGCGGGTATATTGGTTGATCTTCTTGCGGCCCTGCTCGCCTTCCTTCTTAAGGGATTCGAGGCTGGGGATGACCGTGGTCATCAGCTGCAGAATGATCGAAGCCGAGATGTAGGGCATGATGTTCAGCGCGAACACGGTCATGCGCTTCAGCGCGCCGCCGGCGAACATATCGAACATGCCCAGGATGCCGCCCCCGGAGCTCTGGAACACATCGGCCAGAACGTGAGGATCGACACCAGGAACAGGAATCCAGGTGCCCAAGCGATAGACCACCAGCGCGGCCAAGGTAAACCAAATGCGCTTCTTCAGCTCGGTTGCCTTGGCGAAAACGCCCATGTTCATGTTGGCTGCGAGTTGCTCTGCGGCCGATGCCATGAAGATCTCCGGACCCTAGGAATGATTGGGACTTGCAAGCGGCGACGGCTTTTGCAGCATCGTCATCCGTCCGCAGCGCGAACCTTACATCTATCCCGAAACCCGGCTGACCACCAGTGCGGCCTGCCGGGCCTCGGAAAAGACTTTACTCAGCGGCGGCTTCGGCCTTGGGGGCCTTGGGAGCCAGCACCACCACCTTGCCACCGGCCTTTTCGACGGCGGCAACGGCGCCGGCGGTCGCGCCGGCAACTTCGATGGTGATCTTGCTGGTCACGGCACCACGGCCCAGCAGACGGACGCCGTCCTTAACGTTGCCGAGCACGCCGGCGGCCACCAGGGCGGCGCCGGTGATGGTCTCGGCAGCGTTCAGCTTGCCCTTGGTGATGGCGTCCTGCAGACGGTCAAGATTCACTTCGGCGAAGTCCAGCCGGAAAATGTTCTTGAAGCCGCGCTTCGGCAGACGGCGGTAGATGGGCATCTGGCCGCCTTCGAAGCCGTTGATGGCCACGCCGGTGCGCGAGGTCTGACCCTTGACGCCGCGGCCACCGGTCTTGCCCTTGCCCGAGCCGATACCACGGCCGACGCGGATGCGAGCCTTGCGGGCGCCGTCATTATCGCGAATGTCGTTCAGTTTCATTTATCAATCCTTCCGGCGGCACCGCCGTAATCTGTGGACGGCGTGCCGCCCGAAATCAATCGGTTGAAGTCGAAGGGCGCGTTCTCCCCGGTCAAGAGGAAAACGCGCCGAGACGACCCCGTCCCCTGCTTTTACGCCTCTTCGACGTCCAGCAGGTGACGCACCTTGTTGATCATGCCGCGCACCGAGGGAGTATCCTCCAGCTCGCGGGTACGGTGAAGCTTGTTCAGCCCCAGGCCGATCAGGGTCGCTTCCTGATCCTTGGTACGGCCGATCGGGCTGCCGGTCTGCGTCACCTTGATGGTCTTGGTAGCCATCGAGATCACTCCTTCACGGCGCTGGCGGCGGCGGCGCCATCACGGCGACCGACGATCTCGCCGACCTTCTTGCCACGCTTGGCGGCGACCTGACGCGGCGAAGCCACGTTGACCAGGGCGTCGAAGGTGGCCTTGATCATGTTGTGCGGGTTCGAGGTGCCAATGCACTTGGCAACAACGTCCTGCACACCCATGGTCTCGAAGACAGCGCGCATCGGGCCGCCGGCGATGATGCCGGTACCGGCCGGAGCGGCGCGCAGAACCACGCGACCGGCACCGAAGTGGCCGTTGGCGTCATGATGCAGAGTACGGCCCTCGCGGAGAGCCACACGGATCATGTTGCGCTTGGCCTGATCGGTCGCCTTGCGGATAGCCTCGGGGACCTCGCGGGCCTTGCCGGAGCCATAGCCGACGCGGCCTTTGGCGTCACCGACCACAACCAGGGCGGCGAAGGCGAAACGACGGCCGCCCTTGACCACCTTGGCGACGCGGTTGATGTGGACGAGCTTATCGACCAGATCGCTTTCCTCGCGGTCGCGAGACTCGTTCTGCGGGCCGGAGCGGCGCTGACCGCGCTCGCCCCGCTCGCCGCTCCGCTCACCGCGGTTCGGACGATCACCACGCTCGGGATTCGGGTTACGTGCCATTTTGAGATCCCTTTAGAACGACAGCCCGCCTTCGCGGGCAGCATCGGCCAGGGCTTTCACCCGGCCATGGTAGATATAGCCGCCACGGTCAAACACCACCTCAGTGATGCCGGCCTTGATGGCGCGCTCGGCGATGAGCTTACCGACGCGAACGGCGGCCGAGATATCGGCACCGGTCTTCAGCTCGCCCTTGATCTCGGTATCGACGGTGGAGGCGGACACCAGGGTGACGCCCTTAACATCATCGATCAGCTGCACATAAATGTGCTTCGAGGAACGGAACACCGAGAGACGCGGACGGCCACCCGCCTTCTTGCGGAGGGCAAAGCGGTTGCGCGTCTGGCGGCGCAGGAAAAGGTCTTTCGACGACAGCATGGCGCGGCCCTACTTCTTCTTGCCTTCCTTGCGGAGGATCGTTTCGGTCTCGTACTTGATACCCTTGCCCTTGTAGGGCTCGGGACCACGGTACGCACGGATTTCAGAGGCAACCTGGCCGACTCGCTGACGGTCCTTGCCGGAGATCGAGATAGCCGTCGGCTTCTCGCACTTGATGGCAATGCCTTCAGGGATCGGATAGATCACGTCGTGGCTGTAACCGAGCTGCAGCTGCAGGTTTTCACCCTGCACCGCGGCGCGATAGCCGACGCCGTTGATTTCCAGGTTCACGGTGAAGCCTTCGTGCACACCCTTGACCATGTTGTTCAGCAGGGCACGGGTGGTGCCCCACAGCATGCGGGCGCGCTTGGTCTCGCTCTTCGGCTTGACCCACAGCTTGTCACCTTCCAGGCTGGCTTCGACATCAGCGGACACGGTCAGGGCGGAAACGCCCAGCTTGCCCTTGATGGAAACCTCGGACCCGGCGATGGTCACGGTGACGCCGCTCGGCACCACCACGGGATATTTACCAACTCGCGACATATCCGGGCTCCTTAGAAGACCTGGCAGAGGACTTCGCCGCCAACATTGGCGACGCGGGCCTCAGCATCGGACATCACGCCACGCGGGGTCGACAGGATCGAGATACCCAGGCCGTTGGAAACCTTCGGCAGGTCCTTGATCTTCGAATAAACGCGGCGACCGGGCTTGGAAACGCGCGAAATCGTGCGGATCACAGGCTGGCCTTCGTGATACTTCAGTTCAATGGTCAGCTCGGAGATACCCGCACGGACGGGGGCCTCGCTGTAGCCACGGATATAGCCTTCGCGCTTGAGCACTTCGAGCACATTGGCACGGAGACGGGAAGCCGGCGCGGTCACAGAGGTCTTGCGAGCCATCTGGCCATTGCGGATGCGCGTCAGCATATCCCCAAGGGGATCGGTCATCATCTTCGGCGTCTCCTTACCAGCTGGACTTCACCATGCCGGGGATCTGGCCCTTCGAGCCAAGTTCCCGCAGCTGGACGCGGCAGAGTTTGAATTTGCGGTAGTTGCCGCGGGGACGGCCCGTCACTTCGCAACGCAGGCGAACACGGGTCGACGACGAATTACGGGGCAGCTGGGCCAGCTTCAGGACAGCTTCAAAACGCTCCTCGGGGGCAGCGCTCTGGTCCTTAATCAGGGTCTTCAGCTTGGCGCGGCGGTTGGCGAACTGCTTCGCCAGACGCTCGCGCTTCTTGTTGCGCTCAACAGAGCTAGTCTTAGCCATTGTCGATCTCCTGCCGGCTCAGCTGACGAACGGCATCTGGAAGGCCTTGAGAAGCGCCTTGCACTCCTCGTCGGTCTCAGCCGTCGTCACGAACACGATGTCCATGCCACGAACGCGGTCAACGCGGTCGTAATTGATTTCCGGGAAAATGAGCTGTTCCTTCAGGCCCATGGCATAGTTACCACGGCCATCGAAGCTCTTTCCCGACACGCCGCGGAAATCGCGGACGCGCGGCAGGGCAATCGTGATCAGGCGGTCGAGGAACTCATACATGCGCTCTTTGCGAAGAGTCACCTTGCAGCCCACGATCTGGTCTTCACGCAGCTTGAAAGCGGCGATCGACTTCTTCGCACGGGTCACAATCGGCTTCTGACCGGAAATGGCGGTCAGATCGGTGACAGCGCCTTCGATCTTCTTCGAGTCGAGCGCGGCTTCACCGACGCCCATGTTGATGACGATCTTCTCGATCCGCGGCACCTGGAGCGGGTTCGCATAATTGAACTGCTCCTGGAGGGCCTTGCGGACCACGTTATCGTAATGCTCACGCATACGCGCAGCCATGATCAGTCTCCCCTCAGCGATCGATCTGCTCGCCCGACTTGCGGGCGACGCGGACCTTGGTGCCGTCCTCAAGGGTCTTGAAGCCGACGCGGGTCGCTTCATTGCTCTTGGGGTCGATGTGCGCGACGTTGGAGACGTGAATCGGCGCCTCCTGCTTCACCAGGCCACCCTGGCTGGTCATGCTGGGCTTGGTGTGCTTGGTGACAACACCAACGCCCTGGACGACGACGCGGTTCTCGGTGGGGATGACACGAAGGACTTCGCCCTTCTTGCCTTTATCCTTGCCGGCGATCACGACAACCTGATCGCCCTTCTTAACCTTCGCGGCCATTACAGCACCTCGGGAGCCAGGGAGATGATCTTCATGTACTTCTTGCCGCGAAGTTCACGAGTCACCGGCCCAAAAATACGCGTGCCAATCGGTTCGCCCTGCTTGTTGATGAGCACGGCGGCATTCCGGTCGAAACGGATGGCCGAGCCATCAGCGCGACGGATTTCCTTGGCGGTACGAACGATCACCGCGCGGTGAACGTCGCCCTTCTTGACGCGACCCCGAGGGATCGCCTCTTTGATGGACACCACGATCACGTCGCCCACATGGGCGATCGTGCGGTGAGAACCGCCAAGAACCTTGATGCACTGCACCCGGCGGGCTCCCGAATTATCGGCGACGTCCAGGTTGGTTTGCATCTGGATCATATCGACTTATCCTTTCTCTGCCGAAAAGCCTCGTCTTACGACGCGGCTTCCTCGGTGATCACGGTCCAGCTCTTGGTCTTCGAGATGGGGGCGCATTCTTGAATGCGAACCACCTGGCCGACCTTGCAGCTGTTGCTTTCATCATGGGCGCTGTACTTCTTCGAGCGCCGGATGAATTTCTTATACACCGGATGCATCACGCGGCGCTCGACGCGAACGACGATGGTCTTGTCCATCGCGTCGGAGACCACAACACCCTGAAGAATGCGCTTAGGCATTGGTTAATCTCCTACGAGGCAGCGCGAGTGCCGAGCAGCGTCTTGATCGTCGCGATTTCACGACGAACCTGACGCACGCGGGCGGTGTTCTCCAGCTGGCCGGAGGCCTTCTGGAAACGCAGGTTGAACTGCTCTTTCTTCAACTCGACCAGACGCTCGTTGAGCTGGTCAGGAGTCTTGGCGCGCAGTTCGGTAGCGGCATTAGCCATAATCAAGCCTCCCCAGCCAGGCGCTGAATGAACTTGGTCTTGATCGGCAGCTTGGCGGCGGCCAGGGCAAAACCTTCGCGGGCGATATTCTCGGGCACACCATCGACTTCGAAGATGATGCGGCCGGGCTTGACGCGCGCGGTCCAGTATTCAGGAGCACCCTTACCGGAGCCCATGCGGACTTCGGCGGGCTTGGTGGAAATCGGCAGATCCGGGAAGATGCGGATCCACACCCGGCCCTGACGCTTCATATGGCGGGTCAGAGCGCGGCGCGCCGCCTCGATCTGGCGGGCGGTGATGCGCTCCGGCTCCAAGGCCTTCAGGCCAAAGGCACCGAAGTTAAGTTCGAAACCGCCCTTGGCCAAGCCGTGGATACGGCCCTTATGTGCCTTGCGGTATTTCGTGCGTTTCGGACTAAGCATTTCCGTACACGTCCATCAAGAGGTTAGCGCTGGTGCTGGTGCTGGTGTTGGGGAGCAGAGCCCTGACCTTCCTGGGCGCGCTTGTCCTGCGCCATCGGGTCATGAGCCATGATCTCACCCTTGAACACCCACACCTTGACGCCGCAGGTACCGTAAGTGGTCTTGGCGGTGGCAACACCGTAGTCCACGTCGGCACGCAGAGTGTGCAGCGGCACGCGACCTTCGCGGTACCACTCCATACGAGCGATTTCGGCGCCGCCGAGACGGCCCGAGCAGTTGATCCGGATGCCCTGGGCGCCCAGACGCATGGCCGACTGCACGGCGCGCTTCATGGCGCGACGGAAGGCGACACGGCGTTCCAGCTGCTGAGCAATGTTCTCGGCCACCAACTGAGCGTCGAGTTCCGGCTTGCGGATTTCGACGATGTTCAGGTGGACGTCGGAACCGGCCATCTTCGAGAGCGACTTGCGCAGCACCTCGATGTCGGCACCCTTCTTACCGATCACCACGCCCGGACGGGCGGTGTGAATGGTCACGCGGGCCTTCTTGGCCGGACGCTCGATCACCACGCGCGACACGCCAGCCTGAGCCAGCTTGTTGCGCAGGAAATCGCGCAGCTTCAGATCCTCGTGCAGGAGCTTGGCGTAATCCTCGTCGGCGTACCAGCGGGAATCCCAGGTACGGTTGATGCCGAGGCGCAGCCCGATCGGATTGACTTTCTGACCCATGATTACGCCTTCTCCTCAGCGGCGGCTTCTTCGCGCTCGCGCACGATGACCGTCAGATTGCTGAACGGCTTGACGATCTTGCCAACGCGACCACGGGCGCGGGCGCGCCAACGCTTCATAATGATGGCCTTGCCGACATAAGCTTCGGACACCACCAGACGGTCGACGTCTAGCTGATGATTGTTCTCGGCGTTGGCGATAGCCGACTGGAGAACCTTCTTGACGTCCTGAGCGATACGACGCTTCGAGAAAGTCAGCTGAGCCAGAGCAGCCTCGGCGGCCAGACCACGAATGGACTGGGCCACCACATTCAGCTTCTGCGGGCTGATGCGGATCGAAGCGGAAAAGGCCTTGGCCTCATTATCCGCCAGATCGCGCGGAGCGGTCTTCTTGCTCATAGCCTTACTTCCTCTTCGCCTTCTTGTCCACGGCATGGCCGTAGTACGTACGAGACGGCGCGAACTCGCCAAACTTGTGGCCGACCATGTTCTCGGTGACCAGAACGGGGATGAACTTATGCCCGTTATGCACACCAAAAGTCAAACCGACAAACTGCGGGATGATCGTGGAACGACGCGACCAGATCTTGATCACCTCGTTGCGCCCCGTCGACCGAGCCTTCTCCGCCTTGTTCAGGAGGAAGCCATCGATGAAGGGACCTTTCCAAACGGAACGAGCCATTTGTGCGTCCCTCCTTACTTGGTCTGCTGGCGACGGCGCATAATCAGCTTATCCGTCTGCTTGTTATTGCGAGTCTTCTTGCCCTTGGTGGGCTTGCCCCAAGGAGTGACCGGATGACGGCCACCCGAGGTGCGACCTTCACCACCACCATGCGGGTGGTCGATCGGGTTCATGGCAACACCGCGGACGTGCGGGCGGAAGCCCAGCCAACGGGTACGACCAGCCTTACCCAGGCTGACGTTCTGCTGGTCGGGGTTCGACACGGCGCCGATGGTGGCCAGGCACTCGCCACGAACCATGCGCAGTTCGCCGGAAGCCAGACGGAGCTGGGCATAGCCCTGATCCTTACCGACCAGCTGGACATAGGTGCCGGCCGAACGGGCCAGCTGTCCGCCCTTACCGGCCTTCAGCTCGACGTTGTGCACGATGGTGCCCACCGGAATGTTCTTCAGCGGCAGAGCGTTGCCCGGCTTGATGTCGGCGCGCTGGCCGGCGACGATCTGATCGCCGACGGACAGACGCTGCGGAGCCAGGATGTAGCGCAGCTCACCGTCTTCGTACTTCACCAAGGCGATGAAGGCGGTACGGTTCGGATCGTATTCCAGGCGCTCGACAGTGGCGGCCACGTCGAACTTGTTGCGCTTGAAGTCGATCAGACGATAGCGGCGCTTGTGCCCGCCGCCACGGAAACGAACGGTGATGCGACCGGCGTTGTTGCGACCGCCCTGCTTGCGCAGGCCTTCGGTCAGCGACTTCTCCGGCTTGCCCTTCCACAGCTCGGAACGATCAACCAGGACCAGCTGGCGCTGGCCGGGGGTCGTCGGCTTAAAACTCTTGAGAGACATGGCGTCAGACCCCCGTGGTCACGTCGATCGACTGACCTTCGGCCAGCGAGACGATCGCTTTCTTATAGTCGGAGCGCTTGCCCACATAACCGCGGAAGCGCTTCGTCTTGCCCAGCTGGCGCAGGGTGTTCACCGCCTTAACCTTGACGTTGAACACGGCCTCGACGGCAGCCTTGATTTCAGGCTTCGAGGCGTCCAGCGGGACGCGGAAAGTCACCTGGTTGTGCTCGGAACCCAGGGTGGCCTTCTCGGTGATGACCGGCGAGCGGACGAGGTCGTAGGCGCGAGCCTTGCTGATCTGCTTGCTCATTTCAGTCGAGCCTCCAGGGCCAGAACGGCATCCTTGGTCAGGACCAGAGTGTCGCGACGCAGGATGTCGTAGACGTTGGCGCCCTGGGAGGGCAGCACGTCGATGAACGGGAGGTTGCGCGAAGCCAGGGCGAAATTCAGGTCCAGCTCGGCGCCGTCGATGAACAGCGCGTTGGCCAGATTGAGCTTCGACAGACGGGCGACCAGCTCCTTGGTCTTGGGCGAGGGCACGGAAGCCTTCTCCAGAACCACCAGCTTGCCTTCGGCAGCCTTGGCCGACAGAGCGACCTTCAGAGCCAGGGCGCGGACCTTCTTCGGCAGGTCGTGGGCGTGCGAACGCACCACCGGGCCGAAAATCACCCCGCCGCCACGGAACTGGGCGGAACGCAGCGAGCCCTGACGGGCGTTGCCCGAGCCCTTCTGCTTGTAAGGCTTCTTGGTAGTGCCGGACACTTCCCAAATCTGCTTGGTCTTATGGGTGCCGGCGCGGCGCTTGGCGAGCTGATAGTTCACCATGCGGGCCAGAATATCCCGGCGGACCTCAACCCCGAAGACCTCATCAGCCAGCTCGACCGAGCCGACGTTCTGGGCTTCGAGATTAACGACGTCGATCTTCATCGCCATTAATCCTTCTGCTCTTCGGCGCCTTCGGCGGCCGGAGCCTTGACACCGGCGGGGAACGGAACCCCCTCGGGCAGCTTCTTCTTCACGGCGTCGCGCAGCAACACCCAGCCGCCTTCGGCGCCGGGGACGGCGCCCTTGACCAGGATCAAACCACGGTCGGCGTCGGTGCTGACGACAGTCAGGCTCTGGGTGGTGACCTGCACGTCACCCATATGTCCGGCCATCTTCTTGTTCTTGAAGACCTTGCCCGGATCCTGGCGCTGACCGGTCGAACCATGCGAGCGGTGCGAGACCGACACGCCGTGCGACGCTTCCAGACCGCGGAAGTTATGGCGTTTCATGCCGCCGGCAAAACCCTTGCCGATGGTGGTGCCGGTAACGTCGACGTACTGGCCGGCGACGAAATGGTTGGCACTCAGCTCGGTTCCGACATCCAGCAGGGCGTCGGGGGTCACGCGGAATTCCACCACCTTCTTGGGGGGTTCCACCTGAGCCTTGGCGAAATGGCCGCGAGCAGACTTGCTCACGTTCTTAACCTTAGCCAAGCCGTAGCCCAGCTGAACGGCGGTATAGCCGTCCTTGTCCTCAGAGCGGGTCGAGACCACCTTAACGGTGTCAACCTTCAGCACGGTGACGGGCACGTGGGTGCCGTCTTCGGTGAAGATTCGGGTCATGCCGACCTTCTGGGCGATGAGACCGGATCGCATCGTCACTTCCTATCTTACAACTTAATCTCGACGTCGACACCGGCGGCGAGATCCAGCTTCATGAGCGCATCAACGGTCTGGGGCGTGGGATCCACGATGTCCAGAAGACGCTTATGCGTGCGGATTTCGAACTGTTCACGCGACTTCTTGTCGATGTGCGGCGAACGGTTCACGGTAAACTTCTCGATCTGGGTCGGGAGCGGAATCGGCCCCCGGACCTGAGCACCCGTGCGCTTGGCGGTGTTCACGATCTCGCGGGTGGACTGGTCCAGCACGCGATGATCGAACGCCTTCAGGCGGATGCGAATATTCTGACTTTCCATGTCGGTTCCAATCGTCCTCCAGGTCCCCCCCGTGGGTTACCACGAGGGGGAAGCCGGGGGTTATATACGTACTCGACGAAGGATGCAACCTTACTGTCGCAAACCTTATTCGATGATCGAAGCCACCACGCCGGCGCCGACGGTACGGCCGCCTTCGCGGATAGCGAAGCGCAGACCCTCGTCCATGGCGATCGGGGCGATCAGGGTCACGGTCATCGACACGTTGTCGCCGGGCATCACCATCTCGGTGCCTTCCGGCAGATCA
>DATLJS010000050.1:0-61885 GCA_035538795.1 Candidatus Sulfotelmatobacter sp. | reverse complement strand
CCAAGCGTCAGATATGCCACTGGGAAACCGGGAAGGCGACGCAAGGCAAAGACCCGCAAGCCAGGAGACCTTGCCATCGACCGTGGTCACGCACGGGCACGTTGGGCGGGGTGCACCAATGGAGACCGGGAAGCGGCCTTTTCTTCGAGAAGGACCAGACCGTGCTTTGGCTCGTGGTGACGGTGTTGCCACGAGAGGTTTTCATGTCCTCCTCATTGCGTTTGGGAGCGAACCGTCCGGTTCTGGCCTCCCTGTCTCTTTTTGCCGCTTCCGCCATGCTCGCTTGTCCGGCCATGGCTGATGATAGTTCCCCTGTTGTTGATCCCCATGGCGTCGATCCCATCGTCGTCAGCGCCACCCGTCTGCCGACCCCGGCGTCCGAGGTGGCTAGCAGCATTACCGTGATCACCGCCGAGGAAATCGACCAGAAGCAGCAGCGGACCTTGCCTGACGTGTTGCGGGAAGTGCCCGGTCTCAATCTGGTGCAGACTGGCGGTCCTGGAGGCACCACTTCGGTGTTCATGCGCGGGACCAACGCCAATCACACCAAGGTGCTGATTGACGGGATCGACGTCAGCGATCCCAGTTCGACCGACGGTTCGTTCGATTTTTCCCAGGTGCTGACGGCGGATATCGAGCGGGTCGAAGTCCTGCGTGGGCCGCAGAGCGGTCTTTACGGTTCGGACGCTATCGGCGGCGTCATTAACATCATCACCAAGAAAGGCGAGGGGCCGCTTAAAACTTCAGCCAGTCTGGAAGGCGGCTCGTTCGGAACCTTCAATCAGACGGCGGCGGCCAGCGGCTCCACCGGACGCTTCAATTACGCGTTCGACCTCATCCATAACCGCTCCACATCGGTCCCGGTGACGCCGAAGAATTTGATACCGGCGGGTGAAAAACAGGTGGACGATCTGTCCGACAACAAGACGTTTTCGACTCGTCTGGGAGCCGACCTGACGGATACCATCGACGTTGGTCTGGTGGCCCGCGCCACCCAGACGCAGTTGGAGAACACTGGCGATCACTACGATATGTCCAGCTTCTCGATGGTGCCGGACGGCTCGCACAGCTATAACGACAACACCGAATATTTCACGCGCGGCACCGTGCATCAGGTGCTGCTCAACGGCGTTTTCGATCATACGCTGGGATTGGCCTATTCCGACTATCGCCGCCGTTATGCCGGGACCGACGGGGTGCCCAATTACTATCGCGGCGACCGGGTCAAGGGGGATTGGCAAGGCAACATTCATGTCGCCCAGGGCGAAACCGTGACCCTGGGGGCGGAAAGCCAGCGAGATAGCATCGACGATTCCCAGACGGTGTCCGGGGCGGCCAACAATGCTGCTGCTCATGTCACCAACAATGCCGGTTTCGTCCAGTTGCAATCCGACTGGAACAAACGGCTGGAGAACGCCGTCAGCCTGCGTTACGACGACAATAGCCGGTTTGGCAACAAAACGACCTATCGTCTCGCTCCGGCTTTGCTGCTGCCGGAGACGGGAACCAAGCTCAAGGCCAGCGTCGGGACCGGCTTTAAAGCGCCGTCATTGGATCAGCTTTACGACAACTACCCGTCCTATAACTTTTACGCCAACCCTAATCTGCGGCCGGAAACCAGCCTGGGCTATGACGCCGGGTTCGAGCAGAAGCTGGGGGGCGTATCGTTGGGATCGACCTATTTCCACAACAGCATCGACAATCTGATCCAATCGACGGCCACGTCTTACACCAACATCGGCAAGGCCACGACCCAGGGCTTCGAGAATTTCGTCTCGACGAAGCCGTTGGACAATCTGACTTTGCGGGCCGATTACACCTATACCCTGGCCGATAACGACATCCTGCATCAGGAGTTGTTGCGTCGCCCCAAGCACAAGGCGACCCTGACTTCCACATGGCAGGCTACTCAGGCGCTGTCGGTTTCCGGCAGTCTGATCATGACGGGCGATTGGGTGGATACCGATCGCGAAGGGGCTGTGCCGCGGATGAAAGCCAGTGGTTACACCACGGCCAATCTGGCGGCGAACTATGCCTTGAGCGATAGCTTGGCGCTGTTCGGGAGGGTAACCAACCTGTTCGACCGGCGTGTGGAAAACCCTATCGGTTTCCTGCAGCCTGGGATCGGGGCTTTTGCTGGGGTTAAGGCGTCATTCTGATCGGATGCCCTGTGGGCTGGCGGCGGGAGCTGTCAGCCTGCGGGGCTTTCCCCCGTCTGTCTCCATGAAAGGCGTGAGATGCAAGACCAGACTGCCTCGGGAACAGGTAAAAAAGTCCAGAGCCGATTTCTCGAAATATCTGATGTCGGCGACCGGGTTCAATTTTCTTATGATCATGGCATTACAGAAAAAATAGGGCTGCGCCTTCGGGAGAAGGAGGTTCACTGGATGGTGAAGTCCAGGCTGGGGCGCTTGGGAACCGTGTCTCCGGGGGTGTCTCCGCATAGCTTCCTTATGGCGAATGAGGTGCTATTCAGCATATGGATCAAGAACGTTCTGATCGAATTGGATCAGAACCTGAATTCCATCGCCAATCGTCCGCTCACACATCGCATGGTCGAGCAGCTACTGGGAATAACGGCGCGCGAGCGGTTGCGCTGGACCAAGGATGGACGTCTTCCCCGGTCCGGTCATGCCTCTTTCCAAAAAGGGCGGACGATCCTGATCGCCACACATCCGGTAGATAAAATTTCCGATCTTCTGGCTCGGCCGGAGATCGTCGCTGCTTGGCGCGAAGACGATAAAAAACAGGAAGGATGATCGGCCCCTTATCCGAACTCGAATGCCGAAAAGTTTTTGCGGCTGGCATCGATCGCTAATGGCCTGGTCATCGGTGGGAAGGCGCGAGCAGTGCAGTTAGGCCGTTCGCACATCCGGCAGGTGATGCCGATGGGCGTGACGGCCGAAGGATTGTTCAAATCCAGTCCATCGCCATAAACCACTTGGGAGGCGTGGGTGATTTCGCAGCCCAGGCTGATGGCCAGTTTGCGGGGAGCCTCCGGATATGGCGCGGGCATGGCTTCAACGGTGCGGGATATGGTCAGATAGATTGTGCCGTCGGGCAGTTCCACCGGTTGTACGATGGTCTGGCCGGGGGTGGCGAAGGCGTCATGGATGCGCCAACGCGGACAGGTGCCGCCGAAGCGGGCGAAATGGAAACCCCCCGCCGAAAAACGCTTCGAGATATTGCCGGCATTGTCCAGCCGTAACAGGAAGAACGGCACCCCACGCCGCCCTTGGCGCTGCAGGGTGGTCAGACGATGGGCGACCTGTTCAATACTGGCTCCGAAGCGCCCAGCCAACACGGCAATGTCGTAACGCAGCTTCCCGGCAGCTTCCAGGAAGCTGTCATAGGGCATCATCACGGCACCGGCGAAGTGGTTTGCGAGACCGATCCGGCAAAGACGCCGGGCATCATCGGTGCGTAGTTTGGCTTCGACTGTCAGGCGATCGAGTAAATCTGCATGGTCCAGCAAAGCGACCTGCACGGCGGTCTGGAATATCCGGCTGGGCATAGACAGCAGTTCCGACAGGAACAGCCGCCGATTATGCCGGTCGAAGCGGCGCTGGGCATCGGGCATGGCGTGAACCGGCAGCAGGCTGACGCGAACGCTGTGCTTATCTCGTAGATGGGCGCGCAGGCTGGCGAACAGGTCGTCGTGATCGTTCAGACGAGCGTGCAAGGCCTCCGCTTCGGCATCCAATTCGGCGATATAGTTGGCTTTTGCGTGGAAGAAGTCGCGCACCTCCTCAATGGGGAAGCGCTCTTCCTCGCCGGGCGGGCGGCGGTCGCGGGCGGTCAGCAGATCGGTCGGTTCCGTCTGTACTTGTGAGGTCCGATGGTAGGCTCTGTACAGAGAAAGCAGCGACTGAGCCAATGCAGGGGCGGCAGCCGCCACTTCCATGATTTCGCTGGCGGCGGGAACCTGTCCGGCGAAAACCGGATCGGCCAGCGCCTCGGTCAACTCTGCCGCCAAGCGGATTTCGCGGTCGCCGGAGAGTTCCCGGAGATCCAGGCTGTAAGCCTCGGCCAGCTTCAGCAACAGTTGCGCCGTCAAGGGGCGCTGATTGCGCTCCACCAGATTGAGATAGCTGGGGGAAATGCCCAGCGTCTTGGCCATGGCCGCTTGGCTCACATCCAGGGATTGGCGCAAGCGGCGGACCCGGGGGCCGGCAAAAATCTTCTTGTCACTCATGACGATTTCCTGAATTTACAAAATTAACAGTTTCGCCTTGTTTTCTGTCAACGCATTGACAATACAACATTTTTTATAGGAATAGCGGTTGCGGCCGCGCGCTGCAATGTAAAGATTGTCGAGACCAGTGATCGCGTCCAGCCAGGGCGCCCGAGAAAGGCTCGACACCATGACCCGATCTTCTTTGCACCCCTCGCTCACTCTTCCCAGGGAGACCTCGGCTGCCGTGTCCGGTGTGTCGGTTCGGGGGCGGGTGGATGATACCCAGGCTCCTCTGCTGACGGATGACGCCCTGATTTTTCTGGGCAACCTGGAACGCCGCTTCGGTACTCGTCGCCGCCGTTTGCTCGAAGCCCGCGCCGAGCGGCAAGCTCGCCTGGATGCTGGTACCGAGGTTCTGGGGTTTCCCGCCGAGACCGCCGATGTCCGCGCCACCGACTGGACCGTGGCTCCGGTTCCCGCCGATCTGCAAGACCGCCGGGTGGAGATCACCGGGCCGGTGGATCGCAAAATGATCATCAACGCCCTGAACTCCGGAGCCAGGGCCTTCATGGCCGACTTCGAGGATTCTTCGACGCCGACCTGGAGCAACATGATCCAGGGCCAAGTCAACCTGTTCGATGCCGTTCGCCGCACCATCTCCTTTGCCGACGAAACCTCCGGCAAAAGCTACCGGTTGAACGAGCGGACCGCGGTACTGATCGTTCGTCCGCGCGGCTGGCATCTGGACGAGGCGCATCTGCGGGTGGATGGCGCGCCGATGTCTGCCTCTCTGTTCGATTTCGGTCTGTTCGCCTTTCACAACGCTACGGAATTGCTGGCGCGGGGCAGCGGCCCTTATTTCTACCTGCCCAAAATCGAAAGTCGGCACGAAGCGGCGCTGTGGCGCGATGTTTTCGACGAGGTCGAGCATCTCCTTGATCTGCCTGCGGGAGCTATCCGCGCCACGGTTCTGATCGAGACATTGCCAGCCGCCTTCGAGATGGACGAAATCCTCTACGAACTGCGTGACCATATCGTTGGTCTGAACTGTGGCCGCTGGGACTATATCTTCTCGATGATCAAGACGTTGGGAACTCGGGCTGATTTCATTCTGCCCGATCGTGCCCAAGTCACCATGACCTCGCCAGCTCTGCTGGCTTATAGCCAATTGCTGATCAAAACCTGTCATCGGCGCGGCGCTCATGCCATGGGGGGGATGGCGGCGCAGATTCCGGTACGTGGTGACGACGTAGCCAATGCGGCCGCTTTCGACAAGGTGCGTGTCGACAAAGAGCGCGAGGCGGGCAACGGACATGACGGCACCTGGGTTGCCCATCCTGGCTTGGTGCCGGTGGCTGCGGCTGCATTCGATGCGGTCATGCCGGGTGCCAATCAGGTCGCCCGTCAGCGTGATGACGTTTCGGTCTGCGCCGACGATCTGACCCGCCGCCCCGAGGGCACCATCACCGAGACGGGCCTGCGCGGCAATATCCGTGTCGGTATCCAGTACATCGAGTCCTGGCTGCGCGGCCAAGGTTGCGTTCCCCTCTACAACCTTATGGAAGACGCGGCTACCGCCGAGATTTGCCGCATCCAAGTTTGGCAGTGGCTCCGCCATGGCGTTGTTCTGGACAACGGCCAAAGCGTGACCGTCGATTTGGTTCGTCGCTTGGTTGCCCAAGAAATGTCGGCTTTCCACGGTGGGCAGTTTGATGCCGCCACCGGTTTGTTCCTGGACCTCTGCTTGGCCGAGCGTCCGGAACCCTTCCTCACTCTTTCTGCTTATCGCCGCCTTCTGGCCGGCCTGTAACCCCTTCTACCAGGAGATCATTTATGACCGTCCACAAGCTTTACAATGACGTGCGCACCGAGGCTCTGCAGCGGTATCCCAGTGGCCAGACGCCGGGCGGCGTCACCGTCGATGACATCGTCCAACTGAAGATCCAGAACACCTACTCGACCCATTTGGACATCGCTCGCGCCATGGCCAAGGTGATGCGCGCCGACATGGCGGCCTATGACGCCGATCCCAGCAATTTTACCCAGTCGCTGGGCTGCTGGTCGGGCTTTCACGCCCAGCAGATGATCAAGGCGGTCAAGCGCCTGCGGGGCACCACCAAGGGCGCTTATGTCTACCTCTCCGGCTGGATGGTGGCGGGCCTGCGCAACCGTTTTGGCCATCTGCCCGATCAGAGCATGCATGAGAAAACGGCCGTCGCCGACCTGATCGAGGAGATCTACGTCTCGCTGCGTCAGGCCGACGAAGTGGCGCTGAACGATCTGTTCAAGGATTTGAAGGCCGCCCGCGCCAAGAACGCGTCCCTGGCCGAGATCGATGCCGTCATCGCTCGCATCGACGGCTTCGAGTCTCACGTGGTGCCGATCATCGCCGATATCGACGCTGGCTTCGGCAACGAGCACGCCACCTATCTGCTGGCCAAGGAACTGATCAAGGCTGGCGCCTGCTGCCTGCAGATCGAGAATCAGGTGTCCGACGCTAAGCAGTGCGGCCACCAGGACGGTAAGGTCACCGTGCCGCGCGAGGACTTCATCGAGAAGCTGCGTGCCTGCCGTCTGGCTTTCGAGGAACTGGGCGTGGACGAGGGCGTTATCGTCGCCCGTACCGACAGCCTGGGCGCCGGTCTGACCCAGAAGGTGCCGGTGTCGCGTGAACCTGGCGATCTGGCTTCGGAATATATCAAGTGGTTGAAGACCGAGGAGATCACCGAGATCAATCCGGCTCGCGATGGCGAGACCTTGCTGTGGCGTGACGGCCGGGCGGTACGCCCTCTGCGGGCCGCCAACGGCCTGTTCTATTTCCAGGACAACACCGGACGTCAACGGGTGGTCGAGGATTGTATCGCCAGCCTGACCCATGGCGGGGCCGATCTGCTGTGGATCGAGACCGATACCCCCGACGTGGTTCAGATTGGCGCCATGGTCGCCGATATCCGCAAGGCGGTGCCGAACGCCAAACTGACCTACAACAACTCGCCGTCCTTCAACTGGACGCTGAACCTGCGTAAGCAGGTGCGCCAGGATTGGATTGCCCAAGGCCGGATCAAGGACACCGACTATCCTGACGGCAACGCCCTGATGTCGGCGGATTACGACGCCACTGAGCTGGGCCGCGAGGCCGATGCCCGTCTGCAGCGCTTCCAGGGCGATCTGGCCACCAAGGCCGGGGTGTTCCACAACCTGATCACCCTGCCGACCTTCCATCTGACCGCCAAGAGCACCGACGAACTGTCGCGCGGCTATTTCGGCGCCGAGCGCATGCTGGCCTACGTCAACACCGTTCAGCGCGAGGAAATTCGCCGTGGTGTCAGCGCGGTCAAACATCAGCACGAAGTCGGCAGCGATCTCGGTGACACCTTCAAGGAGATGGTCGGCGGCGACCGCGCCCTGAAGGCCGGCGGTCATGCCAACACCATGAACCAGTTTGAAACCGCCGCCGAGTGACGACCTGGATAGGAGACTGCGCCATGACTGGAGCCAATAATAT
Source organism: Candidatus Sulfotelmatobacter sp. (assembly GCA_035538795.1). GTDB lineage: Bacteria > Pseudomonadota > Alphaproteobacteria > Rhodospirillales > Magnetospirillaceae > JAJZGK01. The sequence continues at coordinate 54,203 of DATLJS010000050.1, read as the reverse complement.
CGTTGCCATCCCCGGCGGGGGCTCTTGCCCCCAACCGCCCGATCTGGACGGAGCCATCCGCAAGCTGGCCGACCAAATGCACCGGCTCAACCACGCTATCGTTCAGGCGGTGGAGGCTGGCGCCACGGTCGAACTGCTGCGCTGCTCGCGTCACCATGCCGGCAACGGTCGCTGGGGCGATCAGATGCAGCCTGTCGTCACTGTTGCCGAAGGTAGCCGGACAGACTGATTTTCCGGTATGTCGCGGGCGACTCCTGCATCCTGTCCGTGACATGTTTCCCGCTCTAACCGGAAAAACTGAGGACGGAGTGAATGCTCCGTCCTCCTTTTTATTGGTTTATCGGCGGTGGCCAATGTGTACGGCTTTCCCCTCATGATCCACCGCCACCATGACGAAGCTGCCGTTGGCGGCGGGCCAGCGTTCGCCGCTTTGCAGATTTTCCCCCCAGGCGGTGACGGAAACGGTCATCGATGAGCGTCCGACCGTGCTGACGGCGGCGGTCAGCTCCATGATTTCGCCGACATGGATCGGGGCGGTGAAGTTCATCCGGCTGGAGGCCGCCATCACCACCGTCTTGCGGCACAGGCGAGTGGCGGCGACGAAGGCGGCCTTGCCCATGATCGCCAGGGCATAACCGCCGAACAGCACTTGCCGATGGCTGCTCTGATCGGGAAAGACCAGCTCGATCATGTGTACGGCGCCGTCCGCCGACGTCGGCGGTGAGGCCGACGGCAGGGGCGGCACCGTTTGGGCCGGATCCGCCGTCACCATATTGAATCCGCCCCGGCTGCACAGATGGCGTTCGCCGGTCAGGACGTCTTCGGCCATCAGGTCTATTTCCACGTTCAGCGAGCGGCGCCCGGCGCGCAGGATACGGCCCGTGACCTCGACGATCTGGCTGAGACGCGCCGGGGCCGCGAAGTCGATCTTCTCGCACGAGGCGGTGACGAAGTCGCAATGAGCATGGCGGGTGGCGATGATATAGGCCAGCTTGTCCATGTAGGACAGCGCCGAGCCGCCGAACAGGGTGCCATGGTGGTTCGTTTCGCCTGGAAAAACCAGGTCGATCAGACGGCTTTCGCTTTGCATTGTGGTGTCCTTAAACTTCTGATTTCAGCTTGTCGAACGCCGCCCACACCCCTTCGGCGCCTTCCCAATTGCCCTGGGTGGCGCCCTTGGAATATTCGGTGGCGCGCTGCTCGAAGAAATTGGCGTGTTCGACGCCGTTGAGGATTTCCACCAGCCAGGGCAGGGGATGGGGCTTGACCTGTTCGTAGCCGGTCTCGGTTTCGCGGAAATGACCGTAGAGGATGGGCAGGCGCAATTGGGTCAGACGCCAGTCGGCGACATAATGGACATAGGCCTTGATGTCCTCGGGCGTCATGCCCTTCACGGCGCCCAACTCGAAAGCCAGTTCGACGAAGCGTTCCTCCAGCCCCACCATGGTCTTCGCCACATCCAGAATGTCGTCCCGCACCGCTTTGGTCAGGGCTCCGGTCTCGCGGTTCCATTCATGGAACAGACGGATGATGCCCTCGCAATGCAGGCTTTCGTCGCGCACCGACCATGTCACCACCTGGCCCATACCCTTCATCTTGTTGTGACGGGGGAAATTCAGCAGCATGGCGAAGCTGGCGAACAGGGCCATGCCCTCGGTGAAGGCGCCGAACATGGCCAGAGTGCGCGAGACGTCGGCCACGGTGTCGACGCCGAAGGTATGCATGTAATCGGCCTTGTCGCGCATGGCGGCGTAATCGCGGAAGGCCGAGAACTCGGTCTGCGGCATGCCGAGCGTGGTCAGCAGCAGGGCATAGGCGTCGATATGGATGGTCTCGATATTGGTGAAGGCCGCCATCATCATCTGAATTTCCAGCGGCTGGAAAATCGGCATGTAGCGCTTTAGGTAATTGTCGCTGACCTCGACATCCGACTGGGTGAAGAAGCGGAATATCTGGGTCAGCAGATTGCGTTCCTCCTCGGAAACGCGGTCCGAGGCCCAGTCCTTGAGGTCTTCACCCAGCGGAATTTCCTCGCCCATCCAGTGGACTTGCTGCTGTTTCTTCCAGAATTCGTAGGCCCAAGGGTAGCGCTCGACGTTATAGGCGCCCGAGCCCTGCAGCAGCCCCACCTTGCCGGTATTGATCAGCGTCAGGGGATTGAGATGTCCGATATCCATGTCGCGTCCTCTCACTGGCAGGCCAGGCATTCGTCGTAGTCGGTCCGCTGGCCGGAAGCTTCGGCCGCCTTGGCCTTGCGGTCCTTGCCGACGAAGGCAGCCCGCTGCACTGATTTCGAGCGGCAGTAGTAAAGGCTCTTCAGCCCTTTCTCCCAGGCGCTCCAATGCAGCATGTGCAGATCCCATTTATCGACATCGCTGGGCAGATAGAGGTTGATGGACTGGCTTTGGCAGATGAAGGGGGCGCGGTCGGCGGCGAAGTCGATGATCCAGCGCTGGTCGATCTCGAAGGCGGTGCGGAAGACCGACTTCTCGTCGTCGCTTAAGATATCGAGATGCTGCACCGAGCCTTCATGCTCGATGATCGACTGCCAGGTCTCGGCGGTGTCGGCACCCTTTTCCGCCAGCAGGCGGGCCAGGGAGGGATTGCGCACCGAGAACGAGCCCGACAGGGTCTTATGGGTGTAGACGTTGGCCGGAATCGGCTCGATGCAGGCGCTGGCGCCGCCGCAGATGATGCTGATGCTGGCGGTGGGGGCGATGGCCAATTTGTGGCTAAAGCGGGCTTGCATGCCGCGCTCGGCGGCATCGGGGCAGGCCCCGCGCTCTTCGGCCAGATCGACTGAGGCAGAGTCCGCGTCGCGGCGGATTTTGCGGAAGATTTTCAGGTTCCATGCCTTGGCCATGGCGCTCTCGAACGGGATGTTGCGGGCCTGCAGGAAGGAGTGGAAGCCCATCACGCCCAGCCCTACCGAGCGTTCGCGCATGGCGGCATAGGCGGCCTTTTCCATGCCGTCGGGAGCCTCCTCGATGAAATGGGTCAGCACATTGTCGAGAAAGCGCAGCACGTCCTCGATGAAGCCGGGCGCCTCGTGCCATTCGTCCCAGGTCTCGATGTTCAGCGAGGACAGGCAGCAAACAGCGGTGCGCTCGTTGCCCAGATGGTCGCGCCCCGTCGGCAGGGTGATCTCGGCGCAAAGGTTCGAGGACGATACCTTCAGCCCCAGATCGCGCTGATGTTTGGGCAGGGCGCGGTTCACGGTGTCGGAGAACAGCAGATAGGGCTCGCCGGTCTGCAGACGGATTTCCAGAATTTTCTGCCAGAGCTGGCGGGCGCTGATCTCGCGCAAGGTCTCGCCGGTCTTGGGGCTTTTCAGGCCGAAGGGACGGTCGGCGCGCACCGCCTCCATGAAGTCGTCGGTGATATTGACGGCATGATGCAAGTTCAGGCTCTTGCGGTTGAAGTCGCCCGAGGCCTTGCGGATTTCCAGGAATTCCTCGATTTCCGGATGATGCACGTCGAGATAGACCGCCGCCGAGCCGCGCCGCAGCGAGCCCTGGGAAATCGCCAGGGTCAGGCTATCCATGACGCGGATGAAGGGGATGATGCCCGAAGTTTCGCCATTGCCCCGCACCGTCTCGCCGATGGAGCGTACGCCGCCCCAATAGGTGCCGATGCCGCCGCCGTTCGAGGCCAGATGCACGTTCTCGTTCCAGGTCGAGACGATGCCGTCCAGACTGTCGGGCACGGTGTTCAGAAAGCAGGAGATCGGCAGGCCGCGGGTGGTGCCGCCGTTGGAGAGAATCGGCGTGGCCGGCATGAACCACAGCTTCGACATGGCGTCATACAGGCGCTGGGCGTGCGAGGCGTCGTCGGCGAAGGCGCAGGAGACGCGGGCGAACATCTGCTGGATGCTTTCGCCTGGCAACAGATAGCGATCGCCCAGAGTGGCCTTGCCGAAGGCCGTCAGCTTGTCGTCGCGCGAAGGGTCGAGCCGCAGTTCCTGCGGTTCTGGCTTGAACTTCCGCCGCTGCGACGGGGCCGCCGTCTGCTGCTGGGCCACCTGCAGGCGGGTCCGCAGGGGGACAAGGTTTCCCTGGCGGTCGAAATCGTAATTGGCAAGCGCGGTCATCTTCACTCCCCCTCCGGGATGCGGACAGAGGGAGCAAGCGGGACGCCATGCGGAAGGAAATGTGGTCTTGACCACGCCTTTCGTCAGCGACCTACCGGGACACCCCGCCCGAGGACGTTTCAACGATTACGGCAGGTCTCCTGGCTCACGGGTCATTGCCTCTGTCCGCCTTCCCGATCCCGAAAGATCAGTGACATCAATGGACAGCGGCTCGCCGCTTACAGTTGCGGGGGCAGCGCCGGCTTGGTCGTGGAAACGACGCACCGGCTTCCCTCTTAGCCCCAGAGCTTGCGCAAGATGTTGCGCATCCGGGGAACCGTAACACCACATACCGTATGCTTGTCGGATGAACGGAGTCAAGCTGCTGGTTTCGATCAAAGGGGGCACGGGTTCATTTTGTCTGATGAATGATCCGCTGGATATGCATCGTGATAACGCGTTCGTTTTCCTCGGTCAGGTGCAGATGGCCGTGGGAGTTATTGGCTTGTGTCCATTTCTGAATTCAGCCTAGGGAAACGTCGGTTCAAGATGGCAAGCCCATCGACAGCCCTTTGACTTTATCTCAAGGAAAAAGCATTGTGCGCGCCGCAGACTCCGTCTGTGTGAATGGACCACCGTTCACGGAGGGGCCCGGAGTCCGCCAAGATCGCCGGGCCCTTCCACTTACGGCCAGGTCTCTGTTATGCCTCGGCAAACTCCTGGTCGAGTTGCGCGGCCTCGCCATCTGTGAGGAATGGCCGTCCGCCGGTGAGGGCGCGGGCGCGTGCCATCCGCGGTGTATTCGAGGCGTGGATCGGCGAGCGGTAGCCGCGAACGGCGATGCTGAAGCCGTCCGCCCCAATGTAACTGAAGTCACTGATATTGGTGTAGGACTCCCCGCTGTTGATCAGGCTTCCGCTGCTCACTGTAAGGGTCGTGACCGCGCTGGGAGAAGACGAAGCCGCGTAAAGAACAATCTCATTGCCACGGGCATACCAGATGCGGTTGTTGTCGGCGGTGTACTGGGCCGCCCAGTAATAACCCGGTTGGGTACCCGCAGTGAAATCGTCGATGACGGTGAAGGTGGAGGGGGTGCCGAGGCTGCTGACCGGAGCGCTGAACAGCTTGCCGACCAAGTTGTAGCTGCTGTTGTAGGCGCCGACGAGAAGATAGGCGGTCGAGCCGTTGAAGCTGATGTCGCGGATTTCCCATGGGAACGTGCTCGACGGACTCAGCACGTCGGTGACCGAACTGAGGTCGGACGGAAGGCTTTGCAGGCGGGATGCGGCATTATAGCTGCCGGCGCTCTGATAACCGCCGATGGCGGCGACATAGAGGGTGGATCCGTTGTTCGCCAAGCTGAAGGCGTTGGGAGCCACGGAGAAGTTGGTGGCTGCCGCCGTGATCGATGATCCGGGCGTGATGGAGAACTTCACCAGCTTGCTGTTGGCGTAAGAGGTGAAGCTGGAGTTGGCATAGGTGAAGAGGCCGTAAAGCACACCGCCGATAACCAACAGCGCCTGGGCATGAGGATAATAGGTGGTGGAACCCGAGGTGTAGGTCGGTGCCGTGAAGACGGCGCCGGTCTGGGCATAGGTGCTGGGATTGATTTCCACCACCCGACCGTTGTCGTAGTCGATGGCGTAGATATAGCTGCCGACCCTGGCGATGCCGTAAAGATTATAGACGTTCGACCAACCGCCGGAGACGGTGGCGACGGAATCGCCCAGGGCGTCGTAGATGGAAATCGGTCTTGCCCCAGTGTCGATGTTGTCGGTGACGGCGACGCGAAGATTGCCGCCGCCGTCGGCGAAGGCCTGGACGATGGGATTGCCGTTGAGGTCGGTTTGCAGGTCGGGGTAAGTCAAAACCGTGCTGCTGCTGCTGCCGCCGTCATCGGTAATAAGGCCCGCCATGCCGTGACCCACTTTATACACGTCATAATAATATACGCTGTAGGCGGTCGACGTTTGTATTGTCATGATTGAGGCTCCTTTGTTGCCACACCAAAAGACCTGAGACGCAAAGACAATGTTCGTCAGTACGTCCAGGATAGAGTTGCGTAGAACGTCCGCCCTTGCTGGGGATAGAAGACGTTCTCCGCATAAGGGTATGTGTCGGTTTCACGGGGGATGTGATGCATCCCGCAATAGACGGGCGATCCGCTCGGGCAATAGGTCGACGACAAGTAATCCTGTAGGCCGACGTATTGCTGTTTCGGCCCCTGGTTGAACATATCCATCACTCCCCCCGACAGGGCGCCGCCGTAGGGGAGCTTCAGGTGGGCGCCGAGATCGATGGTGGTCAGCGGCCGTTCATAGCTTTTGAGGATGTTGCCGTTCGTTTGCTGCGTGAGGCCGGTATAATTGCGGCCGGTGAACTTCATCTCGGTGAAGGTGGTCAGGGCGCCGTCGAAGAAATGCAGGTTGAGGCGGGCGTCGGCGGACGCCACCGGGGCGTTGAGGGTGGGAATCCGCTGACCGGCGGGCGCCACCATGGGGGTGGTGGACATCGCCTGATACATCCCGGCGCCGCGATACCAGCCTTCCTGGCCGGTGAAGGCGAGTTGCAGATCGGCCCGCTTGCCCCAGTCGAGGCCGGTCTCCACCTCGACGCCGTGCTGATAGGTGCTGCCGCTGTTCTGGTAGGTGGAGCCGATTCCGGTGATCATCTGGGTAATGTTGAGGTCGGTCTTGCGCTCGAAATAGGTCAGGCGCAGATGCCCACCCCAATCCCCGTTCAGCTTGCCGTCCCAGCCCAGTCCGATGTCGCTGTTGCGGGCGAACTCCGGTAAGACCGGTTCGGTTCGGCCCATGCTGTCGGTGTGCGGCTGAACATAGAAGCCGTCACCGTAAAGTTCATAGAAATTGGGGTAACGGACGGTGGTGCCGTAACTGCCATAGAGCTGCCAACCGGCGGGCAGATATTTCTTCACGGCCAGCGTGCCGGTCGGCTTCCAATCGGTGCTTCCCGATGCGGTGCCTTGGGCGGGCACAAGAGTGCCGATGGTGGGGCCCTGCAACCTTTCCAGCCGTCCGATCGGGGTGATTTCCAGATCGTCGAGGAAATGGATGGTGAGCGTGTCCTGGGTCTGGAAATCGGTTTTGACGCGTCGCAGATCGTGGCGGAAGTTTCCTTCCCCGCCGTCAAGACCGCTCATGTTGGCGTGCAGGGTTTCCTGATACAGGCCGCTGTGAAATTCCAACTGCTGGCTGACGGGCCAATCTTGTCCGAGTTGATAGGTTTCGTCTGTTTGTACCCCGTAGCGGCGGGTTTGGTAATGCGACCAACTGCCGCCGACATAATAACTTAAAGGCGGAAACGCATCGGGATATCTGTAATTTTTGTTCTGATCCATCAGGCTGAGGGTGATGCCGGTGGTCAGGTTGCCGAAGCTGTCCTTCCATCCCGTCACCACGTCGTTCTGCGTCTCTTTCTGGATGCGGCGGCCGTTGACGTTGAGGGAATCCGGCACGTCGATTGTCGACTGGGGAGCCGTCTGATTGGGTGAATCGACGTTTCCCGGCATCAGGCGGCCCATGTAGAGGTAGGACCATTTGACGAAGAAATTATCGTCCTGCCACTTGGTCAGCAGATTGTCGTTGCTGAAACTGTTGTTCAGCCGCGTGCGGGTAACGGGAAGGCCGCAGTTGTTTGCAAACTGGCACCCCGTTTTATAGCTGTTCTGCCCTGTGCGGACGGAGGAAATACCCTGGGTGTCGCGGACGGCATAGTTGTCGTATTTGAAATCACCATCGCTGCGCTGCTTATCGATGCTGAGCAGGATTTTGCCATCCAACAAGGGGCCGTTGGTGCTGGCGCTGTATTGCCGCCCGCCAAAAGAACTCATGCCGGCTGAAACGGCGCCGCCGAAATCCGTGGGATTTTTGGTGACGATATTGATGGCGCCACCGACCGGCGCTCCGGAAAACCGCGCCGGGGTGGTGCCGCGATAAACCTCGATCCGCTCGACGTTGGTGATGGGGATGGTGGACAGGTCCGCCGCCGTTTCGCTGGAAACGTTGAACGGGATGCCGTCGATATAGATGTTGACTTGGCTGGGGGCGCTGCCGCGAATGCTGGCGGTGGTGTATTGCCCACTGCCGGAAACCCGCCGCACATAGACGCCGGGAATCTGGTCCAGCAAGTCGGGCAGGGTCTTGAACTCGCCCTTGGTGTCGTCGGGATAGACGACGGAGACAGTGCCGGGGGATAGGGTGTCCTGCAGATCCTGCCGGCTCGGGATTTTGCTGGCTTGAACTTCGACCACTGGCATCGTGACGACATTATTGTCGCTTTTGTCGTTCTTTTCCGCCTCTTGGGCGCTGGCGCTGGTTATTCCTGTTGCCAGCAACGCCAGAAACCATAGCCACACTATCCCCAGCCTGCCCGAAATCCGGGCAAACCTCCCCTGTCGGCTCTGCATCGCAGACTCCCCTTGTCAAATGGACCACCGTTCTCGGAAGGGTCAGGAGTCCGCCAAGATCGCCCGACCTTTCCGCCTCAAAAAAATCTGCGCCGCACTTGCGGAAATGGACGCAGAACAAACCGGGCAGGCGCGCGAACGCACGCCATACGGCCTAAATTCGGTCTTGTTGGAAAAGGAGGACGTCCTTAATTCCGAACAAGACGACAATTGCTCTCGTCACCACGTTCGGAAGAAAGTTCCGGACCACCAAGACACCCCGCTTGGTCGGATGGGCAACGACGACTGGCAGGTCTCCTGGCTTGCGGGTCGTCACCTTCGTCCTGTCTTCCCGGGAAATCCCAGTGACGTTTATTGGACGGAAGCTCTCCGCTCACAGTTGCGGGGGCAGCCACGGTTTTGGTCCCAGTCGGGTATCCTCACCGTGTTCCCTTTTCATCCCTGGGGCTTGACGCCCTCGGGAACCAGTACGCTCTATACCGATAGACTCCCGGGGTGGTTGTTGTCAACTCTTGACCTGAGGTCTGCGCTCATCCGACTCTGGGTGGAATGTCATTGATGTTGATAACTCGACGGCAATAGTCGCTCCCCTTCGTTGCGAGTTCTCCGTAGCGTAGGGAACGAAAGCGATATCGATTCATCGCGGACGGCCAGGGGGCATAGGATGGGCGAAATATACATTTCTCAGCACGAACAGACCGCTTTGAAGGCGGTTGATACCCGTGAGTTGCAGAGGCTTGTTGAGCAGGCACTGCGAGATGAACGCGCGACCGCGCTTCATGGGCTACAACTTTCAAGCTGTGGGTCGTTTGTGGCGGAATGCCTGAGCACCTTTCAGCGAGACTTAGCAGAATATGCCAAGTCTAAGTCCGCGCAAAAACGTGCTCGAACGGAAACCCAGGCGCGCCGCGCCGGCGACAACCTCCTACGAGCCGTTCAGACCATGCAGTACCGAATGGAGGAAGAGGAACGGGAGGCGCAGCTCTTTCACATCGATGACCTCATCAGCCCGCCATATCGCTTCAGTGAGCGGATTGAGGTGTGCGTGTGTTACCGATGGCGCCGGACCATTGGGGACGAGTGGAGACACGGTCGCATTATCTTCGTTCACGACGTTGATATGCGTCCCGACTACACAGTGCCAGTGCCTAAGCGGAAGTTAAGCCCAGCGAAGCAAGAACAGGACCGGCAGGAGAGGCTGTATGGGTACTGGGAGCACCTTATGCGGTTGGCGCTCTACTCGGTTCGTGATTATCTGAAATCGGGAGGCGATGGGAACGCCATTCCAAAAATTTTCCAGGCGAAGGCTGACAAGCAAAGCCATTTGCTCAACAACTTTAGCTGCGACTTTTGGCGGGAGCGATCTTAGGTCTCATGGGCACCTCTGTGGCCGACCCGAATGAGGCTTGGAGGCCGAGGAACGAACCCGCTGCGCGGGAACAGCGTGTAGCGCCTCAGCTTTGCACCACCCATAGGTTCGAACGAGGCGCTGATTCTCGATTGTTTGGTAAAGCAAGTCGAGACCCGAGAAAGAGGACATGCATATAAACGTCACTTAGCCTAACGACGACACTCAGAACGAGTTCGATGGTTCGAGGGGAGCTTTATGACTGAATTCGACTCAGGCCAGTTTGTAAATCGCATCGGGCGGCGGCTCGTTATGGAATTCGAGGATGCTGGTGAGGCCGGAACCCCGGGCCTTATTGGTGCATCACGCGAGCATCCGGCACGCGTACAACTCGTTAAGTTACTTCCGGCTTTTGTCTCCGTGGGCAGCGGACTGTTGATCGATAGCTTTGGCAGCAAGAGTAAACAACAGGATATCGTGATCTTCGAGCGAGACTTCTGCCCCGTGTATTCAATAAATGATACACCTGAGGCTACGTATTACCCTGCTGAGGCAATCGCAGCCGTGGGTGAGGTGAAAAGTACAGTCAATAAGAGCATCCTTTTCGATGCTCTCGATAAAGTGAGATCAGCAAAAATGCTTCGGAGATACTCCGAAAAAGAAGATATGGGTTTAGGTGCGCTCGCGTCATACAGACCATTTGGTTCGGGTGCGAGCTATGCCGCAACACCTAGCAACGAATATAATCAGGATGCGAATTTCCGTGACCAAGTCTTTGGCTTTATACTCTGCAACAAGTTTGCTCAGAGCCCGGATACTGTATTGGATAACTTGGTTGAGTATCAGCGCAACTTCGGTCACGAGCAAATGCCAAACATCATCGTGTCTCTAAACGATGGCTTCGTTCAAGGGATGAGATCTGAAAATTTTAGCCTACAACACTCACCACTAATTTCAGACAGCTTTTCGTATGTTCCGGCGGCGGACAGAGCGTTTTCCTATCTCGTCAATGAACTTCGAACCCATATTCGCGAAGGCCGAAGCGTTCCACTCCGAGCCCTCGACCGCTATATGACTTCAATCTTGGAGACCTTGCCGAACTGCACAGCGCGCAAGTTCGAGGTTCGGCAGAAAGACTGATTTGGTTCCCATTGAACTAAATTGCCGGAATCTGCGAGGTGCCACATGAGCCCCTGCAGTTGGACATAAGCTTTGCCTTCAATCGTTTCCCGAATGCGGTTTGAACAGTTTTCTCAACTCAGCTGCTCAAGTGGTCTCTGCCATGACCGCTTTCGGGATGGGGGCAGTATATGACTGGCTTGGGCGCGAAGCTGACTTCGGCGATAAATGATGAAGGAGCTAAATAGCTACTTTGAGCGAATGTCGGTTTCGGTTGTTGCGAGCCCCCGCAACCAAATTACAAAAACGCCGCTTCCGTCCAGGAGGCGGCGTTTGTGTTTGTCCCAAGCGCAAGCAATGCCGCCAACTTCCCCCAGTCTCCACGGGAGGCTCGATCGGTTTGGCGAGATGGCCGTTATCGGGAAGCGGCACAAAGCCGACCTAGCCGGTCCTATTTGCGCTCAGGTTCTTGCTGTCGTCCACCAACCGGCCCGCGAGCCTCTGCAACGAGCCAATCGATGAAGCCGGCAAGCAGAGTTCCTGCGTCGGCCTGACGTGGAATGACCGCAACGTAACCCGTCCGCGGAACCCGAATGTCTGGCAGCGGTGTTATCAGCCTGCCGCTGGCAATGTCGATTTCCAGCATCGGAAGAGGGCCAATTCCGATGCCGAGCCCATCTTCCACCGCCTGGCGCGTGACGAAGAAATGATCAAAGATCTGCCGGGGATACCCGGCAAGATGCCGAAGCCCCGCCGCTTCGAGCCAGTCAGACCAATCGCCGGCGCGGGTCTCGCTGGCCAGCAGCGTATGCCCTTCGATGTCGGATGGCTTCAAGACCGGTCGACGCGCGAACAGTGTGGGGCTCATGATCAGCGTGTCGACGTTATTCAGCACCGGCACGGCGTGGTGCTGAGGCCATGCATTCTCTCGGGCAACGCCGCGCCGGATTGCTACGTCGACGCCGCCGCGTAATTCCTCAAGCACAGTGGAAACCGTGGTCACCGCGACTTCAACATGCGGGTAATCGGCGTGGTACCGATGGAGCCGTGGGATCAGCCAGCGCATGGCAAAACTGGTGGGGGCGCTGACCCGCAAGATGCGGCGTGCGCCGGGCCGGCCGCAAGCCTCGGCGGCAACCGCCAGCCGGTCGAACGAAAGACCGATCTCGGCGGCAAAGATTTTCGCCATCGGGGTCGCGACCATGCGGCGGCCCTCTTTCGTGAAGAGTCTCTGCCCCAACCAGCTTTCAAGCGCGGCAATCTGACGGCTGACCGCGCCATGGGTAACACCGAGTTCCGCAGCCGCGTCGACGAAGCTGCCTGTTCGGGATGCAACCTCGAAAACCCGTAACGCGTTGAGAGGGGGAAGATGACGCATAATATCCGTGATTTAAGCTGACATGTATCGTGATCAATGAGCTACTTGTTGATAATTAGTCACTTATCTACCATTCCGCAATGACAACCACGATAGCTTCCAATGCGGCAGTGACTGACCACGGCTTACCGGCTGCGGTAAAGTCGCGCAGTCTTCTAACGGCATGCCTTTCCCACGCACTTCATGACGGCTACACCGACGGTCTCTATGCTTTCCTACCTGTATGGCAAACTCAGTTCGGGCTTTCCTATGCGGCGCTTGCCATCGTTCGCGCTCTCTATTCTGGGACGATGGGGGGACTGCAAATCCCGGCAACTCAAGCGCTTCGCGGCTTGTCGCCGTGGGCTGCGCTCATCCTGTCAGCCGCCATCGCATCGGCGGGCTTGCTGATCATGGCGCTGCCGTTCGGTTTCGCCGGTCTTTGCGTTGGTTTGATCGTGGCGGGTATCGGATCGAGCATCCAGCACCCGCTCGGTTCGATGTTGGTCACCGGCAGTTACGGCAAAGGGGCGCGGCGTCCTCTTGGCATCTATAATTTCTCGGGTGATCTCGGGAAGGCCGGTTTACCGGCGCTGGTCGCTCTGCTGCTGCCGGTCCTGGCCTGGCAATCGGTCCTTGCCCTGATGGCGGTGCTTGGGTTCGTTCTGGCGGCCTTTTTGTGGTCACTTGCCCAGGCGGTTCCCGTTACCAGGAACACCACAGAGGGAGCCGCTTTTGGCCGCGGCTGTGGCCGCGGCGGTTTCGCCATTCTGTCGGCGATCGGAGCACTCGATACGGCAACCCGCATGGGGTATCTGCTGTTTCTGCCGTTCCTCATTCATGGGCGAGGCGGAAACACGCCGACGGTTGGGCTGGCGCTCGGCCTTTTATTCATCGGCGGCGCTTTCGGCAAGGCGACCTGCGGTTGGCTCGGCGAGCGGCTGGGTGTGGTCGGCTGCGTCATGGCGACCGAGGCCGCTACAGCCTTTCTGATCGCAGCAACGTTGCTTACGCCGCTGGGATCAACGCTGGCCCTGCTGCCGGTCCTCGGTATTGTGCTTAACGGCACTTCATCGGTTCTTTATGGCAGTGTGCCGGAGCTTGCCAAAGGCGATACGGGACGGGCCTTCGCAATCTTTTATACCTGTGTCATCGGCTCAGGAGGCGTTGCGCCAATCCTCTACGGCGCCGTTGCCGATCATAGCAGCCAGGGGATCGGCGTGCTGGCCTCGGCGGTAACTGCGGCTCTGATCGTGCCGCTTGTTCTGACGCTGCGGCCCCATCTGCATGATGTCACGTGAAATTCTGCTGCCCCAACACTTTATGAAGGTTCGCAAAATGACATCAGACACACCATGGATCGACGGAGCTTGCCACTGTGGGAGCGTGCGCTTTCAGGTGCGGCTCGCCGACGGTTTGAGTTCGGCACGCCGTTGCACCTGTTCGTATTGCCGGATGCGCGGCGCCGTTGTCGTTTCCGCAAAACTCGTGGAATTTCGGATCGTATCGGGTGCGGAGCAGCTCAGCCGGTATCAGTTTCACACGATGTCGACACAGCATTGGTTTTGCTCGAAGTGCGGCATATATACCCATCATCAACGTCGTTCGGACCCGAATCTGTTCGGTATCAATGCCGCTTGCCTGGAAGGCGTCAGTCCCTTCGATTTTGAGGACGTCGTCGTTTACGATGGCGTCAATCATCCATCAGACACCGGGGGCAAGCCTCGGATTGCCGGGCATTTGCGCTTTATCTCGGCAAGATAGTCGGAGCATTCGTCCGGTTAACCACTTTGGCTGGAAATCCTCTTGCTCTTTAATGGCATCGGTCAGGTTGAGATGGCTTTACCTTTTCGAGGCCACCAGAGGTCTATCCAACAGCCGGTTGAACTGTTTTGATGGTTCTGGGCACCAGCCGCATTAACATTTCGCACGAGCAGCTAAAAATGATGGTGGCGTCCGCTGTTTCTTCGAGGCATTGCGTTTCGTCATCGCGGAAAGTGTGAGCCACCTGCACTCTGAGTACGGATATTGGAGTGCCTGGAGATGGTGTGGCGGCTTCTTTCTTTCGTAGCCTTATCGGCTTGTCTTTTTTCCGTGACGGGGCAGACAGCGGAGTCTCAGCCGGGAACGCAGTGGACGGAGCCGACAACCGGCATCGTGTTCGTTTGGGTTCCCGGCGGGCAGTTCCGTCAAGGCTGCCAGCCATCGGGCGGCGCCAATTGCCCCGAGGTGGAACAGCCGGTCCGGTCAAGGACCGTCGCCGGTTTCTGGATGTCCCGAACCGAGATTACCCGAGGCCAATGGGGACAACTGGAACGGACCGATCCGTCTGTTGTCCGAAAGCCTGACGGTTATCCCGTAGATCAGGTGCATTGGGAAGACGCTCAGGACTTTCTGACACGGCTTAACAAGCTGGGACGAGGACTCTTCCGGCTGCCGACCGAGGCCGAATGGGAATATGCCTGCCGCGGCGGCGTGGATGGGGAAAGCTATTGCGGCGGCAACGACCTGGAGGCAGTGGCTTGGTACACCAGTAATTCCAGGCGATCCACTCAACCGGCAGAAGCCAAACGGCCAAACAAATATGGGCTTTACGATATGAGCGGAAATTTATGGGAATGGACCTCCGACTGCTGGAGCCAGTCAATTCCCGACATCGCCGATGGCCAACCTTACCGAGATCAGGAGTGCGCCTCGCATGTTTTGAAAGGCGGTTCCTGGGGAGCCTATCCGCCGCAACTGAAAAGAAGCTCCCGACGTAGTGACATTGATGTCAAATGCCCCTACATCGGGTTGCGCCTCGTCAGGGATGCTCGATAACCGTCCCCGTCGATATCGAATTTCCAAGAAGACATCAGCCGAATTCGCTTTGACGCCAAGGTTGGTTCAGGATGCCGGAAAAATGTTTTTACTGCCGAAGCGCTTTTAAAACGCCCGTCTACCGATTGAGGCCCCACCATCCACGTGTAGGGTTTGCCCTGTAATGAAACCGGCCTCATCCGACAGCAGGAAGGTGATGGCGGCGGCGATTTCATCGGGCGTGCCGAAACGTCCCATCGGCACGCCGGCAAGATAACGCTGCTCGCTCTCGCTGCCAGGCGGATTGTTGGTTCGAAACAATTCCGTCTCGGTCGGACCGGGTGCGACGGCGTTGACCGTGACGCCGGTCGTTGCCAGTTCCAGCGCCCAGCCGCGGGTGAAGCTGACCAAAGCCGCCTTGGCCGCGGCATAGGCTGTCCGTTCGACACTGCCCAAGACGGTAAGGCTTGAAATATTGACGATCCGGCCCCAGCCGCGGGCTTGCATGGCAGGAAGCAGAGCCTGGACCATTTGCACGGCGGGATGCAGGTTGACGCGCAGAACCTCATCCAGCGCCGCGAGTTCTATCTGCCCAAGGCGTTGCGGGCGGACCAGGCCGACATTATTGACCACGCCGTCGAAGGTGAAGCGGCTGGCAAGATCGGACAATACGGCGTCGGTTGCGCCTTGGTCGCCGAGATCCACCGGGATCAGCGTGCCGGGGAAGTCTGCCGGGGTATGTCGGGCCAGACCGACGACATGATGCCCTAAATTGTTCAAACGATGAGTGAGCGCCAGACCGATTCCCTTGCTGGCGCCGGTGATGAGGAATGTACGAGACATTGCAAAAACTCCTTTCTGCCCCGGCGCGGACGGCGGGGATCATTCAGCGATTTGGCCACGTGATGCTGCTGCGGGTTTTCCATGTCTTCAACCGGGAAAGCAGCGGCCGAATTCCCTGAGCCTGGCGGGCGAGCCTTGCAGGTGGATACGACCCCGAAGCATTTCCCAGGGCAATTTGCGCTCATGCCGTAAAAAGCCCAGCCAAGATTCGCTATCGGCCCGAACCACCAGATCGGCCTTGCCGTCCAGGCCGGGCGAGACGGAAATCCTTTGATCGCGGATATCCACCGTGGCCTCCATGACCTCCTTGCCGTGGAAGCGAAAGTGATAGCGGGCGGCAATACCCTGCGACCGTCCGCGCTGGAATACCAGCGGCAGCATGGCCATCAGATTGGCGATCGAGGCCGGGCTGCGGCCGCTGCCGATGCGGCGGATCTTCTTATGCGGATAGGTCGCGGCGACGTGAGCTTCGGCGTCCGAGCCGGGAACCACGAACACCGTTTCGGCGCGTTCGCGCAACGGCCCGACCACCTCGCGGAAATGCGGCTTGCGGTCGGCCAGAAAGCTGACCGCCTCGTCTCCCGCCGGGCAGACGGCGACACAGTAATCGCAATGGGTGTTGGCCTCGTATCCCAGGCTCTGCCACCAGGACAGCGTTTCGGTGTCGCTGACCCGCCGGCGATAATCGTGACGGTTCTTCGAATCCGCCAGGGTATGCACCCATTCGACGAAGCCGCCCACCTTCTCCCGATAGTTGTGGGTCATGCAGCTGCCGAAGTCGAAATGCCCGTCCTTGGCGATGGCGCCGGTGGGGCAGGCCACCGCGCACATATTGCAGTCGAGGCAGGGCGACTCGGACAATGGGCGTCCAACCCCCTCGTCATGCGAGGAAACATCCAGGGCGATGGCGCCAAGATAGAGGTCCGAGCCGAAACGGGGGTGCAGCACCATGCGGTTCTTGCCCATCAGGCCCAATCCGGCCTCCTCGGCCAGGATCTTCAATGGCACCACGAAAGGCGGACCGTCGCTGCGGTTGAATTCGAAAGGGAAGAGGCCCGAGATGCCCAGCGAGCGAATGCCGGCATCTTCCAGATCCCGCACTGTTTTATGAATGATCTCTTTGACATCGTGGCCGCCCGACGTGAACTCGGCCGACGAGATGCTGCGCATGGGCGAGCGAAGGGCATGGCGGTTGAGCCGGCGAGCGAAAACCATGAAGCTTTTCGCCCAGGGAATGGCCCGCAGGATACCGTCCCGCTGTCCCGCCAGTCGCGGACGGTTCAATTCGACGAAGGCGACGTCGTCGGCCCCGGCAGCGCGGCAAATAGTCTTAATGGCCAGCAGCCCGAGAGCAGGCGGCGCGGCGTCGACGGGCAAATCATGGGTCATCTCGCTCACTCCTTGAGGCTTGGCCATGTCAATGCGCATCCGCCGACGGCTGGGCCGGAGCCCCGACTTT
Source organism: Candidatus Sulfotelmatobacter sp. (assembly GCA_035538795.1). GTDB lineage: Bacteria > Pseudomonadota > Alphaproteobacteria > Rhodospirillales > Magnetospirillaceae > JAJZGK01. The sequence continues at coordinate 36,783 of DATLJS010000050.1, read as the reverse complement.
GCGGAGAAGCGGAACCAGGAACGTCACGGCGGCGAAGCAGACCAGTACCATCAGAAAGGCGTCGGCATAGGTTTGCGTCTGCGCTTCGCGTAAGGTCAGGGACCACAGCGCCTTTAAAGCCGCGCCATGTCCACGGACGGCATCGCCGCCCAGGCTCAGGGTTTCGCCGACCGACATCCGTTGCATCCACCCGGCCATGGCGGCGTTGCCGGCGTTCAGATGTTCGGCCAGACGCAGGAAATGCAGGTTGGTGCGATCGTTCAGAATGGTGCCGCAGGCGGCAATGCCGATAGCGCCTCCCAAATTGCGCATCAGGTTGAATAAGCCGGAGGCCAGTCTCAGCCGCTCGGGGGCTAGCCCGCCCAGGGTCAGGGTGACGGTGGGAGCGACCATGAATTGCTGGGAAAAACCGCGCAAAGCCTGGGGCAGCAGCAATTCACGCCAGCCCCAGTCATGGGTGATCGGCAGGAACAGCAGCATGCTGAGGGTGAAGATGACGAAGCCCAGCATCAGCAGCCAGCGCAGATCGACCCGCCGCGCCAGGAAGGTGTAGAGGGGAATGGCGCTGACCTGGAAGATGCCGGTCGAAAATACCGCCAAACCGATATCCAGGGCGCTGAAGCCGCGCACCCGGCCCAGAAACAGCGGCGTCAGATAGATCACCGAGAAGATGCCCAGCCCGGTGACGAAGGAAAACAGGCAGCCCAGCGAGAAGTTGAGGCTTTTCAAGGCCCGCAGATCGACGATGGGATGGACGAAGCTCAGGCTGCGCCAGACGAAGGCGACGCCCGACAAAGCGGAAATCCAGGCGGTGGTGCGGATCGTCTCGTCCGACATCCAGTTCCAGCGCGGACCTTCCTCCAGGGTATATTCCAAGGTGCCCAGGAACAGCGCCATCAGGATCATGCCGAGATAGTCGGCTCCCTTCAGCAGTTCGGGGTTGGGACGGTCGACATGCACCATCAGCGGCACCACCACCGCGACGAACAGCCCCGGCAGCAGGTTGATGAAGAACAGCCAATGCCAGGAATAATGGTCGGTGATCCAGCCGCCTATCGTCGGCCCCAAGGTCGGCGCCAGCGACGCCAATGAGCCGATCACCGCCGCTGAAATGACGCGCTGATGCCCCTGAAAGAAGGCGAACGAAGTGGTGAACACCGTCGGGATCATTGATCCGCCGAGAAAGCCCTGCAAGGCGCGGAAGACGATCATCGACTGGATGTCCCAGGCCCATCCGCACATCAGGCTGGTGATGGTGAAGCCCGCCGCCGAAAGCGAGAACAGCCAGCGGGTCGACATCACCCGGGACAGCCAGCCCGACAGCGGAATGACAATGATCTCGGCGATCAGATAGCTGGTCTGCACCCAGGCCACTTCGTCGGCGCCGGCCGACAGCCCGCCGCCGATGTCGCGTAGCGAGGCCGAGACGATCTGGATATCAAGCAGCGCAATGAAGAACCCCACGGCCATGGTGCCGAAGGCGATGATCTTGGCGCCGGTGCTCATCTCGTGGGGGGCGGTGGCCATGATCAGCCTCTCCGGCGTTGGTCGACCGAAGCGGTCACCGAAAGTCCGGGACGCAGCAGGCCGAGATCGCCGGCGGCGCCATCCAGCTGCACGCGGACCGGAACCCGCTGGACGATCTTGGTGAAATTGCCGGTGGCGTTTTCGGCGGGCAGCAGACTGAACTGCGCCCCGGTGGCCGGAGCCAGGCTGGCGACATGCCCCTGGAAGACCTTGCCGGGCAGCACGTCGGCCTCGACGCTCACCAACTGGCCGGGGCGCATATGGGCCAGCTGGTTTTCCTTGAAATTGGCGTCGACCCACAAGCCCCTGGCCGGCACGACCGAGACCAGGGCGGCGCCAATGGTGGCATAGGAGCCCTGACGGGCGCTGCGGTTGCCGATCACGCCATCGAACGGGGCCCTCAGTTCAGTGTAGCCGAGATTGAGACGGGCGGTTTCCCGATCGGCTTCGGCGGCGGCCAGGGCGGCTTCGGCCTGCTGCTTTTGGGTGTCGATCACCTCCAACTGGCGTTCCGCCGCTTGCAATCCCGCCTGTGCCCGCTGCTGGCCGGCCAATGCCTGCTTGTATTCGGCGTCGGCCTTCTGAAAGGCCTGCACCGATACCGCCGAAGTGGAGGACAGATTGCGGTAGCGTACCTGATCGTCATGGGCGCGAACGGACTCGGCGGCGGTACCGGAAATACTCGCCCGCGCCTCGGCGACCTTGGCCTGCTGCAAATGACGCGACGCCTCCAGATTGGCCAGGGTGGCGCGCTCCCCATCGACCAGCGCCTCGGCCTTGGCCAGGGCGGCGCGATAGTCGCGGTCGTCCAGCCTGACCAGAAGATCACCGGCATGAACCTCTTGATTATCCTCGACCGCCACCTGGGCGATGAAGCCGGCAATCTTGGGAGCCATCACCGTGACATCGCCGCCGACATAGGCATCGTCGGTGCTTTCGATGAAGCGGCCTTCGGTCCACCAGCCATAACCGTACCAAGCGCCGACGAGCACAATCAGCGTGCCCAGGCCGGCGGATGCCATTCGCTTCGAAACGCCCATGATCGCCTCCGTCAGGTCTGTGACAGGCCGACCCGGCCGGTATGACGCTGGCGGGTCCGTTCGTCGGCGGCCGGACCGGGAGCCGAACGGAACACCGGATCGGACAGGGGGCGGCCGCTGATGCCGTCCACCATCACCGGCTCGGCGATCTGGCCGGTCTCTTGATTGACGATCAGCACGCTGGCCCCTTCGGGGGCGAAATGCTTGTTGCCCCAGGTCAGCAAGGCCTGCAGTACCGGACGGAAATCGCGCCCCCGTTCGGTCAGGACATATTCGAAGCGGGGCGGCCGGTCGTTGTATTGACGCCGCTCCAGCAGCCCGGCCTCGACTAGGCCATTCAGGCGCTTGGTCAGCATGTTGGGGGCGATCCCCAGGCTTTTCTCGAACTCGTCGAAGCGTCTCAACCCGTGAAAGCAATCGCGCAGAATCAGAATGCTCCACCATTCGCCGACACGCTCCAGGCTGCGGGCGATGGGACATTGCATATTGCCGAAGCTCTTGCGCTGCATGGCGGCACATCCTTAGTAACTTTTATGATGAAAGCCATTAGGCGCTTGTCACTATCGTAATGCAAGTTAATTGTCGCTCTTTAGGAGGGGAATTAGGCAACAGGGCAGAATCCGTTGCCTGAGAATGGTTTTACGGGTGCGCCGGTTTCCTTGAAACCGCACTGGAGCGCTGTCGCCGCTCAGCCGAGCGTCGGTTATTTCCAAAAACTGGCGGGCTACATCGAGGGGGCTTTCTGGCCTAGCCACGAGGATCCTATGAAACCGGGGTGTCTGCTGTCTGGAGCGAGCGTCTCCCCCCCATGAGCATCCACCACGGGCGCCAAGTCGAGGCCTGCTTCGCAGGCGGTTGCTGATGCGTGCCCGGCTAAATTGATGTCGAGCCCGAGACCCGAAACCAAGCTCATGCATTGAGCCGAGTTCGTTTGAGGCCAAATCCTGCTCCTGCTGCTAAACCAAAAGCCGGTAAGCCAAAGCGCTTACGGGCTTTCGTGTTTCCGGCGCCAGACGAAATCATGCAGGTTTCACCCGGAGGGAGAAGGCCAGCCTCGGCCGTGATTCCTTCGTTACCGGCGCGGAAGCGCTCGTCCGGGCGCTTGGAAGAGATTATCCCTATCACCCGAAAGTTGTCTTTGAACTTCGGAAATTTTGAACAGTTCTCATATGTCGTCTTAAAATTGACTTCTTGGTGGAGGGGTGACATTAGAGACAAGTGATGAGTAAGACCCGGCGCACTTGTCTGGAAGATACCGATCCGAGCATGCTTGGGAATGCGCGGCAGATGTGCGTGTCCTGGTTTGCCGTTGTTCTGTTGGCTGTCAATGTGCTGGCCAGCGGGATTTTGCCGGTCGGCCGGACGACGGCCGATCCGCTGGCCGCCCTGGCTCAGGCCATGGAATATTGTTCGTCGCATGACGACGGACAGGGCGGCGGGTCGCAGTCTCATGGGTTTCCCGACGATTCCGGCCATCACGCGGTCCATTGCGTTTTCTGCCTGCCTTTGCTGCATGGCGGTATCGCTCTCCCGCAAAGCGCCTCTCTTCTTGAAAAGCCGATCGAGAGTGCCAGGCTTTTCGCTTTTGCCGCCGAGCGCCTGCATTTCGTTCCGGCGCGTTTTCCGTCCTCGGCGCCTCCGCGCGCACCTCCCTCTTCCGATTTGAACATCGCTTAACAGACAGCCTGTCCGCCCATTGGGCGGATGGGAATCGATGATTCATTTCTGCCTCCTGCCGAATCCCTGTGAGCGGATTCTGCGAAGGAGGTCCGGAGGGCAAGCCATGCCTAAGTTCAATATTACCGGAATGCGTTGCGGCGGTTGCTCGGGCCGCGTCAAACGTCTGATCGAAGAGTTGTTGCCCGGCGCCGACGTCGACATCGATTTGTCTTCAGGGGCGGTGCGTGTCGAACATCCGGCGATCGAGCCAGCGGCGGTCATCCGTGCCGTCTCCGACGCCGGATTCGGTGCGGAACTGGCCTGATCGGCCAGCCGCCAGTGTCATCACGCTTCGAAATCAGTTCGGTTTCCCGGTGGCGCCTTGGGGAGCTTTGCCGCTGAAGCCGGAACGGGGGATATTTTCATGGGCTCGTTTCAAATTCACCGCCACGGCCTGGCGGCCTGGGCGTCTCTGGCCGTTTGGGTCTTTCTAGCCGCTCCGGTACGGGCCGATGAGGCTGAGGACGTGATCGAGGTGCCGAAAATCTCGGTGACCGACGGCGCCATCCAAGGTCAGCAGCCGCTGGTTAGCCAAACCGAGGGGACCAAATCCTATACCAGCAACGCCAGTTCGGTTGCCGACAAGACGGCGACATCGACCAAGGACATTGCCAACACGGTGTCAGTGGAAACCCGGCAATATCTGGATGACCGGGGGATCACCGACATCTTTCAGGCCATGCGGGAAATGCCGGGCGTGACAGCCCTGCCGAACAATGGCGTGCAATCCCAGTACAACGCCCGCGGCTATTCCATCGGCGGCATGTACAACGGCATCCCGTCCTATAACAGCTTCACCACGTTTCAGCAGTTGGATCTGGCTATCTATGACCGCCTGGAATTCCTGCATGGGCCGGCCGGATTGCTGGACGGGGCCGGGCAGCCGGGAGGTGTGGTCAATCTGGTGACCAAAAAGGCTCAGAAGACGGCGGCGGCCTCGACCAGCCTCAGCTATGGCTCTTGGAACAACCGCCGGGCCGAAGGCGATATCACTGCGCCGTTGAACGAAGACGGGTCTTTGCGGGCGCGTTTGGTGGCGGTGGCCCAGGACCGGAATTTCTATTACGACAACGCCAGCCAGGTGAAACGCCTGGGCTATGGCGAAGTGGAATACGACATCGATCCCAGCACCACGGCGACCCTATCCCTTGCCGTTCAGACGAACCGGCAAAGTCCTTTCTATGGTCAGCCCCTGTCCGCCACGGGACAACGCCTGAATCTGCCGCGCTCGTTCAACACGATGACCGCCTGGAGCATGGACGAGGATATGATCCATGAGGAAAACGCCAGCGTCGAACATCGCTTCGCCAACGGCTGGACCGGCAAGATTCAGGGAGTCTGGCGTCAGGAGCAGGAAACCAACCTGAATTCCGAGCCGAAGGCGGGGGTCAACACCTCGACCATGACGACCTCCTATTGGGGGCCGGAAGCGTACTCCGAACGCTATTACCACTATGCCACCGACGCCTACATGTCGGGGCCGTTTGACCTGCTGGGGCGCACGCACAAGCTGCTGCTGGGGCTGAATACCGATAGCTACAACGAAACCTATAAAGAGGGTTCGTTGGCTGATGTCTCCAACGTCAGCATTTTCAGCCTGCCCAGCACCCTGACCAACCCCGGCAACATTGCCTACGACAACGGTAAAAAGACCGACATCTTCCAATACGGTCCCTATGGTCAGGTGCGTCTGAGCGTGTTGGATCCGCTGACTTTAGTGGGTGGCGGCCGCGTCACCTATTTCGACACGCGCACCCGCAAAGTCAGCCCCAGCACGGAAACCTCATGGACCCAGGGCGCCAAGGCCGGAGGGCAGGTTACCCCCTATGGCGGCGCGATCTACGATCTGACCAAGGAGATCGCCCTGTACGGCAGTTGGGCCGAAATCTTCATGCCGCAAAGCCAGCAGAGCTATAGCAGCGGCCCCTTGCAGCCGCGTCAGGGGCAGCAATACGAATTCGGCACCAAGGGAAGCTGGTTCGACAACAAGCTCAATGTCTCGTTGGCCTATTACGACATCGACGATATCAACCGCTCCTACGCCGATCCCGATCACAATGGCTATTATCTGGCCATGGGCGAGATGGAAACCCGGGGCGTCGATTTCGAGATTGGCGGCAGGCTCGCCCCCGGCTGGGACGTCAGCGCCAGCTACAGCTACATGATCTCTCAGTTGCTGGTGGACAAGACCGGTACCGGCACGACGCCAACCAATTGGTATCCGCGGCACATGATCAAGGCCTGGGCCAAATACAGTTTTGAAACCGGCGAGCTGAAAGGGCTCAGCCTGGGTTTGGGTTTGGATGCGCAAAGCCGCATCTGGGGCAACTCCAGTAACTCCTATATCGCCCAATCCTCCTATGGCGTGCTGAACGGCCTGATCGGTTACGAGATCAACGACCATCTGTCGCTGGCTCTCAACGCCAACAACATCACCGACACCAAGTACTTCATCACGACCGGGCGTTCTCTGGGGGTCTACAACACCTACGGTGATCCTCAGAACTTCATGCTGACCCTCAAGGTCAAGATGTAACTCCAAAGACGGCTTCTCCGGTTTCATCGCCGGAGGGGCCGGACAGGTGGATTCATGCATTTTATGAAAGAACTCTGGCGGCTGATCGGTCCGTTCTGGACCTCGTCGGATCGGTGGAAGGCCTTGGCACTGTTGGCTGGGGCGGTCGGCTGCCACGTCGGGCTGACGTTGGTCGGGGTCGGGTTCAATCTGACCAGCGGCGCCTTGTTCAACGCCATTCAGGATCATGACCTGACGGCCTTTCTATCCCAATTGCTGCGTTGGGGCGGGCTGTTCATCCTACTGCTGCTCTGCGTGGTTCACGACTTCTATTTCACCCAGCTGCTGACCTGGCGTTGGCGTGGCTGGATGACGCGATGGCTAATCGATCGCTGGTTGGCGGGGCAGAATTATTACCGTCTGCAATTGGCGGCGGTCGAGGCTGATAACCCCGATCAGCGGATTGGCGAGGATGTGGCTCTGTTCGTCGACAAGACGCTGGATCTGTTCACCGGGATGATCCACGCGGTTCTCGGCATCGGCGCTTTTGCCGCCATTCTGTGGCGGATGTCGTCGGATTTCGCTGTTTTCGGCTTTCATCTGCCGGGATTGTTGCTGTGGGCGGCGGTGCTCTATTCACTGTTGGGCAGTCTGATCACCCATCTGATCGGCCGCCGCTTGCCGGGGCTGGATATTCTCCAGCAGAAGACGGAGGCGGACTTTCGTTTTTCACTGGTTCGGGTAAGGGAAAACGCCGGCAGCATCGCCCTGATGGGTGGAGCCGAGGGAGAGGGGCGGCGGCTGAAGGATGCCTTTTCTCTGGTCATGGGCAACTGGTTGCGGGTGATCCGCTGCAAGAAAGGGTTGGTTCTGGCCAACCGGGCCTTTGGGCAGATGTCCGGCAATGTCGCCTATCTGATCATGGCGCCGCGCTACTTTGCCGGGGGGCTGCCACTGGGAGCCCTGGTGCAGGCCAATCAGGCCTTTATTCAGATCGACGTATCGCTGAACTGGATCATTCAGAACTATCAGGATATCTCGTTATGGCTGTCGGCGGTGCGTCGTTTGAGCGATTTTCAAGATGCTCTGGCACGGGTGGAAGGGCAGCCCGAGAGCATCCGGCGTCATATGATCTCCGATGATGGCTTGTCGACGGATGCCGTCAGTCTGCATCTGCCCGGCGGGGGTCTGCTGGCGGATAATCTGGCGGTTCGTTTTCCCAAAGGCAGCCGTACGGTGGTTACCGGTCCATCGGGATGCGGCAAAAGCACCTTGCTCGGAGCCATCGCCGGGCTTTGGCCTCATGGCGGCGGCCGGGTTCTGTTGCCTCAGGGGGCCAGCCTGATGTTTCTGCCGCAACGGCCCTATCTTCCGGTCGGCAGCCTGCGGACGGCATTGGATTATCCTGATCCGCCGGGTCGGCACAATAAGCCCGAGATCGCGGAGATACTGGAGCGCTGCCGCCTGGAGCATCTGATTCCTCGCCTGAACGAAGCCGCCCATTGGCAGCAAAGGTTGTCTCCGGGAGAAATGCAGCGACTGGGATTTGCTCGGGCGATGCTGACAAAGCCGGATTTCCTGTTTCTCGACGAAGCGACTTCAGCCCTGGACGAGGCTGATGAGGCCATTTTGTACCGGCATCTGTTCGACGTTCTGCCCAAGGCGGCCATCGTCAGTGTCGCCCATCGCGAAAGCGTCGGGCTACTGCATTCCAGACGCTTCGACTTCGCAACTTAATGTTCCGTGTAAATCTAAAGGAGGGGCCGTCATGCCTCAGATCGATCTATCCGTAAGCGGGCTTTTTCTCCAGGCTACCGGCGTCGTACAGGGGGTTCTGGCGGTTCTGCTGCTATGCTCGGTGTGGAGCTGGGCAATCATCCTGGATAAAGTCCGCGTGATACTGCTCCTGCGCCGCGATGCGGCTCGGTTCGAGGTTGCCGCTAAACAGGGGAGGCTCGACATGGTGGGGCAGGGGATTTGCCGTCCTATTGCCGAGGCGGGCCGGGAAGAAGCGGCCCTGCGCCATCCCGGTGAAACCGCCGCCGAGCGTCACGAGCGCATCGAGACGGCAATGCGCGATACCCTGTTCGAGCACCTGACCAAGGCCGAGAGCCGGCTGCCCTATCTGGCCACCATCGGTTCGTCGGCTCCTTTTATCGGGCTGTTCGGCACGGTTTGGGGCATCATGCACAGCTTCGCTGGCATCGCTCAGGCCAACGATACCAGTTTGGCGGTGGTGGCTCCCGGCATTGCCGAGGCTTTATCCACCACGGCCATCGGATTGGCCGCCGCCATTCCCGCCTCGGTTGCCTACAACAAGCTGTCGACGGATTTTTCCGGCCTGTTCCGGCGCTTTTCTTTGGCTATCGGCCGCTCGGCGCGTCAAAGCGAGCTGTTTCGTCCGAGGGCTGCCGAATGAATCGCCATGCCTATGAACAGCATGTGCGCGCCGCTCCGCGCCTGCTATCCGAAATCAATGTCACGCCTTTTATCGACGTCATGTTGGTGTTGCTGATCATTTTCATGGTCACCGCGCCGCTGATGATGGTCGGTGTGCCGTTGAAGCTGCCCAAGGCCTCGGCTCAAGCCTTGTCGGCGCCCAATCAGCCGTTGGTGGTCAGTCTGGACAAAGAGCGCCATCTGTTTATTGCCGAACAGCCGATATCGGCTGAAGCGCTGTCCGGCCTGCTGGCCGAGCGAGCCAAGGCAGACCCCAATCTGATTCTTTACGTCAGGGCCGACAAAGAGGTGGATTACGGTCAGATCATGGATTTGCTGGCTCGCTTGGGAAGTGCTGGGGTGTCACGTCTGTCCCTGATTGCGGAAGGGCAACCGGTGCCGAGGGGGGCGCTGCCATGATCAGGGGACTTTTGCGCTGGAAATATAGGGCGTTGGGGACTTCGGGGGCATGGGCCGGATCGTTGCTGCTGCATGCAGTAGCGGTCTTTGGGTTTCTGCTGTTTTGCGCAATAGAGCCCAAGCCGTCCTCTTCTTTGCCGCAGATTGAATTGCTGCCAATGGCTGCCGAGCCGGTCTTGGCCGCCGAAGCTAAGCCAAGTCCCGCCGATGTTCCTATTGCCGACGACACGATGGTGGTGCAAGCGGCGGTGGCGGCGGTTCAACCTGCTCCCAAGGTGATTGTCAGCAAAGGCGCAGGTGCGGAGACGGCGTTCCGGCGACCGGAGCATAAGAACCCGCTGCACCGGCCGGAAGCGAATATGGCGAAACCTCAGGTCAGGCCTGAAGACGACGTATCGGAAAGCTCGGAGGCATCGGCTCTGGCAACCAGCGGCAGGCAGGAGGACCGTTTGACGGTGTTGTCGGAAAAGGCGGCTTCCGTTCATGCCGGTCCGCCACCCACATATATCGGAATGATCCGGGCCAAGCTTGAACGTGAAAAACACTATCCTCCTTCGGCGCGGATGGCTGGCGAAGAAGGCGTGGTGCGTCTGCGGTTTTCGCTGAACCGGGCGGGAGAGGTTCTGGACTGGAAAATCGAGCAAGGCTCCGTCTCGGATGCCTTGAACGAAGAAGTCGGCCGCATGATCCGTCACGCCGCACCCTTCCATCCGTTTCCCGACGAGCTCCAGAAAGACCGGCTGACCCTGGTCGTTCCGGTAGAATTCTCGTTGGCGGCGGAAGCGTCACGGGAATAAGGCTCCGGGATTTGAAATGCTCTTTCGGCGGCACCGCCGAAATCCGGCATGCGCGGGATTTATGAAATTTTCTCATAAGTTTATGCTGATCTTTCCACCTAATTGCTTTGCGCCGCTGCTGATAAATTTCGTCCAACGCATTCATCGCGGATGTCGAAAGGCAAGGCATCATGGACGTCAGGCGCAATGGCTCCCAGCCCTCGGTTCAGGGGCCGAGCGATTATTTCACCGGTACGGTACGTGTCGACCAGCCGTTTCAGGGAAACGGGGGCGCCCGCGTCAGCGGCGCTTTCGTCACCTTTGAGCCGGGAGCGCGTACCGCCTGGCATACTCATCCGCTGGGACAGACCGGTCGTCACGGCCGGCCACGGCTGGGCGCAGGGTGATGGCGGTTCGGTGATGGAAATCCGGCCGGGCGATGTCGTTTGGTTCTCGCCGGGGGAGCGCCACTGGCACGGCGCCGCCGTCAGCACGGCCATGCCTCACATCGCCATTGCCGAAACCTTGGACGGCAAAGTGGCGGGCTGGATGGAAAAGGTCGCAGACGACCAATATCAGGCGTAACCGGAGAACGACGATGCAAAAGCGCATTTTGGGAAAGAGTGGTCTTGAGGTTTCGGCCATCGGTTTGGGCTGCATGGGCATGAGCTTCTCCTATGGCCCGCCGCCGGATCGGCAGGAAATGATCAGGCTGTTGCGTCAGGCCGTGGAAAGAGGCGTGACCTTTTTTGATACCGCCGAGGTTTATGGCCCCTATACCAACGAAAATCTGGTGGGCGAAGCCTTGGAACCCTTCAAAGGCAAGGTGGTGATCGCCACTAAATTCGGCTTCAAGCTCAATCCCGACGGCTCCGCGGGATGGTTGGGGCTGGATAGCCGGCCCGAAAACATCCGTAAGGTGGCCGAAGCATCGTTGAAGCGTCTGCGTGTCGACGCCATTGATCTGTTCTATCAGCACCGCGTTGACCCGGACGTTCCCATCGAAGAGGTGGCCGGTGCGATCAAGGACCTGATCAAGGACGGCAAGGTTAAGCATTTCGGCCTGTCGGAAGCGGGGGCTCAGACCATCCGCCGGGCTCATGCCATCCAGCCGGTGGCAGCGGTTCAGAGCGAATATTCCCTGTGGACCCGCAAGCATGAGGCCGACGTCCTGCCCACCGTCGAAGAACTGGGAATCGGCTTCGTTCCCTACAGTCCTTTGGGCAAAGGCTTCCTGACCGGAAAAATCGACGAGAACACCAGCTTCGACAAGACGGATTTCCGCAATCAATTGCCCCGCTTTACACCGGAGGCTCGTAAGGCCAACCAAGCTTTGGTCGATCTGCTGACGCGCATCGGGGCCGAAAGAAACGCCACGCCCGCCCAAGTCGCTCTGGCCTGGCTGCTGGCCCGCAAGCCGTGGATCGCGCCGATCCCCGGCACTACCAAGCTGCATCGCTTGGAAGAAAATATCGGTGCCGCAGCCCTGGAGCTGTCGGCCGGCGAGCTGGGCGAGATCGAGGCGGCGGCCGCCGGAATCACGGTGCAGGGCGAGCGTTATCCGGAAAAGCTGGAACAGCTGACCGGGCTTTGAAAGGAGCAACGACAATGGCCGACGGAATCAAGGACAAGGTCGTCGTCATCACCGGAGCCAGCAGCGGCTTGGGCGAAGCCACCGCACGCCGTCTGGCCCGCGATGGCGCCAAGCTGGTGCTGGGCGCCCGGCGGTTGGACCGGTTGCGGGCTTTGGCTTCGGAACTGTCGCTTGGCGACGGCGCGGCGGTCAGAACCGACGTGACCCAGGCCGATCAGGTTCAGGCCCTGGTCGACCGGGCGGTGACGCTGCATGGCCGTATCGACGTGCTGATCAACAATGCCGGGCTGATGCCGCATTCGCCCTTGGAACGTCTGAAAATCGCCGACTGGGAACAGATGATCGACGTCAACATCAAGGGCGTGCTGTACGGCATCGCCGCGGCCTTGCCTCATATGAAGGCGCGCAAGAGCGGCCATATCATCAACGTTTCGTCGGTGGCCGGACACAAGGTACGCCCCGGCAGCGCGGTCTATGCCGCCACCAAACATGCCGTGCGCATTCTCTCGGAAGGCCTGCGCATGGAAGTCAAGCCTTACAACATCCGCACCACCATCATCTCGCCCGGCGCGGTGTTGAGCGAACTGACGGACAGCATCACCGAAGCCGATGTCGCCAAAGGTATCCGGGATTTCTACCAACAGGTGGCCATCCCGGCCGAGTCCTTCGCCAGCATGGTGGCCTTCGCCATGAGCCAGCCCGAGGACGTGGACGTCAACGAGATCCTGTTCCGTCCCACCAGCCAAGAACTGTAAGGAGGCAGCAATGGCCGCCAACGAACATGCCCAGAAGCATCATGACGAATTGTTTGCCGGCCATGTCTCGACCCTGGCGGCGACGGCCCCGGATCTGATCGAGACTTTCGACAATTTCGCCTTCGACGAGGTCGTGCGTCATAACGGTCTGGAGACCCGAATTCGGCTGATGGTGCAGTTGGCGGCAATCATCGCCTGCCAGGCCGTGGGCGAATACCGGGTCATGTTGGGGGTGGCGCTGACCGTCGGCGTCACGCCGGTCGAGGCCAAGGAAATCGTCTATCAGGCGGTGCCTTATGTCGGTCTTGCCAAGGTTTCCGATTTTCTTCACGCCACCAACGAAGTGCTGACGGAACGAGGCGTCGCCCTGCCGCTGCCGGGTCAGTCCACGACGCCGCCGGACACCCGTATGGAGAAAGGTCTGGCGGTACAGAAGCGGATCATCGGTCCCGACGTGGTGGAAAAGCTGTACGCCACATCGCCCGACGACATGCTGCATATCCAGCAATACCTGTCGGCCAACTGCTTCGGCGACAATCTGACGCGCACCGGCATCGACATTCCGACGCGCGAACTTCTGACCTTCAGCATGCTGGTGGCCTTGGGCGGTTGCGAGCCGCAGGTCGAAGGCCATGTCGCCGCTAATCTGCATGTCGGCAACGATCGGGCCAAACTGATCGCCGTTCTGACCCACTTGCTGCCTTTCATCGGCTATCCGCGCACCCTCAACGGCATGAGGGTCGTCGACGAAACCACCCCTGCCGCCTGATTCTCACAAGGGTTTGTGGGCGCCACTGCGCACATGGCCCATCATCGGCGTTTCCGCTCGGGATCAGGATTGGGTCGGCCAAGCTTTCAGGGCGATATCGGCCACCTTGTGCAACTCTTCGCGGCTGGCTCCGCTGGAGGCTTGAACCGACATGCCTTGGATTACAGTGCTCAGATAGCGGCGAAGATGGACAGGATCGCTGTCGGCAGGGAGGTCGCCCTTTTGGCGGGCCTGTTCCAGACGTTTTTCCAAAGCAATTTCGGTGTTGATGCGAATGGCGTCGATCTCGCGCTTGACCGAAATATCCTGGTCGTTGCAGGTCATGGCGCCTTTGACCGTCAGGCAGCCGAACGGCGTCGAGGGGTCGGTCATCATCACCGCCGCTCCATGCAGCATTTTATGGGCGAGGCCGTAGGCGGTGGGCGCGTCGATGGCTTCCTGAAGATAAAGCCCTTTTTCCGTGGTGTAACGCTCCAACGCCTTGCGGAACAAATCTTCCTTGTTGCCGAAGGCGGCGTACATGCTGGGTTTGTTGATCCCCATGGCCTCGGTCAGCTCTTTGATCGAAGCTCCCTCGTAACCTTTGCGCCAGAACACCTCAAGCGCCTGATTCAGGGCGGTATCGACGCAAAATGAGCGGGGACGACCCATGCTCATGGAGGTTCTCCTTGATTTGTGTACTCATCGGTAAAATAATCTGTTGACACACCCATGTCCAGTTCGACATTCTTACCGTTCGGTACAGAATTAGGGTGTCGCTTTCAATGAGTAAATTCGTAAATGGCAAAACGGTCCTGGCCGGTGGCGTCGCGCTGGCCGTGCTGATCGCCGGGGGCGTCGGATTTTCCACACTGAAAGGAAGCTCCGTCGTCACACCCGAAGCGAACGCGGCAGTCCCGATAGCCATCCCCGTTTCCGTGGCGATGGTGGAAAGCAGAACGATCGTTCCCTGGGAGGAGTTCTCCGGCCGGCTGGAGGCGATCGAGCGGGTCGAGGTCCGTTCCCGCGTTGCCGGGCAAATCCAGGGCATTCACTTCCGCGAGGGCGGCCTTGTGCGCAAGGGCGACCTGCTGGTGACCATCGATCCGGCTCCTTTCGCCGCCGAGGTGTCGCGCACCGAGGCCCAGGTGACTTCGGCCCAAGCCAAGCTGTCTTTCACCAAGCGGGAATATGAACGCGCCCAGCAATTGGCCGCTTCGGGCAATATGGCTACCCGCGACATGGAAAGCCGGGCCGACAGTTATTTCGAGGCGCAGGCGGCCTTGCGCGCCGCTCAGGCCGATCTTGAAACGGCCCGTTTGAATCTCAGCTACACCCGTGTCACCGCTCCGGTGTCGGGGCGGGTCGGCAAGGCCGAAGTGACCGCCGGCAATCTGGTTTCCTCCGGAGCGGGTGCTCCGCTGCTGACCAATCTGGTCTCGGTCAATCCCATCTATGCCAGCTTCGACGCCAGTGAAACGGAAATCATGCGGGCGTTGGCCAGTTTGCGCGATGGCGCCAACGGCTCTCAGGATGTGGAGCGCATCCCCGTCCAGCTTTATACCCCGTCGCAGGGGGACAAGCCGATCGAAGGTCATGTGCAGATGATCGGCAACATCATTGACGCCAAGAGCGGCACCGTGGGCGTGCGTGCGGTCTTCGACAACGAGGACGGCCGGCTGATGCCCGGCCAGTTCGCCAAATTGCAGATGGGCCATGCGCAATCGGAAGCGGCGCTTTTGATCAGCGACCGGGCCGTGGGCACGGATCAGGACAAGAAGTTCGTATTGGTGGTCGGCGACGACAACAAGGCGGTCTATCGCACCATCGTCCTGGGACCGTCGGTGGACGGGCTGCGGATCGTCCTCAGCGGCCTGGAGGCTGGTGAACGGATCATCGTCAACGGTTTGCAGCGGGTCCGCCCCGGCGCCGTGGTCGCCCCCCAGATGACCGCCATGGTCGCCATGACGGACAACACGGCCAAGCGCTGACGCGCCTGTCCCAGAATATGAAGCGACATCCATGAACTTCTCGAAATTCTTCATTGACCGCCCGGTCTTTGCCGGCGTGTTGTCGGTCCTGATCTTCGTGACCGGCCTGCTGGCCCTGCGGGTGCTGCCGATTTCGGAATATCCCGAAGTGGTGCCGCCGACGGTGGTGGTGCGGGCTCAATATCCCGGCGCCAGCCCCAAGGTCATCGCCGAAACCGTGGCGACTCCCATCGAGGAAGCGGTGAACGGCACCGAAGGCATGCTTTACATGGGCAGCCAGGCCACCACCGACGGCGTCATGACCCTGACCGTCACCTTCCGTCTGGGCACGGATCCCGACAAGGCCCAGCAACTGGTGCAGAACAGGGTCGCCCAAGCCGAGCCCCGCCTGCCCGAGGAAGTCCGCAGCCTGGGGGTGACCACCATCAAGAGTTCGCCGGATCTGACTATGGTGGTGCATCTGCTGTCTCCCAACGGCCGCTATGACATGGCCTATCTGCGCAATTACGCGGTTCTGAACGTCAAGGACAGGCTGGCCCGTATCGAGGGGGTCGGGCAGGTGCAATTGTTCGGTTCCGGCGATTATTCCATGCGCGTTTGGCTGGACCCGCAGAAAGTGGCCGAGCGCGGTTTGTCGGCGGGGGAAGTGGTTCAGGCCATCCGCGAACAAAACATTCAGGCTGCCGCCGGTGTCATCGGCGCCTCGCCCAGCCTGCCCGGCGTGGATCTGCAATTGTCGGTGAACGCCCAAGGCCGCCTGCAGTCGGAAGATGAATTCGCCGACATCATCGTCAAGACCGACGCCAACGGCGCGGTCACCCGCCTGCGCGATCTCGGCCGCATCGAGATGGGAGCCGCCGATTATTCCCTGCGCTCGTTGCTGGACAACAAGTCGGCGGTGGCTATTCCCATTTCCCAGTCGCCCGGCTCCAACGCTCTGGATATCTCGGACAAGGTGCGGGCGACCATGGCCGAGTTGAAGACCTATATGCCCGAGGGAGTCGACTACGACATCGTCTATGACCCCACCCAATTCGTGCGCGCTTCCATCGAATCGGTGATTCACACCTTGTTCGAGGCCGTCTTCCTGGTGGTTCTGGTGGTGATTCTGTTCCTGCAGACATGGCGGGCGTCGATCATTCCGCTGCTGGCGGTGCCGGTTTCGGTGGTGGGCACCTTCGCCATCATGCATCTGCTGGGGGTGTCGGTGAACGCCTTGTCCTTGTTCGGGCTGGTGCTGGCGATCGGTATCGTGGTGGACGACGCCATCGTGGTGGTGGAAAACGTCGAACGCAATATCGAGGCCGGCCTGGCGCCGAAGGAAGCCACCTATCGGGCCATGCGGGAAGTGTCTGGTCCGATCGTCGCCATTGCCCTGGTGCTGGTGGCGGTGTTCGTGCCTTTGGCCTTCATTAGCGGCTTGTCGGGGCAGTTCTACAAGCAGTTCGCTCTGACCATCGCCAGTTCCACGGTGATTTCCGCCGTCAATTCGCTGACGCTGTCGCCGGCTTTGGCCGCCTTGCTGCTGCGGGGGCACGACGCGCCCAAGGACTGGCTTAGCCGCGGCATGGAGAAATATCTGGGCGGCTTCTTCCGCGGCTTCAACCGTCTGTTCGGCTGGGCTGCCCGCGGCTATGGCAACCGCCTGGAAAAGATCGTCGTGCGCAAGGCTCTGATGATGGGGGTGTATGCGGTCCTGCTGGGGGCGGCCTATACCCTGTTTCAGGCTGTGCCGAACGGTTTCGTGCCCATGCAGGACAAGCAATATCTGATCGGTTTCGCCCAATTGCCCGATGGCGCGACCCTGGACCGCACCGAGGACGTCATCCGTACCATGAGCCAGATCGCCATGGACGATCCCGGCGTCGAACATGCCATTTCCTTTCCCGGGCTTTCCATCAACGGCTTCACCAATTCGACCAATTCCGGCATCGTTTTCGCCGGACTGAAGTCGTTCGATCAGCGCAAGACCGCCGATCTCAGCGCCGGAGCCATCGCCCAGCGTCTGAACGCCAAATATGCCGGTCTTCAAGACGCCTTCGTGGTGATGTTTCCACCGCCGCCGGTGCAGGGGCTGGGCACTACCGGCGGCTTCAAGCTGCAGGTGGAGGACCGGGCTTCCCAGGGCTATGAGGCGCTGGACGCGGCGGTGAAGGCTTTTCTGGCGAAGGCGGCCCAGACGCCGGAGCTGGCCAATCTGTTCAGCTCCTATCAGGTCAATGTGCCTCAGCTTTACGCCGACGTCGATCGCACCAAGGCGCGCCAGCTTGGTGTGGCGGTCACCGATATCTTCGATGCTCTGCAGATTTATCTCGGCAGCCTATACGTCAACGATTTCAACAAGTTCGGTCGCACCTATTCCGTGCGGGTCCAGGCCGATGCCCAATACCGGGCCCATGCCGACGACATCGGCAAGCTGAAGGTGCGCTCAAGCAGCGGCGATATGGTGCCCTTGTCGGCCTTGCTGCGGGTCAAGCCGGCGGCGGGACCGGAACGGGCCATGCGTTACAACGGCTTTCTGGCCGCCGATATCAGCGGCGCCGCCGCTCCCGGCTTCTCTTCCGGGCAGGCTCAGGTTGCCGCCGAGCGCATTGCCGCCGAAACCCTGCCCAAGGGTTTCACCTTCGAATGGACGGATTTGACCTATCAGCAGATCATCGCCGGCAATTCGACGGTCATCGTCTTTCCTCTGGCCATCCTGCTGGTGTTTCTGGTGCTGGCGGCACAGTATGAAAGCTTGGCCTTGCCCGTCGCCATCATCCTGATCGTGCCGATGAGCCTGTTGGCCGCCATGGCCGGAATCTGGCTGACCCATGGCGACAACAACATCTTTACCCAGATCGGCTTGATCGTGCTGGTCGGCCTGTCGGCCAAGAACGCCATCCTGATCGTCGAATTCGCCCGCGAACTGGAAATCGCCGGACATACGCCGTTTCACGCCGCGCTTGAGGCGGCCCGACTTCGGCTGCGCCCCATCCTGATGACCTCCATGGCCTTCATCATGGGCGTGGTGCCGTTGGTCATGTCCACCGGAGCCGGCGCTGAAATGCGCCGGGCCATGGGTGTGGCGGTGTTTTCGGGCATGCTGGGTGTGACGGTTTTCGGCATTTTCCTGACGCCGATGTTCTATCTGCTGATCCGCGCTTTGGCCGGCAACCGGCCTTTGCGTCATCATCAGGGAAGCCACGCCGTCGAAGTGCCCGACGAAATCGTGGCGCCGCTTTCCGAGCCCATTCATTAAGGCATGTTGGAGTAAAAAGCCGCCGAGCCCAAAGCCGGCGGCTTTTTGCGTTTGTGCCGCTTAGGCTTCGGAGATAAGCATGGAAGCGAAAAAACCGAGGAGGGTGCAATGAAGGCCTTTACTGCGGCCATGCTGTTGGCGGCGACGGTATCTTTGTTGCCGGGATCTGGTTTTGCCGAAGATCAGCCCCCGGCCTCGCAATCGAGTACGGAGGAGGCGAAACAGGCCGTCAAGGACAGCGCTCATAAGGTCGGCCAAGCCACTGGAGATGCGGCCCGCGCCGTTGGCCATGGGGTTCGAGATACGGCCAAGGCCATCGGTCACGGGACGCGGAAAGCGGCCAAAGCCATCGGCCATGGCGCACGGGACGCGGCCCATGGCGTCGGCGATGCGGCAAGCGATACCTGGCACGATTTGAAGCAGTAGGAACAATCTCAATAACACCGGGAATCGCCTTGCCGCCGAGCGATGGAGCTTTTTATGTTCTCGTGGTTTGAACGCCGCCTCGATCCCTATCCGGACGAGGTGCCGACACAGCCTCCCTCGGGTCTTTTCGCCTTCCTTTGGCATTACACCCGGCCGGTGTGGCCGTGGCTGGTCGTCATGTCCTTTTGCTCCATGATGATCGCTTTCGGCGAGGTGACTCTCTTCCGTTTTCTCGGCGATATCGTCGATTGGCTGGGACATGCCGATCGTGCCACGTTCTTGTCGCGCGAAGGAGGCAAGCTGCTGGGCATGGCGCTGGTCATTCTGGTGGGGCTGCCGCTGGTGGCCGGCTTCAACGCGCTGATCATGCATCAGGTTTTGATGGGCAATTTTCCGATGATCGCGCGCTGGCAGATGCACCGCTTCCTGCTGCGCCATTCGCTGACTTTTTTCGCCAACGAATTCGCCGGCCGGGTTTCTACCAAGGTGATGCAAACTTCGTTGGCCATTCGCGAAACGGTGATGAAGGTGCTCGACGTCTTCGTCTATGTCGTCACCTACTTTGTTTCGATGGTGGCGGTGGTGGCCACGGCCGACCCGCGCCTTGCCGTGCCGCTGGCGCTGTGGATCGTCGTTTATGGCTGTACCGTCGCTTATTTTGTGCCGCGCCTGCGGCGGGTTTCTTCCGAACAGGCCGACGCGCGCTCGGTGATGACCGGCCGCGTCGTCGACAGCTATACCAATATCGCCACCGTCAAGCTGTTCTCCCACGCCAGCCGCGAGGAAGACTATGCCCGCGACGCCATGGGCCTTTTTCTCTCGACGGTTTACAGGCAGATGCGCCTGGTCACTCTTTTTCAGATTTGCGTCTATTTCTACAACTGTCTGGCACTGTTCGCGGTGGGCGGACTTTCCATTTGGTTCTGGCTCAAAAGCGGCATTTCGATCGGCGCCATCGCCATTGCCATCGGGCTGGCGATGCGCATTAACGGCATGTCGCAATGGGTGATGTGGGAGGTTTCGGCGCTTTTTGAGAATATCGGCACCGTCTATGACGGCCTGTCGATGCTCAAGAAGCCCCACGATGTCGTCGATCGCCCCGAGGCAGGCAGTCTGACCGCGACGAGCGGTCACGTTCGCTTCGATAACATCAGCTTTCATTACGGCAGGCAGAAGGGAATCATCGACGGCCTCAGTCTCGATATCGCCCCTGGCGAGAAAGTCGGTGTGGTGGGCCGTTCCGGCGCCGGCAAAACCACGCTGATGAATCTGCTTCTGCGCTTTTATGATCTGGAAGCCGGTCGCATCACCATCGACGGCCAGGATATCGCGGCGGTGAATCAAGACAGCCTGCACGCACAAATCGGCGTGGTAACCCAGGACACCTCGCTGCTTCACCGTTCGATCCGCGACAATATCGCCTATGGCCGGCCAAAGGCGGACGATGATCAGATCATCGCGGCGGCAAAGGCCGCCAACGCCTGGGATTTCATTACTCAGCTCTCCGATCAACAGGGGCGCCGGGGGTTAGATGCCCATGTCGGCGAACGCGGCGTCAAGCTCTCCGGCGGGCAGCGCCAGCGCATCGCGATTGCCCGGATGTTCCTGAAAGACGCGCCGATCCTGGTTCTTGACGAGGCGACTTCGGCCCTCGATTCCGAAGTGGAGGCGGCGATCCAGGAAAACCTTTTCGCCCTGATGAACGGCAAGACCGTGATCGCCATTGCGCACCGTCTCTCGACCCTGACCACCATGGACCGGCTGATCGTGCTCGATAAAGGACGCATCGTCGAATCCGGCACGCATCGCGCACTGGTCGCCGCCGACGGTATTTATGCCGATCTGTGGAACCGCCAGTCTGGCGGCTTTCTGGCCGATGACGCCACCGAGGACAACAAGACGGCGCCGATGGCGTGATGCAGGAGGGACGCCGGCGGCGCAGGTCTAGCGGCCAAGCACCCGCCGGTAAGTTTCCATCAGACGACGGCAATTGCCGACAACGTCGTGGCGTCGATGCACCAGAGTTGTCAGAGCACTGGCACGGCGGAAGGTTTCGTCCGGGTTGGCAAGAGCCTCTTCCAGCGCCGCGGCCAGAGAACCGACGTCCTTGGCCTTGTGGATGAAACCGCGGTTCTCGCCCAGCAGATCGACGATGCCGGGAATGTCGCTGCCTACCACCGGCAAACCGGCGGCGCCGGCTTCGATCACCACAGTCGGCAATCCTTCACGATGGGACGGTAGCACCAACAGGTCGGCGGCACGCATATAAAGAGGAATGCGCTCACCCGGCTGCGCGCCTTCGCATCGCACCGAAGGATTGCTTTCCAGCCTCGATCGTTCGGGCCCGTCGCCGACGCAGAGGGCCAGCAAGCCGGGTCGGTTCAGGCGGCGCAGGGCGGCGTCCCATTCCACCATTCCCTTGGCCTCGTAAAGATTGCCGGCGAACAGGGCGATGGTGGCCTCTTGCGGCAATCCCAGTTGGCTGCGGGCCACGTCTTTCGAGGGCAGATTTTGAAACCGGCGGAAATCGACGCCCAGGCTGAGGGACTCGATGGAGACCGACGCCAATTGTTCGGCCAGACGGCCGAGCGAATCGCCGTTCGCCACGACCGCGGAAGCGCCTTGCAAGGAACGGCGGAAACGCGCCATGGCGCCGGAATTCTGATGGGGATAGATGGTGACATCGTCGCCCAGCAGGCTGACCATGTAAGGAATCTGCCATCTTTCGGCCAAAGAACGGGCCAGCAGGCCGGTGGGCAGGGCATAGAAAGCATGGATCAGATCCGGCTTCGGCAGGTTCAAGGACCGGACCGCCCAACCTTGTGTCAGATGGGAAAGACCCCAGCAGTTTTCCCGCGGCACCGTCAGATAGCGTGGCCGTAAAACGGTTACGGCACCATCGGTTTGTCGCCGCGGCATGTCGGCGTAGCTGCGCCAGCGGGGATGACGGTCGGCCAGGCCCGGCGGTACCCATGGGGTCGGAGCGACGAAAGTGATCTCGCAGCCCAAACCGCTCAAGGCCGCCATCTGGTTGCGATGAAAGATGCCGGCCATGGGATTGGCCGGAGAGGGATAGCCCTGGGCGAGAACCAGAAGGCGCATGACGGCGGAATGCTCCGGGGGAATGGGCTGCGATCGAAGGTGGAACCATACCCCAAGCCTTGGCAGCGGAGAAGGGGCCGGGCGGGCGCCGAAAGGATATGGATTTCCAGGGGTTGATGGACGTAGTATCGCGCCGTCCCGCCATTGGGAATCTTGAGATCGGGGAAGGTTCATGAAGCGTTTTGCGCTAGTCGGCGCCGCCGGTTACATCGCGCCTCGGCATATGAAGGCCATCAGGGAGACCGGGAACATCCTGGCCGCCGCCTTCGATCCCAACGACAGTGTCGGTGTCATCGACAGCTATTTTCCCGAGGCGGACTTCTTCATCGAATTCGAACGCTTCGACCGCCATATCGACAAGCTGCGCCGCAAGGGCCAGGGCGTGGATTTCGTCTCCATCTGTTCGCCCAATTATCTGCACGACGCCCATATTCGTTTCGGTTTGCGCAACGGCGCCAATGCCATCTGTGAAAAGCCGCTGGTGCTCAATCCCTGGAATATCGACGCTTTGGGCGAGATCGAGGCCGAGACCGGCAAGACCGTCTACAACATTCTGCAGTTGCGTCTGCATCCGGCCATCCAGACTTTGCGCGACAAAGTCGCCGCCGCCCCGAAGGACAAGGTGTTCGATGTCGATCTGACCTATCTGACCTCGCGCGGGCACTGGTATCACACCAGTTGGAAGGGTGCGGTCGAGAAGTCGGGCGGCATCGCCACCAATATCGGCGTTCATTTCTTCGACATGCTGTCCTGGGTGTTCGGCAAACGCATCGACAGCAAAGTGCATCTGCTGCAGAAAGACGCCGCCAGCGGTTTTCTGATCTACGAGCGGGCGCGGGTGCGCTGGTTTTTGTCGATCAACGCCGATCATCTGCCGGATCAGGCGGTTGCCGCCGGCAAGCGGACCTTCCGCTCGATTCTGATCGGCGGCGAGGAGCTGGAGTTTTCCGAGGGCTTTACCGATCTGCACACGGCGTCCTATGCCGACATTCTGGCCGGCGGCGGCTTCCGTCTGAACGAAGCCCGTCCCTCCATCGAGGCGGTGCACGACATCCGCACCGCCGAGGTGCTGGGCCTGACCGGCGATTATCATCCGCTGGCCGCCAAGTTGCGGGGGCAATGATCATGAGCGGTTGGACGGCACATGAAAGCGCCATCGTCGATGCCGGCGCCCAGATCGGCGACGGCACCCGCATCTGGCATTTCGTCCATGTCTGCGGCGGCGCGGTGATCGGCAAGGATTGCTCGTTGGGGCAGAACGTCTTCATCGCCAACCGGGTGCGGATTGGCGATAAGGTGAAGATCCAGAACAACGTCTCGGTCTATGACGACGTCGAGCTGGAAAGCGGCGTATTCTGCGGTCCGTCCTGCGTTTTCACCAACGTCAACAACCCCCGGGCCGAGATTTCCCGCAAGGATGAATACCGCCCGACCATCGTGCGCCGCGGCGTTACCATCGGCGCCAACGCCACCATCGTCTGCGGCCACGAATTGGGGGAATACAGCTTCATCGCCGCTGGCGCTGTGGTGACCACCAACGTTCCGCCCCACGCCCTGATGGCCGGGGTGCCGGCCCGGGTGATTGGTTGGATGAGCAAGGCCGGCGGCCGCTTGGGCGAGAATTTCGTCTGTCCCGTCGATGGCAGCCGTTATGAACTGGTGGATGAAGGTCGGGGTGGGCTAAAGCAGGTCGGTTAGACCGCCTTCAGCACCGCATCGACGATTCTGTCTTGGGTCGCCTCATCCAGATAGGGATGCATGGGCAGACTCAAGACTTGGCTCGCCAGCCGCTCCGACACCGGCACGCCGCCGGGAGCCACCGGGAATTGGCGATAGCCGGTCTGATGGTTCATGGGGATGGGATAATAGACGGCGGTCGGCACCCCCGCCGCCTTGCAGGCCGCCATCACCGCGTCGCGGTTCTCCAGCACCAGGGTATATTGTGCCCAGACCGACAGGGCTCCGTCGATGACGCAGGGAGTATGAACTTTGTCGCTCAATAGAGCCCGGTAACGGGCGGCGATACGGTTGCGAGCCTCGATTTCGTCGCCGAAAATCGCCAGTTTTTCAATAAGGATGGCCGCCTGAATGGTGTCCAGCCGGGAATTCATGCCGATGCGGACGTTGTCGTATTTATCGCTACCTTTACCGTGAATGCGCAGGCTGCGCAAAAGTTCGGCACGGGCATCGTCGTCGGTGAATACGGCCCCGCCGTCGCCATAACATCCCAACGGCTTGGCCGGAAAAAAGCTGGTGGTGGTATAGTCGCCCAGGGTTCCCACGGATTTACCATGCAGCTGGCCGCCAAACCCCTGGGCGGCATCCGCCACCAAGGTCATGCTTTCGCACCGACAGATCTCGCGCAAAGACGGATAGTCCGCGGGCTGGCCGAACAGATCGACGGCGACCACCATGCGCGGCGTCAGCCCCTGTCGTTTGGCTTCAGCCACCGCAGTTTCCAGACTGGCCGGATCGATGTTGAAGCTGTCAGGCCGCACATCAACAAAGACCGGCACTGCCCCATGGTTCGGCACGCATTCGGCGGTGGCGACAAAAGTGAAGGCCGGCACGAACACCGCATCGCCGGGGCCGATACCTTCGGCTCGCATCACCAGTTCCAGGGCGTCGGTGCCGTTGGCGCAAGTAATGGCGTGGCGGGCGCCGCAGAAAGCTTGAAGTTTTTCTTCGAAGGCCGTGACATCGGGTCCAGAGATGAAAGCGCCATGGTCCATCACCCGGGCGATGGCAGCTTCGATGCGTCCACCCAGTCGGGCCTGCTGAGCTTTAAGGTCGGTGAAGGCAATGGAGGTCATGGAGTAAGAATCCTAATCCACATTGATTTTCAATTATAAAAAGTTATTTGCGCGAAACCGCAGGCACGGTATTTGAGTTTGAAGGAGCATCGGTGCACGAGAGATGCCGGTCCGCAATCTGTTATCGACGACACAACGATCCTACATCCACTCTTTTCGGGGCAAGTTCAGGGTAAGGGACGGAAGGAACGCTGTCCTGAGATGGCGGCCATGTCTAGGTGAGTGGAGGTGAAGGGTGTATCCGTTCCACCGCGCGGCAGCGGCCCACTCTGGAGCGGTGCTCCCAGCCCCTGGCACCGTAACCAATTCAGAAAAAGCGTCGAACTTCGATTTTGTCCCGTTCCACTACTAGCGGTTCTGCTGCTGCGAGGGTGAGAATGTATTTTCGTCCACGATAGGTGAAGAACGGGGGGGCACTCGCTGGCAAGGCGCGCATGTGATTGAATAGACTGATAATTGTCTGTCCCACATCGAGCTCCGATTGAGTCGCAACTCAACGATCATACCAAGTGGCTTCGGCATGATTCTGAGCTGTTCCTGAAATTTCCCCCGCCAAAAGGGCCTCGACAGTTTCCTCGAATACCCGAATGATCATAGCATCGTCTATACAGCGTAACTCTTCCTCGGTTTCATTGTGATGTAGTTTGTAACGAGCTTGAGCAATCAGATTGCCAGCATCAATCTCGGGAGCAGCGAACAGTAAGCTCAGCGATAAAGACCGAACTTCTGGGTCGAGGTCTAAATGCCGTCATTACAGCTTGGAACGCCACGCGATGATCAACGTTGAGGTTGTGGGCAAAGTGCGTATAGATCCTCCGCAGTGACAGTGACATCGCAACGGCTTGAAGTGTAGAGATGACGTCAAGCCGTGGAACCTCGGCGGCCCGAACGGACAGGAACTCGCAGCGGCGGACGCCTATGATCCCCAGCGCACGTCACAAGCCTGACGCCGCTTGCCGGTCTTATCCGTGGGCTTGTCCACGCGTGTGCCGACCCCCGTTCCGAGGAAGATGACATTGACTTCGTCGCCGGCGGCCGCGTGATGGGCAATCGTCCTGCCACAACCGAGGACCTCGTCGTCCGGGTGCGCTGCCACCACCAATACCTTCGACGATATCATGATTTCTCCCTCTCATCGGGAATAGAATCGTCTGCCCGCTCTACGCACCGGTTCTCGTAGTAGCCGGCCCGAACCGTCATGGGATTGCCTGAGACAAGAGAATACGGAGGAATCTCTCCAGGCTCCACGACGGTCCCGGCTGCCACGACTGAGTGGTGGCCGATCACGGCACCGCCCTTCACCACGGAATGAGATCCGATGAAGACGCAGTCGCCAATCCTGATGTTTCGCCGCCTGATGTCGTCCGAAAGTCCGATGCAGCGTCGGTGCGAATCGGCGCAGTTGATCGAGACGAAGGCAGCAATGTCGCACCCATCGCCGATGATCAACTCGGCATCCTTTCCATTGACCTCCGAAAAGCCGCCGATGGACACCCCGCGCCCGATCGTGGGATCACCCACGATCCAGACCATCGGGTGGAACTCGTTGCGCCTGAATGAGGTGAATTTCTCAAACCAGCGTGCCAGCTGGGACTCATCGATCGTCATTGGCGGACGTCCCTGAAGGAAAGGCATTCGCCCCTGGCGATCGCATGTGACGAGGCGCGACCGAGGAACTCGCCCAACATTTCTGGCGGCAGGCCCGTACCAGGGCGGCGGGCGCCAATGTTGCTTCTGTCAAGCACCTCGCCTTCCCCGATGCCGAGCTCGGCAATCCCACGCTAATGGCTCTTTCGCCAATGCTGAACTGGCGCCAACTCTCGCTCATCTGACAGACTCCATGATATCTACAACCTTTTAGGTGCCCAGGCCGTCGCACAATTACCCGGCCTTTTCGGCCAATCCGGCGAAGTTCCTCCAGAGGTCACAGGATCACCTGACGCACGGTTTGAAATGCCTCGGCGGCGGGCAGGCCGACCATTGCGCCGCGCAGACGGGCCAAGGATTCAACCGCTTCAATGCTTCTGGCATGCGGAAAGGGGCGCATTTCCGAGTTATAAGCTTCCAGGGCTCGTAGTTTGGCGGACAAAAATCGTCCAATACCGACAAACCGGGTCGGCTGAAAGGCGCGACCTTGCTGCGTCGCCGCCCATTCGCTACTGGACAGGGTTTCAAAGGCATGGATGGCGACGACGCTGGCTCCCGGAAGGGGGCGGCAAGCGGTCAGCACGGCTTCATGGGTTAGGCGGTGATCGATGTTGAGATCGTTTCCGTGGTGCGTGTAGATCGTGTGAGGGCACAATTCCAGCACGATTTTTTCAACGATCTTGATGATGTCGAGGCGCTCCAATCCATCCATGCGATTGTCAGGCAAGCTAGCAAAGCGCGGCGGATGAGCACCCAAAACGGCGGCGGAGGCTCTTGCGGCATCACGCAAGGTCTCAAGTTCCTCGGCACGGGCCGAGGAATCCCGGTTGTCGTCGCGCGACGTCGCGCCTTCGGCCATGATGAGGACATGCACGGCCTCCCCTTCTGCGGCCAGTCGAGCCATGGTGCCGCCACAGCCTAAAACCTCATCGTCGGGATGCGCTGCCACAATCAGAACTGTCATGAAAAATCTCTCCAGGTCGGTGGGCTCCAACCATTTATTCGATGATTTGTCTTGATCCTGTTTACCCCTGCCACTTGCTTGCCAGCAATGGAAATTTCTGACACCATCTCTGATAATGACTCATGTTGTTTTACATTTTGAGGCTTTCCCGGCAATCGGCGCAGGCCATGCCGTACGTTGTTTGTCGCTGGCCGAGGCTTTGTTGCGGGCGGGTGCAGGCTGTGTGATCGCCACGCATGCGGTAACCTTGGATACTGTGCCGGCGGTTAGCGATTTTCCCGTTTCGTTGTTGCCCGCCGACAAAGGTCTGGCGGAGGGTCTGAAAGCGCTATTCCCCCAGGATTGCGAGGGATTGGTCCTTGATAATTACGCCCTGACCATCGAGGACGAGTCGAAGTGCCGCCCCTGGGCAAAGCGCATCATGGTCATTGAGGACATGGTGAATCGTCGCCATGATGCAGATTTGCTTCTCGATCAAACCATTGGCCGCGATCCCGCCGATTACCGGGCCGTCCTGCCTCTGGATGCGCGGGTGTTGGCCGGTGCATTCTATGGCCTATTGCGCCCTCAATTTGCCGTCGCACGGTCGGCAAGTTTGGCGCGTTCCCGTGACAGCCTGCGACGGGTCATGGTTTCCATGGGGGCGACCGATCCCGATAACGCTACCGCTGTGATGCTGGAGGGTTTGGCTCTGACGGGTCTACCGCTAAAGGTCGAGGTAGTGCTGGGTGCCACAGCGCCGCATCGGGTTGCTGTGGCCGATCAACTGGCCGGTTTGCGGCTCGACGGCCGCTTGCATATCCAGGTACAGGATATGGCCGGCTTGATGTCGGATGTCGATCTGGTGCTTGGCGCCGGTGGTAGCTCGGCCCTGGAACGGTGCGCTCTTGGCCTCCCCTCAATTATCGTCGTGGAGGCGGATAACCAATTAAAAATTGCCGATAACATGGCGGCGGTGGGAGCTAGCCTCTGCCTTGGCCGGTTAGATCAGGTCACAGCTTCAGCGGTGGCTGAAGCTGTTTGCCGGTTGGCAGCAGCTCCTGACAAGCTGAGCGTTATGGCGAAGATCGCGGCCAGCGTTTGCGATGGCCGAGGAGCAGACCGGGCGGCGGCGGCGTTCTTAGCTATCCTAGGCTAACTGCATCTTTTTCACATCGGGCAAGTCGATTTAAAAAAGCATGGCTTACTGGCGAGGAAATGCTGTAAATCTCAGGAAATTTTTTGCCTACCTTGGCTGAAATAGCGGAGTTTTATGCCGTGAAAATTATTTTCATAACCTTACCGCTCCGCGATGCTGTGGCAACTTTTCCGCCTCTTGGGGCACTATCGGTTATGAACTATGCCCGCAAGGGGGGGTTCCCCGATGTTGCGCTCTATGACATCGACTCCCTACGCCATTCCTACGATCAGGTTCTCGCTCACCTTGTTGCAGAAAAGCCTGCGGTTTTGGGAATCAGCGCAGTCGTGTCGACTGGTTACGGCTATACCAAGCGGCTGACGCTTGATGTGAAGCGGCTACTGCCCAATACGTTGATTGTATTGGGAGGAAATCTGGGTGCTAGCGCCGAGCTCCTGCTTCGCCGCACTGGCGTGGATGTGGTGGTGATCGGTGAGGGTGAAATCCCACTTCTCGGTGTCCTCAAAAAATGGCAGATGGAGGGTGACCGTCACAATTTTCTTGGTATCGGGGGCTTGATCTATCGGGATAGCCAAGGCGAATTGGTCAATACCGGTTATGGCGGACTGATTCCTACTGAAGAGATTTATGACATAGACCTCGATGACCTAGTCAAGGGATCGCACGTGCATCAGCGTATCTATCCCGCCTTCGGTGAGGATGGACTAGTGTGGAAATCGGCTGCTTACGATCAACGGGCTTATCAGCCGTATCGTCGCGACAAATTCGCCGCCTTTTTGTCGGTCGGTAAAGGTTGCGTCGCGCGTTGTACTTTCTGTCACCGTTGGGACAAGGGCATTCGCCATATTCCTGTGCCCGTGGTCATGGCGCGCTTGGAGCAACTGATTGCCCGCTTTAATGTCGGATTCATCGACGTTCACATCGAATCCTTTGCCTCAGATCAGCGCTGGCTAAAGGAATTCTGCGCCGCCATTAAGCCTTATGATGTACTATGGCGGGCTCCTGGTGTCCGGACTCGTAGTGTGTCGCAAGAATCAATTGCGATGATGAAAGATGCCGGCTGTGTGTCAATCATCTATGGTTTCGAGTCTGGTAGCCCGCGTATGCTGGAAGTGATGGAGAAGAAGCTCGACATCAAGGATAACTTCAGGGCTGTAGAATGGACTCTGGATGCTGGTCTTTACACGGTAGGCCAATTCGTTATTGGCATGCCGGGAGAAACCGATGAAACCATTGCGGAAACGGCGGAATTCGCAAAGTTTCTGCATGCGCGGGCGCCATGGCTGCCTCCGTCCCATATCAGTATCAACTATGCCCAGGCATTGCCAGGAACGCCGCTTTACGAATTCGCTCGGCGGAGTGGGCGGATTGGCCCATCTGCCGATGATGAGGAGGCCTATCTTCTCAGCATTTCCGATGCGAATGCTTCGGACGCTTCGCGTACGATCAATTACACGGAAAGTCCAATTATCGATTGGTACAGCTGGCGGCCCTATATCACCAATGCCGTCAATTTCGCTTTCATCAAGCGTTTCGGATTCGAACATTACATTCGCGTCTTGAACGGAACTAACCCCATTCCCGAAGAGGGCGGACAGGTCTGGTTCCCGCCCATGATTCAAGCTCTTAAAACCGACGATGCCGATCTATGGTCTATGAAGCTGGACTATCTGAAGCGGTACCTGTTGAGGAGCATAATCTCGCATATACCGGGCATTTGGTTTGTGAAGGGCTTTTATATAGCTATGTACAGCATGCCTCGTCCCATCGGGGGCCGTGTCGCTCGAATACGGGCCGTTGCGGTATATGCTGTACAGATTCTTGCAGAATGGGCCAGATTCCACCTGCGTCGGCCTTCAAAGCAGTCGAAGGATATTGATATTACCTACCGGTCATTGCGCAAACGTGTGCAGGATGAATTTTCGCCGGTTCCTGGCGACCATCCGGCGGCAGCTCCATTGCGTGAGAGTCGGTAATCGCCGGGGGTCATACAGAACGGCGGATATTCTCCGCCGTTTTGTTTCCGGCCATGAGTATGGCTAAACTGTTCGGGCCTTGGTTCAGAAGAAGGTCGATCACTGCCATATAGGGCTCGAAGCCATCATAGGCCTGCGGGTAGGCGGGATGATGATAGTCCTGGTAATAAATGGAGACACCCGCAGTGTCGAACGGTTCTACTTGCAGATATTGACGGCCCAGCGCTCCTGAGAGATAGGTCGTCGCGCCGGTTTTGCGGCAGATGTCGAGAATTAGCAGATCTTTGGCCCCCTCCACGGCCATTTCAGAGCTGTAGAGCAGTGGTGTCTTAATGTCTAAAGCGGCTAAGAGATACGTGGTCATGAAGCGGGTCAGATCAGCCAGACGAGGCCATTCCCGGCGATAAGTTTCCTCAAGAAAGTCTTTATGCTCGCCGAAGAACGGGGTTCGCGTATAGTTTTGGCGGATCGTTTCCCAATGTTTTCGCCGCCAGGACTGATTGGCGATTTCCAGGGATGAGATAGTCAAATCACCAAATTTTCCACCGGTCAGAACCGGCACCGTCAACCAGGAGGATCCTTGTGCAATGCGGATCTTATTGCGATTGGTGTAACTGTTCTTTTCAAACTGGACATGATCGAGGACCACGTGCATGTCTGAAATAGCGATCCGGTGAAAATAACCCAGCCATGGAAGGTAGGCAGGTTGATTGATTGAAAGCAGCATTACCTCTAGGCCTTGTAGAGAATGATGGTGAAATCATGCAGCAGATAATCGTGGCGCAGCACTAGGCGGGGTGATAGGGATCGGCAAAATTCCATAATTTGCAAAGGGTCGGCGTAAAACTCTCCGGGTTCTTGGTGTGGTGCCCATGTACTCAAGGAATTAAAGGCCACAGCCTTATTGGCGAGGGCAAACATCCGAGATATCAGACTGCGCATGAAATCCGGCGCAGAATCTCCCAGCAGGTAGAAGATACCGTTGGCAGTAACTAGATCATAGGTCCGACCGGGGTCGCTTTCTAAAATATCCAGTTTGCGAATGAGAAGGTCGGGATGGCGCGCCTGAGCTTGCGTTACCATGGCATCGGTAATATCGACACCTTCATAAACAACCGATGGATAGCGCGCCCGAAGATGATCTGAGAAGTCGGCAAAGCCGCAGCCCACATCAAGAACCGATCGGCCATCTAGCGGCAGAGCGTCGGCCAGGATGCTGAATTTGGACTCTTGTGATGACCGCCGCCCATAATCGCAGGCGCGCGGGTCATGCCCATAGGCGGCGACTAGATTTTCATAATAGGACGCAATGCGCCCCAATTTGGCGTTCCAGGGCTCGGTCATTGGGTTCTGATCTCCAGGAAGGCGCTTAAGACCTGATCTTGCTCTTCAGTCGTCAGGGTTGGATAAAGCGGCAGCGAAATGAGGTTGCGGTAGGCCACTTGGGCAATGGGGCAATCGGTCAGGTCGGCCCAACAATCCACGGGGAGGGCCGCTCCAATTCCTCGTTTCCGTAGAGCAGTAGCCACCTCGGCGGCCTCAGGTGCCGCCGTTAGTTCGACGGCATAGCGGTACCAGATGCGTCCATGCCCCGCCGGCGGTAAGGCAAAGGAGCCCGTTGTGGCGGCCTGTTTCAGGTGCTTCTGATATCGGTCGGCCAGATCGGAACGCGCTTTGATTGTGGCCGGCAAGCGGTCAAGCTGACAAAGACCAATGGCTGCCTCTATATCGGTCATCTTATCGTTTAGGAAGGTGCCATCTGCCGGCTTGTCCGCATAATCGCGCATGTGGCGCACGGTTGCAGCGATAGCGGAGTCCGCCGTCAGTACCGCTCCGCCTTCACCAGCCCCTATTAATTTTGTGGCGTGAAGCGATAAGATCGCCGCGGCTCCCCGCACCGCCCCGGCCGTCGTACCATCAAAGGGGAAACCATGGGAAAAGTCCTCGATCACTGGGACGCCTAAGGACGCAATGCCGGTGACGTCGAGGTCCGCGCCAAACGTGTGGACGGCAATGATGGCGGCGGTACGCAATGTCATTTTGGCGGCCGCACTTGCCGCCGAAATGTTCCAGCTTCCGAGCACAACATCCGCCACCACCACCGCCGCGCCGAGGGACAAGACCGCGTTGGCCAGCGCTACGCAACTATAGGCTGGGACCACAACCTCGCGACCCGGTCCGACGCCGACTGCTTTCAGGGCCAGGCGTAACGCTCCGAGGCCGGAGCCGACGGCCACTGCGTGATCGCAACTGAATGTTGTCTCTAGCGCTTTTTCAAAAGCGGCTAAACGACAACCACCCACCCACCAGCCACTCCGAACAGCCTCTGCTGCTGCCAATGCTTCCGTTTCGCTGAAGGTCAGACGGTTGTGGGGTATCATGCGTCGAAGTCCTCGTGCACCAGCACATGGCCACGCGGTAAGTCCCGGCGGATGGTCCGGCCAACCAGAAGCGGTGCTAAAGCAGGCCGGAATCCCGAACCGGGGCGGCGGAAGGCGAGGTCCTCGGCACGCAACCGGGTGCCGGCCGGAAGGTCGCGTAAAGCGACGCAGGACAATCGAAAGGATGTTCGCGATTCTATCTCGGCCCCGACGGGGCCGAGAGCCGCCGTTCCCAGCGCGGCTTGTGCCTGACGAACACCATCCACCAACAGCCTGAGTTCTTCCGGCGTACTCGACATTCCATGATCGGGTCCCGGTAGGCTGCGATCCAGGGTGAAATGCTTTTCGACCATGCAGCAACCAAGGGACGCCGCCACTGTTGCGGCTATAATCCCCTCCGAATGATCACTAAAGCCCACCGGCACGTCGAAGGCCTGAGCCAGGGTGAGGATGCGCCGCAGATTAAGCTCCGCCGTTGGCGCTGGGTAGGCTGACACACAGTGCAGTAACACGAGATCCTTGCCGCCGGCTGAGGAAAAGGCGTCGACTGCTTCGTCCACATCGCTCAGGCTAGCCATTCCAGTGGAAAGAATCGTCGGCATAGCAGAAGCTGCCATGCGGCGAATCAAAGGCAGGTGGCCAAGATAGTCAGAACCGTTCTTGCAAGCGTCGGCGCCGACAGCAATCAGCTCGTCTACCCCTTGCTCGCTGGTGGGAGTACTGATGAAATGAACGCCCTGTTTGTCGCATTCGCGCTTAAGCCGGATCAAGGAATCAGCAGTCAACTCACAGCGCTTGAACATGTCATATTGTGACTCGACGAGCTGTTGGCCCTGAGAAACGTAGCTATAGGTCAGGGTGTGATCGGATAAAAAATCTTCCGTCCGGTAGTTTTGAAACTTAACGGCATCGACCCCAGCCGCCGCCGCCGCCGCAATCGAGCGGACAGCAAGATCCATGTCTCCATTATGGTTGATACCAACCTCGGCAATTATATAACAGGGTTGGGTCGGACCAATCAGCCTGCCCCGTATCATTACGTCCGCCATTGTTTCCTCGATTGTTCTGCACAGCCAAAAACAGTATGCTGCCGCAAGTAAGAGCCAGTCAATGGCCCGGCAGTCAGGTTGTAATACGCCTCAAGACGTTATCCTTAAACGCCGGGATCGTGAGATCGTATGACCCGCAGATAAACTTGCGCAATGATTGCCGTTGCTATAAATATCTTGGCGGTATTTCCTGGCCATAATTTCCGTGCCTTCTTAGGTCTATAAAATGGTTGTTCCGTTTCCCAGAGAATTCGCGCCCCCTGTTGGAGATGGGGCTGATGTAACTCATCGCCTCTTTTTCGGCAAGGCTCCGGACGATTTTGATCCGACTACCGATTTCGCAATCGGCACCTGGTGTTTTGCCGGGGCAGAGAGCCGACTAAACACGTGGCGGCATATCTCATTTACGGCGCCGTTTTGCGACGAAGCAGATCGGCTGCAGCAAGTTCAGCTATGTGATCATTTATATAAGTGGGTATTGGAGCAGCAGGCGGCCGAATTCGTTGAACGCCATCCCCAACTGCCGCTGACATACTGGCGATATCTGCTTGGACCATGGGTGCAATATAGCGTTTACCAAGCTTGGTCCCGCTATCGAGTGCTGGAGCGGTTTTTTGCCAGCCATGCCGATATTGCCTTAGTCGCTGAGGTGATCGACCCTGACTCAACTTTCTCCATTGCGACCATGGAGGAGATCGCGCCTGTCTTCTTGTCGCCTTTCTTCATTCATTGGCAGGCCTCACGCTTTGTTGAGGCTATGGCGCCTGAGAACGTAACCCTCGTCCACATTACTGATGTTAAACCAGATTGGTCTGGGACGAGTGAGCCTCCACCACCCAAATCTTCTCATCTCCGGGACTGGCTCGGGCAGGCGATTGACCCTGTGCCCGGTACGCGAGGATGGCAAAGAATTCTTCTGGCAATGGTTTTGTGGTGCCGTGGCCGCTCCAGGCGAAGCAGGAATCTGCCGTCGGATGGTTCGGCATGGAATCCAAAGCAACACTTTCCAGAACCCTTCTTAAGAGTTTTGCCGACCTTGTTGGCCAGCTTGTGTCCAGCGAACTTTGATCGGCTGCCTGCCGCTGTCACGGTTGGCCGTCCCTGGCTTCGCATACGCACTCCAGACTATATGTCCACTGCGAAGCGCCGGGAAAACGCCATTTCCGTTGCCGCGGGTGTCAGGCTGGTTGAGACTCAACATGGCAGCCATTACGGGACGGCCCTACCATTTTGTATTGGCGCGGCTTTTGAATACTCTGCCGATGCCTTTATAACCTGGGGCTGGATGCGTCACGCACCTTATGTCGGTCGTTTCGTGCCCCTTCCGTCGCCGCATCTGAGCCACCTTCGCAATCGCCATCGTGAAACCAAGCGCGTGGCAATCGTGGTGGGAACTCGGATTTCCACGTCCTATGACGGATTTCTTTGGCCGAGCATTGGTGGCACTGCTCTCCGCTATCTTGATGGCAAGGAGGCTCTGCTTTCTCATCTTCGGCAAAACGACATCCCACTTGCCTACCGTCCCTTCTTATTCGATAAGGAAACGGCTCTCTTCGAGGAATATCTATCCCGGAGTATGCCTGATTTGACACTCGTGAGCGGTCGGCTTTGGGATCATGCTCTCGGATGCCGCTTGCTCGTTCTCGACCACTACAGCACGCCGCTTCATGAAGCTCTGGTTGCCAATGTGCCAACGATCTGCATTTGGTCGACGCAATGTCCGGAGATATCGGTTGACGCGAGGCCGGTTTTTGAGCGTTTGCGCGCCTGTGGGATCATCTACGACGACCCAATCGAAGCCGCCATTGCAGTTGTTCGAATCTGGCCGGATGTGGAAGCGTGGTGGCGGAGCCCGCTGGTTCAGGAGGCACGCGCGGAGTTTTGCCGGTTACATGCCCGAACCAGTCGGGCATGGCTACCAATTTGGCTATTGTGGCTTGCACGTCTGTAATCAAAGGGGAGGACCTCAGGGCTCCAAATCTTGGTTAACGCGGTGATGCCGAGGGTCGATGTGAGATAGGTAACGTCCTCATCCGATAAATTGCGCCTGAGTTTGATTGTCTGTTTGTTGGTGACAGCTGACCTGTTCCCCTAATTGTTACCGCTCAGAAGTGGAATCCAGTCTGTTGTTGATGCCCGATATGGGCGGGAATGGCAACATGGGCTGGGGCATGCCCTGACCTGCCTCGGCTTTTTCATCCAGCCGAAGGTAGAGTCCTGAGCAAAGTTACGCCGTTTGGCGCGGTCTGAGCAATGGGGGCAGGTTCGGAGCCCGGAACGGGCGGAAAGCCTGCCCCCATTGCTTTGAGTTTGGCAGCGTGAGCTGCCGGGGTTTGGTAGCCCAAGGCCGAATGAGGCCGAGCCGTGTTGTAGTCTGCCGGCCAGGCGGCGATGACGGCGCGGACCTGGGGCATGCTGGTAAAGACGGTCTCGTTCAAAAGCTCGTCGCGCATGCGGCCATTGAAACTCTCCACATAGCCGTTCTGCATCGGCTTGCCTGGCGTGATGTAATGCCAAGCGAT
>DATLJS010000049.1:0-1509 GCA_035538795.1 Candidatus Sulfotelmatobacter sp. | reverse complement strand
CCCAACCCGACGCAGGCGAACATTCCGCCTTCCCAGCCCAGGATGGGCCTGAACATTGTCGTCCTCGACCCCGCCCATGGAGGCGCGGATCTGGGCGCGCGCGGCACCGAAGGCATCCGCGAAAGCGAGGTGATCCTCGAGTTTTCTTCGCGGCTAAAGCAGGCGCTCGAAGCGCAGGGTTTTCAAGTCCTGACCACCCGCGACGGCAACGACAATCCGTCGTTTGACGACCGCTCTGCGCGAGCCAACGCCCAGCGTGGCGCCATTTTCATTACCCTCCACATCGCGTCCACCGGTCTGGTCGGGACCGTCCGCACTTACGTCATGCCGGAGCTTCCCTCATTCACCAACACGACGGGCCTGATTCCCTGGGATCGGGCGCAGGCGCCTTTCGTCGGCCTCAGCCGCAAACTGGGTGATCTGGTGCAGCAAGAACTCGCCAGACGCTTCAGGGGCTCGCCCGCCACGGCCACGGTCGCACCTGTCCGCCAATTGCGCACGACGGCTGCTCCCGCCATCGCCGTGGAAATCTCCAGTGTCGCGGTTCAGCAACGTGGCGAACTCGACCGCATGGTTCCGGGCGTGGCGGATGCCATCGCGCACGGCGTTGTGGTCTTCCGGCCATCCTACATCCTGCCGATCGTTTCCAGCACGGGTGGAGGGGGCGAGCCATGATCGCGAGATGGCGTCTATGGCTCGGCGGCGCGCTGCTGGTTGCGGTTATCGGGGCTGCGCTCTATTTTCCCGCCCTCCGTCGCCAGGTAAACGTTGCCAAGCAGCTGACCGAGAAGACCGCGGAGCAGGCCCGCCGCGAACTCCTGCCACCAGCGCCAGCCAGCAGCGGCGACCCCAGGGTGAAGGCCAAAATGTATTGGGGCTCGAAGTCGGAAGAAGGCCCTCTTATGCCCGTAACGGTGGAACTGGCGCTTTCGAGTGATCCCGCATTGCGCGCTAAGCAGGTGCTGAACACCCTGCTTGCTGGACCGGTGGCCCCCGAAGCTCGCACGTTGCCCGCCGATGCCGCCCTGCTCGCCTTCTACCTCCTCCCCGACGGCACGGGTGTCGCCGACTTCTCCGAGTCCATGTCGACTTCCATCCCGTCTGGCATTCAGAGTGAGCAGATGGCGGTGGACTCCATCACCCGGACACTAGAAGCCAATGTGCCCCAGGTACGGCGCTTGAAAATTCTCATCCACGGGCAGGAAATGGACACCCTCGCCGGCCATCTCGATCTGACGCAGACCTTCCTCGTCAACTCGAACGGCCTCGGCGCGCAGTCGGCGAAGCCCTCCGGCGCGTCCATTTTGACCGCGCCGATCCACCGGGCCGTCGAGTCTATGAAATCCGTGACGAAGCGTTGATTCCGGATTACCCTTAGGGCAGGAATTGCAGCCCTAGAAGACGGCTCTGGGAGGATTTGTGAGAAGCGACGGGCGTGCTGCCGACCAGATCCGCGCCGTAAAGATCGTGCCGGATTTCATTTCCCAGGCGGAAGGCAGCGTGCTTATT
>DATLJS010000048.1:0-42230 GCA_035538795.1 Candidatus Sulfotelmatobacter sp. | reverse complement strand
CGGCGACCACGGCGAAGCCCTTGCCGGCCTCGCCGGCGCGGGCCGCCTCGATGGTGGCGTTCAGGGCCAGCAGGTTGGTCTGGCTGGCGATGTTGTTGATCAGCTTGACCACCTCGCCGATCTTGCCGGCGGCTTCGGCCAATCCCTGCACCATGGTGTTGGTGCGCTCGGCCTCATGCACGGCGTCGGAGCAGATCTGGGTGGACTGGACGACCTGACGGCTGATCTCCTGGATCGAAGCGGTCAGTTCCTCGGTGGCGGCGGCCACGGTCTGGACGTTCTGCGACGCTTGCTCGGCGGCGCCGGCGACGGCGGACGACTGGCGCAGGGTTTCGTCGGCGGTGGCGGCCATGGTGTTGGCCGTGTTCTGCAATTCGCGGGCGGCGGCGGAAACCACGTTCAAGACGCTGTTGACGTCTTTTTCGAACGTGTCGGCATGGGCGTTCAGCAGGGCCGAGGTCTGGGTGCGCTTCACGGCTTCGTCATAGACCGAGATGGCGAGGTCCATGTCCAGGAAGACGGCCTTGTTGATGGCCTGAATGATTTCGGTGGCCCGCTGGGGCTTCTTGCGATAGGTGGCCAGGGTCAGTTCCACCAGCTTGTTCAGGGTGAAGGCGTAAGCCGCCATGTACCAGCGGGGTTCCAGGCCGACGCGTTCGTGGGCCTTGCCGATCTTGACGATCTGCTCGAAATAGGCTTCGCCGAAATCGCCGGTGAAGACGTTGTCCAGCCAGTGCTGCTTTTGCAGGCTGCGGGCGCGGTCTATCGAGTTGCCGGTGCCGGGGCCAAAGAGTTGGGAGGCCACGGGATTGGCTTTGACGTGAGAGTAGAAAGAATCGAGAATTCGATCAATGTTCTGGCTTAATAGAGGGCGGAATTCACGAAGGTCGCTGCGGACGCGGTCGTCTATAAGAAGAAACGCAAGTCTGCCATTGCGGTCCAAGTCTACGCTCATGAATACCCCCGGCATCTATGCCCATATTAAGGTTTTTTCAGCCCCATATGTTAAATTGTCTATAACCGAGCGCGAGCGCAAGAGCTACCTGCAATTTTGCAAAAATTAGCTGCGCTACAACCCCAGGGTGGTTCCGCGCAGGTTGTCCCGGCGGGTGTGGCGGATTTGTCCTGTTTCCTGTCAAACGACTGTGCTATAGAACTCGGCTCCGGCCGGGCGGCCGGGGCGCCGGCGCGTGTAATCGGGCTTTTTCCGATGGTCTCGGCGGGCGTGGTGGAATTGGTAGACACACTGGATTTAGGTTCCAGCGGCGTAAGCCATGGGGGTTCAAGTCCCTTCGCCCGCACCACTGCCGGGCTCTTTCGGACCGTTTCGCGCTTTCTTTTGCGCCGGTCCGAAGGGCTTACGCTCCCCGCCCGATGTTAAATGATTTCGATTGGCAGAGAATTCCATGCAGGTAACCAAGATCAACGCTGACGGCTTGAAGCACGAGTTCAAGGTCGTCATTTCCGCCGGCCAGCTCGACGAGAAGGTGGTCGCCCGCCTGACCGAGGTCGGCCAGACCGTCAAGGTTCCCGGTTTCCGTCCGGGCAAGGTGCCGATGAGCATTCTGCGCCAGAAGTACGGTAACTCGGTGATGGGCGAAGTGCTCGAAGGCGCCGTCAACGAAGGCGCCGGCAAGGCCATCGAAGGCGACAACCTGCGCCCGGCGATGCAGCCGAAGATCGAGATCACCAAGTTCGAGCAGGGCGGCGACCTGGAATTCTCGGTGGCCGTCGAAGTGCTGCCGGAAATCTCCGTCATGGATCTGTCGTCGCTGAAGCTGACCAAGCTGGTGGCCGACATCGATCCGGCCGAGTTGGACGAAGCCCTGAACAATCTGGCCTCGCGCCGCGAGACCTCGGAGCCCGCTCCGGCCAAGCATACCGCTAAGTCGGGCGAAGTCGTCGTCATCGACTTCCTGGGTAAGCTGGACGGCACTCCCTTCGAGGGCGGCAAGGCCGAGGGCTACAGCCTGAAGCTGGGCTCCAACACCTTCATCCCCGGCTTCGAGGACCAGCTGGTCGGCGCCAAGGCCGGTGACGAGAAGCTGGTCAAGGTGACCTTCCCCGCCGACTATCAGGCCGAGCATCTGGCCGGCAAGGACGTCGAGTTCGAAGTCAAGGTCAACGAAGTCCGCAAGCCCGTCGCCGCCACGGTCGACGACGAACTGGCCAAGAGCGTCGGTCTCGACACCCTCGACGCCCTGAAGTCGGCGCTGAGCGAAGAGATCGGCCGCGACTACGCCACCATGTCGCGCGCCCACCTGAAGCGCGCCCTGCTGGACCTGCTGGCCGAGAACCATTCCTTCGTCGTGCCCCAGGGCATGGTCGATGTCGAATTCGACGCCATCTGGCAGCAGCTGGAAAAGGACAAGGCCGCCGGCCGTCTGGACGAGTCCGACAAGGACAAGTCCGACGACGAGCTGAAGGGCGAGTACCGCACCATCTCCGAGCGCCGCGTCCGTCTGGGCCTGCTGCTCTCCGAGATCGGCCAGAAGAACAACGTCCAGATCACCCAGGAGGATCTGAACCGCGCCGTTCTGAACGAGGCCCGCCGCTTCCCCGGCCAGGAACATCTGGTGTTCCAGTACTATCAGAAGAACGCCGACGCCCTGAACAGCCTGCGCGCTCCGATCTTCGAAGAGAAGGTCATCGACTACATCCTCGAACTGGCCAAGGTCGAGGAGAAGAAGGTCGGCCTGGACGAGCTGCGCAAGGACCCGGACGCCACTCCGGAGGCTGGCGAAGCCAAGCCGAAGAAGAAGGCCGCTCCGAAGAAGAAGGCCGAAAAGGCCGCTTCCGAGGAATAAGCCGGGCTGGTGCGGGGCCAGTCCCCGTCGCCGCCGAAAGACACAAGGAGCGGGTCCCCGTCGGGGGGCCCGCTCTTCTTTTTGACACATTTTTGTTAAGACGGGTTTCCAACCGCCTCCGTCTCCCTTAAATAGAGAGGCAAGGGCAGCGCAACCCGGGACGTTTCGCCAGACGGTTCGTCCCTGGGAGCATGTTGTGAACGAACCGGGCACAAGGATTTATGATGAAAGACCGCGATCCCATCGATCTCTACATGAACACCCTGGTGCCTATGGTGGTCGAGCAGACCAACCGGGGCGAGCGCGCCTATGACATTTATTCCCGCCTGCTGAAGGAGCGCATCATCTTCCTGACCGGTCAGGTCGAAGATTACGGCGCCAGCCTGATTTGCGCCCAGCTGTTGTTCCTGGAATCGGAAAACCCGAGCAAGGACATCGCCTTCTATATCAACTCGCCGGGCGGCGTGGTGACGTCGGGCATGGCTATCTACGACACCATGCAGTACATCCGTCCCGACGTTTCGACGGTGTGTATCGGCCAGGCGGCGTCCATGGGCTCGCTGCTGCTGACCGCCGGCGCCAAGGGCAAGCGTTTCGCTTTGCCCAACGCCCGCGTGATGATCCATCAGCCCTCGGGCGGCGCCCAGGGGCAGGCCACCGACATCGAAATCCAGGCCCGCGAGATCCTGGCGATGCGCGCCCGTCTGAACAACATCTATGTCGAGCATACCGGCCAGCCCCTCGAGGTGATCGAGCGGTCCATGGAGCGCGACAATTTCATGACCGCCGAAGAGGCCAAGACGTTCGGCCTGATCGACGAAGTGGTGACTAGCCGTCCGCTTCCGGACGACGACAAGAAGAGTGAAGCCTGATCAGGGCGAAAACGGACCATCCGGAACTTTTTCAAGGAAAATACCCCGGAAGGATGATGGATGGTCCCTTTGATTGCGGATTTTACCGCCCTGACCGAGAGTTTTGCCATTGTATGGCAGCGGTTAGAGGGTCTAACATGACTCAGCAGCGGCCGCTCTACCTTATGGAGAACCGATGACCAAGTCCACAAGCGGCGATTCGAAGAACACTCTGTACTGCTCCTTCTGCGGAAAGAGCCAGCACGAGGTCCGCAAGCTGATCGCCGGGCCGACCGTCTTCATCTGCGATGAATGCGTCGAGCTGTGCATGGACATCATCCGCGAGGAACACAAGACCCACTTGGTTCGCTCGCGGGATGGCGTGCCTACGCCCCGTGACATCTGCGCCGTTCTCGATGACTATGTGATCGGCCAGCAGCACGCCAAACGCGTGTTGTCGGTCGCCGTCCATAACCATTACAAGCGCCTGTCCCATGGCGGCAAGGGCGCCGACATCGAGATCGCCAAGAGCAACATCCTGCTCATCGGCCCGACCGGTTGCGGCAAGACCCTGCTGGCCCAGACCCTGGCCCGCATTCTGGATGTTCCCTTCACCATGGCCGACGCCACCACGCTGACCGAAGCCGGTTACGTGGGCGAGGACGTGGAGAACATCATCCTGAAGCTGCTTCAGGCGGCCGACTACAATGTGGAGCGGGCCCAGCGCGGCATCGTCTACATTGACGAGGTCGACAAGATCAGCCGCAAGTCCGACAACCCGTCCATCACCCGTGACGTGTCGGGCGAGGGCGTGCAGCAGGCTCTGCTGAAAATCATGGAAGGCACGGTGGCTTCGGTTCCGCCCCAGGGCGGCCGCAAGCATCCCCAGCAGGAATTCCTGCAGGTGGACACCACCAACATCCTGTTCATCTGCGGCGGCGCCTTCGCCGGGCTGGAGAAGGTTATCAGCGGCCGTGGCCGCGGCACCTCCATCGGCTTCGGCGCCGATGTTCGCGGTCCCGACGAACGGACCACCGGCGACATCCTGCGCGAGGTCGAGCCCGAGGATCTGCTGAAATTCGGCCTGATTCCCGAATTCGTCGGCCGTCTGCCGGTGCTGGCGACCCTGAACGATCTCGACGAGGCCGCTCTGGTCGACATTCTGTCGAAGCCGAAGAACGCCCTGGTCAAGCAGTACCAGCGCCTGTTCGAGATGGAGGACGTGCGTCTGTCCTTCTCGGATGACGCCCTGAAGACCATCGCCAACAAGGCGATCGCCCGCAAGACCGGCGCTCGCGGCCTGCGTTCCATCATGGAAGGCGTGTTGCTGGACACCATGTTCGATCTGCCCGGTCTGGACAGCGTCGAGGAAGTGGCCATCAACGGCGAGGTCATCGAGGGCCGCGCCAAGCCGCTGTATATCTACGGCGAAAGCAAGGAAGACGTGGGAACCAGCGCCTGATCGCCGCGTTTCGCATGGAAAAAGGGAAGGGGCCTCTCGTCTGAGAGGCCCTTTTTCGTTTTCAAGACGGTCAAAGGCGCCTTTTCCGGCTGGAAACGGCCGCAAGAACGGCGATAACGCCGCTTTATTCCCTGTTTTCCACAGAAGACTCGGTGACGAAGCGCCGTGCCCCTTGAACTTTTGCCCGTTTGCGCCGAAATTTAGGGAGCAAAATGGTTTTTTGGGTTTCGGTCCGCCAGTCGGATCGCCGAGACATGAAGAGGTAATATGGTCGAACTAGCCCCCGGCGACGTCTTTCCGGTTCTTCCGCTCCGGGACATCGTGGTTTTCCCGCACATGATCGTGCCGCTGTTCGTCGGCCGCGAAAAATCCGTGCGGGCCCTCGAAGACGTCATGAAGGACGACAAGCAGATTCTGCTGGTCGCCCAGAAGAACGCGGCCCAGGACGACCCGACCGCCGATGACATCTATCAGGTGGGCACCGTCTCGACGGTGTTGCAGCTTCTGAAGCTGCCCGACGGCACCGTGAAGGTGTTGGTGGAAGGTGGCCAGCGGGCCCGCATCACCAATTTCACCGGCAACGACGATTTCTTCCAGTGCTACGCCGATCTGGTGCCGGAAAATCTGGGCGACCAGCAGGAGCTGGAGGCTCTGTCCCGCTCGGTGGTGGCTCAATTCGAGCAGTACATCAAGCTGAACAAGAA
Source organism: Candidatus Sulfotelmatobacter sp. (assembly GCA_035538795.1). GTDB lineage: Bacteria > Pseudomonadota > Alphaproteobacteria > Rhodospirillales > Magnetospirillaceae > JAJZGK01. Next base: position 36,406 of record DATLJS010000048.1, on the reverse strand, counting down.
GATTCCGCCGGAAGTGCTGGTTTCTGTCAATCAGATCGAGGATGCCGGCAAGCTGGCCGACACCGTGGCCTCGCATCTTCAGCTGAAGATTTCCGAGAAGCAGGAACTGCTGGAGATCGAGACGGTTTCCGAGCGGCTTGAGCGCGTCTATTCCTACATGGAATCGGAAATCGGCGTTCTTCAGGTGGAGAAGAAGATTCGCAGCCGGGTCAAGCGCCAGATGGAGAAGACCCAGCGCGAGTACTATCTGAACGAACAGCTGAAGGCCATCCAGAAGGAATTGGGCGAGACCGAGGACGGCCGCGACGAATCCGCCGAACTGGAAGACCGCATCAACAAGACCCGCCTGTCCAAGGAAGCCCGTGAAAAGGCTTTGGGCGAGCTGAAGAAGCTGCGCTCCATGAGCCCCATGTCCGCCGAGGCGACCGTGGTGCGCAACTATCTGGATTGGATACTGTCGATTCCGTGGAAGAAGCGCAGCAAGATCAAGAAGGACATCAAGGGCGCCGAGACTATTCTGAATACGGACCATTACGGTCTGGACAAGGTCAAGGAACGCATTCTCGAGTATCTTGCCGTGCAGCAGCGCACCATCAAGGTCAATGGCCCGATCCTGTGCCTGGTCGGCCCGCCCGGCGTCGGCAAGACCTCGCTTGGCCGTTCCATCGCCAGCGCCACCGGCCGCAATTTCGTGCGGATCTCCCTGGGCGGCGTGCGCGACGAATCGGAAATCCGCGGTCATCGCCGCACCTATATCGGCTCCATGCCCGGCAAGATCGTCCAGGGCATGAAGAAGGCCAAATCCTCCAATCCGCTGTTCCTGCTGGACGAAGTGGACAAGCTGGGCGCCGATTGGCGCGGCGATCCGGCCTCGGCCCTGCTGGAAGTGCTGGACCCCGAGCAGAATTCCACCTTCAACGACCATTATCTGGAAGTGGATTACGATCTGTCGGACGTCATGTTCGTCACCACGGCCAATTCTCTGCGCATGCCCCAGCCGCTGCTGGACCGTATGGAGATCATTCGCCTGTCGGGGTACACCGAGGATGAAAAGGTCGAGATCGCCAAGCGCCATCTGGTGGAAAAGCAGGCCAAGGCCGCCGATCTGAAGAAGGGCGAGTGGAGTCTGTCGGACGACGCTTTGCGCGATCTGGTCCGTTATTACACCCGCGAGGCCGGCGTGCGCAGCCTGGAACGCGAGATCGCCAATCTGGCCCGCAAGGCCGTGAAGGAGATTCTCACTAAGGGCGAGGGGACCAAGGTCACCGTTACCCGCCGGAATCTGGAAAAATTCGCCGGTGTCCACCGCTTCCGCTACGGCGAAGCGGAGCTGGAGGATTTGGTGGGCGTGGTCACCGGCTTGGCCTGGACGGAAGTGGGCGGCGAACTGCTGTCCATCGAATCCGTATCCATGCCCGGCAAGGGCGTCTTTACCCTGACCGGCAAGCTGGGCGACGTGATGCAGGAATCGGTGCAGGCGGCGCGCTCTTACGTGCGGGCCCGCTCGGTGCATTTCGGCATCAAGCCGTCCATCTTCGAAAAGCGCGACATTCACGTCCACGTGCCGGAAGGCGCCACGCCGAAAGACGGTCCCTCGGCCGGCGTCGCCATGTGCACGGCCATCGTCTCCATGCTGACCGGGATTCCGGTGCGCAAGGATGTGGCCATGACCGGCGAGATCACCCTGCGCGGGCGCGTCCTGCCCATCGGCGGTCTGAAGGAAAAGCTGCTGGCGGCTCTGCGCGGCGGTTTGAAGACGGTTCTGATCCCCAAGGACAACGAAAAGGATTTGGCCGACATTCCCGACAACGTGAAGCGCGGTTTGAAGATCATTCCCGTGACCACGGTGGACGAGGTGCTGTCCAACGCCTTGACTCTGCCTCTGACGCCCATCGAATGGGATCCGGAGGAAGAGGCCAAGAAAAAGCCCGCCGCCGACGAAACCGCCGCCGCCGACGTGGGACTGGTGACCCACTGAACGCTTCGGCTATAACCAACGTCAAGGCCGCGAAAGGGTTTCCTTTCGCGGCTTTTTCGTTACTCTGAGCGGCATCTTTCCGCCTCTTTTGTCCTATTGGTTGGGGAAAGAGGCTCCTTTCTCACCGATTCCGAAAAAAGTGGCGGAAAAGCTGGGGATAGTTACGTATCTTCGATTGACGGGGTGCGGAAACCGGATTTAGACTGCGCCGCATCCTTTATGGTAGTCAGCGTTTTGCAGGCTATAACTTGTGGTTTTAACGGAAGGGGGTCCCGTGGCTAACAAGAACGATCTCGTGGCTGTCGTGGCTAACAACACTGGTCTGTCGAAGACCGATGCGGCCAAGGCCGTCGATGCCGTTTTCGCGGCGATTACCGAATCTCTGCAGAAGGGCGATGAAGTCCGTCTGGTGGGCTTCGGCACTTTCGCCGTTTCCGAGCGTGCTGCCTCTGAAGGCCGCAATCCTCGTACCGGCGATAAGATCGAGATTCCTGCTTCCAAGCAGCCGAAGTTCAAGGCCGGTAAGGGCCTGAAGGACGCCGTTCAGTAAGGCGTCCGTTCGGATAATTTCGGTCGATGCCGGTTGCGAAAGCAGCCGGCATCGTCGTTTTCGGGGACCGCCTTTCTCGGCAAGGAGATGGGCAGTTTCTTTTTGAGGGGGGCTGATCCGGCCCGAGTCGTTGTTCCTGTTGACCGATCCTTTCCGGGCTGGCACAACAGCGGCCTCTGGTGCGGGCGGTTAGCTCAGTTGGTAGAGCGCTTCCTTTACACGGAAGATGTCGGCGGTTCGAGACCGTCACCGCCCACCACCCCCCCTTACGACAGTCTCTTTCTCGGCATATGCTGCCTCCGCTTGATGGAAAGGAGGGCGGTTATGGCCGGGTCGAACGACGAAACCCTGCGCTCATACGCGGCGCGTGTTCAAGAATACGTCTTGGGAACGTCGCAGACGGTTTCCGGTCCCTCGAAGGACTGGATCGATCGGGCATTGGCGGGATTGCCCGGTTCGGCCCGGGTGATGGAGCTGGGCAGCGCCTTTGGACGCGACGCCGCCTATATGGCTTCCCTGGGCTACGACGTCGAATGCACGGATGCTGTCGATGGTTTTGTCGCGCTGTTGCAGAGCAGGGGCTTCCGGGCGCGTTCTTTCAATGCTTTGACGGACGAACTGGCCGGGCCTTACGATCTCGTGATGGCCAACGCTGTGCTGCTGCATTTCACCGCCGACGAATTGGCGGTCGTCTTGGAGCGCCTGCGGCGGGCCTTGGCGCCCGGCGGGCGTCTGGCCTTCAGTCTGAAGGCGGGAGAGGGCGAGGAATGGTCCAGCGCCAAACTGGCGGCTCCGCGCTATTTCCGCTACTGGGAGCAGGACGGCGTGGCGGCGCTTCTGCGGGCTGCCGGTTTCGCCGGATGGCAGGCCTGGGAAGCGGTCACCGACAGGGCTCATGCCCGCTGGCTGTACGTGATCGCCCTTGGCGACTGAGTCGGGAGCGGGGGACTCCATTCCCATCCGAATATCCATATATTTCATGTTGCTATTGATTGTAGAAAAGTCGTTGCGCCGCGCTGCGGGCTCTTGACATTTTCGACCGCGTCGAAATAGCGCGATTGGGGCGTTTCCGTGTCTGAAAAATGGCTTCTAAGTGGCTTGTTTGCTTGACAGCTTTCCGGCCCTGGATTACATCCGTCCCAGCCCGCGCGGGTTCGCTGTGGGGGTGTAGCTCAGTTGGTTAGAGCGCCGGCCTGTCACGCCGGAGGTCGCGGGTTCGAGCCCCGTCACTCCCGCCATCCTTCCCGGATGGTCGCTTTCCCGTTGCGCAACGAAACATCAAGAGGAGGCGTTGCGCGGTTCCAGTCTCGGTCAGCCGGTTTCGACCGTGGTCCCGACAGACGGGGCAATGGTGGAAACCTTTCGGTTGTCCGGAAGGCGTGGGGCGGCATCGGTTCCTTGAAAACCCAGTGTGATCAACCCTGGCGGTTCATCTGCCGGGGGCAGTCTGAGGGCAGAACCATGGACGCCATGCTCCTTGAATACCTGCCGATCCTGATGTTCCTCGGCATTGCCGTGGCTGTTTCCGCCGTTTGCATCGGCGGCTCCTGGATCGTCGCCCGGCAGAAGCCGGATCGGGAAAAGACCTCCGCTTACGAATGCGGCTTCGAGGCGTTTGACGACGCCCGCACCAAGTTTGAAGTCCGCTTCTATCTGGTGGCTATCCTCTTCATCATCTTCGACCTGGAAGTGGCTTTTCTGTTCCCGTGGGCGGTGTCCCTGGGAAAGATCGGCTTGCTGGGGTTCTGGTCGATGCTGGGTTTCCTGGCCGTGCTGACGGTCGGCTTCATCTATGAATGGCGCAAAGGAGCGTTGGAATGGGAGTGACCCCCGGACTGACCAATGCCGGCATGCCCGTCGGCCCCGGCCCGCAGCAAGATGCCATCCTTCAGGCCGTCGCCGACGAGGTGAACCAGAAGGGCTTCGCGCTGGCTTCCGTTGACAAGCTGGTCAACTGGGCCCGCACCGGCTCGATCTGGCCGATGACCTTCGGTCTGGCCTGCTGCGCGGTGGAAATGATTCATTCCGCCTGCTCTCGCTACGATCTGGACCGCTTCGGCGTGGTGTTCCGCCCCAGCCCGCGCCAGTCCGACGTGATGATCGTCGCCGGCACGCTGACCAACAAGATGGCTCCGGCCCTGCGCAAGGTCTACGACCAGATGGCGGAGCCGCGCTGGGTCATCTCGATGGGCTCCTGCGCCAACGGCGGCGGCTACTACCACTATTCCTATTCGGTGGTGCGCGGCTGCGACCGCATCGTGCCCGTGGATATCTACGTCCCTGGCTGTCCGCCCACGGCGGAAGCCTTGCTGTACGGTATCCTTCAGCTTCAAAAGAAGATCCGCCGCACCGGAACCATCGCGCGCTGATTTTCCGCCTCTACGGCTGTGACCCATACGGCGAGTGACTATGACGCAAGCTCTGCAAGACCTTGGAGATTACATCTCCTCCGCGCTGCCCCAGGACGTGCTGAAGGCCGAAGTGGCCAAAGGCGAGTTGGCCATCACCGTCCATACGGCGGCGATCCAGAAGGTTCTGACCTTCCTGCGCGATGACGCGAACTGCCTGTTCAAGCTGCTGATGGATTTGTGCGGGGTGGATTATCCCGAACGCTCCCAGCGTTTCGAGGTGGTCTATAACCTGCTGTCCCTGAAGCACAACCGCCGCATCCGCGTCAAAGTGCTGACCGACGAGGACACTCCGGTTCCGACGGCGGTGGGCGTTTTCTCGACCGCCGGCTGGTACGAGCGCGAGACCTGGGACATGTACGGCGTGGCCTTCTCGGACAACCCGGACCTGCGCCGCATCCTGACCGACTACGGTTTCGACGGCCATCCGCTGCGCAAGGATTTCCCGCTGACCGGCTTCATCGAGCTGCGCTACGACGACGAGCAGAAGCGCGTCGTCTACGAGCCGGTCAAGCTGACCCAGGATTTCCGGAGCTTTGATTTCCTCAGCCCGTGGGAAGGCATGCTTCCGGGCGACGAAAAAGCCGAAGGGAAGGTCTAAGTCATGGCCGAAGCCCAGATCAAGAATTACTCCATCAACTTTGGCCCGCAGCATCCTGCGGCCCACGGTGTGCTGCGTCTCGTCCTGGAAATGGGCGGCGAGGTGGTCGAGCGGGCCGATCCGCATATCGGCCTGCTGCACCGCGGCACCGAAAAGCTGATCGAGTACAAGAGCTATACCCAGGCGGTTCCCTATTTCGACCGCCTGGATTATGTGTGTCCGATGAACCAGGAGCACGCCTTTTGTCTGGCCGCCGAAAAGCTGCTGGGCATCGAGGCCCCGCCCCGCGCGCAGTACATCCGCGTGCTCTATGATGAAATCGGCCGTATTCTCAACCACATCCTGAACTGCTTCTCCTTCGCCCTCGACGTCGGCGCCATGACGCCGCTGCTCTACGGCTTCGAAGAGCGCGAGAAGCTGATGGAGTTTTACGAGCGCATCTCGGGCGCGCGCATGCATGCCGCGTTCTATCGCGTCGGCGGCGTCGCCTTCGACATGCCGGCCGGTCTGGCCGAGGATATCCTGGCCTGGACGGAAACCTTCCCCAAGGTTCTGGCCGACTGCGAAGCCTTGCTGAACAACAACCGCATCTTCAAGCAGCGCACCGTCGATATCGGCGTGGTGTCGCAGGAAGAAGCGTTGGACTGGGGCTTCTCGGGCCCGAACCTGCGGGCTTCGGGCTTTGCCTGGGATCTGCGCAAGGCTCAGCCTTACGCCGTCTACGACCAGCTCGACTTTGACATTCCGGTGGGCAAGAACGGCGACTGCTACGACCGTTACATGGTCCGCATTCTCGAAATGTACGAGTCCGTGAAGATCATGCGCCAGTGCATTGAAAAGATGCCGTCCGGCCCGGTGCGCATTGACGACCGCAAGATCGCCGCCCCGCCGCGCGCCGAGATGAAGTCTTCGATGGAGGCGCTGATCCATCATTTCAAGCTTTTCACCGAAGGTTTCCACGTTCCGGCAGGCGAAACCTATACGGTGATCGAGGCGCCCAAGGGCGAGTTCGGCGTGTTCCTTGTGTCGGACGGTTCCAACAAGCCGTACCGCTGCAAGATTCGCGCGCCCGCCTATGCCCATCTCCAGGGCCTGGATTTCATGTCCAAGGGTCACATGCTCGCCGACGTGGTGGCGAACATTGGCTCCATCGACATCGTTTTCGGTGAGATCGACCGATGAGCAGCAAGACAGACGATACCTTCCAGCCCGCCAGCTTCGCCTTCACCGAGGAGAGTCTGGCCAAGGCCAAGGCCGCCATCACCAAGTATCCGGCCGGGCGCCAGCGTTCCGCCGTGATGCCCATTCTCGACATCGTGCAGCGTCAGGACGGCTGGGTTTCCCTGGCCGCCATGAACGTGGTGGCCGAGATGCTGGAACTGGCCCCGATCCGCGTGTACGAGGTCGCGACCTTCTACACCATGTTCAACCTGAAGCCGGTGGGTAAGTACCATCTTCAGGTCTGCACCAATCTTCCCTGCATGCTGCGCGGCTCCCAGGAGATCGTCGAAGCCTGCGAGTCGGAGTTGGGCGTCGGCCTGGGCGAGACCACCGAAGACGGCAAGTTCACTCTTTCCGAGGTGGAATGCCTGGGCGCCTGCGTCAATGCTCCGGTGATCTGGATCGGCGACGACTACTACGAAGACCTCAGCGTCGAATCCACCAAGGCCATCATCGGCGCTCTGAAGCGCGGTGAAAGCCCGAAGCCGGGTCCGCAGAACGGCCGGACCAATTCGGCTCCGCTGGGCGGCCCGACGACTTTGACCACCATTGCCGGGGGGGACGCCTGAGATGTTGCGTGATCAGGATCGCATCTTCACCAATTTGTACGGCATCCACGACTGGCGCCTGAAGGGCGCCAAGGCGCGCGGTGACTGGGACAACACCAAGGACATCATCGCCAAGGGCCGCGACTGGATCATCGAGGAGATGAAGACCTCGGGTCTGCGCGGCCGTGGCGGCGCCGGTTTCCCCACCGGCATGAAGTGGTCCTTCATGCCCAAGGAAGTGGGCGAGCGTCCGCATTATCTGGTGGTCAACGCCGACGAAGGCGAGCCCGGCACCTGCAAGGATCGCGAGATCATGCGCTTCGACCCGCATAAGCTGGTCGAGGGTTGCCTGCTGGCCAGCTTCGCCATGGGCGCCCATGCCGCCTATATCTACATTCGCGGCGAATTCATCCGCGAGGCCGAAAACCTTCAGGCCGCCATCGACGAGGCTTATGCCGCTGGTCTGATCGGCAAAAACGCCTGCGGTTCGGGCTGGGACTTCGACCTGTTCGTCCATCGTGGCGGCGGCGCCTATGTCTGCGGCGAGGAAACCGCTCTGATCCAGTCCCTGGAAGGCAAGAAAGGCCAGCCCCGCCTGAAGCCGCCGTTCCCGGCCGGCGTCGGTTTGTACGGCTGCCCGACCACGGTGAACAACGTCGAATCCATCGCCGTCGCGCCGACCATCCTGCGCCGCGGCGGCTCCTGGTTCGGCGGTCTGGGGCGTCCGAAGAACAGCGGCACCAAGCTGTTCTGCATCTCGGGCCATGTGAACAAGCCCTGCAACGTCGAAGAAGAGATGGGCATTCCCCTCAAGGAACTCATCGAAAAGCATTGCGGCGGCGTGCGCGGCGGCTGGGACAACCTGATGGGCATCATCCCCGGCGGTTCGTCGGTGCCGGTGCTGACCAAGGACATCTGCGACACCGTCCTGATGGACTTCGACTCCTTGCGCGAGGTGCGGTCTGGTTTGGGTACGGCGGCGGTGATCGTCATGGACAAGTCCACCGACATCGTCCGCGCCATCACCCGCCTGTCGCGCTTCTACAAGCACGAAAGCTGCGGCCAGTGCACGCCGTGCCGCGAAGGCACCGGCTGGATCTGGCGCATCATGGAGCGCATGTGCGTCGGCAACGCCACCGTCGATGAAATCGACATGCTCGAGGAAGTCACCCGCCAGGTCGAAGGGCACACCATCTGCGCCCTCGGCGACGCGGCGGCTTGGCCCGTGCAAGGGCTGATCCGCAGCTTCCGCCCCGAACTGGAACGGCGTATCGCGGAAGCCCGCGCTAACGCCCGTGCTGCTTAAGACTTGGCGGCCTGAGGAGGTATAATGCCCAAGCTGACAATCGATGGACGCGAGGTAGAGGTCGAGGCCGGTTCGACGATCATGCAGGCCGCTGACCTGCTCGGCATCGAAATCCCCCGTTTCTGCTATCACGAGCGCCTGGCCATCGCCGGCAACTGCCGCATGTGCCTGGTGGAAGTTGAGAAGGCTCCCAAGCCGGTGGCCTCCTGCGCCATGCCGGTGAACGAAGGGATGGTCGTCAAGACCAACACTCCCAACGTTCTGAAGGCCCGTAAGGGCGTGATGGAGTTCCTGCTGATCAACCATCCCCTCGACTGCCCGATCTGCGATCAGGGCGGCGAGTGCGATTTGCAGGACGAGGCCATCGCCTACGGCGGCGACCGCGGCCGCTACAAGGAAGTCAAGCGCGCCATCAAGGACAAGAGCTACGGTCCCCTGGTCAAGCCGACCATGACCCGCTGCATCCATTGCACGCGCTGCATCCGCTTCATCACCGACGTCGCCGGCGTGCCCGAACTGGGCGGTACCGGCCGCGGCGAGCATCTGGAAGTCGGCACCTACGTCGAAAAAGCTCTGACCTCGGAGCTGTCGGGCAACATCATCGACCTGTGCCCGGTCGGCGCGCTGACCAACAAGCCTTACTCCTTCACCGCCCGCTCGTGGGAGCTGAAGAAGACCGAAAGCATCGACGTGTTCGACGCCCTGGGCGCCGCCATCCGCGTCGATACCCGCGGCAATCAGGTGATGCGCGTTCTGCCGCGCACCAACGACGAGGTCAACGAGGAGTGGCTGGGCGACAAGAGCCGCTTCGCCATCGACGGCCTGCTGCGTCAGCGTCTGGACAAGCCCTATGTCCGTAAGGACGGCAAGCTTCAGGCCGCCAGCTGGTCGGAGGCCCTGGCCGCGGTCGCAGCCAAGCTGAAGTCGCTCAACGGCTCCAAGATCGCCGCCATCGCCGGCGACATGGCCGACGCCGAGGCCATGGTGGCGCTGAAGGATCTGTTCGCCAAGCTGGGTTCGGTCAGCGTCGATTGCCGCCAGGACGGCGCCAAGATCGGCACCGGCCCGCGCGGCTCCTACGTCTTCAACAGCACCGTCGCCGGCATCGAAGAAGCCGATGCCCTGCTGATCGTCGGCAGCAACCCGCGCAAGGAAGCGCCGGTGCTGAACGCCCGCATCCGCAAGCGTTACCTGAAGGGCCGCTTCCCGGTGGCCGTGGTCGGGGCGAAGACCAACCTGACCTACAAGGCCGAGCATCTGGGCGACGCCGCTTCCGTGCTGGCCGCCATCGCCGACGGCAGCCATCCCTTCGCCGCCACCCTGAAGGCCGCCGCCAGGCCGATGCTGATCATCGGGCAGGGGGCTCTGACCCGCCTCGACGGTGACATCCTGCTGGGCTTGGCCCGCAAGATCGCCGAAACCACCGGCATGGTGGTCGAGGGCTGGAACGGCTTCAACGTCCTGCACACCGCCGCCGCTCGCGTCGGCGGTCTGGACCTGGGCTTCGTCCCCGGTTCGGGCGGCCGCGATGTCGAAGGCATCCTGTCGGGCGCTGAGAAGGGCGAGATCGAGTTGGTCTATCTGCTGGGCGCCGATGAAATCGACACCAGCCGCCTGGGCAAGGCCTTCGTGGTCTACCAGGGCAGCCACGGCGACGCCGGCGCCCACCGCGCCGACGTCATCCTGCCGGGCGCCGCCTACACCGAGAAGGACGCGACCTTCGTCAACACCGAAGGTCGCGTGCAGCAGACCCGTCTGGCGGTATTTCCGCCCGGCGAGGCCAAGGAGGATTGGAAGATCGTCCGCGCTCTGTCGGACGTGGCCGGCGCCGCGCTCGGCTACGACACCCTGGCCCAGGTCCGGGTCCGTCTGGCCGAGGTCAACCCGGTGTTCTCCGCCGTCGATCAGGTTCAGCCCGCCGCCTGGGGCGCTTTCGGCGCCGAGGGTCAGGCTTCGGCCGAACCGCTGGAAAGCACCATCGACAATTTCTACATGACCGACCCGATCAGCCGCGCTTCGCAGACCATGGCGGAATGCACGGCCACCTTCGTCGGCTGCGCTCACAAGAGGACCGGCACCAATGGCTGAGTTCATGACGGGGCCCATCTGGTATGTGGCCATCAAGGTTGCGGAGATCCTGGCGATCGTCGTGCCGATGCTTCTGGCGGTGGCGTATCTGACCTATGCCGAGCGCAAGGTCATCGCCGCCATGCAGCTGCGCAAGGGACCGAACGTGGTCGGTCCCTTCGGCCTGCTGCAACCCCTGGCCGACGGCGCCAAGCTGTTCCTGAAGGAAACGGTGGTTCCCACCGGCGCCTCCAAAGCGGTGTTCTTCATCGCTCCGGCGCTGACCTTCATCCTGGCCCTGGTGGCCTGGGCGGTGGTTCCCTTCGCCGACGGCTGGGTGGTCGCCGACATCAATGTGGGTGTGCTCTACCTGTTCGCCATCTCCAGCCTGGGTGTCTACGGCATCATCATGGCCGGTTGGGCGTCCAACTCGAAATACGCCTTCCTTGGCGGTCTCCGCTCCGCCGCGCAGATGGTCTCCTACGAGGTCTCGATCGGCTTCGTGCTGATCTCGGTGCTGCTGTGCGTGGGGTCGCTGAACCTGTCGGACATCGTTCACGCCCAGGAAAAGAGCGTGTGGTTCGTGCTGCCGCACCTGCCGCTGTTCGTGATCTTCTTCATCTCGGGTCTGGCGGAAACCAACCGCGCTCCCTTCGACTTGCCTGAAGCCGAAGCCGAGCTGGTGTCGGGGTACAACGTCGAATATTCGGCCATGACCTTCGCCCTGTTCTTCCTGGGCGAATACGCCAACATGATCTTGATGAGCGGCATGATCTCCATCCTGTTCCTGGGTGGTTGGCTGGCGCCGTTCGGCCTGACCTTTATTCCTGGCGTGATCTGGTTCGCTTTGAAAATCGCTTTCATTCTGTTCGGTTTCCTGTGGGTGCGCGCCACGTTCCCGCGGTATCGCTACGATCAGCTGATGCGCCTGGGCTGGAAGGTGTTCCTGCCGTTCTCGCTCGCTTGGCTGGTGCTGACCGCCGGCGTGCTGGAATTCACCGGCTGGCTGCCGAAGTAAGGAGGGAAGTCCAATGTCGTTCCTGAGCCGCGGCGCACGCGACTGGTTCCTGCTGGAACTTCTCTCCGGCATGGCTTTGACGTGGCGCTATATGTTCAAGCCCGCCGTCACCATCAACTATCCCTACGAAAAGGGGCCGCTGAGCCCGCGTTTCCGTGGGGAGCACGCCCTGCGCCGTTATCCCAACGGTGAAGAGCGTTGCATCGCCTGCAAGCTGTGCGAAGCGATTTGCCCGGCCCAGGCCATCACCATCGAGGCCGAGCCCCGGGACGACGGCAGCCGCCGCACCCGCCGCTACGACATCGACATGACCAAGTGCATTTATTGCGGCTTCTGTCAGGAATCCTGCCCGGTCGATGCCATCGTCGAGGGGGCGAACTACGAATTCGCCGCCGAGACCCGTGCCGAGCTGATGTATGACAAGGCCAAGTTGCTGGCCAACGGCGAGCGCTGGGAGCCTGAACTGGCTGCCCGCATCGCCGCCGACGCGCCGTATCGTTGAGGGGAAGACTGATGACGACCGTTCGTAAATGGGGGGCCGCATGATCCAGGCTCTCGTCTTCTATCTCTTCGCCGCCATCACGGTGGCGAGCGGCGTGATGGTGATCTCGGCCCGCAATCCGGTTCATGCGGTGCTGTTCCTCATCCTCGCCTTCTTCAACGCGGCCGGCCTGTTCCTGCTCAACGGAGCGGAATTCCTGGCCATGGTCCTGGTGGTTGTCTATGTCGGCGCAGTGGCGGTGCTGTTCCTGTTCGTCGTCATGCTGCTGGACATCAACTACCTGAAGCTGCGTGAGGGCTTCCTGCAATACCTGCCCACCGGCGGTCTGATCGGCCTGATCCTGCTGGTCGAACTGGCTTTGGTGTTCGGCAGCTGGAAATTCGCCGACGATGCGCCACTGTCGGTCGGCACGGCCATTCCCTCGGATGGGGCGATGACCAACACCGAGGCGCTGGGGCACCTGATCTACACCGACTATATCTACCTGTTCCAGGCGGCTGGCCTGATCCTGCTGGTGGCCATGATGGGCGCCATCATGCTGACGTTGCGGAAGCGTCCCGGCGTGCGCAAGCAGAAGATTTACGACCAGAACAGCCGCGACAAGTCCAGCTCGGTCGAACTGCGCAAGGTTTCGAGCGGGGGAGGCATCTGATGTTGCAAATCGGTCTGGCCCACTACCTGACGGTAGCGGCCATCCTCTTCACCCTAGGGGTGGCGGGAATCTTCCTGAACCGGAAGAACGTCATCGTCATTATGATGTCGATCGAGCTGATGCTGCTCGCCGTCAACCTGAACTTCGTGGCCTTTTCCCACGCCTTGGGCGATCTGATGGGGCAGGTGTTCACCATGTTCATCCTGACCGTCGCCGCCGCCGAGGCGGCCATCGGCCTCGCCATCGTGGTGGTGTTCTTCCGCAACCGCGGAACCATCGCCGTCGAAGAAATCAACCAGATGAAGGGGTAGGCGGGAAATGTACGCTTCTGTTGTCTTCCTGCCGCTGCTGGGTGCGATCATCGCGGGCTTCTTCGGTCGCAAGATCGGCGATCGCGCTTCGCAGATCATCACCTGCACCGGCGTCGGCCTGTCGGCGTTGCTGTCGGTTGCCATCTTCTCCGAGGTGGTGCTGAACGGCCATCCGCTGACGGTCCAGCTGTTCACCTTCATCAGCTCGGGCGGCGCCGACGTTTCGTGGGCCTTCCGCTTCGACACCCTGACCGCCGTGATGCTGATCGTGGTCAACTGGGTGTCGTTCATGGTGCATGTCTACTCCATCGGATACATGCATCACGATCCCAGCGTGCCGCGCTTCCAGAGCTATCTGTCGCTCTTCACCTTCGCCATGCTGATGCTGGTCACCGCCGACAACGTGGTGCAGCTGTTCTTCGGCTGGGAAGGCGTGGGTCTGGCCTCGTATCTGCTGATCGGCTTCTGGTACGAAAAGCCCTCGGCCTCGGCCGCCGCCATCAAGGCCTTCGTGGTCAACCGCGTCGGCGACTTCGGCTTCGCTCTGGGCATCTTCGCCACCTTCGTGCTGACCGGCTCGCTGGGCTTCGACGCCATCTTCGCCGCCGCCCCGGGCAAGGCGGACGCGGTATTCCACATCTTCGGCATGGACGTGCACGCCATCACCGCCTGCTGCCTGCTGCTGTTCGTGGGCGCCATGGGCAAGTCGGCCCAGTTGGGCCTGCATACCTGGCTGCCCGACGCCATGGAGGGCCCGACCCCGGTCTCGGCCCTGATCCATGCCGCCACCATGGTCACTGCCGGCGTCTTCATGGTCGCCCGGATGTCGCCGCTGTTCGAATATTCCGATACCGCCCTGACGGTGGTGACCATCGTTGGCGCCTGCACGGCGATCTTCGCAGCCACCGTCGGCTGCGTGCAGAACGACATCAAGCGCATCATCGCTTATTCGACCTGCTCTCAGCTCGGCTACATGTTCTTCGCCATCGGCGTGTCGGCTTATCAGGCGGGCGTGTTCCACCTGTTCACCCACGCCTTCTTCAAAGCCCTCCTGTTCCTTGGCGCCGGTTCGGTGATCCACGCCATGTCGGACGAGCAGGATATCCGCCGCATGGGCGGCATCGCCAAGCATATCCCGGTGACCTGCGCCCTGATGTATATCGGCAGCCTGGCGCTGGCCGGCATCATTCCCTTTGCCGGTCACTATTCCAAGGACGCCATCCTGGAAGCCGCCTGGGCTTCGGGAACCTCGGTGGGGCATTTCGCCTACTGGATCGGCGTTTCCGCCGCGTTCCTGACGGCATTCTATTCCTGGCGTCTGCTGATCCTGACCTTCCACGGCAAGCCCCGTGCCGACGAGCATGTGATGGCCCATGTCCATGAAAGCCCGGCCGTGATGATCATCCCGCTGCTGGTTCTGGCCGGCGGCGCGCTGTTCGCCGGTTGGGCCGGCGTCGATTCCTTCGTCGGCGAAGGCCGGGCCGAGTTCTGGGGCAAGGCCATCTTCCTGCTGGAGGATCACAGGGCTTTGGAGAACGCTCATCACGTTCCTGAGCTGATCTCCCTGCTGCCGGCCATCGCCGCCGTGTCGGGCATCGCCCTGTCCTATATCTTCTACATGTTCGTACCGGCTCTGCCGAAGCTGCTGGCCCAGGTCTTCCAGCCCGTCTACCAGTTCCTGCTGAACAAGTGGTACTTCGACGAACTGTACGACTTCCTGTTCGTCAAGCCGATGTTCTGGCTGGGCGAGGGGCTGTGGAAGGGGGGTGACGGTCAGCTGATCGACGGCGTCGGTCCTGACGGCGTCGCCGCCGCCACCCGCGACATTGCCCGCCGGTTCTCGGCGCTGCAAAGCGGCTACCTTTATCACTACGCCTTCGCCATGCTCATCGGCGTCGCGGCGTTCGTTACCTGGTACATTGTGAAAGTGGGCTGACGCGCGATGACTGACTGGCCTCTGCTCTCCATCACGACGTTCCTGCCCCTTCTGGGCGCGGCGTTCATCCTGACCATCCGCGGCGAAGACGCGGTGGTCGCCCGCAACTCCCGGAACGTGGCGCTGCTGACCAGCATCGCCACATTCCTGGTCTCCCTGCTGGCCTGGGCCGGCTTCAACCCGCAGAGCGCGGACTTCCAGCTGGTCGATCAGGCCCGCTGGCTGCCCGGCTTCGACATCAATTACAAGATGGGTGTCGACGGCATCTCGGTGTTCTTCGTTCTGCTGTCCACCTTTCTGACGCCGATCTGCATTCTGTCGGCCTGGGAAGCGGTGCAGAAGCGGGTGAAGGAATACATGATCGCCTTCCTGGTTCTCGAAACCATGATGGTGGGCATGTTCTGCTCGCTGGATCTGGTGCTGTTCTACATGTTCTTCGAAGGCGTCCTGATCCCGATGTTCATCATCATCGGCGTCTGGGGCGGCCCGCGCCGCGTTTACGCCGCCTTCAAGTTCTTCCTCTACACTCTGCTGGGTTCGGTGCTGATGCTGCTGGCCATTCTGGCCATGTACTTCGACGCCCACACCACCGACATCCAGGTGCTGATGACCCATGGGTTCCCCCATGCCATGCAGACCTGGCTGTGGCTGGCCTTCTTCGCCTCGTTCGCCGTCAAGGTGCCGATGTGGCCGGTTCATACCTGGTTGCCCGACGCCCACGTGGAAGCGCCGACCGCCGGTTCGGTGATCCTGGCCGGCGTGCTGCTGAAGATGGGCGGATACGGCTTCCTGCGCTTCAGCGTGCCGATGTTCCCGCTGGCTTCCCACGACCTGTCGGCGGTGATCTTCACCTTGTCCGTCGTGGCGGTGATCTACACCTCGCTGGTGGCCCTGGTGCAGCAGGACATGAAGAAGCTGATCGCCTATAGTTCGGTGGCTCATATGGGCTTCGTGACGCTGGGCATCTTCACCGTCAATGTCCACGGCGTCGAAGGCTCGATCTTCCAGATGCTGTCCCACGGCATCGTGTCGGGGGCGTTGTTCCTCTGCGTCGGCGTCGTCTACGACCGCCTGCATACCCGCGAGATCACTCGCTACGGCGGTCTGGCCAAGAACATGCCGGCTTACGCCTTCGTGTTCATGTTCTTCACCATGGCTTCCGTCGGTCTGCCCGGCACGTCCGGCTTCGTCGGCGAGTTCCTGGTGCTGATGGGGGCGTTCGAAGCCAACAGCTGGGTGGCCCTGTTCGCCGCCACCGGCCTCATCCTGGGTGCCGCCTACATGCTG
Organism: Candidatus Sulfotelmatobacter sp.; assembly: GCA_035538795.1. Taxonomy (GTDB): domain Bacteria; phylum Pseudomonadota; class Alphaproteobacteria; order Rhodospirillales; family Magnetospirillaceae; genus JAJZGK01. The sequence continues at coordinate 20,021 of DATLJS010000048.1, read as the reverse complement.
TACCTGTATCGCCGGATCATCTTCGGCAAGCTGACCAAGGAAGACCTGAAGGGCCTTTTGGATCTGAGTCCTCGCGAGGTGGCGGTGTTCGTGCCCCTCATCGTGATGGTTCTGTGGATGGGCGTTTATCCCTCCACTTTCCTGGACCCGATTCACGCTTCCGTGTCCAAGCTGATCAATGACTACCAGCTCGCGCTGTCCGCCGCCGATGCGGTGTCGGTTGCGGTGCGCTGAGAGGGGAGGGGATAGACGTGTCGGATTTGCCGAACCTCTTGCCGGCTTTGCCGGAACTGTTCATGGCCGCGGCGGCTCTGCTGCTGCTGCTGTTGGGCGTGTTCGCCAAGAAGGACAACACCGCCGGCATCGCCGCGCTGACGGTGGGTGTCATGATCTTCGCTGCCGCCATGGTGCCGGCGGCGGGGGCGGCTCACGCCGTGACCTTCAACGGCATGTTCGTGGTGGACGCTTTCGCGGTTTTCACCAAGCTGCTGGTGCTGGCCGCTTCGGCCCTGTCGCTTTGCATGTCCGTCAACTGGATGCGCAAGGAAGGGACCGAACGCTTCGAATTCCCGGTGATGGTGCTGTTCGCCACCCTGGGCATGATGATGATGATCTCGGCCAACAACCTGATCTCGCTGTATCTCGGCCTGGAGTTGCAGAGCCTGTCGCTCTACGTTCTGGCCGCGTCGCAGCGTGACAACGCCAAGGCCACGGAAGCCGGTCTGAAGTATTTCGTGCTGGGGTCCCTGGCCTCGGGCCTGCTGCTCTACGGCGCTTCGCTGGTTTACGGCTTTGCCGGCACCACCGGCTTCGACGCCCTGGCCCACGCCTTCGAGCACGGGGCTCCGGTCGGCGTCGTGGTCGGCGTGGTCTTCATCCTGGCGGCTCTGGCCTTCAAGATTTCGGCCGTGCCCTTCCACATGTGGACGCCGGACGTCTATGAAGGCGCCCCGACCCCGGTGACGGCGCTGTTTGCCGTGGCTCCCAAGATCGCCGCCTTCTCGCTGCTGGTCCGTCTGATGGTCGGTCCGTTCGGCGAGATGGCCCATCAGTGGCAGCAGGTGGTGATCGTCGTTTCCGCCGCTTCGATGATCCTGGGCTCGTTCGCCGCCATCAACCAGCGCAACATCAAGCGCCTGATGGCCTACAGCTCCATCGGTCACGTCGGCTACGCCCTGATGGGTCTGGCCACCGGCGATCAGGTGGGTATCCGCGGTCTGCTGATCTATCTGGCCATTTATCTGTTCATGAACGTCGGCGCCTTCGCGGTGATCCTGTCCATGCGCCTGAAGGGCCGTCTGATGGAAAATATCGACGATCTGGCGGGGCTGTCCAAGACCCATCCGGCCATGGCCCTGTGGATGGCCGTGTTCATGTTCTCGATGGCCGGCGTGCCGCCCATGGCCGGCTTCTGGGGCAAGTTCTACGTCTTCATGGCCGCCATGGACAAAGGCTTGCTGGCCCTGGCCATCATCGGCGTGCTGACCAGCGTGGTGGGCGCGTTCTATTACCTGCGCATCATCAAGGTCATGTATTTCGACGAGCCGGTCGAAGCGCTGGACCGCGGCGTGGGTGGCGGACTGTCGGTGATCATGGCGATCAACGCCCTGTTCATTCTGGTCTTCACCTTCGTGCCCATGCCGCTGATTTCCAGCGCCGGGGCCGCCGCCGCCGCTCTGTTCGGGGGGTGATGGCCGATTGCGCCACCACCCTTCGCTCAGGCTGATTTCCTCATGATGGCCCTGCCGCCGCCCTTTCGCCTTGCCGCCTTCGACTGCATCGACAGCACGAACGACGAGGTGAGGCGGCGGGCCGATTCCGGGGAAGGCCCGAACCTCGTGGCTTGGGCCAAGGAACAGACCGCAGGCCGCGGCCGCCGGGGCCGGCCCTGGGTTTCCCCCCGCGGCAATCTTCATTGCTCGATCCTGCTGCAACCCCGCCCCAGGGCGGACGAGGCGCCGCAACTGGCCTTCGTCGCCGCCGTGGCGTTGCAGCAATCCCTGTCCTCGCTGCTGCCGCAGTCGCCGTTCCGCTGCAAATGGCCCAACGATCTTCTGTGCAACGGCAAGAAGGTGGCGGGCATGCTGCTGGAATCGGCGTCTCCCTACGTCATCCTGGGGGTGGGGGTAAACGTGGTCGAGGCTCCGGCGCCCGCGCTCTATCCGGCGGTCTGCCTGCGCCAGCTGGGCAGCGGCGCCGAGGATTTCGACGTGTTGTCGGCTTTCTGCGAGGCTTTGGCCGAATGGCACGGCCGCTGGATGACAGAAGGCTTCGCGCCGATCCGCCAGGCCTGGCTGGACCGCGCGCAAGGGGTGGGCGGGCCGGTGACGGTGCGTCTGGCCGATCATAGTGAGCAAAATGGCCGTTTCGCCGGGCTGGACGCGGCGGGAGCCTTGCTGCTTGAAACTTCCGATGGCGCCTGCCGGCCGATCCTGGCCGGCGACGTCTTTTTTCCGCGATGAAGCGAAGAGGGGGCTCTGATGCTTCTGGCTATCGATTCCGGTAATACCAATATCGTTTTCGCCCTCTTCGACGGCGACAAGGTGCGCGGCGAATGGCGGTCATCGACCGACACCAACCGGACCGCCGACGAGTTCGGCGTCTGGCTGACCCAGCTCATGGCAATGGAAGGCCTGAACCGCGACGACGTCGACGCCTGCATCATCGCATCGGTGGTGCCGGCGGTGGTGTTCGCCCTGAAGACCCTGTGCCGCCGCTATTTCGGCTGCGAGGCTTTGGTGGTGGGCGACGAAGGCGTCAAGCTGGGCATCGCCATCGATCTCGACCGCCCCGAGGAAGTGGGCGCCGACCGTCTTGTCAACGCCGTGGCGGCCCACAAATATTACCAAGGCGCGCTGATCGTCATCGATTTCGGCACCGCCACCACGTTCGACGTGGTGGACGGCGACGGAACCTATTGCGGCGGCGCCATCGCGCCGGGCATCAATCTGTCGCTAGAGGCCTTGCACATGGCGGCGGCCAAGCTGCCCCGCGTGGCCATCGGGCGGCCGCGCACGGTGATCGGCAAGGCCACGGTGCCGGCCATGCGTTCGGGTATTTTCTGGGGCTATTGCGGTCTGATCGAAGGTCTGGTCAGCCGCATCAAAAAAGAGTTCGGCGCTCCCATGACGGTGCTGGCCACCGGCGGACTGGCTCCGCTGTTCATGGAGGCGATCGACGTCATTCAACATCTTGACCCCGACCTGACCTTGCGGGGATTGCTGGAAATTCACCGGCTGAACGCGAAAATATGACCAAGAGCAACGACGAACTGATCTTCCTTCCCCTCGGCGGTTCCGGGGAGATCGGCATGAATCTCAACCTGTACGGCGTGCGCGGCAAATGGCTGATCGTCGATTGCGGCGTCACCTTCGGCGACGACAGCACGCCGGGGGTCGAGGTGATGATGGCCGATCCCAGCTTCATCGAGGAGCGCCGTAAGGATCTGGTCGGCATCGTCCTGACCCATGCCCACGAAGACCATCTGGGGGCCGTGCATTGGCTGTGGCACCGCCTGCGCTGCCCGGTCTACGCCACGCCCTTCACCGCCACTCTGCTGCGCGGCAAGCTGCACGAGGCCAATCTGGTGGGGCAGGTGGACGTCCACGAAATTCCCCTGGGCGGCAGCGTCAAGCTGGGGCCGTTCGACGTCGAACTGATCGGGCAGACCCACTCGATTCCCGAGCCCAACAGCCTGGCCATCCGCACGCCGCTGGGCACCGTGATCCATACCGGCGACTGGAAATTCGACCCCAACCCGCTGGTGGGCGCGACCGCCGATTTCGACAAGATGAAACGCATCGGCGACGAAGGGGTGCTGGCTCTGGTCGGCGATTCCACCAACGTCTTCACCAAGGGCACGTCGGGCTCGGAAGCCGATGTGCGCAAAAGCCTGATCCGGCTGTTCGGCCAATATTCCGGCAAGCTGGCGGTGGCTTGCTTCGCCACCAATCTGGCCCGCGTCGAATCCATCGCCGTGGCGGCGGCGGAAAACGGCCGCGACGTCGCCCTGGTCGGGCGTTCGCTGTGGCGGATCGAGGAAGCCGCCCGCAAGAACGGCTATCTGAAGGGCATCCCTCCCTTCCTCAACGAGCACGACGCCGGTTATCTGCCCGAGGACAAGGTGGTGTACATCTGCACCGGCAGCCAGGGCGAACCCCGCGCCGCTTTGGCCCGCATCGCCTCGGACCAGCATCCGCACGTCACCTTGGGACGCGGCGACGTGGTGATTTTCTCGTCGCGCATCATTCCCGGCAACGAGAAGTCGATCTACAAGCTGCAAAACATGCTCAGCCGCCAAGGCGTCGAGGTGGTGACGGAAAAGGATCACTTCGTCCACGTTTCCGGCCATCCCGGCCGCGACGAGATGACCAGGATGTATCAACTGATCCGTCCGGCCATTTCGGTGCCGGTGCACGGCGAGAACCGCCATCAGCTGGAGCACGCCGCCTTGGCCCGCGCCTGCGACGTCGCCCATACGGTGATCGTCGAGAACGGCGACATGCTGAAGCTGGCCCCCGGCGAGCCCGAGGTGGTGGACCATGTCAGCACCGGGCGCTTGGCCGTCGACGGCAACCGGCTGGTGCCCATGGATTCGGAAATCATGCGCAGCCGCCACCGCATGGTGCATAACGGTTCGGCGGTGGTGACCATCGTTCTGGATAGGAAGGGCAAGCTGCTGGGCGATCCCCAGGTCAGTGCCCAGGGGCTGCTGCATGCCGAGCACGAGGCTGACGAGCACGAGGCGGTGGTGGAGGCCGTGCGCGCCGCCATCAACGAACTGTCCTATCCCGCCCGCGGCGACGACGATGCGGTGAAGGAATCCGCCCGTCTGGCCGTCCGGCGTCACCTGAAGGGCAGCCATGGCAAGAAGCCGCTCACCGATGTGCATCTTGTCAGGGTATGATTACCACCCGTTCCAACGATAACGCAGAGAGGATGTTTCCATGATCGGCAAGCTGAACCATGTCGCCATCGCCGTTCCCGATCTCGACGCCGCCGTCGCCACTTACCGCGACGTGCTGGGCGCCAAGGTATCGGCTCCGGTGCCGCAGCCGGCCCATGGCGTGACCGTGGTTTTCGTGCAGTTGGACAACACCAAGGTCGAACTGCTGCATCCGCTGGGCGAGAATTCGCCGATCCAAGGGTTCCTGGACAAGAACGCTTCCGGCGGCATCCATCACGTTTGTTACGAAGTGGCCGACATCCTGGCCGCCCGCGACAAGCTGAAAGCCGCCGGCGCCCGCGTGCTGGGCAACGGCGAGCCGAAGATCGGCGCTCACGACAAGCCGGTGCTGTTCCTGCATCCCAAGGACTTCAACGGCACACTGGTCGAGCTGGAACAGGCTTAAAGCCAGATTTTCCGGGCGGCCCCTTGCGGCCGCCCTTTTTGTTTGGCGGAGGCTTTCATGAGCTGGTATTGCGACATCGCCCCCGGCCATCCCTTCCACGGCCCCTATCACGACCGGGAATACGGTTTTCCCCTGCGCGGCGACGCCGAATTGTTCGAGCGGCTGTCCCTGGAGATCATGCAGGCGGGGTTGTCCTGGCTGATCGTGCTGAAAAAGCGCGACGCCCTGAAATCCGCCTTCGACGGTTTCGATCCGGCCAAGGTCGCCACCTATGGCGACGAAGAGGTCGGCCATCTGCTGGCCAATCCCGGCATCATCCGCAACCGCTTGAAGATCGCCGCCATCATCGAGAACGCCAGACGGCTGCTGGCGATCATCGAGCGTCACGGCTCCTTCGCCGCCTGGATGGACGGCCAGGGCGACCTGGGCAAGGAACAGTGGGTCAAGCTGTTCCGCAAGACCTTCAAATTCATGGGCGGCGAGGTGGTGGGCGAATTTCTGATGAGCATCGGCCGTCTGCCCGGCGCGCATCGCCCGGACTGTCCGGCCCAGGCGGCCATCGACGCCTTGAAGGGCTAGGGGGGCAAAACAAAAAGGCAGAGCCTGGGGCTCTGCCTTTTTGTTTTTCTCGTTTGAGCGCAGTGGACGCGTGGTTTGTCCTCGCTGTCCGACTGGCTCCTCCCTAAACTTAGGCCAGCGCGTTTTCGGCTTGGCCCCTTTCTTCGAAAATGACTATACGAAATTTCCTTCCGCTCGTCACTCCGTATTTTTGCAAAAGTTTCGTGACCACAATTTTTTTATGGACTTTAACCGAAGATAGGACCGTCGTCTCGCCACCCTTGCGTGGATTGTGGCTGGTACGGCACACTTTTTCCGCAGGCAGGCATCGCCCGAGGTTCGCCATGTTGAAAGAATCCGTTCTCAGTGCCGCTCTTTTCCTAACATTCTGTCTTTCCCCGCTTGCGGCCGAGGAAGTGACGGTGACCAATCAGCCGGTCTATGTCACCAAAAGCGACTGCATGCGACTTGTGTCCCATCAGCCGGCCCCCGACGTGGCCTATCAGCCGGGCCAGGACGTGCATGGGAAATACGTTGCGCCCGCCGACCTGCCGGGCAATCAATATCCTGGGCTGGTGCCGGACAAGATCGAGTTCAATCTGCAGATCAATCCGATGAATTACGCCAAGGGGGCGAAGGGAGCCTCGTCGTCGGCCAGTTCGTCCTCGGGATCCTCCTCGGGTTCGTCTTCCGGCTCGTCGTCCGGTTCATCCTCGTCTTCGTCGTCGTCCACCACCACGACCACCACCTACGGCCCCGGCGTTTCCTCGACCCAGGGCAAATTCGACAATACTGGTCTGGCGGTCGGCAAGATCTCGGTCAACCTGGCCAGCGGGCAGGCGACTTTGAACGGCCAGCCGCTGAGCGGCGACGACGAGCAGGCGGTCCGCGCCGCCTGCCGTGGGGCAGGGGTGCGCTAGCAATCAGTAGACGGCACGGCGCACATTGCCTAAAGTCACGCGCAATTTGTCCGTCCTGCCGTTCCCGAGGAACTGAATGCGTCTTTCTTCTTATTTCCTGCCCACCCTGAAGGAAAACCCCGCCGAGGCTCAGATCGTCTCGCACCGTCTGATGCTGCGCGCCGGCATGGTCCGCCAGACCGCCGCCGGCATCTATACCTGGCTGCCGCTGGGTCTGCGGGTGCTGCGCAAGATCGAGCAGATCGTGCGCGAGGAACAGAACCGCGCCGGCGCCCAGGAACTGCTGATGCCGACCATCCAGTCGGCCGAGCTGTGGAAGGAATCGGGCCGCTACGACGATTACGGCAAGGAGATGCTGCGCATCACCGACCGTCACGACCGCGAAATGCTGTTCGGCCCCACCAACGAAGAGCTGATCACCGCTGTCTTCCGCGACAATGTGAAGAGCTACAAGGAACTGCCGAAGATCCTCTATCACATCCAATGGAAGTTCCGCGACGAGGTGCGTCCGCGCTTCGGCGTCATGCGCGGCCGTGAGTTCCTGATGAAGGACAGCTACAGCTTCGACATCGATCCGGCTGCGGCGCGCCGTTCCTATAACCGCATGTTCATCGCCTATATGCGGACCTTCGCCCGTCTGGGCCTGAAGGCCATTCCCATGAAGGCCGACACCGGCCCCATCGGCGGCGATCTGTCTCACGAATTCCACATCCTGGCCGAAACCGGCGAATCGGGCGTGTTCGTGCACCGCGATTTCATCGACATGGACTGGAAAGACCGCGAAGTCGATTACGACGGCGATCTTCAGCCCCTGGTCGACGAACTGACCGGCAAATACGCCGTCACCGAGGAAAAGCAGGATCCGGCCATCGAAGCCGAGCTGGGCGACAAGCTGGTGTCGGCCCGCGGCATCGAAGTCGGCCACATCTTCTATTTCGGCACCAAGTATTCCAAGGCCATGGGCGCCGTGGTGGCTGGCCCGGGCGGCGAGAGCGTCACCGTCGAAATGGGCAGCTACGGCATCGGCGTGTCGCGTCTGGTGGGCGCCATCATCGAGGCCAGCCATGACGACAACGGCATCATCTGGCCGGATTCGGTGGCTCCCTTCCGCGTTGGCGTGGTCAACCTGAAAAAGGGCGACGCCGCCTGCGACGAAGCCTGCGAAAAGCTCTACAAGGCTTTCGGCGAGGACGCCGTTTACGACGACCGCGACGAACGGGCCGGCGCCAAGTTCGCCAACATGGACCTGATCGGCGTGCCGTGGCAGGTCATCGTCGGGCCGAAGGGCATCGCGGGCGGCAAGGTCGAGGTCAAGAACCGCGCCACTGGCGAACGCGAGGAAATCAGCCTCGACGCCGCCTTGGCCCGTTTCGCCTAAGGTAAAGACGGGGGCGGGGCTTCGCGCTCTGCTCCCGGCCGAAGCTGCGGCGGCGGCTTAACGAAAGAATGGGGTTTGGGGCCGGTCGCCCCAAGCGGGTCCGGGCAAGCGTCCGGTTGAACGTGAGAGACCTCCTATGATCTTCGGCGCATTCGAACGCATGGTGGCGGCCCGGTATCTGCGGGCGCGGCGGCGGGAAGGCTTCATTTCCATCATTGCCTGGTTCTCGTTGCTGGGCATCGCCCTGGGCGTGGCCACCCTGATCATCGTCATGTCGGTGATGAACGGCTTTCGGGCCGAGCTGCTGGGCCGCATCCTGGGACTGAACGGCCATGTCGGCGTTTATGCCGAAGCCGGCGCCGGTATGCGCGATTTCGACCCGCTTGCGCAGAAGCTGCGGGGGCTGCCGGGCGTGGTGGCGGTCTATCCCATCATCGAGGGGCAGGTGATGGTCACCGGCGCCTCCGGCGGCGCGTCCGGCGCCATGGTGCGCGGCATCCGTTCCGACGATCTGCTGTCGCGGCAAAAGGTCATGGAGGGCATCCGTCAGGGCAATCCGCAGGCCTTCCAGGGCGACAATGCGGTGATCGTTGGTGATCGTCTGGCCGAGAAATTAGGCCTGACGGTCGGCGATGCCATCACGCTGATTTCGCCTAAGGGCAACGCCACCGCCTTCGGCACGGTGCCGCGCGTGCGCGCCTACAAGATCGTGGCGACCTTCAACGTCGGCATGTACGAGTATGATTCGTCATTCGTTTTCATGCCGCTCGATGCTGCTCAGATCTATTTCATGCTGCCCAATCAGGTCACCGATCTGCAGATGATGCTGGACAATCCAGACCGTGCGGCCGACGTCACCGATGAGGTCTTCAGCCTGACCAACGGCCATGCCCGCGTCTATGACTGGCAGCAGGCCAACGCCAGCTTCTTCAACGCCATCCAGGTCGAACGCAACGTGATGTTCCTGATCCTGACGCTGATCATTCTGGTGGCGGCGTTCAACATCATCTCCAGCCTGATCATGCTGGTGAAGGACAAGGGCCGCGACATCGCCATTCTGCGCACCATGGGGGCGACGCGGGGCATGATCATGCGCATCTTCTTCCTGTCGGGCGCCAGCGTCGGCGTCATCGGCACGGCAGCCGGCGTCGCTTTGGGGCTGGCTTTCGCCCGTAACATCGAAAGCATCCGCCAGTTTCTGCAGCATTTCACCGGCCGCGATCTGTTCGCCGCCGAGATCTATTTCCTCAGCAAACTGCCGGCCAAGGTCGACAGCGGCGAGGTAATCACCGTCGTGCTGATTTCCCTGGGGCTATCCTTCGCCGCCACGCTTTATCCCAGTTGGCGGGCCGCCCGTCTCGACCCGGTGGAGGCTCTGCGCTATGAGTGAGCTGGCTCTCAGGCTGGATGGCGTGGTTCGCCGCTTCAAGCAGGGCAAGGAAGAGCTGTCGGTGCTGAACGGCGCTTCGCTTGCGGTCAGGCCCGGCGAAATCGTCGCTCTGGTCGGACCTTCGGGGGCGGGCAAGTCGACCCTGCTGCAGATCGCCGGTCTGCTGGAGCGTCCCGACGGCGGCGACGTGTTGATCGACGGCGAATCCTGCGGATCGCTCAACGATGACAAGCGCACCCGCGTGCGCCGCCACAAGCTGGGCTTCGTCTATCAATACCATCACCTGCTGCCGGAATTCTCCGCTCTGGAGAACATCGTTCTGCCGCAGATGATCACCGGCAAATCCCGCAAGGATTCGGTTCCGCACGCCCTCGATCTGCTGGACCGCATGGGGCTGAAGCCCCGCGCCGAGCACCGCCCCGGCCAATTGTCCGGCGGCGAGCAGCAGCGCGTCGCCATCGCCCGCGCCCTGGCCAACGGTCCCAGCCTGCTGCTGGCCGACGAGCCCACCGGCAATCTGGATCCCCATACGTCGGAAGGTGTGTTCGCTCAGTTGCTGCACTTGGTGCGCGGCCAGGGATTGGCCGCCTTGATCGCCACCCACAATCCCGAACTGGCGAAACGCATGGACCGCATGATCACCCTGCGCGACGGCGTGCTGGTGGACGTGGAAAAATAGGGGCGTCCATTCGACGCTGTTGAATCAAAAGGGAGGGGCTTGCCCCTCCCTTTTTTGTTTCTGCCCCCGTCGCTTCTCAGTTCTGGAACACGATGCGTAGAGCGCCCCAGTGACGGCCCTTGATGATGATCGGCACGCTGGCGTCCTTCACGGTCAGGGTGCGGTCGCCCATTTTCCGGTTGAAGGTTTGCAGCAGGATGGGCTTGCGGTTCTGGGCGGCGGCCATGGCGGTATAGTCGCTGAATTTGATGCGGTTGCGGCAGTTGGCGGCGTTCCACACCGGGTCCGGCCCCTGGGGTTTGGAATATTGCGGCTGGTGGCTGGGCATGTAGCCGTTGCGGTCCACCGAGCAGACGGCCATGGCGTTCAGGCGGGAGGCCATCGGATCCTGAATAGGGGGCAGCACCTTGTCGCAGAAGGCGGTGAAGCGGGTGGTGAACTGGGGCGGATTCGAGCCGGGAATCTGATGATAGCCTTCGTCGAACAGGTCGCTTTCGGAAATCTGTCCCTCGGCCAGACCGCGCTCGAAGGCTTCGATGACCTTGGCGGCGGTATCCTGGGCGGCGGTGATATAGGGGGTGTTTTCGGTTTCGATGCCCATTTCGGCGGTGGTGCCGATCAGGCTTTCCCCCAGCTTGCGCACCACCTGGATGCGGTCCGAGGCGCTTTCCAGGCGGCTTGACGTCTGATAGACGCCGGCGGTCATTTCAGCCAGCCGGGCGTCGATGCTGTTGATGCCGTCGCTGATGGCGGTGGCGTCCTGGCTAATGTCGCGGGACTGCGCCTCCATCTTGTCGATGGCGTTGCGCACGGTGTTCATGACCGAGGCGATAGCGTCGGTGCTGTCGGCCACGGCCGCCGCCTTGGCGCTGCCGGCGGCGCTTTCGTTGATCAGCTTCTGGGCCTGGTCGTTCAGCGCCCGCAAGGTGCTTTCGATGCCGGACGTGGCTTCGGCGGTCTTGCGCGACAGCGCCTTGACCTCCGAGGCGACGACGGCGAATCCCTTGCCCAAGGCTCCGGCGCGGGCGGCTTCGATGGTGGCGTTCAGGGCCAGCATGTTGGTCTGCCCGGCGATGGCGCCGATTTCCTTGGCGACCTTGCCGACCTGGGTCAGCGCCTCGCGCAGGCCGGACAGCTGGCTTTCCATATTGGTGACCATGGTGGCCAGGGCGCGGATCTCGGCCAGGGACGTCTGAATCTGGCCTTGCGAGCTTTCCACGGTGCCGCGGGCTTCCTGGATGACGTCGAAAGCCTCGTCGGTGCTGACGGCGATGTGCTCGGACATTTTCGAGACGGTGTCGGCGGATAGCTTCAGCTCGCTGAAATCCTCGCCCTGACGTTTCACATGGCCGGACAAATCGTCCACCACGTCGATCACTTCAGACAGTCCGATACTGAGTTTCCCGGCATCGTCGGCAATCTTTTCGATCATGGACGACTGGTCTTTGGCAGGCACGGCGCCGGCGAAGGTCATGGAACTGATCCTTTCTTTGGTCGCCGCACCCTATGAGCCCCCGCCCGGTCCGCGGCCAAACAAATTGTTCCTGGAAAAATATCTCAGAAGATTGAGCCCTGAAAGCGATAACACGTATGTGGGGCATTTTGGTGTGGTTGTAATCCCTTGGGGTTATGTCGTTGGTTCTCATCCGTTCTGTGGAGAGTTGTATGGCATCCCGTCTAAGACCCGCATGAACCTTGGGTTACAACCTTGCTATGACGCCCTGTTTTCACAAAAATATTTTCTTTTTCCCTCTAGAGTTGCTTTAGATAGGAGCGTCTGACACATTCCATCCAAAGAGGTTGGCTCATGAAGCGTGCAATCACTCTTGCCGGCGGCGGTCCGGCGGTCGGCCTGTCCATCGGTTCGCTGAAGCGTTTGGATGAAGCGGGGATAAAGTTCGACGTTTGGGCGCTGTCGTGCATCGGCGCCTGGCTGGGCATTGTTTACAATCAGGCGGAGCCGGGGAAAGAGGTGCAGACCTCCATCGACTTTTTCCGCCAGATTTTCCGCGACGACCGAACCTATTCGCGCTTTCCCATCGCCTCGGTGTTCGCGCCCGACTTTTTCAGCGAAACCCGCAGGATGGTGGATTTCATCATTGATCCGCGCAATTACGAGAATCTGGTGCTGCCCGACAAGATCGCCGAAGCGGCGGAATACACCTTGTCGCTGCTGACCAATCCGAGGCGGTGGAACCAGGCGGAAATCAACAGCTGGCTGCTCAATCAGGTGCTGGCGGTCAATCCGTTCAGCCGTTACCTGACCAGCATGATGTACCTGTCGAAAAACAACGGGTTGTCGCGCATCTTCTATCCCGACAGCCCGGTGCTGAACGAGATCGATTTCGACAAGCTGTATCAGGAGAACAAGCCGTTCATTTACCATAATTCCTATAACCTGACGAAGAAGAGGCTGGAATTGTTCGCCAACAAGCCCATGAAGGGCTACAGCAAGATTTCGGCCCATACTCTGTGCGCCTGCTCGGCCTTGCCCTATATCGAGGAGCCGGTGCGCCTGGGCGACGACATCTATTGCGAAGGCGCCACCATCGACACGGTGAACTTCGAGGATCTTCTGCGCGATCATCCCGATCTGGACGAGGTGTGGGTCAGCCGCATCCTGGACCACGATCAGGTGCGGGCACCCGACACTCTCTACGACGCCTTGAACAATCTGGTGATGCTGTTCGCCTCGACCACCAGCGAGGACGACGTCAAGCTGTTCAAGTTTCACGCCGCCGAAGTCGGCTGGAAGGGCAAGATCGTCGAGATCCCGGTCGCTCACAACATCAATTACGACTGGACCTATTCGAACCTGGACCGTTCCATCAAGGACGGCTACGAGGCCACCGATCTGGTGCTGAAAAAATATCTGGCCGAGCAGAACAAGCCGCTGGCCGGGATCAAGGCGCCGGCCAAGGCTCCGGCGCGGGCATTGCACGCCGTCGAATGATCGTTCGGTTGTCAGGGGCTGGAAAAAATGGCGGGGAGGACGGCCGGTCTTCCCCGCTTTTCCTTGTTCAGGCCTTGCGGCGGACCGGCCAGGAATTGGCGGCTACGCCCAGAATGATTAAGGCGGCGCCCGCCAGCTTCTGCGGGCCGGGTTTTTCTCCCAGGATCAGGGCGCCGGAACTGAGCCCGAACAGCGGCACCAGCAGCGAGAACGGGGCGACCACCGCCGCCGGATAGCGCTTCAGCAGCATGCTCCACAGGCCGTAGCCGACGATGGTGGCGCCGAAGGCGATATAAGCCAGGGAGCCGAAGCCGACCCAGGTCATGCCGGTAAAGGCGCTTTCCATGCGTTCCGGGCCTTCGAACAGCCAGGATAGGGCCAGCAGGGGAAGCGGCGGCACCAGACTGACCCAGACCATCAGGCGCATCGGGTCCATGGCCTTGGCCCGGCGGGTCAGGATATTGGAGGTGGCCCAGCAGGCAGCGGCGGCGATGACCATCAGGAACGGTCCCAGCGCGCCGAAATCCAGGCTGCCGGCGATGGTTAGGACGCCGGCGAAAGCGATGACCACGCCCGCCATTTGGCGGATGCCCGGCCGTTCGCCCAATGTCAGGGCGGCGAAAAGGGTGGTGAAGAACACCTGGGTTTGCAGCACCGCCGAGCTGAGGCCCGCCGGCATGCCCAGGTTCATGGCGGTGAACAACAGGCCGAACTGGCCGACGCCCAGGGCCAGGCCGATGCCGATCACCCATTTCATGGCGACGCCGGGCGAACGGTAGAACGGCAGGAACGGCGCCGCCGCCAGGACGAAGCGCAGGGCCGAGAACAGCAGAGGGGGCATGGAGCCCAAGCCCAGCTTGATGGCGACGAAATTGAAGCCCCAGATCAGGGCGACCAGAACGGCCAGGGCGATATGGATCAAAGACATGGCGGCGACCCTAGCATTGCCGTCCCGGGCTTTCCAATAGGAAGAAGGGAAAGGGCATTCCCTCTGGCGCGGGGCGGCGACCCGCGTTACCTTTCCCGTCATGCCGCACGCCGATTTCGTCCATCTCCGCTGTCACACCGCCTATTCGCTGTCCGAAGGGGCCATCAAGGTCAAGGAGCTGATCAAGCTTGTGACCAAGAACGCCATGCCGGCGGTGGCCATCACCGATACGGGCAACCTGTTCGGCGGTTTGGAGTTCTCCACCGCCTGCGCCGACGCCGGAGTGCAGCCGATCATCGGCGTGCAGTTGCATATCCGCCGCTGCGACGTCGAGGAAGCCAAAGGCTTCGGCGCCGCCCGGGACACGGGGCGCAAGCCGGAGCCGGACCAGATCGTGCTGCTGGCTCAGTCGGAAGCCGGCTACGGCAATCTGATGAAGCTGATTTCCAAGGCCTTCCTGGCGACCGATGGCGGCGAGACGCCCCAGGTGGAGATGGCCGAGCTGGAAAGTCGCGCCGACGGTCTGATCGCCTTGAGCGGCGGTCTGCGGGGCGCCGTCGGCCGTCTGCTGGGTGAAGGGCACGCCGACCGCGCCGAAGCCATGCTGCTGCGGCTGAAGGCGGCGTTCCCGGATCGCCTGTATGTCGAACTTCAGCGCCACGGCCTGGAGATCGAGGACCGCATCGAGCCGGGCCTGATCGATCTGGCCTATAAGCACGACGTGCCCCTGGTAGCCACCAACGAGCCGTTCTTCTCGGACGCCGGCATGTACGAGGCCCACGACGCCCTGCTGTGCATTGCCGAGGGCAGCTATGTCAGCCAGGACGACCGCCGCCGCCTGACGCCGGAACATCGCTTCAAGTCGGCCGCCGAAATGCGGGCTTTGTTCGCCGATATTCCCGAGGCCGTCGACAATACCCTGGTGGTCGCCAAGCGTTGCGCCTTCATGGTGTCCAAGCGCAAGCCGATCCTGCCGCCCTACCGCATGCCCGGTCTGACCGAGGCCGACGTGTTGCAGCAAAAGACCTGGGAAGGCTTGGACAAGCGGCTGGAAAAGCACATCTTCCGCCCGGACATGACCGAACAGGAGCGGGAGGAGGCGGCCAAGCCTTACCGCGAGCGCGTGCAGTTCGAGCTGGACGTGATCATTCAGATGGGCTTTCCCGGTTACTTCCTCATCGTGTCCGACTTCATCCAATGGGGAAAAGCTCACGGGGTGCCGGTGGGGCCGGGACGCGGCTCCGGTGCCGGATCGGCCGTGGCCTGGGCCTTGACCATCACCGATCTCGACCCCTTGCGCTGGGGGCTGCTGTTCGAACGGTTCCTGAACCCCGAACGCGTTTCCATGCCCGACTTCGATATCGACTTCTGTCAGGACAAGCGCGAACAGGTCATTCACTACGTTCAGGAAAAATACGGTTTCGAGCAGGTTGCCCAGATCATCACCTTCGGTAAGCTGCAGGCCAAGGCGGTGGTGCGCGACGTCGGGCGCGTGCTGCAAATGCCCTATGGCCAGGTGGACCGCATCAGCAAGCTGGTGCCCAACAATCCCGCCGATCCCATCAGCCTGAAGGACGCCATCGAAAAGGAACCGCTGCTCAAAGAAATGCAGCAGACTGACGAGCAGGTGGCGCATCTGCTCGATATCGGCATGAAACTGGAGGGGCTTTACCGCCATGCCTCGACCCATGCCGCCGGTGTGGTGATCGGCGACCGCCCGCTGGACGAACTGGTGCCGCTCTATCGAGACCCGCGCTCGGACATGCCGGTGACCCAGTTCAACATGAAGTGGGTGGAATCCGCCGGTTTGGTGAAGTTCGACTTCCTGGGGCTGAAGACCCTGTCGGTGATCTATCGGGCCGTCGACAACGTGCATCGCGCCCAGAAGGTGGATATCGATCTGGCGGCCATCCCGCTGGACGACAAGGGCTCCTACGACATGCTGGCCCGCGGCGAGACGGTGGGCGTGTTCCAGTTGGAAAGCTCGGGCATGCGCGACGTGCTGCGCAAGATGCAGGCCGACCGCTTCGAGGACATCATCGCCGTGGTGGCGCTTTACCGTCCCGGCCCGATGGACAACATCCCGCATTACATTAACGTCAAGCATGGCCGGGAAGAGCCCGACTACATGCATCCCCGCCTGGAATGGATTCTGACCGAAACCAACGGCATCATGATCTACCAGGAACAGGTGATGCAGATCGCCCAGGAACTGTCGGGCTATACCCTCGGCGGCGCCGACCTTCTGCGCCGCGCCATGGGCAAGAAGATCAAGGAGGAGATGGACGCCCAGCGCAAAATCTTCTGCGACGGCGCCATGGCCCGAGGCGTCGACGGCGCCAAGGCCAACGAAATCTTCGATCAGGTCAACAAGTTCGCCGGTTACGGCTTCAACAAGTCGCACGCGGCGGCCTATGCCCTGGTGGCCTATCAGACTGCTTGGCTGAAAGCCAATTATCCCGTCGAGTTCCTGGCCGCCTCGATGACCTACGATATGCACAACACCGACAAGCTGAACATCTTCCGCCAGGAGTTGGATCGCTTGAAAATCAAGGTGTTGCCGCCTGATGTTAACAAGTCTGGTCCAGACTTCTGGGTCGAGGCGCAGGCGGACGGAAGTCTGGCTGTGCGCTACGCCCTGGCGGCGCTGAAGAATGTCGGCGCGGCGGCGATGGATGCCCTGGTGGTCGAGCGGCAGAAGAACGGCCCCTATAAGGATTTGGCCGATTTCGCCCGGCGCATGGACGCCAAGGCCATCAACAAGCGGCAGATGGAAAATCTGGTACGGGCCGGGGTGTTCGACAGCCTTGAGAAAAACCGGGCGAAACTGTTTGAAGGCATTGAAGTTATCCTGCGCGAAGCCCAGGCGGCGGCGGTGGACCGGGAGTCAGGCCAGTCCAGCCTGTTCGGCGGTCCGTCGACCCCGACCAAGGTGGTTCTGCCTCAACGTTCCGACTGGTCGCCGCTGGAGAAGCTGCAGCAGGAATTCGACTCCATCGGCTTCTATCTGTCGGCCCATCCCATGGACACCTACAGCCGGTCTTTGCAGCGCCTCGGCGTGTTGAAGATTTCCGAGGTTCCCCGCCATCTGGCGGCGGGCGGCAAAAGCCGCATCAAACTGGCCGGCACCTTGAATGCCAAGCAGGAACGCATTTCCAGCCGGGGTAGCCGCTACGCCTTCATCACTCTGTCGGATTCCACCGGCCTGTTCGAGGTGATGCTGTTCTCGGAAGTGCTGTCGGCCTGCCGCGATCTGCTGGATAGCAACACGCCGCTGCTGGTCACCGTCGAGGCCCGCATCGAGGAAGAACAGCTGAAGCTGACCGGCCAGGCGGTGGAAAGCCTGGACAAGGCCGCCGCCGCCGCCGCCGCCGGGGTCAAGATCGTCATCGGCGACGAAACTCCCATCGTGCCTTTGCGCGACCTGATCGCCAAGGAGGGCCGGGGCAAGAGCCAGATCGTTTTGGTGGCCCGCACCGGCACCCGCGAGGTCGAGGCCCGGCTGGGCGGAGCCTATTCCTTGTCGCCGTCCTTGATGGCGTCCCTGCGGTCCATGACCGGCGTTCTGGAAATCCAGGAAATCTAAAGCGGCTGGATCAGGATCATGGTCATGTCGTCGCGGCGCGGTTCGGTCCCGCGATAATCCTTCAGCACGCTTTTCAGATGGCCGATCTGGCGGTTCAGCGGCCATGTCTGGATATCCGACAGGATGGCTTTCAGGCGTTTGCGCCCCAACAGGCGGCGCGGCGTGCCGCCGACGTGATCGGATACGCCGTCGCTGAACAGATAAAAGACCATGCCCGGTTCGACGGGAATGTCGTGCTGGGCGAAAGGCCCCCGCGGAGGATTGGTGCGATAGCCGAGATTGGCCCGGTTGCCCTTGATTTCGTGGATGTTTCCATTCTTGGCGTAGAGCAGGGGGATGCTGGCGCCGCAGAAGGTCATGATCCGCCGCCCTTCGTCCCAGCGCAGGATGGCGGCGTCCAGGCCGTCGTCGGAACGGCTGTCCGGGCGGTCCTGGCGCATGCGCAGGCGGACGGCATGATCGACCTCCGACAGGATGTCGGCCGGAGCGAACAGGCCCTGGTAATGGACGGCGGTGTCGATGGCCGAGGCGGTGATCAAGGTCATGAAGGCGCCGGGAACGCCGTGACCGGTGCAATCGGCCAGAAAGATCAGGCTTTGCCGCTGCTGCCGCTCCATCCAGTAATAGTCGCCGCTGACCGCTTGCAGGGGTTCCCAATGGATTTGAATGTCGCTGACGGCGTCACCCAGGGTTTGGCGGTCGGGCAGCAGGGCGTTCTGAATCATGTTGGCGTAGCGCAGGCTTTCGCTGATGCGGCGGTCGGCGGTGGCGTCGGTGACGGTGCCTTCGTAATAAAGAATCTGTCCGGCGGCGTTGCGCACGGCGCGGGCGGTTTCGGAAATCCAGATGGTGGCGCCGTCGGCTCGGCGGATTTCCGACTGGAAATGCCTCACCACGTCGTTTTCCGACATCAGCGAGCGAAAGGTGTCGCGCCGGGTGGGATCGACGTAAAGCTGGTCTTCGATGTCGGTCAGTTGGCCGATCATGGCCGGAACGTCGGGAAAGCCGTAAAGATGCGCCAGAGCCTGATTGGCGAAGAGATAGCGTCCGTCGAGGGTGGTGCGGAAAATGCCGATGACCGCGTTTTCGGCGAAATCGCGGAAATCAAGAGGCGGAGAACCCGGAGCCTCTTCGTGGAGTCGCAGCGTATTCCCGGAATGCGGCATGGCAGTCTCTGCGTATGGATGACGTCCAGGATGAAAGGGCGTTGCTGTTTATATTATGAACAATAAATGTGCATAATATAATATTGTTTAAAATATAGGCTGGCCAAAGGCGCGTCAAGGCGGCAGGCAAACAGATGCCGTCCTTCGGCGGCGTTCCGTTTCGGTCGCGATGGGGAGGGGGCGAATGCTGCTGGCGGATGACGGGGCGTTCAGCCCAGGATGCTGAGGCCGTCGCCCGATGTGGGGATGTTGCCGTCCTGGCCGGCGGCCAGCTTTTCCGTATTGCGGTACAGGGCGGCGATCTTGGCGGAACCCGAAGGCTCCCAATGGGCGGGCTTGCCGGATTTTTCGGCGGCGTCCGTTTTGTCGGCGCCATCGCCATTGTCGTCGCCATTGCCGTTCTGGCCGTCGGCGTTTTGACCGCTGGCGCTTTGCGGCCCGTTCGCGCTATCTTTCCGGCCGGAGGCGGTCATGTCGCCTTGGCCGTCTCCGCCGCTCTCTCCGGCCTTGGTCTGGTCGTCGTCTCCATCGGGATCGGAGACGAAGAGGGTTTGCACCGGAGCCGGGGTCGATGCGTTGGTGGCATCGCTTCCCTGTTGGGCGGCGGCAGCCTGACCGGCGGCGGAAATGTCGGTGGTGACGGCGGTCGACGGGGACGCGGAGTCTCCTCCCAGCGCCTGGGTCAGGGCCTGGTTGTAGTCGGGGCCGTTGGCCCGCGCGCCGACCGGAACCATGCCGACGATGCGGACGGTGCCGGTATGCGTGTTAAGGATGTTGCCTACGCTCGTCATGGGTAAAATTTTATCTTCTTCATGGCTGGAAATCCAGACTTTCTGTATATAGGTCGTCGATATCGCTTGCCAAAGACCCGGGGTCGATATATATGCCCCGGCACAAATCCGCACGCGGGAGTGCGCACGGTTCGCGCCGTTCGCTCCGGTGCCGGCAAGGTCTTCGGATCTTTTCGGCGGTTCCCGCGGAGGTTCAACCGGAGAAGCAAAGGAATTCTCTCATGGCTCTGCCGACCTTCACCATGCGTCAGCTGATCGAAGCTGGCGTTCATTTCGGTCACAACACCCGCCGCTGGAACCCGAAGATGGCTCCCCATCTGT
>DATLJS010000047.1:0-7777 GCA_035538795.1 Candidatus Sulfotelmatobacter sp. | reverse complement strand
GTTGAAGGAAGAACTGGCCAAGCTGGGAGCCGAGGACATGATGATCGTCGTCGGCGGCGTCATCCCGCCGCAGGACTGGGATGCTCTTTATGCCGCCGGAGCTTCGGCGATCTTCCCGCCCGGCACGGTGATCAGCGAGGCGGCGGAAGGGCTGATCCGGAAACTCAATCAGAGGTTCGGCTACGGCAGTGAGGCGGCGTAACAAACTTAACTTGGTTGCATCCCTGTCAACGGTTCAGCTTTTTAGAAAGAGTTAAATGATGCCTGTGAAAGTCTGCCAGACCGGGACGGTGGGCGATACTGATCAAGGCAGTGTGAGGCAGGAGGATATCCAGTCCGTCGATGACGACGGCGTCTGCGCCGCCGGCAACGTGGCGGATGATCTTGGCCGTTTCTGTGACTGAGGTCGTCTCCTGGGCGCGCTCAAACCCCACCAGACGGTCGATGGTGGCTTTCCATTCGGCAAGGCTGGTATAGGCGTCGATGAACCAAGACAAGGCACCCTGCATTTGCCCGAAAGCCGAAGCGTCTGCATCAGCCCGCACGCCTCTTCTGCCTCGCCGCCATAGAGGGCGAGGCCCTCGGCGTTCTCGCGCAGTCGGACCTGAGAAAAGCGCAAGTCGGCTTCGTATTGCTGTTGCTGGTAGTTGAGATGGATCAACGGGCGGCCTATGCGTTGGATCAGCCAACTGCCGATGATGGCGTACACCAGGGCCACCCACAGCATGTAACCAGGAATGATTACGCCCTCGACATCCAGTTTTTCCGGACCACATCACCACCTCTCTTGCTTCGTGGCGGCATACCGTCCGTTATTTCGTTCCCAGCGTGGTGATCATCGCCATCCTCGCGGGTTCTTCTCTGCATGAAAAGCCGCACCCCGGCCTGTCGATGCTGGGGTGCGGCGGAGCCATCATGCAAGATCGAATCGATCAAGGGTCATTACTTTGGCCCAGGCTGCAACGAAGTCCCGGGCAAACTTCTCTTGGGCATCAGCGCTGCCATAGACTTCAGCCAAAGCCCGGAGTTGGGCGTTGGAGCCGAAAATGAGATCGACGCGCGTCCCAGTCCATTTGAGCAGGCCGGTGGCGCGGTCATGCCCTTCGAACAAGTCGCCTTCGTCCGAGACAGCCTTCCACTCCGTGCCCATGTCGAGCAGATTGACGAAGAAGTCGTTGGTCAGCGTCTCCGGCCGTTTGGTGAAGACGCCGTGCTGGGTCTGGCCGACATTGGCGTTCAGGATCCGCAGACCGCCTATGAGCACCGTCATTTCCGGCGCGGTCAGGGTCAGCAATTGCGCCTTATCGATCAACAGTGCCTCGGCCGATACGGAGTATTTACCTTTGAGATAGTTGCGAAAGCCGTCTGCGATCGGTTCAAGCACGGCGAAGGAAGCCACGTCGGTCTGTTCTTGACCTGCGTCCATCCGCCCCGGTGTGAACGGAACGGAGACCGTGATACCGGCGTCTCTCGCCGCCTTTTCGACGCCTGTGGAACCGGCCAGCACGATCAGATCGGCGAGAGAAATCTTTTTGTCGCCGGACTGGGCATTGTTGAAGTCGTTTTGAATTGCTTCGAGTCTCTGCAGCACCTTGGCCAGTTGGTCTGGTTGGTTGACATCCCAGTCCTTCTGTGGGGCAAGGCGAATCCGGGCGCCATTGGCGCCGCCACGCTTGTCGGACCCACGGAAGGTGGAGGCTGCCGCCCAGGCGGTCGAAACCAGCTGCGAAACGGTCAATCCCGACGCCAGGACCTTTGCTTTGAGGGCGACAATGTCGGGCTCGTCGATCAATTTATGGTCGAGCGCCGGGATGGGGTCTTGCCAGATGAGCTCTTCGGCAGGAACTTCCGGGCCGAGATGGCGGGCGCGCGGCCCCATGTCGCGGTGGGTCAGCTTGAACCATGCCCGGGCGAAAGCGTCGGCGAACTGATCCGGGTTTTCGTAGAAACGCCGGGCGATTTTCTCGTAGGCCGGATCGGCGCGCAGGGCGATGTCGGTGGTCAGCATGGAGGGGGCGCGCCGCTTCGACGGGTCGAACGGGTCCGGCACCGTCCCGGTCCCGGCGCCGCCTTTCGGCGTCCACTGGTGAGCCCCGGCGGGACTCTTCGTCAGTTCCCATTCGTAGCCGAACAGGTTCCAGAAGAAATTGCTGCTCCACTTGGTCGGCGTGGTGGTCCAGATGACTTCCAGGCCGCTGGTGATGGCGTCGCCGCCTTTGCCCGCGCCGAAGCTGCTCTTCCAGCCGAGCCCCTGTTGCTCAATGGGGGCCGCTTCGGGTTCGGGGCCGACATGGGAGGCAGGACCGGCGCCATGGGTTTTGCCGAAAGTGTGTCCGCCGGCGATCAGGGCGACCGTTTCCTCGTCGCTCATCGCCATGCGGGCGAAGGTTTCACGGATGTCCTTGGCCGCCGCAAGCGGGTCGGGGTTGCTGTCCGGGCCTTCCGGATTGACGTAGATCAGCCCCATCTGAACGGCTGCCAGCGGGTTTTCAAGGTCTCTTTCGCCGGAATAGCGTTTGTCGCCGCCCAGCCAAGTGGTTTCCGTACCCCAATAGACGTCTTCGTCCGGTTCCCAGACGTCTTCGCGGCCACCGGCAAAGCCGAAGGTCTTGAACCCCATGGATTCCAGGGCGACGTTGCCGGTGAGGATAATCAGGTCGGCCCACGAGATTTTGCGGCCATATTTTTGTTTGATCGGCCAGATCAACCGGCGCGCCTTGTCCAGGCTGACGTTGTCGGGCCAACTATTGAGGGGGGCGAAACGCTGCTGGCCGGAACCGGCGCCGCCGCGGCCGTCGCCGGTACGATAGGTGCCGGCGCTGTGCCAAGCCATGCGGATGAACAAAGGTCCGTAGTGACCAAAGTCCGCTGGCCACCAATCCTGGGAGTCGGTCATCAGCGCCAGAAGATCCTTCTTCACGGAGGCCAGATCGAGACTCTCGAACTCTTCGGCGTAGTTGAATTTCTCGCCCATGGGATCGGACAAAGGGGAGTGCTGGTGCAGGGTTTTCAGGTTCAGCTGATGGGGCCACCAGTCCCGGTTCGACGTGCCGCCGCCAGGCGTATGTTTGAACGGGCACTTTGCTTCGGTCGACATGGGTTTTCTCCTTTGATCGATTGCTCGGTTTCGTTCGGGGGGGGCATCCGGCCTCTGCCAACGATATTGGGCCGACAAAAAAAGGTGTTCGGGTCCGACTGGTAAGCGCCGGATACGGGATTTAATCATTATATCGCCGATATGCGGTTCGCGGTGCTCGAAACGAGAGGATGGACACATGACATATTGCGATTAATTCTTAATTGCAATATATGGTGAGGTTAAGCCATGTTCATTTTAGAGGGAAAACCTGATGCGCCACTTTTGGCCTGGGAGCGGAGAAATTGTCATGCGCTTTTTCGGCGTAATGACAAAATTCTTCAGTCTGCCGACCGAGGGGGTGATGGAGGACGGAACTCCCAGATTATTCCTGGGAGTACGTGATTTCGGGCCGTGGTGGGTCGAGCTTTACCGGATTCCCGGAGAGCCGGTTTTCTATTTTGTGCATGTGCATACCACTCATGGCGGTCGTCCTGATTTCAGGGCGGTGTGGCTGGATATCGGCCACCATAGGACGGTGGCGCTGGCGGAGACTGGGAACCGTCATTTCGCCTGGGTACCCGCGAATATCTCTGCCATGGGTGAACTGCGTCTGGTCGCGGAACAACGTGACGGCACCATCCTGACGGCCCTCTGGGAATAGAGGGGATCGATGTCTCTTTCCATCAATCAACCGTGGAGCATGGACATGTGCGAATCTTGCACAGACGATACCGTGGCGCCAACGAAGGCCGGACGCCGCAAGCTTTGGGAAATCGAAAGCGGCTGGCACTGCATGATCATCGGCACTTGCGTCAATATGTCCGAATTGCGCCGTCTGGCGGCAAAGTTCGGCATGCAGTCCAAAAACGTGTCCGCCAGCGATTACGAGATCCACTCCACCGTGGTTCATTGGGCCGCACAGGACCGTAGGGTGGGAAAGGAAATTCATAAGCTGCTGGATCGTAAATATGCCCAGACGATCACCCGGTTCAGCAAAATCCGCGATGTGGAAGGTCTGACTGCGGCATGGCGCGAAGCGCTGGAACGTGGCGAGGTAGCCGGAGCGGTCTGGGGCGTGATGACTCACCCTGCCATCTCCGCCGACCTGCAGACCCTGGTTTTCGGTGAAATGCATATGTTGTCCCATCAGGTGGGGGCGGCTTCGCGGGTCGAACTGCGCCGTATCCATTTGCTGGAGAAGGAAAAGGTCGAACTGGAAGCCAAGGTGTCCCGGCAACAGGAACGGCTGAGGCAAGAGGTTTCCAGCCGGGATGCCATCATCCGCGATCTGCGCGACCAGCTTGATTGCGAGCGGGGGGAAGTCCGTCGTTTGGCCCATGCCTCCGAAGGTGCGGCCGAACTCGACCGGCTGAAGGCTCTTGTCTCCGAGTTGCAGCGCCATCTTGAGCTGGGAGAGGCGGGGCGTCGACTGGCCGATGGACAGGTACACGCCCTGGACGGGTTGCTTGCCGAAAGTGAAATTCTGGCCCGCCGCCTGCAAAGCGAGGTGGGAGAGTTGCGGGCGGAAAATGCCAGCCTGGAGATACGGGTTCTGGGCATCGGGAGCGGGGATCAACTGGCTGGTTGCGACCAATCTTGTGCCAGTCTCGATCTGTGCGGGCGCTGCATCCTCTATGTCGGTGGCCGGGCCAATCATGTGCCGCATCTGCGTCGCATCGTTGAAGGTTTCAACGGTTCCCTGGTTCACCACGACGGTGGTTTCGAGGAAAGCATGGGGCGGCTGAATGGACTGCTGGGGCAGGCGGATGCCGTAATGTTCCCGGTCGATTGCGTCAGTCACATGGCTCACGATCAACTGAAACGCCTGTGCAAGCGTTGGGATAAGCCGTTCGTTCCCGTCCGCCGTTCCGGCGTTGGCGCCTTTTTGCGGGCCCTGGAAACGGTGGGTGGGGAATAGCGGATAACCCATGCGGATTGTGGAGTTGCCTTATCAATCCTGTCATCAATTTGAGCGGGAAATTTCCTGGGCGACAAGTTGAGAATGAGTCACAATCTCAAATTATCGTGATGCCAGGAGATCGAGGGGGGGCAGTATGAAGGATTGGACGATGGCTGAAGAGGTCACAGCCAATGGTGGCGAGGTAGGTAAGCCTAGCTTGCTTGGTGCCTTGTCGTGGCGGATCGAAAGTTTCTTCGCCCGGTATCGCGGCTTCATATGGATGGTGCATGGCGCCATGTTCCTGGTGTTCCTGGCGGTCATGGTGATCCCGCTGCTATTGCCGGACCCGCCGCCGGGAGCCTCGGTCTTCAATAACTTTACGGTCCTGGCCAATTATGTGTTGTGGGGCTTGTGGTTCCCCTTGCTGTTCCTGTCGGTGATCGTCACCGGGCGGTCGTGGTGCGGCCTGTTCTGCCCGATGGGGGCGGCATCGGAATGGATGAATCGGATTGGCTTCCAACGTGCGATTCCCGCTTGGCTACGCTGGGAAGGAACGCCTCTGGTCAGCTTCGTCGTCACCACCATTCTGGGGCAGACACTTGGTGTCCGCGATCACCCGGAAGCGGCCGCCGGGCTTTTCGGGACCACCATGCTGTTTGCCATGATGGTCGGTCTCCTCTATGGCCGGCACAAGCGGGCCTGGTGCCGGCACATGTGCCCCATTGGCCGGGTGTTGGGGCTGTACTCGCGCCTGGGTATGGTTCTGTTCGCCCCGAAGCATCGGGTTCCAGGAGGCGACATCTATACCGAGAAGGGGATTTGCCCGACCATGATCGAGCTGTCCCACAAAAAGGAATCCCGCCACTGCATCGAATGCTTCCGCTGTGTCCGCACCGCTGGGGAAGGGGGGGTGCGCATGCATCTGCGCCATCCCGGCGCGGAGATCGAGCAAATCCGCGACAACCGGGCCAACATGGCCGAAGTGTGGTTTCTGTTCATGGATACCGGCGTGGCCTTGGGTGCTTTTCTCTGGCTGGTTCTGCCGCAATATCAGGATTTGCGTCAGGATTTGGGGGAGTGGGCTATTGCCAACGATGTCGCCTGGCTGACGCAGTCCGGCCCAGCCTGGCTGATGAGCGTGCATCCGTCTCGCCACGAAGTGTTCCTGTGGGCGGATTTTCTTCTGATCCTGTCTTTCATGCTGGGATGCATGGCCTTATTGAGCCTGCTGTTGGCCGGCTTTACCGCCTTGTCGGCTAAGTTCGCCGGAATGGTCGGGGCGGACGCCGGCTTTCGCCAACGATTCGTCGAACTGGGCTATCAATACGCACCCATCGCCATGGGCTCACTGGTGATCGGTTTGGGGGCGCTGCTGTTCGACCCCATCCGCTTCACGCCGCTGGGAATGGCCGGAGTGCACGCCCTGAAAGGCCTGCTGTTTCTGGCCGCTCTGGTGTGGAGTGTCTGGCTGGGTGAACGCATTCTGGCCCGCCAGGGCGTGGCGACGCGTCGCCGCTGGTTGCCACTGCTGCCCGGTCTTGCCGGTAGTGTGGCTGTCGGCTTGGCCTGGTGGCCTGCCATCTTCGGATTGTGATCGGTATGGCTCCGTAGCCATCGGCTCTCAGCGGCGTAGCGCGGTTTTTCTTCGCAAGGCGTTGAGCAGGATGCCGATGGTGGTTCCATTGTGCAGAAGAGAGGTGGCGATGGGGGACAGCAAGCCGAGAGCGGCGGCCGACAAGATGCCGCTGTTCAGCCCGACCGTCAGGCGGTAATTGGCGGCGATCAGATCCATGACCGCATTGGCCGATTGTTTGGCGTCGGCCACCCGTTCGATGTCGTCTTCCAGCAAAGCCACATCCGCGGTCAGACGGGCGATGTCGGCGCCTTTTTGCATGGCGATGCCGACATGGGCGCCCGCCAGGGCCGGAGCGTCGTTGATGCCATCGCCGATGAAGGCGATGCGGGCGCCTTGAGCACTCAGGTCTTCGATAATTTTGGCTTTGTGCTCGGGCATCAGTTCGGCGTGGAACCCGTCAAGATCAAGCTCTTCGGCCAGTTCTGCGGCCCGTTCGCGATGATCGCCGGTCAGCAGCAGGATTTTCCGAGCTCCCATCTCGCGCAATCGCCGGATAGTGCGGGCGCTGGCCTCGCGGATTGTGTCCTTCATGGCCAGGATGCCCAGCAATTGTCCGCCGTAGCCGATGAACAGCAGGGTTTTTCCCTCCTGATAAAGGCGTTCGATGGTCTCCATTTGTGGGCCGATGTCGATTTTCTCGTCTTCTTGGACGAAATGGCGCGAACCGACCACGATACGCCTGCCATCGACGACACTGGCAACGCCGTGGGCGACGATAAATTCGACTTCCTGATGATCGAAATGGCGGTTGTGGGTGGCGCGGGCAGCTTTGACCACTGCCAGTGCCAAGGGATGGAAATAATGCTCCTCGACCGAGGCGGCGAGGCAGATCAGGTCTTCGGGCGAATAGGCGGAATCGAAGGTGAAAATGTCTGTGACATCAAGCTTGCCGGTGGTCAGCGTGCCGGTTTTGTCGAAGATGAAGGTATCGGCTTGAGCCAGACGCTCCAGCGCGGCGGCTCCTTTGACCAGGATGCCTGATTGCCCGGCACCGTACATGGCCGACTTGAAAGCGACAGGGGTCGCCAGCTTCAGGGCGCAGGAATAATCGGCCTGAAGGACCGAGGCAGCGCGGCGCCAGTCGCCAGACATCAACCAGGATGCTCCCGCCAGCTTCAGGACCGAAGGAACTAATCGGTCGGCCATGCGCGATGCGGCCAGT
>DATLJS010000046.1:0-1768 GCA_035538795.1 Candidatus Sulfotelmatobacter sp. | reverse complement strand
ATACGTCATTCTCTCGCCCATCCTGCTTGAGATATTGCATGAATGGTGGCGCGTCGCGCGCAAGAAGGGCTGGATGTCTCCCGGTCAGCCCTGGTTGTTTCCCGGCTACCGCGGGCAGCATACCAGTGCGCGTCAGCTGCATCGGATCGTTCGCCTGGCAGCCGGGCGGGCCGGCATCACCAAGCGTGTCGGCGTTCATACGCTGCGGCACTGCTTCGCCACGCATCTCCTGGAGCAGAAGACCGATATTCGGATCATCCAGGTGTTATTGGGACATAAGAAACTCGACACGACGGCGCTCTACACCCGCGTCGCCATCAGCACGATCGGCCAGGTGACCAGCCCGCTCGACTTTCTGCGGAAGATGCCCGGCTGACGCGCGGCCCTTGTCCCGGCCGGCGGTCGAGGTGGCGGACATCTTCCGCCACCGCGGGTCGGCTTGGCGTGCGTTCCACGCCGGCCACGTGAGCCTCGGCCAACTCAAGGTCATGTCGGCGATCGAGCGTTGCCGAACGGCAGCCTTGGGCGGTCATGTCGAACGCTGCGAAGCCTGCGCACACCTGCGCATCTCCTATAATTCCTGCCGCAACCGGCACTGCCCAAAGTGCCAGGCGGCCGCTGCCAAGGAATGGCTGGCCGACCGCCGGGCCGAACTGCTCCCCGTGCCGTATTTCCATGTCGTCTTCACCCTGCCGGGATCGATCGCCGACATCGCCTATCAGAATAAGGCGGTCGTCTACGATCTGTTACTCAAAACCGCCGCCGAAACCCTGATCACCATCGCGGCCGACCCCAAACACCTCGGCGCCCGCATCGGGCTCACCGCCGTACTGCACACCTGGGGATCGACACTGACCCACCATCCCCACGCCCATATCATTGTACCCGGCGGCGGCATCTCGCCCAAGCCTGCCCCGGCGCAGGCCGGGGGCCAGCACTGGATTGCCTGCCGGCCCCGCTTCTTGCTCTCCGTCGAGGTGCTCTCTAGTCTGTTCCGTCGTCTGTTCCTGAAAGGGCTGACGACCGCGTACCAGGCTGGGCGACTGGAGTTCTTCGCCGATCAGGCCGGCCTGGCCGAGCCGCCACGCTTCAAAGCCTGCGTTGCCGCACTGCGAAAGGTCGAGTGGGTGGTCTATGCCAAGCGGCCTTTTGGCGGGCCCGGAGCTGTCCTCGCCTACCTGTCCCGCTACACCCACCGGGTTGCTATTGCGAACAGCCGGCTTGTCGCCTTCGACGGCGAGCGCGTGACTTTCAAATGGAAGGATTACCGGGCCAAGGGCGACGCTCGCTACAAGCTCATGACGCTCGACGCCGACGAGTTCATCCGCCGCTTCCTGATCCACGTCCTGCCCGACGGCTTTCATCGCATCCGTCACTATGGCCTCTTCGCCAATGCCAACCGGGCCGCCAATATCGCATTGGCCCGTCGCCTCCTCGGCGCACCAGACCCAGCTCGCTGGAGCGCTGACGGCGATCGCGCGGACGGTGGTCACGAACACGAAGAGCGGAATATTTGTCCTTGCTGCGGCGGGCGGATGATCATCGTCGAGGCCTTCGAACCCGGCTGCCAGCCCCGCTTCTGGCCCGTCCCCTCGATCGGGCTCGATAGCTCATGAGCAACACCCTGTTGTCGCCGCTTCCATCGCTCCGCCTGTCCGACGACGATATCCCGCCGGCAACAGCCACACTCTGCCGATGGCACCCTCAGCCTCGACCTCGGCCGCCAAAACCCAGATCCTTCAGCACGCCGGCACGGGGCCCACGGCAC
>DATLJS010000045.1:0-1694 GCA_035538795.1 Candidatus Sulfotelmatobacter sp. | reverse complement strand
AAGCCGCTGGCCGGCGGGATGGCGCCTTACGGCATCTATCCGTGCAAGCCGGGAGGGCCCAACGACTACGTTTTCTTGTTCACCAGCCACAACAACCCGCAGCATTGGCGGCGATTGCTCGAGGTTGTCGGGCGGGCCGATCTGATCGACGATCCGCGGTTTGCGACCGCGGCGGCGCGCGCCCAGCACGAAGCGGAGGTGGATGCGCTGCTGAGTGAATGGACCCGGCGGCACGACAAGCACGAGGCGATGCGGCTGGTCGGCGCCGCCGGGGTGCCGGCCGGGGCGGTGCTCGACACCGGAGATCTCCTGGCCGAGCCGAGCTTTGCCGAGCGCGGCATTATCCAGACCATGCAGCACCCGAACGGCGAGCTGCGCATGCCGGCGTTCCCGGTGCGCTTCGACGGCGCCCCGGCGCCGGTCAAACCGGCGCCGCTCCTCGGCGAGCACACGGCGCAGGTCTTTGGCGACTGGCTCGGCATGAGTGCGGGCGATGTCGACGGGTTGCGGAAAGAGGGTATCATCTGAGGTGTTTGGCTCCCGCACGCATTCGCGGGGAGCTCGGTTGGCAATGACAAACGACTGGAGGAAACACCATGCGTATACGCCGTAAGTTAATGGAGGTTCTGGCAATCGCGCTGTTGTCGGCCCCCTGCGTGATCCTCGACGTCGGGGGTTCGGCGCGGGCGCAGGCCCCTGCGGGGGCACTTCCCTGGGGGCTGCCGCCATTGCCGCCGGGGGTCGGCCCGGTCGAAAAATTCGCCGATGTCAGCGGCACGCCGCAGGGCCAGTTTCTCGAAGGCGGCTCGTTCGATACCCAGGGCAATCTCTGGTTCGTGGCGATCGGCAGCGGCTGGATCTCGTACCTGACGCCCGACGGCAAGCTGGTTCCGGTGGTCAACTGCAACCCATCGCCCGAGCTGGGCCAGACCTGCGAACCGCAGGGCAGCCGCTGGCTCGACGGCAAGCTCTACCTGACGTCGCGACACCGCGGCATCCTGGTCTATGACCCGCAGACCAAAGAGCTCAAGACCTTGGTCTATACTTACCGCAACCAGTTGTTCAAAGGCCCCAACGACCTTGATTTCGACGCAGAAGGTAACCTGTTCTTCACCGATCCTTGGGGAACCGGTCCGGGGCCGAACCTGACCGACCAGACGGGTGCCGTCTATCAGTATTCGCGCGACGGCATGCTGCGCAAGGTGATGGACAGCGGGTTGTTCCCTAACGGCATTGCCGTATCACCGGACAATACTCTGCTGGCCGTCGGCGATTTCAGAGGCGGCCGGATGTGGTACAGCACCTTCCAAAACGGTCCCACCATGGGCTGCCCGCAATGCCCAAAGGATCCGTCGCATTCGACCTTCAGTTCGGTGAAGGCCGGGACCTTCATGCCCGGGAACGGCGGACCCGACGGCATCCATTACGATGTCAAGGGCAATCTGTGGGTGGCGTCGCCCCCGCTCGGCGGCGTGCTCGAAATCAATCCGCGCGGGGTCATCTTGGGCTTCGTCCCGATACCGAACGACGATGCAGCGACGACCAATTTCGCGTTTGGCGGCCCGGACAATCAGTACATCTATTTCGAGGGCGCGATCAGCGGGACCTTCTGGCGCTTCAAGACGTCCTATCCCGGCCTGATCGGCCCTGGCGGCGTGCGCCTGCCGGCGCAGTCGTAAACCCTGCGGCCAAGG
>DATLJS010000044.1:0-33191 GCA_035538795.1 Candidatus Sulfotelmatobacter sp. | reverse complement strand
TGGCATTGAATTTTTTATGGAAGGGATCGGCGCGCACTAAGGGATATCAGGGCTTGCGCCGGCTCGGCCCTACGCGCCTCGATCGGTTCGTGACAACAAGGGGTTGAGAGATTGCATAGGAATCGATAGACATCCACCCGCTTCCATGGCGCCGTTCCCTCGCCGTCGGACATGCATTGGGCGCGCAATGGGGCTCAAAGACCCAAGTCTTTGGATCGTCTACAAAATCCGTGGGAATGGCTGTTTTTTGGCTATACCCGCACCGCTTTTCGCCGGGCCCCTCTCTAGCCAATTGGGTTCCTTCATCCGGCCCCGGTGGGGCCCTGCAAGCCGATCTAACGGGATTGGATCAATGACAACATTGGCGATCATCATTCTCTGCGGCCTCCTGTCGATCGCCTACGGGGCCTGGGCGACCACGTCGGTGCTCAATGCCGACCCTGGCAGCCCAAGAATGCAGGAGATTTCGGCAGCGGTGCGGGAAGGCGCGCAGGCCTATCTCAAACGCCAGTACACCACGATTGGCGCGGTAGGGATCGCGATCTTCGTGATCGTTGGCCTCCTTCTCGGCTGGCTCGTCGCGATCGGTTTTGCGATCGGGGCGCTGCTCTCGGGCTCTGCCGGATTCATCGGCATGAATGTGTCCGTCCGCGCCAATGTCCGCACCGCCCAGGCGGCGATCGGCTCGCTTGCCGGCGGCCTCGAACTCGCCTTCAAGTCCGGTGCGATCACAGGTCTCCTCGTCGCCGGCCTGGCGCTCCTTGGCGTCACTGTTTATTTCCTGATTCTCACTGGCCCCGCTGGATATGCACCGAATGACCGCACGGTCGTCGATGCGCTGGTGGCGCTCGGCTTCGGCGCCTCGCTGATTTCGATCTTCGCCCGTCTCGGCGGCGGCATTTTCACCAAAGGCGCCGATGTTGGCGGCGATCTCGTCGGCAAGGTCGAGGCCGGCATCCCCGAAGACGATCCACGCAATCCGGCGACCATCGCCGACAATGTCGGCGACAATGTCGGCGACTGCGCCGGCATGGCCGCCGATCTGTTCGAGACTTACGCGGTGACCACCGTCGGCACCATGCTGTTGGGCTCGATCTTCTTCGGCGGTTCGGATCAGGAGCAGTTGATGCTGTTCCCGCTGCTGATCGCCGCGGTATGCATCATCACCTCGGTGGTCGGTACCTTCTTCGTCCGCCTGGATGCCTCCAACAAGATCATGAAGGCTCTGTATAAGGGCCTGATCGCCACCGGCGTGCTGTCGCTCGTGGCCATTGCCATCGTCATCAAGACGACTTTCGGCTTCGGCGCGGTGTTCACCACCTCGTCCGGTCTGTCCATCAGCGCCATGTCGCTGTTCGGCTGCTCGGTGGTCGGTCTGGTCATCACCGGCCTGCTGGTGTGGATCACGGAATACTACACCGGCACCGACTTCCGTCCGGTGCGCAGTGTCGCCCAGGCCTCGACCACCGGCCACGGCACCAACGTGATCCAGGGTCTGGCGGTCTCGATGGAGGCCACCGCCCTGCCGGTGCTGGTGATTTCCGCCGGCATCATCGTCACCTACATGGCCGCCGGCCTGTACGGCATCGCCATCGCCGCCACCACCATGCTGGCCTTGGCCGGCATCATTGTCGCCTTGGACGCCTATGGCCCCGTGACCGACAATGCCGGCGGCATCGCCGAAATGGCCGACCTGCCCAAGGACGTCCGCAAGACCACCGACGCCCTGGACGCCGTTGGCAACACCACCAAGGCCGTTACCAAGGGTTATGCCATCGGTTCCGCCGGTCTGGCCGCGCTGGTGCTGTTCGCCGCCTATACCGAGGATTTGCATCACTACTTCCCGAACCTGAACCTGACGTTCAGTCTTCAGGATCCCTTTGTGGTGATCGGCCTGTTCATCGGTGGTCTGCTGCCGTACCTGTTCGGCGCCATGGGCATGATGGCCGTGGGCCGCGCCGCCGGTTCGGTGGTGGTCGAGGTGCGCCGTCAGTTCAAGGAAATCGCCGGCATCATGGAAGGCACGAGCAAGCCCGATTACGGCCGCGCCGTCGACATGCTGACCAAGGCGGCGATCAAGGAGATGATCATCCCCTCGCTGCTGCCGGTTCTGGCCCCGGTGGTGCTGTACTTCCTGGTCAACGCCTTTGCCGGTCAGACCGCGGCCTTCACGGCCATGGGCGCCATGCTGCTGGGCACCATCGTCACCGGCCTGTTCGTGGCTCTGTCCATGACCTCGGGCGGCGGCGCGTGGGATAACGCCAAGAAGTATATCGAGGACGGCAATTACGGCGGCAAGGGCTCCGACGCCCACAAGGCCGCCGTGACCGGCGATACCGTCGGCGATCCCTACAAGGACACCGCCGGTCCGGCCGTCAACCCGATGATCAAGATCATCAACATCGTCGCCATCCTGCTGCTGGCCATGCTGGCCGGTTAACGGAAGCCGCGAACGAAAAACCCCGGAAGAGCGATCTTCCGGGGTTTTCTTTATATATGGGGCGATCTGCCGAAGGCTTACGACCCGCTTCCGCCGCCCTTGCCGCTCTTGCTGAAGCGTCCGACGTTGCCGAGGAACTGTTCCAGAATTGTCAGGTCGCGGCCCGGAGAGGGGGTTTCGCGGGTGATCAGGTCGATTTCCTTACCGTCCTTCAGACCCAGGGTCTGCATGTCGGTGACCTTGCCGGTACGGTCGAAGTCGATCTTGACCACCTGGCGCTCGATCTCGGTGGGCGCCTCGAAAGCCCAGGTCTCGAAGGTCGAACTGATGTAATACCAGGTGTCGTCGCCGAAGGTGGAGGTGTTGGACGGAGTGCCCAGCAGGGCCATCACGTCGTTCTTGGTCATCTTGCCCGGCTTGACCTCGGCCAACCGTTCGGGCGGCGGGACGTTGCCGCGCACGTCGATGGTCGACGTGCAGCCCGTGACCAGCCCCATCAGGGCGGCGGAGAACAGAAGAGTGGTGGTGAAGCTTCGCATCGTGACCTTGGCGTCCTGTTCCGGCCCCGTAAAAAGCCCGAGCGACCGATTGACGGCTCTGCCTCGGGGCCGATAGTGTGCAGAAAATGCACTTTGCCGGGGCGGGTTGTCAACGCGCGCTTCCCGGCGGTGCCAGACAGAATGGACAAGTTGCATGTTCAGCAAGCTTTTCGGCCGCCGCTGGGACGATCAGGCCCACGATCTATATGAGACGTTGGTCGCCCAGGCCCGGCGGGTCGAGTTCTACAGCGCCGGCGGCGTCGCCGACACCATCGACGGCCGCTTCGATCTGGTGGTGCTGCACGCATTCCTGCTGCTGCGCCGGCTGGGGCGTAAGGACGAGGACAACAGCGGCCCCGCCGGCCAACTGGGGCAGGCGGTGTTCGACCTGATGTTCGCCGATTTCGATCATTGCCTGCGGGAGATGGGCGTGTCGGACATGGGCATGTCGCCGAAAATCAAAAAGATGGCCAAGGCCTTCTATGGCCGCATCGGCGCCTACGACGGCTCTCTTGAGGACGAGGCGGCCCTGGCCGCCGCCCTGGAGCGCAATCTTTATCGCGGCCAGCCGCCGGCCGTCCCGGTGCTGTCGGCCATGGCCGCTTACGTCCGCGCCCAGGCGCGGGATCTGGATGATCAGTCTTTGGACGATCTGATGAAGGGACGGGTGCGGTTCATCGCCCCGCAGCTGCCATGATTCTGGAAGACGACGGCATTGCGCCGGAATTCTCGCGCCCCATTCTGGTGGACAGCCTGAGCGTTGCCGAGCGTACCTACGAGATCGAGGCCACCGAGGACGAATGCCGGGTGCTGGCCGAGCGTTTCGGCATTCTGTCGATCCAGTCCCTGAGCGCCACGGTCAGGCTGAGGGTGCTGCCCGGCGGCGATCTGGTGCGGGCCAGGGGCTCGTTCACGGCGGCGGTCCATCAGGCCTGCGTCGTGACCCTGGAGCCGGTACCCGAGGCGATCGAGGAGAGCTTCGAGCTGCTCTACGGCCCGGAGCCCGACGAGGAGAGCGAGGAAATCGTCGTCGATCTGGAGGTGACCGATCCTCCCGAGCCGATCATCAACAATTCCATCGACATCGGCGAGGCCGTGGCCGAGCATCTGGCCCTGGCCTTGGATCCGTTTCCCCGCGCGCCGGGGGCGGAATTCGTCGAGGTGACGGAAGAGGAAGCTCCCGAACCCGAGGAAAAGCCCAATCCTTTCGCGGTTTTGGCTGCCTTGAAAAAGAAATAGAACGGAAATTGAGCATAGAGCTTGCTCCTTCCATCGTTTTTGGTTAAGAAAGCTCCCTTCCGTTTATGCCCTTAGGCTGTGAGTAACTAAAATGGCTGTTCCGAAGAAAAAGACCTCCAAGTCCCGCCGCAACATGCGCCGCGCCCACGACGCCCTGAAGTCGGTTGGCCACGTCGAATGCCCGAACTGCGGCGAGCCCAAGCTGTCGCATCACGTCTGCGGTTCTTGCGGTCATTATGACGGCCGCGAAGTGGTTGCCGAATCTGGGGCCGCCGCGTAACATCGCATCCGTGACCGCAGTCGGGGATTAGTGGCAATTGACCACGCGCTTGACCATTTCTCTGGATGCCATGGGCGGCGACAAAGCCCCCGATGTGGTGATCCAGGGTGTTCAGATTGCCCACACGCGGTTACCGCATGTCGATTTTCTGCTGTTCGGAGATCAGGCGCGGCTTGAGCCTTTGCTTGAGCTGGCGCCCGATATCCGGAAAGTCTGTACGATCTGTCATACCGAACAGTTCGTCAGCGGCGACGACAAGCCCTCGCAGGTTCTGCGCCAGGGGCGTCGCTCCAGCATGTGGCTGGCGGTCGATTCCGTCGCCAAGGGCGAAGCCGACGCCGTCGTCTCCGCCGGGAACACCGGCGCGCTGATGGCGGTGTCGAAGTTCGTTCTGCGCATGCTGCCCGGCATCGAACGTCCGGCCATCGCCGGCTTTTTCCCTACGCAACGCGGCGAGAGCGTCATGCTCGACCTGGGCGCCAACGTCGAATGCGACGCCCGCAATCTGGTCGAATTCGCCGTGATGGGCGAAGTCTTCGCCCGCATCGTGCTGGGGATCGAGCAGCCGACGGTCGGCATCCTCAATGTCGGCTCCGAGGAATTGAAGGGCAACGACGCCGTGCGCGGCGCCGCCGCCATCCTCAAGGACGGCAGCCTGCCCATCAAATTCCATGGTTTTGTCGAAGGCAACGACATTGCCGGCGGCACCGTGGATGTGGTTGTCTCGGACGGTTTCTCGGGCAATATCGCCCTGAAGAGCGCCGAAGGCTTGGCCAAGCTTTACACTCGTTTCCTGCGCGACGCCTTTTCTTCCTCGTGGCTTTCCAAGCTGGGTTATCTGCTGGCCCGTTCGGCCCTGGAAAAGGTCAAGATGCGCACCGATCCCCGCCGCTACAACGGCGCCATGTTCCTTGGTTTGAACGGCATCGCCGTGAAAAGCCATGGCGGCACCGACGCGCTTGGTTTCGCCAACGCCATCGGCGTTGCCGCCGAGTTGGTCACCCATGGTTTCAACGAGCGCATTAAGCGCGAGCTTGAACGGCTGCACAGGGCCGATGAAGCTTCGGCACAGGCAGCGGTCATCTAATGCTTCTTCGTTCCCGCATCGTGGGCGTCGGCGCCCATCTGCCCGCGCGCGTGGTCACCAACGAGGAATTGGCCCAAAAGGTCGATACCAGCAACGAATGGATCATCGAGCGCACCGGCATCCGCCAGCGCCATATCGCCGCCGAGGGAGAGAAGACCTCGGATCTGGCCGCCGCCGCCGCCCGCAAGGCTCTTGAGGCGGCCGGTCTGTCGGCGCAGGATCTCGATCTGATCGTCGTCGCCACGGCGACGCCCGACAACACCTTTCCCGCCACCGCCACCCGCGTGCAGGCTGCCCTGGGCATGACCAAAGGCTTCGCCTTGGACGTGCAGGCCGTGTGCTCCGGCTTTATCTTCGCCCTGTCAGTGGCCGACAACTTCATCAAGGCCGGGCAGGTGAAGACGGCTCTGGTCATCGGCGCCGAAACCTTTTCGCGCATTCTCGATTGGGAAGACCGCACCACCTGCGTGCTGTTCGGCGACGGCGCCGGCGCCGTGGTGCTGAAGGCCGAGCAGGGCGAGGGCAAGAATACCGACAGCGGCATTCTTTCGACTCACCTGCATTCCGACGGCCGTCATTACGATTTGCTGCATGTGGACGGCGGTCCGTCTTCGACCCAGACCGTCGGCCATCTGCGCATGGAGGGCCGCGAGGTGTTCCGTCACGCCGTCACCAATCTGGCCGGCGTCGTCCAGGAGGCCCTGACCGCCAACGGTATGACCGCCGACGATATCGATTGGCTGGTGCCGCATCAGGCCAACATGCGCATTCTCGAAGGCACCGGTAAAAAGCTCAAGATGTCGGCGGACCGCATCGTCGTCACCGTCGATAAGCACGCCAACACCTCGGCCGCGTCCGTGCCGCTGGCCCTGGCCACCGCCGTCGCCGACGGCCGCATCAAGGCCGGCGACGTGGTGCTTTTGGAAGCCATGGGCGGCGGTTTCACCTGGGGCGCGGCACTGGTTCGCATGTAGCCTTTTCGGGCTGCTCGAACACCGTCACACATCCCTTTGATATTGACGGATTTCTTTTCTGGGGTTACGGTCATGCTGTAACCTTCTGGGAAGGAATTGGCGGCATGGCAGAGGAAACCATCACGCGCGCCCAGTTGAGCGAGGCCGTCTATCAAGAAGTCGGTCTTTCGCGCAATGAATCGGCGGATTTGCTGGAACTGGTGCTGAACGAAATCTCGGGCGCTTTGGCGCGCGGCGAGGCCGTGAAGATTTCGTCGTTCGGCAGTTTTTCCGTGCGCTCCAAAGGACAGCGCATCGGCCGCAATCCCAAGACCGGCGAGGAAGTTCCCATTCTTCCGCGCAAGGTGCTGGTGTTCCGTCCGTCCCAATTGTTGCGTAGCCGCATCAACGACGGTCTGGCCGAGAAATAACCGTGATCATCGCCGAGGACACGGAGCTGACGGCGCAACGCCGGGCTGGAAAGTCCGAGGCGGCGTTCCGCACCATCAGCGAGGTCTCCGAAGACCTGGACGTGCCGCAGCACGTCCTGCGTTTTTGGGAAAGCAAGTTTCCGCAGATCAAGCCGCTGAAACGCGGCGGCGGCCGCCGTTATTATCGGCCCGAGGATGTGGCGCTGCTGCGCCGCATCCGCGATCTGCTGTATAAGGACGGCTATACCATCAAGGGCGTGCAGAAGCTTCTGCGCGAGCAGGGGCGCTCTTTGGCCGACGAGGCCGAGGCGATTGCCGCCGAAGCCAAGGCCGCGCCGAAGCCGGTCCGGGCTCCCCGGGCCAGCCGCGCCAAGGTCGATCCGCTTCCCTCGGTCGAGGCCGACGAGGAAATCATCGTCGGTACCCCGGATTCGCCCCAGAATTCCCTCTTCGAGGCGGCGCCGGAAGCGCCGCGCCAGCATCCTTTGTTCGATCTCGATGCCGCCATGCGGCGTATTCAGCCCGATCCGTCGTCACTGCCCCCCATCGAGGACGTTTCGCCCCAGCCGGAATTCGAACTGGAGCCCCGCGTCTGGGTTCAGCCGGAGCCTCAGCGCCCGCTTTCGCCGACCAGCCCGCATTTCCGGGCCGGCGACCGCGCCGAGCTGATGGGGATCCTGAGCGAGTTGGAAGAGCTGCGCGAGCTTCTCTCCACTTCCAGACGTGGTGGCTGAAAATAAAGCAAAAAAGTCTCTGCAATGTCGAATCTGGGCGTTGCGTTCCGGAAGCGAGATGGCTATAGTCCGCTTCCTCTCGGGAACGGGAGATCAAGAGCGGTCCGCTGACGGGCAGTAGCGCAGTCTGGTAGCGCATCAGTCTGGGGGACTGGGGGTCGTCGGTTCGAATCCGGCCTGCCCGACCAAATCGCGGTAACCGCTCCGACAAAGGCTCCTGTGAAAACAGGAGCCTTTATTGTTTCAATGGCCCGGGGCTCCTGTGAAAGCAGGAGCCTTTGCTGTTTCAATGGTCGGGGCTCCTGCGGAAACAGGGCCTTTGCTGTTTTCAAGGGGCTGGCATCCTGGGGCTTTTGTTGTCTTCCGCCCCATCCGGGGGTAGCCTTTTCCCGTCATGTCCGCACGTTGCCCCCGCCTGCTTGTTTCCCTGACGCCCCACGGTTACGGCCACGCCGCCATGACGGCGCCCCTGGTCGAGGCCTTGCGCCGAGCGCGTCCCGACCTGCGGCTGACTCTGCAAACCTCCATCGCCCGCGACTGGTTGGAGGGGCGTTATTCCCAGCCGTTCGAACTGATCACCGACACGCCGGATTTCGGCATGGCGATGGACAGCGCCGTGGCGGTGCTGCCGGAAGCGTCCCATCGCCGCTATCTGGCCCTTCACGATCGCCTGGAGGCGGTGGTGGACGCCGAGGCCGAACGCATGCGGGCGTTGGCCTTCGATCTGGTGCTGTCGAACGTGTCTTACGTCGCCTTGCTGGCGGCGCGCCGAGCCGGCATTCCCGCCTTGGCCATGAGTTGTCTGAACTGGCACATCATCTATGGTGCCTATTGCCGACATTTGCCGGGTGCCGAAGCGGTTTTGGAACAGATGCACGAAGGCTATGCCGGCGCTCAGGCCTTCCTTCGCCCGGCCCCCAGCATTCCCATGCCAGATCTGGCCAATGCGCGCCCGATCGGCCCGCTGGCCCGGCGCGGCACGCCCATGCGCAGCCGTCTGCGCCAGGAAATGGGAGCGGGGGAGGGGGAACGCATCGGCCTGATCGCCTTCGGCGGCATGGACATGCCTTTGGACTTTTCCCGCTGGCCTCGGCTTCCGGGCTGGAAATGGCTGATTTCCGGCGATTCCCAGGGGCACCCCGACATGGTGGTGCGCGAAGACGTGAGTATGGGCTTCACGGATCTGCTGGCTTCGTGCGATCTGATCATCGGCAAACCCGGCTATGGCACTTTTTCCGAGGCCGGGGTGAACGGTGTACCCATGCTTTATCTGCCGCGTCCCGACTGGCCTGAAGCGCCGCATCTGTGCGCCTGGCTGGAGACACACGGCCGGGCGGCGCCGGTGGGACTGTCCGAGTTGTTCGACAAGGCCTCTCTAAACAATCAACTTCAGAAGTTGTTTTCAATTGAAAACAAGGTGTTGCCGCTTCCCAGCGGTATCGAGGACGGGGTTTTCGCCCTGTTGAAATGGTTGCCTCCGCGTGGGGATATGCAAAAGTAGTTGCTGCATCCGGGGTTCGTTGTCCCAAGGTTATGACTGTGCCGCCGCTCTTTGTTTGTCGAGGAAAGCCCCATGACCCATTGCCTGATCTACGCCACCGCCGCCAATCGGCAGCAAGCTCTTGAAATCGGCCGTGTTCTTGTCACGGA
This sequence comes from Candidatus Sulfotelmatobacter sp., assembly GCA_035538795.1. Lineage (GTDB taxonomy): Bacteria > Pseudomonadota > Alphaproteobacteria > Rhodospirillales > Magnetospirillaceae > JAJZGK01. The sequence continues at coordinate 23,838 of DATLJS010000044.1, read as the reverse complement.
AAGACTGGTGGCCTGTGCCAACGTGGTGGATGGGGCGACGTCGCTTTATTGGTGGGACGGCGCCGTGCAGGAAGAGGCCGAGGCTTTGCTTTTGGCCAAGACCACTTTGACCAATGTCTCAGCGGCAACGGCCAAGATTTTGGAATTGCACAGCTATTCCACGCCTTGCGTCACGGTTTTGCCGATTGCGGGCGGCAATCCGGCCTTTCTCGATTGGATCAGCCGCGAAACCGTTACGGGCGTAGAGCGGGCAGAATGACCGTCGCCACCGCCTGGGCGGCGATGCCTTCGCGGCGGCCGGTGAAGCCCAACCCCTCGGTGGTGGTGGCCTTGACGCTGACCCGGCCCTCATCGATGTCCAGGATTTCGGCGATGCGCTGGACCATGGTCAGACGGTGGGGGCCGACCTTCGGGCGTTCGCAGATCACCGTCAGATCGAGATGGCTGATGACGCCGCCGCGGGCAGCCAGCAAGGCTCCGGCATGAGCGAGGAAACGGGCGGAATCCGCGCCTTTCCAGCGCTGATCCGTGGGAGGGAAGTGATGGCCGATGTCGCCGGCGCCGAAAGCCCCCAGGATGGCGTCGGTCAGGGCGTGCAGGGCGACGTCGGCATCGGAATGGCCTTCCAGGGCGAAATCGTGGGGAATCCGCAGATTGCCAAGGGTGACATGGTCGCCAGCGGTGAATTTGTGGACGTCGAAGCCGGTGCCTGTCCGCACTTCGCCCGCGGCCTCGAAGCGGCGGGCGGCGCGGGTCAGGTCTTCGGCGGTGGTGATCTTGATGTTGTCTTCCGAGCCGGGCACCAGGGCGACGGCCAATCCCGCCGCCTCGGCCACCGCCGCGTCGTCGGTCAGGTCCTTGCCTTGGGCCGCCTTGTGGGCGGACAGGACATCGGCGAAGCGGAAGCCTTGCGGGGTCTGCGCCCGCCAAAGATTGGCGCGCTCGACGGTGGCGGCGATCAAAGCGCCTACGCCGCGCTTCAGGGTGTCGTGGACGGGCAGGGCGGGGATGGCTCCCGAATGATCGTTCAGGGCCTTCACGACGCGGGAAATCACGCCTGTATCCAGAAAAGGCCGGGCGCCATCGTGGATCAGCACCAGATCCGGCGCTTCAGCCGCCAGGGCTTCGAGGCCCAGCCGCACGGAGTCCTGGCGGCTGGCGCCGCCGATGACGGGAGGGGGCAGGCTCAAGCCCTGCGCCGCCGCTTCGTAGAGCGCGCGGTCGTCGGGATGGATCACCACCCGCACCGCCGACACCGCCGGATGGGAGGCCAGAGCGCCCAGGGAATGGCGCAGCACCGGACGGCCGTCCAGGTCGCGCCACTGCTTGGGGATTTCGCCGCCGAAGCGGGAGCCTCGTCCTGCCGCCACCACCAGGGCCACACACCGCGCCATCTCGTCATCACTCCGGCAGAAAATGGGTTCGCCAGCCTATGCATATGGCTTGGCGATGTAAACGTTGATGCAGCCCCTTTGCGTCTTTCGACGGGAAGGCTATAGTCACCGCCATGTCGAGCCTCAATATCTCCTTTCTGGTGGCCCTGGCCGCCCTGTTCCCGGCGGTTCTTCTGCCGTTCCGCAGCAACAACAGCCGCGACGGCCTGTTCTGGGGCGTTCTCGGCGTCGCCATCCTCGGGCCGCTGGCCCTGACCATGCGGCTGCTGGCCGAAAGCTGGAGCACCGGGCTGTCCGCCGACCTGTGGGTGGTGGTCACCGCCATCCTGGCGTTCTTCTGCCTGCTGTCGGCCATCGACCGGCAGGCCTGGCGCCTGACGCCGCTGCTGGCGCCTTATTTGGCGCTGCTGGGCGTGGTGGCGTCCCTGTTCGCCGGCACCGCCGAACGGCCCCTGTCGGAAGGCGCGCAAGGGGCGTGGCTTGACTTGCATATCGTCGTTTCGGTTTCGACCATCGCTCTTTTGACCCTGGCCGCCGTCGCCGCCCTGGGGTCGTTCCTGCAGGCCCGGGCCTTGAAGCTGAAACGTCCCAGCCGCCTGACCCGCATGCTGCCGCCGGTGGCCGACAGCGAACGCCTGTCGGAAAAGCTTTTGGCTCTGTCGGAACTGGTGCTGGGGCTGGGGCTGGCCACCGGCATGGCCGCCCAATATCTGGAAAGCGGCAGCCTGCTGAAATTCGACCACAAGATTTTGCTGTCGCTGACGGCCTTTGCCGTCATCGGCGCCCTTCTGATCGGGCGCCGGGTTTGCGGCGTGCGCGGACAGATCGCCGCGCGGGTCATTCTCTCGGCCTACCTGCTGGTAATTCTTGGGTATTTCGGCGTGAAATTCGTGCAGCAAGTGCTGCTTTCTTAGGCTTCGCAAGCCTGATCTGCGAATTTTGCCGACCTTTTGATCAATTTTTTACGTTGCATCCGCGAAGGCTGCACAATTAGTATGCAGTCGAACTTTTAGTATTGCGGAATCATGTCGCTCAAGATCGGTCCCATCACCCTCGACAATCCTGTGATCCTGGCTCCCATGTCCGGCGTGACGGACATGCCGTTCCGCAAGCTGGTCAAGCGGGCCGGCGCCGGATTGGTGGTTTCCGAGATGATCGCTTCGGAGGCGATGATCCGGGCCAACAAGCAGACCATGAAGATGTCGACGGGTTGCGCCGAGGAATTCCCCATGTCGGTCCAACTGGCCGGCTGCGAGCCCCGCGTCATGGCCGAGGCGGCCAAGCTGAACGTGGACCGCGGCGCCGCCCTCATCGACATCAACATGGGCTGTCCGGTGAAGAAGGTGGTCAAGGGCGATGCCGGTTCGGCGCTGATGCGCGACGAGAAACTGGCCGGCGCCATCATGGAGGCGGTGGTCAAGGCCGTGTCCGTGCCCGTCACCCTGAAAATGCGCACCGGCTGGGACGAGCGCAACCGCAATGCCCCCAACATGGCCCGCATCGCCGAAAGCGCCGGCATCCAGATGCTGACCGTGCATGGGCGCACCCGCAACCAGCTTTACAGCGGCCATGCCGATTGGGGCTTCATCCGTCAGGTCAAGGACGCGGTGTCGATTCCGGTGGTCGGCAACGGTGACGTCAACACCATCGAGGACGCCCAGGAGCTTCTGCGTCTGTCAGGGGCCGACGGCGTGATGATCGGCCGGGGCACCTACGGCCGCCCCTGGTTTCCCGGTCAGGTGGCGCATTTCCTGGCCACCGGCGAACGCCGCCCCGATCCGACCCTGGCGGAGCAGCTAGCCATTCTGTTGGAACATTTCGACGCCATGATCGAGCATTACGGCGAGGATACCGGCTGCCGTCTAGCACGCAAGCATGTGGCTTGGTACTCGAAGGGGCTGCACGGCTCCACCGAGTTCCGGTCGCGCATCAATCAGTCTTTGGAAGCGCACGAGGTCAAGCGGATGATTGCCGAATTCTATGATCCGCTTCTGCAACGGATGGCGGCATGAGCAAGAAACTGGCTTTCCTGCGCCGCAAGCCGGCGCAGCCGCAGATCGACCCCGGCGCCGTACTGAACGCCCTGACCGCCGCCGTGCTGGTGCTGGACGAGGACGGTGCCATCCTGCAGGCCAACGCCGCCACCGAGGATCTGTTCGAATCGTCGGCCAGCCATCTGCTGGGCATGCCGCTGTCCGAACTGCTGCCGCCGGATTGCCAATTGTTCGCTCTGGTCGAGCAGGCCCGCAACGAAGGCAATTGCGTTTCGGAATACGGCGTGCCGCTGGACAGCCCGCGCACGGGGCCGCGCACCATGAATCTTCAGGTGGCGCCGCTGGCGGAAAACCCGAAATGGATGGTGGTGTCGCTGCACGAACAATCCATCGCCCTGAAGATCGGCCACCAGCTGACCCATCGCAATTCGGCGCGTTCGGTGACCGCCATGGCCGCCATGCTGGCCCACGAGGTGAAGAACCCGCTGTCGGGCATCCGCGGCGCCGCCCAGCTTCTGGAGCAGAACTGCTCGGAAGAGGACCGCACCCTGACCCAGCTGATCTGCGACGAGTCCGACCGCATCGTGGCGCTGGTCAACCGCATGGAAGTGTTCTCGGACAAACGGCCGGTGGAACGCACGCCGGTCAACATCCACGGCGTCTTGGAACATGTCCGCCGGGTCGCCCATGCCGGTTTCGGCCGCAACATCCGCTTCATCGAAAATTACGATCCGTCGTTGCCGCCGGTTCCCGGCAACCGCGACCAGTTGATCCAAGTGTTCCTCAATTTGGTGAAGAACGCTTGCGAAGCCGCCATGACCGAAGGCGGCGAGGTGGTTCTGTCCACCGCCTTCCAGCACGGCATCCGCCTGGCCGTTCCCGGCGCCGACACCCGCATGCACCTGCCTCTGGTGGTCAGCGTGCAGGATAACGGCCCCGGTATCCCCGAGGACTTACGGCCCCATCTGTTCGATCCTTTTGTCACCACCAAAGCCACCGGCACCGGCCTGGGCTTGGCGCTTGTCGCCAAGATTATCGGCGATCATGGCGGCGTCGTCGAATTCGACAGCCAGCCTCGCCGCACCATCTTCCGCGTCATGCTGCCCATGGTTCTGAACGAGGACAGCGTCTGATCATGACTTCGACGATTCTAGTCGCCGACGACGACCGCGGCATCCGCACCGTCTTGACCCAAGCCCTCGGCCGCGCCGGCTATGAAGTACGCACCACCGGCAACGCCTCGACCCTGTGGCGCTGGGTGTCCGACGGCGACGGCGATCTGGTCATCACCGACGTGGTGATGCCGGACGAGAACGGTCTGGACCTGCTGCCGCGCATCAAGAAGATCCGCCCCGACATGCGCATCATCGTGCTGTCGGCGCAAAACACCCTGCTGACGGCGGTGAAGGCCGCCCAACGCGGCGCGTTCGAATATCTGCCCAAGCCTTTCGACATCCGCGAATTGGTCAATGTGGTGCAGCGCGCCCTGACGGCGCCGCGCACCAGCGCAGCCGAGGAAACGGCGGAAGAGGGCGAGGAAAACCTGCCGCTGATCGGCCGTTCGCCGGCCATGCAGGAAATTTACCGTACCCTGGCCCGCCTGATGGGCACCGACCTGACGGTGATGATCACCGGCGAGTCCGGCACCGGCAAGGAACTGGTGGCCCGCGCCCTGCACGATTACGGCAAGCGCCGCAACGGCCCGTTCGTCGCCATCAACATGGCGGCCATTCCCCGCGAGTTGATCGAGTCCGAACTGTTCGGCCACGAAAAGGGCGCCTTTACCGGTGCGACCCAGCGGGCTTCGGGCCGCTTCGAGCAGGCCGAGGGCGGCACCCTGTTCCTGGACGAAATCGGCGACATGCCGCCGGAAGCCCAGACCCGTCTGCTGCGCGTCCTGCAGGAAGGCGAATACACCACCGTCGGCGGACGCACGCCGATCCGCGCCAATGTGCGGATCGTCGCCGCCACCCACCGCGATCTGACCCAGCTGATCCGCCAAGGGCTGTTCCGCGAGGATCTGTTCTATCGTCTGAACGTGGTGCCGATCCGCCTGCCGCCGCTGCGCGAGCGCACCGAGGACATTCCGGAGCTGGTCCGCCACTTCCTGTCCCTGGCCTCCAACGAAGGGCTGCCGGCCAAGACCATGGACAGCTTGGCCATGGAGCGCCTGCGCCGCCACCGCTGGCCGGGCAATGTGCGCGAACTGGAGAATTTGGTGCGCCGTCTGGCCGCCCTTTATTCCCAGGAAGTCATCGGCATCGAAGTGGTCGAGGCCGAACTGTCCAGCGGTCTGGCCTCCTCGGATCCCGGCGTCGCTCCGGAGAACGAAGGACTTTCCGCCTCGGTCGAGCGGCATCTGCGCGATTATTTCAACGCCCATGCCGATGGCCTTCCCGCCGCCGGGGTCTATGACCGCGTGCTGCGCGAGGTCGAGCGTCCGCTGATCACCCTGACCCTGGAGGCCACCCGCGGCAACCAGATCAAGGCCGCCCAGGTGTTGGGGTTGAACCGCAACACCCTGCGCAAGAAGATCAAGGATCTGGATATTCAGGTCGTCCGCGGCCTGAAATAACGGATCCGACGCCATGAGCGAACGCCACGACCGCACCCGGATGTTTCTGCGCTTCCGGCTGTGGAGCCGCCGCGTCAACCTGTCCCGCAAGCTGGCGGTGGCCCTGGCCCTGGCCATCGTCGCCTCGGGCGTGGCCACCTATGCCGCCTTGACCAATTCCGGACCGCTGGGCGGGCCCAGCAACCCTCAGCTGGTGCTGGGGCTGCTGGTTCTGGACATGGTGCTGATGCTGTTCGTGGCGGTGCTGGTGGCCCGCCATATCGCCCGCATCTGGGCGGAGCGCAAAAGCGGCGCGGCGGGCGCGAAACTGCATGTGCGCATCACCCTGATGTTCTCGGTGGTGGCCATCACCCCGGCCATTCTGGTGGCGGTGTTCTCGACTCTGCTGATCAATTTCGGCGTTGAGCAGTGGTTCAACAGCCGGGTTTCCACGGCCGTGGATGAGTCCCTGGCCGTCGCCAAAGCCTATCTCGAGGAACATCAGCAGGCCATCGGCGGCGACGCCTTGGCCATGGCGGCGGACATCAACCGCGAGGGGCCGGGCATCCTGTCCAATCCCATCCGCCTGGAACAGATGGTGGGCAATCAGGCCGGCATCCGCGCTTTGTCCGAAGCCATCGTCTTCAATTCCACCGGCGAAGTGATCGCCCGCAGCGGTCTGGCCTTTTCCATGGAACTGTCGATCCAGCGCATTCCCCGCTGGGCTTTCGATCAGGTGCGCAGTCCGGGGCAGGTGGCGGTGCTGACCAATCCCGGCGACGACCGGGTGCGGGCGCTGGTCAAATTGGACGGCTCGTTGGTCGACACCTATCTTTATGTCGGGCGCTTCGTCGATCCCAAGGTGCTGGACCATTTGTCGCGCACCACCCAGGCGGTGGCCGAATACCAAAAGCTGGAAGGCACCCGCAACCATCTGGAAATCACCTTTTCCGCCATTTTCGTGGTGGTGGCCCTGCTGCTTTTGCTGGCCGCGGTGTGGGTAGGCCTGTCTCTGGCCTCGCAATTGGCTTCGCCCATCGTGGCGCTGATCGACGCGGCCGAGCGCATCCGCGCCGGAGACCTGACAGCGCGGGTCGACGCCGACGCCGCCAGCGACGAATTGCGCTCCCTCAGCCGCGCCTTCAACCGCATGACCAGCCAGCTGGGCACCCAGCGCCGCGATCTGATGGCGGTGAACACGGAACTGGACGAGCGCCGCCGCTTCACCGAGGCGGTGCTGGCCGGTGTGTCGGCCGGGGTTATCGGCTTGGACATCAACGGCGCCATCGAGCTTCCCAACCGTTCGGCGGTCGAGCTGCTGGCGCAGGAACCGGCCGATCTGATCGGCAACCCCCTGGGCGAGGCGGTTCCCGAGATGTCGGAACTGCTGGAAGCCGCCAAGCGTCGTCCCGACCGATCGGTCCAAGACGAGATGAAGCTGCATCGGGCGGGCCGGAACCGGACCTTGCTGGTGCGCATTTCGGCGGAATCCGACGCCGAGGGGCAGGTGGCCGGTTATGTGGTGACCTTCGACGACATCACGGAATTGGCATCGGCCCAGCGCAAGGCCGCCTGGGCCGATGTGGCCCGGCGCATCGCCCACGAGATCAAGAACCCGCTGACCCCGATCCAGCTTTCGGCGGAACGGCTGAAACGGAAATATCTCAAGGAGATTACGTCCGACCCCGAAACGTTCGTCACCTGCACCGACACCATCATCCGTCAGGTGGGGGATATCGGGCGTATGGTTGACGAGTTCTCGTCATTCGCCCGCATGCCGGCGCCGGTGATCAAGACCGAGAATTTGTCGGAAATCGTCCGTCAGGCGGTGTTCCTGGCCCGGAACGGCTATCCCAAGGTGACGTTTAACGCGGACATGCCGCCGGAGCCGCTGCCGATTTCCTGTGACGGGCGGTTGATCGGGCAAGCGATGACCAACCTGCTGAAGAACGCCGTCGAAGCCATCGAAGGCCGGGAAGGGGCCGGTCTGCCGCCGGGAGAAATTTCCGTCGTTGTCTTGCGCCGCGACAATGAAACGGACGTGGTGATCGAGGATAACGGTAAAGGGCTGCCCGCCGAACAGCGCGACCGTCTGACCGAGCCCTACGTCACCACACGCGCCAAGGGAACCGGATTGGGCCTTGCCATCGTCAAGAAAATCATGGAAGACCATGGCGGTGAATTGAGTCTCGAAGACCGGGACGCCGAAGGGACGGGGGCGCGGGTGCGCCTGATCTTCCGCCCCTCGGAAATGGTTCCGGACAGCGCGGCAGAGGGAGCAGGCGAACATCATGGCGCATGATATCCTCATCGTAGACGATGAAGCGGACATCCGTATGCTGGTCAGCGGTCTGCTCTCGGACGAAGGCTATCAGACCCGCGAGGCCGCCCACAGCGACGCCGCTTTCGAGGCCATTGCCGCCCGCCGTCCCAGTCTGGTGCTGCTGGACATCTGGATTCAAGGCAGCAAACTGGACGGCCTGGAAATTCTCGCCGAGATCAAGCGCGACCATCCCATGGTGCCCGTGGTGATGATGAGCGGGCACGGCAACATCGAAACCGCCGTCACCGCCACCAAGCTGGGCGCCTATGAATTCATCGAAAAGCCGTTCCAGTCCGACCGCCTGTTGCTGGTGGTGGAACGCGCCATCGAATCTGCCCGCCTGCGCCGTGAAATTCAGGAACTGAGGGCTCGCGGCGGCATTTCCGAAGAGGAATTGCTGGGGCACTCTTCCAGCATCAACCAATTGCGTCAAAGCGTCGAGCGGGTGGCTCCCACGGGGTCGCGGGTGCTGATCACCGGTCCCGCCGGCACCGGCAAGGAAGTGGTGGCCCGGCTGCTGCATAAGCATTCCAAGCGGGCCGACGGCCCCTTCGTGGTGGTTAATTGCGCCGCCATGCACCCGGAGCGCATGGAATCCGAGCTGTTCGGCGTCGAGGCCGGCGGCGATCACGAAACCAAGACCGGCCTGTTCGAACAGGCCCACGGCGGCACCCTGGTTCTGGACGAGGTGGCCGACATGCCCCTGGAAACCCAGGGCAAGATCGTGCGCGTGCTGCAAGAGCAGACCTTCGAGCGCGTCGGCGGCGGCCATCGGGTTTCGGTCGATGTTCGGGTGATGGCCACCACCAACCGCGATCTTCAGGCCGAAATCGCCGCCGGGCGTTTCCGCGAGGATCTGTTCTACCGCCTGAACGTGGTGCCGCTGCGGCTGCCGGCCTTGCGCGACCGCCGCGAGGACATTCCCATGCTGGCCCGCTATTTCATGGACCGCGCCGCCCAGAACGCCGGTCTGGCCGCCCGTCCGCTGGCCGAGGACGCCATTGCCGCCCTACAATCCTATGACTGGCCGGGCAATGTCCGCCAATTGCGCAACGCCATGGACTGGCTGCTGATCATGGCTCCGGGGGAATCCCGCGAGGCCGTGCGCGCCGACATGCTGCCGCCGGAAATCGGCACCATCACGCCGGCGGTTCTGCGCTGGGAAAAATCGAGCGAGATCATGACCTTGCCGCTGCGGGAGGCGCGCGAGGTGTTCGAACGGGAATATCTGCTGTCCCAAGTGACCCGCTTTGCCGGTAATATCTCGCGCACGGCCGCCTTTGTCGGCATGGAGCGTTCGGCTCTTCACCGCAAGCTGAAATCGTTGGGCGTCAATACCGACGAAAAGCCGCGCGGCTGAGGAAGGCCCGATTCATCTGGGGGTTAGCATGAAAGTCATCGTTTGCGGCGCCGGTCAGGTGGGCTTCAACATCGCCCATTATCTGGCCCAGGAGAACAACGACGTCACGGTGATCGACCAGCGCCCAGAGCTGATCCGCAAGATGGGCGATACCCTCGATGTTCAGTGCGTGCTGGGGCACGCCTCGCATCCGTCGGTGCTGGAGCAGGCCGGAGCCGCCGATTGCGATATGCTGATCGCCGTGACCGCCGCCGACGAAGTCAACATGGTGGCCTGTCAGGTGGCGCATTCCCTGTTCAACGTGCCGACCAAGGTGGCCCGTGTCCGCAGCCAGAGCTATCTGCAACCCATCTGGTCGAACCTGTTCGCCCGCGACAACCTGCCCATCGACGTCATCATCTCGCCGGAAATCGAAGTGGCCCGCGCCATCACTCGGCGTTTGCAGGTGCCCGGCGCCATCGACGTCATTCCCCTGGCCGGTGACAAGGTGCGGCTGATCGGCGTGCGTTGCTCCGAGGACACGCCCCTGGTCAATACGCCGCTGCGCCAATTGACCGTGCTGTTCCCCGATCTGAACATCGTCGTCATCGGCATCGTCCGCAACGGCAAACCCCTGGTGCCGTCTCCGGAAGACCAGATGCTACCGGGCGACGAGGTGATGTTCGTCGTCGACACCCAGCATACCGCCCGGGCCATGACGGCTTTCGGCCATGAAGAGCCGGAAGCGCGCCGCATCGTCATTTTCGGCGGCGGCAATATCGGCACTTTCCTGGCCCAGCAGGTGGAAGCCCTGCCGTCGGGCGTTTCCGCCAAGGTCATCGAGATGGACCCGGCCCGCGCCGAAACCGTAGCCAAGGCCTTGGCCAACACGGTGGTGCTGAACGGTGACGTGCTGGACAGCATGATCCTGGACGAGGCCGCCGTCGGCACCGCCGAAACCGTGGTGGCGGTCACCAACGACGACGAAACCAACATTCTCTCGGCCCTGCTGGCCAAGCGCCTGGGCTGCAAGCGGGTGATGGCCCTGGTCAACAAGACCGACTATGCCGGTCTGATGAGCAATCTCGGCATCGACGTGGTGGTTTCGCCGCGGGCCATCACGGTTTCCCATATTCTTCAGCATGTGCGCCGCGGCCGCATCCGCGCCGTTCATTCCCTGAACGAAGGCTTCGGCGAATTGATCGAGGCCGACGCCCTGGAAACCTCGCCCCTGGTCGGCAAGCCGCTCAAGGAAATCAAGCTGCCCAACGGCGTGCTGCTGGGCGCCGTGGTGCGCGACGGCAAGGTGATCAGCCCGCGCGGCACCACCGTCGTGCAAAAAGGCGACCGGGTGATTCTATTCTCTACCGCCGAGGCGGTACGCAAGGTCGAGAAAATGTTCTCGGTGCAGTTGGAATTCTTCTGATGAGCAAACATGGCCTGACGCCGCCCAAGGCGGTGATTTTCGATTGGGACAATACCCTGGTGGACAGCTGGGGCTGCATTCTGGCCGCGATGAACGGCACCTTGCGCCGCATGGGCCATGGCGAATGGTCTCTGGACGAGGCCAAGGACCGCGTCGCCCTGTCTCTTCGGGATTCTTTTCCCAAGCTGTTCGGGGAACGCTGGATCGAAGCCCGCGACGTTTTTTACGAAGAATTCGCCGCCATCCACCTTGAGCACCTGAACCCGCTGCCCGGCGCCGGCGACATGCTGGAGCGTCTGGTCGGGCGCGGAGTGGTTCTGAGCGTGGTCAGCAACAAGAACGGTCATTTTCTGAGGCAGGAAGCCGAACGCCTGGGATGGGCGAAGTGGTTTCACCGCTTGGTGGGCGCCACCGATGCCGCCCAGGACAAGCCGGCCGTGGCGCCGGTCACTCTGGCCTTAAGCGGCAGCGGCGTCGAAACGGGGGCGCATGTCTGGTTTTGCGGCGATGCTGAGGTCGACATGCACTGCGCCGCCAATTCGGGATGTGTTCCTATTCTTCTGCGCGAAGACCAGCCCCGGCCGGGAGAATTCGACCGGCATCGTCCTTTTGTCCATGTTGACGGTTGTTATAAATTGGCCGACCTTGCTGATGAACTATTGGTTCCCATATCGCTGATTTGATGATAACGAGTATGGGAAGGGAATCATTTCCCTGCCTTGGCTGGGCAATAACAACAGGTCTAAAAATGTCGTCTGAAAAATCTCAAAATGTTCAGGATGTATTTCTGAATTACATCCGGAAGAACAAGACCCCAGTGACAATCTTCCTTGTTAACGGCGTCAAATTGCAGGGCATCGTTACTTGGTTTGATAACTTCTCGGTTCTTCTTCGTCGTGACGGGCACACGCAGCTTGTCTATAAGCATGCCATTTCCACCGTCATGCCGTCGACGCCCATCAGCCTCTTCGAGCCGCCGGTCAAAGAGGATTCCGAAGAGTAGTGGGATCTTTCAATGAAGAAGACCGCGGGGGAAAGTCTCCTTCGCGGGCTGTCGTGGTGCATCCTGCGCCGCGTTCTCCGGCCGGAGCCGGTGCGGACGCGGCGCGGCACCCGCAAGCGCGTCTGGCCGAAGCCGTCGGGTTGGCGGAAGCCATCGAGCTGGACATCGTCGCCGCCGAAACCGTCGCTCTGACCAAGCCGCGCCCGGCAACCCTGATGGGGTTGGGGGCTGTCGAGCGTTTGGCCGACCTGATCGAAGACGTTCAGGCCGGGCTGGTGGTGGTCGACGCCCATCTGTCGCCGGTGCAGCAGCGCAATCTGGAGCGGGCATGGAAGGCCAAGGTCATCGACCGCACCGGCCTGATCCTGGAGATTTTCGGCGCCCGCGCCAGAACCCGCGAGGGCAGCCTGCAGGTCGAACTGGCGTCTCTCAGCTACCAGCGTTCCCGTCTGGTGCGTTCCTGGACCCATCTGGAGCGCCAGCGCGGCGGCTTCGGCTTTTTGGGCGGTCCCGGCGAAACGCAGATCGAGGCCGACCGCCGCCTGATCGGCGACCGCATCGTCAAGCTGAAGAAAGAGCTTGAGGAGGTCAAGCGCACCCGCGACCTGCATCGCAAGGCGCGGCGCAAGGTGCCTTATCCCATCGTCGCCCTGGTCGGCTATACCAACGCCGGAAAATCGACGCTGTTCAACAGCCTGACCCGCGCCTCGGTGCTGGCCAAGGATCAGTTGTTCGCCACGCTGGACCCCACTATGCGCAGTCTGGTGCTGCCGTCGGGGCGCAATATCATTCTGTCCGACACGGTGGGGTTTGTCTCGGACCTACCGCACGAACTGGTCGCGGCTTTCCGCGCCACGCTGGAAGAAGTGCTGGAAGCCGACATCATCATTCATGTCCGCGACATCGCCCACCCGGATTCGGCGGCGCAATGCGCCGATGTCGAAACGGTCCTGCGCGAGTTGGGGGTCGGTGACATGGTCGATCGCGGCCTGCTGGAAGCCTTCAACAAGATCGATCTGCTGGAGCCTGAACGCCGCCGGGAAGTCATCAATCAGGCGGCCCGGTCAGATGATGTTCTGGCGGTTTCGGCAGTGACCGGCGAGGGACAGGCCGAATTGCTGGCGCATCTCGACAGCCTGCTGGCCGCCGAGCGTCAGGTGGTCGAAATCGAGTTGCCCATCGCCGACGGCGCGTCCCAGGCCTGGCTGTACCGCAACGGCGAAATTCTTTCCCGGGAAGACGGCGAGGAAACCGTCAAACTGACGGTGCGCCTGGACGCGGCGGACGCCGCGCGATTCGGCAAGCGAGGCAAGGAATAGGCTTTTCCCCATTTTCGGGAGCGACGCCCATGTCTGAAATGGCCGCCCTTTTGGGATTTTCTCTGGTTCTGGCCCTCGGGGCGATCAGTCCCGGTCCCAGTTTCCTGATGGTCGCCCGGATTTCCGTGGCCAAGTCACGTGGCGATGGATTGGCAGCGGCTTTTGGCATGGGGATCGGCGGCCTGGTCTTCGGCGCTGCCGCGTTGCTGGGACTGAAAACCGTTTTGGCGGCGGTCCCGCTCCTTTATGCGGTTCTCAAGGTGCTGGGCGGCGCTTATCTGATCTATCTGGGACTGCGTATCTGGCGTTCGGCAAAGACGCCATTGGCTGAAGACGGCGCTTCAAACGCAGGCCGTCTTGAAGGGCGGGCTTTTTGGCTGGGCCTGCTGACGCAGCTCAGCAATCCCAAGACGGCCATTGTCTATGCCAGTCTGATCGCCTCCTGTATCCCCCAGACTCCATCCCGCCTTTTCTCACTGTCCATGATGGCGGCGATTTTCTGCATAGAAACAGGGTGGTACGCCCTGGTTGCCGTGACATTGTCGAGCAACCGTTCGAAAGCCGTCTATTTGCGGCTCAAGGGCGCGATCGACCGGGTTTGCGGCGCCGTGTTGGGCTTTCTGGGGCTCAGGATGGCGGCGTCTGGATGGGATGTCGTTGCCTAGCTGCAATTAACGATTGCCCAATCCTGCCGCTCATGGTTCAAAATGCCTTATGAGCAGAGTCGATCCCCAGGCCGTCGCCGCCATCATCCGCGACACCGCCTCGTCGGTGATCCTGCCGCGTTTCCAGCACCTTGAGGCCAGTCAGATCCGGGAGAAAAATCCCGGAGACTACGTCACCGTCGCCGATACCGAGGCGGAGGTGATGTTGAGCCGCCGTCTGACCGAGATATTGCCCGGGTCCGTGGTGGTGGGCGAGGAAGCCGTGGCCGCCGACGCTTCGGTGCTGGACCGGCTGAACGGCGACGCTCCGGTGTGGATCATCGACCCGGTGGATGGTACCGCCAATTTCGCTCATGGAAACAAGAAGTTCGCCGTCATCGTCGCCTTGGCGGTGCTGGGGCGCACGGTGCAGGGATGGATCCACGATCCGGTGACCGGCCTGATGGCCGTGGGAGAAACCGGAGCCGGTGCCTTTATCGGCGATCTTCGCCTGCGCATTCCCGAGGACGTGTCCCTGGCGCAGATGCTCGGCGTCTGCCGCAAGACCGACGGCCTGAAGCGTGAAGTCAAAAGCCTGTACCGCAACGGAAGCGCCGCCCATGACTATCTGGACCTGATCAAGGGCCGCGCCCATTTCGCCCATTATTTGCGTCTGAAGCCCTGGGACCATGCCGCCGGAGTGCTGATGCATCTGGAAGCCGGAGGCTTTTCCGGACTGTGCGACGGCACACCCTATGCGCCGACCTTGCGCGAAGGCCATCTGCTGATGGCGCCCAGCCGCGACAGTTGGGAAAAGCTGCGGGATCTTCTGTAAAGCGCAATCCCGGTCAGGATCGGTCGTCCGGCCTTGGGCATAGTGACCGCCATCAAGGAGGGGCGATGCTCGACGACAGGGAAAAGGCTTACGCACGGCGTTTCAGACGGGTGCTCGACTATATCGAGCGGCATCTGGACGAAGAGCTCAGCGTCGAGCGCCTTAGCCGGGTGGCGCATTTCTCCAAGTTCCACTTTCACCGCCAGTTCGCCAAATTCTGCGGCGTCAGCGTCAGCCGCTACATCCAACTGATCCGGCTGAAGACGGCATCGCAGCAGCTGGTGCGGCAAAGGCAGCGAAAGATCATCGACATCGCTCTGGAGGCGGGTTTCGAGAATCCGGAATCCTTCTCCCGGGCTTTCAAACAGGTGTTCGGGCAAACGCCGAGTGCGTTCCGCCGTTGTCCCGATTGGGACCATTGGGGCCGGCAGTTTTGCTTCAGCACCCCGGAAAGGGTAGATCACATGGACGTTCGCATCATCACCACCCCAACTTTTAAGGTGGCGGTTCTGGAGCATCGGGCATCACCGGCCAGACTGACAGACAGTGTGTTGCGCTTTATTGAATGGAGGAAAAACAGCGGCTTATCGCCGGTTCTTGCCAGCAAGACCTTTGGCGTCGCCTACGACGACCCCGAGGCCTGCGAGCCGGAGGCTTTTCGTTTCGATATTTGCGGCACCGTCGCAGCCGTGGTTCCGCCCAATCCCCAGGGGGTGATCACTAAGGAAATCCCCGGCGGCCGCTGCGCCGTGGTTCGGCATTTGGGATCGACCGACCGCATCGGCGAGAGCGTGCATTATCTGTTCCGCCACTGGCTGCCGAACAGCGGCGAAGCGTTGCGGGGCTTTCCCGTCTATTTCCAATATCTGAATGTCGGCGCGGATGTGCCTGAAGCAGAAAAGGAAACCGATGTCTTTCTGCCTCTGAAATGATTAACGGCGGCTCGGAACGACCGAGCCGCCGCTGTTTCGCCAGGTTTCGTCCTCAGGCCTTGGCGCGGTGGACGGCGAAACCGCCGTTGGCCTGTTCGGTGGGCATCACTTCCAGGATGTTGATGTTCACATGGGGCGGCAGGGCGGCCACCCAATGGATGCAGCCGGCGACGTCGTCGGCCGACAAAGGCGTCATGCCGGAATAGACGTTGTCGGCTTTTCCTTCGTCGCCCTTGAAGCGCACCACCGAGAACTCGGTTTCGCACATGCCGGGTTCGACAACCGTGATGCGCACCCCGGCGCCCAGCAGTTCGGCCCGGAGATTCAGCGAGAACTGTTCGACAAAAGCCTTTGTTCCGCCATAGACATTTCCGCCCGGATAGGGATAGGTGCCGGCCACCGAGCCCAGATTGATGATATGGCCGCGATGACGCTCGACCATTCCCGGCAGGACGGCGCGGGTGCAGTAGGTCAGGCCTTTGATATTGGTGTCGATCATGGTGTCCCAATCGTCCAGATTGGCCTTGGAAGCATTTTCCAGCCCCAGGGCCAGACCGGCGTTGTTGACCAGCACGTCGATGGCGGCGAATTCGGCGGGCAGAGAGGCGAAGGCGGCCTCGACCGCCATGCGGTCCCGCACGTCCAGGGCCAGAACATGCACGGGCACCAGGGCCGAGAGTTCCTCTTTCAGCAGCTGAAGACGTTCGGCCCGGCGGGCGCACAGCACCAGCTTGGCGCCGTCCTGGGCGAAACGGCGGGCGGCGGCGGCACCGAAACCGGAACTGGCGCCGGTGATGAAGACGACGGCACCAGAGAGGGAAGAGGCAGTCATTTTTTGTCCTTGGCGGCGGGTTTGACCGGGAAGACGCCCTCACGCTGCATGACTAGGTGGGGCGCCGGAGAAAAGGCGTTTTCGATGGTCCAGATATAGACCTGATAGCCGTTGTACGGCCTGATGTCGGAGGCGTTATGGTCTTTGACAAGGGCGTCGGTGACGACGCGGAACTCGCCTTGGATGTCGATGCCGGCGCTGGTGGCCATCTGAGCGTCGCTGGGCTTCAGCGTGTTGCCGCTGACGGTGATGGTGCCGTCGGGCTTGGAGATCAGGGCCAGGATGATGGCGTTGCGGCGCACGAAGGTGACCATGTCGTTGTCGCCCAGATGCCCTTCACGCTCATAGACCACCTTGAAACGGCCCTGGCCCAGGGATTCGATGGATTTGAAATGGGAATCGCGGGCCAGATCGGCGCGGATTCCCTCGATCTTCTCGGCGACTTCCTGGGGCTTCAGCTTGCCCTGGGAAATTTCCCGGTACAGCGGCGCCCAGGTCAGTTCGCCATAGAAGCTGAGGGCGAAGTCACCGTTGCGGCCGAGCCGGATCTCCGACTTGAAATGGTTGGGCAGATAACAGGCGGCCAGCACCGTCATCAGCACAAGGGCGGCGAAAATGCCGACGATCTTGCGGGGTTGGCTCAGCATCACAGTTTCTCCGCCTGTTTGGCCTTGATCCACAATTCTTCCATTTCCTGCAGCCCCGATTGCTCGGGAATCCGTCCATCGGCGGCCAGGGCCGCCTCGATGGAGCGGAAGCGGCGTTCGAACTTGGCGTTGCCGCGGCGAAGCGCCGTTTCCGGGTCGAGTTTCAGCTTGCGGGCCAGATTGACGCAGGCGAACAGCAAGTCTCCCACTTCGTCCTCAAGCCGGTCGCGGGGGGCGCCGGCGTCGATTTCCGCACGGACTTCACCGATTTCCTCTTCGATCTTGTCCAGCACCTGGGCCGGTTCCGGCCAGTCGAAGCCGACGCGGGCGGCGCGGTTTTGCAGCTTCAAGGCGCGGGTCAGGGCGGGTAGGGCGGTGGATACGCCGTCCAATGTTCCGGCGTTCTTCTTGGCGGCCCGCTCGGCGGCTTTGGTTGCTTCCCAGGCGGCAGTCTGGCTAGCGGCGTCCTTGATGTCGGCGTCGCCGAAAACATGGGGATGGCGGCGCAGCATCTTTTCCGAAATGGCCTCGGCGATGGATTCGAAGTCGAAACAATCCTCTTCCTTGCCCAGGCGGGCATAGAAAACCACCTGGAACAGCAAGTCGCCCAATTCGTCCTTCAGGCTGGCGCGGTCGCCGGACTCGATGGCCTCCACCACTTCATAGGCTTCCTCGATGGTGTGGGGGGCGATGGTGGCGAAGCTTTGTTCCAGATCCCAGGGGCAGCCGCCTTGAGGATCGCGCAGGCGGTCCATGATGGACAGCAGGCGGTCGATGGCGCGGGCGGAGCAGGACGGCGAAGACGGCATGCGAATGGTCCAAAATCGTTTTGAGACGGCAGTTTAGCAAGTCGCGTCGACCGCTTCGACTCATGATTCCGGATGGCAGGCAGGGATCGCCGGCCGGTTTTCCCGGAAGAGCGGGGAAACCGGCGCCATGGCGGGATTGCGGGCGGAATTTATCCGCCGGCGGATGTCTAGGCTTGCTCCTGATGGCGGCGGTGGTGATACGAGCCGAAAAAGGCCAGTTTGTCGTCGAGCGCCTCCTTGATGCCGCAGGCATATTTGCCGCCCTGCGCCAGATCCTTGGGGCAGGAGCCGAGGCAGGAGGGCAGCAGCGGACATTCGGCGCAGCCCTTGCGGGCAAAGGGATCGAAGTCGTTGTAGGGGTGCCGGGCCTGTTCGACCTCGGCCATGGTACGGTCCATGTCCTCGGGGTGAATGCGGGCGAAATCGCATTGGCCCGATCCGGTGGCCGGCACGCATTTGCCGATATTGCCCTTGGGGTCGATGGTGAAGTTGTTGCGCAGGACCGCCGTGCAGGGATAGTTCACCGGCTGCGGCATGCCGAACACCCGGTATCCCTGTTCGCCGAGGAAACGGCGGAACTCGTTTTCGAATTCGGCGAATTCATTGGTGGTCAGACAGTCGTGGGGAATGCATTCGACCATGCCGCGGCTGGTGTTGAGGAACCCCAGCCGGAAATCGATGCGCTGGTCCACGACCCCCGCGTTCTTGAACATCATCACCACCTGCCGGGCTTCCTCCAGGTTTTCCCGGTCGATGTTGATGCGGATGATGACGTTGCCGGTATGCTCGGCGATTTGCGGAAGATTCTCGACCAGGAAGCGGTAATAGCGTTCCGCCTTGTCCAGCGGCAGATGGCGGCGCTCGGAATAGGTCTTAGCCGAGCCGTCCAAGGGCAGTTGGATGGCGCGGATGCCGAGACGGGGCAGGGCCGCCACCATGCCGGGCGTCAGCAAAAGGCCGTTGGTCAGCAGTTCGCCGTGATAGCGGATGCCTTTGGCGGCGCAATGCTCCAGCACCTGGGCCGTCATGTCCTCGATCAGCGGCCAGGCCAGCAGCGGCTCACCGCCGAACCATTGCAGCACCAGGGCCTCGGCGCTTTCGGAGCGGCGGCGGATGAACTCGACCACGCCCCTTTGAATGTCGGCCGTCATCGGTTTGACCTTGGCCACGTTCTGCTGGAAGCAATAGCTGCAGCGCATGTTGCATTGCAGGGTCGGGGCGATGGTGATGTAAAGCTTTCGCCGGTCGTCGCGGTGGCCCATGTAGCGTTCGCGCTCGGCGGCGAATTCGTCCTTGCCGGCTTCGACGACGAAACCCAGTGTCGCCAATCCCTCGACCAGCGGAGCTGGCGGCGAATCCGGGGCGTTGGTTCCCAGCCCCTTCAGGCAGCCGTCGATGACGGCGCGCCGGTCTTCGTCCAGCCAAAGCGACTGGCCGCTCGAAGAGTTGAACAGAACCTGGCCGTCGCGACCCTGGAGCAGAAGATTGTAGGCCGAAGGCTTCCATGCTGCGGGATTGAACATCGCATTTCTCCTTTCAGCCGAGAACCACGCCGGCGCGGGTGTTCTTGGGACACAGCGGCGGCGGCGAGAAGATGGTGCCGTAGGAGTAATAGGCGTTGCGGTAGCAGCGGCCCTTTTCCCACATGCAGGTTTCGAAACCGCCGCAGGTCTCGC
This sequence comes from Candidatus Sulfotelmatobacter sp., assembly GCA_035538795.1. Classification (GTDB taxonomy): domain Bacteria; phylum Pseudomonadota; class Alphaproteobacteria; order Rhodospirillales; family Magnetospirillaceae; genus JAJZGK01. The sequence goes on along the minus strand of DATLJS010000044.1, from coordinate 4,111 downwards.
AGGTGGTGCCGGCGAACTGTTCGCGGGTAGGATGGATGAAATCCAGCATTTTCGGGCCGTTCCAGATTTCGGCGATGGACTGGCGGCTGGCGTCGCCGACGAAGAACGGTTCCTCGTAGGCCATTTGCTCGCACAGGAAAGCCTTGCCGTCCGGGCCGATGCCCAGGGACTGCCAGCCGCCGCCGCAGCCGATGCGCTGATCCCACAATTGTTTCTTCAGTTCCGGCGTCAGCTCGCGGGGGCCGCCCATGGGGCCGCTGATGTCCTCGTTCAGGATGATGTCGGGATAACGCGCCCGGATCGCAGCGAATTGCTGGTTCAGCGGGACAAAATGCTCGGGCTTGAGAAACAGCGCGTCGTCATGGCGATGGAACGAGCGGGTATAGCGCACGAAGCTGAATTTGCGCGCCCCCAGACCGTAGTAATGCTCCACCACCTTCAGCGGCTGGTCGACGTTCAGGCCGGTGACCACGCCCTTGACGATGGGCATGATGCTGACCGCCATGAAATTGTTGAAGGTTTCGACGTTTTTGGCATGGCGGGGCTTTCTGACGTTGAGAAGCTTCATGCCGACGGTTTCATCGACGGCGTCGATGCTCAGCTGCACCGGGCGTTCGATGACGCCGTTGACCTTTTCACCCAGGCCGGCCTCCATCATCCGGTCGATGTTGGCGCGGGTCAGGTGAATCTTGGTCGACAGCAGAAGGTGCATCTTATTGCGCAGCATGCTGCAAATGATCTCGACGCCGTCCTTGCGGGCGAAGGTATCGCCATTGTCGGGGGCGCAGAGGCGGATGCCCAGATGGGCCATTTCGGCGATCAATTCCTGCCAGCGGCCCAGGGGCATTTCCGGCTGGGTCTTGCGGTCGGCGTAGCAATAAAGGCAGTCGGTGTGGCAACGGTGGGTGGTGACCGTATAGATGTTGATGGGCGTCGCCAGCCGATAGCGCCGCTTCACGTCGGTCATGGCCTGATTGTATTCGCCGTCGCCCAGGACGAAGTCGCGGGGATCGTGCTGGGGCGCATGCAGGATGGGCTCGTCCGACACCTCGATCAGGCCGTCGGCGCCGATGCCGGTCATGGAAACGCTGCCGCGCACCGTGGCGTCGGTGCTTTTCAGCACGTCGAGCAGGCCGGACGGGCTGTCGGGAAAGAAAATCCTGAATAGCTGCTCCAGGTCGGCGAAACGGGTGCGGCCGTTCAACAGCGACAAGGCCAGTCCCTGAAGCGGTTTCAGGAAATGGATCGCCGTGTTCAGATAGTCCAAGGGATAGAGAATGGGCCGATGATCATCGACCTTGAAGACGAATTCCCGTCGGATGGCGACGTATTGATCGCCGCCGATAGTCAGAACCTGGGCCATAATCCCCCCTTGGCGGAACAAGGCGTTCAGTGAAAGACGGCGCGCGGCGCCGGTGAAAGCAGCGCGACGCCACCACCGGAAATCCGATGATGGCGCCGCATGTGCCGGACGGCCTACCAGCAGACCATGCAGGAACAGATGGTGCAGCCGGTGCAGCCGTCAGCTACGGCATGCAACTGCCCGCTGGGGGCATCGGCATGTGGAACCAGATCGGCCTTCAGGCCCTTCACCTTGATCAGGTGCTGAATTTCCTGGATCAGCTTTTCGGACTCGATCTTGGAGGCCGGGCTCTTATCAAGACTCATAACACGTCCCCTTACCAATGAGTGTGATCACTATGATCTTTACTCGTTGTGGTGGGACTCTACCCCGGAACCCCGAATATCCTCAACTTCTCCATGTATATATAGACATTGTACACGTATAGATATTTAGGATGAGAGTAGGGTGGAGATTTGAGGTTGCAATTGGGTGAGACTCCAGGCCGACAATTGCGCCAGCATGTTCACCGCTTCGGCGTCTAGATGGATGTCGATGGTGCCGTAGCTGGGAAAATTGGCCAGACTGCCGCTGGGACTGGCGCCCTGACCGGCCGCCAGATCGGCGAGAATGGCCTTGTCGGTGATGGCGTTCTGCCAGGTATTGACACGGTTGTTGTAGACCCACAGCACCTCGACCTTACGGCCGGCGGCGACGTTGGCCACCGGATTGGCGATGGTCGTCAGCGTTTGCATGGCCCAGGCCACGCCGCTGTTGGGGGAGGAGGTGCCGTTGCAGCTGTTTGCCGACAGCTGCGCCAGCAGATCGGCGAAGCGGTCCGAGGAAAACAGTTGGACGTAGCTCATAGGCTGTGACGGATTCATGCCGCCGAAAGACGGATAGCTGCCGTTCTTGTAGGCCTGTAGGCCGAACAGCAGCGACAATTGGTCGTCGACCACCAGGGTCTTGTGGGAGTCGATGGAAAGCGCCGTCGAGGTGTTGACGAAGACGATGGTCTTGATGTCGCCGGTCGTGCGGGTCAACAGGCCCATCAGACCGGTATTCTCGAAGGCGCCGCCGTCGGCGAACCCGTAATTGGTGGTGACGGGCGACGGCGCGGTCACCTGCGACAGCGGCCAGTAGTCGTATTGGGGAACGATGGCCAGGGGCTGTTCCTCCAGCGCTTTCAGCTCCGCTTGCAGTTTCGTCAGTTCGGTCTTGGCCAGGGCGCCTTCGACGGCGGCGAAGCCGAATTTGGTAGGAGCGGTTTCGGCTTCCTTGATGGCTTTGTCGAGATAGCCTCCCAGATGCTGTTGCAGCCATTGGGCAAAAAAGGCGCTGGAACAGCCGGTAATGTCGCACAGCGAATAAAGGCGGCTCAGGGTGACGGGAGCCGGCCCGGTGGCGCTGCCGCCGGCCAGCAGGGTCGAGCCGAAGCCGAAGGACTCGCAAAGGCCGCCGCCCTGGATCGCGGCGTCCGGGCTCTGACCCGGGCAACCGGTGCCGGTGACGGTGGCCTGGACGGGAATTTGCGGCGCGCCGGCGATGTCTTCCAGCATGTTGTAATTGACGATCAGCGACGGCCGTCCGGCCCGCGGATAATAGAAGCTGGAGGTGGTCAGACCGGAATTGTTGGGCAGGATGTTTTTCTGAACGTAGTCCGCCGACTGGCTGAAGGATTTTTTCGGCAAAACTCCGGCCGAGCCATAGGCAACGTCATAAAGACCGAAATCCTTCAGAACGAATTGCCCGACGGCGACGATCCACAGCCAGGACCAGGGAATATTGTAAAGCTTGCGCAGCAGCAGCCATTCGGCCACGAAACCGGCGATGCCCCAATCGCCGAACTTGCCGGGCACGTTTCCCAGGCACTGGGGCGCCAGATAGGCGACGTTGGCCGGAGACGCCGTGCCGGCAGACTTTTTTACCAGCGCCGACGGCGCCTGGGGCGTAATCAAAAAGTCGCTGTCGGCGACCGAGGCCGACAGATAAGTATAGGGCACCGAAGCCCAGCTGCCGCCCGACACCGCCGAAATGGCGGCGACGCGCTTGATCAGCATCTGCTTGGGATTCAAGGGATCGGGTAGGGTGGACAGGGCCGACAGCTGCCCCAGGGTACAGGTCAGTGAACGCGATCCCCCGCCGGAGAAGCACACGGCCAAAGGCGTGGAGCCCGGCAGTGGCTGGCCTATCGGATTGGGGTAGAGGGTAACTTGATTGCTCATGTAATTTCCCCTTGGTTGTGAACCGACAGCGACGTCCGCGATTAAATTATCGCGAATAAACCATACTTGATTTTCAATAGAAAGTCGCACAATAAAGCCCGCAATACGTGTATATGCGTTTATCTTTCCCTGATCGGGGGCGGGCAAGAGGGGCGAACCGTTTCAAAAGCCGGAAAAAGAAAGACAAATTTTGCGGCGGTGTGATCCGTCCTGCGCTGGCAACGGCGTCGCGCGACGATCTGTGCCGCGGCATTCACATTCGGCCCAATCAGGACAAGCGGATGCCAGGATATATTTTCGAGAACGAGCACGAAAATGGACGGCACCGCCGAGGGCGAACAGAAGCGCGGTGGAGGCGGTGCCGCCTGCCGGCCTTAAAACAATTGTCGCATAATGTATATTATGACAATCAGATCCGGTTCTGTAAGTGTTGCGTTTTAAGGGGTTACGAGCCGATCTGTTGGTGCAACATCCTCGGTCATTCTATCCGGTTTGGATTGTTGCCGCATCGGGCTGCTCCGTTCGATAGTTATTGGATGCCGCG
>DATLJS010000043.1:0-2329 GCA_035538795.1 Candidatus Sulfotelmatobacter sp. | reverse complement strand
TTCCTCCCCATCATCCATCAGATCCTGGAAGACGATCGGCAGGCCCCGCGCAAGCAGCGGCACACCGCCGAGCGCATCTTCCAACGACTCCGCGACGAACACGGCTACGCCGGCTGTGCGAGTATCGTCCGGGCCGCCGTGAAGGTTAAAGAAGACGGGGCGTCCCTGGTGGGCGTTGGTAGACTGGCGGTGTCGTAGCTCGCCAGCTCACCCAACGCAGGGAGGCCCCGATGAAGCACCGGCATTTTATCGGCATGGACACCCATTGCCAGTTCTGCGAGGTCGCTGTGGTCGATCGCTCGGGAAGGTTGGTGCTCCGCCAGCGCTGTCCCACCGGCGTGCCGGCGCTGCTCGCCGTCCTCGAGCAGGTGCCCCGGCCGCGGGCGCTGGTTATCGAGGAAGGGCCCCTGGCCGGCTGGCTCTGGCGCCACCTGCAAGCGGCCGTCGACGAGATGGTCGTCAGCGAGCCGCGGCGCAACCGCCTGATCGCCCAGGAGGGGGATAAGGACGACGACCTGGACGCGGAGAAGCTGGCCCAGCTCCTCCGCGGCGGCTTCCTCAAGGCCGTGCACCAGGTGCCGACCCTGGAGCGGGCCGTGTTCAAACAACGGGTGGCGCTGTACCACCACCGCGTCCGGCAGCGGGTGCGGGAGGCGTTGCGGATCAGCAGCCTGTTCCGCCAGCACGGCGTCATGGTCCGGGAGAAGGACTTCGCCGCGGCGGCCGGGCGGCCGGCCTTGCTGGAGCGGTTGCCCCCGGTCGCCGCCTTGCGGGAGATGGTGACGCAGCTCTGGGTCGGTTACGACGCCCTGGTCGAACAGGAGGAGCACTGGCGGAAGGAACTGATCGCCCGGGCCCAAGAGGAGGAGGTGGTGCGGCGCTTCCGGGCGGTGCCGGGCATCGGCTGGATCCGGGCGGCGACCTGGTACGCCTACCTGGACACGCCCGGGCGGTTCCGCAGCAAGGCAGCGTTGTGGAAGTACCTGGGCATCGGGCTGGAGCGGCACAAGAGCGGCAACGGCCCGGAGCACCTGGGGGTGCCGGCGCGGTCCCACCGGCTGCTCAAGGGGACCCTCCTCGCGGCGGCGCTGTCGGCCGTGGTCGCGGGGGACAACCCGTTCGCCGACTTGTACCAACGGTGGAGGGATCAAGGCCTCGGCGCCAAGCTGGCGCGGCGCAACGTGGCCCGCGCCCAGGCGGCGACGCTGTGGGGCCTCTGGAAAAACGGCAGCGCGTACCGCCCGGAGTGGGTGGGCGTGGCGGCGGCCGCCCCAGCGGCGCGCCCGGTGTCTGGGTGAGGACGGTTGCTCTTGGCGTAGGGGGCGGAGTTCCAGCACTCCGCCTGGACCCGTATGACGGAGTCCCCCTGGCGTGAATGAACCCGCCCCCTGCTTTGCTACGCTCGATAATCTTCATGGACCTCCGCGGAGAGTCCCCGATAGGTGGCTGGGCGACGCCGATCGCCCGCACAGCGAAGAGAAAGCGATCGTACCAAGCCGAGGCCGAACCGGGGCGCACGGAGCCGCCGGCAGCAGCTTGCCAGCACCGCAGCCCCCGCACGGACGCGCCAGTTGCCTGAGCAAGGATGCCCCTGAAGAGTCAAAACAACACGATTCGGGCGTCCCCGGACAAAGTGCGCTTGACTTCTTCCTTCTTATAGGTGGCGGAGTGGCTCGAACAGCAGCCAGGGGCAGGGATTGGCGGCCCAATGGCATTCATTCTGACTCCGCCACATTTGGCGGAGGCAGGCGGATACGGCCCGCGCACTTTTTTGCTGGTATGTCCTACCGGCGACGAATAACTTGGGAGAACCTGCGAATAGCCTTGAGGAGTTATCCGCACCCCACGCCGAGGGCGTCGCCGTGTTGCACTACAGTTGTCCGAGCTGCCGTAGCCCACTGGAATCGCTGGAGAGCCAGGCGGGGAGGAAAGTCGCCTGTCCGACCTGCGGGCAGCGGATGCAAGTGCCCTGGCCGGCCAAGAACAAGACGTTGGTCCCGGAACTCGATGAGGCCGAGCCGGTCCGGCGCGGACGAGGCTATGAGGACGACGAAGACTACCGGCGGCCCGCGCGGCGGCCGCACCGGCGCGAGCGCGACTGCGAGTGTCCCAACTGCGGCACCGTCGACGACGCCTACGAGCGCAAGGAAATCGCACCGGAGGGGTGGGTCGTCCTGGTGGTGTTGCTGGTGACCTTCTTCCCGCTGTTTTTCCTCGGCCTGTTGATGAAGCAAAACTACCTCGTCTGCCGCGAGTGCGGTTACAAGATTCGCAGACTGGACGGGATAACGTTCGGCTAGACTTCGCCGTGTTTCAGCACGTAGCCCTG
>DATLJS010000042.1:0-131146 GCA_035538795.1 Candidatus Sulfotelmatobacter sp. | reverse complement strand
CGGCGCTCTGGCTCAGATCAGCAACATCCTGCAGCGCATGATGTCGCTGGCCACCGAAGCGGCCTCGGGCCAGGTGACCAACACTCAGCGTACTCAGGACATCAACACTGAATATTCGCAGCTGCAGTCGGAAGTCACCAGTATCGTCAGCAGCACCCGTTATGCCGGCCAGACCGTGTTGTCGGGTTCGTTCCTGCAGGGCGTGAAGTTCCTGGTCGGCACCACCAGCGCCGACACCATCAGCGTCACCGTCAGTTCGGTCTCGCTGGCCAGCCTGGGCGTCACCGGCTCGGTGTCCTCCGCTTCGGACGCCATGAGCGCCATCAGCGCTCTGAACTCGGCCATCAACACCGTGTCGCAGGATCGTGCCAAGATCGGCGCCTACGAATCGCGCTTCAACTTCAGCCTGCAGGACATCCAGACCAACGTGCAGAACATCAGTTCCGCTCAGTCGGTGATCATGGATGCCGACGTCGCTTCGGTGAAAGCCTCGCTGTCGTCCACCGACGTCAAGACCCAGGCTTCGGTCGCCGCTCTGACCCAGGCGGCTCAGTTGCCGCAGGAACTGCTGCGTCTGATCCAGTCCTAATTCGCCTCATGAGGTGATTGGTAGGGCATGCTGAGAGCCCCATGAGAGGAAACGCGGAACTGGTAAACCATTTTTTTACCAGTTCCGCGGAATCCTGAGACACTCCGGTGAGTTGCCAAGGACAAATCACCGAATTCGAAGCCCAGAAAACAGGGCGAGGATTTGGAAAAATGTCCGGGGTACTCCGCGAAAGCGGGTCAACTGGAGAACGGTACACCGTTCACCCCTCTCGGTCGAGGGGGTCGGAATGTCTCATAGGAGGCCCGCATGCCTGTGATTTCTACAAACAACGCATCCAATGTTGCGTTGAATTACCTGAACAACAATTCGACACAAGAGTCCTCGAAGATTGCCCAGCTGGCATCAGGCTCGCGAATTGTCCAGGCGTCCGACGACGCCGCCGGTCTTGCCATCGGCACCCAGCTTCAGGCGGCCACCGCCGTCTACAGCCAGGACATGATCAATGTCCAGCAGGGTACCTCGATCCTGCAAACCACTGACGGCGCCTTGGCGCAGATCAGCAACATCCTGCAGCGCATGATGTCGCTGGCCACCCAGGCCGCGTCCGGCCAGGTGACCAACACCCAGCGTACCCAGGACATCGGCACTGAATACAATCAGCTGTCGCAGCAGATCGATACCATCGTCGGCAGCACCCGCTACGGCGGCCAGTCTTTGCTGAGCGGCTCGTTCCTGTCCAGCATCCGCTTCCTGGTGGGCACCACCAGCTCGGACAGCATCGGCGTGACCCTGTCGACCATCAACGCCAGCATCCTGGGCGTGACCGGCAGCATCAACACCGCCACCGAGGCGATGTCGGCGATCACCCAGATCAATTCCGCCATCAACATCGTGACTCAGCAGCGCGCCCAGGTCGGCGCCTACGAATCGCGCTTCAACTTCAGTCTGCAAGACATCCAGACCAACGTGCAGAACACCCAGGCCGCCACTTCGGTGATCATGGATGCCGACGTGGCCTCGGTGAAGTCGGCTCTGTCGGCCAACGACGTGCGGACCCAGGCCAGCGTCGCGGCGCTCACTCAGGCGGCCCAGCTGCCTCAGGAACTGCTGAAGCTGCTGCAGTCGTAATTTTTACGCTGCAGTCGCTTCGCGGCGCCAGGATTCCGGGCGTCGCGCGTACAAGGCTATAGGGACCGGCTCGCCGGGTTCCGACAAGGGAGGGGTGGCGAAGAGATGCGCCGCCCGCAAGCGTTGGTAAGATCGAACGTGACACGGTCCTCCAAGACCTGATGCAGCATCGGTTGAACGGAGTTCGATGACATGAGTGCGACAGTCAGTACAGGCAGCGCCATCGACGTCAGTAGTCTGTCGAAGGGCTCTTATACTGTCTCCATGTCCGAAGCTGTGACCACCAAGGTCCAGCCGTACCTGGATCGCGCCGATGCCGTCACCACCGAGATCAACACCAATTCGAGCACCCTGAGCGCTTATCAGAGCATGCAGTCGCTGTTGCAGACCTTGCAAAGTGCGACGGCTAATCTGTCGACCGAAGCGACGATGGGCTCGAACGCCTTCAACGCGCGGACAGCAGCGATGTCCAGCACGGGGACGGCCGCCAGCGATCTTTTGTCGGTCAGCGTCCAATCGGGCACCACCACGGGGTCGCATACCGTGGTCGTCGATCAATTGGCTTCGGCCGAGGTCGACACCAGCGCGACCCAGACGGTGTCTTCGAGCACGGCGCTGGGGTATACGGGAACGTTCGTTCTGGGCGAAAGCGGGATGACCGCCCAGACGATCACCATTACCTCCAGCATGTCGGTCACCGACATCGTTTCGACCATCAACGGTTATTCGGACTACACCGGCGTTTCGGCGTCGGTGGTTTCCGTCGACAGCAGCCATTCCGTGATGGTGCTGGCCGGCGAAGACACCAACAAGCCGCTGTCCATGAAGGACGTCAGCGGCAGCGTCCTGACCAAGCTGGGTATGATCAGCAACACGATCACCAGCACCAACACGTTCTCGGATACCAGCAGCGCCTTGAGCGCCGCGGGCAGCTTCACCATCAACGGCGGCACCGACGGCAGCGGCAACTCGGTATCCTTCAGCGTTTCCGCTACCACGGATACGACGCTGAGCGGTCTGGTGGACGCCATCAATACGGCGTCGACTTCGGCCGGAGCGGACGTCACCGCCTCCATCAGCAGCAGCGGCGCCCTGCAGATCACCACCACCAGCGGCACTCAGTTGACCCTGAGCGACGTGAGCGGCTCGATCGTATCGGCGGTGGGCATTCCCATCAGCGGCGCCGCCAATCAGGCCTATGGCGCCCAGCCGTCGAAGGTGACGGTGGACGGCGTCGAGGTCGAGCGCGACACCAATTCCGTCAGCGACGTCATCAGCGGCATCACGCTGAATCTGAACGCCGTCAGCACCAGCAGCACCATCACCCTGAAGGTGCAGCCCGACACCGCCAAGGTGGGCAGCGCCATTTCCAGCTTCGTGACGGCGTACAATTCCTGGGAAAGCTACGTCACCGCCAACGAGGCCACCAATTCCGACGGCACCGCTTCGTCCTCGGCGGTGCTGTTCGGCAACCAGACCCTGCGCGAAGCCAGCTTGCAGGTGGACAACACCCTGACCGGTCTGTTCCGCAACAACTCCTTGGGCGGCCTGGGCATCTCGATCAACAGCGACAACGACCTGGTGATCGACAGCACCACGCTGAGCTCGCAGCTGTCTTCGAATTTTACCGGTGCCATGTACGTGTTCAACGCGGTGGCCACCACCAGCGATTCGAGCTTGCAGCCCTACGGCTCGAACTACAGCACTTATTCCGGCTCGTTCGACATGAAGGTCGTGACCGACAGTTCGGGCAACGTGACCGGCGTGTCGGTGGGCGGGGACAGCACGCTGTTTACCTTCAAGAACAACATCATCACCGGTGCCAGCGGTTCGGCCTATTCGGGGCTGAGTTTCAAATATAGTGGCAACGGCGGGACGATCACGGTAACGTCGACCCAAGGAATCGCGGCCCAGATGTATCAGGTGGCGAACAAGTATGGAAACGGGACCTCGGGTTCCGTGCAGTCGTTGATTTCCAGCCTGGAATCGCAGAATCTGACTCTGGAGACGCAGTACAACAACGACATCACCGCGGCGAACAACTATGCAAGCTATCTGTTGAGCTGGTATTCGACGCTGTCCAGTCAGATCAACACCTATGGTCAGACCACAGAGGTCATGAAGCTTCTCATCAGTTCGGGCTTGTCGAGTTGATGATAATGGGCGTCTTTCGGACGTTTTGGTTTTTTTCGGGAGCTTGCTGATGCAGCCGAATCGTTACGCTATCAACGCCTATCACTCGGCGCAGCTGACCACGCCGCCGCTGACCGCCGTGGTCATGCTGTATGACGGCATCATGGTGCGCATCGCCGCTGCCGGCGAGGCCGCGCGCAAGGGTGATTTCGATCGTCAGTTCAAGATGGTCATGAGCGCGGCGCGCATCATCGACGGTCTGAACCGCTGCCTCGACATGGAAAAGGGCGGATCGGTCGCCGTTTCCCTGCGCGAGATGTACGAATCGGTGGCCCGCGCCCTGTTCCGTTCGGTGGGGCGCGAAAGCGGCGGCGAAGTGGCCGACCGTCTGGTCGCCGCCGTCCGCATGACCCGCGACGCCTGGGCCGAGGTGGCGGGCCTGCCGCCGTCCTCGACTTCGACCACGGTCAGCGAACTGCCGCCTTCTCTGCGCGAGGAAAACTCCTAAGACGGACCGGAAACTTGGCTGCAGACCCGTCTCCGGGCGCGCCGTTGGGTCGAATCAGGATTTGAGGCATATCGTGACGCCGCAGGAATTCCAGGATTTGGTGGATAGCCTGGGAGAAGATTTCCAGGATTGGCCGAAGAATGTGGTCGGCGAGGCCCGTCGTCTGGTGCAGGCCAGCGACGAAGCCCAGGACATCCTTGAGCAGGCCGAACGGCTGCGCCGCCAGTTGGCCGACCTGGGCCATCAGGCCCCCAGCCTTTTTGCCGACAAAGTCGTGGCGCTGGCCATGGAGCTGGATCCGCCGGAAGACGACGACCTTTTGCTGAATTAAAGCCTGCGCAACGGAAACCCGCCTTTGACGGCGGCGTCGAGATCCTTGCCGATCTGGCGCAGAATGCCGGTCCAGCCGCCGGCTCCGGCCCGGTAGAGCCGGGCGTGGGGATACCACAGGGTTTCTTCTTCGTTTCCCCAGCGATAATCGATCTGTCCCGCCGACAGCATGATCCAGACCGGCTTTCCCATGGCTCCGGCCAGATGGGCCACCGAGGTGTCGACGGTGATGACCAGATCCAGCGCGGCGATGGCCGCCGCCGTATCGAGAAAATCCCCCAGGCGCGGCGACAGGTCCGTGACCGGCAGCGGCATTTCTTGCAGATGCAGGGCGGCGTCGCCCTTTTGCAGGGAAAAGAAGGCCGTGCCTTCGACTTCGGTCAGGGGGGCCAATTGCTCCAGGGGGCACGAGCGGCGGTTGAGCATGCGGCGGGCGAAAATTTCGCCGGTGCTGGGGCGCGACGCCCAGGCCAGCCCGACCTTCATCGCCTTGCCCGGGGCCTTCAGTTTCATGGGTGCGGGCGTGGGCAGATAGGGAACGGAAGCCCGCAGCCAATCGGCGTCGCAGCCCACCACCAGCGGCAGGCTGACCATGGGAATGGTATAATCGCAGGGTGGAAAGTTCTCTTCCTCGGTGATGGTCACGATATCGGCGACGTGGGGCAGGGATTTGAACAGCCGTTGCAGCCCGTCGTGGATTTCCAGGGTGACATGAGCGCCGTCGGCCGGCAGCCGCGACAGGAAGCGGCTGTACTGGATCATGTCGCCGAAGCCCTGCTCGCCGGTGATCAGCAAGCGTTTGCCGGCCAGAGGCTGTCCGGTCCAGCGGGGGGCGGGAACGTCGGCGACGCGCATGTTCTGCGTTTGCAGCCGCCATTCCGCTTCGGCGAAACTGCGCTGGAACTCGTTGCGGGTCAGCAAGGCGGTGGACAGATTGGCGTGGGACAGTGCGTGCTCGGGGTCCAGTTCCAAGGTTTTCTCGTAATGCACGATGGCCTGGTCCAGGTTGCCGCGAGCCTGCTCCAACACGGCCAGACTGCTGGTGATGCCGGGATGCTCGCCGCACAGGAAGCCGCTGAGCTCCATCAGGGTGATGGCTTCGTTGGCTTTCAGCTCGGCCGCCAGCTCGGCCGCCAAAAGGCAGCAAAGGTCCACCCGCGACGGATTGGCGCTGATGGCCGAAACCAGCAGAAGCTGCGCCTTGTGGTGCTGTCCGGTGTCGGTGAAGAACCGCGACAGCCGCAGGGCGATATCGGGATGGGGGCCGTGGATTTTGATGCCGTCGATCAGCGTCTGGATGGCGACCGGCATCAGGCCGATGGTCGCCAGACTGTTGGCGTGGTCGATGCGCAGCAGCAGATTGTCGGGCTGGCTTTGAGCTGCTTTGCCGATCATGGCGGTGCCGACTTCCCGGTTGCCCAGTTGGAACAGCGAAACGCCCAGCATATAGTCGAGCACGGGATGACGGTTGCCGTCGGCCTGCAGTTTCTGGCAGATGTCGGCGCAGGTCGAAAAGTTCTGGGCGTCCAGGGCGGCGTGGGCCCGATGGAATTCCGCGACGGTGGCGGCTTCCCCCGGAAAGTCCAGGATCAAGTCGCTGTTGGCGGCGGGTCTGCGGTTTGCGGTCATCTCGTCGGGGGCTCCTGGCATGACGGATTCACCTTATGCCAGGGGGCGGCATCCGTCGAGAGACGGGGGCAAAGCCCGCTCTTAAGAGATAGATAAAAAAATCGCCTGATTTCTGCGACCGGCGCGTACCAACAGGTGAGTGTGCAGCAAAGTTATTTTCGGGCCCGTCCCGGAAGGATGCCGCCACGAAAAACAGGAGGTAAGCATGCCTGTCATCTCAACCAACAATGCGGCTAACTCCGCATTGAACTACCTGAACAACAACTCGTCGAATGAGGCGAGTAAGTTGGCTCAGCTGGCCTCCGGCTCCCGCATCGTCAATGCATCCGACGACGCGGCGGGTCTGGCCATCGGCACGCAGCTGCAAGCCAGCGTGACGACGTATACCCAGGACTCCACCAACGTTCAGCAGGGCTCGGCGATCCTGCAGACGGCGGACGGCGCCCTGGCTCAGATCAGCAACATTCTGCAGCGCATGATGTCGCTGGCCACCGAAGCCGCTTCCGGCCAGGTGACCAACACCCAGCGTTCGCAGGACATCAACACGGAATACACGCAGCTTCAGGCCGAAATCACCAGCATCGCCAGCAGTACCCGCTATGCGGGTCAGTCGGTGCTGACCGGTTCGTTCCTGCAGGGCGTGAAGTTCCTGGTTGGCACCACCAGCGCCGACACCATCAGCGTCACCGTCAGTTCGGTGTCGTTGGCCAGCCTGGGCGTGACCGGTTCGGTCTCGACTCAGAGCAGCGCCATGTCGGCCATCTCGGCGCTCAATTCCGCGATCAACACGGTTTCGCAGGATCGCGCCAAGATCGGTGCCTACGAGTCGCGGTTCAACTTCAGTCTTCAGGATATTCAGACCAACGTGCAGAACATCAGTTCCGCCCAGTCTGTCATCATGGATGCCGACGTTGCCTCGGTTAAGTCCCAGTTGTCGTCCATCGACGTCAAGACCCAGGCTGCGGTTGCGGCTCTCACTCAGGCATCGACGCTGCCGAGCGAGTTGCTGAAACTGATCCAGTCGTAAAATCGGCTTTCGGCAATGACATGCCGGGCATGCTGAGCCTGCCGTGAGAAAGAGGAGGGAACGGGTGGCTGCAACCACCCGTTCCCCGATCCCTCTCTGGAAAGCCCGTCGCCGCGGGTGCAGGAGGTAAGCATGCCTTAGCTGCCGCTGGCTTGGTAACAGGCCAGAGATTACCGAGAAGCCGATGAAGTCTCTTCATCGGCTTTTTCTCGATACGCCCAGAACGACCATAATCGTCGGTCTCTTAGGAATTCGTTAAGCGGCTGTCTGGCATGATCCGCAAAGATCGTCCTGCCAGAGGTGTCTTCGCATCTCCGGTCCGGGGCAAGAACGGGAGCCAGATGCCATGACCAACGCCTCCACCTCCAGCGCCACTCTTGAGGCGTCGCCGACCGCAGTGGTCAAGCTGTACGATACCATCATGATGCACATCACCAAGGCCGGCGTCGCAGCCAGCTCGGGCGATTATCAGACCCAGTTCACCGAAGTCATGAGCGCCACGCGCATCATCGACGGCTTGAACCGCTGCCTGGACATGGAAAAGGGCGGCAAGACCGCTCAGTCCCTGCGCGACATGTACGAAGCCGTCAGCCGCGCCCTGCTGCGTTCGGTGGGAAAGACCACCGGCGCCGAAGCCTGCCAGCGTCTGGTGGGTGCCGTCGCCGAAACCCGCGACGCCTGGGCCACCATCGCCGGCCTGCCGCTGCTGAATCCCACCAGTCTGTCCTAAGGCTGAGGCCGTTCCCTCGGGCGGAATCTCCGTCCGAGCGGGCGTTGAGGAATTCAGGCGGGCGTTGGCGGGAGCTGCGGTGCGGTGAACGACGGCATCGACATCCTTGACGAGGAAACCCCGTCCGGTGCGGGCGACAGCCCGGTGCGGCAGATCGCCGTCGCGCTTTCCTATCGTCCCCGAACATCCGACGATGCACCCAAGGTGGTCGCCAGCGGTCGCGGCAAGACCGCCCAGCAGATCATCGAACTGGCCTTCGCCCAAGGCATTAAGGTCCGCGAAGATCCCGATTTGGCGGAAATCTTGGCGGCAGTGGAAATCGATAGCGTGATCCCCTTGAGCGCCTTTATCGCGGTGGCCGAAATTCTCGGCTATGTCTATCGGGCCAACAATCAGCCCATCCCCGAACCAGAGTGCCGGTCATGAGCCCCGCATCGCTGCAATCGGCGCAGGACGCCCGTCAGGAACTGGAAAAGGTTTCCTCGCTGGTGCTGGCCGCCCGGCGGCTGATGGCCAAGGGATCGCTGGTGGATTTGTCGGCCATTCAGGAACGGGTGGCCGCCATCTGCGCCGCCGTGGAATCCATGCCCCGCGAGGACGGCCGCTCGCTGCTGGAGGAATTGACCGACCTGATTCGCCGTCTCGACAGTCTGGGCAACGATATCGCCGATCAGATCCGCCAGATGGCCGATAAGATGGATCGGGAGGACTGACGGGCATGGATTGGACGCTTTATCTGCGCACCGTGCTGGTTTTGGTTTTCGTGCTGGGGCTGATCGGCGCGGCTTCGTGGCTGGCGCGCCGCGCCGGCTTGGGGCACGGCCGGTTGGGCCGCAAGGGCCGGCGCCTGGCTGTGGTGGAAAGCCTGGGCCTTGACAACCGCCGGCGTCTGGTCTTGGTTCGCCGGGACGGCGTCGAACATCTGCTGCTGGTGGGAGGCGCCGCCGAACTGGTGGTGGAGAGCCGCATCAGCGAGCCCGAAGCCGAACAGATCAAGGAGCAACAGCCGTGATCCGCCGCAACAAGGCTTTGACCTTCGTCGCCGTTTTGTCCATGGCCTTGCTGGCCGCCGTTCCGGCCGTGGCCCAGCAGTTCTCCCTGGATTTCGGCGACGGAGCCTCGACGACGGGCCGCGTCGTTCAGTTGGTGGCCCTGCTGACGGTTCTCAGTCTGGCTCCCTCGATTCTGGTGATGATCACGTCCTTCACCCGCATCGTGGTGGTGCTGGGATTTCTCCGTCACGCCCTGGGCACCCAAACCAGCCCGCCCAACATGGTGATCGTCAGTCTGGCCCTGTTTCTGACCGGCTTTGTCATGGCGCCCACCTTCGAGGCCGCCTACAACGACGGCATCCAGCCGCTGATCGAGAACCGCATCGACGAGATGGCGGCCTTCGACAAGGCCGTCAAGCCGTTCCACGCCTTCATGATGCGTCAGGTCCGCGAGCAGGATCTGAAGCTGTTCCTGGATCTGTCCCGCGCGCCCGAAATAGCCAAGCCGGAGGAGACGCCGCTGAAAGCGTTGATTCCCGCCTTCATGATCAGCGAAATGCGCCGGGCGTTCGAGATGGGCTTCCTCATCTTCCTGCCCTTTCTGATCATCGACATGGTGGTGGCGTCGGTGCTGATGAGCATGGGTATGATGATGCTGCCCCCGGCCAGCATTTCCATGCCGTTCAAGCTGATCTTCTTCGTGCTGGTGGACGGCTGGTATTTGATTGCCGGATCCCTGGTGCAGAGTTTCGGCCCCGGCTGAGTCCAATATCGCCATTATTTGTGGTATAATGACAAACGTCGGCGGGATGCCCCGCCGACGTTTGTTCGTCCTTGTGTGGGAGTTTGGCCATGAACGTCAAGAAGACGGAAGGGCAGACACCCGAGAAGGTGACGCCTCCTTCCCCCACCACCCCGACCGGCTTTTTGGGCCTGCGGGATGATTTCGATCATTTGTTCGACAGCATGATGCTGAGCCCTTTCGGGCGGCGTCTGGCCGCGTTCGACCCGTTCCGTTCCGCCGGCGGGTTGATGAAGGCCGGCACCATGATGCCGCGCATGGATGTCGTTGAACTGGACAAGGTTTTTGAAATCACGGCTGAATTGCCGGGGGTTGATGAAGCCGATATCGATATTTCCATCGGCGAGGGCACCCTGACCATTCGCGGTGAAAAGAAAGCCGAAAGCGAGGACAAGAGCGGAGATTATCACGTGTCCGAGCGGACATGGGGCAGCTTCACCCGAAGCTTCACCCTGCCCGAATCGGCGGACGAGGCTCATGTGACCGCGTCGTTCGATAAGGGCGTGCTCAGTCTGACCATTCCGAAGCTGGACAAACCGGCTCCGGCGCGGCGTAAAATCGAGGTCAAGGCGACCCACCACTAAAGCTGTTGGTAGCCTCTTTGGCGTCGTATCGAACGGCTCTGCGCAAATGCCGCGCGGTTCTTGGCATCGACAATGCCTGAAATAAGAAAGGCGGCCCGGGGGGATGGGCCGCCTTTCTAGTTCCATCGTCCGCAAGGGGGGCGCGGACGACGGGTGGGGGAGGTTTAAGCTCAGGCGTGGCCGAGCTGATAATTGTGGCTGCGCGCCAAGGTCTCGATGCGGCTGCGGATTTCCGGCGTCATCTGGTGACGCAGCTTGGGATCGGCATAGGCCGGCCCGAACCAGTCGAGCAGAGCCTTTTCATTGCCGAAGGCGCGGCCGATGGCTTCGTCGGAAAGATCACTCATGTACAGGTTGGCGGCCTGAACCCGCTGTTGCAGGCCGACGCGGCGCACCGCTTCCGCCACGTCCTGGCATTCGCTGAGACCGTGATGGCTGAACAGGCCGGGCCACATGACGCGGCGGGTGCCGGGGAAGGTGGCCAGGGTGGCGCCGAGCAGCAGCAGAACCGGCTGGGCGCCGCTGGCGTGCGATGCAGAAAGATTGGCGGCCTGGGCGGCGTCGAAAATGCCGGCTCCGGCCAAAAGCATCAAGGCTCCCACGGTGGCGGCCAGTGCATCGACGAAATGCATGATCTTCCGGTTCATCATGATGATTCTCCCTGTGGCTTCCACACCCGAAATGTCTCGGGTGTATCCCCTGCGTCCATGAGGGAATAGTTATCCCGCAGCGCAGAAGCCGCAACCTGCCAGACGGTTGCGTCTCTTATCCTAAGGATAGGGGTGATTTCTTGAATCGTTTAAAATCAATGAACTGATAGGGCCGGGCGGCGTCCTGATAAACTTCAGAAGTCGGCCCTACCCTTTCGGTTGCTGCCCTGGAGCCAAGGGGTAAGGCGCGCCTTCCAACAAGATCTATGACGTCTTGAAACCGTCGATTCTTCAACGGGCTATGACCATGGGAAAAGCCGGAGAGGGGGCTCTCCGGCTTTCTTATCGGGGGCGCCTGAGGGCGGCGGCGCGGCCCGGGGATCACTCTTCGACGGGGTTGCCGTCCTGGTCGCCGGGGCCGCCGGCCAGGGCGTCGGCGACGATGCCGGCGTTCTGGCGGATGGCGGCTTCGATTTCGGCGGCGATCGCCGGATTTTCCTTCAGGAAATTTTTGGCGTTCTCGCGGCCCTGGCCGATGCGCTGGGAATTGTACGAGAACCAGGCGCCCGACTTTTCCACCACGCCGGCCTTCACGCCGAGGTCGATCAATTCGCCGGTCTTCGAAATGCCTTCGCCGTACATGATGTCGAATTCAACCACCTTGAAAGGCGGAGCCAGCTTGTTCTTCACCACCTTGACGCGGGTCTGGTTGCCGACGATGTCGTCCTTGTCCTTGATGGCGCCGATGCGGCGGATGTCCAGACGCACCGAGGCGTAGAACTTCAGGGCGTTGCCGCCGGTGGTGGTTTCCGGATTGCCGAACATGACGCCGATCTTCATGCGGATCTGGTTGATGAAGATGACCATGCAGTTGGACTTGGAAACGGTGGCGGTCAGCTTGCGCAGCGCCTGGCTCATCAGGCGGGCTTGCAGACCGACATGGGAATCGCCCATTTCGCCTTCGAGTTCGGCGCGCGGCACCAGGGCGGCCACCGAATCCACCACCAGCACATCGACGGCGCCGGACCGCACCAGGGTGTCGGCGATTTCCAGCGCCTGTTCTCCGGCGTCGGGCTGAGAAATCAGCAGTTCGTCCAGGTTGACGCCCAGCTTGCGGGCGTAGATGGGGTCAAGGGCGTGCTCGGCGTCGACGAAGGCGCAGGTGCCGCCTTTCTTTTGAGCTTCGGCGATCACATGCAGCGCCAGGGTGGTCTTGCCCGAGCTTTCCGGGCCGTAGACTTCGACGATGCGGCCGCGCGGCATGCCGCCGATGCCCAGCGCCACGTCAAGGCCCAGGGATCCGGTGGAAATGGATTCGATCTCCACCACTTCGCGGCTGCCCATGCGCATGATGGAGCCTTTGCCGAAGGCCCGTTCGATCTGGGTCAGGGCGGCGTCGAGTGCTTTCTGCTTGTCCATGGTGTCCTTATCCACCAGCCGAAGCGCGGTCTGGGTCTGTGTCATGGTTGCGGTCCCCTCTTATTCCACGGTCCTGCGGGCGATGCAATCTGTCGTCACCGTACCACGTTTGTTCCGCTGTGCAAGAGAGAATGTTCCTGTCCCGTTCTTATTTGGCCTAGCTGAGGTAGGCGTGAGCGGCGGTGCGCAGGGCGATGCCGGCCAGCGAACCCAGCACGGCGGGTTTCCATACGGCACCCACCCGCCGTCCGGCCGTGGCCAGAATGGCGACGCCGGGAACGTCCATGGGGGTGATAAGAAAACCGGCGCTGGCGTTCAGCAGCGCCGGGCTGATCTGTCCGGCGCGGACCATGTGGTCGACCACGCCCATCATGGCGGTGCCGCCCGCCAGATATTTTGTCAGGGACGGCACGATGATCACCGGGTCGATGCCGGCGCGGGACAGCAGCGGCGCCAGCAGGCCGCTGAGGGCGTCGACGGCGCCGCCCTGGCGCAGGCCGGTGACCACCACCAGCGACAGCACCAGCAGGGGAATGGCGCCGGTGGTGATGCGGAAGGCCTCGGCTCCGGCGGCGTTGATGACGTCCAGGGTGCCCTTGGGGCCGGCGTGATGCTCGTGGTGGGGCAGGTCGTCCGAAAGATGCTCTTCGGAGGACAGGCGCCGCGCCGTTCCGTAATAGGTCACGGCGGCGGCCAGTAGCCCGCCCGCCACCGACCACAGCAGCACCGGGGCGAGAGACAGGCCCATGGCGCCCATGGGAAAGGTGGCGTTGGCCTGAGCCATGCCCAGCACCATGGCGAAGGCGGCGGCCAGATGACGGTCCGAGGTGCCGCGCCGCTCCATCATCGACAGGGTGGCAAGAGGGGCGGCGAAGCTGACCAGATTGACCTGCAAAGCGGCGAAGACGCCCAGCCCGGTCAGGCCGAACGGCCGGAGCAACGGGGCCAGCCTGGCCACCAGCCAATCCATGACGCCCCAGTTTTCCAGCAGGCGCATCAGGGTCAGCATGACCACCATCACCGGCAGCAGGACGAAGAAGGACAGTTCGATGGCCGAGCGGCCGGCGGGAAGGATGACGTCGGAAAGGATATTCATGATCCGCCGATGATGTCAGTCCCGCCGCCGCCGGCCAAGAGGCCGAAAGCTTAAGCCTTGGCCGTTTGCTGGATGATGGCGCCGTACCAGCCCAGTCCGCGATAGGTTTCGTAGCCGGGAGTCAGGGCGTAGCCAATGACACAGCCCTTGTCGTCCAGATAAGAGCCCATCTTGCCTCGTCCCACGGTTTGCAGGGGGATGGTTTCCTGCAGAACGCCCTTGCCGTCCGATGCGGCGATGATTCTGTGGTTCTGGTCCAGCAGGACGCAGCGGGTGCCCTGCCGCTCGTGGTCGGCCAGGCGCACGCCGTTGACCACGGTCTGCGCCTGGGCTTCCCAGTCGAAGAAGATGCCCAGCACGCCCAGAACTTCGCCGTCGTTGGCGCCGTCGCGGCGGATGGCGGTGGCATAGGGGACCACCTGGGCGTCGCCCAGGGCATGGTTGACGCTCATGTCGGCCACCGAGAATTCCGAGCCGTCGCGGGTGGACAGGGCGTCGCGGAACCAGGCTTCGCGGGAAACGTCGGTGCCCACGGCGCGGTTGTAGCGGCCGGGGCGGCCGTTGGCGACGACGCGCCCCTGGGCGTCGGCGATCCACAGGTCGAGATAAACCGTATAGGAATCCAGGATCACGCCCAACCGCTTCCCGGCATAGGCGGCGGCCTCCGGCGTGCCTTGGCTCAGACATTCGACCACGGCGGAATCGGTGGCCCACCAGCGCACGTCGCAGGAGCGTTCATAAAGATTGCGGTCGATGATCTCGATCATGTTCAGGGCCAGATCGGTCAGGCGCGAGCCGCGCAACTGTGAAACCAGAGATTCCCCCAGGCTCATCAGATCCTGGATGGTCGAGGACATTTCCCCTTCCAGAGCCTGGGTGATGCGGTTGATGTCGTCGGAAACGTTCTTGACCTCGCCGGCCACGACGGCGAAGCCTTTGCCGGCCTCTCCGGCGCGGGTGGCCTCGATCAGGGCGTTCAGCGACAGAATGCGCGTGGTGCCGGTGACCTGCTTGATGGCGCGAATTTTGTCGCAAGCGACATCGTTGACCGCCCGGGCCAGTTCCAGAATGCGTTCTGGTTCAGACAATTGAGTAATCTCCCCGCTGCGCTGCCGTTCTTGTGCAATCACGCCCCATCCGCCGTCGATAGTAGCGACTGTGTAAAAAATATTCAATTATCCCCAATGTCGGTATTGAGCCCAAAGATTATGCAACTTTCGTCGAAAGCCTCGGAAACCTTGAGTCGTGGGGCGGCATCGGGCATTCTCCTGGCCCTCCGAGATCAGCGATCTTCGTTCAGCGATGGCCGGCCATGAGTGACAAGCGCGTTTACCTTTACGACAGCACCTTGCGCGATGGCGCGCAAACCCAGGGCGTGGATTTCAGTCCGGCGGACAAGATCGCCATTGCCCGCGAACTGGACCGGTTGGGCGTCGACTACATTGAGGGCGGCTGGCCTGGGGCGAATCCTACCGACGACGCTTTCTTCGCCAATCCGCCGGTCTTGAGTCGGGCCAAGCTGTCGGCTTTTGGCATGACGCGGCGTTCGGGCCGCTCGGCCGACAACGATCCGGGTCTCCAGGCGTTGATGATTCCGGCGGCCAAGGTGGTGACTCTGGTGGGCAAGAGCTGGGATTTCCAAGTGGAAACCGCTCTGGGCGTGGCGCTGGACGAAAACCTGCGCATGATCGCCGAATCCATCGCCCATGCCGCCAAGCGCGCCGGCGAGGCGATTCTGGACGCCGAACATTTCTTCGACGGCTTCCGCGCCAATCCCGATTACGCCCTGAAATGCGTCAAGGCGGGCTATGAGGCCGGAGCCCGCTGGGTGGTTCTGTGCGACACCAACGGCGGTTCGCTGCCCCAGGACGTCGAGGCCATCGTGCGCGAGGTGGTCAAGGTGGTGCCCGGCAGCCATGTCGGCGTGCACTGTCATAACGATTCCGACAACGCCGTCGCCAATTCCCTGGCGGCGGTGCTGGCCGGCGCGCGGCAGATACAGGGCACGCTGAACGGTCTGGGCGAACGTTGCGGCAATGCCAACCTGACCTCGATCATTCCCAATCTGGTGCTGAAGATGGGCTTCGAGACCGGCGTCTCGGCCACCGACATGACCAAGCTGACCCATGTCTCCCGCAGCCTGGACGAACGCTTGAATCGGGCGCCCAACCGAAATTCGCCCTATGTCGGCGAGTCCGCTTTCGCCCACAAGGGCGGGCTGCATGTTTCGGCGGTGGAGAAAGACCCCCGCTGCTATGAGCATATCGCTCCGGAACTGGTGGGGAACCGCCGCCACATCGTGGTGTCGGATCAGGCCGGGCGCTCCAACATCCTGGCGCGTTTCCGGGAAATCGGTCTGGACGTCGATCCTTCGGACCCCAAGCTGGGCAAGCTGGTGGAAGAGGTGAAGCACCGCGAATATAACGGCTATGCCTATGACGGCGCCGAGGCCAGCTTCGAGATTCTTGCCCGTCGCGCCCTGGAAGGCGTGCCGGACTTCTTCCGTCTCAGCTCGTTCCGCGTCATCGACGAGCGCCGCTGGAACGCCAAGGACGAGTTGATCACCCTGTCGGAAGCCACCATCAAGGCCAGCGTGAAAGGCGAGGAACTGATGAGCGTGGCCGAGGGCAACGGTCCGGTCAGCGCCCTGGACGCCGCCTTGCGCAAGGTGCTGACCCCGGTCTACCCGCAGCTGGCCGACCTGAAGCTGGTGGATTACAAGGTGCGCATCCTGAATCCCACCGCCGGCACCAAGGCCATGACCCGCGTCATGATTGAAAGCTCGGACGGCAACGGCGACCGCTGGGCCACCGTGGGCGTGTCGACGAACGTCATCGACGCGTCGTACAACGCCTTGCACGACAGCATTACTTACAAGCTTTTGCGCGACGGCGCTGAAATCTGATGAGCGAAGACATCCTGCAAACGACTGCGGTTCCGCCGGCGATCATTCTGATTCAGCCGCAATTGTCCGAAAACATCGGCACGGCCTCGCGGGCCATGCTCAATTGCGGCCTGACCGATCTGCGTCTGGTGCGGCCACGGGAATCCTGGCTGTCGGAGCGGGCCATGGCGGCTTCGTCGGGGGCGACGTCGGTGCTGGAATCGGCCCGCGTCTTCGACACCACGGAAGAGGCCATCGCCGATCTGCATCGGGTGTTCGCCACCACCGGGCGCAACCGTTTCATGGTCAAGCCGGTGGTGACGCCGAACCGCGCCGCCCAGGAAATCCGCCAGTACGTCGCGGACAGTCTGCAGTGCGGCGTCCTGTTCGGTCCGGAGCGTACCGGACTGGAAAACGACGACGTCGCCTTGGCCGACACGGTCATCACCGTGCCGCTGAACCCGGATTATTGCTCGCTCAATCTGGCGCAATGCGTGCTGCTGATCGGTTATGAATGGTATCAGCTGGGCGGTCCGGCCGAGCCGAGGGCCATGACCAAGGGCGCGGCACCGGTCGCCACCAAGGATCATCTGGTGGGTTTTTTCCAGCATCTGGAGCGCGAACTGGACGAATGCGGCTTCTTCCGCGTCGCCGAGAAACGCCCCAGCATGGTGCGCAATATCCGCAATATGTTCGAGCGCGCCGACCTGACCTTGCAGGAGGTGCGGACCCTGCACGGCATCGTCAACGAACTGGTCACCTATCGTAAACGCAAGGGCGAGGAGCCATCGGAATGAGCGATCATAATCCGCCGCGTTTCGACGATTTTTCCACCGAGACCTTCGAACAGCTGATCATCTGGCGGCGCGACGTCCGGCGTTTTCGCCGCGACCCCGTCGACCCCGTCCTGATCGATCGGCTGATCGCGCTCTCCTGTCTGGCGCCGTCGGTGGGCAACGCCCAGCCCTGGCGTTTCGTCAAGGTCGAGCAGCCGGAAAACCGGGTGGCGGTGCGGGCCAATTTCGTCTCGTGCAATTCCGAGGCGCTGCACGATTATTCCGGCGAACGGGCCAAGCTTTACGCCACCTTGAAGCTGTCGGGCCTGGATGACGCGCCGGTGCATCTGGCGGTGTTCTGCGACCGCGCCACCGAAGCCGGTCACGGCCTGGGGCGGCGTACCATGCCCGAGACTCTGGATTATTCCGTGGTGGCGGCCATCCATACCTTTTGGCTGGCGGCCCGGCTGCGGGGATTGGGAGTCGGCTGGGTTTCCATCGTCGAGCCCGGCCGTATCAAGGACATTCTCGAAGTTCCGCCGGATTGGGCCTTCGTCGCCTATCTGTGCGTCGGTTATCCCACGGAGGAAAGCGACGAGCCGGAACTGGTCCGCTTCGGCTGGCAGGATCGCGAAATGTGGGAAAAGTTCGTCACCAAACGCTGATCATACGTTTGGAAACAGCAGCGTGAAACGGCTGCCCTGATCGGGGACGCTGTCCACCAGGATGGTGCCGCCCTGGGCCTCGACCAGATGGCGGGCCAGTGTCAGGCCCAGGCCGAGCCCGTTTCCGGCGCCGTCGTCGCCGGCCATGCGCACATAGGCGTTGGCGCTTCGGCCGAACGGCTCCCAGATGGCCCGAAGCTGTTCCGCCGGAATGCCCTGGCCGGTATCCCACACCTCGAACTGAGTGCCGCCGCCGGGCTGGCTGACCGACAGGCCGATGGCTCCGCCGGCGGGAGTGAATTTGACGGCGTTGAGCAGCAGGTTCAGCAGAAGCTGGATCATCCGTCTGCGGTCGGCGCGGAACGGATGGCGTTGCGGGGCGACGGAAATTCTGAAATCCAGACGTTTCGAGGCGGCATGGTGCCCGGCCAGTTCATGGAGCTTGGCCGACAACTCCTCCAGTTGAATGGGCTCGATCAGCAGGTCGATGCTGCCGGTTTCGATGCGGGCGATGTCGAGAATTTCCTGAATGACCCCCAAAAGCTTCCGCCCGGCTTCGTGGATGTAGCCGACATAATCCAGGTAATCCTTGCTGAGCGGGCCGAAGGTCTGTTCCCGCACCATTTCCGAATAGCCGAGAATGGCGTTCAAAGGCGTGCGCAATTCATGGCTCATGGTGGCCAGGAACTGGGATTTGGACTGGCTGGCGCTTTCGGCGGCGGCCTTGGCTTCGGCCAGGGCCAGTTCGCTGTTCTTGCGGGCTGTGATGTCGTGGCCTTCGGGAATCAGCCAGCGCACCGAGCCGTTCTCGTCGAATACCGGACTTAACGAAAAATCCACCCACATCAGGCCGTCGGGGGTGGGATGCGACGTTTCGAAGCGGATGAACTGTCCCTGGGCGGCGCGGCGGACGCCGTGCTTCAGTTTGTCCTGCTCGGAGGCCGAGTGGCTCCACCAGGGGGTATCCCAGAAATATTGGCCTTGCACGTCCTCTTCGCTGACGCCGATGGCTTTCATGGCGGTCTGGTTGGCTTCCAGAACCCGTCCGTCCGGTTCCAAAAGGCCGATGAACTGGAACGTCTGATGGAAGATGGCGCGGTATTTGGCTTCGCGGTTGGCCAACTGGCTCTGAACGTGGCGGAAGTCGCTGATGTCGAGAAAGCTGGCGATCACGGCCGCCCGCTTCAGGGCGCCGCGGGCCAGCAAAGGCGTGGCGTTGATGCGCAGCCAACGGGTGGTGGAGCCCCGCTTTACGCCCATCACGGCGCCGCTGACGCTACAGCCGGTACGGACGGCGGCGATGGGCGGATAGTCGTCAAAGGGATAGGGCGTGCCGTCCTGGCGCAAAGCGCGATGCCGCAGATTGGGCAGCCGCCGCCCCTGTATGCCTTCCGAGCTCAATCCCAGAATGGCGCGGCCGGGTTCGTTCAGGAACAGCACGCGGCCGTCCCCGTCCAGCACCATAACCCCCTCCAACACCGAGCCGAACAGGGATTGGTAATGCTGTTCCCGCATGGAGCGGGCCGATGTGGGGAAAGTAGGAGCCTCGCCGTTCGCCATGCCCTCCGCCGCAATCTGATATCGCACCAGGGTATGGTGGGGCCGGCACCGGCCAGCGGCAATTGGTGCCGATGGGTAGAGGATGAGGCCGAAAGATTATCCATGGTAATGCTTGCGGGCCGGTGGCTATGCCTGAACGGCAGGAGGGGGGCGCAAAGGGACGGGGTGAAGATTAGAATCCTCTTTCGCCCCTTGGCGGCACTGCGGTAGCCTGAGGACGGCATATTCTCAATATCCAAGGGGGATCACCTGCGATGACCGCCGATCTTCAAGAGAAAATCCGTGCGCGTGCTTTCCAGATCTGGCAGGAGGAGGGCCATCCGCAAGGCCGCGACTTCGACCATTGGCTGAAAGCCGAATTGGAAGTCAACGTCAAGCCCGCCGCGACGAAAAAAGCCGCCCCGCCCAAGAAGGCCGTCACGGCCAGGGCTGAGGCGCCCAAGGACGTTGCCGCGAAAGCCGCCGCTCCGAAAAAGGCTCCCGCCAAGAAAGCCGCTGCGCCCAAGGTCGCTCCCAAGGCCGCCAAAGCCTGAGCCTGCGGTTTTAAGGGGATGAGACGAGCCGGCGGAGCCGAAATTCCGCCGGAATGCCTTTGCTTTTTCCATCGCGATGCTTGCCAGCGGCGGCGGCGTGGCGATACTCTGCGCGCCCATTCAATCCAATCTGAGAGCGTGCGATGGAAGATGAATCCCGCGAAATGTTCGCCGAGCTGAATGCCCTGCTGACGGCCATCGCCAAGGCGTTGGAGCTGGAGCCGGAAGCGGCGGCCCGCGCCATCGAGGCGGGAGAGATCGCCATCAAGATGGAAGTCGACGAAGAAGGCCGTCATTTCGTCGGCGTCACCCATCAGGGAAAGGCGTCCCGCGTCTATCCCGGCGTCATCCGCCACGCTCCCGAGGAACCCGATACCGCTAACGACGAAGGCTGCGGAGGCGGCGGCTGCGGTTGCGGCCACTGACGCCGGGCAAACAAAAGGCCGAAGGGTTTTCTCCCTTCGGCCTTTCGCTTTTTAGCGATTAAACATATTTCAGCGTGGTCATCATTCCTGCCGCCATGTGGAATAGGTTATGGCAGTGCAGGACCCATTCCCCGGGGTTGTCGGCGTCAAGGGCCACGGTCAGGCTGGACATGCTGGGCACGATGACGGTGTCGCGCACGGCTCCCGACAGGCGGCGGTTGCCGATGCCGACCACCTGGAAGGCGTGGCCGTGCAGATGCATGGGGTGCATCATGTCGCTGTGGTTCATGAAGGTCAGCTCGACCCGTTCGCCCTGGCGTACTTCGACGGGAGTGTGCTGGCCGAAGGTTTTGCCGTTCAGGCTCCAGCGATAACCCATCATCGAGCCTTCCAGGCTGAGGATGTGGCGGCGCTCCGCCGTCCGTTCCGCCAATGGCGTCAAAGCCGTCAGGCGGCTTTCGAAATCCAGGCTCATCAGCGGCCCTTTTTTTGCCGATTTGAGCGGGATTTTCCTTACCACCGCGTCCTTGGTCGCCAGGATGACGCCGGTCTGTTCCCGGTCGTCTTCCCGCCGGGCCAGCACCGGCCAGACGCCGCCGGCCTTGGGAATCTCCACCAGCACATCCAGCCGCTGTCCCATCGCCAGTGGAAAGCGGGAGCCGGGGACGGGCCGGATCGGCGTTCCGTCCACCGTGACGGCCTGGGCCAGCAGGCCGGGCAGTTCAATGGTGAAGGCGGTGGTGGTGGCGCCGTTGATGATGCGCAGCCGCACACGGCTTCCGGCCGTCACCCGCGTCACCTGGGGATCGAGCAGGGTGCGGTCGTTGGCCAGATAGGCGTCGTAGTCCAGGTCGTTGGCGTGGGACATGTTCATGCCCATGGTCATCTGGTGGCCGTGGGCTCCGTGCTCCATCGGCATGCCGTCGTTCATGCCGGTCATGTGCATCTGGTGCATCATGGCCTGGTCCATGCCGCCCATATCCATGCCGGAATTGGCCGGCATCTGGCCGTCGTGATGCATGGCGGCGTGGTCCATGGGCGACATGCCGGTCAGCTTCGCCAATTGCTCCACCGGGTCGGCGAACGAAAAATCGTGCAGCAGCACGACGACGTTCTGTTCGTCGGCGCTCGGATCTTCCACCGCCACCATGGGGGCGGCCATCAGCCGCTGCTCCTGCAGGCCCTGGTGGCTGTGCATCCAGTGGGTGCCTGGACGCAGGGGGAAGTCGTAATCGAAGCCGGCCCCGGCGGCGATGGGGTCCTGTGTCAGGCCGGGCACGCCGTCCATGGCGTTGGGCGGCGTCTGGCCGTGCCAGTGCAGAGCGGTCGCTTCCTCCAGGCGATTTTGCAGCCGGGCGGAGAAGCGGTCGCCGGTGCGGGCGATCAGCCCCTGCGCGCCATCGGGTTGCAGGATGGAATAGACCTTGGCCGGTTTGCCCAGCACCTCCAGGGTACGGGAATCGACGTTCAAAGTCAGGGGCGGGGGCAAAGTCAGGGGCGGGGTTTGAGACTGCTCGGCGGCCATCAGGGCGCGCACGGGCAGGACAGCGGTGCCCAAGGCGGCCGACGACGACGCCAGGAACTGGCGGCGGGACAATAACATGATGGCTCTCCTTCAAAGAAGCCGGATAGAACGACGCTTAGGAAACGAAGGAGAGGCTTCTGGGCGGTCGGGGATCGGGTGCGACCAGGGCCGCGGTCAATCGCTGGTGGGGCGTGGCGGTCAAGGCCGGAGCGGGAACCCAAGCCAGCGGCGCGGCCAATGCCTGGGACGGCAGGGCCGGAGCATGGGCGGCGCAGCCGGTCCGGCAAAGATCGGAAGCGGCCTTCATCGTCTTGTGGGGAACGTCTTGGCCGCCGGCCTGGCCGGCATCGGCGCAGTGGGCGTGAATGGCGCTTTGCGATGCGTGCGCGGCGCCGATTTCCATGCCAACGCTCATGGCCGAGGCGGAGGCCGGCAGCATTGGCATCAGGAAGGCCGAGAGGTAGGCGAGGGCGGATAAGGCCGCTACGGCGAGACGCATCATGGCCAACAGCCTAGCACAAAGAAAAAGGCCGGATGGAAAGTTCCGATCCGGCCCTTGGTCTCGTCTATTCGTCGCGGTGGGTTCGTTCCAGCCGCTCATGCCGTTCCTGCGCCTCGATGGACAGGGTGGCGATGGGGCGGGCGTCCAACCGGCGAACGCCGATGGGCTCGTGGGTTTCTTCGCAATAACCGTAAGAGCCGTCCTCGATGCGCAGCAAGGCGGCGTCGATCTTCGAGATCAGCTTGCGGGCTCGGTCGCGGGTCCGCAGTTCCAGCGTGCGGTCGGCCTCGGCCTGTGCGCGGTCCGCGATGTCGGGTTCCTGTAGGCCGCCCTCCTGAAGGTGCTGCAGGGTTTCATCGGATTCGCGCAAAAGCTCGGCGCGCCATTTCAACAGCTTCTGGCGGAAATATTCCGTCTGTACGTCGTTCATGAAAGGCTCGTCCTCGGAGGGACGGTAATCAGGCGGCAGCGTGACTGTCATGCTTCCCCACGATCCGGCACGGGGCCGGAACCCATAGTCTTGATTCCGCTGGGGAATATAAGGACGAGAAGGAGCCGCCGCAAGCTGCGATTACACAAGGGCCCCAACGAATGGTTAAAGAAGGCTGCGACTGAGCGCGCAGACAGGCGTTTCGGCTTACGACGAACGGCTGGAAAGCTTGGCCAATTCCACTTCGGCGCGCAGTTCGATTTCGTCGAGAACGGCGGCCAGCCTGGGGTCGACGACATTGTCGCGGCGGGACCGGATCAGTTGGGCCAGGGACACCAGCTTGTCTTTGGGGATGGTCCCCAGCAACAGGCCGTGGCGCACTTCTTCCAGCTTGTCCAGAATGTCTTCGCCGCGCTGGATCAGCTTTCTGCGCTGTTCGCGCTCCAGACTGTCGTCGGCGGCCTGAACCGCCAACAGGGCGTCGATGTTGCCGACCGTATGGGTGCTCTCAACGGCATGCGCTTCCTCGGCCGCCTCGAAAGTCTCGGCGAGCTGCTTGGCAAAGGCGCTGGAGGAGGACTTGTCGGTTTTTCCGGTGCGCTTTGCCTGCCCCGGTCCCGATGTCGGTCCGTAACCGCTGATCTTCATGCCTGCCCATTAAAAGGAACGCTGAATGGGGGCACAATACACTGCATCTCGCCGGGATCAAAGCCCTTCTTGCGAGACTCCTTCATCTTTCTTTTATAACCGCTTGTTTATTAACAAAACATTGCCATCGGTAAATTTCCTCCACCCTATGCTCCCGAGGGGGCAGAAACTGCCGCCCGCCCCGGTAGAGCTTGCCGCCGCCGCCCCTTTCTGCCCGGCGAAGTCCCAGGATTTCCGCCGCTTTCGTATCTGGCACGATCTTCGCAAGGGTGTGTCCGGATCAGTGTCCGGCAACGGACGGAGAGGATTGAGATGAACCGCGCACGCGCCCTTCGCAACGATGTCGTCAGATTCTGGCAGGCCGGATTGGCCGCCGGGCTGATCGTCGCCTCCATGCTCTTGGCCCACCCCGCCCAGGCCAGCTCCCGCATCAAGGATATCGCCGATTTCGAAGGCGTCCGCGAAAACGTGCTGGTCGGTTACGGCTTGGTGGTCGGCCTGAACGGCACCGGCGACACCATGGACAATTCGGAATTCACCCGACAGTCCCTGATCGGCATGTTGAACCGCTTGGGCGTGAACACTCTTCCCAGCAGCAGTACCGCCCAGCTGGCCCTGAAGCCGAAGAACGTGGCAGCCGTCATGGTCACGGCCCGTCTGCCGGCCTTCGCCCGTCAGGGCACCAAGATCGACATTACCGTCAGTGCGCTGGGCGATTCCAAGGATCTTCTGGGTGGCACCCTGATGGTGACGCCGCTGACCGGCGCCGACGGCGAGGTTTACGCCATCGGCCAGGGCCAGGTGGCTACCGGCGGTTTTTCCGCCAGCGGCTCCTCCGGCAGTTCGGTGACCAAGGCGGTTCCCACCACCGGCCGGATCGCCAACGGAGCCATCGTCGAACGCGAGGTGCCGTTCGACATGACCAACATGGAGACCGTCCAGGTCACCCTGCGTAATCCCGATTTCACGACCGCGCGCCGCGTCGCCCAGGCCATCAACGCCTATTTGGGCACCGACGCCGCCCGCCCGACCGATCCGACCACCGTGCATTTGCAAGTGCCGGGCCGCTATAAGGGCAACACCGTTTCCCTGCTGACCGATATCGAACAGCTGCGCGTGCAGCCGGATCAGTTGGCCCGCGTGGTGGTGGACGAACATACCGGTACCATCGTCATGGGCGAGAACGTGCGCATCAGCACCGTGGCCATCGCCCAAGGCAGCCTGACCATCCGCATCACCGAGACGCCGCAGGTATCGCAGCCTTCGCCTTTCTCGAACACCGGTGAAACCACCACGGTGGCCCGCTCCGACGTCCAGGTGGACGAGGGGGCCGGCAACAAGCTGGGCATCATGCAGAACGGTGTGACCCTGCACGATCTGGTGGCCAACCTGAATGCGTTGGGCATCAGCCCGCGCGACCTGATCACGATCCTGCAAGCCATCAAGGCCGCAGGCGCCCTTCAAGCCGATTTGCAGGTGCTGTAATGCAGACCTCCGCCTCAGCCGCCTATTCTTCGGCCAGCAATCTGACCGGCCAGGCCATGATGTCCATGAACCAGGGCAAGGTCGCCGGTTTGCAGACCGCAGGCAAGGATCCGGCGGCCATCAAGAAAACCGCCGAGGATTTCGAGCAGGTGTTTCTGTCCCAGATGTTCAATCACATGTTTTCGGGCATCAAGTCCGACGCCATGTTCGGGGGCGGCCACGGCGAGGAAATGTTTCAGTCCATGATGATCGACGAATATTCGAAGCAGATCGTCTCCCACGGGGGCGTCGGCATCGCCAAGTCGGTCATGCACACTCTTTTGTCCGAACAGGAGAAGGCGCAATGAGCTTCCCGCAGAACATGCCCAAGCCGCCGCCGAAACTGCCGCAGCGTCCCGGCGCGCCTTCCGCCACGCCTTCCTCGGCGGCCCAGCCCGCCGCTCCCCAGTCCGGCGGGCTGGGCGGATTGTTCAAGAAACTGACAGCCCCGGCGGCGCAGCCGCAGCCGCAGCCGCAGGCCGCCGCTCCGTCGCTGCCCGGCCGTCCGGCGGTTCCGCCCATGCCGGGTCGTCCCGCCGCTCCGGCTTTGCCCGGGCGCCCAGGTGCGCCGACAGCCGTCGCCGCGCCGTCGTTGCCGGCTCGCCCCGGCATGTCTGGAGCCGCTTCGGCTGCGACAGCTCCGGCCCAGGCCGCCCGTCCGTCGATGCCGGCGGGGGCGTCCGCCCGGCCGCTCAACGGCGCTCCGGCGCCATCGCCCAGCGGGGCGGGGCGGATCGATTTGCGGACCCTGCCGCCGACCATGGCTCCGATGGTTGAAGCCATCATCATGTACGACGAGCTGCTGGTCGAAGAGAACGAGCATCTGCGCGCCTGCAATCCCAAGGGTGTCGAGGCCTTGCAGCCCCGCAAGCAGGAAGCGACCAAGCTCTATAACGACCGTCTGCGCACGCTGCTGTCCGATCCGACGGGCATGCGCGGCCAGCCACCCGAGATTCGCGATCAGGTGATGAATCTGATCAAGCAGCTCGAAGCCCGTTGCAGCGAAAACGCCAGCCTGCTGAAGGCGAACATGGAAGCGACGGAAAAGGTCTTCGGCGTCATCAACAACGCCGTGATCGAAGCCCGAAGACGCGAGGCCATGTACACCCGCTCGGGTGGCGTGAATTGGGGCAACAACACTTCGGTCGCTTTCAACGCCACAGCCTGACGTCGTCCCGTCTCCCGTTTAGGAGCGTCACAGCATGTCCGTGACAGCTGGACTCGGCCAAATGCCGGGTCAGATCAGTCCCGCTTTGCTTAATCCGGCCACCATGCAGGGGCTGGGAAGCGTGGCGGCCGCCTTCGAGGCCCAAGCGGCTTTCAAGGCCCAGCAGCGCCCGGCGGCGCCGGTCGTCGCCCGAAGCAAGGGGCCGTTGGATCGGCTGCTGGGGCTGGATATTCCCTTCGACGACATCCGGGGGGAAATCGCCCAGGGCATCGACAGCGGCATTCATGCCGCCATCGCCGCCAATGCCGGCGCTCAGGTCGTCGAGGACTTCAAGGACGCGCTGGATGCCCTGATGCAGGCCATCGACGGCCAGGGCGATCTGCAATCCTGGCTGGACGCCTTGTGCGAAGGCGGCGGCCAGGCCGACGCCAGACGCCTGCTGCAATCGGCGGAGAGGCTGACCTCCGGACTGAGCGACATCGCCGGGCGCATCGACGGGTTGCGCCGCCAAACCAACGAGCAGATTTCCCAGTCGGTCGACGACATCAACGCCGTTTTGACGAGGCTGGCCGACACCAGCAACCGCATCGCCGTCGATGCCGCCTGCGGCGCCGAGGTTTCGTACCTGTTCGAGGACCGGGACGAGCAGTTGGCCTTGTTATTCGGCCTGCTGGACGTGGTCAGCTTCATCCGAGGCGACGGCGCCGCCGCCGTCTATCTGCGCAGCGGCACGCCTTTGATCGAAGGGGCGTTCGCCAAGCGCTTCCTGTTCGAGGACGGGGAAAGCTTGGTGCTGGACGGCCGCGACGTGCGCCAGGACATCGGCTCCGGGCGGCTGTTCGGCCTGTTCAATCTGCGCGACCACCATTTGCAAGGGATCGCCCTGCAACTGGACAGTCTGGCCCTGATGATCCGCGAGCAGGTCAACCGGCTGTTCAATCGGGCCGTCGCCCAGGCGAATTCGGCGGTCGGCACCTATGCCGGCAGCCGGGAATTTCTCAATCCTGATTTCGAGCGGTTGGCCGTCAGCGGCGGCGACTGCGTCCTAACCTTGCTGGACGAGGGGGGAGTGCGGCTGGCCGCCACCAGCGTCAGCCTGTTGGCGGCGCGGCAGCTGTTGAGCGAGGGCTTGCCGACCGGAGCGGCCTGGAGTGTCGGGCAGTTCATCCGCGCCCTGGATCAATGGCTGCGGCATTCCTTGAAGTCGGATGCCGTCGCCGCTTTCCTCGATCCATTGGGGCGGGTGTGCATCGCTTTGCCGCGGGGGCGGCTGTCGTGGCGCGACCAACGCTGCACGGCCCTGGATTCCCAACCGATGGCCGATCCCGAGAAAGCCATCGGAGCGGCGGGGCCGCTGTCATTCCGCGACATCTTCGGCAACCATTACACCGTGCAGATCGCGGTGTCCGACAGCTTGCGCGACATCGCGGCCAAGCTGGAAAGCTTCAGCGGCTTGAAGGCGGCCCTGGTCGGCCAGCGCGAAGGGCAGATTTTGCGTGTCAGCAACGCCCAAGGCTGTGATCTTTACGTCGAGCCCGATCCGTTGGGACGGACGGGGCCCGTCGCTCTGCTTGGCTTGCTGCCGGCGCCGCCGCTGCCCCAGGGCGACCTGACGGTGGATTGGGACATCGACCGCCAGGGCGGCTATCTGGAAAGCGTGGCGGTTTCCGAGCACAACCGCTCTTTGGGCTTGAACGGCGCCTTGACGGTGACCAGCCAGGATCATCACCGGGTCGAGGTCTGGCTCGATCCCAAGCAGACCCTGTCGGGACTGGTGGGGCAGTTCAACGAGGCCGCTTCGTGCTCGGGCATGTCCGCCGTGATGAAGGGGGCCGGCAACCGCTGGGTCATCCGCATCATCGGCGCGTCGGGGCAGAATGTTTTTGCCGAAGGCGATCCCGCCGGGCTGCTGGGATTGCGCCCGCCGCCGGACGCCAGCATGACCGGCGTGGCGGCTTTTTTCGGACTCAACGATTTCTTCGCGCCGCCGGGCGGCCGGGACCGTGCCGAAAGCAAGGCCATGGCGCCGACGTTCTCCACCTTCAATCCCACCTGCCTGACGGTGACGCAGCGAGAGGGGCGGCGGCAGAATTTCGCCTTTCCCAGCGGCCAGGGATTGGAGGACGTGGTCAAGGCCGTCTGCCGCGAAGGCAGTCTGGCACACGCCGAACTGCATGAAAAAGACGGCATGCTGACCCTGTCGTTGACGTCGGTCGACGGCGAGGCCATGCAGGTTACCGGCTCTTTGGCGGTTCTGCTGGGATTGGGTGACGGCGCCCGCTGCCTGTCCCACGAACTGGAAAGCCGTCCCGATCTGTTGCCCGAGATGCTGCCGCCGTCGGCGGCGAAGCTGATGCGGGACGCCTTGAACGCCGGCTTGGACATTCCCGCGGGCGACGCCTTGCCCCAGGGCAAAACCAGTCTGAGGGAGGCGGCGCGGGGAATCCTCAGCCGTCATCGCCGTTACGTCGCCGAAGGGCGGGCGATGGTCCTCTATCAGCACACCTTGACCCAGGGGCTGCGCAAGCATCGTCAGGGCCTGTACCGTCTGGACATGAGCGAAGACGCCGTGCAGCTCAACAGCTACCGCGACGCCTATCTGGAAAACGCCTCGGTCATGTCGGGTCTGAGCCGTCTGGCGGCGCAGCTCGACGCGGCTCCGGCTGTGCATTGACGGGGTTTGGGGTGGGCAAAAATGACCTGGGCAAGAAACGCCCAAAAGCGGCCAGATCCCGCCTGTGCTAGAAAAAGTTGTTTGATTTCAATGGGTGTTAATTGGCCCGCGGCTTGCAAAGCTCGGAGAGTCCCATTCGGGACCGGCAAGGGATAAAATGATATGAGCGTCGATGCCGTCTCCATTCAAAGCCTGAAAAACGGCTTGGCCAATCTGATCAGCAGCCGCAATGCCTCGGGCGCCAGCGGCAGCGGGGTCTTCTCGTCTTTGCTGAGCGACTCCTCGTCTTCTCAGGGATCGGGGCAGACCGGCCTTTTGTCGGTGCTGGCCCAGGATGACACCTCCGCCACCGGCGGCGGCTCGGCCAATACGCAGACGGTTCAGGTAAAAAGCCAGGTTTCGTCCCAGGCTCTGTCGAATTACAGCGACGCCGTCAGTCAGAACGCCGGGTCGATCCTGTCCTCCTCGGCGACGTCGGCGAACATCCCTGCCAGCCGCAGCCAGAGCGTTTCGTCTTCGTCCGCCAAAACCGCGTCGCAGAGCAATTCGTCGTCGTCTTCCTCGTCGTCCAGCGCTCAAAGCGGCAGCCAAAGCGCCAGCGCCTCGGCGCAGACGACCTCCGCCCAGGCCCAGCAGGGTGCAGTAAAGCCGGCTCCGGCCAAAAGCACATCCTCTTCGTCCTCCTCCTCCTCCTCGACGTCGTCCTCATCGTCCTCGTCTTCGTCGTCCTCCGATGCGACGCAGGCCAGCGATACCAGCGCCGAAACCGATGCTCAGGCCGCCGCTGCCGCCGCGTTGGCGGTTCAGCAGGCGATGCAGCCGTCGCTGACGCAGACGCCTCCGCAGGGGCAGTCTCAGACGCAGGGCGCCGACGATCAGGCTGTCGGCATCGCTGCCGCCACAGTTCCGGCGCAGGCCTCCGACGCTCAGACGGCGGCCCAGCAGGCGTCTCAGGCCAATCCGTCTTCGGGCGATCAGCAGACAGCTCAGACCGCCGCTGCCGCCGTCGCCGCCGCGGCTTCGGCTGCCGTCGGGGTTCAGTCCGATGCCGCCGCCGCCGATGCCCAGGCTCAATCCGACGCTCAGGCCGCCGCCGCGGCGCAGAACGCCGCCGCCCAATCGGCTGCCGTTTCGCCCCAGATGGCCGCGCAGGCCGCTCAATTGTCCCAGTTGGCGGGCGGCACTCAGGTCGGCGTGAAAAGCTCCGGCGCGGCTTCTTCCACCTCCGCCTCGGGTCAGAGCACCAGCGATCTTTCGGCTGCGGCGGTGACAGCCGCCCAAGGCGACGTCCAGGGAGATACCAGCGGCAGCGCCGCCGCCGCGTCTCTTGCCGCGCCCCAGGCGGCGCCGGCGACGGCTCAGGTCGGGTCCGGCGACAATCAGTCTTCGTCGCAGACCGGCGATCAGCAGAGCCAGTCCGCCAACGCCGACACCAGTGCCGCTCAGACCTTGGCGGCTCAAATCCAGGGCCAGCAAGGCCAGTCGGGACAGCCGGCCCAGGCTTCTGGTCAGGGCGTGAAAGGCGAAGGCGCCGAGGCCGTGACCGCTGCCGCGTCCTCGCGTTCCGAGGCCGTGGCCGCCCAGGTGTCGACCACGCCTCAGACTAGCACTCCGGCCACCGCCACGGCGGTTCCTTCGGCGGCCCAGGGAACCAGCTTCGCCCAGCAGCTCAGCAACGCTCAGGGAACCCAGACCACCCGTCCGGCTACCCTGCCCAGCGCCGTCGAACAGGTGAAGGTGCAGATCGACAAGGGTTTGGCCACCGGCACCGGCTCCATCAGCGTGATCCTGCATCCCGAGGAAATGGGCCGCGTCGAGGTCAAGCTGGAGATGGGCCAGGACGGCCAGGTCAAGGCCACCGTGACCGCCGACAACGCCAACACCCTGCAAACCCTGAAGAGTGACGCGCAGTCGCTGCAGCAGTCCCTGCAGGATGCCGGTCTGTCCGCCGACGCCAATTCCTTGAACTTCCAACTACGGTCCGATCAGCAGGCGGCGCAGCAGCAACAGCAGCAATCGTCGGGCGGTAACGCCCAGACCGCCCAGGCCGATCCGACCTTGGCCGACGACGACCAGGACGCCTCTTTGACCAGCGCCGCCGCGCTGGCCGCCTGGAATGCCAACAGCTCCGACGGGCTGGACATCCGGGTTTAAGAAATTCCGCGTTTCACACCCTAACGCGGCACTCCCCGGAGGGGCTTCCCTCCGGGGTCTTTTTTTGTGTAAAACCCTAGCCCTTCCGCCGTTTCCCGGAATCGCTGGGCAAGTTTTGCCGGGTCGTTAACCATCCTTTCATTTTCCAGGTTTAGCGTTGCAGCCATGGAAGAAGCTGCGCGGGGAACCTCCGCGCCATCCCGAGGGAAGCCTTAGCCGTGAATTCGTTCCTTCAATCCCTCAAGAATCTCGGGACGATGCGCCTGACGGTGATTGCCGGCGGCGGTGTCGCGGTCCTGGCGTTCTTCATCTATGTGATGGCGCGTATGTCGACGCCGCCCATGGAGATGCTGTATGGCGGCCTGGAACTGGCCGACGCCAACGCCATCGTCACCAAGCTGCAGACCGACAAGGTTCCCTATGAATTGCGCCGCGACGGCACCGAAATCTGGGTGGCCGCCGACCGCAAGCTGGATCTGCGCGTCAAGATGGCCGAACAGCAACTGCCCAGCGGCGGTTCGGTCTCGACCGGCTACGAGGTATTCGACAAGGGCGACGTGCTGGGGTCCACCAGCTTCATTCAGAACGTCAATCTTCTGCGCGCCATGGAAGGCGAATTGGCCCGCACCATCCACGCTATCGACGGCGTGAAGACCGCCCGCGTTCATCTGGTGATGCCCAAGCGCGAGGCTTTCAGCCGCGAAACCCAGGAGCCTTCGGCCTCCATCGTCTTGAAGATGGAAAACGGGCGGCGGCTGAACAAGCAGCAGGTCCAGGCCATTCAGCATTTGGTGGCGGCGGCCGTTCCCAAGCTGAAGCCCAACATGATTTCCGTGGTGGACGACAAGGGTACCCTGTTGGCCCGCGGCACCGACGATGCCCAAAGCATGGCGGAAACCGCCGAGGACAATCGCCGCAACACTCAGGAGCGCTTGCAGCGCACCATCGAGGATCTGCTGGAGCGTTCGGTCGGTCCGGACAAGGTGCGTGCCGAGGTTTCGGTCGAAATGGATTACGACCGTATCAGCACCACCCAGGAAACCTATGATCCCGACAGCAAGGTGGTGCGGTCCACGGTGACCACCGAGGAAAACCAGCAGACCACCGATTCCGAAAATTCCTCGGTCAGCGTGCAGCAGAACCTGCCCGACGCCGGCGGCAACAACGCCGGGGCCAAGAGCCAGAGCAAGCAAAGCCGCACCCAGACCACTGAAAACTACGAAATCTCCAAGGTCGTGAAGAATCAGATCAAGGAGATGGGCACCATCAAGCGCATCACCGCCGCCGTGCTGGTGGACGGTCGTTACGGTCCTCCCGCCGAGGGGCAGAAGAAGCTGACCTATCAGCCCCGCGACGAAAAGGAACTGGAACAGATCGCTTCTCTGGTGCGGACCGCCATCGGCTATGATGCCAACCGCGGTGATCAGGTCGAGGTCACCTCGATGGCCTTCGCCGGCCACGACGAACCGGAACCCGACGGTTCGGAAAACAAGCTGTTCGGCATGGACCGCGACTTCGTCGAGAAGATCGCCTCGAATCTAGGCTTATCGGTGGTGGCCATTCTGTTCTTGCTGCTGGTCCTGCGTCCGCTGGTCAGCCGCGCCGTGGAATCCATGGCTGCCGGCCCGGCCGGAGCCGACGGGCGGCGCATGCTGGCCGATCACGGCGTCACTCCGCCGCTGCTGGCCGCCGGCGGTCCGCCGGCCCCGGCGCCGGGATTGTTGTCGGAAGAGCTTGATACTGTCGATGAGCTTATTGATATCGATAAGGTGGAGGGTCGCGTCAAAGCCTCGTCGCTGCGTAAAATCGGCGAGATCGTGGAGAAGCATCCCGAAGAAGCTTTGTCGATCATCCGTGCCTGGATGTACTCCGATGCGTAAGATCGAGCCTTCCGCCCTGTTTGAGTCCTTCGTCCGAGAGCTTGTGGCATGTCGCGCGTGAAAGAAGACTATCGTGGCCTGACGGGCCCGCAGAAAGCGGCGATCCTTATGCTGTCCTTGGCCGAGGAGCAGTCGTCCAAGCTGTTCAGCATGATGGACGACGAGGAGATCAAGGAAATCTCTCAGAGCATGGCCAATCTCGGCAACATCAACGCCGGTCTGGTCGAGCGCCTGTTCGTCGAGTTCGCCGACCAGATTTCGTCGACCGGTTCGCTGGTGGGTTCGTTCGAGAGCACCGAGCGCCTGCTGATGAAGACGCTGCCGAAGGACCGCGTCGACATGATCATGGAAGAAATCCGTGGTCCGGCCGGTCGCACCATGTGGGACAAGCTGGGCAACGTCAACGAGACGGTGCTCGCCAATTACCTGAAGAACGAATATCCGCAGACCGTCGCCGTGGTGCTGGCCAAGATCAAGCCCGACCATGCCGCCCGCGTGCTGTCGCTGCTGCCGGAAAACTTCGCCATGGAAGTCATCATGCGCATGCTGCGTATGGAGGCGGTGCAGAAGGAAGTGCTGGACGGCGTGGAAAAGACCCTGCGCACCGAATTCATGTCGAACCTGGCCCGCACCGCCCGGCGCGACGCTCACGAGTTGATGGCCGACATCTTCAACAACCTGGACCGCAACGCCGAAAACCGCTTCATGAGCGCCCTGGAAGAGCGCAACCGCGAAGCCGCCGAACGCATCAAGGCCCTTATGTTCACCTTCGAGGATCTGGTCCGCATCGACATGGCCGGCATCCAGACTCTGTTGCGTCACGTCGAGAAGGACAAGCTGGCGATGGCCCTCAAGGGCGCGTCGGACACGGTCAAGGAGCTGTTCTTCAAGAACATGTCCGAGCGCGCCGGCAAGATGCTGCGCGACGACATGGACGCCATGGGGCCGGTCCGCCTGCGCGACGTCGATCAGGCTCAAAGCATTATCGTGGTTCTGGCCAAGGAGCTGGCGTCGAGCGGCCAGATCGTTATCTCCGAAGGCCGCGAAGAAGACGAGCTGGTGTACTAACCGATGGCGAAGCTGCAGAAATATCTGTTCGACATGGATTTCGGAGCGCCGCCCAGGCCGGCCGGCGATCCCTATTCCGAACAGTCGGTGCTGCAGGACGAGGACGGCCAGGATTATTACGAGCCGCAGGTCGAGGAGGAGCCTCCGCCGCCGCCGCCGACGTTCTCGGAAGAGGATTTGCAGCTGGCCCGCGACCAGGCTTTCGAAGCCGGACGGACCGCCGGCATCCAGGAGGCCGAGTCGATGACCGAGCGCCTGCTGGCCATGGCCGAGCAATCCATGGCCGACGGCCTGTTCCGGGTGCAGACCCTACAGGCCGAGGCCAACGACCAGTTGATGCGCGACGCGGTGATGATCGCCGTCGCCGTCTTGAAAAAACTCCAGCCCGAAATGATTCGTCATCATGGGCTGGACGAGGTGGAAGGACTCCTGCATGAATGCCTGTCCCATTTGGACGGCGAGGTGAAGGTGACGGTGCGCGCCCATCCCGACATGCTGGATGCCGTGCGCGATCGCGCCGAACAGGTGGCTCAGGCGGTGGCCTTCGACGGCAAGCTGGTCTACGCTGCCGACCCCCGTATCGTCGAGGGCGATTGCCGGGTGGAGTGGGGTGACGGCGGTGCCGAGCGCGATCTGGCCCGCACCTGGACGGAAATCGAAACCGTGCTCGCCCGTGCCCTTGGCATGGAAGAAGAGACGGCGGACAATCAATCCGATGGCGGCGAGGCCGCCTGACGGATGGTAGGAGAGTAGGGATGGCCGAATTCGAGCTGAACGAACTGAAACCGGACGGAATGGAAGCCGACATGCCCGACGGTCCGCGCTCGGCGCGCGACCTCGAAGCGGTCTACGACATTCCCGTCCAGGTTTCTGCCGTGCTGGGCAAGGCGACCATGCAGGTCAACCAGCTTTTGAAGCTGGGCCGCGGTGCCGTCGTCGAACTGGACCGCAAGGTCGGCGAAGCCATCGACATTTATGTGAACAACCGTCTGGTCGCCCGCGGCGAGGTGGTGGTGGTGGAAGACCGGCTTGGCGTGACCATGACGGAAATCATCAAGACCGATCGCAGCTAACCGGGATCGGGGAGTAAGTCCGCATGCAGCTATTGATCATCGGCGCCCTTGACGGGCAGGTGGGAGCCGCCAGCCAGATCGCCATGGCGCGAGGGGCGCGGGTGAGCCATGTCAACACCGTCGACTCGGCCCTCGAAGTTCTCCGCTCTGGCCAGGGCGCCGATCTGGTGATGATTGATGTGCGTTTCGACGTGAAGTCGCTGGTGGACCGGCTGGCTTCCGAACGCATCACCGTTCCCGTGGTGGCCTGCGGCATCGGCACCGACGCGCAAGAGGCGGTCAAGGCCATCCGCGCCGGGGCCAAGGAATACATCCCGCTGCCGCCCGACGCCGACCTGATCGCCGCCGTGCTGGCCGCCGTCACCGAAGAATCGCACACCATTGTTTTCCGCGATCCGGTCATGGGCGCCATGATGCGCATGGCCGAGCAGGTGGCACCGTCCGACGCTTCGATCCTGATCACCGGCGAATCCGGCACGGGCAAGGAACTGGTGGCCCGCCATATCCACCGCAAGAGCAAGCGGGCGTCCAAGCGCTTCGTCGCCGTCAACTGTGCCGCCATCCCGGAAAATCTTTTGGAATCCGAACTGTTCGGCCACGAAAAGGGCGCCTTCACCGGCGCCGTGGCCCGCCGTCTGGGCAAGTTCGAGGAGGCCAACGGCGGCACTCTGCTGTTGGACGAAATTTCCGAGATGGACATTCGTCTGCAAGCCAAGCTGTTGCGCGCCCTGCAGGAAAAAGAGATCGACCGCGTCGGCAGCTCCAATCCGGTCAAGGTGGACGTGCGCATCGTCGCCACCTCGAACCGCAACATGGAGGAGGAGGTCCGCAAGGGCACCTTCCGCGAGGATCTGTTCTTCCGCCTGAACGTCATGACCTTGCGCATTCCCTCCCTGCGCGAGCGCCCGCTGGACATCGAACTGCTGGCCGGGCATTTCATCCGCCGCTTCTCGGAACTGAACGGCCTGCCCAACCGGCCGCTGTCGGCCGACGCCAAGAAGATGCTGGTGACGCATTCCTGGCGCGGCAACGTGCGTGAGCTGGAAAACACCATGCATCGTGCCGTGCTGCTGGCCGGCGGAGACGAAATCGGAGCCGAGGCCATTCTGCTGACCGGGGCTCCGGCCCAGGTCGATCCCGGCGCCTCCATGGTCGCCTCGGTGGCGGCGGTGGCCAACGGCACGACCCGCGCCCTGGTGGGCCGCACGGTGTCTGACGTCGAGCGCGATCTGATCATCGACACCCTGGAACATTGCCTGGGCAACCGTACCCACGCGGCCAACATCCTGGGCATTTCCATCCGCACCCTTCGCAACAAGCTGCGTCAGTACAGCGACGAGGGCATTGCCGTTCCGCCGCCCGGCGAATCGGAACGTCCTGCCCTCTGATCAGGCGGAAAGGCTGAGCCATAGTGTCCGAGAACGCCGAAGCCGCAGTGTCGGGAGGTGAAGGGGGCGCCCCGATGGGCGCCATGCTGAACCGCCTGGGCAACGCCTTGAAACGGGGCGATCTCGCCCTGGCCATGGGCGTGGTCGCGCTTTTGGTGGTGCTCATCCTGCCGATGCCGACCTGGCTGCTGGACGTCTCGTTGGCTTTCTCGCTGACCTTCGCCGTGATGATCCTGATGACGGCGATCTTCATCGAGAAGCCGACCGAATTCAGTTCGTTTCCCACGGTCCTGCTGATCGCCACCCTGATCCGGCTGGCGTTGAACATGGCGTCGACCCGCCTGATTCTGGCTCACGGCCATGAAGGCACGGCGGGCGCCGGCCACGTCATTCAGGCCTTTGCCGGCTTCGTCATGAGCGGCAATTTCGTCATCGGCATGATCGTCTTCGCCATTCTGATCATCGTCAACTTCGTGGTGATCACCAAAGGCTCGACCCGTATCGCCGAAGTGGCGGCGCGCTTCACTTTGGACGCCATGCCCGGCAAGCAGATGGCCATCGACGCCGACCTGTCCTCCGGGCTCATCGACGAGCCGACGGCCCGGGCCCGCCGTCGGGAACTGGAAGGCGAAAGCTCCTTCTTCGGCGCCATGGACGGTGCCTCGAAATTCGTGCGCGGCGATGCCGTCGCCGGTCTGATGATCACCTTCATCAACATGATCGGCGGCATGATCATCGGCATGGCCCAGAACGGCCTCAGCTTCACCCAGGCCGCCGATTTCTATACCAAGCTGACGGTGGGCGACGGTCTGGTGACGCAGATTCCGGCGCTGATCGTTTCGACCGCCGCCGGCATGCTGGTGACCAAGGCCGGCTTGCAGCAGGCCACGGAAAAAGCCCTGTTCGGCCAGCTGACCGGCTATCCCAAGGCGCTGGGCCTGACCTCGGGCCTGCTGGTGGCCCTGTCGCTGCTGCCCGATATGCCGATGGCGCCGTTCCTGATCCTGGCTCTGATGACCGGCACCGGCGCCTATTTCCTGGCCAAGGCGGAACGCGCCCGCGTCGCCGACGCGGAAGTCGCCGCCGCCGCCGCCATGCCCGACGCGCCGCCGGCCGAGGAACCCATCGCCACCGCGCTCAAAATCGACAATGTGCGGCTGGAGCTGGGCTACGGCCTGCTGTCGATGATCAACAGCCCGCGCGGTCAGCGGCTGACCGACCAGATCAAGGCCTTGCGCCGGGCGCTGGCTTCGGAAATGGGCTTCGTCATGCCCAGCGTGCGCATCCAGGACAACATGCAGCTTCCCGCCAACACCTATGTGGTGTTCATCAAGGAAGTGGAGGCCGGGCGCGGCGATCTGCGGCCCAATATGCTGCTGGTGATGGATCCGCGCGGCGAGGACATCACTCTGCCGGGCGAAAAAACCAAGGAGCCGACCTTCGGACTGCCCGCCGTGTGGATCGAGGCCACCAACCGCGAGGAAGCCCTGTTCCGCGGCTATACCGTGGTGGACCCGGCGACCATCATCACCACCCATCTGACCGAGGTGATCAAGGACCATATGTCCGAATTGCTCACCTATTCGGAAACCCAGAAGCTGCTGGACGAGATGGACAAGCCGAGCCAGAAGCTGATCGGCGACCTGATCCCGGCGATGATCGCGCTGGGCGGCGTGCAGCGCGTGCTGCAGAATCTGTTGCAGGAGCGCGTCTGTATCCGCGACCTCAATTCGATTCTGGAAGGCATCGCCGAGGCCTGCAGCCATACCCGCAACGTCATGATCATCACCGAGCATGTGCGGACCCGTCTGGCCCGCCAGATTTCGGACGCCAACACCGGCTTCCAGGGCTATATCTCGCTGGTGACCCTGTCGCCGGAATGGGAGCAGGCCTTCGTCGATTCGCTTCAGGGCCAGGGCGAGGAACGCCAGTTGGTCATGGCTCCGTCCAAGCTTCAGGACTTCATCAACAAGACCCGCCAGACCTTCGAACGCTTCGCCATGCAGGGCGAGTCGCCGGTGCTGCTGTGCAGCCCGGCCATCCGGCCCTATGTGCGCTCGATCATCGAACGGTTCCGCCCCTCAACCGTGGT
Organism: Candidatus Sulfotelmatobacter sp.; assembly: GCA_035538795.1. Classification (GTDB taxonomy): domain Bacteria; phylum Pseudomonadota; class Alphaproteobacteria; order Rhodospirillales; family Magnetospirillaceae; genus JAJZGK01. The sequence goes on along the minus strand of DATLJS010000042.1, from coordinate 92,599 downwards.
CATGGCCCAGTCGGAGGTTCATCCGAAAGCCAGGATCAAGACCGTGGGGCAGCTCTAATCCATGCGGCTCAAATCCTACATAGCCCCCAGCATGGCCGAGGCCATGCACATGGTCCGCGAGGAGTTGGGCGAGGAAGCCATCATCGTCTCGACCCAGCGGGCCGCCGGGGGCAAGGGGGTGCGCATCACCGCCGCCCTGGAGCCGACCGACGTCGAGGAAGCCTTGGGCGAGATGCTGGCCGAAGCCATGCGCACGCCCGCCGCCGAAGTGGTGCGCGATCATCTGAACGAGCACGGCGTCCCCGCCCGTCTGGTGGACCGTCTGGTCAATGCCGTGCAAAGCAGCGGCATCGCCGATCCGCAGCAGGCCTGCGCCCATGCTCTGGAATCCGGCTTCGCTTTCGCGCCCTTGCCGGATCATGGCGCGCCGCGGCCTTTCATGCTGGTGGGGCCGCCCGGCACGGGCAAATCCATGGTGGTGGCCAAGCTGGCCGCCCGTTCGGCCCTGCGCAGCCGCCGGGTCGGCGTGATCACCACCGACAACATCCGCGCTGGCGCCACCGAGCAATTGGCGGCCTTTACCCGCATTCTCGAAATCGACCTGATTCCCGCCCGCGGCCCCGAGACCTTGCGGCGGGCGGTGGAACAGACCTACGGCCATTTCGACATCGTCTTCATCGACAGCCCGGGCCTCAATCCCTTCAAGCTGACCGACATGGAATATCTGGCCGCCTTGACCGAGGCGGGCAATTGCGAACCGATCCTGGTGCTGGCTGCCGGTGGCGATCCCACCGAGGCGGCCGAGATTTCCGAAAGCTTCGCCCAGGCCGGGGCCACCCGTCTGTTGGCGACGCGGCTTGACACCACCCGGCGGTTGGGGGGCATCATCTCGGCGGCCGATGCCGCTCCGCTGATGTTCTGCGATATTTCCGCCACCCCGCATGTGGTCAACGGTGTCGCCGCCATCACCGCCGCCGCCATGGCCCGCATGATCATTCCCGACGAGGCGCAGGAACCCGCGCCCGCACCGCAACCCAAACCGCAAGTCGAAGACCCCGCCGACTTCAATCCCTGGACAGAGGCCAGCCAATGACCGGAACGACCGCTCCAACCCTCGCCGCCCGACCGTCCCAACGGGCCAAGGGGCGCAACGTGATCGCCGTGGCCTCGGGGAAAGGCGGCGTCGGCAAGACCTGGTTCTCCATCACCCTGGCCCATGCCCTGGCCCGCGCCGGTCAGCGTTGCCTGCTGTTCGACGGCGATCTTGGGCTGGCCAACGTCGATATTCAGTTGGGGCTGATGCCCAAAACCGACCTGGGCAGCGTGGTGGCTGGCCGTCTGACGCTGAATCAGGCCACGGTGAATTTCCCCGAAGGCGGCTTCGACATCATCGCCGGGCGTTCGGGGTCCGGTTCGCTGGCCAATATTCCGCTGTCGCGCCTGCAATTGCTGGCCGACGATCTGAACTTGCTGGCGGGCGCTTACGACCGCGTGGTTCTCGATCTCGGCGCCGGCGTCGAGCGCACCGTGCGCGCCCTGGCGGCCAACGCCGGCACCGTGCTGGTGGTCACCACCGACGAGCCGACCTCGCTGACCGACGCCTATGCCTTCATCAAAGTCACCCACATGGAGCGCCCCGGCACTGATATGCGGGTGGTGGTCAACATGGCCAATTCGACCCGCGAGGGCGAGCGCATCTACAACACTCTGCTGAAAGCCTGCGAGGGCTTTCTGAAGATGTCGCCGCCGCTGGCCGGGGTGATTCGCCGCGATCTGAAGGTGCGTGAATCCATCCGCAACCAGACGCCGCTGCTGACCCGCTCGCCCAATTCGGAAGCGGCCACCGACGTTGAAGCCCTGGTGGAGCGTCTGCTCCGGAGTCGATGAGCAGCCCGCTGCCTCCGGCCCTTCCTTCCGTTCCCGCCGCCGCTCCGACGCAGGCGGCGGCCCCGGCGGCGCCTGTCGCCCAGGCTTCCGTCGCCAATCCCCAGTCCCTGCCGCCCGCTTTGGCGCAACTGACCGTCGGCGCGAAGGTCGACGCCCAGGTGCTGGCCAGCATCGGCCAGCCGCCCAATCTCACAGTGCAGGTTCAGACGGACCGGGGCGGCATGACCCTGCAGACCGAGATGCCGCTGCCGCAAGGGTCGTCGGTGACACTGCTGCTGACGGCGCAAGGCGGGCAGCCGCAATTCCGCATCGCCGCCTTGAACGGCCAGCCGGTGACGGCCCAAGGTCAGATCGTCGCTTCGGCTTCGGCTTCTCAGACTGCGACGGCATCGCCGACGGCGGTTCAGCCGGCATCGGCGGAACTGCAGTCGGCGCCGCCTGCCGACGCCGGGATCAGGGCCACGGTGCTGCCGTCGCCGCAATCTTCTCTTCCGCAAGGGGCCGGCCAATCGTCGGCCGCTCTGTCGTCTCCGGGCGGCAGCCCGGCCTTGCCGCCGGGCAACAGCGTGACGGTGCGCATCTTGTCGGTGGAGCCTGCGCCATTGGCTCAAGGCGCTTCGCCGGAGCGGCCGGTTCAGACGCCGGTCCGCGCCGCTCAGGCCTACGGCGCGGCGGCGCAAACGTCGGGAGTGCCGGCGGGGGGGGGCCAAACCACGCCTCCCCAGGCCGTTTCACCCCAGCCAGTTCCATCCCAACCGGCACAACCGGCTTCACCCACGGCTTCACCCACGGCTTCGCCGCCCTTGGCGCCGCCTTCGGTGCCGTCCGCGACGGAGGTGAGCCAAGGCCAGATCGCACCGCAATCGGGTCCGCCGGAGCCAGTTCCATCCCAACCGGCGTCGCTCCAGCCGGCTTTTCCTCAGGCGCCGGTTCTCCAGTCTGCGGCCCAGCCTGTTCCGGTCTCTTCGCCGCCGCTTCAGCCTGCCGCCCAATTGGTCGCCCAGCCGGCCGGGCAAAACGTGCTTCTTTCCGCGCCGCCTCCGTCTTTTCAGCAGGGGCCTTCTCCGCAGGCTTCGGTTGCCGGATTGGTGCTTCAGGGCACGGTGCCCGACACCAGCCGTCCGGCCAGTCCGCAGATTCAGACGCCGGTGGGGCTGCTGGCGTTGCAGGCGCAGGTGGACTTGTCGCCGGGCGACAAGGTGGTGGTGCAATTGGTCAGCGAGCCCGCCCCGCCGGAAGCGACGCCGCAACCGGATCCTGACGGTGCGCGGCCGCCTTTGCGCAAGGGATTGGATCTGATCCGGGCGGCCTTGCCGCAGTTGGCCGAACAGATCGAACGGCAATTGCCCAGCCTGGACCATGCCTCAGGCCATTCCCGGCTGGCTTTCCAACTGCTGGCCCTGACCACGGCGGTTCGGAGCGGCAAGGCCGAGCCTTTGGTGGCGGCGGAACCGGCGGCAGGCGAGCCAAGCCTGCTGTCCGCCCTGGCGCCGCACCATGGCTTGGTGCAGGGGCTGGAGCAGGAATTGGCCTCGCTGCGCCAGACGGTGACGCTGCCGGGCAGCGGTGTCGACCAGTGGCAGGCTTACGTTTTGCCGTTTCTGGTCGAGGGGAAGCCGCAGGAATTGCGTCTGGTGGTGCGCGACAAGCCGCAAAACGAGGCCGAGGCCCGCCGCCGCGAGGACGAGGGCACCCGCTTTCTCATCGATCTGGACATGACCAACCTGGGAGCCGTGCAACTGGACGGGCTGGTGAAGGGCCGGGCCAAACGCTTCGATCTGATCATTCGGACCCATGTGGCTTTGAGCGAAAGCTTGCGCATGGGCATTGCCGATGTCTTCGTCACCACCTTGGACGGCTTCGGGATGACCGGCCGCACCAGCTTCCAGACCGTGCCTGTGTTTATCGAGCCGCAGCGTTTGAGCGGTTCTCCCCTGTTGCCAACGGCATAACTCTTGCTTTAAAGCAGTCAGGGGCGCCCTTTCGGGCCGGAGATTCGAACTTGCAAACGCCATGACCGGGAAACAGACATTTTCCGTTGCCGATCCGCAGGGCTATTACGCCGTGCTGGGCGTTGGGCATTTGGCCGATGCCGCCGAGATCAAGGCCGCCTATCGCTATAAGGCCAAGATTCTCCATCCCGACTACAATCCATCTGACGATGCGGCGGATGAGTTTCTAAAGATTTCAGAGGCTTGGTCTGTTCTGCGCGATGCCAGACAGCGTGCCGCCTATGACGCCCGGGCGCGGCTGCCGGTGCCCGTGCGGGTCATTGATCCGAATGACCCCGAGCCCGACGCCCTGTGCTGTTCGCGTTGCGGCAAGGTCACGGCCCAGCCCCGCTACATCGTTTTCCACAAGGTAAAATCGTTCCTGCTGAAGACCCGGAAGACGGTGGTGCACGGCATTTTTTGCCGGGACTGCGCCGACCGCACGGCCATTCGCGCCAGCACCGTCACCTGGCTGCTGGGCTGGTGGGGCTTCAAGGGGCCGTTGCTCAGCCTGAAGGCCTTGCTGGCCAACCTGCGCGGTGGCGACCGCCCGCGCGAGGATAATCTGCGGGTACTGCTGCATCAGGCCCGCGCTTTTCTGGCCCGCGACGAAAAGGACATCGCCCGGGCGCTGGCCCAACAGGCGATGCCTTTCGCCCGGAACGACCAGGATCGCGAACGCATCCGCCGGATTGAAACCTTGGCCGGAACCTCGGACCGCAAGCTGAAAAGCCGCTGGGACAAGGGCGGGTACGCCGCCTGGGCCCAGGCCTTGCCGCTGTTCGCGGTGATCGCGGCGCTGGGCGTCGCCGTTTCCGTGGTGGCCATGCAGCCTTATACCGATCAGGTCGGGGCCGACATCATCGTTCATCCGGCCCAAGCCGGGGAAACCCGTCATGTGGCGGTCGAGATGTTGAAGGTGCGCCAGGGGCCGGGGGCCAGCCAGCCGGTGGTGGCGCTGCTGGACCGTTTTGCCACCGTGCAGGTCATGGAGGGGCAGGGGGACTGGGCCCGCATCCTGACCTCCAGCGGCGTCACCGGCTATGTGCCGTCGCGCTTTCTGTTTGGCGGGCCGGGCAGCGTGCAGAAGGACCGCTGGTGCTCGGAACAGCGGGGCGATCCGCCGGAAAACGGCGACGTGCTGATGCGCCGCTCGGGAGGCGAGCACCAACTCGACGTCTCCAACGAAAGCAGCGACGACGTGGTGGTGCGCTTGAAGACGCCCAACGGCCGCACGGTTCTGTCCTTCTTCGTCGGCGCCGATTCTCAGGCGACGATCGACGGCATTCCCGACGGCACCTTCCGCGCGGTGTTCGCCACCGGCGAGAACTACAGCCGGGCCTGCGGCATTTATCTGGACAATATGCAGACCTTCATCGTGCCGATGGCGCAAAGTTTCCAGGCCCGTCCGGACCAGGGCAAGGGGCTGCATTTGTCGCTGAATATTCCCGATGTCGGCATGGGGCCGGGAAAATCCCATCCGCTGCCGCTGGAAAGCTTTATGGATAATTGATCTGAAGCAAGGACAGGCCGGGTCCGCTTCTGCCACTAACATTGACAGATGCCGGCCCTGGCTCTATGTCTGTCCCCGTCCCTTAAAAGGCTCTTTCAGCCTTCCCTGTTGTCGAGGTTACCCCCATGTTCGGCGCCATCGCCCGACGTCTGTTCGGCACTGCCAACGACCGTCTCCTCAAGACCTTCACCAAGCAGGTCGAAGCCATCAACGCCCTTGAGCCCGAATTGGTCGGCTTGAGCGACGAGCAATTGCGCGCCCGCACCGTCTGGCTGCGCGGCCGTCTGGAAAAGGGCGAGAGCGAGGACGACATCCTGATGGACGCCTTCGCCACCGTGCGCGAGGCCGCCAAGCGAACCCTGGGACAGCGCCATTTCGACGTGCAGCTGCTGGGTGGCATTGTTCTGCACAAGGGCATGATCGCCGAAATGCGCACCGGCGAAGGCAAGACCCTGGTGGGCACTCTGGCAGTGTACCTGAACGCCATTTCGGGCAAGGGCGTGCATGTGGTCACGGTCAACGATTATCTGGCCAAGCGCGACTCCGACTGGATGGGACAGATCTACCGCTTCCTCGGCCTGAGCGTGGGTGTCATCACCCACGAACTGGGCGACGTCGACCGTCAGGCCGCCTATCGCGCCGACATCACTTACGGCACGAACAACGAATTCGGCTTCGACTATCTGCGCGACAACATGAAGTTCCGTCTGGAGGAAATGGTCCAGCGCGACTTCAACTTCGCCATCGTCGACGAAGTGGACTCGATCCTGATCGACGAGGCGCGGACGCCGCTGATCATCTCGGGCCCGACCGAGGACAATTCCGAGCTTTACCGCCAGATCGACCAACTGATCCCGCATATGGTCGACGCCGATTACGAAAAGGACGAAAAAGCCCGCGCCGTCACCATGACCGAAGCCGGCGTCGAGCATGTGGAAGCCATGCTGACCGAGGCCGGTCTGCTGCGCAGCGGCAACCTCTACGACATCCAGAACATCAATCTGGTCCATCATGTGAATCAGGCGCTGCGGGCCCATAAGCTGTTCACCCGCGACGTCGATTACATCGTCAAGGACGACAAGGTCGTCATCATCGACGAATTCACCGGCCGCATGATGGAGGGGCGCCGTTATTCGGAAGGCTTGCATCAGGCGCTGGAGGCCAAGGAGCGGGCCACCATTCAGAACGAGAACCAGACCCTGGCCTCGATCACCTTCCAGAATTATTTCCGCCTATATCCCAAGCTGGGCGGCATGACCGGCACGGCCATGACCGAGGCGTCGGAATTCCAGGAGATTTATAATCTGGAAGTGGTGGACATCCCCACCAACCTGCCGGTCCAGCGCAAGGACGAGGACGACGAGGTTTATCGCACCGCCCGTGAAAAATATCTGGCCATCGTCGAACTGGTGGAAGACTGCGCCAAGCGTAAGCAGCCGGTTCTGGTGGGCACCGTCTCCATCGAGAAGTCCGAGATGATCTCGGAACTCTTGACCAAGAAGAAGATCCCGCACGAGGTCTTGAACGCCCGCCACCACGAGCGCGAAGCCTTCATCGTTTCCCAGGCCGGGCGTCCGGGTTCGGTGACCATCGCCACCAACATGGCGGGCCGCGGCACCGACATCCAGTTGGGCGGCAATCTGGATATGCGTCTGAAGGCCGAGCTGACCGGCCTCGACGAGGCCGCTGCCGCCAAGCGCACCGAAGAGATCAAGGCCGAGATCGCCGACCTGAAGCAGGTGGCCCTGGCCGCCGGCGGTCTGTACGTGATCGGCACCGAACGCCATGAAAGCCGCCGCATCGACAATCAGCTGCGCGGCCGTTCGGGTCGCCAGGGCGATCCCGGCGGGTCGAAATTCTTCCTGTCGCTGGAAGATGACCTGATGCGCATCTTCGGCAGCCAGCGCATGGACGGCATGCTGCAGAAATTGGGTCTGAAGGAAGGCGAGGCCATCGTCCATCCCTGGATCAACAAGGCGCTGGAAAAGGCTCAGCAGAAGGTCGAGGCCCGCAACTTCGACATCCGCAAGAACCTGCTGAAGTTCGACGACGTGATGAACGACCAGCGCAAGGTCATCTACGAGCAGCGCAAGGAACTGATGGCCGCCACCGATGTGGCCGAGGAAATCGTCGAGATGCGCCACGAGGTGGCCGAGGACTTGGTCAGCCGCTGCATCCCCGAAAAGGCCTACCCCGAGCAGTGGGACGTTTCCGGCCTGCACGAGGAAATGCTGCGCGTCTTCAACCTGGACCTGCCGGTCGCCGACTGGGCCAAGGAAGAGGGCATCGCCGATCAGGAAATCCATCACCGCATTCTCGACGTCACCGACCGCAAGGCTGCGGAAAAGGCCGCCAATTACGGCCCCGAAGTCATGCGCATGGTGGAAAAGAGCCTGCTTTTGCAGATTCTCGACCAATCGTGGAAGGATCATCTGCTGACCCTGGATCATCTGCGCCAGGGCATCGGCCTGCGGGCCTACGCCCAGCGCGACCCGCTGAACGAATACAAACGCGAAGCCTTCAATCTGTTCGAAGAAATGCTGACGACGCTGCGCGAGAAAATCACGGCGATCCTGTCGCACATCGAGCTACGCATCGACGAGCCGCCGCCCGAGGAAGCCTTGGCTCCCCGCCGTCCGGCTCAACTGGTCGAAGGCCGCGAAGATCCGGCTTTTGCCGCCGCCCAGGCCGAGCACGATGCCGACGCCGTCGCCGCCGGGCTGGTGCCGATGCGGACCGCTGCCGTCGATCCCGACGACGCTTCGACCTGGGACAGCGCGCCACGCAATTCGCCCTGTCCCTGCGGTTCGGGCAAGAAGTACAAGCATTGCCACGGCGCCGTCGCTTAAAAGCCTGCGTCTGAACTAAAAAAGGGAGCCCTTGGGGCTCCCTTTTTTATTGGCTCCAGTTGAAGCGTTGTCTCGGATGCGGCGCGTAGAGTTTTTTCATCGCTTGCTGCCGCTGACGGATTGCTGGAACCTCTCGCCGAGAAAGCAGCGGCCATAAGGAAGTCGCGCAATTATTGGGGGTGTTATGCTTTTTAAACAACGGCTTGCGGGTTTTTTGACAAAAAAAGACCCTCCCCGACATCGCCGGGGAGGGGTGCTGGCAGCTCGGGTGAGGGGGAGAGCCGCCTAAAGATGAGCGCGAAGTATCTTTTTTCTCAAGAGAGGTGGTAATCTGTGATTACCGTCACATCACTTTCGCTCTATGGGGATTAGAATTCAAATAATTTTATTTAGGCTATTATTTAACGTGATTATGTTTTGTTTTTCATAAAATTGTATCTATCCGCCGTGGAGGCATGTCCTGTCTTCCGATGAATTTTCCTCTTCCGGGATGGCGCCGCCGCCATGCCTGCTCGGCTTGTCCAAAGCTTGACCCTCACCCCGCCGCCGCTTACTTTGTGCGGGCCTTGCCGACCCTGGTTTCAGGCTGGGGTTTTTTGCGGGCTTCGCATCCAGTTTCTTCACGGCGGTTTTCCCATGGCGCAGCAGCGGCCGAGCTTCCAGTCTCTTATTCTTACCCTGCAGGCTTTCTGGGCCGAGCAAGGGTGCGTGATCCTTCAGCCCTACGACATGGAAGTGGGCGCGGGAACGTTCCATCCGGCCACCACCCTGCGGGCGCTGGGTCCGGAGTCCTGGAAGACCGCCTATGTTCAGCCGTCGCGCCGTCCCAAGGACGGCCGTTATGGCGAAAACCCCAACCGTCTTCAGCATTATTACCAGTTCCAGGCTTTGCTGAAGCCGTCGCCGGCCAACGCTCAGGAACTGTATCTCGAAAGCCTGAAGCGCCTGGGCATCGACCCGCTGGCTCACGACATCCGCTTCGTCGAAGACGACTGGGAAAGCCCAACCCTGGGCGCCTGGGGCCTGGGCTGGGAAGTCTGGTGCGACGGCATGGAGGTGACCCAGTTCACCTATTTCCAACAGGTGGGCGGCATCGAATGCGATCCGGTCGCCGTCGAGCTGACCTATGGCCTGGAGCGTTTGGCCATGTACATTCAGGGCGTGGAAAACGTCTACGACCTGGATTTCAACGGCGACGGCGTCAAGTACGGCGACGTCTTCAAGCAGGCCGAAGTGGAGTATTCCAAGCATAACTTCGAATATGCCGACACCGGCATGCTGCTGCGGCATTTCCTCGACGCCGAGACGGAATGCGAGAACCTGCTGAAGGCCGGTCTGGCCCTGCCGGCCTATGACCAGTGCATCAAGGCCAGCCACCGCTTCAATCTTCTCGATGCCCGTGGGGTGATTTCCGTGACCGAGCGCCAATCCTATATCGGCCGCGTCCGCGCGCTTGCCAAAGCCTGTTGCGAATGTTGGCTGGCCACCCGCCATCCTGCTTCCCGGCAAACCGGCAAGGTGGAGGGCTGATCATGGCTGAATTCCTGCTCGAACTGCTGTCCGAGGAAATTCCCGCCCGCATGCAGGCCCGCGCCGCTGAGGATTTGCGGCGTCTGGTCTCGGAAGGCCTGAAAAAGAACGGCCTGGATTGGGAAGGCCTGCGCAGCCACGCCACGCCGCGACGCCTGAATCTGGTCGTCGAAGGTCTGCCGACCGCCACGCCCGACGTGTCGGAAGAACGGCGCGGCCCGCGCGTCGGCGCTCCGGCCCAGGCTCTGGACGGCTTCCTGAAAGGCGCCGGCGTCACCCTGGCCGAATGCGAGGAACGCGATACCGGCAAGGGCGTGTTCTATTTCGCCGTCATCTCCAGGAAGGGGCGGCCCACGGCCGATGTCCTCAAGGACGTGGTGGAACAGACCCTGGCCGATTTCCCCTGGCCGAAATCCATGCGCTGGGGCAGTCATTCGGTGCGCTGGGTGCGCCCGCTGCAAAGCATCATCGCCTTGTTCGACGGCAAGGTCGTGCCGGTTTCGTTCGGTCCGATCAGCGCCGACGACCGCACCGTCGGCCATCGCTTCCTGGCCCCCGCCGCTTTCGCGGTGAAGGATTATGCCGATTACGCCGCCAAGCTGGCCGATGCCCATGTGACGCTGGACGCCACCGAGCGCCGTCATGAAATCCTGCGTCAGGCCGAAGCCGCCGCCGAGCGCGAAGGCTTCAGCCTGCGCCAGGACGAAGGTCTGCTGGCCGAAGTCACCGGGCTGGTGGAATGCCCCAACGTGCTGGTCGGCACCATCGATCAGGCCTTCATGGACGTGCCGGACGAAGTGCTGATCACCTCCATGCGTTCGCACCAGAAATATTTCTCGCTGCTGAAGGCCGACGGCCGTCTGGCCAACCGTTTCCTGGTGGTCAGCAACATGAAGGCGGCGGACGGCGGCAAGGCCATCGTCGCCGGCAACGAGCGCGTGCTGCGTGCCCGTCTGTCGGACGCCAAGTTCTTCTGGGACACCGACCGCAAGCATCGCTTGGAATCGCGCCTGCCCAAGCTGGCCGAGCGTCTTTACTACGCCAAGCTGGGCACCATGCTGGACAAGGTCGAGCGCATCAAGGCGCTGTCCGACGCCATCGCCGCGCTGATCGGCGCCGACGCCGCCCAGGCGACCCGCGCCGCCGAACTGGCCAAGGCCGATCTGTCGTCGGAAATGGTCGGCGAATTCCCCGAACTGCAAGGCCTGATGGGCCGCTATTACGCCCTCAACGACGGCGAGGCCGCGGCCGTGGCCGACGCCGTCGCCGACCACTACGCCCCCCAGGGGCCGAACGACCGTTGCCCCACCGCACGGGTGTCGGTGGCCGTGGCCTTGGCCGACAAGCTGGACAGTCTGGTGGGCTTCTTCGCCATCGACGAAAAGCCTACGGGGTCGAAGGATCCCTTCGCCCTGCGCCGCGCCGCCTTGGGCGTCATCCGCCTGATCCTGGAGAACGGTTTGCGCCTGTCCTTGCGTACGCTGTTCGTTCAGGCTCATGCCGCCTACAAGCTGCCGCTGGCCGTCGGCGCCGACCAGACCGCCGACGACCTGATGGATTTCTTCGCCGATCGTCTGACGGTGGCCCTGCGCGAGAACGGCGTGCGCCACGACCTGATCGCCGCCATCTTCGCCAAAGGCGGAGAGGACGATCTGGTGCGTCTGCAAGCGCGTGTCGGCGCGTTGACCGATTTCGTGGCCTCGGAAGACGGCTCCAACCTGCTGATCGCCTATCGCCGCGCCGCCAATATCGTGCGCATCGAGGAAAAGAAGGACGGGATTTCCCACGCCGGCGCCATCGACGGTTCGTTGCTGGGGCAGGCCGAGGAGAAAGCTTTGGCAGAAGCTCTGGCGTCGGGACGCCCGGCGCTGGACAAGGCGCTGGCGGACGAAGACTACGCCGCCGCCATGGCTGCCCTGGCCCGGTTGCGCCGCCCGGTCGACGCTTTCTTCGACAAGGTCACGGTGAACTGCGACGAAGCGCCGGTGCGGGCCAATCGCCTGCGGCTGTTGTCCCAGATCGGGTCGGCCATGGAAGCCATCGCCGACTTCTCGAAGATCGAAGGCTGAGCCGGCCTAAACGTTTGAGCACGACGATTTCCTTCCGCAAACTGGAAGCGGAAGGAAATATTCTTATATTCGCCTGACATTGGGTGGGCAGACCCAGTCATTTTGGAGGTTTTTATGACCAAGTGGGTGTACGCGTTCGGCGGCGGCAGCGCCGAAGGCCGTTCGGACATGAAGAACCTGCTGGGCGGCAAGGGCGCCAATCTGGCCGAAATGGCCAATCTCGGCTTGCCCGTTCCTCCCGGCTTCACCATCACCACCGAAGTGTGCACCTACTATTACGCCAACGGCGAAAGCTATCCGGCCGAGCTGGCGGCGCAGGTCAAGGACGCCTTGGCCAAGATCGAAAGTGGCACGGGCTGTCAATTCGGCTCGCTGGAAAATCCGCTGCTGGTTTCCGTCCGTTCGGGCGCTCGCGCCTCGATGCCGGGCATGATGGACACCGTCTTGAACCTGGGACTTAACGACCAGACGGTGGAAGCCCTGGCCAAGCGCAGCAACGATCCGCGCTTCGCCTATGACAGCTACCGCCGGTTCATCCAGATGTATTCCGACGTGGTGTTGGGCGTCGAGCACCATCACTTCGAAGACATTCTGGAGAACCACAAGTCCGACAACGACCAGAGCCTGGATACGGCGCTGACCGCCAACGACTGGAAGACGATCGTCGCCGCCTATAAGGCCAAGGTTCAGGAAGAACTGGGCCGTCCCTTCCCGCAGTCGGTCGAGGATCAGTTGTGGGGCGCCGTCGGCGCCGTGTTCGGCAGCTGGATGAACCAGCGCGCCATCACCTATCGCCGTCTGCACGACATTTCGGCCGACTGGGGCACCGCCGTCAACATTCAGGCCATGGTGTTCGGCAACATGGGCGACGACTGCGCCACCGGCGTGGCCTTCACCCGCGATCCATCGACCGGCGAGAACTTCTTCTACGGCGAATATCTGGTCAACGCCCAGGGCGAGGACGTGGTCGCCGGCATCCGCACGCCGCAATATCTGACCAAGGCCGCCCGCGAGGCCGCCGGGGCCGATCTGCTGTCGATGGAAGAGGTGATGCCGAAGGTCTTCGCCCAGTTGGCCGACGTCCGTACCAAGCTGGAGGCCCACTTCACCGACATGCAGGACATCGAGTTCACCGTCCAGCAGTCGAAGCTGTGGATGCTGCAGACCCGTACCGGCAAACGCACTGCCGCCGCCGCCCTGAAGATCGCCGTGGACATGGCCCGCGAAGGCCTGATCTCCAAGGAAAAGGCCGTGGCCCGCATCGAGCCGGGCAATCTGGACCAGCTGCTGCATCCGACCCTGGATCCCAAGGCCGACCGCAAGATCATCGCCCGCGGCCTGCCGGCCTCGCCGGGCGCGGCGTCGGGCAAGGTGGTGTTCTCGGCCGAAGACGCTGAGGCGCTGGCCAAGAACGGCGAGAAGGTGATTCTGGTCCGCATCGAAACCAGTCCTGAGGACATCGGCGGCATGCATGTCAGCCAAGGCATCCTGACCTCGCGCGGCGGCATGACCAGTCACGCCGCCGTGGTTGCCCGCGGCATGGGCCGTCCCTGCGTTTCCGGCACCGGCGACGTGCGCATCGACTACAAGGCCAAGCAGTTCAAGGCCATGGGCGTCGTCGTCAAGGAAGGCGACATCATCACCCTGGACGGCGCCACCGGCGAGGTGATGCTGGGTCATGTTCCCACCGTGCAGCCTGAGCTGACCGGCGATTTCGCGGCCTTGATGGAATGGGTGGACGCCATTCGCACTCTGAAGGTCCGCACCAACGCCGAAACCCCGCTGGACGCCCGCACCGCCCGCAAGTTCGGGGCCGAAGGCATCGGCCTGTGCCGGACCGAGCATATGTTCTTCGATCCCAAGCGCATCCTGGCGGTGCGCGAGATGATCCTGGCCTCCGACGAGGCGGGCCGCCGCGCCGCCCTGGCCAAGGTCGAACCCTATCAGAAGAACGATTTCGTCGAGCTGTTCGAGATCATGCAGGGGCTGCCGGTGACCATCCGCCTGCTGGACCCGCCGCTGCACGAGTTCCTGCCCCACACCGAAGCCGAAATGGCCGAGGTGGCCGCCGCCGCCGGCACCGACATTTCGGCGCTGCGCGCCCGTAACAGCCAGTTGCATGAAGCCAACCCCATGCTGGGCCATCGCGGCTGCCGTCTGGGCATCACCTATCCGGAAATCTACGAAATGCAGGCCCGCGCCATCTTTACCGCCGCCGTCGAGGTGTCGAAGAAGAGCGGGCAGACCGTGGTTCCCGAAGTGATGATCCCGCTGGTGGGCACCAAGAAGGAACTGGACCTGTTGAAGGACGTGGTCGATCGCGCCGCCGCCCAGGTCTTCGCCGCCACCGGCACCACGCTCGACTACATGATCGGCACCATGATCGAGCTGCCCCGTGCCGCCCTGGCCGCCGGCAAGATCGCCGAGACCGCCGAGTTCTTCAGCTTCGGCACCAACGATCTGACGCAGACCACCCTGGGCATGAGCCGCGACGATTCCGGCCCGTTTCTGGAGGTTTATCGCCAGAAGGGCATCTACGAGCATGATCCTTTCGCCAGCATCGACGTCGAGGGCGTCGGCGAAATGATCAAGATCGCCGCCGAACGCGGCCGCGCCACCCGCCCCGGCATCAAGATGGGCATCTGCGGCGAACATGGCGGCGATCCCGCCTCGGTCGCCTTCTGCCAGACGGTCGGCCTGGACTACGTGTCCTGTTCGCCCTATCGCGTGCCGATCGCCCGCTTGGCCGCCGCCCAGGCAGCCCTGGGGCAAAAAGCCGCCAGCACGGCGTAAGCCTTGTAAGCCTTCTTGCCGCGCGCATGAGAAAGGCCGCTTTCCGAGAGGAAGGCGGCCTTTTTTGCGGTTTTCCGGGGTGCGGCTCGGCAGGCTATGCCGCGTCTGTCAGATCCAGCACCAGGATTTCCTGGTCGTGCCACCGGCCGTCGACCTTCAGAATTTTGCGTTCGATGCCGCTGAAGTCGAAACCCAGGCGGGCATAGAAGGCCCGGGCGCGGTCGTTGCCGCAGGTGACGAGGCCGGTCAGAACGTCCACATGCTTGCGGGCATGCTCGATGACGGCGGCGATCAGGCGCTCGGCGGCGTCGGTGCCGCGCAGTTCGGGAACGACGTAGACGCCCCACAACGTGCCGCGGTGGCGCATGGTGCCGCTGGCGGCGCGGAACATGGCGGCGATGCCAATCATATTGGCGCCCCGGAATGCGCCGAAGGCGGCGTCGCCGTCCTGGAAGCCGGCGATCCGGCGTTCAAACAGGGCGACGCCCTGGGCTTCTTCCTCGTCGTGGGGCGCGCCGAAGCATTCGGGGTGATCCCGCAGCGCCGCCAGGCGCAGGGCGCGGAATTGCGGCGCATCCGTCAGGACGAGTTGGCGGAAAGTTACTGTGGTGTCGGTCATCATTTAGAATCCGTAATCCCGTTCCACCTTCGCCACCCTGAGGCGGAACCCGGCGTACCATTTTTCCCGACCCAGTCTTTGGGCGGTTTGATGTTCGGCGTCGGCCTTCCAGGCAGCGATGGCGGCTTCGTCGCGCCAGTATGAAACGGTGAGGCCGAAGCCGTTCGCGTCGCGACTGCTTTCGGCGCCAAGAAAGCCCGGTTGCCTGCCCGCCAGTTCCACCATGCGCTCGGCCATGGCGGCGTAGCCGTCGTCGGCATCCGTCCGCTGACTGGAAAAGACGACGGCATAATAGGGCGGTTTTGGCGTCTTGGCGAACATCAGGCGGTTTCCATTTCTAGAACCCGGCGCAGTTCGGCGAACAGGGCGGCGGGGTCGACGGGTTTGCTCAAATAGCCGTTCATGCCGGCCTGCATGCAATGCTCGACGTCGCTGCTGAAGGCGTTGGCGGTCATGGCGATGATGGGGACGGCGCTGCGCGGGCCTTTCATGCGGCGAATGGCGCGGGTGGCTTCCAGCCCGTCCATTTCCGGCATCTGCATGTCCATCAGCACTGCCTGAAAATGGCCGGGCGGACGGGACGATATGGCGTGAATGGCCTCCAGGCCGTTGACCGCCAGTTCGATGGAATGGCCGAACTTGTCGAGAATGGCCTGCACCACCATGGCGTTGATGCGGTGGTCCTCGACCAGCAGCAGATGCAGCGGCGGCAAGCCGCCGCTGCCGGGCAGCGATGGAGCGCAGAACGGCGCGACGGTTTTCGGCAAAGGCAGGGCCAGGGTGAAGCGGCTGCCGTGCGCTTCCCGGCTGCTGACGGTGATGCCGCCACCCATGGCGACGGCCAGGCGGCGGCTGATGGCCAGCCCGAGGCCAGTACCGCCATAGCGGCGGCTGATGCTGGCGTCGGCTTGCGTGAAGGGGGTGAACAGGCGGGCCTGGATGTCTTCCGACATGCCGATGCCGGTATCTTCGACCTCGATCTCGGCCAGGGTATAACCGGCGGGCTGGGGCAGACAACGGGCGGCGACGGCCACATGGCCGCGGTCGGTGAACTTGACGGCGTTGCCGATCAGGTTCAGCAGAATCTGCCGCAGGCGGTTCGCGTCGCCTTCGACCCAGGCTTCCAGGCTTGGCTCCAGGGTCAGACGCAGGTTCAGATCCTTGGCCTCCGCATGGTTGCGCATCAGTTCGACGGTGTCGCTGAGCAACTTGGGCAGTTGGAACGGCGCGGTTTCCAGTTCGAGCTTGTCTTGCTCCAGCTTCGAGAAGTCCAGGATGTCGTTGAGAATGGTCAGCAGGCTCTCGCCCGATCCGGTGATGATGCGCACCCAGTCGCGCTGCGCGGCGGTCAGGGGCGTTTCCATCAGCAGGCCGGCGACGCTGATGATGCCGGTCATGGGCGTGCGGATCTCGTGGCTCATCATGGCCAGGAAGGCGCTTTTCGCCTGATCGGCGGCTTCGGCGGAATCCCTGGCGCGGCGCAGGGTGGCTTCGTGCTCCTTGATGACCGAGATATCCATCAGGGCGGCGAAAATGCATTCCTGGCCGTCCTGTTCGACGCGGGCGCAGCTGATGCTGACCCAGACCAGGCGTCCGGTGCGGCTGCGTCCCTGGACCTCCGGGATGAAGGCGACCTTGTCGGCGCCGATTGAGGCCAGAACCCGCTCGCGGTCCTGTTCCCCGGCGTAAAGCTCTTGAGTGCGAACGAAGCCTTCGTCCGCGTCGGCAATGTCGAACAGGGTGCGGAAGGCCTGATTGGAATAGACGATCAGGCCGTCGGATATCCGGCTGATCATCAGCGGTAGCGGCACGGTGGCGAGGAACGTCCGGGAACGGCGCTCGCCCATCTCCAATTGCTCCATGGCTTGGCGGCGCTGATCGATCTCCACCTGCAGATCGGCGGTGCGTTCCTCGACGCGGGTTTCCAGCAAGGAGCGGGCCTGATGCTCGAAAGCCAGGGCCGCCGCCACGGCGGCCTTGGAATTTTTCTGCTCCAGCCGCAGGCGGTTGGCCAGACCGGCGCCGATCATCACCACATGCATCAGGGCGGCGATGCGCAGCGGCCAGGCGATGGTTTCGATGTCCATGACCACACCCAGCAGCATGATGATGGCGATGCTGGTGGCGGTTACATGGGCGGAGAAGGCCAGAAGAAAGAAGCGGGCCGAGGGAACCCGCTGCCAGGCCAGCCGGGCGGCGCACAGGGTTGACGCCAGCAATCCCGCCAAGGCCATCTGATTGAAAGGCTTGGCCACCAGATCCCAGCGGCCGGCGGCGGAGAAAAGACAGGCGACGGCAGCCAGCGCCGCCGCGGTTTGGAACGCGCGGCGCATGCGCGGCATATGGCGCTTCAGTTCCAAAAGCTCGATGACGAACAGGCAGCCCATCACCACGCTGAGGGCGCTGACACAGCCCACCAGCCGGTCGGTGAAAATAGGATTGTCGGGCCAGAAGAAGCGGGCCGGCAGACCGTCGGCGACAAACATCTGGCTGTTGCTGGTCAAGGCATAGCCGGCATAGGCCAGAAAAATGCGTTTCCTCAGCCAGATGCCGAAAATCGCCGACAGTAACAGCATCAGGATGACGTCGCCGTAAACCAGCCCCAGAGCGAACAGATTTGCGGCGGTGTCCTCGGCCATGCGGGCGGTGGTGTACATCCTGACGCCCATGATGGTGCTGCTGCCGGTCTGGACGCGGACATAGACGGTCATGGTCCGGCCATCGGCAAGCGGCGGCACCTTTAGCACAAAATGATGATGCAGCCAGTCGCGGCTGGACAACGGCAGTTGGTCGCCGGTGGCCCGTTCGATGAATTGGCCGGGATGGTCCTGATCGGGGAAATAGACGGTCACGCGGTCTAGGAACGCGGGCAGCATTTCCAGCCACCAGTCATGGGCGGCCCCCGGTTCGCTCTCCAGACGGATGCGCAGCCATGTGGCGCCGTGGGTGAAGCCGCGGGCCAGAATGCCCGGCATGGGGGTGAAATCGGGGCGTTCGGTGGCCTGCCCGATGGTCAGGGAACCGGCGGGGTCGGCCAGCATTTCCATATGGCCGGCCCAGCTGGCCTTGCCCATATTCGGGGAAAGCACCAGCACTGGAGCCTCCGCCGCCATGCCCAGACCGGGAAACAACAGCAGAATCAAACCAATAAGAAAACGGCGCAAAACCATTCTTCGGCACTGTCCGGGGTGAAGCGCAAATGGATGTAAATTGTGTCATACCTTTCTTCGCAGTGCACATGTCCATGCGCAGAAGAAATGGCTGCCTTGAACGGGCATTGGTTTAGGACGGGATGCGCGCCGTTGATCGGGCGCTGGGTCTGAGCTACATGTGGGGCTGAATTTTTCCTTCTCCTGGAAAGCCCTGAAGCCCGTGTCCGTCCCCATCACCCTGTCGGCTCTCAAGACCAGCGGAAAGGTGGCGATCGCTCGTGCCTTGGCCTTGCTGGAGCAGGCGCCCGACAGCCCCGAGGTGATCGATTTGCTGTCACAGGCCTACGAGGCGCCTCGGGCCCATGTGGTGGGGATGACTGGCCCGCCCGGCGTCGGTAAATCGACCTTGATGAACGCCCTGATTTCCGGCTGGCGGAGCCGCGGCCGCACGGTGGCCTGCATCGCCGTCGATCCGTCGTCGCGGCGCTCGGGCGGCGCCTTGCTGGGCGACCGCACCCGGCTTTCCACCGATCCCGAGGACCAGGGCGTCTTCGTGCGCTCGATGGCCGCCCGCGACCGTCTGGGCGGCTTGGCCGGGCTGACGGTGTCGGCCATGGTGCTGATGCGCGCGCTCTACGACGTGGTGCTGATCGAAACGGTGGGCGTCGGCCAATCGGAAACCGACGTGGTCGGGGTGGCCGATACGGTGATCTTCTGCGTTCAGCCGGGATCGGGCGACAGCTTGCAGTTCATGAAAGCGGGCATCGCCGAGATTCCTCATGTGGTGGTGGTGACGAAGGCCGACATGGGAGCGGCCGCCAGCCGGGCGCGGGCCGACGTGCTGGGGGCCTTGTCGCTGGCCGAGGACGAGGACGGCTGGTCGATCCCGGTGCTGATGGTGTCGTCGCAGCAGGCCCAGGGCATGGACGAATTGATCGCCACGCTGGACGATCATGCCGCCTATCTGCGGATCGGCCATCGGTTGGCGCAGGCGCGTCGGATTCAGGCCGGGCAATGGCTGGTGGAGGCGGTGCGGGAGCGGTTCGGCCGCGAAGGCGTGCGCCGGGCCGGAGACTTGACCCTGGCGGCGGGAGAATCGCCGTTCCGCCGTCTGGCCGATGTGGCGGGGCGTCTTTGATGCGTTTCTCGGCCCGTTCCCTGCTGCTGTGCGCCGGATTGCTGGCCGGTTCGACGGTCGGGCCGTGGGCCACGGCCGCCGAGGCGGTGTGGCAGACTTTCGACAGCCTGACGCCGGGCGACCGCGAGGAGGCGGAGGCCGCCGTCGCCGACATGTTCGGCGAAGACACCGCCCTGTGGCCCGATTGGCTGGATCTTCAGGCCGTTTTCATTCCGCCGGGAAAATACCGGGCCGTGCTGGTGATCCGTCATCCCATGCGTCAGGCCTGCGGGCCTTGGGGCTATGTGGTGCTGGGATATGTCGGCGACGACGGCAAGCGGCCGCAGCTTGGAGCGCGCTTTTGCGGCAATGATCTGACGCTGATCACTCGCAGCTTCCAGTCCTTGCCCGATTTCCAGATCGACAACCAGGGAACACAGGACGCCGACGGCAACGTCACCTACGACACCGTCCGCTGGCGTTGGGACGGCAAGCAATGGCTGACGGTTCAGGCAAAACACTAAGGGCGCTCCAACAGAGCGCCCTTCGCGTTTAAGGCCGGTTTCGGTCGGCGGCTGTCTTAGTTCGTCTTCGCCGGAGCCTGGGCGGCCGGAGTGGCGGCGGTGGCGGGCGAGGTCGGGGCCGGGGTGGCGGCCTGCTGCTTTTCGCTCTTCACCTTCTTTTCGGCGACATGGTGCTTTTTCTCGATCTTCTTTTCCTCGGCCTTCTTCTCGGCGACCACCGGCTTGGCGGCTTGGCTCTGCACCTGAGCCGAGGCGGGGGCGGCGGTGCCGGTCGTCGCGTCGGCGGCGAAAGCCGCGCCGCTCAGAACCACACCGGAAACAACCAGGGCCGAAATCACGCTCTTAAACATTTGTTCGCTCCGTTTTCTATTCGCGTCCCGGTTCGTTCCGGGGACAGGTATAGAAGTACCGCCGGGGCGTGGCGGAGGTGTGGCGGAGAAACGCTGATTCAAGGTGTTTTGGCGCGGCCTGTGGTGGTTTCGCCACAATTCAGGCGGGCAGAACCACCCAGTCGGGCACGGACGGAGTCAGGGCGGCGTCGCCGCAGCGCAGGGTTCCGCCCTTTTCCCGCCATTCCGCCAGCTGTTCCAGGCGCAGCAGGGCCAGCCCGCTTTGGCCGCAGTGGCTGCGCAGTTCTCCGGCTTCGGCTTCTCCCAGAAGGACGGGCGTGCCGGTTTCCGGAACGGCGCCGGAAATGCGCACCGGCAGCAGGCGTTTCTTGATCAGGGCGCGGTATTTGGTGCGGGCGGTCAGCTCCTGTCCCATGTAGCAGCCCTTCTTGAAATCGACGCCGTAAAGCTCGTCGAAGCCGTTCTCCAACAACAGGGCCTTTTCAGGCTCCAGATCGCGACTGCCGTCGGGCAGGCCCAGGGCAATGCGGCGTTCGTCCCAGGCGGTGACGTCGGCGCGGGTGAAACCGGCGGCCTGCAAAGCGGCCTCGCCGCCTTCGGGCAGCCAGGCGCGGAAACCGGCGTCGGCCAGCCGGGGGTCTTTCAAAGCCAGTCCGCCGCCGAAGGCTCCGGCGTCGGCGGCAAGGACCAGAGCCTGGGCGGCGCCGTCTCCCCACAGGGCGAAGACCGTCCGGCTGTCGTCGGCGGCTACCGTGACCTTGGCCCGCAGCTTGTACATGGACAGCTTTTTGACGAACTCGGCGCGGCGGGCGGCTTCGGTTTCCAGCCACAGGATTTCGGTCTGTTCGGCCAGAAACAGCTCGTTGAGGAATTTACCTTGGGGCGTCAGAAAGGCTCCATATAGTCCCCGGCTGCCGTCGGCTCGCGGCACATCCGCCGAAACCAGACCTTGCAAAAAGTCCTTCCGGTCGTCGCCGCCGACTTTAATCAGGGCGCGATGGGAAAGCGGGGTATAGAAAAGAGCCGACATGACCGACCATCCTTCCAGGGAAATCATGGTCTTAAGGTGGTCCCTGGACGGAACTCAGGCAAGAGGAGAGTGGCTGTGTTCCGGTTCTTTCGGCTAATCTGGCGCGGGCGTTCCGGTCAGAGGCGGGTTTGATGATCAGGCAGGAAGCATCGTCCATCGGTGATTTCAACGTGACTGTGGCCGAGGTCGAGCGGGCGGTGATGACGGCGGGAGGCTGGGTCATTTCCCACCAGTTCTTTTCCAACCGCTTGGCCATGCTGGCATTCAATCTGCCGCGCGGGGCGGAAGGGGCGTTCGCTCCGGCCCTGGAAGCTGCGGGTTTGTCTCTGCATCAGCCGTTTCCTGCTGCGTCGCCGGGACGGGGCGACGAGGTGACCGTGCAGCTTTCCATCAGCTTTCTGCACGACGGTCTCGACCTGCGGCGCGAGGTTCCGGCTTTCGGTTGACGACATCTTGCGTCCCCGCTCCCCTTGCCGGGGGACGGCGCGCACCTTATAACCGTGGTCATGCATATCACCCTGGTCGACGACTCCATTCCTTTCGACGGCTATTCGCCGGCCAACCGCCCGTTGGGCGGCGCCGAAAAAGCCTTTGCCAGTCTGGCCGCCGCGCTGGCCCGCCGGGGCCACGACGTTCACGCCTACAACCGCGCCCGCTACGGCATGATCATCGAAGGTGTGCATTGGGAAACCCTGGATAAAGCCTTTCCCACCCAGACCGACGCGCTGGTGGCTTTCCGCAAACCGTCCCTGCTGGGCTCGGTGCGACTTGCCGGCAAGCGGGTGTTGTGGAGCACGGCGACCGGTCCGCAATTGACGGCGGCGCGCAAAGGCGTCGAAAGCTTCAGTCCTATGGTGCTGCTCAACAGCGTAGCCCAGGTGCAGGGCGCGCCGGTGGGTAGCGAGGCGATGCCGCTGCGGCTGATGGTGCCGGGGGTGCGCAGCGACTTCATGGCCGATCTGCCGACCCAACTGGCCGACGCGCCGACTGCCATCGTCACCAGCCATCCCGCCCACGGTCTGTCTGCGCTGCTGGTGCTGTGGAAGGAACAGATCCGTCCCCAGGTGCCCGAAGCCCGCCTGCTGGTGGTTTCGGCCAGTCTGGACAAGGCCGTGCGCACCGGCGAGGTGCCGGAAGCCCTGGTGTCCGTTTATGCCCAGGTCCAGATGGCGCAGGCCGACGGCGTCGAAGTGGTGGCGCCCAAGGGCGACGGCGGCATGGCCGAGCTGTACCGTTCGGCACGCGTGCATCTTTATCCCGGCCATGTCGACGACATGGTGGCCTGGACCCTGCTGGACAGTCAGGCTTGCGGGCTGCCGGCGGTGGTGCGCCCCCTGGGCGGGGCCAAGGAGCGCATCCGCGACGGCCAGACCGGCCAGGCGGTGCCCGACGATGCGGCGCTGGTCAACGTGACCGTGCGCCTTCTGACCGACGACGACACATTCTGGGGGATGAGCCGAGACGCCCGGCTGCTGCAGCGCGAGCGCAGCTGGGATGCGGCCGCCGCCGAGTTCGACGCTTTGCTGCGCGCCGGAGAGAGGACATGAGAATTCTTCAAGCCATCGCCGGTGCGCCCCATGGTGGGGCCGAACGGTTTTTCGAGCGTTTGGTGCCGGCTCTGTCCCGCGCCGGCATCGAACAGCGG
This sequence comes from Candidatus Sulfotelmatobacter sp., assembly GCA_035538795.1. Taxonomy (GTDB): domain Bacteria; phylum Pseudomonadota; class Alphaproteobacteria; order Rhodospirillales; family Magnetospirillaceae; genus JAJZGK01. The sequence continues at coordinate 69,530 of DATLJS010000042.1, read as the reverse complement.
GTGCTGATCCGCAAGGACGATCGCCGCGCCGCCTTGTTGCGCGAGCAGGGGCTGGACGTGCATCAGCTGCGCTTCGGCGGCAAGCTGGACTTTCTGACGCCCATGGCCTTTGCCCGCCACACCCGCGATTTCAAGCCGGACATCGTCTTCACCTGGATGAGCCGGGCCAGTGGCATGGCGCCGAAAAGCAAGGCCGGCCAGCCTGGCGGTTTTGTCCGTGTCGCCCGCCTGGGCGGCTATTACGACCTGAAATATTATCAGGGCTGCGACTATCTGGTGGGCGACACACAGTCCATCGTCGACTACCTGACGGCCGAGGGCTGGCCCGAGGGCAAGGCGGTCTATCTGCCCAATTTCGTCTCAGACACTCCCGGCACGCCGATCCCGCGCAAGGAGCTTTATATTCCCGAAAGCGCGCCGATCCTGCTGGGGCTGGGACGGCTGCACACCAACAAGGCTTTCGACGTTCTGCTGAAAGCCTTGGTGCATGTGCCGGACGCCTATCTGCTGCTGGCCGGCGTGGGGCCGGAGCAGGCGGCGCTGGAGGCCTTGGCCACCAAGCTGGGCATCAAGCCCCGCGTGCGTTTCCTGGGCTGGCGCGACGACGTGCCGCGTCTGTTCGCCACCGCCAACCTGTTCGTCCACCCCGCCCGCCACGAGCCGCTGGGCAATGTGGTGATCGAGGCCTGGGCCCAGCGGGTGCCGGTGGTCTGCACCGCCAGCCAAGGCCCGGCGGTGCTGATCGAGGACGGCGTCAACGGTCTGCTGACGCCGCTGGATCAGCCGGAGCCGCTGGCCGCCGCCATCCGTCAGGCCTTGTCCAGCGCCGAGCTTCGCACCGCCCTGGCCGACGCCGGGCGGGCCGTCTACGAGGAGCAATATACCGAACAGGCCGTGGTGGCCGCCTATCGGCGTTTCTTCGAGTCGGTGCTGCCTTAAGATGTGCGGTATCGCCGGGCTGATGACGGCAAACGGCGGCCCGCCCGCCGAAGCGGTCTTGCGCGCCATGACCCAGGCCATGGCCCATCGGGGACCGGACGGCCAGGGTTTTTACGCCAAGACCTCGGTGGGGCTGGCCCATTGCCGTTTGGCCATCATCGATCTGGTGACCGGCGACCAGCCGCTGTTCGCCTCCGGCGATCTGGCTCTTGTCGCCAACGGCGAAATCTACAACCACGTCGAGCTGCGGGCGGCTTTGTCCGAGGTGGCGTTCAAGACAGGCTCGGACTGCGAGCCGCCGCTGTATCTCTATCAGCGCCACGGTCTGGATTTCCCCAAATACCTGCGCGGCATGTACGCCATCGCCCTGCATGATCCCGACAAGGGGCGGCTGGTGCTGTCGCGCGATCCGTTCGGCATCAAGCCGCTCTATTGGGCGGAATGCGCCGAAGGCTTCCTGTTCGCTTCCGAGCCCCAGGCCATTCTGGCCACCGGGCTGGTGGACCGCCGCCTGCGAAAGCAAGGCCGCGACGAGCTTTTGAACCTGCAATTCACCACCGGCACGGAAACCGCTTTTGAGGGCGTTCACCGCCTGCTGCCGGGCGAGACGGTGGCGGTGGAGCAGGGACGCATCGTCGAGCGCCGCCGCCTGGACGCCCTGGTGGTGGAAAGGCCGGTCGATACCTCGACGGCGGCTTTGGACCGGGTGCTGGAGGAATCGGTATCTCTGCACCAGCGTTCCGACGTTCCTTACGGCATGTTCCTGTCGGGTGGTATCGACAGTTCGGCGGTGCTGGCCTTGATGGCCCGTCTCAACAGCCGCCCCGTATTGGCCTTCACCGCTTTTTTCCCGGGCACGGCGGCCCGCGACGAAAGCGAACATGCCCGCGAACTGGCCCGCGTCGTCGGGGCTGAGCATGTGGAAGTGGCGGTCGAAGAGGCCGATTTCTGGTTGTCCCTGCCGGCCATCGCTGCCCATCTTGACGATCCCGTCGCCGATTATGCCGTGGTTCCCACCTTCAAGCTGGCGGCACAAGCCCGCAAATCGGTGAAGGTGATCCTGTCCGGGGAAGGAGGCGACGAACTGTTTGCCGGTTATGGCCGCTATCGCGCCGCCATGCGCCCCTGGCCCTTCGCCAAGCAGATGCGCCGGTCCTCCAGCTTCGAGGGGCTGGGCGTCTTACGCGACGAAAGCCGCGGCTGGCGGACCGGTTACGCCGCGTCCGAGGCCGAAGCCACCGGCCGTCCCGGCAACCGTCTGCAAAAAGCCCAGGCGGTGGATTGCGCCGACTGGCTGCCCAACGATCTGCTGGTCAAGCTGGACCGCATGCTGATGGCCCACGGTATCGAGGGGCGTGTGCCCTTCCTGGACCGTGAAGTGGCGCGCTTCGCCTATAACTTGCCGGACCGGCAGAAGCTGGCCAAGGGCCAGGGCAAGGCGGCGCTACGCCAATGGCTGGCGGGTGTACTACCGGAAGCCAGGCCGTTTTCCCCCAAGCGGGGCTTCACGGTACCGGTGGCCGACTGGATGGCGGGCAAGCCGCATCTGGGCGCCCTGGTGGCGGCCAGTCCGGCCATTCAGGAGCTTTGCCGCCCCGGCAGCGTCGAGACTTTGTTCCGTTCAGGCGGTAAAAAGGCGGGATTCGCCGCCTGGACCCTGTTGTTTTATGCTTTGTGGCACCATGTTCATGTCCAAGGCAAAAGCCCGCAGGGCGATGTTTTCTCCGTTCTTTCCGCGTAAGGGATGTTTCCCATGTCCGACAGCTTCGATCTGGTTCTTACCGGCGCCGATGTCGCCACGCCCGGCGGCGTGGTTCGCGCCGACATCGCCGTCAAGGACGGCCGCATCGCCGCCATCGGCGCTTTGTCCGAAGCCAAGACCGCCGAAGTGATGGATCTGGCCGGTCTGACCGTGCTGCCTGGCGTCATCGACAGCCAGGTGCATTTGCGCGAACCGGGACTGGAGCACAAGGAAGACCTGGCCACCGGCACCGCCTCGGCGGCTTTGGGCGGCGTCACCGCCATCTGCGAGATGCCGAACACCAAGCCTTCGACCACCACCGCCGAGGCCATCGCCGACAAGCTGGCCCGGGCGAAAAACCGGGCCTGGACCGATCACGCCTTTTTCGTCGGCGCGGCGGCCGAGAATTTGTCAGAGCTGGGCAGGTTGGAACTGTTGCCCGGCTGTGCCGGCGTCAAGGTGTTCATGGGCAGTTCGACCGGCAGCCTGCTGGTGGACCGCGACGAGGCACTGGCCGAGGTGCTGTCCCACGGTTTCCGCCGCGTCGCCGTGCATTGCGAAGACGAAAGCCGCCTGAAAGAGCGTTTCCACATGGTGGAAGGCGGGGCCGAGCCTGAGATGCATCCCGAGTGGCGCGACGCCCAAACGGCTTTGCTGGCCACCCAGCGGCTGTTGCGTCTGGCCCGCGCCGCTGGCCGCCGGGTGCATGTGCTGCACGTCACCACCGCCCAGGAAATGGAGCTTTTGGCGCGCAACAAGGACATCGCCTCGGTGGAGGTGACGCCCCAGCATCTGACCCTGTCCGGCCCCGACTGTTACCGCCGTCTGGGTACCTATGCCCAGATGAACCCGCCGATTCGCTCGGAGGAACACCGTCTGGCCCTGTGGAAGGCCTTGGAGCAGGGCGTCGTCGACGTCATCGGTTCGGACCATGCGCCGCACACCAGGGAAGAAAAATCCAAGCCCTATCCGCAAAGCCCGTCGGGGATGACCGGCGTGCAGACGCTGGTGCCGGTGATGCTGAACCATGTGGCCGAAGGGCGCCTGTCGCTGGGGCGTTTTATCGATTTGACCAGCGCCGGTCCGGCCCGCGTCTACAACATGGTCAACAAAGGGCGTATCGCCGTCGGGTACGACGCCGACTTCACGGTGGTCGACCTGAAGGCCGAGCGCAAGATCACCAATATGTGGATCGCCAGCAAGTGCGGCTGGACCCCCTTCGACGGCATGAGGATCAAAGGCTGGCCGATCTCGACCATCATCCGCGGCAACGTGGTGATGCGCGACGACACCTTGATCGGCGATCCGCTGGGCCAGCCCCTGCGCTTCGGCGAGACGCTGGCCAAGGGTTGATCACATTACCCTGATTTCCCGCCATTCCCCGCCCGCCTCGGCTGAAAACAGCAGAGGCAGGGCGTTGGGAACCGGAGACTGGCCGTCGTCCAGCCCCATATGGCGGCGCAAGACCCGGCAGGCGCCGGCATGGGCCACCAGCAGGATGGGAGCCTGGGTATTGTCGTGGGGGATCAGACCGGCAACGGCGGTCAGGATGCGCTGGCTGAAAAATTCGGGCGTTTCCGCGCCCTGAGGCGTCGCTTGCGGCGGCAGCTTGAACAGTTCGCGGTGGCTGCGCCCGGTCATGGCGCCCCAATCCCGTTCGCTCAAATCCTTGATGATTTCCGGTTCTCCGCCGCCGCAACAGTCCGCGACGATGCGGGCGGTTTCCAACGCGCGCACCAGCGGGCTGGCGGCGATGCGGCGGACGCCGGCCTGGGCCAGAACCGCCCCGGCCGCCTTGGCCTGCCATCGGCCCTGATCGTTCAAGGGGATGTCCAATTGCCCCATGACGACGCGTCGCTGATTGTGATCGGTCACCCCATGGCGCAGAAAGTAGAAAGACGTGTGGGGTAACATATGCCGCGAGTCTCGCCCTGTAACAAATCCCAGAAGCGATGAACGCCATAACAGAGCGGCAGAGTCAATCTTTGCCTGCCGTTTGTGCCCTCCTTGTTCCTTTGGTGGGGTTGCGTTGGGCCGCGACAACGCTCACCTTAATGAGAAGCAGCGGGACAACCGCCAAGGATGGGAGGGAGAGAGGTTCGCCATGACCCTGCTAGATTTGTTGCGGGACGACGCCGATGACCACCGCCCGGCGGTGATCCCCTGGGAAAAGGATGAATACGGCCATTACCGCCGCCTGCTGAGCCTGCACCCGGACGAAGAGGAGCTGGACGGCGAGGGAGGCGTTTATGTGCTGTGGCATTGGGGGCAAAAGCCCGAATGGATCCATGCGGCCGCTACCGATGATCTGGGCAAAGCCTTGGAATTCGCCCGCGATTCCGAATCGGTGTTGACCTATGAGCCTCATGGCGGCGTATTCGTCACCTGGGCTTATTTCAAGCCGGAATTCAGGGCGGGCGTGGCCCGATACCTGAACGACACGCTGGAACCCAAGCTGGTGGACATTTTGCCTTTCGATCGGCCGGACGATCGGGTCGACCCCGTGGCGGTGCAGGCCCCGCACTGATCGCGGCGCGTCCGCCCGGCGAGGGACTTTACGGCAGGCTGGTTGCCCTGGCGGTCTGTTTTCAGCGAGCATTGAGCGAGCGGCCAAGGACGCGGCGCGTCCGCCCGGCGAGGGACTTACGGCAGGCCGTTAGGCCTGCCGGTACATTATTGCGCCCGGATGATCTTGCCGTGGTGGGGACAATTGGCCGAAGCCAGATCGACGTAGCAATCGGCCACGCTTTCCGGCGTGGCCAGAGTGGCCTGGTCTTCGCCGGGGAATGCCTCGACGCGCAGGCGGGTGCGGACGACGCCGGGATCCACCAGATTGACCTTCAGCTTGGTGTTGCGGGCGACTTCCGCCGCCCAGGTCAGCACCAGGGTTTCCAGAGCGGATTTGCTGGCGGCATAAGATCCCCAGAAGGGGTGCGGCTCGTTGGTCACGCCCGAAGTGGTGAAGATGGCGCGGCCGGCATCCGATTGGCGTAGCAAATTGTCGAAGCTGCGGATCAGGCGCATGTTGGCGCTCAGGTTGACCGCCATCACTTCATCCCATTCCCTCAGGGCCTGATGGCCTACGGGGGACAGTCCGCCCAGCACGCCGGCATTGCCCACCAGGATGTCCAGCTTGCCGAAGCGCTGGAACAGGGAATAGCCCATGCGGTCGATGTCGTCGGGCTTGCGCAAATCCAGCGGCACCAGAGTGGCCTTGCCTCCGGCCGAGCGGATTTCATCGTCCACCTCCTCAAGAGCGGCCTGGGTGCGGGCCAGCAGGATGACCTGCGCGCCTTCGGCGGCGAAACGCTTGGCGACGGCGGCGCCGATGCCCCGCGACGCCCCGGTGATCAGGGCGATGCGCCCTTCGAGGCGACGTTCAACGGCTTCCGACATGAGCTCAGTGGCCCCCGGTCAGTTGGCTGAGGGGGGCCTGGGCGGCGCCGTCTTCCTGATGATCGGCCGAGATGATCGGGTAATCGCCGGTGAAACAGGCGTCGCAATATTGCGGGTTGGCATTGTCGCGCTTTTCTTCACCGACGGCGCGGTAAAGGCCGTCCAGCGAAATGAAGGCCAGACTGTCGACACCGATCAGCTTGGCCATGCCGGCCAGATCGTAACGGGCGGCCAGCAGCTTCTGGCGTTTCGGCGTGTCGATGCCGTAGAAGCAGGAATAGGTGGTCGGCGGGCTGGAAATGCGCATATGCACTTCGGTGGCGCCGGCCTGGCGGACCATTTCGACGATCTTGGTCGAGGTGGTGCCGCGGACGATGGAGTCGTCCACCAGGATCACCCGCTTGCCTTCGATATGCACGCGGTTGGCGTTGTGCTTCAGCTTGACGCCCAGATGGCGGATGGAATCCGTCGGCTCGATGAAGGTGCGGCCGACATAGTGGTTGCGGATGATGCCTAGCTCGAAGGGAATCTTGGCCTCGGCGGCATAGCCCAGGGCGGCGGGAACGCCGGAATCCGGCACCGGAATCACCACGTCGGCGTCCACATGGCTTTCGCGGGCCAGTTCCTGACCGATGCGCTTGCGCACGTCGTAGACGCTGGTGCCTTCCATGACGCTGTCGGGACGGGCGAAATAGATGTACTCGAAGATGCAGAACCGCTTCGAGGTCTTGCTGAAGGGCTTGATGGAGCGCAGGCCGCTCTGATCCAGGATGATCAGTTCGCCCGGTTCGACGTCGCGGATCAGTTCGGCGCCGACGATGTCCAGGGCGCAGGTTTCCGAGGCCAGGATATAGGAGCCGTCGGGCAGCTTGCCCAGCACCAGCGGGCGGATGCCCAGCGGGTCGCGCACGCCGATCACCGAGTTTTGGGTCAGACAGACCAGCGAATAGGCGCCTTCGACCTGACGCAGGGCGTCGATGACGCGCTCTTCGACGGTGGAATAAAGGCTGATGGCGATCAGATGGACGATCACCTCGGTATCGGTGGTCGACTGGAACAGACAGCCGCGGCGAACCAGTTGCTTGCGGATGGCCAGGGCGTTGGTCAGATTGCCGTTATGGGCCAGGGCCAGACCGCCGAACTCGAAGTCGGCGAACAGCGGCTGGACGTTGCGCAGCATGGTTTCGCCGGTGGTGGAATAGCGCACATGGCCGATGGCCATTTGACCCGGCAGCTTCTTGATCACCGCTTCCGAGCCGAAATTGTCGGCGACGTGGCCCATGCCGCGATGGTTATGGAAATGCTCGCCGTCGAAGCTGACGATGCCCGCCGCTTCCTGGCCGCGATGCTGAAGGGCGTGCAGGCCCAGCGCGGTATGCGACGCCGCTCCGGCGTGTCCGAAGATGCCGAAGACGCCGCATTCTTCCTTGAGCTTGTCGTCGTCGAACGGGTTGGTGGTCAGCATCTGGGAAAAATCCTCGGCGGTGTCCAGGGTCATTTCGTGGTCTCGATCAGCCGTTCAAGGCCGCGGTTGTCGTAAGAGGGAGCAGTCTTGTCGCCGCCCTGGCCGTTGTCGGACTTGGAGGGCGATGAGGGCTGGGCGGAGTTGTTGCCGGTGTTCTGGCCCGGCTGATCGGCGCCCTTGGGGCGCGGCGCGTTCAGGCGGTCGTACATTTCCTTGGCCTGCTGGGCCTGGATGGCGGCTTCGGCTGCTTCCTTGGCGGCGTCCTGGGCCGAAGACAGCTGCGACGGTACCAGGGCCTGCAGCACGCGCGAGCCCATCACCAGCAGCGGGCGGGTCTTGGCGCCGGTAAGAACGTCAGGCTCGGGGTCGAACAGCTTGGTGGCCAGGATGAAGCACAGGCTGCAGAGCACCAGGCCGCGGATCAGGCCGAAGGCGAAGCCCAGCGAGCGGTCCACCGAACTGATGGCGCTTTTCTGCACGCTGCGGGAAATGGCGGTGGTGATCACCGACGACACCAGCAGCACCACCAGGAAGATGGCGACCCCGCCCGCCACGTCGGCGATGGTGGGATTCGATATGTATTTCGAAACGATGGGCCGGGCGATGGGCAGCCCCCAAAAGGCGGCCAAACCGGCGGCGATCCACCCGGCCATGGCCAGGGTTTCGTATACGAAGCCGCGCATCAGGGCAAAGACCCCGGATGCCAGCAGCACCACCACGACAGCGATGTCGACAGCGTTCAAAGCAGCAACCCTTATTTACGCCCCTTGTCCGCCGGTCGGAACAAGGCCACCAAATCCTGCACATGCCCGATGCGGCGCACCGCGATCGAGCCGTCGGCCGGCGCTTTCGCGCCCGCGCCCTGTCGGCGCACCGCCGGGGCCAACGCCTGGGCAAAGCCCAGCTTGGCCGCTTCCTTCAGCCGTCCGTCCATCTGACTGACGGCGCGAACCTCGCCCGACAGGCCGATTTCGCCGAACACCACCATCTCGGCGTCCACCGGCATGTCGGTGGTCGAAGAGAGCAGAGCCGCCGCGACCGCAAGGTCGGCGGCGGGTTCGCCGATCCTCAGACCGCCCGCGACGTTCAAATATACATCATTGCCGCCCAAGGCAAGGCCGCAACGGGCATCCAGCACAGCTAGTATCATAGCGAGACGCCCGGAGTCCCATCCAATGACGGCCCGGCGCGGCGTGCCGAGGGCCGACGGCGCCACCAGGGCCTGAATTTCCACCAGCATCGGCCGGGTGCCCTCGACCCCGGCGAAGACGCAGGAACCGCTGACGTTGCCCCGCCGTTCGGCCAGGAACAGGGCCGACGGGTTGGCTACTCCGGACAGGCCGGCATCGGACATCTCGAACACGCCGATCTCGTCGGTGGCGCCGAAACGGTTTTTCACGGCGCGCAAGATGCGGAACTGATGACCGCGCTCGCCCTCGAAATACAGCACGCAATCGACCATGTGCTCCAGCACGCGGGGGCCGGCGATCTGGCCGTCCTTGGTCACGTGCCCCACCAGGAACAGGGTGAAGCCGCGGCGCTTGGCCATGCGGATCAGTTCGGCGGCGCAGGCCCGCACCTGGGCGACGGTGCCGGGTGCGGAATCCAGACTGTCCAGATACATGGTCTGGATCGAATCGATGACCACCACCGCCGGCGCTTCGCCATGGTCCAGGCTGGCGGCGATATCGCGCAGGGAGGTGGCGGAGGCCAACTGCACCGGAGCTTTCTGCAATCCCAGCCGCAAGGCGCGCAGGCGAACCTGTTCGACGGCTTCTTCACCAGAGATATAGATACAGGAAGCCTTGTCCGCCAGTGCTGCGACGGTTTGCAGCAGCAGGGTCGATTTGCCGATGCCGGGGTCGCCGCCCACCAGCATGCAGGAGCCGGGCACCAATCCACCGCCGCAGACCCGGTCCAACTCGGCGATGCCGGTGATGCGCCGGGGCGGCGGAGCCGATACGCCCTCCAGCGCCACGAAATCGATCTTGCGCCCGCCCTTGCCCGAACCCAGTCCCTTGGGCATGGCTTCGCGGGGTTCTTCCTCGGTGATGGAATTCCAGGCTCCGCACGACTCGCACTTTCCCGCCCAGCGCGGATAGCTGGCGCCGCATTCCTGGCAGACATAGCGGGTCGTCGGTTTGGCCAAAATACGTCCTCAGGCGGCGGTGGTCAGCGCCGCAGTTCCATCTTGATGGGGCCTTCGGCCCGGCCGTGGATGAACTGATCGACATAGGCGTTGTCGGCCTTGTCCACTTCCGACGTCGGCCCGACCCAGATCAGCTTGCCGTGATAGAGCATGGCCATGCGGTCGCTGATCTTGCGGGCCGAATGCATGTCGTGGGTGATGGAGACGGCGGTGGCCCCCAGTTCCTTGACGCATTTGACGATCAGGTCGTTGATGACGTCGGCCATGATGGGATCGAGGCCGGTGGTCGGCTCGTCGAAAAAGATGATTTCCGGTTCGGTGGCGATGGCGCGGGCCAGGGCCACGCGCTTTTGCATGCCGCCCGACAGCTCGGACGGATAAAGCTCGCCGACGTCGGGGCCAAGACCCACGGCGTAAAGTTTCTCGATGGCCTTTTCGCGGGCTTTGCGGCGCTCCATGCGCTGGCCCTGGATCAGGCCGAAGGCGACGTTTTCCCAGACCTTCAGCGAATCGAACAGCGCGGCGCCCTGGAACAGCATGCCGAACTTGCGCATGACTTCCTCGCGGTCGCGGGACTTCATGCCCACCACTTCCTGTCCGTCCACCAGAATGCTCCCCTGTTCGGGGCGCATCAGGCCCAGGATGCATTTCAGCGTCACCGATTTGCCGGTGCCGGAGCCGCCGATGATGACGAAGCTTTCGGCATGGGCGATGTCCACGGTCACGCCGTCCAGCACCTTCTTGGTGCCGAAGCTCTTGTGAACGTCGATCAGCTGGATCTTGGGGGGCTGGCTCATTTGTCGAAGAACAAGGCGGTGAGAATGTAATTCGAGGTCAGGATCAGGATCGAGGCCGAGACCACCGCATTGGTCGTCGCCTGACCCACGCCCTGGGCACCGCCCTTGGAGTGGTAGCCGTTGTAGCAGCCCATCAGGGAAATGATGAAGCCGAAGGCGCCGGCCTTGACCAGGCCGGAGATGACGTCGAGCGGCTTCAGATATTCCCAGGTGCTGTGCAGATAGGTGGCCGGGTTGTAGCCCAGCTTGTAGGCGCCGACCACGAAGCCGCCGAACACGCCGATGATGTCGGCCACCACCACCAGGCAGGGCAGCATCAGGATGCCGGCGATCAGGCGCGGGGCCACCAGATATTTGAAAGGATTGGTCGACAGGGTGGTCAGGGCATCGACTTGCTCGGTGACGCGCATGGTGCCGATCTCGGCGGCCATGGCGGCGCCGATGCGCCCGGCCACCATCAGTCCGGCCAGCACCGGCCCCAGTTCGCGGGTGATGGAGATGACCACCACGGTGGCCACCGCGCCTTCGGCCGAGAAGCGGGCGAAGCCGGTATGGCTTTGCAGCGCCAGCACCATGCCGGTGAAGATGGCGGTCAGGCCGACCACGGGCAGCGAGAAATAACCGATCTCGATCATCTGCTTAAGGATCAGGCGCAGATAGATCGGCCCGCGCACGCAATGGGACAGGGACACGCCGGTAAAGGTCGCCAGCCGCCCGGTATGGCGCAGGAACGACAGGAAGAATGCGCCGATGACGGCCAGGAAATTCATTGCAGCGCCTCTCCCACATAGGTCCGGCAATAGCGCGGCGACAGGGCGGTCAACACCTCGTAGCCGATGGTTCCGGCGGCCTGGGCCACGGCGTCCACGTCGTTGGCCGGACCGATCAGGTCGATCACGGCGCCGGGGCGGGCCAGGGTCTGGGGCACGGCTCCCACGTCGAAGATGGTAAGGTCCATGGACACGCGACCGATCAGGGGCACGCGGATCTCTCCCAATTGGCCGCACCCCCGATTGCCCAGCGAGCGGAACAGACCGTCGGCATAACCGGCGGCCACGATCGCCAGCCGCGTCGGGGCGGTGCAGCGGTGGGTGGCACCATAGCCAACGGTGTCTCCTGCGTCAACGTCGCGGACCTGAAGGATTCTGCCTTGCAGGCGCACGACTTGGCGCATGGGATTGGGACGGCCGGGAAGCGGGTTGACGCCGTACAGGGCGGCGCCCGGACGAACCCAGTCGGCATGCCAGTCCGCGCCCAGGAAAATACCCGACGAAGCGGCCAAGCTGCCGGGCAGATCGGGGAAGCTGGCACGGGCGGCGTTGAAGTTTTCCAACTGGCGGCGGTTCAGCGGATGGCCTACTTCGTCGGCGCAGGCCAGATGGCTCATGATTAGTTTCAGGTCGATGGCCGACAGGGTTTCGCGGTCTTCGGCCAGGGCGCGGACTTCGCTCAGGCGCAATCCCAGGCGGGACATGCCGGTGTCCACATGCAGAACGGCGGCCAGACGTTCGCCGCTGCTGCGGGCGAAGGCGGCCCAGCCGGCGATCTGTTCGGGGGAATTCAGGACCGGCAACAGGCCGTAGGCGTGGAAATCGGCTTCGCCGCCCGGCAGCGGGCCGGAGAGAATCAGGATGTCGGCGCCGGGTAGAAGCGGGCGCAGAGCAATGCCCTCGTCCAGGGTGGCGACGACGAAGCGCCGGCAGCCGGCAGCCAGCAAGGCGGGGGCGACATGGGCGGCGCCAAGACCGTAGGCGTCGGCCTTGACCACGGCGGCGGCCTGGGACCTGGGGCCGACCCGGTCGGCCAGGACGCGCCAGTTGGCGCACAGGGCCGCGAGGTCGATGGAGAGAATCGCTCCGGCGCGCGCCGCGGGATCGGACATGATAGGGGTCATTCCATGGGGATTTCGGTGCCGTGCCAGTTGTCCAGATCCCCGAACCGGGTGTACTGGCCGTCGAAGTACAGGCGCACGGCGCCGACGGGGCCGTGGCGCTGCTTGGCGATGATGGCTTCGGCGGTGTTGGTCACCTCGCCCAGCCGTTTGTGCCAGTCTTCATAGCGTTGGTTGAACTTGTCCTCGGCCTCTTCCGGGCGGCGGCCTGGTTCGGCGCGCTCCAGGTAATATTGTTCGCGATAAACGAACATGACCACGTCGGCGTCCTGCTCGATCGAACCGGATTCGCGAAGATCGGACAATTGGGGGCGCTTGTCTTCGCGCTGTTCGACGGCGCGCGACAACTGGGACAAAGCCAGCACCGGCACGTTCAGTTCCTTGGCCAGCGCCTTCAGGCTGCGGGTGATGTCGGAAATTTCCTGCACGCGGTTTTCCGCGCGCTTACCGGTGGTTCCCTGCAGCAGTTGCAGATAGTCGATGACGATCATGCCCAGGCCGTGGGTGCGGGCCAGGCGGCGGCAGCGGGTGCGCACCGCCGAGACCGACAGGGCCGGCGTATCGTCGATGTAAAGCGGCAGTTCGTGCAGTTCCTGCGACACCACCACCAGACGCTCGAACTCCTCGGGCGTCAGTTCGCCCTGGCGGATGGCATGGGAATTGATCTCGCAGCGTTCGGCCAGAATACGGCCGGCCAATTGGTCGGCGGACATTTCCAGTGAGAAGAAGGCGACCACGGCGCCGTCCGTCACCTTCTTTTCGCCCGTGGGAGAGAGCTCGGTGCGATAGGCCTTGGCGGCGTTGAAGGCCATGTTGGTGGCCAGGGCGGTCTTACCCATGGACGGGCGTCCAGCCAGGATCAGCAAGTCCGAGGCGTGCAGGCCGCCCAGCTTCTTGTCCATGTCGCGCAGGCCGGTGGTGACGCCCGACAGCTTGCCCTCGCGCTTATGGGCGGCCTCGGCCAGTTCGATGGCGGCCAGAATACTGGATTTGAACGGCTTGAAGCCACCCTCGGCCTGACCGGCGGTGGCTAGTTCGAACAGTTTCTTTTCCGCGATCTCGATCTGGCCCAGGGCCGGGCTTTCGATGTCGGGCTCGAAAGCGTCGTTGACCATATCCTCGCCGACGGCGATCAGTTCGCGGCGCAGATGCAGGTCGAAGACCAGACGGCCGTAATCCTCGGCATTGATGATGGTGACGGCCGCCGCCGCCAGCCGGGCCAAATAGGCGTCGCCGCCCAATTCGGCCAGCCCGGGGTCCGAGCCCAGATAGGTCTTCAGGGTTACCGGGTTGGCGATCTGGTTTCGGGTCGCCAGGGTCTGGCAGGCGTCGTAGACGCGGCCATGCACCGGTTCGGCGAAATGCTCGGGGCGCAGAAATTCGGCCACCCGCTCCAAAGCTCGGTTGTTGCTCAGGATCGCGCCGAGCAGAGCCTGCTCCGCTTCGAAGTTGTGGGGCGGAATGCGCGGAGGCGCCGCTTCGGGTGAAGGGATGGGCAAGGGAGACAGCATGGCCGGATGCTAGCAGATGCCCGCGCCGATGGGCAGGGTCAAACGCGAAGCCCAGCCTTGCGGCCCCTGTGGATAGCGGGAAAACCCGCCTGTTAATTCTGGGGATAACTTTTCCGGGCGGCGCAAAACCAAGAGCTGCGCCTTCGGGCAACGCCTTCGGCTGAAGGCTTGCCCAAACGCAGATCCGTTTTCCTCAGGATTCCCGGCTTGCAGGGCATGAGGAAACGCGCACCCCGGCAAAGTCCAGGGTGCGCGTAGAACGGGTCAGGCAGAAGACGATAAGGTCGAGCCGGCCGATTAGGCCTGCTCTTCCTCGACGACTTCCTCGGCCTCGACTTCGACGTCGTCCTCGGCCGGAGCCTCTTCCTCGACAGCCTGGGCGGCCTTGGCGGCGCGCTCGGCTTCTTCCTGCGAGCGGGCGACGGTGATCACGACGGTGACCGACACTTCCGGATGCAGGGAGACGCGAACCGGGTACGAACCCAGGCTCTTGATCGGGGTGTCCAGGTTGACCTGGCGGCGTTCGACGGTGAAACCGGCGTCCTTGACGGCGTCGGCGACGTCGCGGCCCGAAACGGAACCGTACAGCATGCCGCCTTCACCAGCCTGACGGATCATCAGAATGGACAGGTTGTCCATCTTGACGGCCACGGCCTGAGCTTCCTCGCGGCGCTTCAGGTTGGCGGCTTCCAGCTGGGCACGCTGGGATTCGAAGCGGGCCTGATTCGCCGGGGTGGCGCGCAGGGCCTTCTTCTGGGGGAGCAGGTAGTTGCGGGCGAAACCGGGCTTCACCTTCACGGTGTCGCCCATCTGGCCCAGCTTCTCAATGCGCTCAAGCAGGATGACTTCCATCACTTTTCCTCCTGGCCGCCGGCGTCCCGCCGCCGCGGCCTCGTCCAATGCCTAACCAATCCCAATCCAGCGACGGCGAACAGCGCCCACTGGAATAAAACAACGAACACCACGTAGAACAGCGTCAGCAGCACCAAGCGGTTGGGCCGGTCCTTCAGCAGGCGGTGAATTTCCGCCACGCCGACGAACAGATGGGGCCACAGCAGCACGATCGCGACGTTGCGGGCCACATAGCCAAGGTCGCCCTTGGCCAGAAACCCGATGGCCGCCGCCACCGCCAGAACCCCGGCAACCCAGACCGGCAGAACAATGTCGCCATAGGTCGGGGTGGCCCTGATGGCCGTTCCCGCCTTGGCGGCTGTCCATTGGGCCAGCACGCCGTTCAGCGCCGCAATCGTCAGCCAGACGCAACAGGCCATGGCCGGCATGATCGCCGACCACAGGCCGATCAGTGCGTCACGCACTTCGGCCGGGGCGGCGACGGGCATCTTATTGACGAACTCCAGGACATGACGCCCCACCAGTTCCTCGATATTCAGCCCTTGCGACGCCAGGACTGCGGCTCCGAGAAGCAGCAGTCCCACCGCAGCACCGGTCAGCCACAGCAGCACCTTGCCTGGGGGATACCAATCGATGTCGCCGGTTTCCAAGTGCCAGCGGCGCAAAAGCGCCTGGCGCACCAGAAGCAGGCTGGGCAGCACGGCCACCACGGCGAAGCTGGGAACGGCGTGAACCGTGACCAGCGCCACCACGACCGCCGCCAGGACCGAAGCGGCCAAGGCATGAAGAAAGCCGGCGGAAAGGCCAACCATCATCAGCGGCAGGGGGACCAGATGGATCAGGGGAATACCCAGCGCGCCTCCGCCGATCGCCGACAGAAACACCAGACCGCTGGCCAATCCCGCTACACCCGTAAGGCCGTAGCCCTTGAACATCGAAGTTCCTCCCGGCGGTGCCGTCGAGGCCCGAGGAAACTCAGGCTTCGACAGGCGGGCCGGTTTACTTCAAAAACCGATGCCTTACTTCACGACGTAGGGCAGCAGACCCAGGAAGCGGGAGCGCTTGATGGCACGGGCCAGTTCGCGCTGCTTCTTGGCCGATACCGCGGTGATGCGGCTCGGGACGATCTTGCCACGCTCGGAAATGAAGCGCTGCAGCAGCTTGATGTCCTTGTAGTCGATCTTCGGCGCGCCCTCGCCCGAGAACGGGCAGGTCTTGCGGCGGCGGAAGAACGGGCGGCGCGGGGCGCCACCGGCGGGACGACCGGCGCCAGCGCCGGGGGTACGGGTCTCGGTGCTCATGCCTCACCTCCCTCGGTGGCGCGGGGGCCACGGCCGTAGCCGCCTTCGCGGCCATAACCGCCTTCGCGGCGCGGACGGTCGCCGTCTTCGCGGCGCGGACGCTCGTCGCGCTGGTTCTTGCTCAGCAGAACGGCGGACGGACCTTCCTCGAGCTCTTCGACGCGGATGGTTTGGAAACGCAGGACGTCTTCGTTGATCGACATCTGACGTTCCATTTCCTTCACCGCAGCGGAGGGGGCGTCGATGTTGAACAGCACGTAGTGACCCTTGCGGTTCTTCTTCATGCGATAGGCGATATTGCGCAGGCCCCAATACTCACGCTTGGTAACCTGACCGCCCTGGGCGGTGATGATATTGGCCAGATCGTCGGTCAGGGTCTCCACCTGGGGGGCGGCGATGTCCTGACGCGCGATGACCACGCATTCATACAGCGACATTCGGAACTCCTTACGGCTTGTCTCTTCCCATCGCGGCCATGTCGAAGACGCGCGGGCATAGCCGGCACCATGCCGGCAAGGAGCAAGAAGCCGCGCAATATACATGAATCCATTCCCCATGCAAGCATGGAGAGTCTGGAGAGCAAAGGCGTGCCTGTCTGTCCGCAGGCGTCGCCGTCCGCCTCGATGGCTCGCCCTTATATATGGACGCCGCACATCGTGTATATATGGACGCCGCACATCGTGGCGGCATGAGGCTTCTGCGATACGGGGTGTTAAAATATCTGCATATATCGTGGGGATACTTGACTAGGTCTGGGCATGTTGCCTAAAAGCGCGCCAGTTTTCGGTCTGGTTTGTTGCCATAGTCACGATTTCAGGCGCCTTGGGGTCTGGCACGGTGCTTGCTGATCGGAATTTACGCATCCGAGGCAGGCAACGGGGCACTTCAACATGGAATCAGTCGAAAGACTTTTAGATATCACCAATACCGTCACCACTCTGGCCGACGACAAGATTTCTCGCATTCACGGCATTACCCGGCGCTCGCGCATGTTGGCGCTAAACGCCGCCATCGAGGCCCACCGCTTTGGCTCCGTGGGCAAGGGCTTCGCCGTGGTGGCCGACGAGGTCAAATCCATTTCTTCCGAAATCAGCGATCTGGCGTCCTCCCTTCAGGGTGAATTGAGGGGGCGGCTGGAGCATATGTCCAGTTTCGCCGGCGAATTGAGTTCCGAGGTGGCGGCGCTCAGGGGCGAGCGGATGACCGATCTGGCGTTCAACGCCATCGAGCTGGTGGACCGTAATCTTTATGAACGCTCGTGCGATGTTCGCTGGTGGGCGACGGATTCTGCGGTGGTGCAGGCCGCCGCCGCCGCCGCCGACGCGGCGGCGCAGCGTTACGCCGGGCAGCGGCTGGGCGTGATCTTGGACTCCTATACCGTGTATCTCGATCTTTGGGTGGCGGATTCCCGGGGACGGGTGATCGCTTCGGGCCGCCCAGGACGTTTCTCCCGGGCCGCGGGAACTGATGTTTCCGGTGAAAGCTGGTTCCGCGATGCCCTGGCGACGCGCGACGGCAACAGCTTCGCCGTCGCCGATATCAGCCGGGTGGAGGCCTTGGGAAATGCCGTGACCGCCACCTACGCCACCGCCATTCGCGAAGGGGGCGTGGCCGACGGCAAGGTATTGGGCGTGCTGGGCGTCTTTTTCGATTGGGAGACGCAGGCTCGCTCGATTGTCCAGGGGGTGCGCCTGTCTCCTCTGGAACGGACCCGCACGCGCTGCCTACTGCTCGACTCCCGCCATCGGGTGATCGCCAGCAGCGACGGTTCCGTGGAACTGGGGCGTTCCTATCCGCTGAAGCTGTCGGGGCGGGAGAACGGCTATTATATAGAGGGCGATACGACCATCGGCTTCGCTCGGACTCCCGGCTACGAAACCTATGAAGGGCTGGGCTGGTTCGGCGTGATCGAGCAGCGAAACTGAGCCTCGGCGTTTCGGACCGGGGGGCGGTTCCCCGGTCCGTCCACTTTGATCTGTCACGGGACTTATCCCTCGCTGTGCTTGACTCCTGGGGCGCAAACGCTATTCCTAGGCGCTGAAATCACGTATGAGGGCAATATGTCGCGTGCAATCGTCTTTCCGGGGCAGGGATCGCAGGCTGTCGGTATGGGCCGCGAACTGGCTGAGGCTTTTCCCGTCGCCCGCCAGGTCTTTGAAGAAGTCGACGAAGCGCTGAAGCAGAAGCTGTCCAAGATCATGTGGGAAGGTCCGGACGCCGACCTGACCCTGACCGAGAACGCCCAGCCGGCCCTGATGGCCGTGTCGCTGGCGGTGGTCCGTGTCCTGGAGAATCAGGGCAACTGGACGATCGCCGAAAAGGCCGCCTATGTCGCCGGCCACAGCCTGGGCGAATATTCGGCCCTGGCCGCCGCCGGAACCTTCTCGCTGGCCGACACGGCCCGTCTGCTGAAGACCCGGGGTCAGGCCATGCAGAAGGCCGTGCCGGTGGGGCAGGGCGCCATGGCTGCTCTGCTGGGCGCCGAATTCGAGCAGGCCAAGGAAATCGCCGCCGAAGCCGCTCAGGACGACGTGTGCGAAGCCGCCAACGACAACGCCTCCGGTCAAGTGGTGATCTCGGGCTCGAAGGCTGCCATCGACCGCGCCATCGCCATTGCCGCCGAGAAGGGGCTGAAGCGCGCCATGCTGCTGCCGGTGTCGGCTCCCTTCCATTGTTCGCTGATGCAGCCCGCCGCCGACGTCATGGCCGAGGCTTTGGCCGCCGTCGCCATGAAGGCTCCGGTGGTTCCGGTCATCGCCAACGTGGTGGCCGCTCCTGTGCGGGATCCCGAAGAAATCCGCAAGCTGCTGGTGGCCCAGGTCACCGGCACCGTGCGCTGGCGCGAAAGCGTGCTGGCCATGAAGCAGCTTGGCGTCGACAATCTGGTGGAAACCGGTTCGGGCAAGGTGTTGGCCGGTTTGGTCAAGCGCATCGACAAGGAAATCTCGGCGGTGTCGCTGAACACCCCGGCTGACATCGAAGCCTTCCTGAAGGCTTAAGGAACAAGGACGAAATCATGTTCGATCTTACTGGCAAGACCGCCCTGGTGACCGGCGCCTCGGGCGGCATCGGCGGCGCCATCGCCAAGGCTCTGCACGCTCAGGGCGCCACCGTCTGTCTGTCCGGCACCCGCCGCGAGGCCCTGGAAGCAGTCGCCGCCGAGCTGGGCAACGAACGCGTCCATATCGTCACCGCCAACCTGTCCGACGCCGCGTCGGTCGAGCAGTTGGCCAAGGACGCAGAGGCCGCTCTGGGCTCGCTGGACATTCTCGTCAACAATGCCGGCCTGACCAAGGACGGTCTGGTGCTGCGCATGAAGGACGAGGATTTTCTCAGCGTGCTGGATGTCAATCTGTCCGCCGCCTTCCGTCTGTGCCGCGCCGCCGTCAAGGGCATGATGAAGCGTCGGGTCGGCCGCATCATCAACATCACCTCGATCGTCGGCGTCACCGGCAATCCCGGTCAGGTCAATTACGCCGCCTCGAAGGCCGGCCTGATCGGCATGTCCAAGTCGCTGGCCCAGGAAGTCGCGTCCCGGGGGATCACCGTCAACTGCATCGCCCCGGGGTTCATCACCTCGGCGATGACCGATGCCCTGACCGACGACCAGAAAGCCAAGCTGCTGACCGGCATTCCCGCCGGCCGCATGGGCGCGGTCGAGGAAATCGCCGCCGCCGCCGTCTATCTGGCAAGCAACGAGGCGGCCTATGTCACCGGCCAGACCTTGCATGTCAACGGCGGCATGGTCATGATTTAGGCGGTCTTCCGGCCTGCCTGAACGCGGCGGAGCCCAGATGCTGGTCAAGTCCCGAAAAGTGTGCTAGGAAACCGGCACCTTTCGCCGGACAATCGGGGGGATCGGCCAGCATCGACCGCCTAGAAGTCCCGTTATTATTTTTCTACCTCAACCGAGATTCCGAGGGGTTTACAAATGTCTGATGTTGCCGAGCGGGTTAAGAAGATCGTCATCGAGCATCTGGGTGTCGAAGACGCCAAGGTGACCGAGACCGCGAATTTCATCGACGATCTGGGCGCCGACAGCCTGGACACCGTCGAACTGGTCATGGCTTTCGAGGAAGAATTCGGCGTGGAAATCCCCGACGATGCCGCCGAAAAGATCCTGACGGTCAAGGACGCCATCGATTTTATCAACGCGAACAGCTAAGACTGTTTGTGTTTACCGCGCCGGCCGGACCGCCGGCCGGCGCGGCTTTCCTTTCACGGAACGGGTAACAGAACCGCATGAGACGAGTTGTCGTCACCGGCCTGGGCATGGTCACGCCGCTGGGCGTCGGCCAAAAGGTCAACTGGGACCGCATCACCAAGAGCGTGTCCGGTCTCCGCGCCATTGAGCATTTCGACGTGTCCGACCTGCCGGCCAAGATCGCCGGTCTGGTTCCCAAAGGAGACGGCGAGGGCGAGTTCAACCCTGATTCCGTCTGCCCGGCCAAGGATCGCCGGCGCATGGACGATTTCATCGTCTACGGTCTGGCCGCCGCTCAGGAAGCGGTCGAAGATTCCGGCTGGATGCCCGAGGACGAAGAATCCCGCGAACGCACCGGCGTCATGATCGGCTCCGGCATCGGCGGTCTTCCCTCCATCGCCAACGCCGCCCTGACGCTTCAGGAAGGCGGTCCGCGCAAGATTTCGCCCTTCTTTATTCCCGCCAGTCTGATCAACTTGGTCTCCGGCCATGTTTCGATCAAGTACGGCTTCAAGGGCCCCAACCACGCCGTGGTCACCGCCTGTTCGACCGGCGCGCACGCCATCGGCGACGCTTCGCGCATCATTCAATTCGGCGATGCCGACGTGATGGTGGCCGGTGGCGCCGAAGCGGCGGTTTGCCGTTTGGGGATGGCCGGCTTCGCCGCCGCCCGGGCTCTGTCCACCAACTTCAACGACACCCCCACCAAGGGGTCGCGTCCTTACGACAAGGACCGTGACGGCTTCGTCATGGGCGAGGGCGCCGGCGTCGTGGTGCTGGAAGAGTACGAGCACGCCAAGGCCCGCGGCGCCAAGATTTATGGCGAGATCATCGGCTACGGCATGTCCGGCGACGCCTATCACATCACCGCCCCGGCGGAAGACGGCAACGGCGGTTTCCGCGCCATGCGCGCCGCCGTGCAGCGCGCCGGAATCTCGCTGGAAGACGTGGATTACGTCAACGCGCACGGCACCTCGACGCCGCTGGGCGACCAGATCGAGCTGGGTGCCGTGAAGCGTCTGTTCGGCGATCACGCCTACAAGCTGTCCATGTCCTCGACCAAGTCGGCCATCGGCCATCTGCTGGGGGCTGCCGGCGCGGTCGAAGCCATTTATTCGATCCTGGCCATCAAGAACGGCGTCGTGCCGCCGACCCTGAACCTGGACAATCCTTCGGAAGGCTGCGACATCGATCTGGTGCCGCACACCGCCAAGGACCGCAAGGTCAAGGTCGCGCTGTCCAACTCGTTCGGCTTCGGCGGCACCAACGCCTCTCTGGTGTTTAGGGCCGTCTAAGACAAATGACACGCTGGATCATCCGCCTCGCCGCCGTCCTGGTTATCGCCGGGATGGCGGGGGGCGGTTTCCTTTTATGGGCCAAGAGCCGCCTGACGGCGCCCGGTCCGACCTCGACCGCCACCACCGTCGTTATCGAGCACGGCAGCGGCAGTCAGGCTATCGCCTCGCAATTGGCCGAAGCCGGCGTCATCGACAGCCCTTGGCTGTTTCTGCTGGAAATTCGCCTGACGGGCCATCTCAATCTGAAGGCCGGCGAATACGCCTTTCCCGCTTCGGTCAGCATGGCCGCCATCATCGACATGATGCACCGGGGGCAGGTGGTGGTTCATAAAGTGACCATCGCCGAAGGACTGACCGTGGCGCAGGTGATGGCGGAACTGCGCCAGGCCGACGGTTTGACCGGCCGGGTCATGGAATCTCCTGACGAAGGCAGTCTGCTGCCCCAGACCTATTTCTTCAGTCTGGGCGATTCTCGCGATGCCTTGGTATCGCGCATGTCCCGGGGCATGAACGAAACCCTGGACGAACTGTGGCCCAAGCGCAAACAGGGGCTTTTGCTGGCCAACAAGATGGAAGCCCTGATTTTGGCCTCGGTGGTCGAGCGGGAAACCGGCATCGCCGCCGAGCGCCCCCATATCGCCGCCGTTTTCCTCAACCGCCTGCGGCTGAAGATGCGCTTGCAGTCGGACCCGACGGTGATCTATGCGGTCAGTAACGGCGAAGGCGTGTTGGAACGTCCGCTGACCCGCGACGACCTGGCCTTTCCCAGTCCCTATAATACCTACGCCTCCGACGGCCTGCCCGCCGGGCCGATCTGCAATCCTGGGCGGGCCAGCATCCAGGCGGTGCTGCATCCGGCCGATAGCGACGATCTTTATTTCGTCGCCGACGGCAGCGGTGGCCACGTCTTCGCCAAGACCCTGACCGACCACAACAGGAACGTCGCCAAATGGCGGACCGTTCAGCAGGGAAAGAAATAGGGGCGGACCGAGCCGCCGTTTTTTAGACGTGCTCTTGCAGCGGCAGGAAACTTTCCCGCTGACGCAGGCGGCTGTAATAGTCGGCTACGGCGGCAAGCCCGGGTCTGTCGATGGGAGAGCGCAGCCAACGGTGAACCGACAGGCCCAGCACGATATCGGCCAGGGTGAAGTCGTTGCCGGCGACATAGGGGCCGGTCTTTTCCAGTTGAGCGTTCAGAATGGCCATATGCCGGTTCCAGCCTTCGACTCCGGCGGCGATGGCGCGTGGGTCGGTGTGATCGGTGTGACGCCGCACCAAAGCCAGAAAGGCGTAGCGCCAGGAATTGTTGAAGTCCCCGCCCTGCCAGTCCATCCATTGTTCGACCAAGGCCCGGCGGGCGAGATCCGCCGGCAGCAGGTCGGAGCGGCCATGCCGCCCGGCCAGATAGCGGCAAATGGTGTTGGATTCCCACAGGACCAGATCGCCGTCGCGGATCACCGGCACCATACCGTTGGGATTCATTGCCAGAAATCCCGGCTCGGAAGTGGGGCGAAAACCGGCTCCCCATTCCTCCAATGCGAAGGGAATGCCGATTTCAGCGCAGGTCCAGACCACCTTGCGGACGTTGATGGATGGCAGCTTGCCGTAAATTGTAAGCATGTCGGTCCTCGGCGGATTGAATGAAAAGGGGGGGGCTTGCCGGATTGAAGATCCGCGGCTTCGCCTTTCCACAGCTTGGGCATAGTCTCGTAAAACTTTGATCCAGGACATCTGGCGTGACGACTAGGACGTCTTCCGCATGGCTTATTGCTGCCGGCTGGTCTATGATCGGGGGTTGATCAAGGATCAGCTTTCATGCACTACTGCGCATATGAGTACGACGTCAACGTCGTCGCCGAAGACATCGACGAAATGGGTCATGTGAACAACGCCGTGTATCTGAAATGGGTACAGGCGGCAGTGCTGCACCATTGGCGTCGCCTTGCCCCGAAAGAGGCGGCGGCATCGCACCTTTGGGTCGCTTTAAAGCATGAAATCCGTTACCGGCATCCGGCTTTTCTCAACGACCATGTGGGCGTTCAGGTGGCGCTGGAGAAACTGCTTGGCGCCCGGGCTTTCTACAACACGCTGATCCTGCACGGAGACGAGGTCTTGGCCGAGGTCAAAAGCTGCTGGTGCTGCTTGGACGCCGTCACCAGGAAGCCGGTGCGGCTGGCCCGCGACATCGTCGCACGGTTTCTGCCGGGCGAATCCCAGCGGCAGGATTGACGGCCTTATTTCCCCCACAGCCAGGCTGCGCCTCTGACCCCGCTGGAATCGCCGTGTGCCGGCGGCACCAGCCTTGTGGCGACGCTATCGGAAAATATCCATTGTCCCCACAGCTTGGGTACCGTGTCGTAAAGTCGGGCGACCTTGCTCAGGCCGCCGCCCAGAACGATGACGTGGGGATCGAGAATGTTGATGACATGGGCCAGAGCGCGGGCCAGACGCCGTTCATAGCGGGCCATGCTGGCCAGCGAGCGGTCGTCTGGTCCCTTGGCGATGGCGGCGGCGCTTAGGTTTCGTTCGTCGTCGCGTGCAAGTCCCGGGCCGGAAAGAAAGGTTTCGATGCAGCCGGTCCGGCCGCAATAGCAAGAGGGACCGGGGCGCTCGCGGTCTTCGGGCCAAGGCAAGGAATTATGCCCCCATTCTCCGGCGATGGCGTTGGGGCCGCTCAGAAGCTGGCCGTTGACGACGATGCCGGCGCCGACGCCGGTGCCCAGGATGACGCCGAAAACGGTGGGAGCGCCGGCACCCGCTCCGTCGCTGGCCTCGGACAAGGCGAAGCAGTCGGCGTCGTTGGCCAGCCGCACCGGCCGCTCCAGGGCGGCGGCGAGATCGCGGTCCAGAGGGGTGCCGATCAGCCAGGTGGAATTGGCGTTCTTCACCAGGCCGCTGACCGGAGAGATCGTGCCGGGAATGCCGACACCGACACTGGCCCGGCAGGACAAGGCGCTCTCGATGCCGTTCACCAGCTCGCGGATGGTGCGCAGGGTGTCGGCGTAAGAGCCTTGGACCGTGTCCACCCGCCGCCGTTCGAGAACGCTTCCGTCGGCCGCTAGGGCGATCGCCTCGGTCTTGGTGCCGCCCAGGTCGATGCCGATGCGGATGCTCATGACGATCCTTTGCCGGGACGAACGAATTCGGCCACCAGCGGAGCATGATAGCTGTCGGGTGGTCCCTCGATCTGACAGGGGGCGACCAGTTCGTCGCCCAGGGTTTCGTTGTGCAGTTCCGAGCCCAGATACCAGCCCAGCAGCCGGCGCGACGCCAGAATGTGGTCCAGCATCAGCGGCCGGCCGTGGTGGATCACCGAATGGCGCAGGGATTCCGGCAGGCTGCGCTCGACCGGCACCAGACTGCGCGGGGCAAGATGGCCGTTGCCGGTGTCTTCCTCGTCGCCGCGCAGGGTGCGCACCGGAACCTCGCGGTCCAGAGCGTTGAGGTCGCCGCAGACGGCGATCATGGCTTCCGGTTCGGCGTCGAAGACGGCGTCGATGGCGAGGCGAGCCTCCAAAGCCTGGCCGGCGGCCTTGATGGAGGCGTGAAAGAAGCCTTCGGCCCAGGCGCCCACCGAAGACCAGACGCCATGATCCTTGTGCCCGGCCAGATGGGCGGCGCGGGGCGCGCGCAGGTGCAGGTTGAAAAGATGCAGCCGCTGGCCGCCGCCAAGGTCGATTTCCGCCTGCAGCAGCGGCCGGTCCCATTCGACGGTCTGAACGGCGTCGCCTTCGGCGGCCACGGGCAGGCGCGGCGGCTTGACCAGATCGTGCCAAAGCTGCCGGGCCGACAGGATCGGCAGGCGCGACAGGATCACAAGATTATGGTGGTCGGCATAGCGTTGTCCGCCCCGGTTCAGGCTGACCAACCGGTGATAGCCCTCGTAGCCGGTGCCGTCCAGAAGGGCGTCCAGAGCCGACAGCTGACGCGGGCCGTGACGGCTGTCCTCGCGGGCGTTGACCTCTTGCAGACACAGGATGTCGGCCCGCAGGCGGATCATCTGGGGGCGCAGAACGGCCAGCCGGTCGGCGAAACCGGCTTCGGCCCGCGCCCGGTCGTCCAGGTTTTCCAGATTGAAGGTGGCGATGCGAAGATGGCGGGTCATGATCGGCGGGTTCCGGCTGGGCCACGGAAATATTGTGCGACAGTCTGGGGAGCTTGACTAGATTCTCTTGCCGGAGGTCATAGGGCGAAAGTAGGATTAAACCGAGGGCGATCTTTCACGCGGCCCGGATTGGGTGTATCACTGGAAAGGCCATGGGGTTGCCCCCGGCTTTGGTGCGGCGCCTGCCGGCCGTGTCGCGGTGCCGGACCTGAGCGGTATCGACAGGTCGTGCGCTGTTGCCGGCCGCTGAACGGATGGCCCAAAAAAAGGGGTAACGGCTTCCGAGGGAGAAGCCCGAAACAACTGGATACGATGCCCATGGAACAGGTAGGCAAAAAGCTTTTCTCTGCAGAACTGCAGCGTATGAAAGCCCGAGGCGTCGACCCCAAGATTTTGACGGTCAGCAATCCTCAGGTTTCGGTCGACAATTCCCAGGTGCTTGACGCGATCCAGGGTCTGCGCGAGGAAATGCGCGGCCTGGAACGGGTGATCCGCGGCGAGGATTCCGAAGTCGCCTTCGGCGGCGACAAGGAAGTGGAGCAGAAGCGGGCCGAGGTCAACATGCTGAAGACCGAGCTGCGCGCCCTGTCCGTCTGCATCGAGCAGACGAAAGCGGAAATCGCCGCCTTGCGTCCGACCAATTCCCCCGACGACCGTCTGATGACCGTAACCAACGAGTTGGACGCCATTGTCGCGGCGACCGAAGGCGCCACCCACGGTATTCTGGAAAACGCCGAGAAGATCGACAATCTGGCGACCCAGTTGAAGTCCCAGGCCAACGATTCTTTCGCCGGGCACATCGCCGACGAGATTTCCGAGGCGGTGGTCGGCATGTTCGAACATTGTAATTTCCAGGATATTACCGGCCAGCGCATCACCAAGGTCTGCAAGACCTTGCAGTACATCGAAGACCGCGTGAACAAGATGATCGACATCTGGGGCGCCGAGAATTTCAACGATCTGCCGCGTCCGCCGGAAGTTCACGAGGACGAGGACAAGAAGCTGCTCAACGGTCCCGCCCTGGAAAATCAGGGCATCAGCCAGGCGGATATCGACGCCCTGTTCGGCTGATCGGACCGGGGCGAGAATGGAGAGGGCGATATGCCGCTGATTTCCTGGGCACCCGCCTTTGATACCGGCTTCGACGTCATCGACCGGGAACACCGGGCCTTGGCGGATGCCCTGAACCGCATGCATCAGGCCCAGGAAAACGGCGGCGACGGTTCGGTCATCGCCACGCATCTGGGTGAGATCGCCCGTCATATTTCGATCCATTTCGCCCATGAGGAGCAGATCATGACCCGGCTGAATTATCCCGGCCGGGAAGCGCATTGGCGCGAGCATATCGAGCTGTTGTCGGACATGGCCGACGTCATGGACGAATACGAGGCCGGCAGCTACGACAACAGCCCCGACGCTTTGAACCATTATCTGAAATTCTGGCTGCTGACCCATATCATGACCGAGGACGTCAAGCTGGCCTCGTTTCTGATCCAGTGTCAGCGCGAAGGACTGGCGCTCTGAGCCTTTCCTATCCCATCGCCGAACCGCCGTCCTTCGGCGGACTGCTGCCGGTGGTTCCGGGCGTCTGGTGGCTGCGCATGCCGCTGCCCTTCGCCCTGGATCATGTCAATCTGTGGCTGATCGAGGAGCCGGACGGCAGTCTGGCCGTGGTCGATACGGGCGTTTCCGACAGCCGCAGCCGTTCTTTATGGAATGCCCTGTTCGACGGCCCGCTGGCCGGCCGCTCGGTGTCGCGGCTGCTGGTGACGCATTTCCATCCCGATCACATGGGGTTGGCGGCATGGCTGCAACGGCGTTTCGGCGTGGCCATGGAGACGCCGCTGGGCGAATGGCTCTATGGCCGTATGCTGTCCCTGGACCAGAGCGAGGAATTCACCGCCGCCAGCCTGTCGTTCTACAAGGCGGCGGGATTCGGGGCCGGGCAGTTGGAGATGGTGGCCCAGCGGGGCAACGCCTATGGGGCCAGGGTGCGCCATATTCCCGCCCAATGCCGCACCTTGCGCGACGGCCAGGATCTGACGCTTGGCGGCCGCGGCTGGCGGGTGATCACCGCCGAAGGCCATTCGCCGGAAATGGCCTGTCTCTATTGCGCGGACTTGAAGCTGCTGATTTCGGGCGATCAGATTTTACCGGCCATCAGTCCCAACGTCAGCGTCTGGCCCAGCCAGCCTCTGGCCGATCCCTTGGCGCTGTTCCTGACCTCGCTGGAGCGCTTCCGCGATCTGCCCGAGAACGTGCTGGTTCTGCCATCCCACGGTCTGCCGTTCCACGGGCTGGCGCTACGGCTGGCGGCGCTGGGCGGGCATCATCGCGACCGTTTGGCGGAAACCCTGGGAGCCTGTTCCAAGGGAGAGCTGACGGCGATGGATCTGCTCGGGCAGTTGTTCCGCCGTCCGCTGGACGATCACCAGCTATTTTTCGCTTTGGGCGAAAGCCTAGCCCATCTGCATTACCTGGAAGGCCGCAAGACGGTGCAGCGCCGCCGCGACGGCGACGGCGTCGATTGGTGGTCGGCGATCTGAAGGAAAATCTCTGACGGAAAATCAGGGGGCGCAGTACAGGTTGTACAGCGTGTCGATGACCGCCGGAACCTCGCGCCCCTTCAGGGAGTAGAAGATGGTCTGGGCTGAACGGCGGGTTTTGACCAGCTCGTCGCGGCGCAGACGGGCCAGATGCTGGGACAGCGCCGACTGTGACAGTCCGACGATGCGCTCCAACTCGCCCACCGAGCGTTCCCCCTTCAGCAACTGGCACAAAATCAACAGCCTGTGCTCGTTGCTCATGGCTTTCAGCAAAAGGCTGGCCCGCTGGGCCTTTTCCTGAAGTTTTTCCAGCTCAAGAGGGGTCGGTTCGGCTTCTGTCATGGAGATACTCTAATCAATCGAGCCCGCATATTCGGTTATGCAGGGGGTATGCTGTCAACCTCAACTTTGGTGCGGTTAAGAATAAATTCAAGCCCTAATGATCGAGTGGCTGTCGCCGTTGCCGATGGCGGCCAGGGTCTGGGCCACGATATGGGCGGCGTTCAGACCGGCCTGATCGTATTGAACATGCGGGCTGTCATGGTCGATGAAGCGGTCGGGCAGGGTCATCGGACGGAAGCGCAAACCGCCGTCCAGCAATCCGGCATGAGCCAGTTCGTGGGCGACCAGCGAGCCGAAGCCGCCCACCGATCCTTCCTCGACGGTGATCAGCAGGGCATGTTCCTTGGCCAGACGGTGCAGCAGGTCGCGGTCCAGCGGCTTGGCGAAGCGGGCGTCGGCGACGGTGGTGGACAGGCCGCGGGCGGCCAGATCGTCGGCGGCCTTCAGGCATTCGCCCAGGCGGGTGCCCAGCGACAGCAGGGCGACCTTGGTGCCCTCTCGCAGAATTCGGCCTTTGCCGATGGGCAGCGCCTGGCCGCGCTCCGGCAGTTCCGCCCCGGTGCCTTCGCCGCGGGGATAGCGGAAAGCCGATGGGCGGTCGTCAATGGCGCAGGCGGTGGCGACCATGTGCATCAATTCCGCTTCGTCCGACGGGCTCATCAGCACGATGTCGGGGATGCAGGACAGGAAAGCCAGATCGAAGCTGCCGGCGTGGGTGGCACCGTCGGCTCCCACCAGCCCGGCGCGGTCGATGGCGAAGCGTACCGGCAGATGCTGAAGCGCCACGTCGTGGATCAACTGGTCGTAGCCGCGCTGGAGGAAGCTGGAATAGAGGGCGCAGAAGGGCTTGAACCCCTCGCAAGCCAGGCCGGCGGCGAATGTCACGGCGTGCTGTTCGGCGATGCCGACGTCGAAGCAGCGTTCGGGATAGCGTTCGGCGAACTTGTCTAGGCCGGTGCCGGCGGGCATGGCGGCGGTGATGGCGACGATCTTGGGGTCGTGTCTGGCTTCCTCGACCAGGGCGCGGGCGAAGATCGAGGTATAGCTGGGAGCGTTGGCCTTGGGCTTGGCTAGCGCGCCGGTGATGACGTCGAACTTGCCGACGCCGTGATATTTGTCGGCGGCGGCTTCGGCGGGGGGATAGCCGTGTCCCTTTTGGGTGACGACGTGGATCAGAACCGGCGCGCCTTCGGGGGCGTTGCGGACGTTCTTCAGCACGGGCAGCAGATGATCCAGCCGATGGCCGTCCACCGGACCGACGTAATAAAAGCCCATTTCCTCGAACATGGTGCCGCCCGAGACCATGCCGCGGGCGAATTCCTCGGCCCGCTTGGCGGCGCGTTCCAGCGGCGCCGGAAACATGGCGGCCAGATCCTTCATCACCTGACGCACCGAATGGTAACTTTTCGACGACAGCAGGCGCGACAGATAGGCGCTCATGGCCCCCACCGGCGGGGCGATGGACATGTCGTTGTCGTTCAGCACCACCACCAGCCGGGAATCCATGGAACCGGCGTTGTTCAAAGCCTCGAAGGCCATGCCGGCGCTCATGGCGCCGTCGCCGATGACGGCGATGACGGCATTGTCGCCGCCCTTCAGGTCGCGGGCCACGGCCATGCCCAGACCCGCCGAGATGGAGGTGGAGGAATGCCCGGTGCCGAACGGATCGTATTCGCTTTCCGAACGTTTGGTGAAGCCGGACAGGCCGCCGCCCTGGCGCAGGGTCTTCATGCGGTCGCGCCGGCCCGTCAGAATTTTGTGCGGATAGGTCTGATGGCCGACATCCCAGATCAGGCGGTCGGCGGGGGTGTTGAAGACGTGGTGCAGGGCCACGGTCAGTTCGACCACGCCGAGTCCGGCGCCCAGGTGACCGCCGGTGACGGATACCACCTCGATCATTTCCTGGCGAACCTCGTCGGCCAATTGGCGCAACTGCTCGACCGTCATCCCCCGGATATCGGCGGGTGTGCGGACGGTGTCGAGAAGGGGGGTGTCGGTCATAAAGTCACCGGAAAAGCGGAAAGCAAAAATTACTGGCGGCGTTCTACCACGAAACGGGCCGCCTCGCGCAACAGGTCCGCCTTTTCGCCGAAAACATCGAGATGGGCGACGGCCTGGGCCGACAAGGCGTCGGCCTGGGCATGGGCCCGTTCGACGCCGAGCAGCGAGACGAAGGTGGCCTTTCCGGCGTCCTTGTCCTTGTGCAATCCCTTGCCCACCAGGGCCGGGTCGCCTTCCACGTCCAACAGGTCGTCGGCGATCTGGAAGGCCAGACCGATATCGTGGGCATAGGCTTTCAAAGCCTGGCGCTGCTGATGGGCGGCTTTGCCCATCACCGCCCCGGCCTCGCAGGAAAAGCCGATCAGGCGGCCGGTCTTCATCTGCTGCAGGCGGGTGACGGCACACATGTCCATGTCGAGCTCGGCGGCCAGCAGATCGACCATCTGGCCGCCCACCATGCCGTTGCCGCCCGAGGCCGAGGCCAGTTCCCACACCAGTTCGCAGCGCACCTGGGGGTCGGAATGGGTGGCGGGACCGGCCAGCACCTCGAAGGCTTTGGCCAGCAGTCCGTCGCCGACCAGGATGGCGGTGGCCTCGTCGTATTTCCTGTGGACGGTGGGGCGGCCCCGGCGCAGGTCGTCGTCGTCCATGGCCGGCAGATCGTCGTGGACCAGGGAATAGCAGTGGACCATTTCGATGGCGGCGGCGACTCGCAAGGCAGCCTGATCGGCCACGTTGAACAAGGCGGCGGTCTGCAGCACGAAGAAGGGGCGCAGGCGCTTGCCGCCGTCCAGGCTGGCATAGCGCATGGCCTCGAACAGCCGCGCTTCCGGCCCCTCGGGCAGCGGTAGCAGGCGTTCGAGAATGTCGTTCATCGCTCCGGCGGTCTGGTCCAGGGCGGCTTTCAGGGCGTCGTTCATCCCAGGGCTCATCCGATATCCGCGGGTTGGGTGGAAACCTGACCGTCCGGCCCCATGACGATGCGCTCCACCTTGGCTTGGGCTTCGGCCAGCTTGGCTTCGCAATGGCGCTTCAAAAGCGCGCCGCGGCTATAGGCGTCGATGGCTTCATCCAGCCGGCCCTTCCCTTCCTCCAACTGGCGGACGATGACTTCCAGTTCGGCCAGGGCTTCTTCAAAGCTGAGGGCGGAAATATCGGGAGACATGCTGGACAAGGCGGAACTCCATTGATGAAGGCGCGAAGTTTACGCCCATGCCCGGAGCACCGCAAGAATCGTGGCCTTACGAATGTTCCAGCAGCGCCGTTACATGGGCGGCGCAGGAAACGGTCAGGGATTTAAGATCGTATCCGCCTTCGAGAACCGACACCACGCGGCCCTGGCAGACTTCATCGGCCAGGGTGCAGATTTCATGGGTGACCCAGGAAAAATCCTCGGTGGCCAGGCGCATATGGGCCATGGGATCCTGAAGATGAGCGTCGAAACCGGCCGAGATCATGATCAGGTCGGGCTTGAAGCCGCGCAAGGCGGGAAACACCTTGCCGGTCACCGCCGCCCGCCACGTCTCGCTGCCGGCCCCGGGCGGCAGAACCACGTTGAGGATGTTGCCGGCCACCCCGGTTTCCTCGGGCAATCCGGTGCCGGGAAAGGATTCGTCTTCGTGGGTCGAGACGTACAGCAGATGCGGGTGGCTATAGAAAATGTCCTGGGTGCCGTTGCCGTGATGCACGTCGATGTCGAACACCGCCACCCGCCTGGCGCCGTGGGCGGCGTGGGCGTGCATGGCGCCGATGGCGACGTTGTTGAACAGGCAGAACCCCAGAACCGCCCGGCTTTCGGCGTGATGGCCCGGCGGACGGGTGGCGCAAAAGGCGTTTCTGGCCTTGCCGCTCATCACCAGATCGACGGCGCCGACGGCGGCGCCGGCCGAACGCAGCGCCGCCTCCCACGATCCCGCCGAAACCACCGTGTCGGGATCGAGATGCGCCAGTCCATCGCCTTCCGGCAGATTGTCGCGCACGAAGTCCAGATGGTCGGCGTCGTGGGCCCGCAGGATTTGCTGGGACGTGGCCTTCGGCGCCTCCAGCCGCAGTAACGCCTGAAAATCCTCGCCGTCCAGGGCCGCCAGCAGTTGCCGCAGCCGCTCGACGCATTCCGGATGGTAATCCCCCGTGTCGTGCTCCAGGCAGGCGGGGTGGGTGAACAGGGCGGTGGGCATGGCTTTCTCTGGGGTCCTCGGGGCTTCCTGAACGGAGTTTTCGCGGCCCGCTCTTCGGCAGGCTAAATCCTTTGGGGGTGGTTCGATCTGGGGTTTTGCCAGATTTTTCTAAAGTTGATAACAAATTTACTCAAACGGCTCAATCCAAGCAATTTTCAAAAAGCGTTCTTTCCTGGCCTTCCGCCGCCTCCTTGGGCATGATGCGGCCATCATGGCAAAGCTCAGACTGGATCAATTGCTCGTCGATCGCGGGCTGGTGGAAAGCCGTTCGCGGGCTCAGGCCCTTATCATGGCCGGGCTCGTCTTCTCGGGGGAGCGCAGGCTGGACAAGGCTGGCATGACCCTGGCCGAGGACACGGCCATCGACCTGCGCGGACAGGATCACCCCTGGGTGTCGCGCGGCGGCCTGAAACTGGCCAAGGCCATCGAGACGTTCCACATCGACCCGACCGGCCTGACCGCCTGCGACGTCGGGTCATCCACTGGCGGTTTTACCGACGTGCTGCTGACCCACGGGGCCGCCAAGGTCTATTCGGTGGATGTCGGCCACGGCCAACTGGCCTGGAAACTGCGCAACGACCCCCGCGTGGTGGTGCTGGAAAAAACCAACGCCCGCCATCTCAGCCCCGAAATCATTCCCGATCCGCTGGACATGGTGGTCTGCGACGCCAGCTTCATCGGCCTGGAAACCGTGCTGCCCGCCGCCATGGCCCTGACCGCGCCTCAGGCTTGGCTGGCCGCCCTGATCAAGCCGCAGTTCGAGGTCGGCAAGGGCCGTGTGGGCAAAGGCGGCGTGGTCCGGGAGCCCGAACTGCACGCCGAAGTCTGCGACCGCATCCGCGCCTGGCTGGCCGCCCAGCCCGGCTGGACCGTGCTGGGCATCACCGAAAGCCCGATCAAAGGCCCGGAAGGAAACGTCGAATTCCTGATCGTCGGCCGCAAAGGTTGACGGTTTTTCTGGGGAATAGAGAAAAGCCCTTTGGGCTCCGCCTAAACCCGCCAAGGCCAGCGGCCCTGGACCGCCGGAAGGTGAGGGCGGAGCGTGGCTGATTAGGGCCGAATGCGGATGGGTGTGGAACGGATGAAGCAGACGCTATGGCGTGGCATGTGCTTCGTTTCAAATTGACCGGAAACGGCCTTCATATCCAAACTGGTGGATTAGCTATTTCATCATTTTCATGTTCGCCAAGAAGCATCCAATCAGGGATCGAGCCGAATTCGCCATGGGGCGACATCATGCTCAGCTTCAAACATTCAGCTCTTGCGGCACGTGATTTCTCGATGGCCAGAAGGAGCCGCTGTTCGCGCTTATTCTGCCTCAATCGCTGTATTTCCGGGAAAGCCCGAGTGTATGCGTCGAAAATCTCTTTGCCCCAATCTTCCAGGAAGAAATCCCAACCGCCTTCAGCAGTTTCATCTTTCAGTGCTTTTGTTCTAAAAAGTGGTCGGTGGGATTCGTACCTGCTTGCCAATGCCTCATGTCGCACGATTTCCACGACGATTTTGTCAAGCCTTGTCAATCTCGCTCCCTCCTGTCCAAGGGCGGGAGATTGGGACAGTTCGGCCAGGTACTTTTTCCGTTGATCTCTTAGACGGCGGATGCATAGCCCAACCACGGTTGTGGCAATAGCCAAGCCCCAATTCCAGCCAGCTTGCTGCATTTTTTTCTGACCTCTGCATCGAAACCATGAAGATTGTATCTTTCAGGGTTTTGAGAAAAGAGGATTCTTCTATAAGTGGCGTTGAGTCTTTGCGCTAATAGAGCGCGTAGAAAAGCCAAGGTCGCTGATTTTAGTTTGATATAGCCAGTGTGGCTCAACGAGAAGTTCGCTGCCGGGACCTGAGCTGATTCCACCAGGCAGCCATTATGGTTGGAAGAGCCTTCTGTGTCGCTCATTTACCATCGCAGCCTTCCGGGTTCCAAGGGCCTTGCGGCCCTTGGCGGGGATGGGCGGAGCCCATGTCGGCTCCGGTACTCTGCCGCCCCCGAAGGCTTGGCCGTTTACTCTGCCGCTTCCAACGCCAGTTCCCGCCGCCGCTTGATGCCGGAGCCGATGAGGGTGAAGGCGATCAGCACGCAGGCGGTTCCGGCGATCAGGAAGGCCTGGAAATAGGTTTCGAACTCGCTGCGCATGACGCCGGCGCCGAAGGCGGCGGTGGCGGCTCCCAGTTGGTGGCCGGCGGCGATCCAGCCGAACAGGATGGGGGCGTCGCGGTCGCCGAAGGCTTCGGTGGCCAGCCGCACGGTGGGCGGCACGGTGGCGATCCAGTCCAGGCCGTAGAAGACGGCGAAGATGGACAGCTGCCAGAAACTGAAGTCCGAGAACGGCAGGAACAGCAGGCTCAGGCCGCGCAGGCCGTAGTACCAGGCCAGCAGCAGGCGGTTGTCGAAGCGGTCTGACAGCCAGCCGGAAAAGGTGGTGCCGAACAGGTCGAGAACGCCCATGGCGGCCAGCAGACCGGCGGCGCGCACTTCCGGCAGGCCGTGATCGACGCACAGGGCGATCATGTGGGTGCCGATCAGACCGTTGGTGGACAGGCCGCAGACGAAGAAGCTGGCGAACAGCAGCCAGAAGGTGGGCGAGCCTATGCCCTTGCCCAGGGCGGTAAAGGCGGCGGCGAAGGGATTGCCGGCGTGGTGATGGTGGTCGTCGGCGTCCTCGGCGCCATAGGCCGACAGATCGACCGAGGCGGGACGTTCCGGCACCAGCAGCCAGACCAGGGGAATGATCAGGGCGGTGACGATGGCGGCGCCGAGGGTGGCGGTGCGCCAGCCCTGGCTTTCAATCAAGGCCGCCAGGGCGGGCAGAAAGGCCAATTGGCCGGTGGCGACGCTGGCGGTCAGAATGCCCATGGCCAGACCACGGCTTTTTTTGAACCAGCGATTGACGATGGTGGCTCCCAGCACGTTGGCCAGTACGCCGGTGCCCAGCCCGGTCAGCACGCCCCAGGTCAGCACTAGCTGCCACGACGTCTGCACCAGAGTGGTGGAGGCGACGGCCAGGGACAGCAGGGCCAGGGCGGTCAGAATGGTGCGGCGGATGCCGAAGCTGAGCATGACGGCGCCGGCGAAGGGGCCGGTCAGGCCATAGAGGGCGATGCCTACCGACGCTGCCAGGGAAATGGTGGCGCGGTCCCAGCCCATGTCTTTTTCCAGCGGCACCATCAGCACGCCCGGCATGCTGCGCACGCCCGCCGAACACAGCAACACGACGAACACCGCCGCGGCCACGATCCAGGCGTAGTGGATGCGGTCTTGGAACAGGCGGGCGATGGTCTTGGGCATGGCGGATTCCTTTTGCGTTTCGCCGCATGGTTCCCGAAACGGCGGTGTCTGTCGATGCCAAAGGGGCGGCGGTTTCTGCCATGCCCTCTTGAAGACCCGATGATTTAGGTGCATATGCACATAACAACGAGCCGCGTGGAGTTCAAGTGGTCAAACGTCGTGGGAGGCGAAATGCGCTACATGGAAGATTTTCAGCCCGGCCAGATTTTCTCGGCCGGTCCTGTCGAGATCACGGCCGAGGAAGTGATGGCCTTTGCCAGCCGTTATGACCCGCAACCGTTTCATACCGATCTGCAGGCGGCCGAGGACAGTTTTTTCAAGGGGTTGGCGGCGTCGGGCTGGATGACGGCGTCGCTGACCATGCGCATGCTGGTGGAATGCGGACTGGACATTGCAGGCGGGCTGATCGGCCGCGAGGTGGAACTGGGCTGGCCTCGTCCCACCTATGCCGGCGACGTGGTGCGTACCCTCAGCGAGGTGCTGGAGGTTGTGCCGTCGCGCTCGAAGCCCGAACGGGGTATGATCCGCGTGCGCACCGAAACCCTGAACCAGCGGGATGAGGTGGTGCAGACGATGACGGCAAGGCTGATGGTTCATGCCCGACCACAAGGCTGACGAGCATCTTCAGGACTGGCTGAAAGGCTGCACCTGTTTCCGCCTGCGCCGCACCTCGCGGCGCATGACCCAGATTTACGACGCTCATCTGGCGGCGGTGGGGCTGACGTTGACGCAATATTCCCTGCTGGCCCATCTGGCGCGCATGGAGCCGCCGACGGTGCATGCTCTGGCCGGCGTCATGGGCATGGACCGCACCACCCTGAGCCGCAATCTCAAGCCGCTGCTGGCCCGTGCGCTGCTGATCCAGAAAACTGGAGAGGACCGCCGCAGCCGCCTGATCGCGGTGACGGAGGCCGGGCGGGACTTGTGGACGCGGGCCAAGCCTTTGTGGCGGGCCGCTCAGAACGAAATCCGGCAGCGCCTCGGCGATCAGGACACCGCTGAATTGCACCGTTTGCTGGACGACACCTTCAGTCGCTTGGAGGGCGGGGAATAAGGATAGGCGCATGTCACGTGATCTGATCATCGAAAGCCGGCAGGACGGCGTCGCCGTCATCATTCTGAACAGGCCGGAGGTCCGCAACGCTTTGTCGCGGCAACTGATCGCCGCGTTGACCGAGGCGGTCGACCGTTTTGAGGCTGATCCCGAGGTGGGGGCTATGGTCCTGGCCGGTGGGGCTGCGTTCTGCGCCGGGGCTGACATCGTCGATATGGCGGGGATCAGCTTACTGGAGGCCCTGGTCAGCGATTTTTCCGGTTGCTGCGACCGGTTGGCCGCCTGCGGCAAGCCGTTGCTGGCAGCGGTCGAAGGCTATGCTCTGGGAGGTGGCTGCGAGTTGATCGAGATGTGCGATCTGGTGATCGCCGCCGAAGACGCCCGTTTCGGCCACCCTGAAATTCTGCTGGGCACTCTGTCCGGTGCTGGAGGGACACAGCGACTGGCCCGGGCGGTAGGACGGGCCAAGGCCATGGATCTGGTGCTGACCGGGCGGCAGGTTTTGGCTGCCGAAGCGGAGCGCATCGGCCTGATCAGTCGGGTGGTGCCCAAGGGTGAGACCTTGAGCACGGCTATCGAAGCGGCCCGGCAGATCGTCTCCCGTCCGCCGCTGACGGTGCGCTTCGCCAAAGAAGCGGTGAATATTGCGGTTTCGCATGGTTTGGCCGAAGGGCTGCGACTGGAGCGCCGGCTATTTCAGCTCAGCCTTGCCAACGGTGATTTGCCCCAGGGCATCCAGAGTTTTCTGGGCCGCAAAAATAATCACTTTTAAAATAAGGCCTTTGTTTTTCAAGGCCTTAAAGTGGTTGACGAGAATATTTCCAAACGCCATGTAACCTGGGCGAAAGATTTGCGGGCCGGGCCCGCCCTCCATCTCCCCAGAGGTTTCACATGCGCTATCTTCCTTATGTTTTGGTTCTGTTCATGGCCGCCCCCATCGTCTTGTGGGTGTTCATCACCAATTTCGTGGTCAAGGGCACCGCCACAAACTTCAGCACCGGCGATCTGGTCGTGCTGGGGTCGCTGGGCTGTTTCGTGGTGGCCTCGTTCATCCTGCTGCCGACCTGGATGAGCAATTTCATGAAGAAGACCGGCGCCTGATCTCTGGCTCCGCCAAACAAAAAACCCCGGGAGCGATCCCGGGGTTTTTTGTGGCCGGACGAAATGCGTGAAGCCCGGCCTACAATCCGCACTGCCCGCGGTGGCGCAGCAGGTGGTCGGCCAGGGTGACGGCCAGCATGGCCTCGGCCACCGGCACGGCGCGGATGGCGACGCAGGGGTCGTGGCGGCCCTTGGTGGACACCTCGACCTCGTTGCCGTCTTTGTCCACGGACAGCTTGGGCGTCAGGATCGAGCTGGTGGGTTTGACGGCGATGCGGGCGGAAATGGTTTGGCCGGTGGAGATGCCGCCCAGGATGCCGCCGGCATGGTTCGATAGAAAACGCGGTTTGCCGTCGTTGCCGGCCCGCATCTCGTCGGCGTTCTGTTCGCCGGTCAGGGCGGCGACGGCGAAACCGTCGCCGATCTCGACGCCCTTGACGGCGTTGATGCTCATCAAGGCCTTGGCGATATCGGCGTCCAGCTTGTCATAGACCGGAGCCCCCAGCCCCACCGGCACGCCTTCCGCCACCACTTCGACGATGCCGCCGATGGAAGAACCGGCCTTGCGGATGGAATCCAGATAGCCTTCCCATACCTTGGCCGTAACGGCGTCGGGGCAGAAAAAGGGGTTGTTCAGCGTTTCCGCCCAATCCCAGCGGGACCGCTCGATGCCGTGCGGCCCCATCTGCACCATGGCGCCGGTGATTTTCACGCCTCCGGGGATCAGGTGGTCCAGCACCTTGCGGGCCACCGCTCCGGCGGCGACGCGCATGGCGGTTTCCCGGGCCGAGGAGCGTCCGCCGCCGCGATAGTCGCGGATGCCGTACTTGGCCTGATAGCAGTAATCGGCATGGCCGGGACGGAAACGGGCGGCGATTTCGGAATAATCCTTCGACCGCTGGTCGGTGTTCTCGATCAGCAGGCCGATGGAGGTGCCGGTGGTCATGCCCTCGAACACGCCGGACAGAATCTTCACCTCGTCCGCCTCGCGCCTCTGTGTGGTGAAGCGCGAGGTGCCGGGTTTGCGGGCGTCCAGAAACGGCTGGATGTCGGCTTCCGACAGCGGGATGCGGGGCGGAACCCCGTCGATCACGCAGCCGATGGCCGGCCCGTGGCTTTCGCCGAAGGTGGTGAAACGGAACAGCGTGCCGAAGGCATTGCCGGACATGGGGTCAGTCCTTGGCCACCGAGATGTCCGGAGCGTCCACGGCTTTCATGCCGACAATGTGGTAGCCACAGTCCACATGATGGTTTTCGCCGGTGACGCCGCTGGACAGATCGGACAGCAGGTACAGACCCGAACCGGCCACGTCTTCCAGGGTGACGTTGCGCTTCAGCGGGGCGTTGTACTGGTTCCACTTCAGGATATAGCGGAAATCGCCGATGCCCGAAGCCGCCAGGGTCTTGATCGGACCCGCCGACAGCGAGTTGACGCGGATGTTCTGGCCGCCCAGGTCGCAGGACAGATAGCGCACGCTGGCTTCCAGCGCCGCCTTGGCCACACCCATGACGTTGTAATGCGGCATCACGCGCTCGGCACCCAGATAGGTCAGGGTCAGCAGGCTGCCGCCGTCGGGCATCATGGCCTGGGCCCGGCGCGCCACCGAGGTGAACGAGAACACCGAGATGTGCATCGTGCGCAGGAAGTTGTCCAGGGTGGTGCTGTCCACATAGCGGCCCTTCAGTTCTTCCTTGTCGGAAAAGCCGATGGCGTGAACCACGAAGTCCAGCTTGCCCCATTTCTGCTGCAAGGTGTCGAAGACGCTGTCGATGCTGGCTTCGTCCGAGACGTCGCAAGGCAGGATAATGCTGCTGCCGACGCTCTCGGCCAACGGACGGACGCGCTTCTCCAGGGCTTCGCCCTGGAAGGTGAAGGCCAGTTCGGCCCCATGGTCGCTGGCCAGCTTGGCGATCGCCCACGCGATCGACCGGTCATTGGCCACGCCCATCACGAGGCCCTTTTTTCCCGCCATCAAAGCCGAAGAAACGGTCATACGGTCCTCTCTCTCCGCGAAAATTATGGTAGCCATTGTCATGGCAAAGCGCGCGCATCCTACACGAAAGGAAGGTATGGTCAAAGCGCACGTGGCGTCGATGCCAACGGAGGAAGGGATGTTTGGGTTGCGTCAGTGGTATGGATTGGGTCTTTACGTGGCCCGGCGCTTTCGCGCCGATGGAGCTTTAGACAAGGCGTCGTCTCTCAGCTACACCTCGCTGCTGTCGCTGGTGCCCCTGTTGGCCATCGCCCTGGCCATGCTGGCGGCCTTTCCGGTTTTCGACTCGGTGCGAGTGCAACTTCAAGACGCTCTGTTCAAGAATTTCGTGCCGGAAGTGGGCGAGCAGGTTCAGCGCTACGTCACCATTTTCGTTCGCAATGCCGGTAAGTTGACGGCCGCCGGCGTGGTGGGGCTGGTGTTCACCGCCGTCACCCTGCTGGTCACCATCGAAAGTTCGCTGAACGCCATTTTCCGCGTCGTCACCCACCGCTCGCCGCTGTCGCGCCTGCTGGTCTATTGGACGGCGGTGACGCTGGGGCCGCTGTTGGTGGGGGCCAGTTTCTCGCTGTCGGCCTGGTTCTTCGCGGCGCAGGATTGGGCAGCCCGGGCCGGGTTGTCGGGAATGATCAGAATCGTCACTGCGGCCTTGCCCACGGCCCTGCTGATGGTGGCCTTTTCGCTGCTTTATATGGCCGTGCCCAATCGGCGAGTGCGTTTCCGCGACGCTTTGACCGGCGGCATCGGCGCCGGTCTGGCCTTCGCCCTGCTGCGCTTCGGCTTCGGCCTCTACGTCACCCAGGCCCGGGCCTATCAAAGCATTTACGGTGCGGTGGCGGCGGTGCCGATCTTTCTGTTCTGGACCTATCTCAGTTGGGCGGTGATCCTGTTCGGGGCCGAACTGGCGGCGGCTTTGCCGGAATGGCGGCTGTCGCGGGCCGATCTGGGCGGACCGCTGTCGGCGCGGCGGCAATTATCCCTGGCCTTGACCATCCTGGCGGCCTTGCTCGATGAAAACCGGGTCGGCGGCAAAGGGCACGGGCGCCGCGCCCTGCTGGACGCCGTGGGCGAGGGGGAGCGTCCCTTCCGATTCGTCCTGGATAAACTGCAAGGGGACGGTTTTGTGGTGTCCACCACGGGCGGGCGCTATGTTCTGGGGCGTGATCTGGCGCGGGTCAGTCTGGGCGAGATGGCTTTGCTGCTGGGCCTGGGACTGGGCCGGGGCGAGGCCGAGGATGAAAGCCTGCCGTGGATCGGCCGCATCTCCAGCCGCTTGGATTTGGCTGCGCAGCATCAGCTTCAGGCATTGGACCTGCCGCTGCTGGACGTGCTGGACGAAGGCGAGCCGATCTGGACGCAATTGCATGCCCAATGGAAACAGGGCGACGAGGAGGACGGACAAGAATGAAACGTTTGCTGCTGGCCTTGCCGTTGATATTGGCGGTTCACCCCGCCTGGTCCCACGCCGGTCTGCTGGGGGCCGAGCCCGCGGATGAAAGCCTGTTGGAGGCGTCTCCGTCTGAGCTGGTGCTGAAATTTTCGGAAAAGATCGAGCCGAAATTTTCCCAGGTCACCATCACCGACGCTTCCGGCAAGCGGGTGGACGGCGGAGTGATTATGCCCGACGCCGAACATCCCACCTGGGTGCATGTGCCGCTGAACGGCTCGGCCAAAGGCCGCTGCGAGGTGCTGTGGCGGGCGGTATCGGTCGATACCCACGTCACCAAAGGCAACATGGCTTTTACGGTGAAATAAGACGATATGATCGATACTGTTTCCTGGCCGCTGGCTTTGGCGCTGGCGGTGCATCTGCTGGCTTTGTGCAGTCTGTGGGGATGCCTGCTGTTTTTGCGGTTGCCGGGGCAGGTTGCCGCGGAAAGCCTGGAGCCTTGGTGCAGCATCATGTGCGGGGCGGCTCTGTTGGTGGCGGCCCTGGGCCAGGGGCTGTGGCTGTGCGCGGCGGCGGCGCAAATCTCGGGCAGCGACGACGCCTTTTCCTTCGATACCGATCTTTTGCGGACTTTTGTCGCCGGCAGCCAGTTCGGCCAGTTGTGGCTGGTGCGGTCGGGTTTGTTACTGGTGACGGTGGCGCTGTGGTGGCAACGGCCAAGCGGCCGTTCCCTGGACCGCGAGCTTCTGCCCTGGGCCGGCGCCTTGCTGATCTCCCTGGCGGCGTCGGGACACGGCGGCGCGGCGGACGGCGTCCGGCGTCTGTTGCTGCCGGTTCTGGCCGTGCATCTGGCGGCGGTGGGGGCGTGGATCGGCAGCCTGCCGCCCCTGGCCCATCTGGCGGGCAAGGGGGCGTCGGCGGCCTTGAGCGAAGCGGTGCGGCGTTACCGCTCGTTCGGTCAGACGGCTGTCCTGGCGGCGGCGCTCAGCGGCATTGCCGCCGTGGGGCTGTTGTGCCGGGGGCAAGCCTTGTCCTGGCAGGCGGATTGGACCCGCCTGCTGGGGATCAAGTTCGCCTTGGTGCTGACCATGGCCGGTTTGGGCGCGGTCAACCGCTTCCTGCTGGCTGACGGCAACCCATCGCGCCTGCGTATGGTGGTAACCCTGGAATATGCCGTGGCGGCGCTGGTGGTGACGGCGGCGGCGCTGCTGTCGCAGACATCGCCGCCGGTTTAGAAACCAGTTCTTTTCTCGCAGCCGCCGGACGTCCCGCTTTCGCCGGAATGGCTGGGCGGGTTATTTCGGCGGGTGCTGTCTGTGGAAGTCGGTCAGACCGGTCATGTAGCGGCGTAGGCGGTCCGTTTTGTGGTGAGACGCGCAATAGGCCACTTCCTCGGTCAGCATCTGCTCGACCAGTTCCTCGCCGTCGCTGCGGTCAAGCGTTTGCTCGGCCCATTCGGCGGCGATGATCAGTTCCAGATGTTCATGATCAGCAATGGCTTCCAGCTGCTCGGGCGTCAGCCCGGAGAAGCCGATACAATCTTGGAGCGACAGCATCTGAGCCCCCTTGGCGGATTGTCCGCCTTTGTTGGCGTTTCACACCCAGAACAAGATGCTATCACTTGCTAATCAGGAAAGGGAACGGCGGCGAAGGATGCTCATCCTTCCGATCTAAGCCGTTCCCCCATCCCATGCTTTCGTCAATGGCTAAGCAGTACCGGCAAGGTGGCGGTTTGCAGCACATGGCGGGTGACACCGCCGAGAATCAGCTGACGCAGGCGGCTGTGGGTATAGGCGCCCATCACCACCAGATCGGCACCGGCATTGACGATTTCGCTCCACAGGCTGGCCCCGACCTGGGCGCCGGGGGCGAAGGTCTGGACGCGGGCCTTGATGCCGTGCCAGGCCAGGAAGCCGGCCAACTCCTCGGGCACCATCGAAGCGTTTTCGCGGGCCGAGAACACGGAGACGGTTTCGGCGGCCAGCAGGAACGGCATGGCGGCGGAGACGGCGCGGGCCGCTTCGGCGCTGCCGTTCCACAGTACGGCCACATGGGTTCCGACGCTTTGCGGCGCGGACGGCGGCGCCAGCAGCATGGGGCGGCCGCTCTCCATCAGGGCGGCGTTGAGACTCATCAGGCCGGAGCTGTCGCGGTCGGCCACGGGGCGGGCCATGATGGTCAGGTCGGCCAGCCGTCCGGCGGTGGCGACCACTTCCTCCTCGCGGCCGACTTCCTCGCTCCAATGGGCCGACAGGCCGGGAGCGGGGATGGCGGATAGCGACACTCCGGCCAGCTTGCAGGCTTCGTCGAATTGGGCGCGGACGCGCTTGGCGCGCTCGGCGGCCTGGGTTTCGGCCACGGCCAGCATTTCCTCGATCATCGCGCCCGACATCCCTTCGCCGACCAGCGGCACCGCCGAGGCGGGGTCGATACGGACGTGCAGGGCTTCCACATGGGCTTGCAGCTTGGCGGCGACGGTCAGGGCCAGGGCCAGGGTGGCGGGGGCGCTTTCCGGTTCGCCAACGCAGGCGAGAATTTTTCTGATGGCGGTCATGGTCTTCCTCCAGGCGGGCCGGACTATCGAAATTATCCCGCCGTTTCAGAATATTATGAACCCGGCGGGGCGTTTATGACAGATGCCAAAAGGGCATGGCTCACCGCCGTTGGGCGAAGGCTTTCTTTCCTGGACGGCCGGCGGTCAATCGGGCCGCCAGACGCGGGCATAGCAAACTTCCATGCGCTGGACGTAGAAATAGCGTTCGCCGCTGCGCAGGGCCAGATGCATGTTGTGGGCATAGCCGCTGCCGGATGTGCGCCTGAGCCTTACCACGCCTTGTTCAGCCAACTGCATGACGCCATTGTTGACGCGGATGGTGGGGAAGTTGCCGCCGTCGATGGCGCCAAGGGCGTAAGCCTGAAGGCGGGTGGTGACGCGGGCCAGGCATCCCTTGCCGACAAAGGTGCTGTTGTCGGCGCAGACGCTGGTGTCTTCGCGGCTCAGGGACCGCACTTTC
The DNA here is from genome assembly GCA_035538795.1 of Candidatus Sulfotelmatobacter sp. Lineage (GTDB taxonomy): Bacteria > Pseudomonadota > Alphaproteobacteria > Rhodospirillales > Magnetospirillaceae > JAJZGK01. The sequence continues at coordinate 24,976 of DATLJS010000042.1, read as the reverse complement.
CAGTCGCGCAACAGGCCGGTGATGGCGCGGTCGCCGATGGAGGTATCGACGAAGTTGCTGACGCCTTCGATCTGCAGGCTGGGCGGCGGCGGCCCCAGCACCGACACCATGTCGCCGGCGAAGCTTTCGCCGGCTTTATGCCAGACGCCGATGCGTCCGGTGTTGATGAAGCCGTCCTCGTCGCAATTGTCCAGATAGCCGTCCAGGTTGCGGTCCCAGTCGGCGGCGCGGGTGGCCGATACCTTGATCGACGATCCGGCCAATTGCGGGCTGTCGGTCAGATAGACTGTGGCGTCGTCGCCTCTGCGGTCGATGACGGTGAAATGCAGAACCGTCTTGGCGTCCTGATATTCCGAGCAAACCGAGCGCACCACCAGGATCACCTGACGGTCGGAGCCAGTATCCTTGACCAGGGCGTCGGGGAACGAGAAATCTTCCTGATCGGACAAGCCGGGATAGGGATTGACCCGGCATCGCACCACGCCGTGCAGGTCGGCGGGTTGGCCGTTGATCTTCAGGGCGGCGTCGACGGTCAGAAACTCGGACGGATTGACGGCGAATTCTCCGTGCATCCCCGAAGGAGTGTTGCGGAAGCTGTAGCCGCCCACCCCCAGGCCCACCACCATGCCTGCCCCCAGCAGTACGGCGAGGATGACCCAGGGGCTCATGTTGAAGATTTTCATCCCCGTCCTCTCCCCAGACCCGCCTCTTAACAGGCGGCGTTCAATGATTTTATTCGTCTTTTAGCATTGGCGAAAGTTTCCTCTTTGGTGCCGGACGAGTCCAGACGCAACCAGACGATGTTTCCCAAAGGCATATCCAGCTGCGCGTTCAGGACGCCGACCGTGGCGTCGGAAGCGTTCTTCGTGCGGCCGGCGATGCGTCTGCGCATGGCTTCGGCGCTGGCGTTCAGCCAGATTCCCTCAAAGGGAACTCCGGCCTGACGGGCAGCGTTTTCGATTCCCAGGCGCTGCTCCTCCTTGGCAAAGACCGCGTCGGCCACCACCGTCAGCCCGGCGGCGAGCAAGGCGCGGCTTTTGTCGAAAAGGGTTTGATAGGTACGAATGCTCATTTCGGGGCTATAGCCTGCGGGGGGCAGGCGGGTTTCCGGATCGACGCCCATCAGCTGCTTGCGGATGACGTCGGTGCGCAGAACCACCGCGCCGATGGGCAGTCCCAGCAGCGGCGCCAGATCGCGGGCCAACCGGCTTTTACCGCTGCCCGACAGTCCTCCCACCGCCAGCAGCCGGGGCGGCAGCGGTTGCAGATAGGCGGCGGCGCGGGCCATGTAATCCAAAGCCAGAACGCGCAAAGAGGCGTCGCGGCCGGTTCCCCGGGCCATGGCCGCCGAGACATGGGCGCGGATGGCGGCGCGCAAGGACAGGAACAAAGGCAGGGCCGCCAATCCCTCGGCCTCGTCTCGGCGCTCGACATAACGGTTCAGCACCCAGCTGGCCAATTGCCCGAAGCCCTTGGCCTGCAAATCCATCAGCAGGAAAGCCAGATCGTACAGCACGTCGATGCAGGCGAAGTCGTCGTTGAACTCGATGGCGTCGAACAGCGTCGGCTTGCCTTGGAAACGGCAGATGTTGGCCAGATGCAGATCGCCATGGCATAACCGCACCGATCCGTTCTTCCGGCGTTTTTCCAGCAGCGGCGCCAGCCGGTTCAGCCAGGCCGAGGAGTCGGCGGTCAAACGCACTCCCGTTCCTTCGGGAAACAGCCCCGGGGTGTCGAGATCGAAGCAGGCGGCGTTGGTTGCGATGGTGTGGCGCAGGCCTTGGACGCCGCCCCAGGCGGGACGGGGTTCGGCGGCCCGATGAAAATCGGCGACGGTGTCGGCCAGATCGTTGGCGTCGTCTCGGGTCAGGCTGGCGGCCAAACGGTCGTATTGGGCGTCCTGTTCGAAGCGGCGCATTTCGACCACCCAGTCCAGCACCTCGCCCTTGCCGTCGAAGCAAAGACGCCCGTTGCTTTCTCGGGTGACGGCCTTCAGGCCCAGATACAGTTCGGGGGCGCTGCGGCGGTTGACGGCCAGTTCCGCCCGGCAGGCTTTTTCCCTCTGCTCCAGGCGGCTGAAGTCGAGGAAAGGCAGGCTTACGGCGCGCTTCAGCTTGAAGGCGCGGTCGCCGGCCAGAAAAATCGCCGAGATATGGGTGTCGATGCGGACCACCGGCCCAGGCTGTCCCAGGTGGGCCGGGTCGGAGAGGAAGGCCAGACAGGCCGACTGATCGTCAGCGGGTGCCATGCGGCGGCCCTCCTCAATCGAAGACGGGACGGGGTTCGGGCAGACCGGCGGGGTCTTGGTGGATGATCACGTCGGCCTTGGGGAAAGCGGCGCGGATCTGGGCCTCGACGGCGTCGCTGATGTCGTGGGCGCGGCGCAGCGGCATGTCGCCGTCCAGTTCCAGATGCAGTTGGATGAACTGATCCTGGCCCGACGAACGGGTGCGCAGATCGTGAACGCTGCGCACGTCGTCGTGGGCGCAGCAGATGTCCTTGATGCGGTCGCGGTCTTCTTGGGGGAATTCCCGGTCCATCAGCAGGTTATAGGACGTCCAGGCCACGCCGACGGCGCCCCACAGAATGTACAGGCCGATGCCGATGGCGAAGATGGGGTCGACGAAACGCCAGCCCAGCCAGGACGACAGGCCCAGCGAGACGGCCACGCCGACGTTCATCATCAGGTCGCTGGCGTAATGCAGGGCGTCGGCCTGGATGGCCACGGACTCGGTCTGGTTGATGACCTTGCGCTGGAACGTCACCAGGGCCAGGGTCAGGACGATCGAAAAGACCATGACGGCGATGCCGACGCCGCCGTTGGTGACCGGCGGCGGGTCCATCAGTCGCTGCCCGGCCTCACCGATCAGGAACAGGCCCGAACCGGTGATAAAGGCCGACTGGGCCAGACCGGCCAGGGGTTCGGCCTTGCCGTGGCCGAAACGGTGTTCGGCGTCGGCGGGAGCCAGGGCATGGCGCACCGCCAGGATGTTGATCAGGGACGCGAAAGCGTCCAGCGTCGAATCGATCAGGGTCGACAGCAGCGCCACCGATCCCGTTGCCATCCAGGCGGCCAGCTTGACGCCGATCAGGGTCAGCGCCACGCCCATGGCCAGCATGGTCGCCAGCTTCATCAGCCGCCCGTTATGGGCGGGGTCGTGGGGAGGCGCGGTTTCACTCATGGGAACAGCTGCTCGGTCCGCCAACCTTCGGGGGTGCGGACATAGACGCTGCGGTCATGCAGGCGGAAAGGGCGGTCGGCCCAGAATTCGATGCGTTCGGGCACCAGCCGGAAGCCGGACCAGTGCTCGGGGCGGGGAACCTTGCCCAGGCCGAATTTGGCGACATATTCGCCGATGCGCTTTTCCAGCTCGAAACGGCCAGTCAGCACCCGCGACTGCTTCGACGCCCAGGCGCCGATCTGGCTGCCCCTGGCCCGGCTGGCGAAATAGGCGTCGGCCTCCTCCGGAGTCACGGCCTGGACCGGACCTTCGACGCGGACCTGACGGCGCAGACTTTTCCAGTGCAGGCACAGGGCGGCATGGGGATTGGCCCGCAGCTCCTGGCCCTTGCGGCTTTCCAGGTTGGTGTAGAAAACGAAGCCCTGCTCGTCGACGCCCTTCAGCAGCACCATGCGTACCGACGGCCGGCCCTGGGCGTCGGCGGTGGCCAGGGCCATGGCGTTGGGATCGTTCGGTTCCAGCTTCTCGGCTTCGGCGAACCATTCGTGGAAGTGGGCAACCGGGTCTTTGGGGCTTTCACTCATCGTGCTGGGGCTCTTCGCGTCAAAAGGTTCCCCCATAAATAGCCTTGCGGCGGCGTCGTGAAAATGGGCAATCGCCTCATGGCTGCTAGGATGCTGGAAAAGAAGGCGATAAACCTCTATCTCTGTTGTCGTACCGTTCCAACTCTGCCCCCAGGTGAAGCTTTGTCGTCCGTGGATGATCCTTACAAGCTGCTGGGCGTCGCCCGCGACGCCACCGCCGACCAGATCAAGAGCAGCTACCGCAAGCTGGCCCGCAAGCTTCATCCCGATCTGCATCCCGGCGACAAGGTCGCCGAGGACAAGTTCAAAAGGGTCAGCGTCGCCTATGATCTGTTGAACGATCCGACCAAACGCGCCCGCTTCGATGCCGGCGAGATCGATGAATCGGGCAACGAGAAACGCCAGTACCGCCGCTCGTCGGCGGGAACCGGCAGCGGCGGCGGTTTTGGCGGAGGCTTCAAGTTCGGCGACAATGCCGACGACATCTTTTCCGAGCTGTTGCGCCGCCGCAACAAGGGCAAGGCCGGCGCCGGGTCGGGCGGCAAGCACTGGTTCGAGGAAGAGGACGAACCCGCCATGCGCGGGGCGGATTCCCAATATTCCCTGAAGGTGCCCTTTGCCGAAGCGGCGCTGGGCACCACCAAGCGCATCACCCTGCCGACGGGCAAAAGCCTGGACATCAAGGTTCCCGCCGGCACCAAGGACGCCACCACCCTGCGGCTGAAGGGCCAGGGCAACCCGGGGCGCCACGGCGGTCCGGCAGGCGACGCGCTGATCGAGATCAAGGTGGAGCCCCACCCCTTTTTCACCCGTGAGGGCGACGATGTGCTGATCACCCTGCCCATCACCCTGCCCGAGGCGGTGCTGGGCGGAAAGGTGACGGTGCCGACCATCGACGGCAAGGTGGCTTTGAGCATTCCCGCCAACAGCAGCAGCGGCGTGGTGATGCGCCTTAAAGGCAAAGGCATTCCCCACGGCAAAGGGCGAGGCGATCAGATGGTGACCCTGAAGATCGTGCTGCCGGAAAAAGCGGATGCGGATCTTGAACATGCGGTGAAAAGCTGGTCGGCCAAGCATTCCTATGACGTCCGCGCCCGCCTGGGCATGGAATAGGGGCGGCGATGGACTTCGGCCTGGGGTCTTACGACCATTTTGCCCTGGCGCTGGCGGCCTTGCTGGGCACCTTCATCGCCACCGGCGGCATGTTGTGGCTGGCCGAGCGGTCGCGGTTCCATAACGCCTTGCTGACCTTTCAGGGGATCGTGCCGCCGTTCCTGAACGTGGTCGGCGTGCTGTTCGCCTTGAATCTGGCGTTTCTCGCCAACGACACCTGGGCCGCCCACGACCGGGCGCGGGACGCGGTGTTCACCGAAGCCGGAGCCTTGCGCGGGATTCTGCTGGAAGTCCGCCAACTGCCCGAAGCGTTGCGGGGCCGCATCGAAAACGCGGCCCAGGCTTATCTGCGCCTCAGCGTGAACGAGGAATGGCCGCTGTTGTCCAACCGCCGCAGCGATCCCAAGGCCGTGGCCTTGCTGGACGGTTTGCAGTCCGATCTGTCTTCGCCGGCTCTGGCTCAGGCCGTCAACCCGCCGGTGCAGGCCATGCTGCTACAGCAGATTTCCCAAGTGCGGGCCATGCATGATCTGCGGGTGGCCCTTAGCCAGACCCACGTCAATCCGCTGAAATGGCTGGGGATGGCTTTTCTGGGTTTCCTGACGGTGGTGTCCATCGTCATGGTGCATGTGGAACATCCGCGGGCGGCTTTTCTATCGGCGCTGATCTTCGCCGCTGCCTCGGCTCCCACCGCCGCCATCGTGCTGGTTCAGGGCAACCCGTTTCAGGAGCCGCTGGGTGTCAGCGCCCAGCCGCTGGCGGCGCTGGCGGATAAAGGGAACTGAAAGATCCGGCGAGGGACTTTTGCGGGACGGTGATGTACGGAGGCCTTTCCGGCCCGGATTTTTCCAGCCGCCATTGAGGCGGCGGCCAAGCGGGCGGATGCCCGCGCCCGGCGAGGGACTTACGCCGCGACAGCGGCGGTGCATAAGGAGCCATTGATGAGCGACAGCGACGTTAAGACGGTCATTCTGACGGGAGCCAGCCAAGGGATCGGCCATGCCACGGTGGAACGCTTCATGCGCGAGGGCTGGCGGGTGATTTCCTGCGCCCGCCAGGATGTTCCGGCTCATTGCCGCCGCGATCCCTTGTGGAGCCACCATATTCCCACCGACCTGATGAACGGTGCCAGCTTGGAGAACTTCATCAAGGAGGCCAACGCCGCCCTCGACGGCGCGCCGCTGCACGCCCTGGTCAACAATGCCGGTTTGAGTCCCAAGACGCCTTACAAGGAACGCCTGGGTGTACTCAACGGCTCCATTGACGGCTGGAAGGAAGTATTCGATCTGAACTTCTTCGCCCCTCTGCGGCTGGCCCGGGGCTTCGCCTCGGCTCTGCACAAGGGCAAGGGGGCGATCATCAACATCACCTCCATCGCCGGGCATTACGTGCATCCCTTCGCCGGTTCGGCTTATTCCACCTCCAAGGCGGCGCTGTCGGGGCTGACCCGCGAGATGGCGGTGGAGTTCGCCCAGTTGGGGGTGCGCGTCAACGCCGTCGCCCCCGGAGAGATCAAGACGGAAATGATTTCCCCGGAATATGAAGCCCTGATCCCGCGCATTCCGCTGGATCGCATGGGCTCGGTCGAAGACGTGGCGGGAGTGGTGTTCCGGCTGTGCTCGGACGACTTCACCTATGTCACCGGCACGGAAATTTTCGTGACCGGCGGCCAGCACCTGTATTGAGGCGCCGGCCTCTGTAAGAACCACGGCCGTCGCCGCGGGAATGGCCCGGGGCGACGCGCGGGGGGGGGGCAAGGAACCACCGGCTGGTGTCGGATCAGGCGAATGTGTTGTGGGGAGGCGGGGCCGTTACAGCCCCTTAAGGAACTCTTCCAGCCACTCCAGCCGCTGCTTCAGCAGCGCGATGTCGTGGTCGAGCCAAGCGTGCAGGGCCAAGCCTTCGCCAGTGCTGGCGTCGCGCAGGTCTTCCAGGCGGGCCAGTTCGGAATCGCACAGGTCGAGAAGCATGTCGATCTGCCCGGCCTTGTCCTTTTTGTCCAGCAGATGCAGGAAACGGAACTTCAGGGCGATCACCAGCTTCGACAGGTCAGACGACGGACGCAGTTTGGCGGTCAGCAGGGTGCGCAATTCGCGTTTGCCGGATTCGCTGATGGCCAGCAGGGCATCGTCTTCCATGCCCTGGCCGTCGACGGCCTCGACCAGACCTTCATAGCGCAGAAGCTCGATGGAAAGTCCCATCAGGTCCAGCGAAGGCCCCATGACCCGGCCGCAGAAATGGCGCACGGAACCAGCCAGGGCGCTGTAGCGCATCGGCGAGTTGGCAATGGTGCCCAGCGCGCACAGGCGTACGGCTTCTTTCGGTGTCAGGGTATTGTCGGCAAACATGGCGGCGGCCTCCGGGTCGTCTCCCAACGTTCTAATATAGAGGTCTTCCAGGCTGTTGTCGAGAGGTGGGGTTCAATATCCCGCCACCGAGCCATTGCTGCGGGGGTCGGCGGCGCCTTCCATCAGGCCGTTTTCGTGGCGGACGATGGCTCCGGCGTGGCCCATCTGGTGGTCGAAGGCGTCCACCAGGGTGACTTCGTGTCCGGCTTCCCGCAGGGCGCGGATCAGCGAGGGATCGAAGCGGCTTTCCACCTTCAGGTCGGAAGCGGCGTCGCCCCGGCCCGGTCCAAGGCGCCAGCGCGGGGCGCTGACCGCCTGTTGCAGGCTTTGGCCGAACTGGGCATAACGGGAATAGATGGCGGCCAGGGTCTGGGGCTGGCCGTCGGCGCCCATGGAGCCGTGGACCAGCACGCGGCCGTCGCGGAAACGGGTCAGCGACGGGCAGAGCGTATGGAACGGCTTGCGGCCCGGGGTCAGAAGATTCTGCGCCTGTTCGCTCAAGGTGAAGCTTGAGGCGCGGCTGTGCCACAGCAGGCCGAATTCGCCGATGGCGAGACCCGAGCCGAAGGGCTGGCTCAGGGAATGGATGCAGCTGATGGCCCGGCCTTCGCCGTCGACCACGCCGATCCAGGCGGTGTCGCCGTCCACCGCTTCGCGCCGCCAGGGCAAAGCCTGACGCGGCGCGATGGCCACCGCCAGCTTGTCCAACAGGGAATCGCTGAGATAGGTGGTGGAGTGGATGGTCATGTAGGCCGGGTCGGTCACATGGGTGTTGCGCACGATGAAGGCCTGCTTGGTGGCCTCGACGATGCCGTGGATATGAGCGAAGCCCTCGGCCTCGCGCACGCCCAGGCGCTCGAACAGCCCCAGGATCATCAGCGCCGCCAAGCCCTGGGTGGGCGGCGGCAGGTTGTACATGGTGCCTTCGGCCAGATTCAGCGACAAGGGGCGGCGGCGCACCGAACGGTGGCGGGCCAGGTCCTCGGACGACAGGGGACAGCCGGCCTTGTGCAGCTCGGCGCCGATATGGTGGCCGATGGCGCCGCGATAGAAATCGTCGAGGCCGTTGGCCGCCAACCGTTCCAGCAACACGGCCAGACCGGGCAGCTTCAAAAGATCGCCGCGCTGGGGACCGGCATAGGGCGCGGCCAGGGCGTCGCCCAGATTGCGGGCGCAGGAGGCCTGATAACCGCTGACCGGAAAGCCGTTGGCGGCGTGATAAATGGCGTCCTCGAACAGACGGGTTAGTGGCAGGGCGCCGCCCCAGCGGCTGCTGATCTCCAGCGCCGCCTGCCAGCCCGATACGGCGCCGGCGACGGTGGCAGCGGACAGCGGTCCGGATGCGGGCACCGCTTTCAGCCCCTGGGCGCGATAGATTTCGGGCTTGGCCGCATGGCCGGCGGCGCCGCTGCCGTCGATGGAGATGGGAGCCTTGCCCGGCTCGTGGATCAGCCAGAAGCCGTCGCCGCCCAGCCCGCAGGTGTGGGGATAGACCACTCCAAGGGCGGCGGTGGCGGCGACAGCCGCCTCGATGGCGTTGCCGCCTTCGCGCAGAACGGCCAGACCGGCCTGGCTGGCCAGCTGGTGTGGTGCGCTGATCATGCCGCGGGTCGCCATGGTCGTGTGAAGCATGCTGTCCCTGTTTCCCTTGTTTGGGGCGACGGTCTTTTGGACGACTGTCTCTTTAACGATGCCGATTTTGAGCTATCGTCCGCCCGCCGTCCAGAGCGGGCTGCCATTCATTTTCGCATAACATATACTGATAAACTTCGCTCCATGTCTCCGGCGACGTTGTATCTGGCTTGCCGGAGCCTTGCAGGTAGTGATAAAAGCCCTGCGCTTTCATGGGAGGGGATCGAACGCCATGGCTCAGGATTTCACCGAAAACGCCGCCATCAAGATTGGCTGGGACGCGCTGCACCGCGACGCCATCATCCTGTCGCAGAAGCTGAAGCATCTGGGGCCGTTTAAGGGCATCATCGCCGTCGCCCGCGGCGGTTTGGTGCCGGCGGCCATCGTCGCCCGCGAACTGGACATCCGGCTGGTGGATACGGTTTGCATGGTCAGCTACGACGACAAGGTGCAGCGGTCCGGCGAGGTGATGGTGCTGAAGCCGGTGGACGGCGACGGGACGGGCTGGCTGATCGTCGACGATCTGGTGGATTCGGGAAACACCTTCCGCCAATTGCGCAAAATGCTACCTAACGCCCACTACGCCACGGTCTACGTCAAGCCCAAGGGCCAGGACACCGTGGACACCACCGTGATTCCCATCGACCAGGATATTTGGATGGTCTTCCCCTGGGACGACGATCCGCAAAGCTGGCGGCGGAACTGATCCGGTAGAAAAGCCCTCGGTCCGAGGGCTTTTTTATTTTTATACCCGGCGCATCTCGAAACGTTCGTACCCGGCGGCCTTGGCCAGCCGGTCGTATCGGCTGCTGGACAGATCGGGGTCGAAGGCGCGGTCGGCCGCAGGCACTTCCAGCACCAGGGTGTGGCCGTCGGCGGTCAGGCGGGTGGTGCGCAGCAGGCCGGGCACGCCGCCCGAGACGGTATGACCCAGGCGCAAGGCCATGCCGATGACGCGGGCGCGGCGCTGGTCCTCTTCGTTCAGCAGGGTGCGGGCGTTCTGCACCTGCGGCGATTCGCTGTCCGATTCGTAGCGGGCGTGGACGGCCAGGGCCAGGGCGGCGCGGTCCTGATGCCCCATGCCCATGAAAGGCAGGCGGAAGACCCGCAGGAACGCCTGCTCGGCCCGATAATCGGGATGCTCGTTCCAGAAGACGTCGCCCAGCAGGCAGGCCGCATAGCGCAAGCGGCCCTGGTGGGCGGTTTCCATGGAAAACAGCGGAGCCATCCACTCCAGCATTTCCTCGCCGTGTTCGGTGAAGCGACCGGCGGTGCGGGCCATCTCGACGCACGAAGCGATCAGCGGGTCCTGCCATTGCAGGTCGGGCGGCAGATGCTTGTAGAACTGGCCCTCGCGCATGCCGTAGACCGAGAAGACCAGCCTCGACGGCTGCACCTTGCGCAGCACCTTTTCCAGCAGCAGGGCGGCCATGGGCAGATGCGGCAGGCGCTTCTTCGACAGGCCGGGGATCTTGTCCACCGATTTGCGGCTTTGGCGGGACACCAGATCGAGCAGGCGCAAAGCCTCGGCCCGATCCAGGGTGTAATTGTCCAGCACATGCAGCGGGTGGCCGGTCTGGGCGATGAACAAGCGGGCCAGGGCGCGCCAGGCGCCGCCCACGGCGTAAAGCGGACGGTCGGCGGCGCAACTGGTCCAGTCGATACCGGCCATGTGAGTGTCGATGATCTGGGCGGCCGCTTCCCGCTCCCCGCCCGAGGCCTCGCTCAGGCGCAGGATGCCCAGCGGCATGGTGGAATAGGGGCCGGCGAAATGCCCCCGGTCCAGGGCCACCAGTTCCAGGCTGCCGCCGCCAAGGTCGGCGACCACGCCGTCGGCCTCCGGCGTGCTGCACAATACGCCCATGGCGGCCAGACGGGCTTCCTCCTCGCCCGACAGAACCGTCACCTTGGTTTGGCAGTGATCCTCGACCTCGCGGACGAAATTCTCGCCGTCGGTGGCGTCGCGGACGGCGGCGGTAGCCAGGATGTCCAGCACGCTGACCGGCATGGCGCGGGCCAGCCGGACGAAACGGCCCAGGCTGACCAAGGCTTGACGGCGGCCTTCGGCGTTCAGCAGGCCCGACGCCCCCAGCCCCTGGCCCAGGGCGCAGACGGCTTTTTCATTGAAAATAGCCACCGGCGTGCGGGTCAGGCCGTCATAGACCACCAGCCGGATCGAGTTGGACCCGATGTCCACGATGGCGACATGCCGTTGACGGCTGCCGGTGCGGAGAAGCTGCTGAGTCGTCATGACGGTCAGGGATAGCCTTTCAGGAGCAGCTTCGGCAAGGGGCGTCCGCGTTCCTGGGCGCTGCCGCGGCCCGACAGGCTGGGGTTGGTCATGAAATAGGTGTGGGCGCTGAAGGGCTTTTCTCCCTCGGCGGGCGCGATGCGGTGATAGACGGCCTCGGCGTCCAGCACCCAGCTCTGCTGGTTGTCCTTCAGGTTGGCGACCATGATCTGTTCGAGAATCTGGCGGTGCACCGTGCCGTATTCGATGGGTACCAGCGATTCGACCCGCCAGTCCATGTTGCGGTTCATCCAGTCGGCCGACGAGATGAACACCTTGGCGTAGCGCGACGGCAGTTGATGGCCGTTGCCGAAGCAGATCACGCGGCCATGCTCCAGGAAGCGGCCGACAATGCTCTTGACCCGGACGTTCTCGGACAGGCCGGGCACGCCGGGGCGCAGGCAGCAAATGCCGCGGATCACCAGATCGACCTGCACGCCGGCCTGCGACGCCGCATAAAGAGCGTCGATCAGCTTGGCGTCCACCAGCGAGTTCATCTTGGCCCAGATCGAGGCCGGACGCCCGGCCTTGGCATGCTCGATCTCCTCGCCGATGCACTGAAGCAGACGATCGCGCAGGGCCAGCGGGGCGATCATCAGCTTTTCCATCTTCTCCGGCTTGGCATAGCCGGTCATGAAGTTGAAGGTGCGGTTGGCGTCGCGGCACAGGGCAGGATCGACGGTGAAGAAGCTGAGGTCGGTATAAACCTTGGCGGTGATGGGGTGATAGTTGCCGGTGCCGAAATGCACGTAGGAGCGCAGCTCGCCGCCTTCGCGGCGGACCACCAGGGAAATCTTGGCGTGGGTTTTCAGCTCGATGAAGCCGTAGACCACCTGGGCGCCGGCGCGTTCCAGATCGCGGGCCCAGCCGATGTTGGCCTCTTCATCGAAGCGGGCCTTCAATTCGATCATGGCGGTGACCGACTTTCCCATCTCGGCGGCTTCCACCAGCGCCTTGACGATGGGGCTGTCCTTGCTGGTGCGGTACAGCGTCTGCTTGATGGCTACCACGTTGGGATCGCGGGCGGCCTGACGCAGGAACTGCACCACCACGTCGAAGCTTTCGAAGGGGTGGTGGACGACGATGTCCTTTTTGCGGATCGCCGCGAAACAGTCGCCGCCGAAATCGCGCACCCGTTCGGGGAAACGGGCGTTGTAGGGCACGAAGGTCAGGTCGGGCCGTTCGTCGGTGATCAACTGTTTGATGTCCACCGTGCCGATCAGACCGTGCAGCGGGAAGACGTCACCGGGCGTGACCTCCATTTCCGACATGATCAGATCCATCAGGTCTTCGGGAATGTCGGAATTGACCGTCAGACGGATGCAATGGCCGCGGCGGCGGCGCTTCAGGGCGGATTCGAAGACGCGGACCAAGTCTTCGGCTTCTTCGTCGATTTCCATTTCCGAATCGCGGATGACGCGGAAGACGCCGTGGCCGTCGACGCGGAAGCCGGGGAACAGACGGTCGAGGAACAAGGTGACCATTTCCTCAAGGGGCAGATAGCGCACGTTGTCGCCCGGCAGGCGGATGAAGCGTTCGATCTGATGGGGCAGCGGCAGCAGGGCGCGCATCACCTCGCCGTCTTCGGCGCGCGACAGATGCAGCACCATGGCGAAGCCCAGATTGGGGATAAAGGGGAACGGGTGCGCCGGGTCGATGGCCAAAGGCGTCAGGACCGGGAACACATGCTCCATGAAGCGGGTTTCCAGCCATTTGCGGTCGGCGCGGGTCAGCTCGGAAATGTCGATGACAGCGATGCCCGCCACCCGCAGCTCGGCGCGCAGGCGGTTCCAGCAATCGGACTGCTTTTCCAGCAAGGCCGAGGCTTCGGCATTGATCGACAGCAATTGCTGGGCCGGGGTCAGGCCGTCCTGGCTGATATTGTTGACGCCGTTGGTCACCTGCCCCTTCAGGCCGGCGACGCGCACCATGTAGAACTCGTCCAGATTGGCGGCAGAAATGGAGAGAAAGCGCAGACGCTCCAGCAGCGGGTGGGTAGGATTGTCCGCCTCTTCCAGCACGCGGGTGTTGAAGGCCAGCCAGGACAATTCACGATTGATGAAGCGCTCGGGCGAATGGATGTCGATGGCAGCGGGAATGTTCGCCGTGGCGGGCAGTTCGGTCTGGACGGTCTCGGCTTCGGTCAATCATTCCTCCACGGGCTTGTTCTTCTTCATTTATAGACCCTTGAACGGCGTCTGTCATGAGCGCTCGGGGGAGTGTAACCGAGCTGTCATAACCCGGTATGATTTCATGGCGGACGCGGATCAACCGTCATGAATCTAACATTTGCTACGGGCTGTGGATTTGGCTTTTCTGATGCCGCCTAAGGGAGGCCGCCATGAAACAGATTTTTCTGATGCGTCACGCCAAGTCCAGTTGGGACGATCCGTCGCTGGAGGATATCGAGCGTCCGCTGAACAAACGCGGGCGCCGGGCCGGCAAGGCCATGGCCGACCATTTACGGGCGGAACGAATTCGGCCGCAGACGGTGCTCTGCTCCACCTCGGTGCGGACCCGTCAGACCTTGGATCTTTTGCAGACGGCCTTGGACCAGGCCGACGTCGTTTACGACGAACGTATCTACGACGCCGCGCCGCAGACCCTGCTGGCGCGGCTGAAGGAACTGCCGGGGCATTGCGACGTGGTCTTGCTGATCGGCCACAATCCCGGGCTGGAGCGCCTGGCCCTGAGTCTGGCCGACGGCAAGGGCGACGCCAAGGCGCTGGCCCGGCTGTCCGACAAATATCCTACCGGCGCCTTGGCGGCCTTGTCTTCGGACATCGATGACTGGGACCGGTTGCAGCCGGGATGCTGCCGCCTGGACGGTTTCACCTGCCCCATCGATCTGGACGATTAAAACGGAAACGGGGATGGAAAGGAAAGGCGGGAGCGCTATTGCCCCCGTTTCCGGCGAACCGTCACGGCTTCACCGCCGATGCCCCAGTTATCGGTGTCGACTTCATCGATGACCACGACGGTGGTGGCGGGATTTTTGCCCAGCACATCCACCAGCAATTGGGTCGCGCCCTTGATCAGCAGGGCCTTTTGCTCGGCGGTGACGTTTTCGCGGGTGATCTTGATATTGACGTAAGGCATCGAACTCATCCTTCGCTGGGCAGAGGTTTCAGGCGGGGTAGGGAAATGCCGTTGCCGACCACGACCCCCGTGGTCACCAGCACCAGACTGGCCAGCAGGGATGCGGTCAGCGGCTCGTGCAGCAACGGCACGGCGGCCATGGCGGCGGTTACCGGCGTGATGGCGGTCAGCACTCCCAAACGCGACGGTCCGAGAATTTCCACGGCCCGCATATAGATGAAGGCGTGGATGAAGGCGGCCAAGGCCCCCTGATAAGCGGCTTGGATCATGATCTCGGACCAGTTGGACTGCATGATGGTCTTGGGCAGCGCCAGCAGATAGACGGGCAGATAAACCGCCGCCGCCAGCAGCGAGACATTGAGCGTGGTCTCCCACGGGGAAACCTTCCACCGCCGGGCCAGCACGGCATACAGCGCCCAGGAGAGGGAGGCGCCGACGAACAGAAGATCGCCCCGCCAACTGTCGGAGCCGCCGGTCAGCACGCCATAGCCGAGCACGGCGGCGCCCATGCCGATGGCGGCCATACCGGCCAGCCGCTGCCGGGTCGGCTTCTCGCCCATCACGGCCCAGGTGCAAAGGCTCATGACGAAAGGCTGGAGGCCCGACAGCAGAATGCCGCCATGGGAAGCCGGAGCCAGATGGAAGGCGCAATAGACCAGGATCACGTATCCCAGGCCGCCGGTGGCGGTCAGGGCCGCCATGTGCCAGTCGATGCGCCGGTGATGGGACAGGTGCAGCCACATGGGAACGGCCAGTATGGCTGCCGTGGCCAAACGGATGGCGATGACGTCGTAAGGGGTCAGCGACCCGGTGACGCCGATGCGGGTGATCAGGGTGAAGCCGGTCCAGATGACGATGATCAGCCCGGCATAGAAATATCCCAGGGTCATCGGCTGGGAATCGGGAGGGGAATGCATGATGCGAAACTCCGAGGGAGCGATTTCCATCACTGTAATTGGCTTAAATCATCGTGTATAATGAATTGAAATGATATTTTTCATCTCATTAGGTGATTTATGGAGCTGTCGGATCTTTTGGTGTTCCGCACCGTCGTCGAGGCCGGGGGCGTCACCCGCGCCGCCAGCCGTCTGAACCGGGTGCAGTCCAACGTCACCGCCCGCATCCGCAAGCTGGAAGAGGATTTGGGGGTGGACCTGTTCGACCGCCAGGGGCGGGGCGTACAATTGTCGCCGGCCGGCGCGCGTCTGCTGCCTTATGCCGAGCGGTTGCTGGAAATGGCCGCCCAGGCCCGCGAGGCGGTCGGCGGCGGCGGGCTGAGGGGCGGCTTGCGGCTGGGCTCGATGGAAAGCACGGCGGCGGCGCGTCTGCCCGAACCGTTGGCCGAGTTTCACCGCCGCTATCCGCAGATCACGCTGGAGCTGGCGGTGGCGTCCACCGCGCCGCTGATCGTCCGGGTGCTGCAAGGCGATCTGGATGCCGCCCTGGTGGCCGGACCGCTGGACGATTCCCGGTTGGAGCAGCGTCCCGTCTATGTCGAGCAATTGGTGGTGGTCAGCCCTTCCGACAGCATGGCCGAGCGGGGGCAGACGCGAACGCTGCTGGCCTTGCAGCGGGGCTGCACCTATCGGACTCTGCTGGAGGACTGGGCGCGGGATATGGACATCATTCCCGACCGGGTGGTGGAGATGTCGTCCAATTACGCCATTCTGGGCTGTATCGCCGCCGGCATGGGCATCGGCCTGCTGCCGCGCAGCCTGGTGGAAAGCTCGCCGGGGAAGCACGCCGTTTTCGCTCAGGCGATTCCGGGGGCCGAGGAGTTGCCGACCGTGCTGATCTGGCGCAAGGGCGCGCCGCTGGCCCGTATCGAGGCTTTGCTGGACGTGTTGACCGGCGGCGCCTAAAGCCCGAACCGCCGCATCGCCTCGATCACCTGATCGGGGGTGCTGACATGGGGCAGGTGGCCGCGGGAATCGATGACTTCAAGCTTGCTGGCGGGGATTTTGCGGTGCATGTATTCGCCCGCCGACAGGGGAACGGCGATATCGTACAGGCTTTGGATCAGCAATGTCGGGCATGTGACCTTGTGCAGATCGGCCCGGTGATCCGATTGCAGGATCGAACAAAGGACGGTCAGGGCGATGTTCGGCGGAATCGCCTTCAGCTCGGCGGCGAACCGGCGCGCCAGTTCGGGGCGGTCCTGGTTCTGCATGACCTCGGCGGCAAAGCCGTTGGCCCATTCCTCGTATTCCCGGCTGGCGTGCTCGTAAAGCGCTTGGATGTCTTGCGGGGCAAAGCCGCCGTGATAGCCGACATCGTCGAGATAGCGCGGCGAGGTGCAGATCGTCACCAGTTTGGCAATCAGATCGGGCCGGATGATCGACGCCAGAAGGCAGATCATGCCACCGACCGAATGGCCGACCGCCACGACGTTGCGCAGTCGCAGGGCGTCGCAGACGTTGATCAGGTCGCGGGCGTAAGCATTCAGGCTGAGATAGCGGTTTTCCACGAAATGCTCGGAGGAACCGGAGCCGGCGCCGGCATTGTCCAGCAAGATCAGCCGGTAGTCCCGGCGGAACGTGGGGACGATATCGGCCCAGATCCTTTGGTCGGTGCCGAAGCCGTGGACGAAGACCATGCTGCGGGCGGCATCGGCCTTGCCGCTGACCGTGACGTTGTTCTTTGCCAAGGGGGAAGCCTCGCCCATGCCGTCCATCCCGATACAGCACTTTTACCGTCGGGTCAGAGTGCGCAATCCGATGGAAAAAGTCGCGATGGGAATTCGTATTATACGGGTTGTCGTGAGATGGAGGCGGATGAGGATTTCGTCAGGCCCAGAAATGAAAAATCCGCCGGCCGAAAGGGCGACGGATTTTTCATTTCTCGCAAATGGTCGGAGTGAGAGGATTCGAACCTCCGGCCCCTGCCTCCAGAAGACAATCTGCATTCCGTATATTGCATGGAGTTGCGTGGAAATACATGGGTTTATTGCTCCATGTAGCTGCTTCAAGCTACATGGAAATTGTCCCGCACTGTCCCGCATTTGTCCCGCACAGGCGGTTGAGAGGGCTGAGGAAACTGGTTGTGTCTATATCTTCCGCCATATTTTTACACACAAGAATCATCTAATATTTCTGAAAATCTTAGCCCCATTTCAGTAATTTCGGTAATTACCGTAAATTACCCAAAAATAATATGTTGAATTATCATGTGGTCATTGATGTAATTTTATGAGTTAGCAAGTATGAAAATGGAATTACATGATGTCAGTAAAGTCCGGGTGGGAGCCGAAGCCCGAATCTGGCTACATGAGTCGGCGTCAAGTAGCGGAAATGTTTGGAATTTCAGTCTCTATGCTGAATTCTCTGCCGAAGTCGTCTTTGCCCTTTTACAAGGTTGGACGGAAAGTTTTGTACAGACGGCAGGAAGTTGAGGCGTGGATCGAAGGGCGAAATAGCCAATCCACGACTACGGTTGTGCTAGGGCTTAACCGCCGGCCGGGGCGCCCGGCGAAGAAGGCGCTATGAGCGCCGATGGGTTGGTGCCGGTAGGCGCAGGGCCTGACCTCGGCTGGGCTGCGATCATGCGGTGGTATGTCACTGGCGGCTATGCGGCTAACCGAGGTCCCTTCGCTACGGCGGCACTGGTTGTGCTGGCGACTGCCGCCGACTTGCCAACAGGAGATATTCTCGGCCTGGGCGTGGACGATATCGCCCGACTTGGCGGCATGGGCAGGACGGCGGCGAAGGCCGCTTTAGCGTCATTGGAGGCGGCTGGCTGGCTCGATAAGCTGCCAGGTCGCCGCCCCGGGCAGCGAGCACGCTATCGGCTGCGATACCGCGCCGGGCTGGTGATTGCAGGCGGGGGCGATGTATGGGAGGCGTCGTGGCCGCATGTGCCAATCACAGCGTCGCGTGACCGCGAGGCTGTCCGGGAATCGGTGGAGACTGGCGCTCAACCTCGACCAGGCATCGAGATAAAAATTTTGCAAAACATCGTCATCAATCAGCACATCGAGGCCGGCGGGGTCGGGATCGTAGATATCGAGTCTGCCTCTAACCTTGCTTGCGAGCAAAAAGCGGGTCGCGTAGCGACCCAGGCAGGGTCGCCACGCGACCCGTCACGCGCGCGCGATACTGAGATTCAGGATTTACTTAGATCCTCCTCCTCCCAAACCCTCCTCCCCAGCGCTGGTGGGGACGAATTGAAAGGACTGGAAAATGTCTCTTCCGAACTACGAAATAGAAAAATTGCTGGACGAAAATGGAAATGAAACAGGAGTTGTTGTGTTGAAAACATTAACGGAGGAAAAATTCTTTTACACGGTCGATGAAGCGATGGACTACATAAGATATAATAATAACAAAGAGCTTCAGCGGCGTCGTCGCGCCATGCCAGACCATGAGCTTTAGAGGAGGAGGATATGGATATCAATTTAGATGAATTGTCTAATGTATTGCTTCATGCAGTACAGAGGGGGCTTATCGTCATTGCCGCTGATGATTGGTCAATTCCGGCCGACACCATTCAGCTGGCGGGAGATGAAGATGGACCGATGATCCGGCTCGGCTGGAGGGATGCGCCGTACCAGCCGCTGCGGGTGATTCGAGGCGGACGGTCATGATCGATCAGTCGTCTCAGTTAGCATGGTCCTTGGTATTCGGCTTGGGACTATGCCCAAGCCGACTGCAGGGCATGACAGTCGGCCAAGCTGCGAAGCTGCTGATTGTGCAGGGCTACACGGCTGAAGAGGTTCAGAAAATGGCAGCGCCATCGGCCGTAGCCTGGACTGGAGATCCGCAAGCGCCTGACATGAGATTGTTTGCAGAATCAAAGTGATGATGTAATATCGGAACGGCTATCCGCCGCACAGGCGGTTGAGAGGTGCTGAAGATTGATGGCGGCGCGGGCGCCATCGTTATCCGCCGCATAGGCGGTTGAGAGGACGACGACCGGGACACTTGGTCTACCTCTCCATTCCCTTCGCTTTCGATGAATGTCGCTGGCGCGGCTCAAAAGGCTGCGCCAGCGTCCTGGGGACTTGTGTTCCCCGCTCTTCGAGTATCTTTTTGCAGAGCCACGCTCCCCGGCGCATTTCATCTCGTGTGACATGCTCCTTCTATTATCCTCGTCGCCCCAGAGAGCGCCCCAAGCGCCGGCTAGGCGCTGCCAAGGTTTCCGTTCACCTGCCATCTGATCTCTCCCGTTGCGAGTGTTTTTTCTGAGTGATGACCCTCGATGCCACCCTGCCGAGCTCAGCCAGCGCCGTGTCAATTCCACTGCTGTCCAATTGATGCCCTGGGCGAAGTTCCCGCCCCGTCCGAGCTAGCTCGTTGACACGTTTCTCAATTTTTTCAGCCGGCGGACGAGCTGCCAGCTGGGTGGCTGCATCGGCAAGTATTTTTTGAGCGACCTCCGGCCTAGCTGCCCAGTCCTCACCGTATCTTTCCGCGACCGCGCGAGGTCCGATCCCAGCCGCTTTGCAAATCGTCCTGACTGCGCTGTGCAATGCCCTCGTCTCAGCCTCAGAAATTCGCTGTTCAAAAGCAGCCCTATCGCCCGATTTTGCTTTCCTGACCGCCGCGACGAGATCACCGCCGTCGAGTCGTTCCAACTGATCCTGTGTGACAGAGACGCCCGCCTCCTTTGCCATGCCGATGATCATCGCTGCCTGACGCGCAGTTGCAGCGCGTAGCTCCC
The DNA here is from genome assembly GCA_035538795.1 of Candidatus Sulfotelmatobacter sp. Lineage (GTDB taxonomy): Bacteria > Pseudomonadota > Alphaproteobacteria > Rhodospirillales > Magnetospirillaceae > JAJZGK01. Next base: position 5,070 of record DATLJS010000042.1, on the reverse strand, counting down.
TCTCTCGCTCCCCTGCGGCGATCTCCACTTCCTGCAAACGTCGGTTTGCCGCCCTGCAGACGGCCTCCGCTTCTGCCCGGGGCACACCTCCCAGTCGAGCCAACTGCTCGGCTTTCTGAGCCTCTCCAGCCGCTTTCTTCGCCTGCCGCTGTTTCTGTTTGCCAGAAACCCAATCAGCCCGCCGCCGTCGCACCAGCTCGTAGGCCCCCTGGTCAATCAAAGTGTTGGTGCTGGCCGGACCATCTTCTCTAGCTGCCAGCGTCCCTTTGTATGCAGCCATGGGTAGCCGGCGCTTCGCCGGACGGTCGATGCCCGTTTCCTCGAGCCGGCCACCATGCCAATTGAGTCCCGTCACATCGTTTACCGCCGCCGCAACAACCTGACGGCGGAAGTTCTCCATTTCTGCCCCGCCATTGATGACCGCTGGTGGGCCGGGATCGCCCCGCCGGCCAGGTGCAGTTCCCACCCAGCCGCCATCAACCTGATGAACCGGCCGGGCCGTAACCGTCATGTGAAAATGCGGCTGCAGCTCCTTCGTTGAGTTCCTGCTGTGAATTGCCCAGTGAGTCGGGCAGCCTTTGTTTTCAAACCATGCCGCCACCCGCTCGACGATTTGTCGCCGCTGATCGGGCGTCGCCTCGAGCGGCAGCTCGACCTCAAGATCGAGTGCCACCTTTCCGTTCGATCTCGTATTCGCCGCCTCTGCAGCTTGCAAAATTTCAGCCATCTCGCGCCGATCCCGACCGCCCTCGAGCTCCAGCTCGTCCCGCCGCCTAGAGTGTTTGCCGTGCCGTGCGTCATAATCGAGTCCTGCAATCGCCTGAGCCGCGCCGCCTTGCTTTTTGCCGACTTTCCTTTTTGTGATCGTCTTCACCTCGATATGAAAAGTCCGGCCGCCCGGCCCCACCCGCCGAGAGACTTTCTGAGCCTCACGGTAGCGCCCCTGCCCAGCTTTGAGGTCGTCATCGACAAGAAAAACCATATGAGTGCGCCCAACTACCTTTTTGCAAAAAGTAATTGGGCGCACTCATATGGTTATAGTCAATATAATACAGTTTCGTGCGGCACGAAACCAATGCAGTAGTGTGTAATTCTATGCAGCTACATGCAGCAATGGCTTACGTGAAGTGTCAGGATTTCCTGGGCTTTCATGATGTCAGGCAAAAAATTAGCGTGCGCTGACTTGCGCACGCTTGCGATCCGGTGAAAATGATAGGTCAAATGACCTATCTGGTTAGTCTTCTTCCCAGAACTGCAGGTGTTCCGGAACGGTCGCCCGCCAGGCCAGCACCTTGTCCACTTCCTCCATGTAGAACCGCGGCCCCGGATGTTCCGGGTTCATCGCCGCGCGTTCCGCCATCTGCGCCCGGAAGTCCATCCAGACCCAATTCGAGTCGAAAAGACGAGGAATCTTGCAGAGAACCATCACCGATTGATCGCTCAGCCTTGGCGCCGGGCCCATCACCGGATGTTGCCAGTAGAGCGTATCCTGCCGCGTTTCGGTCTCCAATCCCTCCATCGTCAAGATAGACCGATGCCGCCTCGCGGCCTGCGGCGATAAGACGCTCGATTGTGTCATTGGTTCGCCTCCCTCTTCGCCGGACGCAAGAGCCTCAAGAAACTGCCGCGAGGCGACTGAAACTCATCCGGCAATGGACCGCATATGCTGTCATGCGTGGGCTCATCAATCTGTTCAGGCCATCCGCCTTCCGGCGGCTCTGGTGGCATAGCAGGCTTGAATATATCGGGCATGAAAGCCTCCAAGATCACGCACAGGTGGAATCCTAAGCTATTGCGTCCTGTGGAAAAAGCGTGAAAATCTGTGGAATTCACGGGAATGCGACACCTATTCACGCTTTTTCAGCAGGTTTGCTTGGCATGAGAAATGCTTGTGATAAGTCTGGGGGAGAGGTCGAAGATGGGGTATCGTCAGCATGGTCAGAATATGAATGTATGTGGGATGACCTATGCCAAATATCTCTGTCACCTCCTATGCCAGAATAAATGTCAGGCAGCGATCGTATGCTCTGATAGCAATAAATAATTACATGAAATTCGTTTCAAAATTGGAGGAAAGAAAGCGGATTTTACGGGAAAATTCTAAATCATCGTCGGAGTCTAGGGAGTTTTATGACAGCGTAAGTGAGATAGAGCGCGATATGGATGAGTACGGCTGCACGTCCATAATATATTCAGCCATGTGCATGGAAGCGGCAGCTTATGATGTTTTTGCGGTACATCTTGGGGATGGATTTGCCTCTGATCACATAGATAAGCTGGATGTGCTGTCCAAATGGATGCTGATAATCAAGTTTATATTTGGCGCTGATATAGATAAAAGTGGAAAAACATATTTTTGCCTGAAGAAATTGATTTCTGCTAGAAATAAGCTTGTTCATCATAAATCTGAACAGCTTCCATTTGGTGATGATGCGATCGGCAACATGTTTGAAAAAATGGAAAAGGAGGAGAAGAGATTTATCAATGATGTTGAGTTGTCAATAAAAGCTATCGTGTATATGTCTTTGTACATCGGGACAATATATGATGGTCTGTTTGGTTTTTTGCCGAATTTTTCGGGCGATGATATGAGTTGTGTTTTGAGGGAGAGGGTTTATCCCGCTGGTTTTGAGGATATAATTTCGAGGTGGAGGGCTGGGTTTAAGTGATTGCTTTTTGGAATAAATTACTCAAATTTAAAACGCACTCTTCCATCCTGCCCTATTCCCGATAAAACCTCTTCTGGCGAAATTGCATTGTATAACGCCATGAATTTTTTACCAATTCCAATCATTGAATTGTTCATAACTCTTCTTGAGGTGTATGCTATGCAGTCTGCGAGTTCAAGTAGTGGCGGTTTATTGTCCTTAATTACTAATGTGTTTAGCTTCTCCGGCTGTTTGGTTGTGCTGTTCTCAATGTAGAAATTGTTTAGGGGATTTGTCTGCTCGGTCTTTCCGTGGAACCACTCTATTGAAGAATTATCAATATCAGGTATAAATGTGACCTGGCTAAAACCGGGGTTTTTTGATAGCGGTATCATTGAAGCCCACGCGCAATAAACAGCAATTTGCTTTCCTGTTACATTGACTGATTTCGTGTATACGTCTGGGCGTTCTATTCCATCATTGACCGTTTCCATTTTTCCACCGGGGAGGATTTTGGGGAACTCTGACGTCTTTGCTACGGCTGATATATTTCTGCATCCTATAGATGACAGCTTGCGAAAAATGCCTTCGTACATACCGAATACATCGTCTGTGGTGAGATGCGAAAAAGATGTTTTACGTCTGGCATCTCCTGCGAAGAGTTCTCTGCAATGAAGTCGCGATTCCGCTGGGGCGCCGAGTGATGTTTTTGCATCTATAATAATATTTTCAGCAATATTGATTTTGTCAAAATCAATTGCGATAACGCCATATGACACAAACTTTTCATCTATGCTTTCATCGCCATAGGCATAATGCATTTAGCTGTCTCCTAACTCATCTTTTTCGCCAAGTCGGCGGCCCTCAAGTTTGTGTACCGCTTAAGCATCTGCAAATCTTGATGCCCGGTGACGGCGGCTAGCTCCAGCACATTCCAGCCCGCCTCAGCGAGGCGGCTGGTTGCCTCGTGGCGCAGGTCGTGAAGGTGGAGGTGGTGGAGTCCGGCGCGGTCTCTGGCGCGCGTCCAGGCGTGCTTAAGGGATTCCAGGGACACAGGAAACACCAGGCCATCAATCGAGCGCGGCAAGGCTGCTAAAGCCTCGGCTGCTCGGGGGCTGAGGGGCACGGTTCGCCCGCGACCGTTTTTGGTTTCAGGCAGATGGGCCGTCCGTTGTGCCAGATCCACATGCCGCCATAGCAGCCCCAGCAGCTCGCTGCGTCGCATGGCGGTTTCCAGCGCTACGATCACGAACGGTTTGATCCATGGGTTTCGGGTGGTGTCCAGGGCGGACAGCAGCTTGGCTTCGTCGTCCCTGGATAGCCGTACATCCCGTTCGTCGGCCACCTTGGGGCGGCGGACGTGGGAGACGGGGTTCTCGACCAAGCCGGTGCGCCGGCGGACGTTCTCCAGCACGGCATGCAGCAGGTTCAGTTCCCGGCAGAGGGAGCCAGGTGCGATTTCCTCAAGCCGGCGGTCCCGATAATCCTCGACATGCTCTGTGCGGAGGTTGGAGAGGGCGTAGCGGCAGAGCTCGCTTTCCTCGCGCTTGAAGCGCTCCAGGCGGACCTTCTCGATATCGCCGCCCTTATGGGTGGGAACAACGTCATTGATGAAGATGTCGATGGCCCGGTCCAGTGTCATGCGCTCAGAGGCAGAGCGGTCAACGTAGGTGCCTTTGACCATATCGGCTTCGGTGACGGTGGCCCAGTCTTTGGCCTCGCGTTCTGAGGTGAAGGTCTTGGAAACAGGCGGGTAGCCCTGGCGGCGAATCTTTGCCTGCCAGCCGATCAGTTCGCCGTCACGATTAAAGCGTTTGGTAAGAGTCGCCATTAGGGGACACTCCGGGACAGTGCCAATTGGCTGAGTGTCCCGCATTTGTCCCGCAAATTCAAGGGGCAGCCCCGGACTGTTCCCTTGTCTAGCGAGAAACGCGCAGTTTTCTGCGGTTTCTCGCTGGTCGGAGTGAGAGGATTCGAACCTCCGGCCCCTGCCTCCCGAAGACAGTGCTCTACCAGGCTGAGCTACACTCCGACGCCTGCGAGGCGCTTCTTATAGCGCCAAGCCCGGCGGATCGCAAACGGGAAATTCGATGAAAACGACCTTTTTTACCAAGCCCGTTCGATGCAGAAATCGATGATGTCGGTCAGAGCCGATTTGGCCGGGCCGTCGGCGAAGATGTCCAGAGCTCGGCGGGCCAGATCGCCGTAGTGGCGGGCCCGTTCGATGCTGTCGGCCAGGGTGCCGTGCTTCTCCATCAAAGCCAGGGCATGGCGCAGGTCGGAGCCGTCCTTGGCCTGGTCGAGGTCTTCCTGGGTACGGCGCCAGAAGGCTTTTTCCTCGTCGCTGCCGCGCTGCATGGCCAGGATGATCGGCAGGGTGATCTTGCCTTCGCGGAAATCGTCGCCGATGGTCTTGCCCAGC